>NZ_JBICUC010000001.1:981181-1425977 GCF_043197975.1 Kribbella sp. NPDC048928 | reverse complement strand
CTCAACGCCTTCGAGATCGCCTTCGACGGCCGCCTCACCACCGGACGCAACTAACCCTCTTCAACCCGAGTTACACCGTTCGTTTGACAGTCCCCCGCCGTACTGCTGAAGCGGGTTAAGAACGTACAAGACGGTTGGTGGTCTGGGCGTTGAGGATCGGGGGGTGGAAAAGTTTGCTACGAAGATTGCAGTGTTGCTGCGTGACGACCTGGCTGTTTGGCAGCGGTTGAATGTGACTGCGTTCCTGGTGAGTGGGATCGCGGGTACGCATCCGGAGGTCGTCGGCCAGCCGTACGAGGATGCCGACGAGGTCCGGTACCTGCCGATGTTCCGGCAGCCGGTGATGGTGTTCGAGGGCTCCAAGGAGTTCATGACCGTCGCGCACGAGCGTGCTCTCGGTCGCGAGATCGAGCACTCGGTGTTCACCCAGGACCTGTTCGCCACCGGCAACGACGACGACAACCGCGCCGCGGTCCGCGCCGTCCGCACCGCCGAGCTCGACCTGGTTGGCATCGCCGTCTACGGCCCGAAGAACGCCGTCGACAAGGTCCTCAAGGGCGCCACCAAACACCCCTGACCCCGCCCGCACTCCCACTGCTTGTCCGAACCCACCATTGCCTGTCCGAACCCTCCGCCACCGCCCTCGCACGCCGCCGAGTTCACCAGCCAACCGACCAACCGACCGGGCCGGGCCGGGCAGGGCAGGGACATTTCGACAGGTAGTGCACCTCGAGACACCGTACGCGCTCGGCGCACTCACGCTCAGGTGCACTACCCACCGGCCAGACACCGACCGACATGTCCTGTCGAACTGTCCGCCCCGCCCGCCGCCCCATCCCGGTGCACTGCTCAGTGAGGGAGTGGTCGGCACCCACACATCGGACACAAGAGCCTCACATGGGGGCAATTGGGGTGGCGCCGGGTTGGGCGGAGGCAGGTGGGGGTGAGGTCGGGTGGGGTGGGAGGTGTGGGTCAGCGGGGGGCGAACTTCGACCAGGTTTTGCCCTCGTCGGTGCTCAGCACGACCTCGGTGGTGCGGCGCCTGGGGATCTCGAAGCCGTACATCAGGTGCTCGTCGCCGTCGAGGTCGGCGAGGTCGCCGGGGTAGCCGCCGTCCAGCTTCGCGGCGCCGTCGCGGACCCGGTACAGCCGCGGCCGGTCGCCGGCGCGGCCGCCGAGCATCAGGGCCGTACCGTCGTCGAAGGCGAGCGGCGGGGTGTTCAGGCTCGGCGGCGGGCTCTTCACGGTCCGCCAGTTCGCGCCGCGGTCGGTGGAGATCTGCATCTTCGCGACCACCTGGCCGCCTGTGGCGTTGACGGTGACCGCTGTGGTCAGCAGGGTGCGGCCGTCGGGGCTGACGGCCAGCCGGCCGAGCTGGTTGTGCGGGTCCAGCGACTTGGCGCCCCAGGACTTGCCGCCGTCGTCGGTCCAGATGAGGTCGGTCCGGCCGATCCCGGTGAGCATCCAGCAGCGGCCGGAGCCGTCGCAGCTCGGCGACCGGGTGCCGCGGGACTGCAGGATCCGCACCGACGACTCCTCGGTGTTCACCACCGCGATCCGGCCGGGGACGATCTGGTCGGTGAGGATCTCGCCCTTCTGGAAGGTCGTGGTCGGCAGCCGGTAGCGCAGCCGGGTGAGCAGCGCGCCGTCGTACGTCAGCCGGTACATCATCGTCGCGCCGCCGGTCAGCGTGCCCTCGCGCGGCGGCGCGATCGCGATCGCCTCGCTGCCGGCCCGGAGCGTCGCGTACGGAACCGGCCACTCCGGTGCCACCGAGCGGGCGCCGTCGCGGTCGACCACAGCGGCGTACTTGCAGGTCGGGCCGCTGGTGCAGTCCGACCAGCCGGCCGCCCAGCGGTTCCGGGTGACCATCGTGATCGACAGCACCTGCGCGCGCTGCGAGTTCACCACCGAGGTGCCCGGATTGCCGGCCGCGGCCGGCGCGATTGCGATCGGCTTGTCGACCGGTGCCACGGGCGCGGACAGGTGCACGACTGCGATCACGACCGAGGTCAGTGCCGCGAGCACTCCGAGGACGAGGAACGGCGGCATGCTCCGGGGGAGGCCGCAGCGCTCCAGCAGCTCCACCAGGCGACGGTAGAACCGCTCGGACGACTCCCGCAGGCGCGGCTCCACAAATCACCCCCCAGGCGCAGGTCGATCCCCGCGAGGGCGGGTCAGGTCGGCGAAGAAATCTTACTGGAGGAGTGGCCCAGGCTCATACCCGGCGGAAAATGAGCGCTCGCTTCACTTCCTGGATGGCCTTGGTGACCTCGATGCCGCGCGGGCAGGCCTCGGTGCAGTTGAACGTGGTCCGGCAGCGCCAGACCCCTTCCTTGTCGTTCAGGATCTCCAGCCGCTGCTCGGTGCCCTCGTCGCGGCTGTCGAAGATGAACCGGTGTGCACCGACGATCGCCTGTGGGCCGAAGTACTGGCCGTCGGACCAGAACACCGGGCAGGACGTCGTACAGGCGGCGCACAGGATGCACTTCGTGGTGTCGTCGAAGCGGTCCCGGTCGGCCTGCGACTGGATCCGCTCCCGGGACGGCTCGTGGCCGCTGGTGACCAGGAACGGCATCACCGACCGGTACGCCTCGAAGAACGGGTCCATGTCGACGACCAGGTCCTTGAGCACCGTCAGGCCCTTGATCGGCTCGACGGTGATCTCCTTGTCCGGGTTCAGGTCCTTGATCAGGGTCTTGCAGGCCAGCCGGTTGCGGCCGTTGATCCGCATCGCGTCCGAGCCGCAGACTCCGTGCGCGCAGGACCGCCGGAAGGTCAGCGTGCCGTCCTGGTCCCACTTGATCTTGTGCAGCGCGTCCAGCACCCGGTCGGTCGGCTCGAGCGTGACGGCGTACGTCTTCCACTCGGCCTCGTCGACGACCTCGGGGTTGTACCGCAGGATCTTGACCTTGACGTCCATCAGTACTTGCGCTCCATCGGCTTGTAACGGGTCTGGACGACCGGTTTGTAGTCGAGCCGGATCGTTTCGTTGCCGTCCGCATCGATCTCGCGGTACGCCATCGTGTGCCGCATGAAGTTGACGTCGTCGCGCTTGTCGTAGTCCTCGCGGAAGTGCCCGCCGCGGGACTCCTTGCGGGCCAGCGCACCCTCGACCAGCACCTGCGCCAGGTCCAGCAGGAAGCCGAGCTCGACCGCCTCGAGCAGGTCGGTGTTGAACCGCTTGCCCTTGTCCTGCACGGCCACATTCGCGTACCGCTGCTTGAGGCCGGCCAGGTCGGCCAGCGCCTGCTTCAGCGAGCCCTCGGTGCGGTACACCTGCGCGTTCAGGTCCATCGTCGCCTGCAGGTCGGACCGGATCGCGGCGATCCGCTCCTGGCCGGTGGAGTTGCGCAGCCCCTCGACCAGTTCGACGACGTACTTCTCCGGCTCGGGCGGCAGTTCCTCGAACGTCGCGGTCCCGGCGTACTCCGCGGCGGCGATCCCGGCGCGCCGGCCGAAGACGTTGATGTCGAGCAGCGAGTTCGTACCCAGCCGGTTCGCGCCGTGCACCGAGACGCAGGCGACCTCGCCCGCGGCGTACAGACCGGGGATCACGTCGTCGTTGTTGGCCAGCGCCTCGCCCTTGATGTTGGTCGGGATGCCGCCCATCGCGTAGTGCGCGGTCGGGAAGACCGGGATCTGCTCGGTGTACGGCTCGACGCCCAGGTACGTACGCGCGAACTCCGTGATGTCCGGGAGCTTGGCGTCGATGTGCGCGGGCTCCAGGTGGGTCAGGTCGAGCATCACGTACGCGCCGTCCGGACCGCAGCCGCGGCCCTCGCGAACCTCGTTGGCCATCGCGCGGGCGACCATGTCCCGCGGCGCCAGGTCCTTCACGGTCGGCGCGTACCGCTCCATGAAGCGTTCGTTGTCCTTGTTCCGCAGGATGCCGCCCTCACCACGGGCGGCCTCCGACAGCAGTACGCCGAGACCCGCCAGGCCGGTCGGGTGGAACTGGAAGAACTCCATGTCCTCCAGTGGCAGGCCCTTGCGCCACACGATGCCCATGCCGTCGCCGGTGAGCGTGTGCGCGTTCGACGTCGTCCGGAACACCTTGCCGAACCCGCCGGACGCGAAGATCACCGACTTGGCGTTGAACACGTGCAGCTCGCCGGTGGCCAACTCGTACGCGACGACACCGCTGGCCTTGCCGTTGGTCATCAGCAGGTCGAGAACGTAGTACTCGTTGAAGAACTCGACGTTCTGCTTGATGCACTGCTGGTACAGCGTCTGCAGGATCATGTGACCGGTACGGTCGGCGGCGAAGCAGGAGCGCCGGACGACGGCCTCACCGTGATTGCGGGTGTGACCACCGAAGAACCGCTGGTCGATCTTGCCCTCGGCGGTCCGGTTGAACGGCAGGCCCATCTTCTCCAGGTCGAGGACGGCGTCGACGGCCTCCTTGCACATCACCTCGGCGGCGTCCTGGTCGACCAGGAAGTCACCACCCTTGACGGTGTCGAAGGTGTGCCACTCCCAGTTGTCCTCCTCGACGTTCGCCAGCGCGGCGCACATGCCGCCCTGGGCCGCGCCGGTGTGGGAGCGGGTCGGGTAGAGCTTGGTGAGTACGGCGGTCCGGGTGCGCTTGCTGGACTCGAGGGCCGCGCGCATTCCCGCGCCGCCCGCGCCGACGATGATGACGTCGTACTGGTGCTGCTGCATAGCTTCCTTACTTACAGACCGACAGCGTGGAGTTGGGGTCGAGGCACGGGTCGAAGGTGAAGATCACCAGGGTGCCGAGGACCACGATCACGATCGCCGCCGTGACCAGCAGGGCCTTGAGCCAGAACCGGGTCTGGTCCTTCTCGGCGTAGTCGTTGACGATCGTGCGCAGTCCGTTGGTGCCGTGCAGCATCGCCAGCCACAGCATCAGCAGGTCCCAGACCTGCCAGAGCGGGTTGGCCCACTTGCCGGCCACGAAGCCGAAGTCCAGCGCGGTGATGCCGCCGCCGAGCATCAGGTTCACGAACAGGTGCCCGAGGACGAGGATCACCAGGGCGAGCCCGGACAGCCGCATGAACAGCCAGCTGTAGAGCTCGAAGTTGGTCTGGCCGGAGCGGTTCCGGCCGCCGCCCTTCAGGCTGCGGGCCCGCGAACTGGACCGGGGAGCAGCGATCCCAGAGGTGGATTCCGGCATCTCAGCCTCCGAACACGTGGGTCAGATGGCGGATGACGAACGGCACGAACAGGACGAACCAGAGCACCCCGACGCCGATCATCAGCTGCCGCTGGTAGCGCGGGCCCTTGGCCCAGAAGTCGATCAGGATCAGCCGGACGCCGTTGAACGCGTGGAACAGGATCGCGGCGACCAGGCCGACCTCCAGCAGGCCGACGATCGGGTTCTTGTAGGTGCCGATCACCTCGTTGTAGGCCTCCGGCGAGACCCGTACGAGCGCGGTGTCCAGGACGTGCACCAGCAGGAAGAAGAAGATGCCGACGCCGGTGATCCGGTGCGCAACCCACGACCACATGCCCTCCCGGCCGCGGTACAGCGTGCCGGCTGGTTTGCTGGGCACCAGTTCCTCCTCGTCGAGTTCCCCGAAACGTCTCGATGCTAGACCCGGTGTTTGAGGTGGAATGTCCTGACAGATGTGACATCGATCGCGATGGGTGTGAGATCGGTCGCGTCGGTGTTCGAGCGAGGGGAGAAGACGGTGAGTTTCTGGATCTGTACGACCTGTGCGGTCGAGCATTCGGAGCAGGTCGAGGTGTGTGCGATCTGCAACGACGAGCGACAGTGGGTGCCCGCGGACGGGCAGCACTGGACCACGCTCGACGAGCTGGCCGGTACCGAGGTCACGATCGACGAGGTCGAGCCCGGCCTGTACGGCATCCGTTCGAAGCCGCCGGTGGGGATCGGGCAGCAGTCGATGCTGCTGACAACGAACGACGGCAACCTGCTCTGGGACCCGATCGGTTACCTCGACGACGACGCCGTACGCCGGGTGCGCGAACTCGGCGACGTAGTGGCGATCATCGCCAGCCACCCGCACATGTACGGAGTCCAGGTGGAGTGGAGCCACCGGCTCGGCGGTGACGAACCGGTACCGGTGTATGTCTCCGAGGCCGACAAGGAATGGGTCGCCCGTCAGGACCCGGTGATCAGGACGTGGTCCGGTCAGCTCAACCCACTACCCGGAGTGACTCTGGTGCAACCGGGCGGTCACTTCCCCGGCAGTGCGGTCGTGCACTGGGCGAATGGTGCCGACGGCAAGGGAGTTGTGCTGTCCGGCGACACGATCTTCGCGAACCCGGACCGTACGTCGGTCAGCTTCATGCGCAGCTACCCGAACCGCATCCCGCTGTCCGGCGCCGTCGTCGACCGCGTGGCCCGTTCCCTCGACCCGTTCGACTACGACCGTCTCTACAACAACTTCGGCTCGGTGATCCCGGTCGACGCGAAGGCCGTCGTACGCCGCTCCGCCGACCGGCACGCCGCCTGGACCCGCGGCGACTTCGACCACCTCACCTGAGCGCTTGACCTCAAGCTCTCTTGAACTCCGAGAGTCGGGGGCAGCAATCGACGACGAGGAGTCAGGATGAGTTTCTGGATCTGCGCGACCTGTGCGGTCGAGCACGCCGAGCAGCCGGACGTGTGTGCGATCTGTGCGGACGAACGTCAGTACGTGCCGGCCGGTGGGCAGCGCTGGACGACGCTCGACGAGCAGATCGCCGCCGGGTACCGGGTGCGGGTGCACGAGATCGAGCCCGGCCTGTACGGCATCCGATCGGAGCCGGAGGCCGGGATCGGGCAGCAGGCGCTGCTCGTGGTGACCGACGGCGGCAACCTGCTCTGGGACCCGCTGGGCTTCGTCGACGACGACGCTGCCCGGCAGGTCCTGGAGTTCGGCGAGGTCGCTGCGATCATCGCGAGCCACCCGCACATGTACGGCGTCCAGGTCGAGTGGTCGCGCCGGCTCGGCGGTGTCCCGGTGTACATCTCGGAGGCGGACGCACAGTGGGTGGCGCGGCCGGACGAGCAGCTGAAGACCTGGTCCGGCACGCTCCAGCCCGTTCCCGGCGTCACTGTCGTGCAACCTGGCGGTCATTTCCCGGGGAGCGCGGTGGCGCACTGGACCGGCGCCGACGGCAAGGGGGTCCTCCTGGCCGGTGACACGATCGGCCCGAATCCGGACGGGTCCGTGACGTTCATGCGTTCGTTCCCGAACCGCATCCCGCTCTCCGGCGCCGTCGCCCTGCGCATCGCCAAGCAACTCGAGGAATTCGACTACGACCGCCTCTACGGCAACTTCGGCGGCCTCATCCCGACCGGCGCCCACGCCAGCGTCCAACGCTCCGCCGAGCGCTACGCCGCCTGGACCCGGGGCGACTACGACCACTTGACGTGAGGGCCGTACCGAACGACGGGTAGTGGTGCCTCCGCCGCAGCATCCGCACGCTTGCGGCGAGCCGACGATCGGTCTGAGGTGGGACCTCTACCCGTTGTTCGGTACAGGTCAGGCTGCGATGCGGGTCTGGGCGAGGCGGTTGTGAAGGGTGAGCATGCGGTTGACGCAGGTTTGCCAGTTGTAGAGCTCGGCTCGGTGGCGGGCCGCGGTGCGGCGGCCGGGGAGTTGGGAGAGCGCGAGCACGGCGTCGGCGAGATCGGTGGGGTTGGCGGGGGCCCAGCGGCCGCAGGTGTCGTCGACGAGTTCGCGGGCGCCGCCGGTGTTGGCGGTGACCACCGGCGTACCGGCGGCGAGCGCCTCGAGGACGGCCAGGCCGAACGTCTCGCCGGGGCAGACGGACAGTGCGACGTCGGCCTCGGCGAGGTGCTTGGCGAGGGTGTGTCGCCCGTCGACGTACCCGTGGAACGTGACGGGCGCGTCGCCGGCAATCTCGAGCAACTCGTCCAGGTGCGGGCCGGTGCCGTACACGTCCATTCGCAGATTCACGCCGCGGCGGTGCAGCTCGGCGGCCGTGGCGACCGCGAGGTGCGGGCTCTTCTCCCGGGACAGTCGGCCCGCGTGCACCAGTTTGAGTACGCCGTCATCCGCCGGCTCGCCCAGCGACGGGTGGAACGTGTCGAGGTCGACCCCGAGCGGGATCCGGACGAGCGGCGTCGTCACCTCGTCGAATTCGGCCGCCGCGTAGCGCGACGTCACCACGACGGCGTCGTACGTCCGGCCGAGGATCTTGTACAGCGCGGCGACCGTCGCGACCATGTGCAGCTGGCTGTACTTCACGCCGTCGGCACCCCACCACACCGTGCTGTCGCCGGCGCCCCAGCGGCTCGGGCGGAGGGTGGCGCCACCGAGCATCCGGCCCGGTCGCAGTACGTCGTTCCCGCCGAGCTGGCCCGGTCGTGCCGCACCGAGGGCGAGCATCGCGTCCAGGCGTTCGTGGCTGAACAGTACGGTGCCGATGTCGTTGCGCCGGGCCCAGCGCGCTACCGGGAGCAGCGTCGACTTGTCCGAGATCTCGACCGTCGTCGGACCGAACTTCTTCAGGATGTCGATCACGGTCCACGGGTTGGTGATCAGCCGGTACCCGCCGCTCACCTTCGGCGCCTTCACCCGCACCACCGTGCCGAGCCCGGTCTCGACGACCACGTCCTTCTCGCCCGGCGTGATCACGATCCGCTCGGCGCCGGCCTCGACGTACCCCTGGCCGACGTGCTCGATCGCTGTCCGCATCCCACCGGAGGTCGGCCCAACGAAATTCGCGAGCTGCGCGATCCGCAGCGAGCCTGTCATGCGACGTGCCGGACGGCGGCGGCGTCGCGGAGCACCTCGGCGTAGTGCCGGTCGACCAGGTCGTCGACGACGGCCGGCCAGGTACGGGACTGGACGCGTTCCAGACCGCTGGCGGCCATCCGTGCCCGGGCCGTCGGGTGGTCGAGCAGCGTCTTCACCGCGTCCCGCAGCGAGCCGGGCTTGCCGGGCTCGAACAGCAGACCGTTCTCGCCCGGGTGGATCAGGTCGAGCGGTCCGCCCGCGGCCGGGCCGACGGTGGCGACGCCGGACGCCTGCGCCTCCTGGATGGTCTGGCAGAACGTCTCGTGTTCGCCGGTGTGCACGAACACGTCCAGCCCGGCGAAGATCGAGGCCAGGTCGGCGCCCCGGCGCATCCCGAGGAAGGTTGCCGTCGGCAACGCGTGCTCGAGCGACGCGCGGTCCGGCCCGTCGCCGACGATCACGATCCGGCAGTCCAGGTCGGTCAGTTCGGCGAGCCGCCGGACCTTCTTCTCGGCGGCCAGCCGGCCGACGTACCCGACGATCGGCCGCCCGTCAGGGGACAATTCCCGGCGCCATTCCTCGTTGCGGTGCTGGGGATCGAACAGATCCAGGTTCACGCCGCGGCCCCACAGATGCACCCGGGGTACGCCGCGCTGCACCAGGGCCCCGACGGCCGAGGACGACGGGGCGAGGGTCCGGTCTGCACGCGAGTGGGTGCGGGTCACCCAGCGCCAGATGCCGCGGTCGGCGGCGGCGTACCAGGGGTACTGGCGGGCGAAGCCGGCGATATCGGTCTGGAAGATCGCGACCGTCGGAACACCGAGCCTGCGGGCCGCGCGCAGCCCGTACGCACCGATGATGAACGGCGAGGCGAGATGGACGAGGTCCGGCTTGAAGTCGGCCATCGCGCGCTCGATCGACGGGTCGGGCAGGCCGACGGGGTACTCCTTGTAGCCCGGCGTACGGAAACTCCGCGCACGCAGCACCGGTACGTCGCCGTACACGTCGGGTCCTGGTCCGGGCGCGATGATCAGCAGGTCGTGCCCGCGGGCGCGGAGCCGGTCGGCGCAATGACGAGCCGTGTTCGCCACGCCATTGATCTGCGGCAGGAAGGTTTCGGCAACCATCACGATTCGCACACTTCGAAGGTTCCTCATCGCGCATGAACCCTGGGCGACACTCCCGTAACACCGCGTCGATGCCCTGTCGACGGATGGGGATCACCACGGGGGAGTGCCGGAGGTCATACCAGTGCGGTGCTGGTTCGGCCTACCGTGGGCAGATGAGTCATCGCAGCGAGTCAGGGTTCGAGTTCGCGCCGGTGTACGGGCCGCTGGACGGGTTCGACCCGGCGTCGAAGCTCGGGGTGCCGGGTGAGTTCCCGTACACCCGGGGCGTCTACCCGACGATGTACACCCAGCGGCCGTGGACGATGCGGCAGTACGCCGGCTTCGGCACCGCGGCCGAGTCGAACCAGCGGTACCACCAGTTGATCGACCACGGCACGATGGGGCTGTCCGTCGCCTTCGACCTGCCCACCCAGATGGGGTACGACTCCGACGCCCCGATCGCGCACGGCGAGGTCGGCAAGGTCGGGGTGGCGATCGACTCGATCGACGACATGCGGGTGCTGTTCGACAAGATCCCGCTGGACCAGGTCTCCACCTCGATGACGATCAACGCGCCCGGATCCGTGTTGCTGCTGCTCTACCAGTTGGTGGCCGAGGAGCAGGGCGTTTCCGGCGACAAGCTCACCGGCACGATCCAGAACGACGTGCTCAAGGAGTACATCGCGCGCGGGACGTACATCTATCCGCCGAAGGAGTCGCTGCGGCTGATCAGCGACATCTTCGCGTACTGCCAGGCGGAGCTGCCGCGCTGGAACACGATCTCGATCTCCGGCTACCACATGGCCGAGGCCGGCGCGACGCCCGCGCAGGAGATCGCGTTCACGCTGGCCAACGGGATCGCGTACGTCCGGGCCGCGGTCGCGTCCGGGCTGGACGTGGACGAGTTCGCGCCGCGGCTGTCGTTCTTCTTCGTGGCCCGGACGACGCTGCTCGAGGAGGTCGCGAAGTTCCGCGCCGCGCGGCGGATCTGGGCGCGGGTGATGCGGGACGAGTTCGGCGCCCGCAATCCGAAGTCGCTGATGCTCCGGTTCCACACCCAGACCGCGGGCGTGCAGCTCACCGCGCAGCAGCCCGAGGTCAACCTGGTCCGCGTCGCGATCCAGGGTCTGGCCGCCGTACTCGGCGGAACCCAGTCCCTGCACACGAACTCCTACGACGAGGCGATCGCCCTCCCGACCGAGAAGGCGGCCCGGCTCGCGCTGCGCACGCAGCAGGTGCTCGCGTACGAGACCGACGTGACCGCGACCGTCGACCCGTTCGCCGGCTCGTACGTCGTGGAGTCGCTGACCGACGAGGTCGAGGCGGCCGCGGTGGAGCTGATGGACCAGGTCGAGGAGTACGGCGGTGCGGTCGCCGCGATCGAGCAGGGCTACCAGAAGCAGGAGATCGAGCGGTCCGCGTACCAGATCGCTCAGCAGATCGACGCCGCGGAGCGGGTCGTGGTCGGCATGAACAAGTTCAGGATCGCCGACGAGGAGCCGTACGAACCGCTCCGCGTCGACCCCGCCATCGAGGCCCAGCAGGTCGACCGCCTCACCACCCTCCGCGCCACCCGCGACCAGACCGCCGTCGACGACGCCCTCGCAGCCCTCAAAAAAGCCGCCGAAGGCACCGAAAACTGTCTCTACCCCATGAAACAAGCCCTCAAGGCCCGAGCCACCGTAGGCGAAGTAAGCAACACCCTCCGAGACGTCTGGGGCGTCTACATCCCCGCCGACACCTTCTAGCCCACCGGCGCGGTCAGTCGAGGAGGGCTGTGGTGGTTAGGAGGGTGGTGCCTAGGGTGATGGCTTCTTCGGAGGGGGTGAAGCCCGGGGTGTGCAGGTCAGGGGCTGATTCTTGGGTGGGGGGCCGGACGCCGAGGCGGGCCATGGCGCCGGGGACGTGCTCGAGGTACCAGCCGAAGTCTTCGCCGCCGAGGCTCTGGTCGGTGGGGGCGACTGCGCTGGAGCCGAGGGTCTGGTGGACGGCGTTCTGCAGGACGGTGATGGCGGTCGCGTCGTTGATCACCGGTGGTACGCCGTGGGTGACCTCGGTGTCGACCTCGACGCCGTAGGGCCTGACGAGCTGCGCGGCGAGCTCCGGGATGAGCTCCTCGGCGAGCCGCCACGCGTTCACGTCGAGGCAGCGGAGCGTGCCTTCGGCCTCGCCGCGGGACGGGATCGCGTTGGCGGCGGAGCCGGACGTGATGCGGCCCCAGACCAGCGACATGCCGGCCCGTGGGTCGACCCGGCGAGACAGGGCGGCCGGCAGTTCGGAGACGAGCGTCGCGAGCGCGTAGACGAGGTCGGCCGTCAGGTGCGGACGGGACGTGTGCCCGCCCGGCCCGGTCAGCCGCACCAGCAGCTTGTCGGCCGCGGCCGTCAGCGCGCCGACGCGCAGCCCGACCTGCCCCACCTGCAGCCGCGGATCGCAGTGCAGGCCGTAGATCCGCCGTACGCCGTCGAGCCCGCCCGCCGCGATCACGCCGAGCGCGCCGCCGGGCATGATCTCCTCGGCCGGCTGGAAGATCACCCGGACCCGCCGGTCCAGCTGCCCGTCGCGCGACATCCCGGCCAGCACCAGCGCCGCGCCGAGCAGCGCGGACGTGTGGACGTCGTGCCCGCAGGCGTGCGCGACGCCGTCGATGGTCGACCGCCACGGCGCCTCGACGCCGTCCGGTACCGGCAGCGCGTCGATGTCGGCCCGCAGCGCCACGCAGGTGTCGCCGGCCCCGATGTCGCAGATCAGTCCGGTCCCGGTCGGCAGCACCCGCGGCGACAGTCCGGCGCTGACCAGTGCCTTCTCGAGGAGCTCGGTCGTCCGCACCTCGTGCCAGCCGAGCTCGGGGTGCGCGTGCAGGTCACGCCGGACGGCGACCATGTCCTGGCGTACCGACTCGACCCGGGCCAGGACGTCCGCGACCAGCAGCTGATGACTCATCCCGCGATTGTGGCACCACCACCCGACAGCCCAGCAGCCAGTGGTCCGACCACGGACGGTGAAGGTCGCCACGGAGCGTGCGCACGGTGACGCCGGCGCCGCAGCCCGTGACCGCACCGGAGAAGTTGTCGAAATGTGACGCAAACGCCGGTCACTTTCCGGTATCGAGGCCTGCTCGACGTTCAAAGAAAGACGGACCGCGCCCTATAGTCTGCGGATGGTGCGTGGGGGAAGGCGTACCGGTTAAAGGATTCTGGTCGACGAAGGAGACGTCCGGTGAAGAAGTACGTGCGGGGAACGGCGATCGTGGGCGTGCTGACGCTTGCCGTCGCCGCGTGTGGCAGCAAGCCGACCGAGGACAACGCAGGCGGCAGCGACGCCAACAAGGACTTCAAGGCCTGCATGGTCTCCGACTCGGGCGGGTTCGACGACAAGTCGTTCAACCAGACCTCGTACAAGGGCCTGCAGGACGCGGTGTCGGAGAAGGGCGTGACCCCGGTCAAGGCGGAGTCGAAGTCGGACAACGACTACCCGACCAACATGACTGCGATGGTCGCCCAGAAGTGCAACGTGATCGTTGCGGTCGGCTTCAAGCTCGAGGACGCCACCGACAAGGCCGCGCAGGCCAACTCGGGGATCAAGTTCGCGATCGTCGACTCCGCGCCGGCCAAGCCGATCGACAACGTGAAGCCGCTGCTGTTCAACACCGCGCAGTCCAGCTACATGGCCGGGTACCTCGCGGCCGGGATGACCAAGAGCGGCAAGGTCGGCACCTTCGGCGGCGCGCAGATCCCGTCGGTGACGATCTTCATGGACGGCTTCGCCGAGGGCGTCAAGCACTACAACGAGGTGAAGAGCAAGAACGTCCAGGTGCTGGGCTGGGACGAGGCCACCCAGAAGGGCCTGTTCGCGGGCGGCTTCGAGGACAAGGCCAAGGGCCAGACGAACGGCCAGAACCTGATCACCCAGGGCGCCGACATCCTGTTCCCGGTGGCCGGCCCGGCCGGTCTGGGTGCGCTGCAGGCGGCCAAGGCCAGCAACGGCAAGGTGAACGCGATCTGGGTCGACACCGACGGCTGCGTGAGCGCCCAGGAGTACTGCTCGACCCTGCTGACCAGCGTCGAGAAGGGCATGGACGTCGCGGTGAAGGACGCCATCGTCTCGGTGCTCGACAACAAGTTCGACAACGCCCAGTTCGTCGGCACGCTGCAGAACGGTGGCACCGCGCTCGCGCCGTACCACGAGTTCGACAGCAAGATCCCGGCCGACCTGAAGTCGGAGATCGACCAGATCAAGGCCGACATCATCAGCGGCAAGATCACCGTTCAGTCGAAGGCGCAGCCGAAGGCGTCCTGAACGATCGCGTAGTACGGTGCGAGCCAGGAAGGCAGCCGGCCCACAGGTCGCTCCTTCCTGGCTCTCCGTCTGAGAGGGCTCTCCACGGGAGAGGGAAGGACTGCCCGCATGCACCTCGAGCTGTCCGGGCTGACCAAGAGCTTCGGCTCGCTGGTCGCCAACGACCACATCGACCTGTCCATCGAGCCGGGTGAGATCCACTGCCTGCTCGGCGAGAACGGTGCCGGCAAGAGCACGCTGATGAACATGCTGTACGGGATGCTGCAGCCCGACGAGGGCGAGATCCTGATCGACGGCGAGAAGGTACGGATCAGCTCGCCGAGCGACGCGATCAGCCACGGGATCGGCATGGTGCACCAGCACTTCATGCTGGTCCCGGTCTTCACCGTCGCCGAGAACATCATGCTCGGCCGGGAGAACACGCACCCCGGCGGCGTACTGGACCGCAAGCGGGCCCACGCCCGGGTCGCCGACCTGTCCGACCGGTACGGCATGGCGGTCGATCCGGAGGCGCTCGTCGAGGACCTCCCGGTCGGCGTCCAGCAGCGCGTCGAGATCATCAAGGCGCTCGCGAACGACGCCCACGTACTGATCCTGGACGAGCCCACCGCGGTCCTGACGCCGGCCGAGATCGACGAGCTGATCACCGTGATGCGGCAGCTCAAGGAGACCGGTACGTCGATCGTCTTCATCACGCACAAGCTCAAAGAGGTGCGGGCGATCGCGGACAAGATCACCGTGATCCGCCGCGGCAAGGTGGTCGGTCAGGCCGAGCCGTCCGCGTCCGAGGAGGAGCTCGCCGAGCTGATGGTCGGCCGCGCGGTCGACCTGGTCGTCGACAAGACGCCGGCCGAACCACAGGACGCCGTACTGCGGGTGGCCGGGCTGACCGTCATCGACGAGCGTGGGTTCACCGCCGTCGACGACGTTGACCTGGAGGTCCGGGCCGGCGAGATTCTCGCGGTGGCCGGTGTCCAGGGCAACGGTCAGACCGAGCTGGCCGAGGCGCTGCTCGGACTGACGCCGATCGCGGCCGGCTCGATCACGCTGGCCGGCGAGGAACTCACCGGGAAGTCGACCCGGCACCGTCTCGACGCCGGCATCGGGTACGTCCCGGAGGACCGCGCGCACGACGGGTTCGTCGGTTCGTTCACGGTCGCCGAGAACCTGATCCTGGACCTGTTCCGCAAGGAGCCGTTCGGCAACGGGCTGGGCCTGCGCACCGACGAGATCGCCAAGAACGCGACCTCCCGGGTCGAGGAGTTCGACATCCGTACGCAAAGCATCGATCTGCCGGTGTCGTCGCTGTCCGGCGGCAACCAGCAGAAGGTCGTACTGGCCCGCGAGCTGTCCCGTCCGCTGAAGCTGCTCGTCGCCTCGCAGCCGACCCGTGGCGTGGACGTCGGCTCGATCGAGTTCCTGCACAGCCGGATCGTGGAGGAGCGTGACCGGGGTACGGCGGTCCTGATCGTCTCCACCGAACTCGACGAGATCGCCGCGCTGGCGGACCGGATCGCGGTGATGTACCGCGGGCAGGTGGTCGGCGTCGTACCGTCCGACACGCCCCGCGACGAGCTGGGCCTGATGATGGCCGGCGCCACGAAGTCCGAGGCGCACGACACGGCGATCGAGCACCCGACCACGTTGGGAACCATCTGATGAGCACTGAGACAGAGGCCGCCGCTCCGGCACCGGCGCCGGCCAAGGGTGAACCGCGGCGCTCCGGGCTGCCGTCGTGGGCGATCCAGGGCCTGGTGTCGCTGAGCGCGGTGGTGCTGGCGCTGGTGGTCGGGGCGATCCTGATCATCGTCGGCGACGAGCAGGTGCAGAAGGCCGCCGGGTACTTCGGTGCCGCGCCGATGGACACCATCTCTGCCGCGGGCAGTGCGGTCGGCAACGCGTACCAGGCGCTGCTGTCCGGAGCCCTGGGCGGGATGACGCCGATCAGCGAATCGTTGACCCAGGCAACACCACTGATCTGCGGCGGTCTGGCGGTGTCGCTGGCGTTCCGTACGGGGCTGTTCAACATCGGCGCGCAGGGGCAGCTGATCGCGGGTGCGGTGCTGGCCGCGTACGTCGGGTTCGCCTGGCACCTGCCGCCGGTGCTGCACCTGATCCTCGCCGTGATCGCGGGTCTGGTCGGCGGCGCCGTGTGGGGCGGTGTGGTCGGCCTGCTCAAGGCGCGGACCGGTGCCCACGAGGTGATCGTGACGATCATGCTGAACTACGTGGCGCTCTATCTGCTGCAGTGGTTGCTGACCACGAAGACGTTCCAGCGGCCCGGGCGGACCGACCCGATCTCGCCGATCGTGGACGGCAACGCCCAGTTCCCGAAGTTCGGGGACACCCGGCTGCATCTCGGGTTCCTGGTCGCGCTGGTGGCCGCGGTGTTCGTCTGGTGGCTGCTGAGCCGCTCGACGATCGGCTTCGAGCTGCGGGCGGTCGGCGCGAACGCGGACGCGTCCCGGACGGCCGGTATGTCGGTCGGCCGCGCGTACGTGATCGCGATGGTGGTGGCGGGCGCGCTGGCCGGTCTGGCCGGGACCCAGCAGGTGCTCGGCACCGACCTGCCGCTGACCGACGGGGTCGCGGCCTCGGTCGGGTTCGACGCGATCACGGTGGCGCTGCTCGGCCGCGGTACGCCGCTCGGCACCGTACTGGCCGGCCTGCTGTTCGGCGCGCTGAACGCGGGCGGTCTGCAGATGCAGCTGATCACCCAGACCCCGCTCGAACTCACCACTGTCCTGCAGGCCGTGATCGTGCTGTTCGTCGCGGCCCCGGCGCTGGTGCGCTCGGTCTTCCGCTTCCTGCCGAAGGACCGTGGCGCCGGCACAGTGCTTGCGAAAGGCTGGAACGGATGAGCGAGACAACTCCGGACGCCGTCCCCGAGGCGGCGCCGAAGGCGCAGGTCATCGAGGGGCCGGCCGAGCGGACCCGCCGGCTGCGGGTCGGCGGCCTGATGATGGTGTTCGCGCTGATCGGCCTGTTGCTGGCCGTCTTCACCAAGAGCGGCAAGGCGACGTTCCAGCTGGTCTCGGGCGACCTGCAGCACAACCTGCTCGGGCTGCCCGCGCAGGCGGTCGGCCTGATCCTCGCGATCATCGGCGTCGGCACCGCGGTCGCGTACGCCCTGCGCCGGGTGCCGCAGCGGTACGCCGGCTGGCTGGCCGCCGTACTGGGAATCTGCTTCATCGGTGCCTTCCTGTGCTGGGCCGCGGCCGGCAAGACGTTCCCGCTCGCGAACCAGTTCCAGGGCACGCTGAACTTCGCGACCCCGCTGATCCTCGGCGCGCTCGCCGGCGTGATGTGCGAGCGGGCCGGCGTCATCAACATCGCGATCGAGGGCCAGTTCCTGGTCGGCGCGTTCACCGCGGCGGTCGTGTCGAGTACGACCCACAGCGGCGTACTCGCGCTGATCGCGGCGGCCGCGACCGGTGTGGTGATGGCTGCGCTGCTCGCGGTGTTCTCGATCAAGTACCTGGTGAACCAGGTCGTGCTCGGTGTCGTCCTGGTGGTGTTCGCGACCGGGATCACCGGCTTCCTGTTCGACCGGTTCCTGGCCGACGACGCGGAGAAGCTGAACACGCCGAAGGTGCTGTCCGCGATCAAGATCCCGGGCCTCGGTGACATCCCGTTCATCGGCCCGATCCTGTTCAACCAGACGATCCTGGTGTACCTGACCTATCTCGCGGTCGCCGTGGTCACGTTCGTGCTGTTCCAGACCCGGTGGGGCCTGCGGATCCGTGCGGTCGGCGAGCACCCGAAGGCGGCCGACACGGTCGGCATCAAGGTCAAGCGGATCCGGTACTCCGCGGTGCTCACGGCCGGCATCCTGGCCGGCCTCGGCGGTGCGTTCTTCACCGTCGGGTACGCGGGCTCGTTCAGCAAGGAGATGACCGCCGGCAACGGGTTCATCGCCCTGGCCGCACTGATCATGGGCCGCTGGCACCCGATCGGCGCCACGGTCGCCGCACTGTTCTTCGGCTTCGCGACCCAGTTGCAGTCGCAGCTCCAGATCATCCAGACCCCGATCCCGGGCGAGCTGCTCCTGATGGCCCCGTACCTGGCCACCATCATCGCCGTAGCCGGCCTGGTCGGCCGAGTCAGAGCCCCGAAGGCAGATGGTGAACCCTACGTCACCGAGTGAGCCCGACTGGGCGGCCCTGCGTGCGGTTGCCGAGGAGGTCATGCGGCGTGCCTACGCGCCGTACTCGGGGTTTGCTGTCGGGGCTGCGGCGTACGTCGACGACGGGCGGATCGTTGCCGGATGCAACGTGGAGAACGCCTCGTACGGGCTGACGTTGTGTGCGGAGTGTGGGCTGGTGTCGGAGCTGCACCGGACCGGCGGCGGCCGGCTGGTGGCGTTCACCTGCGTGGACCACCACGGTGACCTGCTGACTCCGTGCGGACGGTGCCGGCAGTTGCTGCACGAAAACGGCGGGCCCAACCTGCTGCTGGAGACACCGACCGGACCGCGCCCGTTGCGTGAGTTGCTGCCCGACGCGTTCGGGCCGGAGGACTTGGAGAACTGATGAGCTTCGACGCGGTGGACGTCATCCGGGCCAAGCGGGACAAGGCCGAGCTGAGCGACGGGCAGATCGACTGGGTGATCGACGCCTACACCAAGGGCGACGTCGCCGACGAGCAGATGTCCGCGCTCGCGATGGCGATCCTGCTGAACGGGATGAACCGGCGCGAGATCGCCCGCTGGACCGCGGCGATGATCGCGTCCGGCGAGCGAATGGACTTCGGCAAGCTGTCCCGGCCGACCGCGGACAAGCACTCCACCGGTGGTGTCGGCGACAAGATCACGCTGCCGCTGGCGCCGTTGGTCGCGGCCTGCGGCGTTGCCGTACCGCAGCTGTCAGGGCGCGGCCTCGGGCACACCGGCGGCACCCTGGACAAGCTGGAGTCGATTCCGGGCTGGCGGGCGTCGCTGTCGAACGACGAGCTGATGCAGCAGTTGGAGGAGGTCGGCGCGGTGATCTGCGCGGCCGGCGACGGGCTGGCCCCGGCGGACAAGAAGCTGTACGCGCTGCGCGACGTGACCGGTACGGTCGAGGCGATCCCGCTGATCGCCAGCTCGATCATGAGCAAGAAGATCGCCGAGGGCACCGGCGCGCTGGTACTGGACGTGAAGGTCGGCTCCGGTGCGTTCATGAAGGAGCTCGCGGACGCCCGCGAACTGGCCGAGACAATGGTTGCGCTCGGCACCGATGCGGGTGTGAAGACAGTTGCCCTGCTCACCGACATGTCCGTCCCGCTCGGGCTGACCGCCGGGAACGCCTTGGAGGTCAGGGAATCCGTCGAAGTACTGGCGGGCGGAGGTCCGGCCGACGTGATCGAGCTGACCGTTGCCTTGGCCAACGAGATGCTCGCGGCCGCCGGGGTGACCGGCGTCGACCCGGCCGAGAAGCTGCGGGACGGTACGGCGATGGACGCGTGGCGGGCGATGATCTCCGCCCAAGGAGGAGACGCTGCGGCGGAGTTGCCGATCGCTCCGGAGCAACACGTCGTCCCGGCGCCGGCTTCCGGCGTACTGTCCAAGCTGGACGCGCTTGCCGTTGGTGTCGCGGCGTGGCGCCTCGGCGCGGGGCGGGCGCGCAAGGAAGACCCGGTGTCGGCGGTCGCCGGCGTACAAATGCATGCCAAGCCGGGCGAGCGGATCCAGGAGGGTCAGCCGCTGCTCACTCTGCACACCGACGACCCGACCCGCATCGAGCGTGCCCTTGAGTCCCTCACCGATGCAGTCGCGGTGGCCGACTCGTACACGCCCGGCCCGTTGGTGATCGACCGGATCGTCTGACGCACCCTAGTTGGAGGTCGCGGTCAGTCTCGTGCGCTGTTCCTTGACCATGGTGGTGATCAGGGCTGTGTCGGGGGTGAGCTTGGTGCCCAGGGCGGCGGCCTCGCGGATGGTGAGCTCCACCACCATCGGGCCGACCGTCAGGCTCGCCTCGGCGATCGCGACCGACTGGTCGGTGCCGCCGTCGTACTCGACGCCGGCGTCGGAGAGAGCGTGGGCGAGCGGGAACGCGTGATCGTGGGTGTCCCGCTTCCACAGGCCGGACTGCAGCGCCTTCGCCTTCGCGGCAGAGCCGGTCTTGAACAGCTGGACGGTGAAGCGCTTCTTCTTGTCCGGGCTGAGCCTGGTCGCGCGGTAGCCCTCGACGAAGCTCGCGTTCAGGAGCAGAGCGCGGTCGAGCGCCGGGTCGGCGGACCAGGTGTTGAGGTACGAGGTCGCGGTGAACGGACCTGTGGTGTTGCGGGAGTCGTCGACGTACCCGGCAGGCAGCGTGATCAGGCCGGCGAGCGCACTCTTCGCCGTTTTGTCGGCCGTACCGGAGAGCGCGGAGTGCTCCGCTTTCGGTGTCTGGGCAGCACTTGCCGAGCTGCCGGCCTCGTTCCCGCAGGCGGTTACACCCAGCAGCAATGCGGTCACTACCACAGCAACGCCTGGCGCATTCCGTTTCACGAGTCCGATACCAACAGAAGTTGGTTAACTTCAGGAGAACAATCTCTCGATCCGGGCGCGAGCTGCCTTGGGATGCAGGGGTTCGCAGCCCGCGGCGACGCAGCGGCGGACCACCTGCGGATCGTCACGGAGCAGCAACAGACCGCGACGAAGCAATGTCAGCGGGGGTTTGCGGTGCTCGCGAAGGTCGCGCTGGAAGCGCCGCGCGAACGTGACGATGCGGTGGTGGTAGACGCAGATCGCGGTCGCCAGCAGGTCGCGTTCGCGGAGCGCGCCGGCGATCTGGTCCGCGAAGATGCCCTCAGCAACGATCAGTGGGGAGTCGCCGGTGCTGACCGGACGATGCCCGACGGTGCCGTCGTGGGCGATGTCGTAGATCGGGAGGTCGGCCGTTCCGGTCTTGCACAACTGCTCGAGCGCCGCGACCGCACGGTCGCCGTCCCAGGATCGCGGGTCGTCCCAATCGACGATCCCGAGCGGCGACCGCGGCATCGCCTCGTCGTCGCCGTCGCGGTAGAAGTCGTCCAGCCGAACCACCGGCAACCCCACCTGCTCCGCCAGCCGGGACTTCCCCGCCCCCGAAGGCCCCGCCAGCAACACCACCCTGGAACGCATCCGCACATTCTCCGGTATGGCGGCGGACCGAAGGACAGGAGGTGTCGGGTCCGGCGGGGCTGTCGACCGCTACGCCAGGCGTGCGGAGCGATATACGTACATGACTACGTCCTGTCGTTCGGCACATCCAGGGCCTGGCGGAGGGCGGCGGCGTGGTTCTTGAACCAGGTGTTGGTGCGGGTGGTTAGTTCGGACTCGCCGGTGGTCCAGCGCTGGTGGAACCAGGGGTGGCCGGTCTCGGCGCCGCGACGGACGTAGTCCATGCACCAGATGTGGTTGTCGGCGGCGGCCTCGACCAGGCGGACGCGGTCGGCCTCGTCCAGTCCGTAAGCGTCGGCGAAGCGCCGCAGCCGGCTCAGCGAATGGCCGCGGCGGACGTCGTCGATGTCGGCGTCGGGGCGTAGCGGGGCCCACAGGCGGACGGCGGTTGCGACGTCCCACAGGGGCGATCCAGGTGCGGCGAGGTCGAAGTCGATCAGGGCGACGGCGACGCCGTTGCGGAAGACGACGTTGTCGAGGTTCGGGTCGTTGTGGCTGATCAGGCCGGTCACGTAGCCTGGCGGGACCGGTTCGGCCCACTGGAGGCCGACCGGCCGGAAGTCCGCGACCGCCTGGTGATAACTGCGAAGTAATGCCGCGACGCTGTCCAGGGCCTCGTCCGTCATCGACCAGGCCGGGTACGGCGTCCGCACCGTCTCGCCAGGCAGGTACGACAGCACCTCTCGCCCCTGCGCGTCGATCCCGAGCAGCCGTGGAGCCCCGTCGAACCCGACTCGCTCCAGGTGCTTCAGCAGCGCATGCGTCGCCCTGCTACTGGCACGCAGCGGCCTCCGGACGGTGTCCCCGACCCGCACGACCAGCCCGCGGTTCGCAGTACCACCGAGCAACTGGGTCTCCACCTCGGCAGGCATCGCCGGTCAGTTTGTCTCGTTGAGCAGCGCTTTCGCCAGGGGTGCGTGGGTAACGATCGCGTTCACCAGGCGGCTGCGCACGGCCGCGCGGACGGCATCCACCTTGGCCAGCCCGTACGGGATCGCGATCACCTCGTCGATCTTGGTCATCTGCTCGGCGTCGATCGCGATCACCCGGTCGGTGACCCGGCTGTGCACCGGCGCGCCGTCCGCGTCCACGAAAACGCCCGAGATGTCGGCCACCACCCCCCGGCGCCGCAGCTGCTCGCAGGCCTTCTCGTCCATCGCGTCGTACAGCGTCGACTGCCCGGAGGCCCAGGACCCGAGCCCGACGACGGCCTTCGACACCGATTCGAAGTGACTGATCGCCTCGGCCACCTCGGGCTGCTGCCGCAGGGCCCGCGCGGTCGCCGCGTCCGGGACGACAAGCGGTGCATAGAACAGGTATGCCGGACCGCCCGACAGGCGGGCGGTGTGCCGGACGAGCTCGACCGAGTTCGCCTCGACGTCCGGGCGGGTGAGTGCCCCCGTCAGCTGGACGACGGGTACGGGAGCGAGTGAGGTGAGCTGCTCGGTCATCGCGGTCACCGCTCGCGCCCAGGCGAGCCCGAGCACGTCCTCGGGCGTGACGATCTCGGACAGCAGGTCCGCCGCGGCCTTCCCGAGCTGGGTGCGCAGCGCCGGCTCGTCCTCCTCAGGGGTGTCGACGACGATCGCGCGCCGTAGGCCGAGCGCCTCCTGCAGGCGGGCGGACAGGTCGAGGTCGATCGCGCCGGGGTGGCTGATCTCGATCCGTACCAGCCCACTGCTGCGCGCCTGGTCGAGCAATCGCGCAACCTTGAACCGGCTCAACCGGAACTCGTCGGCGATCTCCACCTTCGACCGCCCGTCGACGTAGTACCGCCGCGCGATCGACGCGGTGAGCACCAGCTGGGCCGGCCCGAAGGCACCAGCACTCGACTCCATCACAGCCTCCCCGCTCATATGAGCACATGTGGACACAAGTGTTGCACAGACTCTTGACACGTCAAGGCTCTTCCCGGTCTACTCGTGCTGTGAGCGCAGGCATGCTCAAATGAGCGGAGGCAGACACGGTGCTGAGTAGGCGCAAGCGGATCGGAGCGGTCGGGGTCGCGGTGCTGATGACCGCGGTCACCGGCTGTGCAGGTTGGGGAGGCGGAGCAGGCGGCGGTGGTCAGGACAGCATCAACGTCTTGATGGTGAACAACCCGCAGATGATCGATCTGCAGAAGCTCACCGCCGACAACTTCACCAAGCAGACCGGGATCAAGGTGAACTTCACCGTGCTGCCCGAGAACGACGTCCGGGACAAGATCAGCCAGGAGTTCTCCAGCCAGGCAGGTCAGTACGACGTCGCGTCGGTGAGCAACTTCGAGATCCCGATCTACGCGAAGTCCAAGTGGATCGCGCCGCTGTCGGACTACATCGCCAAGGACCCGGCGTTCGACCAGGACGACATCCTGAAGCCGATGACGCAGTCGATGTCGGCCGACGGCAAGATCTACGGTGAACCGTTCTACGGCGAGTCGTCGTTCCTGATGTACCGCAAGGACGTCCTGGCCGCGAAGGGCATCACGATGCCGGCCAAGCCGACCTGGGACGAGGTCGCGGACATCGCGGCGAAGGTCGACAACGCCCAGCCCGGGATGCGCGGCATCTGCCTGCGCGGCCAGCCCGGCTGGGGTCAGATCTTCGCGCCGCTCACCACGGTCGTGAACACCTTCGGCGGCACCTGGTTCACCAAGGACTGGCAGGCGCAGGTGAACGCACCCGCGTTCACCGAGGCGACCAAGTTCTACGTCGACCTGGTCCGCGCGCACGGCGAGGCGGGCGCACCGCAGGCCGGCTTCACCGAGTGCCTGAACAACACCATCCAGAGCAACGTCGCGATGTGGTACGACGCGACGTCGGCGGCCGGTTCGCTCGAGGCGCCGAACTCGCCGGTCAAGGGCAAGATGGGCTACGCCCCGGCGCCGGTGAAGGCGACCGACCACGCCGGCTGGCTGTACGCGTGGGCCTGGGGCATCCAGGAGGCGTCGAAGAAGAAGGACAACGCCTGGAAGTTCGTCTCCTGGGCCTCCGGCAAGGACTACGAGAAGCTCGTCGGCCAGAAGGTTGGCTGGTCCAACGTCCCGGCCGGGAAGCGCGCGTCGACGTACGAGATCCCGGAGTACCTCAAGGAGGCGTCGGCCTTCGCCGCGCCGACCAAGTCGGCGATCGAGAACGCCGACCCGAACAACCCGGGCACCCAGCCGCGGCCGGCGCCGGGCATCCAGTTCGTCGACATCCCGGAGTTCCCGGACCTCGGGACCCAGGTCAGCCAGGACGTGAGTTCGGCGATCGCCGGGCGGATGAGCGTCGACGAGGCACTGAAACGCGGGCAAGGGCTCGCCGACGACGTCGCCGAGCGGTACCGCTCGCGGCAGGCGAAGTGAGGGGTTGAAGGCCATGTCTGTCGAAGCGAAATCCGGCGCGCAGTCCACGGCGAAGCGGAATGCCGCGCCGCCGGGTTCCGAGGGCACCATGATGCGCAGGGCCGGCGACTGGGCCCGCCGCGCTCCGTTGCTGCCCGCCCTGATCTTCATGATCATCGTGACCCAGCTGCCGTTCGTGGTCACGATCATCACGTCCTTCATGGACTGGAACGCGTACTACCCCGACGAGCGCGGGTTCGCCGGGTTCGCCAACTTCCGCCGGGTGCTCACCGACGCGAACACCCGGAACGCGATCTTCGTGACGATCCTGCTGACCGCGGGCGTCGTGCTGATCAGCGTGGTCCTCGGGCTGCTGATCGCGCTGCTGCTGGACCGGAAGTTCCGCGGCCGCGGTGCCGTCCGGACGATGATGATCACGCCGTTCCTGGTGGTACCGGTCGCCGCGGCGCTGCTCTGGAAGCACGCGCTCTACAACCCGACGTACGGGCTGTTCAACGGCGTACTGAAGTGGATCTTCGGTGACAACGCGCCGCAGCCGGACTGGATCAGCAACCAGCCGTTGTGGTCGATCATCTTCGCGCTGGTCTGGCAGTGGACGCCGTTCATGATGCTGATCCTGCTGGCCGGCCTGCAGAGCCGTCCGCTGGACGTCATCGAGGCGGCCGGGATCGACGGCGCGAACCAGTGGGAGATCTTCCGCTACATGACGCTGCCGCATCTGCGGCAGTACCTGGAGCTGTCGGCGCTGCTCGGGTCGATCTACGTCGTGCAGAACTTCGACGCGGTCTTCACGATCACCTCCGGCGGCCTCGGTACGGCGAACCTCCCGTACACGATCTACCAGACCTTCTACACCGCGCACGACTACGGACGGGCCTCCGCGGCCGGCGTGATCGTGGTGATCGGCACGATCCTGATCGCGACCTTCGCACTGCGCTCGGTGTCCACGCTGTTCCGAGAGGAGACGAGCAAATGAGCGGGCAGGTCACGATCGTCACGGGGAAGAAGAACCGTGGTGGCGGGTTCGTGCTCAGCGGAGTGGCGTGGATCGTCGGGATCCTGTTCGTGCTGCCGGTGCTGTGGATGCTGCTGACCTCGTTCCACTCCGAGGAGAACGCGGCGAAGAACCCGCCGGACGTCGCCGCACCGCTGACCCTCGACGGCTACCGGTCGTTCTTCGACTCCGGTCCCTGGCCGTCGATCGCGAACTCGCTGACCGCGAGCATCCTGTCCACGGTGCTCGTCCTGCTGCTCGCGTTCCCGGCTGCGTACGCGCTGTCGATCCGGCCGGTGAAGAAGTGGACCGACGTGCTGTTCTTCTTCCTGTCCACCAAGATGCTGCCGGTGGTCGCCGGCCTGCTGCCGATCTACCTGTTCGCGCAGTCGGTCGGGTTCCTGGACAACATCTGGCTGCTGATCATCCTCTACACCTCGATGAACCTGCCGATCGCGGTCTGGATGCTGCGCAGCTTCCTGTCCGAGGTGCCGGTGGAGATCCTCGAGGCGGCATCGGTCGACGGTGCGTCGCTGACCCGGACGCTGCGGTCGGTGGTCGCGCCGGTGGTCACGCCGGGGATCGCCTCGGCCGCGCTGATCTGCTTCATCTTCAGCTGGAACGAGCTGCTGTTCGCCCGGGTGCTGACCGGCACAGTGGCGCAGACGGCGCCGGTGTTCTTGACTGGGTTCGTGACCAGTCAAGGATTGTTCCTCGCCAAAGTCTGTGCCGCGTCCATCGTGGTGTCGTTGCCGGTGCTGATCGCCGGGTTCGCCGCTCAGGACAAGCTCGTCCAGGGCCTCTCGCTGGGGGCGGTCAAGTGAAGCTGTCCGCAACCGCTCTCGATGCCCTGGGCAATGACGTCGTGGTGCCCGCCTACGACCGGACGGCGGTGACTCCGGGGATCGTGCACTTCGGGGTCGGCGGGTTCCACCGTGCGCATCAGGCGATGTATCTCGATCGGCTGATGAGCGACGGGAAGGCGCTGGACTGGGGCATCGTCGGCGTCGGCGTGCTGCCTCAGGACCGCCGGATGTACGACGTGCTCTCCGCGCAGGACCACCTGTACACGCTCGTCGTCAAGCACCCGGACGGGCAGCTGGAGCCGCGCGTGATCGGATCGATCGTCGACTACCTGTTCGCGCCGGACGACCCGGAGGCCGTACTCGCCCGGATGACCGACCCGGCGACGCGGATCGTGTCGTTGACGATCACCGAGGGCGGATACCACGTGAACCAGGTGACGGGGGAGCTGGACGCCTCCGACCCGGCGCTGGCCGCGGACCTGGAGCCGGGCGCGACGCCGGGGAGCGTGTTCGGGTTCATCGTGGAGGCGCTGCGCCGGCGTCGCGCTGCGGGCGTACCGCCGTTCACCGTGATGTCCTGCGACAACATCCCGGGCAACGGGCACGTCGCGCGCAAGATGATCGCCGGGTTCGCGCAGCTGAAGGACCCGGCGATGGCGGAGTTCCTGCGCAACGAGGTGCGGTTCCCGAACTGCATGGTCGACCGGATCACGCCGGTCACCATCGACGCGGACCGAGAGGCGCTGGCGTCCCGTTTCGGGGTCGAGGACGGCTGGCCGGTGGTGTGCGAGCCGTTCACGCAGTGGGTCCTCGAGGACGACTTCGGTGGTCTGCGGCCACCGTACGAGGAGGTCGGCGTCCAGATCGTCGAGGACGTCGAGCCGTACGAGCTGATGAAGCTGCGGCTGCTGAACGCGTCGCACCAGGCGCTGGCGTACCTCGGCTTCCTGGCCGGTTACCGGTACGCGCACGAGGTGTGTCAGGACAAGCTGTTCGTGGACTTCCTGCTCGCCTACATGGACAACGAAGGTACGCCGACGCTGCCGCCGGTGCCCGGGGTCGATCTGGACCGGTACAAGCACCAGCTGATCGAGCGCTTCGCGAATCCTGAGGTACGGGACACGCTGGCGCGGTTGTGCGCGGAGAGCTCGGACCGGATCCCGAAGTGGCTGCTGCCGGTGGTCCGCGAGCAGTTGGCGGCCGGGCGGGACATCACCCGGTCGGTGCTCGTGGTCGCCTCCTGGGCGCGGTACGCGGAGGCCGTCGACGAGCAGGGCCAGCCGATCGAGGTCGTGGACCGGCTGCGCGACAAGCTCGTCGAGCGCGCCCAGCACAACCGGGAGGACCCGCTGGTGTTCATCTCCGACCCGGACCTGTTCGGTGAGCTGGCGTCGGACGAGGGGTTCGTCACCCCGTACAAGGCAGCGTTGAAGTCGCTGCACGAGATCGGCGCCCGCGCCACGCTCGAAGCGCTCTAGTGTGGGTGCATGACTGAGCTGAGGCTGGTTGCCGGGGTGGACTGTTCGACCCAGGCGACCAAGGTTCTGGTGTGTGACGCCGAGACCGGGGCGGTGGTTCGCGAGGGCAGGGCGCCGCACCCGGATGCGACGCAGGTGGATCCGGCGGAGTGGTGGAAGGCGTGGGAGACCGCGTCGGACGGCCTGCTCGACGGGGTGCAGGCGATCGCGATCGGCGGCCAGCAGCACGGGATGGTGCTGCTGGACGAGGCCGGTGAGGTCGTCCACCCCGCCGTCCTCTGGAACGACACCAGCTCAGCCGACGCCACCACAGAACTCCTGGCCGAACTAGGAGGCCCAGAAGCCTGGGCCGAGGCGATCGGCTCGGTGCCCGTCCCGTCCTTCACGGTGACGAAACTCCGCTGGATCCGCGACGAAGCCGCGCGCGCAGAGGCGGTGGGGGCGGCCGAGGGTGCCGCGGTGGCCGACGTGGCGGCGATGCGCCGCGACGCCGCGCGCAGGGCGGCTGCCGTGCTCCTGCCGCATGACTGGATGACGCACAAGTTGGCTGCGGATCGGAGTGGGATCGAGGGGATCACCACTGATCGGGGGGATGTTTCGGGGACTGGCTGGTGGTCGCCTACTACGAACAGCTACCGGACCGACTTGGTGGAGTTGGCGTTCGGTAGGCAGTTGCAGCTTCCGCGGGTTGCCGGGCCGGCAGAGATCGTTGGGCAGACAGCGTTCGGCGCGGCGATCGCGGCCGGCACCGGCGACAACGCGGCCGCCGCGCTCGGCCTCGACCTGCAGCCCGGCGACGTCGCCGTCTCCCTCGGTACGAGCGGTACGGCGTTCGCCCGCTCCGCGCACCCGACCAAGGACGCGACCGGCCTGGTCGCAGCCTTCGCGGACGCCACCGGCGAGTACCTGCCGCTGGTCTGCACCCTGAACGCGGCGCGCGTGATGTCCGCGACCGCCCAGATGCTCGGCCTCGAGCTGTCCGCCTTCGACGAGGCCGCGATCACCTCGCCGGGCAGCAACGGCCTGGTCCTGCTGCCGTTCCTGGACGGCGAGCGGACGCCGGACCTCCCGCACTCGACCGGCCTCATCTACGGCCTCACCCGCGCCACCATGCAGCCCGCGACGATGGCCCGCGCCGCGGTCGAGGGGCTGCTCTGCGGCCTCGCTGACGCCGTCGACGCGCTCCGCGACCAGGGCGTCCCGGTGCAGCGCGTCCTGCTGCTCGGCGGCGGCGCCCGCTCCCGCGCCGTACAGGCCCTGGCCCCGGCCCTCCTCGGCGCCGAGGTCGTCCTCCCCGAACCGGCCGAGTACGTCGCCCTCGGCGCCGCCCGCCAGGCCGCCTGGGCCCTCTCCGGCGCCGCCACCCCGCCCACCTGGCAGGTCCCGCTCGGCAAGCCCGAACCCGGCATCACCGTCGACGCCGCCACCATCCGCGCGAACTACGAACAGGTCCTCACCAACACCCGCCCGCTGCTTTCCCAGCCCTACAACTGATCTCCCTCTACAGTTGCTGGATGGTGTACTTCGGTGGGTTGCTCGGGCTGATCGGGCTGCTGACGCTGGTGTTCCGCGACGACGATGTCGTCGGGCTGCCGGCGGTTGCGGTCGGGGCCGGGTTGCTCGTGGTCGGTGTCGTCGTCGGGGCGCTGGGGTTCGTCCGGCGCCGGGTGGTGCGGCGGCGGAAGATCGCGCGCGGCGAGCCGGTGCCGGTGGGGAACGTGTTCGAGCGGGCGCAGGCGCTGCCGCGGCTGCTCCGCGACGTCCGCCGCGGCGCGTACGCCGACCTGCCGAAGAACCGGCCGTTCCTCTGGGTGCTCGCCCTCGTCTACCTGGTCTCGCCGATCGACATCCTGCCCGACCTGCTGCCGATCATTGGTGTCACCGACGACGCCGGCGTCTTCATGTGGCTGCTCACCAGCGTCTCGACCGCGACCGGCCTCTACCTGCGCCGCGAACGGGACCAACTCCCGCGCCGCGAGCCCCCGACCGGCCGCCGCTCCAACTCTTAGCGACCGACCCAGGCGGCGATGTCCGCGGCAGCTTCCTCAGGATGTTCGTACGCGAAGCGCTGCAACGGATCCGCCGGTAGCTCGTCCGACCCGAGACGGTTGGCGGCGGCAACCAACTGTCGCGCCGCGGCCAGTACCCGCGCTGCCTGCTCAGCAGCCTCCGCAGGATCGTCCAGCCCGACCGCCGCGGCGGCGAGGTCCGCGACTTCGCAGGCCTGGTAGGCCATTGCGAGCTGGTCGGGGCTCATGCGAACGCCCGGACGAAGAACAGCGCGGTCATCAGTACGGCGGTGCTCAGCACCAGCCCACGCAGTACGGTCGGCGGTAGCCGTCGTACGACGTGCGCCCCGCCGTACCCGCCGATGATCGCGCCGGCGAGCATCGCGACCAGCTGCAGCGGCTGGGACAGCACGTCGGCCGCGAACACGAAGATCAACGCCGCGGTCAGGTAGACGGCCGCGACCTGGATGACGCGTAGCGGATTGCCCCGGGCCGGGTCGAGCGTGGTCGTCGCGGTCCAGAACGCGAGCATCATCAGCCCGACCGCGCCCCCGAAGTACCCGCCGTAGATCGCCAGCAGGAACTGCCCCGCGAGGATCGCCGCAGGCCCCGGCCGCCCGAGCCGCAGCGCCGCGGTCAGCCGCCTGCCGAACGCGAGGACCACGGTCGCGAACGCCAGCAGCCACGGCACCGCCGCGTCGAAGGACGCCGACGGCAGCAACAGCAGGAGCCCGGCGCCGATTGCCCCACCGGCCACGCTCGCCAGCGTCACGGCCGGGATGGACGGCGCGGCCAGCCCTTGGATCTCCCGGCGGTACACCCATGCGCTGGTCGCGTTCCCGGGCAGCAGCGCGACGGTCGTGGTCGCGTTCGCGGTCACCGGCGGCATCCCGGCGCCGACCAGGGCGGCGAGCGCCACGAAGCTCCCACCACCACCGACGGCGTTCAGCGCGCCGGCGATGACACCGGCCAGGAGGATCAGCAGCACCCTTCGAGGATCCGGGTTCCGCGGGCACTCCACAATGCGCGATCCCCGTAGCCAGCCTCAGGCTGAGACGTAGGCTGGTGGGATGCGGTACGACCTGGATGATCTCCGGCTCTTCACCCATGTAGCGGCAGAGGGCTCGATCACCGCCGGCGCGCGGGTAATGCACCTGAGCCTGCCTTCGGCCAGCGCACGGGTCAGGGCGCTCGAAGCGCAGGCTGGCGTACCGCTCCTGGTCCGTGAGCGCCGCGGCGTCCGGTTGACCCCGGCGGGCGCCACCCTGGCTCGGCACGCCCGCGAGGTGCTCGCCGAGACGACCCGCCTGGACAGCGCGGTCGCGTCGTACGCCGTCTCGCGGTCGGCCCCGATCCGCCTGGTCGCCGGTGGGTCCGCGATGCACCAGTTGGTCCCGATGGCGCTGGCCACGTTCCTCCGCGAACACCCGGAGTACGACGTGAACGTGAGCGAGCGCCGTACGGTCCGCAGTGTCCGATTGCTCGCGGCCGGTGAGGCTGATCTTGGCGTGATCCTGGACGACGAGCCGACCCAGTTGCGGACCGAGCCGCTGGCCGACGACTCGCTCGTCGTCATCGGGCAGGCCGGCGGCACGCTCTCCGGCCGGGCCTCGATCGCGTACGCCGAGGTTGCCGAGCATCCCCTGGTCGGCCTGGACCGCCGCTCGCCCCTGAGCCAGTGGATGGACGACCGCCTCGGCCCACACGCCCCGGCGCCGCGCTACCGCACGCTCGTCCCTACCCTGCACACGCTCATCACGCTAGCCACCGCGGGCGCCGGTCTGGCCGTCGTACCGCGCCGTGCCGTCGACGCGATCGCCGGCGTCGACATCTGCCCGCTCCAGGACGCCTGGTCGACCCGGAGCCACCTGGTCTGTTACGCCGCGGACGCGCCCGAGTCGGCGCACCTGCTCGCCACCCACCTGCACGCGGCCGCCAGCCGCTAACCGGGTAGCTGCGCCCGGATCCCCTCGATCAGGTAGCCCAGGCCGAGATCGAAGATCTCGGTGGCCTTCCGGTGCCGCGCGTCGTGAACCCATTCGGACAGCATCGGGTACTTGCCGGTCGCGAACATCCGGGTCAGGTACGGGCCGGTGGCGCGCTGGAACTGGTGCCGGTCGAGGCCGGTCGTGCGTTCGGCGCGGCGCTCGGTGATCTCCTTGCGGACCGCGCCGACCAGGTAGACGCTGAGCGCCTCGAGGGCGCCGGTCAGCGTGTCGAGGTCGCTGAGACCGGTGGCGCGCAGCGCGCTGAGCGACGCCTCGGTGTGCGCGAGCGTGGCCGGACCGAACCGCGGCCGGCTCCCGAGCAGGTCGGCGAACCACTCGTGCCGCAGCGCGGCCTCGCGGGTCCCGTTCGCGATCGAGCGCAGGACGGCGTCCCAGGTCTCGCCGGCCGGCGCCGGAAGCTCCGCGTAGACGGCGTCGACCATGAGCTCGAGCAGCTCGTCCTTGGTGTCGACGTACCGGTAGAGGCGCATCGGACCGGCGTCGAGCGCGGCGGCGACCTTCCGGAGCGAGACCGCGTCCAGGTCCGCAGCGTCCGCGAGCTCGATCGCGGCCCGGACGATCCGCTCCCGGCTGAGCGGGCTCGGCTGCCGGCGCTCGGACGGCTCCGGTCGCTCCCAGAGCACGGGACTGTCGGTCACAGGCTTGAACAATACACCGCCTCGTACGATACAGTGTATTTCTCAATACAGTGTATCGACAGGAGCGTACCCATGATCGCGATCGTCGGCGGCGGGCCCGGTGGCCTCACGCTCGCCCGGATCCTGCACGTCCACGGCCTCGACGCGATCGTGTACGAGCGCGATGCCGCGGAGGGTGCCCGCAGCCAGGGCAGCATGCTCGACCTGCACACCGACAGCGGTCAGGCCGCCCTGCGCGCGGCCGGTCTCGAGCAGGAGTTCCTCGCGGCCGCGCGCCGCGAGGGACAGGACCACCGGATCCTGGATCACACCGGCAACCTGCTCTACCAGGAGGACACCCCGGACGACGCGCCGATGCTGCGCCCGGAGATCGACCGCGCCGACCTGCGCGACCTGCTGCTGCGATCGCTTCCGCCGCGGACCGTCCGTTGGGGGAGTGTCTTCACCCACGCGGACGGGCAGGTCCTGCATTTCGCCGACGGGAGTACGGCGACGTGCGACCTGCTCGTCGGCGCCGACGGTGCGAACTCCCGCGTCCGCCCGATGCTCACCGGCACCGAGCCGGCGTACCAGGGCAAGGTCGTGGTGCAGGGCGCGATCCACGACGCCGATCGCACGGCACCCGAGCTGGCCGCGATGGTTGGCCGAGGCAACTACTGGGTGTTCGGGCCGGACCGGATGCTCGGCGCGCAACGCAACGGGAACGGCGTCGTCCAGGTGAGCATCTCCATCCAGGGGCCCGCGGACGTGGACCCGGCCGCGGTCACCAACCTGCCCGCCGACTGGGCGCCGCAGTTCCGTCGGCTGCTGGCCGCGTGTGACGAGCCGTTCGTCGTCCGGCCGGCGTACCTGCTCCCGATCGGTCTGCGGTGGCCGCGCCGATCAGGTGTCACGTTGCTCGGGGACGCCGCGCATCTGATGCCGTCGCACGGTGAGGGCGCGAACCAGGCCATGCTCGACGCGGTCGAGCTCGGGCTGGCGATCGCCGCGCACCGCGATGACCTGGACGCCGCGCTCGAGCAGTACGAGACGGCGATGTACGCCCGTACGACCGAGGTCGCGGAGCGGTCCGCGATGGTCGCGGAGCTGATGAGCGGGCCGGATGCGGCGCAGAAGGTTCTGAGGTTCTTCGGGGGAGCCGACGCAGTGGTCGACTAGGTTGGCGGGGTGGATATCCCGCTGCAGGCGTTCGAAGCCCTTCTGCACAGTCCGAATGTGCCGACCGTCTGCCGCGCGCTGAACATGTACCAGGTGGCCGCGGCGTACACGCGACTCAGCGGCGGCAACCCACTCGAGCCGCTCGCGGCCGACGTCCGTCAGGTGGCGCTCGAGATCCTGTCGCGACCACCGGTCGATGCGAGCGAGGACATCCCGGCCGGCTTCGATCACGTCAGCGCGCTGAACGTCCTCACCCAACTGGCCGAGCCCGCCGACCTGGACGTCATCGCCGCGGTGCGGGAGAGCACCACCAACGACCAGGTGCGCGCTGTCGCCGAGTTGGCGGCGGCGTCGGTCAGCGGACGGTCAGACGCTCCGCGACAGCCTTCCGAGCCTGGTGAATCCGGGCCTTGACGGTGCCGAGCGGGACGTCGAGCTCTTCGGCGATCTCTGCGTACGAGAGCGCGCCGAGATCGCGCAGGACTAGCGGCTGGACGAGCTGCGGGTGACTGGACTCGAGCGCCTCCAGGGCCTCGAGCAGGTCCAGCCGGGAGCCGGCGATGACCGAGGTGGTGCGTGGGTCGACCGATTCCGGGAGCACCTCGGCGGACTGCTCGAGCGAGCGGCGCTTCAGCTTCCGGTAGGTCTGCCGCGCCTGGTTCGTGGCCACGATCGTCACCCAGCCCGCGAAGCTGCCGGTGCCCTTGAAGGTGTGCACCTTGTTCGCCACCTGGAGCAGGGTGTCCTGGACCGCCTCCTCCGCGTCCTCCCGGTACGGCAGGAACTTGGCCACCCGCCGCTGCACCTGAGGCCGGATCGCCTGCAGAAGTTGTGGAAGCACCGTTTGGTCCCCGGCAGCCGCCCGGGACGCCAGTTCTTCCAACTCCTCGGTCATGCTCCCCCTCTTGAACTGGTTTGTGGTCGACAATAGCCGGGATGGATGTCATCGGGCGGTACCGGTTACGGGACAAGATCGGCGCGGGCGCGTTCGCGACCGTCTGGCGGGGGTACGACGACGACCTGGACGTCGACGTGGCCGTCAAGGTGCTGGCGGACAACTGGTCGTCGCGCGCCGACGTGCGGGAACGCTTCCTGTCCGAGGCCCGGTTGATGCGCCGGATCTCCAGCGACCGAGTGGTCCGGGTCTTCGACCTGGGCAAACTCGACGACGGCCGGCCGTACTTCGTGATGGACTACGTCGGCGGCGGCACGCTCGGCGACGTACTGCGGCAGGGCCCGCTGGATGCGGTCGACGCGCTCTGGTGGGGCGCCGACCTGGCGCGGGCGGTCGCGGCGCTGCACAGCGAGGGAGTCGTGCACCGCGACGTCACCCCGGCGAACCTGCTGCTCCGGCCGGGCGACGAGACCGGCGGCGGGACGCACCGGATCGTGCTCGCCGACCTCGGTCTGGCCAAACGCGCGGCGGAGGCGTCGGGTCTGACCCAGGCGGTCGGTACGCCGTCGTACATGGCGCCCGAGCAAGGACGTGGCGACGGCGGTTTCGACGAGCGCGCGGACATCTACGCGGTCGGCGCGGTCACGTACGCCCTGGTCACCGGGCACCCGCCGTACAGCGCCGGCTCGATCGGCGACGTACTGAACCGGGATCCGGACCTGCCGCCGCCGAGCCTGCGGACGGTCCTGCACGACTCGGTCGGGCAACTCGACGACGTCTTCGCGCGGGCCCTCGCGTACCGGGTGGCGGACCGCTGGGAGCGTGCGGACACCCTCGCGGAGCGGCTGGAGGCTGAGGCGTTCCGCCTGGAGCAGGAGGCCCCGCTGCGCGCAGCCGAGCGGACCACGATCACCGACGACGACCTCGACACGACGGTCGCGACCGATCCGCCGGTACGTCGCCGACGCCGCAGGCGGAAGTGGTTCCTCCTGGCGCTGCCCGTCGTTTTCGTGGCGGCTGGTGTGGGCGGATGGTTCCTCTTCGGGATGTGACTGCATAGAGTAGCCATATGGCTACTTACCGCAGTCTTGTGGTGATTCTCGCCTTACTTTCTCCGACGGATCAGCCGACCGCCAACTATGCGTGCCGCGCCGACACCAAGTTCGGCCGGCACACCATCTCACTCCGCCAGAACGTCGACGCCCAGGCGCCTGCCGCGGTCCGCGCCAACACCCGCTTCACGATCGCGGTGCACTCGCAGCCCGGCACGCTCCCGAGCGACGTCAAGGGCTTCAAGCTCCAAGAGGTCCGCGACCTCACCCTGCGCGTCCCGGTCCCGGCCAATTCGTCGTACGTCGGTGCCGTCCTGACCGGAGGCTCCGGTCTCAACTCGAACCCGACGGTGCAACTCGAGGGCAACACCGCCGTGGTGAAGGTGCCGGGCCCGATCCCTGGCGGCGCGAACTACCAATTGCCGACGCTCAGCGTCCGCCTGAAGTCCGGCCGCGCCGGGACCACCGTCGAGACCAAGCTCAAAGGCACCAGCTACGACGACCCCGGCCTCACTCTGAAGGCCAAGATCAAGTGGAAGTTCCTCAGCACCACCGCCCCGGTCGCCTGCTACCCCAACCCGAACCCGTCACTGACCCGCACCACCGTCAGTAGGTGACGGTGATGCGTTGTGTGGCTGGGTTTATGCGGACCTGGCCGCCGTACGGGAGGACCTGCATGGGGTCAGTGTGGCCGATGTCGAGGCCCTTCACGAGCACTGCGTTCGGGTTGTACTCCGCGAGGGCGCGATCAACCGCGAGGTACTGGCCGGTGATGTACGCGACCGACTCCTCGGGGGTGAGCTTCTGGAACAGCGACGTGGACTTCGGGCGCCCCCACAAGACTGCGTCGAAGCGCTCCAGGAGGCCGCGTTCGCCCAGGTTCCGGAGCATCCAGTACACGTGCTCCGCGGTCGGCATCTCTTCGCTGGTCTCGCAGAACAGCACGCCGCCGTACGACTCGGTCGGGAGCATCCAGCGGTTCGCGGCGAGCTGCCAGTCGAGGATCTCCAGGCAACCGCCCCAGAGCTTCCCGGTCACCGCGCGGGACCCGTTCCACGTCCAGCCGGTGCCCGGGAACAGCGGCGGCTCGGTCTGCAGGTTGACCGGGTCGTTCCAGTCGTGGTCGACGTCGGTCCAGCCGGTGGCCGGCGTCAGGTCGAAGTCGCCGCCGGTGAACAGGGCCGCACGCAACGATCGCTCGGTGTCCGGGTGCATCGCGCCGCCACGGCCGAACTGCACCATCACGCTGCCGCCGTGGAAGGCCGGCAACCCCAAGGAATAAAGGAAGTTCAGCAGGTTGGTGTTGTCGCTGTACCCGAAGAACGGCTTCGGGTTCGCCCGGAACACCTCCGGATCCAGATGCTTCAGCACCGTGATCTGGTCGTCGCCGCCGATCGACGCGATCACCGCGCGGATCGACGGGTCCGACCAGGCCGCGTGCAGATCGGCGGCCCGGTCCTCGGGGCTGCTCTGCATCTTCCGCGTCGTCGGGTACTCGACCGGGTCCAGCCCGAAGTCGTCCCGCAACCGGCGCAGACCGAGCTCGTACGGGGCGGGGAACAGCTCCGGGAGGCCCGAGGCCGGCGAGACGATCGCGACCCGGTCACCTGGCTTCAGCACGTCAGACTCCGATCGGGTGCCACACGGTCTTGAGTTCGAGGTACTGCGTGAGGCGCGAGAGCCCCTGGTCCGCGGACCAGTCCTCCTCGGCCGGACGGCGGACCCGCTTGAGGTTGTCCGCGGCGGCGATCTCGAGGTCGCGGGCCTCCTGCTCCGAAGAGATCCCGCACAGGTCGATCGCGTTCACGTCCTGGTGTGACGCCAGCCACGGCCCGATCTCCGACGCGGAGCCGGTCAGCAGGTTCACCACGCCACCCGGTACGTCGGAGGTCGCCATCACCTCGCCCAGCGTCACGGCCGGCAGCGGGCGCTCGAACGACGAGACCGCGACCACCGTGTTGCCGGAGACGATCGCGGGCGCGATCACACTCGTCAGCCCGAGCAGCGACGAGTCCTGCGGGGCGAGCACCGCGACCACACCGGTTGCCTCGGGCAACGAGAAGTCGAAGTACGGACCGGCGACCGGGTTCGAGGAGCCGACCACCTGGGCGAGCTTGTCGGCCCACCCCGCGTACCAGACCCAGCGGTCGATCGCCTCGTCCACCACAGCGCGAGCCTTCGAGATCGACAGCCCCTCGCCGGCCGAGACCTCGGCGCTGAACTGCTGGTGCCGGCCCTCCATCACCTCGGCGATCCGGTACAGCACCTGGCCGCGGTTGTACGCGGTCCGCCCGTGCCACCCGTTGAACGCCTTCCGGGCCGCGACCACCGCGTCCCGGGCGTCCTTGCGGGAGGCCTGCGACGCGTTCGCGAGAAACTTGCCCTTGGCATTGTTCACCACGTACGAGCGCCCGGATTCGCTGCGTGGGAAGGCGCCGCCGATGTAGAGCTTGTAGGTTTTGCGCACTTCCAGCCTCGGAGTTTCCTTAGTGGGCAAGGTAGGCCTCCAGACCGTGGCGGCCGCCCTCGCGACCGTAGCCCGACTCCTTGTAGCCGCCGAACGGCGAGGTCGGGTCGAAGCGGTTGAACGTGTTCGCCCAGACGACGCCGGCGCGCAGCTGGTTCGCCATCCAGAGGATCCGGGATCCCTTCTCGGTCCAGATCCCCGCGGACAGGCCGAACGGCGTGTTGTTCGCCTTCTCGACCGCCTCGGCCGGAGTCCGGAAGGTCAGCACCGACAGCACCGGGCCGAAGATCTCCTCGCGGGCGATCCGGTGGGCCTGGGAGACGCCGGTGAAGACGGTCGGCGGGAACCAGTAGCCCTGCTGCGGCAGCTCGCACTCCGGCGACCAGCGCTCGGCGCCCTCGTCCTCGCCGATCTGCGACAGCTCGCGGATCTTCGCCAGCTGGGCGGCGGAGTTGATCGCGCCGATGTCGGTGTTCTTGTCCAGCGGGTCGCCGACGCGCAACGTCTCCATCCGGCGCTTCAGCCGGCCGAGGACCTCGTCGTACACACTCTCCTGAACGAGCAGCCGCGAACCCGCGCAGCAGACGTGGCCCTGGTTGAAGAAGATGCCGTTGACGATGCCCTCGACGGTCTGGTCGAGCGCCGCGTCCTCGAAGACGATGTTCGCCGCCTTGCCCCCCAGCTCCAGCGTGACCGCCTTGTGGGTGCCGGCGACCGACTTCGCGATGGCGCGGCCGACCGCGGTGGATCCGGTGAACGCGACCTTGTCCACGTCCGGGTGCTCGACCAGGGCCTGTCCGGTGCGTCCGGCGCCGGTGACGATGTTCACCACGCCCGGCGGCAGATCCGCCTGCTGGCAGATCTCCGCGAACGCCAGTGCGGTCAGCGGAGTCGTCTCGGCCGGCTTCAGTACGACGGTGTTGCCGGCCGCGAGCGCCGGGGCGATCTTCCAGGCCAGCATCAGCATCGGGAAGTTCCACGGGATCACCTGGCCCGCGACACCCCACGGCTGCGGGTCGTCGCCGACGCCGGCGTACTCGAGCTTGTCGGCCCAGCCCGCGTAGTAGAAGAAGTGCGCCGCCACCAACGGGATGTCGACGTCGCGGGACTCGCGGATCGGCTTGCCGTTGTCCAGCGACTCCAGCACCGCGAGCTCCCGCGCGCGCTCCTGGATCAGCCGCGCGATCCGGAACAGGTACTTCGCCCGGTCCTTGCCGCTCATCGGGCCCCAGACCTTGTCGAAGGCCTTGCGGGCCGCCTTCACCGCCTTGTCGACGTCGGCCGGCCCGGCCTCGCTGACCTCGGCCAGCACCTCTTCCGAGGCAGGCGAAACGGTCTTGAAAGGCTTGCCGTCCGTCGCATCGACGAACTGCCCGTTGACGAACAGCCCGTACGACGACTTGATGTCGACGATCGCCCGGGACTCGGGGGCGGGTGCGTACTCGAATCTGCTCATGCGTGTCAGTCCAACGTGAAGTAGTCGGGGCCCGGGTAGTGCCCGGTGGCCAGCTTGGTGCGTTGCATCAGCAGGTCGTTCAGCAGGCTGGAGGCACCGAAACGGAACAGCTCCGGGTCCAGCCAGTCCGGTCCGGCGGTCTCGTTGACCGTGACCAGGTACTTGATCGCGTCCTTCGCGGTCCGGATGCCGCCGGCCGGCTTGACGCCGATGTGCAGCCCGGTGGCCTCGTGGTAGTCGCGGACCGCCTCCAGCATCACCAGCGTGACCGGCAGCGTGGCCGCGGGGGACACCTTGCCGGTGGAGGTCTTGATGAAGTCTGCGCCGGCCAGCATCGCCAGCCAGGACGCCCGCCGGACGTTGTCGTAGGTGGCCAGCTCGCCGGTCTCCAGGATCACCTTCAGGTGCGCGTCGCCGGCGGCCTCGCGGATCGCGGCGATCTCGTCGAAGACCATCGCGTACCGCCCGGAGAGGAAGGCGCCGCGGTCGATCACCATGTCGACCTCGTCGGCGCCGGCCGCGACCGCGTCCTTGGTGTCCTGGATCTTGATCGCGAGGCTGGAACGCCCGCTGGGGAAGGCGGTCGCGACACTCGCGACGTTGATCCCGGAGCCCTGCAGCTCGCGCTTCGCGGTGGCGACCAGGTCCGGGTACACACAGACCGCGGCGACCTGCGGCGCGCTCGGGTCGGCCGGATCGGGCCGCTTCGCCTTCGCACACAGGGCCCGCACCTTGCCGGGCGTGTCCTGGCCCTCCAGCGTGGTCAGGTCGATCATCCGGATCGCCAGGTCCAGTGCGTACGCCTTGGCGGTGGTCTTGATCGACCGCGTGCTCAGGGTGGCGGCACGGGCCTCTGCGCCGACCTGGTCCACGCCCGGCAGACCGAGCAGGAACCGGCGCAGGCGGTCCTCCGAGGACGTCACGTCGGCCAACGCGTCCACGCCACTGTCCGGCCCGCTGTCGAGTGTGGTCACCAAGGCAGTCTAGTGCCGATTCTGAGAGCCGGTTACGTTGTGCAGGTGAAGTCGAAATCGCCGGAGAGCGAGCAGTACCTGTCCGCGTCGAACCGGATCACCGGGACCATCGTCTTGGTGATCGGGGCTCTCGGCCTGCTCGACGTGATCCTGGAGTGGCGGACCGCCACCGGGCTGCTCGTCGGCAGCGTCATTGCGATCTTCATGATGCTGGCCTACGTCGGCCTGATGCGCCCGTCGGTCACGCTCAGCCCCGAGAACCTGCTGCTCCGCAACCACCTGCGCGATCACCAGATCCCGTGGTCGAAGGTGACCGGCGCCGATGTCGCCGACATCCTCCGCATCCACACCGACACGAACCGTTTCCGCGCCCCGGGCGTCGTACTGGTCATGCGTGATCTCCGCAAGCAACGGGTCGGCGGGCGCAAGCTCCGCGCCGACAGTTCGATCTCGAAGGCCGACATCGTGGTGAGCCGGATCGAGAGCCACATGGAGCAGTTCTCCGGTACGTCGGAGGGCGAGGTGGTAACCGCCTGGGCACGCCCGGAGCTGATCGTGCTCGGTGTGCTGGCGGTCATAGCCGTGGTCTCCGCAATCGTCCGCTGACCATCCCTGACCCGTGCCGACCCGCTTGCTCACCCGACGTACGTTCGTCCGCACCGGCGCCGCGGCAGGTGTCGCCGGCGTCGCGGCGGTCGCAGCTCTCGAGACCGGCGTCATCCCCGGTCGCGGGCGGATCCACGACGCCCTCGGCCTGACCGGCCCGGACGGCGTCGTTCCTGACGTCCCCGCAGGTCCCGTGGTGTCCGGGGCGTTCAACTCGATCGGCCGGCGGACGAAGGTCGGCTACAGCGTCATCTACCCGGACGGCTACGACACCAAGGCCGCGTTGCCTGTCGTTCTCGTCCTGCACGGTCGCGGCGGCGACCACACGTCCGCGGTCAACGACCTCGGGATCGACCGCTTCCTGACCGCCACGGTCCGGGCCGGCACGCCCCCGTACGCGCTGGCCACCGTCGACGGTGGAACCGACAGCTACTGGCACCGGCGGGCCGACGGCAACGATCCCGGCTTCATGCTCGGCGAAGAGTTCCTTCCGCTGCTGGCCGAGCGCGGCCTGAACACCAGCAAGCACGCCATCCTCGGCTGGTCGATGGGCGGGTACGGTGCCCTGCTCCAGGTCGCCCTGCGCTACTGGCAGCGGCGGGTCGGTCCGTCGGCGCAGGCGGTGGCCGTCGCCGCGCTCAGTCCGGCACTGTGGCACCGGTACGCCGACGCGCAGGCCGGGGCCTTCGATGACCAGGCGGACTTCGACCGGAGCGCGGTGTTCGGGCGGAAGTACGGGTTCCGGGACGTTGCCGTTCGCATCGACTGTGGCCGGGACGACCCGTTCGCGGCGGCTGCCGGCGACCTGCGCGCCGAGCTGGACGCCGCCGGCGGGCAGCAGGCAGGACTGCACACCCCCGGCTACTGGCGGCGGATGCTGCCGGACCAATTGCGGTTCCTGGGTACGAAACTCGGCCGCTGACCCCTGTGCACTCCAGGATTGGTCCAACACGTCCCTGACACATCGAGAGTGGAGCTCATGGTCAACCTCTCCCGTAAGGCTCTGCGCGGGCTGGCCGGCGTTGCCGCCGTCGCTGCCTTCGCAGCTGTAGCACTTCCGAACGCGCAGGCCACCCCGGCCGCGGCCGGGAACTACCCGGCGCTGCCGCAGCCGTCGGCCTCGCTGCCGAACATGGCGGTCAGCACGCCGCCGGCCGGTGACGCCCTCACGACCAAGTCCTCGCTGACCAACATCGTGCGCTACAACAAGCTCTACAAGACCCCGGCCGTCACGCCGTCGAAGTGCAAGGAGGTCAACGTCTCGCTGCGCACAGTGGCGGGCGTGCAGGCGTACGCGAGCAAGCTCTGGACCTGCATGTACGCGGCCTGGGCGGTCCCGTTGAAGGCGGCCGGCGCGGCGTACAAGGTGAAGCCGGTGCTGTCGGTGCACACCGGCACCAAGATCAACACCGACTGCGGCATCCTCTACAACACGACCGGGTACTACTGCAGCGGCGGCCACGGCGCGATCTACATCCCGGCCGCGCAGATCATCAACACCTGGAACCAGAACCCGACCTACGCCCGGGCGTGGCTGACCCAGATGATGGCCCACGAGTACGGCCACCACGTGCAGTGGCTGACCGGCATTCTGAACGCCTCCTGGGCCCGCCAGAACGCGTTCAGCACCAACGCCGCGCGGCTCGAGGAGAGCCGTCGTCGTGAGCTGCAGGCGTCCTGCCTCGGTGCCGCCTACATCGGCGCCAACAAGCGCTACTACCCGATGAGCGGTGGCCTGCTGGTGCAGTTCAACTGGCTGGTGACCCACATGGGCGACCAGCCGAACCACGCCCGTGACCACGGCTCGATGAAGAACCACGCGTTCTGGACCACCATGGGCTTCAACGCGAAGCACACCTACACCGTTGCGGGCAACTGCAACACCTTCGGCGCCAGCTCGCCGTACGTCGCCTGACCCCGGCATTCGCTGAGGCAGCAGCAAGCACGTAACTCAGCCGCCCGGTACGCGTTGGCGTACCGGGCGGCTGTTGCGTTTTGGCGACACCTGCACGATCTGCGATCGTGTGGTTACTTGTTCGCGGTGCGCAGGCCCTAGAGTTCTGAGTCGATCGTCGAACGGCAGGAGTCAACGACAGTGAACTACGACGAGTTCAACACCGAGTACGCGAAGGTGCTGGACAAGATCAAGAGCGGTCGATCCACCTGGTCGGAGCTGTCCGGGCACGTCACCCGGCTGCGCCAGGCGACCGTCGGGATCACCACGCCGGTCGAGCGCACCCAGGTCGATCACGACCTGGCGGCGCTGAGCCAGATGGTGGACATGTCCCGGCGTACCAACGACAAGGAGGACGTCTGGACGGTCACGTCGGACGCGATCCGCAAGGCCAGCAGCCAGGAGGGTTCGGTCGCCGACCGGATCGCCCGGATCGAGGCCGCCATCAACGACATCTCCGCGCTGGCGAACCGGAACCCGGACGAGCGGGACGCGCTGATGCAGTCCACCAGCACGCTCCGCATCCTGCACTCGTCGCTGCAGAGCTCGCTGCACGCCGAGGAGGCCGAGGCAGCCGCAGCCGCTCGCTGAGCCCCGGAACCACCCGCCAGGTGTTCCGGATCAGATTCCTGCCGCGGCAGCCAGATCGGTCTTGATGGCTGCCAACGCCTCCGCTGCCTGGGTGCGCGCCGCGGTCACGTCCGTCGTGACCGGGACAACCACCTCCAGGTAGCACTTGAGCTTCGGCTCCGTACCCGACGGGCGCACGACCACGCGTGCGCCGTCGGAGAGGGTGTAGCGCAGCCCGTCCGTCGGGGGCAGCGACGCGGACCCCTGGCTCAGGTCGTCGATCCGCTCGACGGCGTACGCCCCCAGCGCCTGCGGCGGTGTCGCGCGCAGCCGCTCCATCGCCTGGGCGATCAGCGCGACGTCCTCGACCCGCGCCGACAGCTGGTCGGTCGCGTGCAGGCCGTACTTGACCGCGAGGTCGTCCAGCAGGTCTACGAGCGTCCGCCCAGCAGCCTTCGCCTGCGCGGCCAGTTGCAGTACGCGGACCAGCGTCGACACGCCGTCCTTGTCCTTCACGGCCGTCGGGTCCACGCAGTACCCGAGCGCCTCCTCGTAGCCGAACACCAGCTCCGGGACCCGCCCGATCCACTTGAACCCGGTCAGCGTCTCGACGTACCGGACGCCGTACGACGCCGCGATCTTGCCGAGCAACGACGACGAGACGATCGAGCAAGCAGCCACCCCACGGGAGCCCGGGAGCAGGAACTCGCCGAGGAGACTGCCCAGCTCGTCACCGCGGAGCATCCGCCAGCCGCCGTCCGCCGCAGCGTCCGGGACGGCCACGGCGCAGCGGTCCGCGTCAGGGTCGTTGGCGACCGCGAGGTCCGCGTCGATCGACCGGGCCAGCTCCAGCGCCGCGTCGATCGCGCCCGGCTCCTCGGGGTTCGGGAACGAGACGGTCGGAAAGTCCGGGTCCGGGTCGGCCTGGGACGCGACCACCTGCGGTACGGCGAAACCGGCCCGGGCGACGGCCGCCTCGGCCAGTGTGCGTCCGACCCCGTGCAGCGGCGTGTACGCGACGTTCAGCTCCCGTGGCGCGTCGGCCGGCACCAGCTCCGCGATCCGGTCCAGGTACGCGTTCAGCAGGTCGTCTCCCGCCGTCTGCCAGTCGTCGCCGCGCGGGACGTCCGCGAGGGGCCCGACCGCGGCGATCGCGGCCGCGATCTCGGCGTCGGCGGGCGGTACGATCTGCGAGCCGTCGCCGAGGTACACCTTGTAGCCGTTGTCCTGCGGCGGGTTGTGCGAGGCCGTGACGACCACCCCGGCCACTGCGCGCAGGTGCCCGATCCCGAAGGCGACCACCGGGGTCGGGGCGGGCCGGTCGAGCAGTACGGCGTCCAGCCCGGCGCCGCGCATCACCGCGGCGGTGTCCTGGGCGAACACGTCGGACTTGTGCCGCGCGTCGTACCCGATCAGGACCGGGCCGTCGGTCAGACCCTTCGCCTTCAGGTACGCGGCCAGCCCGGCGGCGGCCCGGATCACCACGACCCGGTTCATCCGGTTCGGCCCGGCGCCGACGGCTCCGCGCAACCCTGCCGTACCGAACTCCAGGGTGCCGGAGAAGCGGTCAGCCAGCTCGTCGGTGTCCTCCGCCTCGAGGAGCTTCGTGAGCTCCGCGCGGGTATCGGGGTCGGGGTCCTCGCTCAGCCACGCCTCGGCGACGGCCTTCAGATCGTCTCTCACATGGGCACTCTAATGACCCGACGATTGACATGGCCGGGACCGGATGTCCGCCACATAGTCGTCGGGGGCGCCGGCCGCCTCGGCGGCCTCGGCGAGGATGCCCAGGTAGCGGGCCGACGGCAGACCGCCCTCGTACGCGTTCAGCACGTACATCCAGGCCAACTGCTCGCCGTCCAGGGTCTGCACCCGGACCTGGATCTTCCGGTAGACGCCCTGGTCGATGGCCTCCCACTCGTCCAGCCGCTCGACGTCCTGACGATGGATGTCGTAGAGCGCCACGAACACCTGGTTGGCGGCGTCGGCCGGATCCTCGACGACGGTCGCCATCGCGCCCTCCCAGCCGAGCTCCTCGCCGCCGAAGGTGAGCCGCCAGCCGGTGATCCAGCCGGTCCCGCGCAGGGGTGAGTACGGGCACCGCTCGGCCATCAAATTCGGGTCCAGATTCGACGCAAACGCGGCGTACAGGGTCACGGGAACAGAGGATACGGAACAATGGCCTCCCGTGGCGCGAGTTGTGATCATCGGAGGCGGTCCAGGTGGGTACGAAGCGGCGAGTGCGGCCGCCCAGTTAGGGGCGGAGGTGACGGTCGTCGATTCCGACGGGATCGGCGGCTCCGGCGTGCGTACGGACGCGGTGCCGAGCAAGACCCTGATCGCCACCGCGGAGGTGATGACCGAGGTCGAGGAGGCCGGCGAGCTCGGCGTCCGGCTGGACGACGGGGACGACGATCCGGCCAACTCCGTGCGTGTCGATCTCTCCGTCGTCAACAAACGGGTGAAGGCACTGGCCGCTGCCCAGGGCGAGGGGATCGAGCGCCGGCTCGCGTCCGACAAGGTCCGGGTGATCGCGGGCCGCGGCCGGCTCGACGGTCCCGAGACGGTGGTCGTGGACGGGGCGGCCGGCGAGGAGCGGCTGGATGCCGATGTGGTGCTGATCGCCACCGGGGCAAGGCCTCGCATCCTCAAGGGCTCCGAGCCGGACGGCGAGCGGATCCTCACCTGGGAGCAGGTCTACGAGCTCGAGGAGCTGCCGGAGCGGCTGATCGTGATCGGGTCCGGTGTCACCGGTGCCGAGTTCGCGAGCGCGTACGACGCGCTCGGCAGCGACGTCGTCCTGGTGTCATCCCGGGACCGGGTCCTGCCCGGGGAGGACGCCGACGCGGCGGCCGTCCTGGAGGACGTGTTCAAGCGGCGCGGTCTGACCGTGCTGAGCAAGTCCCGGGCCGAGTCGGTACGGCGGCAGGGCGACGGGGTCGTGGTGACGCTGACCGACGGCCGGCAGGTCGAGGGATCGCACGCGCTGCTCGCGGTCGGCTCGCTGCCGAACACCGATGGCATGAATCTTGTCGAGTCGGGCGTGTCGCTGACCGATGCCGGGTTCGTGCAGGTCGACAAGGTCTCCCGGACGACGGCCCGCGGGGTCTACGCGGCCGGCGACTGCACCGGCGTGCTGATGCTCGCCTCGGTGGCCTCGATGCAGGGCCGGATCGCGATGGCGCACGCGCTCGGTGACGCGGTCACACCGTTGGACCAGTCAACGGTCTCCGCGAACGTCTTCACCGCCCCCGAGATCGCCACCGTCGGGCTCTCGCAGGCGGTCGTGGACGCCGGTGGCAGTACGGCGCTGGTCGTCAAGGTCCCGCTGTCGGACAACGCCCGGGCCAAGATGCAGGGTGTCCGGGACGGTTTCGTGAAGCTGTTCTGTCTGCCGAACACGGGCATCATCGTGGGCGGCGTGGTGGTCGCGCCGCGGGCGAGCGAGCTCATCCACCCGATCTCGCTGGCCGTCGGCACCCGCCTCACCGTCGACCAGGTCGCCCAGTCCTTCACCGTCTACCCCTCCATTTCCGGCTCGGTAGCGGAGGCAGCCCGCCGCCTCCACCTACGCCACTGAGTAGCCCCGCGACAAGCGCGGATATCCGTTCCTGTTGAGGGTTCTACGTTCGTGTGAGAACGCAGAACCCTACACACGAGCGGAGAACCCTCAGGTCATTCGTCCAGCCACTCTGCGCCACTCCTGTCGCGGTGGTATCCGCGATGCCGACCGCCGATGCAAGCTCTGCCAGTCATGGGGTTCTCTCCGTCACATCGCTCGGCAGGACGCAGTACGGGCCAGCCGCTCCCTTCAGGCGTGCCTTCCCTCGCGGTGGTTGCTGCAACGGGCGGCCGGCCAGGCAGTCCTGGGTGCGATGTACTCATGCGCTGGTGCCCTTCGCCGAGATGACTGGAACGGCGGACGGGCGTGGCCAACAGGGATCTGCGCGCCCGCCCACCGGACATCTACCATCGCCGCCGAGCCGTACAGCGGGCTAGAAGTTTTCAGAAGTTTGCAGATTTTGCTGTTCATCGGCGATCAAAGCGCGAGCGGCGTCGCCGTACACCGCATGGCGTCGGAGGCGGTCGAAGGCGCGCTCGAAGAAGGCGAGATCGGCAGCCTGAGTGGTCTTGTAGGAACCCGTCCACATCTCACTGCGGACCATCCGGCCGTCGAAGATGTAGAAGCACTCTCCGCCCCACATCGTCCGGTGGCCGGGTGGGATGATCCCGAGCGCGACGTTGGGCAGGTACGTCGCATCGTGCAGGAAATCCAGCTGCTCCTGCATGACCGCGGTGCCACCGAACCAGTTGCCGAGCACGCCGGCCTCGATGACGAACGAGTAGTTGTTGGTCCCGTCGCCATGGGTCAGCAGATGCTGCCGTGCCAGTCGTGCCTCGACGGCACCCTCGACATCGTCCAGCGGGAGATCGTGAAGCTCGGCGTTGATGCTCAGTACGGCCCGCACGTAGCCGGCCGTCTGCAGGATTCCAGGTACGACGATCGCCTCGTACGCGCGGAGCAGACCCGTACCGGCGTACAGGGGTCCGCTTCGCTCCTGGACGTGCCGCTGGCCCTTGCGCAGGTCGCGGCGGTACTCCTTCCACATCTGCTCGACTTCGCGATGAATCGCGATCAGTTCGTCGATTCGGCGTGCGACGCCGCAAGCAATGCACCACGCCCGGATGTCGTCCTCCGACGGGTACTGCCGACCGTGCTCGATCCGGGAGATCTTGGTGTTGTGCATCCCGGTCGCGTCGGCGAACGCGCGTCCGCTGAGACCTGCGTCGCGTCGCAGGTCTCGCAGTTTGAGGGCGAACGCCTTCCTGGCCTCGGATGCTCCGTTGCTCACTGCAGGCGTGATACGGCCTCCGGCCGGAAGTCGACGTGCGGTACCGCCAGCGTCCACGCGGCCTCGAAGGCTTCCAGGCAGAACTTCACGACATGCTCGTCGTCGCAGAGCTGGATCTCGAACCTGTCGTTGTCGCCGTCCAGGACGTTGAACATTGCGATGTTGCGGTCGAGTACGAAGCAGTCGTTTCCGGGCAGGGGGAGAGCCGAGGTCAGCCGCCTGGGCAGCCAACGCAGTTGCTCGCCGGCCTCGACCGCCGCACCGCTGAACCGTACTGACATCTGCTGGTATTCCGACAGTGGCTCGGACACGACCCGCACCCGGCGCAGCGTCCTACCGGCAGCTGTCATCTCGGCGACCTCGTCGCGCCACCCGCCGTACGAGGCCTCGAGTGCGGAATGGTCGCCCGCGCGCCAGGCCCTGAGATCTTCCTGATCGACCTGGTAGTTATCGCGCAGCTCCAACTTGAGCTGATCGCGGGTCTGCGTGATCAGCTCCCTGCGGCGCTGGACCGAGATCGACTCCATACCTCTCCTCGACATACATGTGTACGAATCGCTCGACAAGTTCCTGGGGGATTTCGAGGTACGTCTCCTCGGGCTTCAGGCCTCTGAGCTGAGATCCGACCTCATGTCCGAGCGCCAGTCCCTGGACGACCCAGCTCCCGCGGTCCGTCGAGTAGAAGCTCGGACAGTCGTCCGCGCTCTTCGAGCTTGGATCCTTGCAGTAGAAATTTACGGTCAGTCCGCCCGTCGACGACAGAGTTTGCATGAAATTTCTCCTTAGTGGCGGTTCAATGAGTCGATGATCACCGACAGCAAGCAATCGCGCCAGGAGAGTGACTGCCCCATTGCCCCGCGGCAGGAAGGGGGGCTTCCGCCTGAGTAACGGTCCTGGCCGAAAGTCGACTTGACGGCTTCAGGCCAGGGCAACTCCTTGTCGGCGGTGGAGCGGGCTGGCGAGGATCGCGGGCATGGCCTTCTCCTTGCCGCTCGCGCGGTTGTTCCGACGTGCTCTGGCCGGCGTGCTTGCGCCGGCCGTGCTGCTGCTGCCGGCGGTGAACGGCCCTGCGGCGCAGGCCGCGACTGCCGAGGCGGTCGCGCGACCGGGCACGATCGACCCGAGCCTGGTCGCCCGGCTGGCTTCCGGTCCGAGCGACTTCTGGGTGCGGTTCGAGCGGCAGCCGGAGCTCACGGCGGCGGCGAAGATCACCGACTGGACCGAGCGCGGCAAGGCTGTGGTCCAGAGCCTGCGGGCGACCGCCTATCGCGACCAGGCCCCGGCCGTGGCGATGTTGCGGGCCGCGAAGGCCGACTACGTCCCGCTCTACATCGACAACTCGATCTACGTGCGCAACGGCAGCCGTGAGCTCGCGGACAAGCTCGCGGCCGAGCCGGGCGTGATCGCGGTGCGGACGCCGACGACGTACCGGCTGACCGAGCCGGTGACCGAGCAGAAGGCCGCCGTGGCGACCGGCGTGGAGTGGGGCGTCTCGGCCGTCCACGCGGACCAGGCCTGGGAACGGTACGACGCCACCGGGCAGGGGATCGTGGTGGGCAGCATCGATTCCGGTGCCCAGTACGACCACCCGGCGCTGGTCTCGGAGTACCGCGGGACGAACGGCGACGGCACCTTCTCGAACGACTACAACTGGTACGACCCCGCCAACGTCTGTGCGGCCGCTGCGCCGTGCGACAACGTCGGCCACGGCACGCACACCATCGGGACGATGGTCGGTGACGACCACGCGGGTCAGCAGATCGGTGTCGCGCCGGGCGCCCGCTGGATCTCGGCGAAGGGGTGTGAGGACGACAACTGCACCGACCTGTCCCTCGCCCTCAGTGCGCAGTGGATGCTGGCGCCGACCAAGCTCGACGGTTCGGATCCAGACCCGTCCAGGCGGCCCAATGTCATCAACAACTCGTGGGGCGGTGGGCCCGGCAACACCTGGTACCAGGAATGGGTCCGGCAGTGGGTGGCCGCCGGCATCTTCCCGACGTTCTCGGCCGGCAACAGCGGCCCGGGCTGCTCGACGGCCGGCTCCCCGGGCGACTACCCGGAGTCGTACGCCGTCGGGGCCGTGGACGAGAACGGCGCCGTCACGAGCTGGTCCTCGCGAGGCAACCCGCAGTCCGGCGAGGTCAAGCCGGACATCGTCGCACCCGGGCAGATGATCCGGTCGAGCGTCCCGGGCAACCGCTACGCCTACTACAGCGGTACGTCGATGGCCGCACCGCACGTCAGCGGAGCGGTCGCCGTCCTGTGGTCGGCCGCACCGGCGCTGGTCGGTGACATTGCCCGTACGCGCGCAGTGCTCGATCGCACCGCACACGACCACGACGACACCAGCTGCGGTGGCACGGCGGCCGACAACAAGGTGTACGGCGAGGGCATGCTCGACGTCGCCGAGGCAGTCGGCTCCGCACCGCGCGCCGGCGCCGGCCTCCTCGCCGGCAAGGTCGTCGACAGCTCCGGTACGCCGATCGCGGGCGCGAGCCTCGGCGCCCCGGACAGCACGATCGCGAAGACCGACTCCGACGGCAACTACGAGCTCTACCTGGATGCCGGTGACCAGCACGTTACGGCGCAGGCCTTCGGGTACGACGAGCAGTCGTTCGACGTCCGGATCGAGCAGCAGACGACCACGACCAAGGACTTCCAGCTCGCGACCACGCCGCGTTCGACCCTGAGTGGCCTGGTCCGCGACGGCTCGGGCCACGGCTGGCCGCTGTACGCCAAGCTGACCGTCGACGGGCTCCCCGGGGCCTGGTTCACGAAGCCTGCCACCGGCCGGTACGCGATCGACCTTCCCGTTGGCGTGACCCACAAACTGCACGTTCATCCCTTGTACGGCGGGTATCCGGACACCACCGTGGACGTCGATCTGACCGGCGACCTGGTCCGCGACGTTGCCGTACCGATCGATGCCAAGACCTGCAGCGCGCCCGGCTACGACGCCGGTTGTAAGAAGGTTCCGGGCGGGCTCGTCTACGGCACGGTCAAGGATGCGAACACCGGGCAGCCGGTCAACGACGCGAAGGTCACCCGGGCCGGTCAGACGGCCACCACTGTGACGACGCCGGACGATGCAGGTCTGTCCGACGGCCTGTACTGGCTGTTCGCGCCGGCCGGTTCGGCCAAGGCGCAGGCGACGATGCACAACTACCAGTCGCAGCAGAGGGCGGTCGCGGTCCAGACAGACTGGGTCAAGCCGCTGAACTTCACGCTGAAGGCCGGCCGGCTGACGGTCAAGCAGTCGGACGTGAATGCGACTGTGCGGCTCGGCAAGTCGACGAGAGGCAAACTGACCATCACCAACGACGGCACCGCTCCCGCGACGTACTCGCTCGCCGACGTCCAGCGCGGGTTCGAGCTACGGGCGGCGGATGGAGGTACGGCGGCGCGCACCCTCGGGACGACGCCGGTTCGTCGCGAGCCGATCCAACCGGAACCCGGGCACACCCTGAGTGGCGTCGATGCCGGCAGCAGCACGACTGGCGTACCGGCCGCGGAGGAGTTGCCCGCGCGCTGGTGGGTTCCGACGACCAACTACCCGACGCTGATCAGCGACAACGTCGCCGCCACTCACGACGGCCTCGTGTACTCGGTCGGCGGCGTGGTCGCGGCCCGGGCCACGGCGGCGGCGTACGTCTTCGAGCCGCAGACGCTGACCTGGCGCCGGCTCGCCGACATGCCGGAGGCGCGCCGCAAGTCCGCGTCCGGCTTCGTCGACGGGAAGCTGTACCTGGTCAGTGGCTGGGGACCGCAGAACGACCCTTCGGCGACGACCTTGATCTACGACCCGGCGACCGACCGGTGGAGCACCGGTGCCGCGAACCCCAGGCCCTGGGGCGCCGTCGGGTCGGCCGTCGTGGACGGCAAGGTGTACTCCGTGGGTGGCTGCACCGGTGAGTGCCAGGTGGCGACCGCCGACGTGACCGCGTACGACGTGGCGCACAACCGGTTCGACGTCCTGGCGCCGTACCCCGAGCCGGTGTCGTGGCCGTCCTGTGGTGGCATCGACGGCAAGGTGTACTGCAGCGGCGGTCTGGGCGTGGACGACACCGGCAACGGTCCGCAGAGCACCTCGCACAGCTACGTCTACGATCCGGCGAAGAACGCTTGGTCGCGGGTTGCCGATCTGCCGCTGGACCTCTGGGCGAGCAGTTACGCGGTCGCCGACGGCACGCTCGCGGTGACCGGGGGGATCGCGCTCGACTCGACGGTTCGGACCAACGAGGCGTTCGCGTACAACCCGCGGACGGATGTCTGGTCGGTACTGCCGAACACCACCAACGCGCTCTACCGCGGCGCCGCGGCCTGCGGGCTGTATCGCGTGGGCGGCCTGCTCGACGCCCGGCAGGTCCCGTACGCCGAACAACTGCCCGGGCACGACGGCTGCGACGAGTCGGGCACCGACGCGCAGTGGCTGTCGGAATCGAGCACCAGCGGGACCCTGGCACCGGGCAAGAGCGTGACGATCAAGCTGACGATGAACTCGAAGGCGCTCTCCCAGCCCGGTGTGTACCGGTCGGCGATCGCGGTCCGCGACAACACGCCGTACGCCGTATCGTCAGTCGACGTGGCGCTCACGGTTCGGCGCCGCTGACCGGAAAGTTGCGGGAAAACCTGCACACGTTATCGGTCGTTCTCGCTACCGCAACGGTGATCGGCGTCTTACGCTCCGGATGTTGAGCCCGCGGTTGGCTCGGGGGAGCCGCTCCATTTCGGAGGGGAAACACACATGAGACGACGCGTGAGGTATGTCGCCGGCCTGGTGGGTCTGAGCAGTCTCGTCGCAGCATCCCTGGCCGTCACCCAGGGGCAGGCTGCGCAGGGGGAGGGCCCGCCGAGGGGACCGCTCCAGGTGCAGACCGCGAGTGACGGGCTGCTCGGCAAGCTCGATCCGAAGCTCGAGGCCCGGGTCAAGAAGGGCGAGACGGCGCAGGTCGCGGTCTTCGCCACCGTGCAGGGCGACCCGTCGAAGGCCGAGCAGGTCCTCGGCAACGCGCACGTCGCGAAGTCCGGGAGCACCGGGCTGGTGATGGGCTCGATCCCGGTGCAGGCGCTGCCGAAGCTGGCCGCCGCACCCGGGGTGGTCGCGGTGCAGCCGGTCGAGCTGGGCCGTACCGGGCAGCCGCTGTCCGATCCCGACCCCGATCTGCACAAGGCGCCGACCGCGGCCGAGCAGCAGGCCGCGCTGGCGAAGGTCAAGGCCGACGACGTGCCGTACGCCGAGGCGCCCCCGCTGCGCCCGTCGAACTTCGACAAGCTCCGCAAGCAGAACCTCCTGGACGCGAAGACGCACAACTTCACCGGCGCCTGGAAGGCCGGCTTCACCGGGCAGGGCGTGACCGTCGGCGTCCTCGACGGCGGTACCGACTTCGGGCACCCGGACCTGCTGAACACCTGGCAGACGTGGACCGGTCAGACCGGCGTGAAGGCCGGCTGGAACGGCTGGCCGAAGGCCTTCGACCCGTACGGCACGCTGCAGTGGCTGTCCGCGCCGGGCCAGGTCGACCAAGGCCTCTCCTGGCACACCAAGACCACGTCCGCGACCTGCACGACCTCCAACGGCACCTGCAGCGTCGACTTCGCGACCCGGACCGGCCCGTCCCGGAACTTCAACGCCCCGGACGGCACCAAGCAGCACACGTACAGCTTCCCGGCGAAGTGGAGCAAGTCCGGCAAGGTCATGCTCGGCAGTCACCCGGACGACCACCTGCTGCAGTTGTACGGGGAGCGCCCCGGATTCCTGGTCACCGACCCGCACACGGCCGGCGTCTACGACACGGTGTACGTCGACCTGGACAACGACTACTCGTTCGCCGACGAGAAGCCGGTGACGAAGTCCTCGCCCGCCGCGTACCGCGACATGAACGGCGACGGCTACACCGACCTGTCCGGCGGCCTGCTGTACTACATCTCCGACGGCAAGACCCCGATCCCCGGCGGCCTGGACGCGTTCGGCGTGAACGACACGTCGTACGGTTCCGGCGCGCTGCTCGCGTGGACCGGCGACTTCGACCCGGCGATCGAGGGCCACGGCACGCTGACCGCGTCGAACATCGTCGGCCAGGCGGTGATCAACGGGAAGGCGCCGACGTTCAAGGACCTGCCCGGCGGCAAGTACGCCGGTGCCGTCCTAGGTGGCGCGCCGCACGCCAAGCTCGCGCCGTTCGGCGACATCTACATGGGCTTCGACTTCTCCACCCAGTTCGGGTACTTCCTGTCCACCCGCGGTGGCGTGGACGTCACCTCGAACTCGTACGGTGAGTCGACCACCGACAACGACGGCTGGGATGCCGCCAGCCAGGAAGCCGACGTGATCCACGACGGCTTCAAGACCACGGCCCTGTTCTCCACCGGTAACGGCGCGCCAGGATTCGGTACGGCGACCGCGGCCGCCCCGTCGACCGCGATCGAGGTCGGCGCCTCCACGCAGTTCGGCGGCACCGGGTGGGACTCGCTGCTGCGGACCAGCCAGATCACCGACAACGACGTGATGGTCTGGTCGAACCGCGGCTTCGGCGCGAACGCCACGAACGGCGTCGATGTCGTTGCCGACGGCGCCTATGCGCCCGGTGACTCGACGCTGAACACCATCCTCGACGGCCGGAACGCCTGGGTCTCGTGGGGCGGCACGAGCCGGTCCACGCCGGTTGCCGCCGGCGCCACCGCGCTCGTCTACCAGGCGTACGAGAAGGCGCACCACGGCTCCGTACCGGCGGGCTTCTACTCGACCGCGCAGGACATCCTGAAGTCGTCCGCGAAGGACCTCGGGTACGACGCCAACGTCCAGGGCTCCGGGTCCGTCGACGCCGGCAAGGCGGTCGCGAGCGCGCTCGGCCGGCGGGCCAGCGTGTCACCGACCGAATGGCGCGTCGGCGACTACCGCGGGACCGAGTACCCGGTGTTCGCGAACGTCATCTCGCCCGGCGGCACCGACACCCAGAAGTTCGATGTCAAGGGCAACGGTGCCTGGCAGGTCAGTGACCGGCAGCTCGTCCGCACCGACTCGGACACGATCTCCTTCAGCAGCAAGGATCTGAGCCAGGAGAGTACGGGCAACTTCAACGCGCCCGACTATCTGATCGACCTGACCAGACAGGTGAAACAGCACCGCAACGCGGACCTGATGGTGGTCAAGCTCGAGTACCCGCGGGCGCAGTTCGACGGGGACGACAATCTGACCGAGGACCAGGCGTGGCGGCTGCTCACGTACAACTGGACCGATGTCAACCACGACGGCCGGCTGTGGACCGACAAGAACCACAACGGCGTCGTCAACCACACCGACAAGACGACCAGCTCGAACATCGACGGCTTCCTCGACCTGGACTTCGCCAAGTCCGAGATGGAGCAGGGCGAGTACAGCCGGTTCATGTACCACCGGGCCGGTTCGAACGCGCTGCAGTCGTACGTCGCCGACCCCGCGCAGCGGATGGCCAGTGGACTGTTCCTCGGCCTGCAGCACTCGGCGAAGAACGCGAAGATCCCGGTCACCGACTTCAAGGTCTCGATCGACTGGTACCAGAACTCCGACTGGAAGTGGGTGAGCACCCCGAGGATCGCGAAGGGCTCGTTCACCGCGTCGATCAAGGTGCCGGCCGACGCGCCGTACGGGATGTACTCCGGTGCCGTCGTGCTGCGTCGCGGATCGGACGAGATGGTGGTGCCGGTGTCCGTGGCGGTCGCGGCGAAGGCGGCCCAGGACGCGAGCGGGAAGATCACCGGCGCGATCACGTTCGGCGGTGACGACGTCGCGCGGTCGCAGCGCAACCTGACCTACAACAACGGGTCGGTGTTCGGCGCGAACGACTGGACGTGGCGGGCCGAGTCCGGCGACTGGCGGTTCTTCTACCTGGACGTACCGAAGACACCGGCGGAGGGCACCAAGTTCCTGGCCAACACCAGTTGGGAGGACTCGGGTCCGGCCACCGACCTCGACACGCTGATCATGGGCAGATCGGTGAACCACTTCCAGATCGAGCCGGACTCCGTGTACGGCGCGCCGTACACGCTCGACACGGTCGGGAAGAGCCCGAACACCAACGTCCGGGCGGGAGCCTGGCGGTTCAACACCGCGACCGGCGGACCGGCCGACGTGGTCACGGCGCCGGCGCAGGAGGGTCTGCAGGCGGTCGCGCTGCATCAGGTCAGCTGGCAGGGCGACAAGTTCAACACGCCGTTCAAGGTCCAGCTCGGCAGTGCGTCGGTCTCGCCGTCCGCGGTCAGCGAGACGGCGACCGGTGACACCGGTGGGTTCGACGTGACGTTCGAGTCGAGCGTGCCGCTGGACGGGCTGAAGGCGGACGCCTTCGGTCTCAGCCAGCCCAGTACGACGACCGAGACGGCGCATCAGGACAACCCGGACGACCCGTCGACGGCGAGCGTGAAGAAGAACATCACGCTGTCGCACGCGTCCCGGTTGAGCGTCAGTACGGCGCTGGACAGCAACGACCTGGACCTGTTCGTGGTCCGGGACGCCAACAACGACGGTGTCTTCTCGCCGTCGGAGGTGGTGGCCTCGTCCACCACGTCGACCGCGAACGAGTCGGTCGACCTGGTCAACCCGCCGGACGGCAACTACCAGATCTGGGTCCACGGGTTCTCGGTCACCGGTACGCCGGCGTTCGCGCTGAACGTGAACGCGATCCAGGGCACCGACCTGACGGTGAGCGGTCTGCCCACCGGCCCGGTCCCGGCCGGTACGCCGGTCACGCTGCACGTCGGCTACAACAAGGCGATGACACCCGGTCAGAGCTACAACGGCGAGCTGCTGCTCGGCCCGTCCTCGGCTCCGGCCGCGCTGTCCGTCCCGATCAAAATCACCAGGTAAATACCGCAACTTCGGCGGCGGAGGCGGCATCGTTGCAGGTGTGAAGAGCCTGCGACGAGCCTCCTCCGTGGCCGCCCTCCTAGTGGGGGCGTTCGTGACCGTCCCACCCGCCCCGGCGGCCGCGGCTGCCGACTGCTCGATGACCCTGCAGTCGGTGACGAGCGGCGGCGACGCGACCCAGACGACCATCACCGCCGGGCCTCCGACCGCGAAGACGGTCGCCGACCGCCACCTGTTCTCGCCGGGCTCGGCGAAGGTCGCCGCCACCTGGCGCTGGGACGCCGGACCGACCGACTCCTGGGTCGTCCTCGGCTCGGCGCTGTACTCCGCGTCGTACGGCGACGACGAGATGACCGGCGAGCCGTACCTGTTCCTGAACCGGGTCGGCGGCGGCTGGGACCGGTTCACGATGTTCGAGCAGGCTGCCTACGGATCGCCCGCGACCCGGATCGCGCGCTACGGGCTCCGCGACGACGGCGTCCTGTTCCGCTGGACGAGCTGGAAGAACGTCCGCCAGTACCCCGGTTTCGCGGCCGTGAAGACGATGACGCTGATCAGCGAGACCCCGACGTACGACACGTTCCTCGCGAACACTCGCGGTGGCGCGCTCTACACGATCCACATCCCGGCGGACACCCGGCTGCAGCCGACCGTGAAGCAGGTCCGCCGGACGACCTGGCAGACGTTCGAGACCCTCGTCGCCGAGCGCTGCGGTGCGCAGAGCACGTTGCTCACGGCAATCGACAAGGACACCGGCGCGGCTTACCTGTACGCCGTCGGGCACGGTGCGACCGTCATCCAGGGACTCGGCAAGGTGCCGGGGACCTACAAGGACCCGGTGATCTCCCGCTGGGTCCGCGACAACGCGCCCGCCCGCAATGGTGAATGACCGACAAACTCCGAGAGGAACCTTCTTGATGAAACTCAAGCGCGCATCCGCGGTCGCGGCCTCGGCCGTGCTGCTCGGCGGGCTGGCAACCACGGCCCCCGCGAACGCGGCTCCCACTGGGGCCACTGCGGCGTGCACGATGACAGCGGCGGGGATCACCAGCGGCGGCGACATCGCAGCGACGACGGTGACGGCCACGGCCCCGCCGACCGCGAAGCGCACCGCCGGACCGCACCTGTTCACGCCGGGGATCGCGAAGGCGGCCTCGACCTGGACCACGGCCCTCGATGTCCCGGCCGGCTCGAGCACGAGCGGTCTGGTCGTCCTGAACGACACCCTGTACTCGTCGTTCTACTCCGACGTGTCCGGCACTCCGACGTCCACGCTGACGAAGATCGGCTCCGGCTGGAGGTCCTTCACCGTGGTCGAGCAGTCCTTCTGGCAGAAGGCACCCGGCTCGACGGTGACGGCGCAGGCCCGGTACGGCCTCGACGGCGCCCCGGGCTTCCTGCACCGCTGGGTGCCGGACTCCAAGGGCGTCTGGCACGGTGAGATCGCGACCGGCTTCTCGGCGGTGAAGACGATGGCGCTGATCAGCGAGACCCAGACCTACGACACCTTCCTGGCGAACGCCCGTGGCGGTGCCCTGTACACGATCCGGATCCCGCGGACCTCGCCGCTGAAGCCGATCGTGACCAAGATCCGTACCTCGACCTGGCAGACCTTCGAGTCGCTGATCGCGGAGAAGTGCGGCACCCAGAGCACGCTGCTGACCGCGATCGACAAGGAGACCGGCTCGGCGTACCTCTACGCCGTTGGCCACGCCAACGGTGCGTCGACCGTGATCCGGGGCCTGGGCAAGGTGCCCGGCACCTTCAAGGACCCGGTCTACTCGCTGAACACGCCCGAGGGTCAGTCGCCCCTGTACGGCGACTGAACACAGCACAAGGCCCCCGTGACCTCAGCGGTCACGGGGGCCTTGCTGTGCAATCAGAAATCGCCGCCGAAGTCTCCGCCGCCGAAGTCCCCGAAGTCGCCGAACCCACCGCCGTCGCCGCCACCGAAGTCTCCGCCGCCGTCCCCGCCGCCGAAGTCCCCACCGCCGTCGCCACCGCCGTCGCCGCCGTCGCCGCCGCCGTCGGCCATCCCGTCCGCGTAGCCGGCGCCGTAGTCGCCGTACCCGCCGCCGGCGAACATGCCGCCGAGCGCCGTACCGATGAACAGACCGGTCATCGCGCCGCCGAGCCCACCGAACAGACCCTGCGCGTACGGCGAGTACGCCGGGCCGGCCTCCCAGTACGGGACGCGCTGCGGGCCGACCATCACCTTGCGGACGTCCGGCTCGGCACCGGCCCGGACCCGCTCGGCGTCGGCCGCACAGGCGGGCACCTCACGCGCCGCGCCGCCGGGCGGCGTCCACATGACGTCGACCACCGACGGGCCGTGCTGCGGGTTGAAGAAGCAGGCCGGCCGCCGCTGCGGCAGCGGCTGGTCGTTGACCCGGGCCTTCACACAGGCGGCTGCGTAGCGGCCGTCCTCGAGGATCTCGATCACGTGCTTGATCTGGTCGGCCTGGGTGACCTGACCGACCGCCTGCTTGGCGGACTCGTAGGAGTCCAGCGCACGCTGGTAGTCCTGCCGCGCGCCGTCGCCGAGGTCCTTGCCGACCATCTCCAGGTCGAGATCCTGCAGCTCTTCGCCGAACCGGGTGATGTCCTCGTCGGCGGTGCGCTTGACCGCCTCGATCTCGGCCGCGGTGATCTCGTGCTGCTTCTTGGTCTGCAGCTGCGTCCGGCGGTACGACCGGTACGCCAGCACCGCGATCACCACGACGGCGATGATCAGGATGAATTCCATGTCGGGCCTCTCTCAGGGGTCCTTTGGGGAGAGCCTATCCAATCTCTCAAACCGCGATCCGCCACGCACGGTGACGCAATCCCGGGAAAGCGGTCACCGACGACGCATAATCGTCAGGAGCGCCCCGCCCAGCGCCTGTCCGACTCCCGCCGGAAGGCCGCCTATGGGCAAGCCCGCGCGACTGCTCGCACTCGTGCTGACCGCGACCGCACTCGTCCCACCACAGCTTCCACCACCGCAACATCGTGGCTCGAACGACCCGTCCTATCAGGAGATACCGCTCGACGGGCCGTCTGTCCAGGCCGAGACCGCCCCGTACGGCATGGTCGGCATCACCTGGCCGGAGGGTGTCGCCGGAGTGACCGCCAAGGTCCGCGTCGAACGGGACGGGAAATGGACCGACTGGCAGGCCTTGCGGATCGAGGACGACCACGGCCCAGATCCATTGGTGAATGAAGGAAATCAGCGCGCCGGGACCGAACCCCTTTGGGTCGGGAACGCCACCGGAATCCAGGCGAATGCCGTCACTTCCTCAGGCGCGACGGTCGCCGGGGCAAAGGTGGTGCTCATCCAGCCAGGTGCGTTGAGCTCGGATGCGAGCGTCGGTGCGGAGTCCAGCGCGGCGCCGTACTCGATGCCGTTGATGGTCAGCCGGAAGCGCTGGGGTGCGGACGAGCGACTGCGTGCGTACAACGGAGCCTCGTGCACGCGGCCGAAGTACACGACGACGGTGCTGGTCGCGTTCGTGCATCACACCGCCGATCGCAACGACTACACGCGGACGCAGGTGCCGGCGATGGTGCGGGCGATGTACGCGTACCACGTGAAGAGCCGCGGGTGGTGCGACCTCGGGTACAACTTCCTGGTCGACCGGTTCGGCCGGATCTTCGAGGGCCGGTTCGGTGGCGCGCAGTTGCCGGTGCTCGGCGCGCACACGGGCTCGTACAACTCGAACTCGTTCGGCGTCGCCGTGATCGGGAACTTCGACAAGGCCGCGCCGCCGGCGGCGATGCTGGAGTCGACGGCCCGGGTGCTGGCCTGGAAGCTGGACGCCAACTATCGGTCGCCGTCGGCAACCATCGTGCTAGCCGGAACACGTCTGCAGACGATTTCCGGGCACCGAGACACGAAGGCCACGATCTGCCCGGGCGCTCAGCTCTACGCCAAGCTGGGCTGGCTGCGGCAGCGTACGAACGCCTTGATGGGCGGGAGTTTCGCGACCCCGATCTATCAGTACGCGCGGAAACTCGGTTTCCGAAGCATCGGGCAGCCGTTCTGGGGCGAGCACCCGACCCGGACCGGGCGGGCGACGTACTTCGCGACCCGGGACGTGTTCTATTCCGTTGCCACCGGCCCGCATTCCACCGCCGGCGCGTTCCGCAGCAGGTACCGGCGGCTCGGCGCGGGCAGCGCGCGGCTCGGGCTGCCGATCACCGAGGCGTACCAGGTGCACGGCGGCGTCCGGCAGAAGTTCCAGCGGGGCTGGCTGGTCTGGGACCGCCGCGACCGCCAGGTCCACCTCGTCTACGGGAGAGCATCATGAGAAAACGGGTGATGGCGGCGGTTGTGCTGTCGTCGACGGTCGTCGGCGCGATCACGACCGAGGCGGCGCAGGCGCACGAGGTGACGCCGGTGGCTGCGGCGGCGCCGGACACGACGATCAACGGCCGCGGCTTCGGGCACGGCCGCGGACTGTCGCAGTACGGCGCCCAGGGGGCCGCGCTGGCGGGCAAGTCGGTGAAGCAGATCCTGGACTTCTACTACCCGGGGACGACGGCGGGCAAGGCGACCGGCAGCATCCGGGTACGGGTCAGCGCGGACACCACCGACGGCGTCCGCGTCGGCGCGGTCAGCGGGCTCGCGGTCCGCTCGATCGCAACTGCCAAGGTGTACGCATTGCCCCGCGGCGCGACCATCAACCAGTGGTCGATCGACCCGAACGGCGAGCACGGCACCAAGTTGTCCTGGTTCAACGCGAAGACCCGGAAATGGACGCTCTACAAGACTTTCACGGGGATGGCGCAGTTCGAGGGCGCGCCGGTGATCGGGCTCGTGCTGCCGAGCGGTGCTGTCCGCCGGTACCGCGGTGCACTGCGGGCGATCGACGTGTCCGGCACGCATCTGGACACGGTGAACGTGGTGTCGCTCGAGTACTACCTGCGCGGCGTCGTACCGCGGGAGGCTGTGTCGAGTTGGCGGCCGGCCGCGCTGCAGGCGCAGGCCGTTGCCGCGCGCACCTATTCGGTCTTCCACCGCAGTCGCGCGACGCGGAAGGCGTACGACCTGTGCGACACCACGTCCTGCCAGGTGTACGGCGGGTACGACTTCGAGAAAACCTCGACGAACAACGCGATCGCGGCCACCGCGGGGCAGGTCCGGCTCTACAACGGCAAGCCGATCATCGCGGAGTTCTCCTCGTCGAACGGCGGAGCGACCGCGGCCAGTGACTCGCCGTACCAGGTGACCAAGGTGGACGGTTGGGACGCCTACCCGAAGAACGGCAACCCGAACGTCACCTGGAAGGTGACCCGGACCGCCGCCGAGATGCAGGCGGTGTTCGCCGTCGGCTCGATCCGGTACGTCCGGGTGCTGAAGCGGACCGGTGTCGGACCGGGCGGCGGCCGGGCGCTCACGATCGAGGCGTCCGGGTCCCGCGGGAAGCGGGTGCTGACCGCGGACCAGGTCCGGATCCGGCTGCACCTGCGGTCGTCGTGGATCAGCTTCGCGGCCCGCTGACCTGATATGCCAACTACACCCGTCGAAGCCCTCGGCCGCTGAACCATTGACGGGCCCTCCTTGCGCCGGTTAAAACGTGACATCGCTGTCAACCACCGCCCAGGAGGAGCAGGTCGATGGGTACGAAACTTGGTATATCAAGTCGTCTGGCCGCAGGAGCGCTCGCGGTCGCGGTCCTCGGATCGCTGAACATGACCACAGCCAGTGCGAACGAGGCGGCCGGGACCGATCCCACCGCCGCCGCGCGAGCCCGTGCGTCGTACGGCGCAATCAACACCTACTTCGACGCCGGCAAGGGTGGCCTGCTGCTGGAGGAGTACCCGAATACTCAGTCCAACGCGTACTCGTACGTCTGGCCGTACTCGCAGGCCGCGATCGCCGCCGAGGACCTGGCCGGCGTACCGGGCGCGGGCCACGCCGGCTCGGTCGAGGCCGACCGTAGGATCGCGGCGTACGAGTTCTACTGGAACTCCGGCACCACGCCGACCGGCTACGACTCGTACGTCCGCCCACCGAACGGGCAGGGCGGCGACAAGTTCTACGACGACAACGAGTGGATCGGGCTGAACCTGATCCAGCGGTACAAGCGGACCGGCGACCGCGCCGCGCTCGCCCGGGCCAAGGACATCTTCGCGCTCGTCATCCACGGTTGGGACACCGATCCGACGCACCCGTGCGCCGGCGGCGTCTACTGGACGCAGGCCCCGTGGAGCCAGGACCGCAACACGATCTCGAACGGCCCGGCCGCGGAGCTCGGCGCGCACCTGTACCTGCTGACGCACGACAAGTCGTACCTGACCTGGTCGCAGAAGATGTACCAGTGGGCGCAGACCTGCATGCTCGCGCCGAACGGCCTGTACTGGGACCACATCGACCTGGCCGGCAACGTCGAGAAGACGCAGTGGAGCTACAACCAGGGCGTGATGCTCGGGGCCGGAGTGTTGTTGTTCAAGGCAACCGGTAACCCGCGCTACCTGCACGACGCGAAGTCCGTCGCGAAGGCGTCGCTGGCGTTCTACAACACCCCGGAGATGCTCGCGAAACAAGGCGCCGCGTTCAACTCGATCTGGTTCAAGAACCTGCTGATCCTGGACTCGGTGAGCCCGGACCCGCGGTACCGCAAGGCCATGCAGGCCTACGCCGACTACAACTGGAACACCACGCGAGACCCCGCGACGAACCTGTACAAGTTCCGCGAGGGCTCGGTGGAGCTCCTGCAGCAGTCCGGCATGACCCAGGTCCACGCCCTGCTGGCCTGGCCCCGCTCACGTTACGGCCTGCTTGCCTAGGCGGCAGCTGTAGCGCTCTTGATCTCGACCGGAGTGATCGGCGCCCCGTCCTGCGGGCCGTTCTCGGGCGTGACGCCGGCCTCCGCGACCTTGTCGATGAGCTTCACGCTCGGCTCGTCGATGGTCCCGAACGCCGTGTACTGCGCGGTCAGTCCGGACGCGTCGCCGTACACGATGAAGAACTGGCTGCCGTTGGTGTTCGCGCCGGAGTTCGCCATCGCGAGCATGCCGCGACCGTACTTGAGGGTCGGGTAGACCTCGTCGGCGAAGCTGTACCCCGGTCCGCCGGAGCCGGTTCCGCTCGGGTCGCCGCACTGGAGCACCTGTAGGCCCTCGCCGACAGTCAGCCGGTGGCACTTGGTGTTGTCGAAGTACTTCTGACCGACCAGGCTGAGGAAGTTCTTCACCGTGCAGGGCGCGAGTGCGCTGTCGAGGGTCAGCTGCAGGTCGCCGATCGACGTGTCCATGCTGACCTTCGACGTACCGGACGCCTTGGTCTTGCCGTCGGCCGGCGGGTTGACCTTCTTGGCAGCCGGCTCGGTGCCCTTCTTGTACGTGCAGTTCACCTCGGCCGCGAGTGGCGTCGCGCGCTTCGGCGCCGGCGCCATCGCGGTCGGGATGGTCGAGGGCTTGTTCCCCGGCGCCGCCTCGGACGGCGTACTGGCCGCCGGGGTGTCGTCACCACCACCTCCGAAGACCACGAACGCCCCGACGACGACCACAAGCACCGTCAGCACCGCGGCGACGGTGACCGCCACGTTCCGCCGCTGCCGCCGGCGCTCCAGGTCCCGCTCGGCCTGCCGCTTCGCCTTCCGCGCCGCCAGCTGCTGCTGGTGGGTCTTCTTGGACATGCAGTAACCCTCCTCGCCGAGATGCCTGCAGGGAACCTACAGCGAAAACCTGAGAACTGTCTGTCAATCTGCGGGTCAGGTGGGGGAGCCGGCGCCCCAGACGAAGCAGAATTCGTTGCCTTCGGGGTCTCGCATGACCTGCCAGAGGCCGCCGTCGTAGATGTCGTCGGCGCGGGTGGCGCCGAGGTGGAGGGCGTTGGCGATGGCCCGGTCCTTGGCGTCGGGCGGGACGTACAGGTCCAGGTGGAGGCGGTTCTTCGGGACGCTCTTGCCCTCCGGGACCTGGGCGAAGTCCAGCCGGACCGCCGCGCCGTGCAACTCGGTGACGCCGTGCTGGTCGGGACGCAGCTCGCCACCGAGCAGCGCCTGCCAGAACTGCCCGAGCCCGTCCGGATCCTCACAGTCGAACGCGACCGCATCGATCACCGGCACCGGGTCCACAGGGTCAGTCCTTGATCTCGCAGATGGGGGCGCCGGCCGAGACCGTCGCACCTACCTCGGCGGTGAGGCCGGTGATCGTGCCGGACTTGTGGGCGTTCAGGGGCTGCTCCATCTTCATCGCTTCGAGGACCACGATCAGGTCGCCCTCGGTGACCGTCGCGCCTTCCTCGACGGCGATCTTCACGATCGTGCCCTGCATCGGCGAGGTGAGTGAGTCTCCTGACGCCGCCGCGCTCTTGGTGCCGCCCGCGCGCCGGGCCGGCTTCTTCTTGGCCCCTGCTGCCGGGGCGATGCCCCCAACTCCGGCGGGCAGGACGACCTCGATCCGCTTACCGCCGACCTCGACCGTCAGCTTCTCGCGCTCGGCGTCCTCCGGTACGTCGGCAGTCGGCCCGTCGTACGGCGTGAGCTGGTTGTCGTACTCGGTCTCGATCCACCGCGTGTGCACCTTGAACCCGTCGGTCCCGACGAACGCCGGATCCGACACGACCGCCGCGTGGAACGGGATCACCGTCGGCATCCCCTCGACGACGAACTCGCGCAGCGCGCGCCGCGACCGCTCGAGCGCCTGCGTCCGGTCCCGACCGGTGACGATCAGCTTCGCAACCAGCGAGTCGAAGGCGCCAGGCACCGTCTCGCCCTGGTCGTACCCGCCGTCCAGCCGTACACCAGGCCCTGACGGTGCATGCCAACGCAGCAAGGTCCCCGGTGCCGGCAGGAATCCACGGCCACCGTCCTCGGCGTTGATCCGGAACTCGATCGAGTGCCCCGAGACCTCCGGGTCGTCGTACCCCAGGGCCTCGCCGTTGGCGATCCGGAACATCTCCCGTACGAGGTCCAGACCGGTGACCTCCTCGGACACCGGGTGCTCGACCTGCAGCCGGGTGTTCACCTCGAGGAACGAGATCAGCCCGTCCTGCCCGACCAGGAACTCGCACGTCCCGGCGCCGACGTACCCGGCCTCGCGGAGGATCTTCTTCGACGAGTCGTACAACAGCGAGAGCTGCTCGGCGGACAGGAACGGGGCCGGCGCTTCCTCGACGAGCTTCTGGTAGCGGCGCTGCAGCGAGCAGTCCCGCGTCGACACCACGACAACGTTGCCGTGGGCATCGGCCAGGCACTGGGTCTCGACGTGCCGCGGCTGGTCCAGGTACCGCTCGACGAAACACTCGCCGCGCCCGAACGCGCTGACCGCCTCGCGGGTCGCGGACTCGAACAGCTCCGGGATCTCCTCGAGCGTCCGCGCGACCTTCATGCCGCGACCGCCACCGCCGTACGCCGCCTTGATCGCGATCGGCAGACCGTACTCCTCGGCGAACGCGACCACCTCGTCCGAACCGGCCACCGGATCCGGAGTGCCAGGTACCTGCGGTGCGCCGACCTTCTCCGCGATGTGCCGCGCCTTGACCTTGTCGCCGAGCGAGTCGATCGCCGACGGCGGCGGGCCGATCCAGATCAGCCCCGCGTCGATCACCGCCTGCGCGAACTCGGCGTTCTCGGCCAGGAAGCCGTAGCCGGGGTGGACGGCGTCCGCGCCGGAGCGGGCCGCGACGTCCAGGATCTTGGCGATGTTCAGGTAGGAGTCGGCCGGCGTCGACCCGTCCAGCGCGTACGCCTCGTCCGCGAGCCGCACGAACAGCGCGTCCCGGTCCTGGTCGGCGTACAGCGCGACGCTGCCCAGGCCCGCGTCGGCGGCGGCCCGGACGACCCGGACGGCGATCTCGCCCCGGTTGGCGACGAGCACCTTGGTGATCTGCTTGCTGTCGGACACAGCTGCTCCCTTCGGCTGGCCCGAGTCTAGGGTCAAGCAGCCTCCCAGGAGGACAGGGCGTTCCTCACACTGGGCTCATACTGTGGCGGGTCGGCGCTCGAAGAATGTCTCCAGTACGACGACTGTCTGCGTACTGGTCACTCCGTCCACCTGATGGAGGGCGCGCAGCGTCGACTGAAGGTCCTCGGTGGTCGCCGTCCGGACCTTCACCAGCACTGAAGCGGGCCCGGCGATGATGTGCGCCTCCTCCACTGCGGGAATCGCCCGCAACGCCTCGAGGGTCGCCTCGTCGCCCATCCAGGCACCGGACTCGAGCAGGACGAACGAAAGCACGCCGAGCCCGACTGCCGCCGGATCGACCTCGACCGTCGTCCGGCGGATGACCCCGCCCGCCTTGAGTTTGCGGACCCGTTCGTGAGCGGACCCGGCCGACAGCCCGACTGCCTGCCCGAGCGCGGCGTACGACTGCCCCGCGTCCTCCTGTAAGGCGGCAAGCAGGCCGCGATCCACATCATCTATGGTCATCTGCGTCACAAACCAAACCTCGTTCTGTTACTGGAGTTATTCACAAGATAGCATTCACCGCATGACTGTGACGATCAACCCCGCGCCGCCCCGGCTCCGCGCCGAGCTGGTGGTGCTCGACGACCGCTTCACCAAGGTCGCCGGCGACGAGTACCTGGAGTGTCTGTACGACGGCGGCCGCTGGCTCGAGGGTCCGGCGTACTCGCCCGCGTGGCGCTGCCTGGTCTTCAGTGACATCCCGAACGACCGGATGCTGCGCTGGGACGAGCTGTCCGGCCAGGTCAGCGAGTTCCGCCGGCCGTCCGGGTACGTGAACGGCAACACGATCGACCGCGCCGGCCGGCTGATCAGCTGCTCGCAGGGCGATCGCCGGGTCGTACGGACGGAGCACGACGGCAGCCTCACGGTGCTCGCCTCGCACTGGGACGGCCGGCGGCTGAACAGCCCGAACGACGTCGTCGAACACAGTGACGGATCGATCTGGTTCACCGACCCGCCGTACGGCATCACCTCGAGCTACGAGGGTCACGCGGCCGAGCAGGAGCTCGACGGTTGCTACGTCTACCGGATCGCGCCGGACGGCACGCTGACCGTCGTCGCGGACGACTTCATCCGTCCGAACGGTCTCGCGTTCTCCCTCGACGAGTCGCAGCTGTACGTCGTCGACACGCCCGCGAAGCACATCCGCGTGTTCGACGTCGACGGGGACAAGCTGACCGGCGGCGACGTGTTCGCGCCCTGTACGGCCGGGATGTTCGACGGCCTCCGGCTGGACAGCGCCGGCCGGATCTGGGCGGCCACGCACGAGGGCGTGCACTGCTTCGACCCGGACGGCACTCTGCTGGGCAAACTCCTGCTCCCCGACATCGTCAGCAACCTCACCTTCGGCGGCCCGAAGGGCAACCGCCTCTTCATCACCGCAACCACCACGGTGTGGTCATGGCTGACGACCGCCTGCGGACACCCGGGAGCGAACCGCGCCGCGAACGCATAGGCTCGTCGGGAAGCGATTGCAGCCGAGTTTGCGAGGAGTCGTGATGACGGGAATTCTCCAGCCGTTGGCGGGGACCGCACCGGCCGTCTGGGAGAAGCTGGACGACCGGTTCGAACCCATCCGGGGGGACCGCCACCTCGAGCGGCTGTGGACCGGAGGGCGCTGGCTCGAGGGTCCGGTGTACTCCGCCGCCGGGCGGTACCTGCTCTGGAGTGACATCCCGAACGACCGCATCCTGCGCTGGGACGAGACGTCGTACCAGGTCTCCGTCTTCCGGCAACCGGCCGGCAACACCAACGGCCACACCCGCGACACCCAGGGGCGGCTGGTCAGCTGTGAGCACGGCAACCGGCGCGTGACGCGGACCGAGCACCACGGCGGCATCACGGTGCTCGCCCACGAATACGACGGCAAGCGGCTGAACAGCCCGAACGACGTGGTCGTCAAGCGGGACGGGTCGGTGTGGTTCACGGACCCGGCGTACGGGATCGACTCCGACTACGAGGGCTACAAGGGCGAGATCGAGACCGGCGGCTGCCATGTGTACCGGATCGCGCCGGACGGCGGGCTGAGCCGGGTCGCCGACGACTTCGACCGGCCGAACGGGCTGGCGTTCTCGCTCGACGAGTCGTTGCTCTACATCACCGATTCCGAAGAGGCGACGATCCGCGTCTTCAGCGTCGACGGCGACAAGCTGACCGGCGGCGAGCTGTTCGCCGAGTGCGGCAACGGGATCTTCGACGGCATCCGCCTCGACACCCAGGGCCGCGTCTGGGCGTCCGCGGCGGACGGCGTGCACATCTACCACCCGGACGGCACGCTGCTCGGCAAGCTCCTGGTCCCCGAGACCGTCAGCAACCTCACCTGGGGCGGCCCGAAACGCAACCGCCTGTTCCTCACCGCGACCACCTCCATCTACTCCCTCTTCACCACCGCCAACGGCGCCCCGGAGGCCTACGGTCCTCGTGTCTGAGTTCGGGGCAGTGTTGCGAGCGTTTCGACGTACTGCTGGCCTGTCGCAGGAGCAACTGGCGGAAGCGTCGGGCGTCAGCGTAGAGGCGATCAAGACCCTAGAAGCCGGCCGGCGCAGACATCCGCGGCCGCTCACCCTCGATCTGCTGGGCGACGGCCTGGGATTGACGAACGAACAGCGCGCCGAACTCGTTGCTGCAGGCACCAGAGTCCGAGCGATGCGGCAGATACCCGAGCAGCTGCCGGACGACCTGCAGGATTTCTCGGGCCGCGACGAACAAGTCGCGGACATAGAGAAGTTGTTCACCTCCGGTGATGTACGGCAGGGCGTCGTGGTGGTCGCGGCGATCGCCGGCATGGGTGGCATCGGCAAGACCGCGCTTGGTGTCCATGTCGCGCACCGGGTTGCGGACCGGTTTTCGGACGGCCAGCTGTACCTGAATCTCCGGGGCTTCGGTCCCGGCCCGCCGATGAAAGCCGCGGATGCACTCGGCCGGCTGATGAGCAGTCTCGGAGTTCAGGTGGGCGACAGCTCATCGAGCGTCGACGAGCTCGCGGCCAGATACCGCTCGGCGCTTGCCGGCCGCCGAGTGCTGGTCTTCCTCGATAACGCCGCGAGCGAGTCGCAGGTCCGACCCCTGCTGCCCGGCACATCGACTTGCGCCGTCATCGTCACAAGTCGCCGCTCGCTGTCGGGCCTGCCGGGTGCGACGCATCTCGCGTTGGACGCCCTGCTTGAGCAAGAAGCGCTGCAGTTGCTGGATCAGGTCGTCTCCGGTAGGCGCATCAGGTCCGATCCCCTCAATGCGAAGGCCATCGTGAGACTGTGCGGAGGCCTACCCCTAGCCTTGCGAATTGCTGGCGCCCGTCTTGCCGCGCAGCCGGACTCGACCGCCGCGGAGTTCGCCGAACGTCTGCGCACCAGTCGCCGCAAGCTCGATGAGTTGGCGCTCGGCGACGTGGACGTACGAACAAGCATAGAGGTGTCTTTGTCCGGGGCTACTGAGCAGGCCGCGAGGGCCGTTGCTGCATTCCGGCTGCTCGGCCTCTTCGAGGGCGAGGAGCTGGACCTTCGAGTAGCCGCCCGGCTGCTCGACCTCCCGGCCACCGAGACCGAGGAACGCCTGGAACGTCTCGTTGACCTGCACCTGTTAGAGACGCCGGCTCCACGGCGTTACCACATGCACGACCTGGTTCGGAGCTTCGTCCGAGAGACGACGTACGAACTCACCACCGACGAGGAGCGCGTGGCTGCGCGGGTACGCGTTCTGCGGTTCTACCTCGGCATGGCTTGGCGATTCCGCTCGACGAGGTTCCTCGGCCCGATGACGACCGACTGGAAGGAGGTGGACTGGACCGAGGACGGCGAGAATCTCTCCTACGCGCAGTACCTGCAATGGTTCGATGAACAGATCGACGAGATCATCTCCGCGGCAGCTCGCGCCGCACGAGGGACCCTGGATGAGCAAGTTTTGGTGGCTCGGATCACCATCGGGCTGAATCCGTACTTCACGAATCGGCGCCGGACCTATGACGGTGTGGTGTTGAGCAACGTCGCGATAGCCGCGGAGGAATCGGTCGGCGATCCCATTGCAAAGGTCATGCTGCCATTCGACCTCTCGGTGCAGTACATGCTGGCGGGGTCTTATGCCGAGGCCATCGTGCAGATCACGGCAGCGCTGGCCGCACCCAGGATCGCGGACTACCCGGAAATGCAGATGATGGCGCAGGCATACCTGGCTGACTTCCTGGAACGCGCTGGGCGCTATGAGGCGGCCGTCGGACCGGCCTTGCGCGCAACTGCAGCCGCGCAGGAGTTCGGTGACGCAGACTTTGAAGGCTTCTGTCGGCTGGTTGCGGGGAGAATAGCGGGGAGGCAATCACGCTTCGCGGACCAGACCCGCGAGTTCGAGCGCGCCGCCGACCTTGCCCGGTCGAGCGCGGACGACACCGACCTAATGATGGCTATGACCATGATCGGTGCGTCGTACCGGGAGGCGGGACGTCTTGACGAGGCCGTGGTCTGCCTTGAGCAAGGGCGCATGCACGGAGCCGGTGCTGGTAACGACTTCAACGCCGCCGAGATCGAGGAAGAGTTGGGCCGAACACGGCTCGCCCTCGGCAAGGTGGGGATGGCCGAGCAGCACCTACTCGTTGCGCTTGAGATCGTGCGCGGGAACTGGCAGCCAGAAGCACGGGTGCGGCGGTTTCTCGGGGACGTGCTCCTGGCCGCTGGGCGAGAGGGCGAGGCGCGAATAGAGTGGCAGCAGGCGTTCGACTTGCTGGTGCGGCACGGCGCTCCGCAGGTGACGGAATTGCGCGCACTGCTCGACGGGCTGGACGGATAACTGGTCGTCGAGCTCGACAAATCGGTCGCCCGGCCGCCAGGGATGGGAGATGATGGCCTGCTGACCTGATCCAGGGAGGATTGGTAGGCATGATTCCGGAACATCTGCAGGCGATGGCAGACAGCGTGGTCGCCGAGGCGGCGAAGGACCCGCGGGTGCTGGCGGTGGTGGCGGGCGGATCGGTTGCCACCGGCACCAGTGACGAGTACTCGGATCTCGATCTGGTGCTGCTGTGTACGGACGAAGGGCAGCCGGAGTGCTTGGCCGAGGCGAAGGAATTCGCCGCCCGAGTCGGCCCGTTGCTGTCGAGTTTCACCGGTGAGCATGTGGGTGAGCCGCGGCTGCTGATCGCGTTGTACGGGCCGCCGCTCGTCCACGTGGACCTGAAGTTCGTGACGTCGGACGGTCTGCGTTCGCGGGTCGAGGACGGTGTCGTGTTGTGGCAGCGCGACGACACGGTCGATCGGGTACGTACGGACTCCGAGGCCGCTTGGCCGCAGCCGGATCCGCAGTGGATCGAGGACCGGTTCTGGGTCTGGGTGCACTACGCCGCGGTGAAGATCGCGCGCGGTGAGCTGTTCGAGGCGATCGAGACTCTCGGCGCGCTTCGGGGCGTCTCGATCGCACCGCTGGCTACGCTCGGCCGGACCCAGCGACCCGCGGGCGTACGGCGCCTCGAAACGCTGGCGCCGGAGCTCGTACCCCAATTGCGGGAGACAGTCGCCACGGCGGAGGCCGACGACTGCCTGCGTGCGCTGCGGGCAGCCGTCGACGTCTACCGCAAGGTGCGCGACGACAGCGGCGTCCAGGTGGTGCGGCGTACTGCCGCGGAGGACGCCGCCGTCGCCTTCATCAGCGCTTCTTGAGCAGTATCAGAGCTTCTTGACCTGGTCGATCAAGGTGAAGACGGCCAGGAACCCGAACGCGAGGAACGAGAACCAGAGCACCGCCGAGCGCCAGGTCGTGATCCGGATGGCTTGCGGGAGAGCCCGCGAGTTCATCCACCAGAGCAGGCCGGAGTACACGAACATCATGGTGCCGGCGGTGCACGCGGAGATCACCAGCAGGACGAGCGGCTGGGTCAGGCCGGCCAGTAGCACGATGATGCCGAAGGCAACGAGTCCCCAGACCAGCCAGAAGTACAGCTTGGACTCGGAGATCTTCGACGTCCGCAGGTACCGGGCCTTGATCATGTCGGAGGCGAGCCGGGACGTGTAGTCGACGATCCCGGCCGCCGCGGCGAACAGCGCGAACGCGCCGATCGCCCAGAACAGGTACCCGAACCAGCCACCGACGATCGACTGCAGGGTCGTGCCCTCGATCTTCAGGAAGCTGATGCTGTTCTTCACGTCGCCGTTGCCGAACAGGGTGGCGTGCGCGAGCATCGAGGTGAAGATGATCGTCACCACGGTGATCGCCACGAACGTCGCGGCCTGCTCGATGTTCGCGAACTTCCACCAGCGCCGCCAGCGGGCCAGGTTCTTATCGTCCGGCGGGAACGTGTATCCGTTGGCGGTCGGGTCGGCCTCGGTCTCGCCGGTCACCGGTGACGTCAGCCGCGGCACGTGGACGCCCATGCCGAAGCCCTTGTCCCGGATCCAGTTGCTCTGTACGAGGTTCTGGCCGCCGCCCGCGCCGGCGTACGCGATCGCGCCCATCACCAGCGCGAACCCGAGTTGCGAGGCCGGGAAGTCCGGCTTCGTGACCGCGTCCCCGAGCGCGCCGTACGTCTTGCCGCGGATCGCGAGCACGAGCGCCAGGATGACGAGCACCGCGACGGCGGCGATCTTCACCGCGATCAGTCGTTCGAGCATCACGTAGACGACCGGCGCGAGGGTCAGGATCGCGCCGATCAGCACCAGCATGCCGATCGCGATCCAGCGCGCGTCGCCGCCGCCGAACAGGTACGTCAGCATGCTCGCGGAGCTCGTCGCCCAGCCGGGCCAGAGGTTCGCGAAGTACGTCATGATCGCGAAGAACAGGCCCCAGTGCTTTCCGTACCGGTTGAAGCCCGTCAACGCTGTCTCACCAGTGGCCAGCGTGTATCGCTCGATCTCCATGTTCAGGAACCACTGGACCACCACGCCGATGACGGCGCCCCAGAGGAACACCAGGCCGACCTGGCTGGAGATGTACGGCCAGAGGATGAATTCGCCCGAGGCCAGCCCCACCCCGGCGCCGACCATGCCGGGGCCGATGATCTTCCAGGTGTTCGCGGGTGGCTCGGGAAGGTCGCGAACCTGCGGTGCGGGCAGGTTCTTGGTCGGTAGTGCGAATCGTCCGTGGTCGGTGGATGCGGTGTTTGCCATCGGGCTCCTCACTCCCTCGACCCCCTGATCCGGAGGGTAGCGAATACTGTCGACAATGGCGACCCGACACAGGCCGGATGGCAGACTGACGGCCATGGGTGGGGTGACAGTTCTGACCGCGTCGTACGCCGGGGCCGCGAGCGCACCGGCGTACGCGAGGCTGGCCGGGCTGGTCGCGGAGCTGCCGGGGGAGCAGCTGGTGCGCCGGGATGCCGGGTGGCCGGTCCTCGTGTACCTATCGGTGGCGGACGCGATCGCCGCCGCTCAAGCGCTCCGTCTGTCGGCAGCGTTGGCGCCGGCCGGGGAGTTGCTCCGGATCGCGGTACACAGTGCGCCGGCGGCGACTCCTGCCGTACGGCATGCCGAGCAACTGCTCGCGATCGCGAACCCTGGGCAGACGTTGCTCACCGCAACCACTGCCGTTGGCCTGCCCGACCTTTCCGACCTGGGAGTGCATCGGCTGCGGGATCTTGGTTCTCCTGAACGGATCTTCGAGCTGACATCGACCGGGGATCCGTTGCAATCGCTCGACCTGGTGCCGAACAACCTTCCCGTGATGCTGACCAGCTTCGTCGGCCGGGCGACTCAGGTTTCTGCTCTTCGTACGCAGTTGTCCGGCAGCCGTCTCGTCACGCTGACCGGTCCCGGTGGCAGCGGCAAGACGCGTCTTGCTGCGCAAACCGCCGCGGACCTGGCCGAGCGTTGGCCCGACGGCGTTTGGTGGGTGGACCTCTCTGCTCTCACCGACGGTTCGCAGCTCCCCGAGGCGGTTGCGGCCGCGATCGGTCTGCTCGTCGAGCCCGGGGACCGCCTGCTGATCGGGCAGTTGCGGACCAAGCGTGCGCTGATCTGCCTCGACAACTGCGAACAGATCATCGAAGGTGTCGCCGAATTTGTGGGCGCCCTGCAGACGGGGTGCCCGGAGATCAGCGTCCTCGCCACCAGTCGCGAATCCCTCAACATCCCCGGCGAATCCACCTGGCAGGTCCCCGCGTTGTCTCCGGACGAGGCGCGAAACCTCTTCCTGGAACGTTCCACCGTGGATCAGCCCGGGGCCCCGGACGTGGGCGAGGCGATCCGTTCGATCTGCGTACGGCTCGACGGGATCCCCCTTGCTCTCGAGTTGGCGGCGGCGTGGACCCGTACATTGACGCCTCTGCAGATCGAGGCGGGGCTGAGTGATCGGTTCGGGCTGCTCACGAAGAACGTCCGCGGTGTGGCGGCGCGGCAGCGTACGTTGGCCGCCTCGATCGACTGGAGCTACGACCTGCTCGACGAGGACGAGCGGCGGGTGTTCCGGCGGCTCGCTGTTTTCTCCGGTGGGTTCACGCTCTCCGCGGTGCAGGCAGTCGCGGAGGAGCCTGCCGTACTGGCCATCCTATCGCGGCTTGTCGACAAATCGCTTGTGGTCGCGGAGGGCGGTCGGTACCGGCTGCTGGAGACGATCCGGGAGTACGCCGGAACTCGTCTCGCGGAGGACGACGGCGCGCAGGACCGGCATCTCGATCATTACCTCCAGGTCGCGGAGGCCGCGGAACCCTTGCTGGACAAGGATCGTGACGCCTGGCGGGCGCTCATCGAGCCGGACCGTGAGAACTACCGGGCCGCACTCGAACACGGTCTGGCAGCCGCCGATCCCGAACGCGGCCGGCGCCTCGCCGCCGCCCTCCGCTGGCTCTGGAACCTGCAGGCGACCGGCTCCGAGGGCATCGGTTACCTGCGTCGGGCGATCGATCGTGCCCCCGACGACCGGACGTTGCTGCAGGCCCGTTTGCTGCACGCGTACGCGACGGTCGCCGACACCGTCGATCCCTTCGGGTACGACGCCGCCGGCCGCGGACTCGACCTCGCCACCGAACTCGGCGACGATCGATTGCGGTCACTGTTCCTCGCGCTCGTTGCGGTCGGGGAGTTCTTCACCGACTTCGAGAAGGCGTGGGACCTGACGGCGGAGGGCGTGCGGCTCGCCGACGGGATCGGTCACGAGGCGGCCCGGAACGCCAACGTCGCTTTGCAGTGCGTACTGCTGTCGCTGTGGGACCGGCACGACGAGCTCCGTCCGCTGCTCGATCGCGCCGCCGACGGCCTGATCACCAGCGGCGAGCGGGGCATCGCGTCGACCGTACTGACTGTCTGGTCCGAGAGCCTCGTCTCCACCGGCGAGCCCCTGAAGGCCGTCGAGCTCGCCGAACGCGCCCTCGCCGCGGCCGAGCCGCTCGCCGACTTCCACCGCGTCGGTACGGCGCGTGGGCAGCTGGCCGCGGTTCTGGTCCGCACCGGCCGTCCCGACGAGGCTCGCGAGTTGATGCGGCCACTGCTCGAGCTGGCCCACACAGCGGGCTCCGTGGTGTCGAATCTCGGGCAGGTGATGGGGCTGATCTCCTTGTGGACCGGGGAGTACGGCGCCGCCGTCGAATGGCTGGCTCGTGACACCGCGCCCGACAGCCCGCTCGCCGGAACGTTTGCGCCGGCGATGCTGCTGCCGACCGTCGCGGCGGCCAAGCGCGCGCTGGGGGAGGACGCCGATGAGTTGCTCGAGCGTGCGGCCGAGCTGGCGCGGCGCTACAACCTGCCCCGGATCCTTGCCGACGCCCTCGACCAGCTCGGCCGTGACCGGATCGTCGACAATCCGGACAAGGCTGCCGAGCTGCTGCACGAGGCGTTGACCATCCGCGTCGATCACGGCCTGCGGACGTACGTCATCGACAGCCTGGAATCCCTTGCCCTATTGGCGAATCACACCAATCGCTCCGCGGACGCCCTCCGGCTCGCGACGTCCGCGGCCGCGGCCCGCACCGAGCTGGGTCTGGCCGTCCATGCCGATCGTCCAGAATTGCCCGTCGCCGGCGAGGCCCTTCCGTTGGACGAGGCCGTGGCGTACGCCCGCCGTACCAGAGGTGCCCGCGGCCGACCGTCATCCGGCTGGGCCAGCCTCACACCGACCGAGCAACAGGTCGTCGCGCTAGCCGTCGAGGGGCTCAGCAACCCTTCGATCGCCGAACGCCTCTTCATGAGCCGGGGCACCGTCAAGACCCACCTCGCCCACGTATACGCCAAACTCGGCGTCGCAAACCGCACCGAACTAGCCTCCCTCAAACGCCCCTGACCCCGTGCGGGAGCGCGCGAACGTCCTTGAAAAGCAAGGAACCCCAGGCCGACAGCAGATAGATCAGGGCAGCTACCAGCGTCACTCGTTGCGCCCCGAACATGTTGGCCAGCGGCCCGGCCGCGAGCAATCCGATCGGGATCGCGATGAACGAGAAGAGATCGTCGAGTGAGGAGATCCTGGACAGGACGTCGCGATCGATGTGCTCCTGCAGGGAGGTGTCCCAGCTGACGCCGGAGATCGAGAATCCGATGCCGGCCGCGAAGGCTGCGGCCAGGAGCCAGACAGGGTGCAGTCCTAGCGCGAGGGCGAGGAGTGGGAGTGCTCCGAGCGCGCTCAGCAGTTGGCCGGTGCGGAGCAGGTGCCGTACGACGAGGCGGTACATCAAGGCGCTCATGACGAGGAGGCCGACGCCGCGGGTACTCAGGACGAGGCCCCAAGTCGCCTCGCCCGCGAGGTCCTTCGTGAGTGGTGGGCCGAGGACCTGCCAGACGCCGGTGTTGGCGAGGTTCATCAGAGCGGAGGAGAGGGTGACGGCCCAGACCCATCGGATGGCCCGGAACTCGCGCCAGCCACGTCTGATGTCGGCAAGCATGGCTCTAGCGGCGCTCGTAGTGCTAGCAGTGCTCGCGGCTCTAGCGATGCTCGTGGGCAGGGTGGGCCGGTTGCTGCGCGGCGCCTCTGGTTTGCGTGTGGTGGGTCGCAGTTGGCCGAGGATGAGCGCCGCGAGGAGGTAGCTGACGGCGTCGATCGCGATCGTGGGGCCGCTGCCTGCTGTTGCCACGAGTACGCCGGCGAGGGCAGGGCCGATGAGCTTGGTTGCGTTGCGTACCGAGCTGAGCAAGGCGTTTGCCATGCGCAATTGGTCCGGCTCGACCAGTTCGGGTACGAGACCTCGCAGCGCTGGGGAGGTCAACGCGTCCAGTACGCCGTTCGCCGCGCTCAACACGCTGATCAGTAGGAGGTCATAGTTGTGCGTGATCAGTACCGCGGCGACCGCGCCCTGCGTCAATGCTCCACCGGCGTTGGCGGCGATCAGTACTGTGCGCCTGGGGAATCGGTCGGCTATCGCGCCACCGACCAAGATGAAACACAACATCGGGACCATGCGCGCCGCAAGTACAACACCAAGCTCCGTCGGATCTCCCGACGCATCCAGCACCGCAAACGTCAACGCGATCGGCGCCATCGAACTACCCAGCAGCGAAACCAGCTGCCCACCAGCAAAATACCGAAACGCCAACCCCCGAAGCGGAGAAATCACCGCCCAAGAATCCCCCCTCCCACCCCCCACAAGCGACCCCTTTTGCCACCCCACCTCCTGCGACTCGACCTCCTGCGACCCGACCTCCTCCGACCCCCACCCTCTTGCCGCACGCCGCCCTGCCACGCCATGTCGCGCCCGCCCGCTGACCTGTCGCACCCATCGATGTGCCGACCTGCCGCACTCGCCCGTCTGCCGACCTACCGATGTGCCGACCTACCGATGTGCCGACCTACCGATGTGCCGACCTACCGATGTGCCGACCTACCTAGGCGCAGAGCTGGCGTGCTGGCTGCGCGTGTGGCGTCCGCCGACCTGTCGCGCCGGCCGCTCATCTGACGCCCGCCGGCTTGCAGCGCCTACCGAGGTGCGGGCCTGCATCCGCCGACCTGCGGTGCACCGCCCTGCCGCACCTGCTGATGTCGGTCTGCTGTGCTGGCCGAGTTGGCGCGCTGGCTGCGCCTGTGGTGCTCGCCGACCTGCGGCATCTATCGCCCTGCCGCAGGTATCGACGTGGGCGTGTCGCGCCGGCTGCTCATCTGGTACCCGCTGACTTGGCGCGCCTGCTGGCGTGCCGGCGCATCCGCCGACCTGGCGCGGTGACCGCCGATGTCGTCCGGCCTGCAGCACTTGGCGGCCTGCCGCACTCGCCCCTTAGGCGGCACCCGCCGACTGTCCCGCACCCGCCGATTGTGCCGCACTCGCTGACTGTGCCGCACTCGCTGACTGTGGTGCATTCGCCGTCTGCCGTCTGCCGTCTGCCGTCTGCCGTCTGCCGTGTGCGCTGGCTGCGCGGGCGGTGCTTGCTGGGCTGCCGACCGGTCGTGCGTGCTGATCTGCCTGGCTGTGGGGGCTGAGGCTTGGGTGGGCGCTTACTGTTCTGCTAGCAGATTCATGGCTTTGGTGATGCGGCGGCGGCGGGTTTCTGGCTTCTTGGCGTTGGTGATGGCGTTTACGTGCTCGCGGCGGTGGGTGTAGCTCAGTTTGTCGAACTGCTCGCGCAATCCGGCATCCGCGAGCGCAGCGGCCAGGTCCTCTGGTACCTCGACGGTTCGCGGGCCCGCGTCCCGCTGCACCGTAATGATGACCGCGTCTCCATCTCCCTTACCCAACTCCGCGCGGATGCTCTTCAGCACCCCCAACGCCATGCATCCACCCATCGACGCGATCGACCCCTGGTACGCCACCCCGTCGAACGTCGCGAGCACCGGAATCCGCCCACCCCCACCGAGCGCAGCAACAACCTCCCCCGGCACCTCCACCCAGGCCCCGCCGCCTGCATTCACCACGATCCGGCCGTCGAACGTCTCCATGTCCCCACCGTACAAAGGAACTCGCGCCGGTGGCCTTCTCAGCGGTGGGACGCTCGATGGGGCAGCGGACCGGCGTACTGCGTCGTGGTCGAGGATTCGATGTGGGAGAACGCGCATCGACGACGGCAGGCGCTGACCGTGGATCATCCGGGTGCCTCCGTACGGCGGGCGTCAGTTGAGGCGGTGGGTGCCGTTGGGGTCGACGTGGAAGGTGAAGCCGTGGGGCGTGGTCCATTCCAGTGTCTTGTCGTCGATGCGGCGCAGGCTCCATCCACGGGCGTGGGTCTTCACCCGATGCCCGAATCGTCCGAGCGGTGCCAGGTTGTCCGTGCTGGTTTGGCCGGCGGGGCCGTGGGGGTCGTAGGGTTTGATGTGGTCGAGGTCGATGCTGTCGCTGGTTTCTCGGGTCCCGTACGGGAAGAGTTCCACGGGGTACATGTACTTGACGCGTTGACGGATCCGTTTGGGGATCTCGTAGGCGTTCACGCTGACGGCGTCGTTGAGGTCGATCACCGGCTTCACTGTGTACGGGCCATAGCCGATCAGCTCACCCAACTGTGAGGCGAGCAACGGCCCAAGGTTCTCAACCCGCAATACGCCGGCGCTGTTCGCGAGTGTCCGGTCGGTGAGGTGTACGACGACCTCGGTCTGTCCCGGCCGCGCCTGCCTCGAACGCTCTCGCCCAGAACCGCCCCCCGCGTCGGCACTGGGGTGGGCGTGAGCGGGGTTGGTGTAGGCGTCGTGTTTGATTTGCGCGAGGCGGGCGGCCAACGCGCGGAGTGCGGCAGGGTCCATTGGCGGACCCTCGGCGGGTTCGTCCTTGGATCCCGTGTCCAGGTCCGGATGCATGTCTGGGTACGGGCCGGGGCGTGCGTGATTGGTGGGTGGGGGTTGGTGGAAAGGGTCGGTGGGTGGGTCGGGATCGTATGGGCCGGTTGCTTCCAGCCACGGATCGTCCGGCGGCCCCATCGGCTCTACCAACTCGAGCAAGTCCTGCTGGGTGTCTGGTTCCATCGGATCGTCCGATGCGATGGCCGGTCCGGACTTGGTGCCCGGTTCAGGCTCGGTGATCGGTGCGTGCTCCGGGGCCGGCTTGGGCTTCGTTCGTGCCTCGATGCTCGCATCGCCCGTTGACTCGGACCCTGTGCCCTGGGCGGACCCTCTGCTCTGGTCGGAGGCTGAGCTCGGGGTGGGCGCCGTGGTTGGCTGCGGGGCGGTGCCTGGAGCGGTGCCTGAAGCGGTGCGCGGAGCGGTGCTTGGGGTGGTGGTGGGTTCTGGGGCTGGTTCGGGGGTGGTGAGGGGGCTGGTGTGGTGGTGGGCCTGGGCCAGGAGTTCGAGGGTGAAGTGGGGGTCGGACAAGATCTCGGCTGCGGCGGCTCGACGGTGCTGCAGCAGGCGTAGATCGCCGAGGGACTTGAGGGCTTCGGCGATGTCGCGGAACTTCGCATTCAGACGGTCGACCGAAGCCGACGGGGCCACGATGCACAGGGTCTTGTTGCCGTGGCCGTCGTCGCGGCTGATGAACACGCCCCGCTTGTCGGCCGCCTCCGCGGCATCCTTCGCAGCCAGACCAGGGTCCGCGGCGCGTTTGGCCGCGGCCACGATCTCGGTCAGCCGGTACGGAGAGATCGTGTCAATCACGCCCGCGACCCGGGCGTCGACGTAGGCGGCGGCTTCGTGGTGCAGGCGGGTGCAGGTGCGGACGATCTGACGGGCCTTCCACGGGGTCGCCTCGCCGGACTGGACACGCGCCCAGGTGCGCGGGAAACGATGCCGCAGGGCGAGGGCGTCGGCGAGCAGGTCACGGCCCACACCAGGAGAGACACCGACTACCACCGCGAACTCTGCGATCGCGAACTCCGCAATCTCGGGGCAACCGTCACCACCCAGCACAACAGCACGCTCACGACCGTCATACGAACGACGAGCAGGACGCGGCTCCACGTTCGACGGGTGGTAGCGGTCGGCATAGACCTGGGCGCACTCCAACAGCCGCGCATCGGAACGGTTCGCGATCGCGCGGCACTCCGCGGCCTGCTCCAGCAGGTCACGCGTCACCAACACATCCAGATCAATCTCGAACATGCGTTCGATTCTACATCACGGAATCTGCATCGCCAAATCCGGATCGACCTGCTTTCCCTTATTCACAAGGGAAAGCTACCGATCCCGTTCAGCGGCTGAGCATCAACTTGCCGGTGTGTTCCGGGTGCCGCTCCGCCAGGTATAGCGGGACCGCACCGTTCCAGGAATGCCCGACCTCCGCCGCATGAGAAACGCCGATGGCGTTCATGAGCGAACGCACCGCACCGGCCATCGCATCCGGGTCGTGGGCGAAGTCGCCTTGATGGACAGTCGTGTATCCCTGTCCCGGAAGGGGCCACGGCGTACACCGTGTGCTGCTTGGACAGCTCCGGGAGGATGTCGCGGTAGGAGTAAATCCACAGGGCGCCACCGGCAAGCAGGATCAGCGGTGAGCCGCGACCAGTCTTCGAGTAGTGGAACCGCGCGACGGGCGTGTCGACGTACTGCGTGCTGACCTTCTCCAGGTGCGGCAGGCAGAGGGCTAGGGGTGTTTGGCGAGTTTGCTGGGCCACCAGATGTGTCTGCCCAGGTCGTGGGCGATCGAGGGGACCAGGAGAGAGCGGACGACGGTGGTGTCGAGCAGGACGCCGAAGGCGACCATGAAGGCGATCTGGACCAGGAAGAGGATGGGGAGTACGGCGAGTGCTGAGAAGGTGGCCGCGAGCACGACGCCCGCGGACGTGATGACGCCACCCGTGACCGCGAGGCCGACGAGGATGCCGGGTCTGGTGCCGTGCTCCTGCGATTCCTCGCGAACCCTGGTCATCAGGAAGATCGAGTAGTCGATGCCCAAGGCAACCAGGAACACGAAGGCATAGAGCGGAATCCCCGGATCCGCCCCCGGGAACTTGAACACATGGTTGAACATCAGCGCGCTCACCCCGACCGTCGCGCCGAACGACAGCACGTTCGCGATCACCAGCAGGATGGCAGCGACCAGCGAGCGCAGCAGCAGCATCAGCACCACGAAGATCACCGCGAGGATGGTCGGGATGATCACCCGCAGATCGCGTTGCGCGGCGTCCAGTACGTCGAGGTTGATCGCGGTGTTGCCGCCGACCAGGGTGTCCGGACTCACCTTGTCCAGCTCGGTGCGCAGGTGCTTGACCACCTTGGTCGCGTCCGGTGAGTCGGCCGGGATCTTCAGCGTGGCCTGGACCAGTACCTTGCCGTCGACAACCTTCGGCGGTACGCCGGGAGCAACCGACGCGGACGCCGAGGCGACCCCGTCGACCTTCATCGCGGTCTGCACCACCTGGTCGGCCTGGGCGACGGGCGTGAGGATCTGTACGGGCGTACCGGCGCCGGCGTCGAAGTGCTTGGCGAGCTGCTCCTGGCCGGTGACCGACTCGACCGTGTTGAGGAACAGGTCCTCCTGTGACGTACCGCTGGCCTTGAACGTCGGCAGGAACGCCGCGCACGCCACCAATGCCAGCGCGGTGATCGCCCAGACCCGCCGCGACCGGCGCCCGACCAGCCCGGACACGCGGCCCCAGAGCCGCCGACCGCCGACCTGGTCGCTGGAGTGCACGTGGTCGAGCCGCGGGATCGACGGCCAGAAGATGCGCCGCCCGAACGCGAGCAGGATGGCCGGCAGGAACGTCATCGCCGCGATGAACGCGCCCGCGATGCCGAGCGCGCCGACCGGCCCGAGACCCTTCGTACTGCCGAGCTTGGACAGCAGCAGGCAGAGCAGCCCGAGGATGACGGTCGCCGCACTGGCCGCGATCGGCTCGATCGACGCGCGCCACGCGACCCGCATCGCCCGATACTTGCTCTCGTAGTCGTGCAACTCCTCCTTGTAACGGGAGACGAGCAGCAACGCGTAGTCCGTCGACGCCCCGACGACCAGGATGAACAGAATACCCTGACTCTGGCCGTTGAGCTGCAGGGTGCCGTTCTTCGCCAGCGGATACACGACGAGCGCGGCGAGGGCGAGCCCGAAGACCGCAGTGAGCAGTACGGCGATGGGCAGGATCGGGCTGCGGTACACGATCAGCAGGATCACGAACACCACGGCGAGCGCGACGCCGAGCAGGATCCCGTCGATCCCGCTGAACGCGACCACGAAGTCGGCGAACACACCGCCCGGACCGGTGACGTAGACCTGCAGCCCGGTCGGCGTGAGGTCCTGCTTGATGTCGTCCCGGAGCGCCTTCGCAACGGCGTACAACACAGTTTGACCCTGCTCGACCACCTCGTCGGCACGGTCGCCGTCGACCTGCACGGTGAGCAGCAGGGCCTTCTGGTCGCCCGATGGTGTCGCCTTCGCGATCGGCGCGGTCAGGTAGTCGCCGAGCTTCTTCCCGCCGCCGAGGTCGAGCGCCGGGATCCGCTCGGCGAACGCCTGCACCTTGGCCAGGTCGGCCGGGGTGATCGGGGTGTCGCGCTCGATCAGGACGAAGTACGGCAGCGCCTTGGAGTCGACGAACTTGGCGGACTCGTTGGCGACCTGCGTCGACTCGGCCTGCTTCGGGAGGAAGTTCGCGTTGTCGTTCTGCTGGACCTCGCTGAGCTTGCCGATCGACGGCCCGCCGAGCGATCCGAGCACGAGCCAGCCGATCAGTACCAGCGCGATGGCCGCGCGCCACGTCCACCGCCTGCGGCCGCTCGGCCCGGAGGCGCGGTGCTTTCCACCTGCTGCGGCGGCGTCCTGCTCGTCGTCGTGCACGGCGTGGTCCCCTCGCTGTCCGATCCCGCCCCGAGCTTCAAACAGTACCCACCGCCGGTCGGCTGATCTCTCACCGCCCACGGATCTCTCACCGCCCGCCGACGGGTGTGCGGGAGCCGTTTCGGCGGCGTAACAACAAGATGACTACGCGGAAACACCCCGGTCATAACGTCCAGGCCTAATCAGTGGGGTCGGATGATCGGAGACTTGCGATGACGCTCGAGGCAGGGCAAGCGGCTGTCGCCACCCGCGGCCAAACAGACGGCAGCGGCGCGGTGGGCACGGTCGAGGCGCCGCGGCGCGGACGCTGGATCGACGTCTGGGACCCCGAGGACGCCACGTTCTGGGCCGGTCAGGGCCGCGCGGTCGCCCGCCGGAACCTGTGGCCCTCGATCTTCGCCGAGTTCCTCGGATTCTCGGTCTGGCAGCTGTGGAGCATCGTCGTGGTGTCGATGCCGAAGGCCGGGTTCGGCTACAGCACCGATCAGCTGTTCTGGCTGGTCGCGCTGCCGAGCCTGGTCGGTGCGACGCTGCGGCTGCCGTACACGTTCGCCGTACCGCGGTTCGGCGGGCGGAACTGGACTGTCGTCTCCGCGCTGCTGCTACTCGTCCCGACCGCCGGACTGTCGTACTTCATGACGCAGCCGGAAACACCGTTCTGGCTGATGGCGCTGGTCGCGGCCACGGCGGGCGTCGGCGGCGGAAACTTCGCCAGCAGCATGACGAACATTTCCTTCTTCTACCCGGAGAAGGAAAAGGGTTTCGCGCTCGGCCTGAACGCGGCCGGCGGCAACCTCGGGGTCGCGGTGGTCCAGTTGCTGGTGCCGATCGTGGTCGTCGCCGGTGCCGGCCTGACGCTGAACCGATCCGGCCTGATGTGGCTGCCGCTGATCGTCCTGGCCGCGTTCTGGGCGCGGAAAACGATGTCGAACCTTTCCGTGGCGAACTCCTCGTTCCGTACGTCGATCGCGGCGGCCAAGCGTCCGCACACCTGGGTGATCTCGTTCCTGTACATCGGGACGTTCGGGTCGTTCATCGGGTTCGGAGCCGCGTTTCCGCTGCTGATCAAGACCACGTTTCCGGACGTCACGCCGGCGCACTACGCGTTCCTCGGCGCCCTGGTCGGCTCCGTGGCGCGGCCGTTCGGCGGCAAGCTGGCCGACCGGATCGGCGGCGCCCGGGTCACGGTGTGGTCGTTCGTGGTGATGGGCCTGGGAATTGTTTCCGCAATTTTCTCGCTCAAGGCGGAAAGCTTTCCGGCGTTCCTGGGCAGTTTCCTGGTCCTGTTCGTGGCCAGTGGGATCGCGAACGGATCGACGTACCGGATGATTCCGGCGGTTTTCCGGCTCAGCACGCCGGACGACCCGGGCCGGGCCCGGCGGGAGGCGGCGGCCTGCATCGGGATCGCGTCCGCGGTCGGCGCGTACGGCGGTTTCCTGGTACCGCGCGGATTCGCGACGTCGACGAGCCACTTCGGATCGCTGATCCCGGCGCTGTACGTGTTCTGTGGCTTCTACGTCGTCTGCCTCGCGGTGACGTACTTCTGCTACCTGCGCAAGGGTGGCCGGCTCAGCCGGGAGCGCGTGTGACAGCAGTCTCGACGCATTGCCCGTACTGCGCGCTGCAATGCGCCACCACGCTGCACCCGGTCGAAGGGCCGGGTGTCGTCGAGGTACAGCCGCGCGACTTTCCGACCAACAAGGGTGGCCTGTGCCGCAAGGGCTGGACGGCTCCCGACGTACTGACGACGCCCGACCGGCTCACCGTGCCGCTCGTCCGCAACGCGGCGGGCGAGCTCGAGGAGACGAGCTGGGATGCCGCGCTCGACTTCGTCGCCGAGCGGATCCAGGCGCTGCAGGCCGCGCACGGGCGGGATGCGATCGCGGTCTTCGGCGGTGGCGGGCTGACGAACGAGAAGGCCTACGCGCTCGGGAAGTTCGCTCGGGTCGCGCTGCGGACGGCCAACGTGGACTACAACGGCCGGTTCTGCATGTCGTCGGCAGCCGCGGCGACGAACCGGGCGTTCGGGATCGACCGCGGGCTGCCGTTCCCACTGGCCGATCTGGGTGGCGCGGGCGCTGTTCTGCTGGTCGGGAGCAACATCGCGGAGACGATGCCGCCGGCGGTCGCGCATCTGCAAGGGGCAGGGGACGCGGGTGGGCTTCTGGTCGTCGACCCGCGCCGCTCGGGCACTGCGAGCCTCACGGACGACGGCGCCGGCCTGCACCTCCAGGCGACGCCCGGTACGGATCTTGCACTGGTCCTCGCGCTCACCCACGTAGTACTGCAGGAAGGGCTCGCTGACACAGCATTTCTGGAGGAACGCGTCGATGACCCCGACCTGCTGATCCGGTCGACCGCCTCGTGGTGGCCGGAGCGCGCGGAACGGGTGACCGGCGTTCCAGCTGCCACGATCCGGCAGGCGGCGCGCGTACTGGCGGCGGCTGCCCCGGTGCATGGTGGCGCCGGCGCGTACATCCTGACCGGGCGCGGTGCCGAGCAGCACAGCAAGGGCACGGACACTGTCACGGCGTGCATCAACCTCGCGCTGGCGCTCGGGTTGCCTGGTCGGTTGGGGAGCGGGTACGGGTGCATCACCGGGCAGGGGAACGGTCAGGGCGGGCGTGAGCACGGGCAGAAGGCGGATCAACTGCCCGGTTATCGGAGCATCGAGGACCCGGCGGCGCGTTCGTACATCGCGCAGATCTGGGGTGTCCGGCCGGAGGAGTTGCCGCGGGCCGGAAAGAGTGCGGTCGAGCTGATCAACTCGCTTGGTACGGCAGGCGGTCCGAAAGCCCTGTTGGTACACGGGAGCAACCTGCTTGTGTCGGCGCCGAACCTTGCGTCGGTGCGGGATCGGCTCGCGGCACTGGAGTTGCTGGTGGTTGCGGACGTGGTGCCGTCCGAGACTGCGTTACTGGCGGATGTCGTTTTCCCCGTGACGCAGTGGGCCGAGGAAGAAGGGACGATGACGTCCCTCGAAGGGCGGGTGCTGCGGCGGCGGGCCGCGGTGGCTCCGCCGGGGCAGGTGCGCAGCGATCTCGCGGTGTTCGCGGGGCTGGCGGAAAGGCTCGGGATACCGAGCTTTTCCGCGGATCCGGCCGAGGTGTTCGAGGAGCTGCGGCGGGCGAGCGCGGGCGGGACAGCCGACTACTCGGGGATCACGTGGGAGCGGCTGGACGCCGGCGAGGCCTTGTTCTGGCCGGTCCCGTCCGAGGGGCATCCGGGGACGCCGCGGTTGTTCGCCGACGGGTTTCCGACGGTGGACGGTCGGGCGCATGTCGTACCGGTCGACCATCGCCCGGTGGCGGACGACCTCAACGCGGAGGCGCCGCTCTATCTGGTCACCGGGCGGTTGTTGCAGCACTACCAGAGTGGTGCGCAGACCCGGCGGGTGCCGGAGCTGGCGGAGGCGGAGCCGGAGGTCTTTGCGGAGATCCATCCGCGGGTGGCGGTGCAGTTGGGGATCGGCGACGGGCGTCCGATGCGGTTGCGGACGGCGCGCGGGTCGATGGTGCTGCCCGCGCGGGTCACGGCGGACGTACGGCCGGACACCGTTTTCGTGCCGTTCCACTTCGGTGCTGCCGAGGCGGTCAACGAGCTCACGAACGATGCGCTCGACCCGGTGTCGCGGATGCCCGAGTTCAAGGCGTGTGCGGTCGAGGTCAGTGCCGCCGAGTTGGGTGCGACGGGGGTGTCGGCATGAGAGTGGTGATCATTGGCGGCGGGATGGCTGGGCGGCGGCTGGCCGAGTTGTCGCCCTCGTACGACGTGACGTTGCTGGGGGACGAGCCGTCGTACAACAGGAGCCGGTTGACGGAGTACGTTGCCGGGCGGGCCGAGGTTGCTGTGGGCAACGAGCCGGTGGCTCGGGCGGTGCGGGTCGATCGGGTACGGCGGGTTGTTGCCGGGGCGGATGGGCGGGAGTACCCGTACGACCGGTTGGTGTTCGCGACCGGGGCGGTGCCGGTGGTGCCCGCTGGTGTGGAGGGCGGGCTGTTGCTGCGGTCCGTTGAGGATGCGCGGGCGGTGGTTGCGGCGTCGGACGGGGCGCGGCGGGCTGTCGTACTTGGTGGTGGGGTGCTGGGGGTCGAGACCGCTTGTGCGTTGAGGGAGCGCGGGGTTGCGGTCACATTGGTGCATGACGGCGGAAGTCTGCTGGACAAGACGATTCGTCCGTCGGCTGGGCGGCGGGTTACGCGGGCGGTGCGGCGGCTTGGGGTCGAGGTGCTGCTCAACGCGGAGGTGGACGGGACCGAGGGCGGTCAGTTCCGTGCGTTGAGGCTACGGAACGGGCTGTTGGTGTACGGCGATCTGTTGGTGGTTGCGTGTGGTGTGCGGGCTCGTACTGAGTTGGCTGATGGTCTGACCGTGCGTACGGGGATCGTTGTGGACGAGACGTTCACGAGTCCTGACGATCCGTGGGTGCATGCGATCGGCGATTGCGCTGAGTTCGAGGGACGGGTTACCGGGACGGTCGCCTCGGCGTGGTCGCAGGCAGAAGCCCTCGCCCACCATCTACACGCCACCGCCCTACTCGCTTCACCCGCCCTAGGCGAGGGGATGGGGGTAGGAGCCGCGGCACCCGGTGGTGAGGGGGTGGGGGTTGCGTCGGCCGGTGGTGTGGAAGTTGTGCGGGTTACGGCGGGTGGGCTGGATGTGCTTGTGCTCGGGGACCGGGACGCGGCCGGGGAGGTTGTCCGGCTTGAGGACAGTGAGCGGTATGTGCGGGCCGTGTTGCGGGACGGGGTCGTGCGATCGGCGGTGGTGGTGGGGGCGCCGGAGGTTGCGGCGGAGTTGGTGTTGCTGGCGGATCGCGGGACGCCGGTGGTGGCAGACGGGTTGCTTGGCGAGCCCAACGACGTACAGCAGAAGCAGCAGCGGGTGCCGACCGTGTGCAGGTGCAACGGCGTCACCAGGGTCGCGATCGAGGCGGCCTGGCGTGGGGGTGCCGACAGTGTCGCCGGCATCGCCGCCACGACGCGGGCGACGACCGGGTGCGGCAGTTGCACCGGCGCCGTCGGCGAACTGCTCGACCGCCTCCGGCGCGGCGAGACCGAACCAGTCCCGAGCAGGAGGGCGACGATGGCAGAGCTGAACAAGGCCAAGCATGTGGTGGTGGTCGGCGGAGGTATGGTGGCGCACCGCCTGGTCGAGGCGCTGCGGCAGCGCGACACGAACATCGACTACCGGATCACGGTGTACGCCGAGGAGCCGCGGCTCCCGTACGACCGGGTGGCGCTGACGAGCTACTTCTCCGGACGCGACCCGCACGACCTGTCGCTCGGCGAACCGGAGCTCTGGGACGACCCGGCGGTCAACCTCCGCAAGGGTGTGCAGATCACCGCGATCGACACCACCGCGAAGACAGTGACGACCGCGCGCGGCGAGCAGGTCGCGTACGACGAGTTGGTGCTCGCGACCGGCTCTGCCGCGTTCGTCCCACCGGTGAAGAACAACGACGCGCAGGGTTGCTTCGTCTACCGCACCATCGACGACGTCGCGGCGCTCCGCGTCTACGTCGAGCGGCTCAAGTCGGAAGGTAAACAGGTCAAGGGGGTCGTGGTCGGCGGCGGTCTGCTCGGACTTGAGGCGGCTGGTGCCCTGCGAGCGTTGGGCGCGGCAACGAAGGTGGTCGAGTTCGCGCCGCGGCTGATGCCCTTGCAGGTCGACGAAGGCGGTGGCGCCGCGCTGTCCCGGCTGATCGAGGACCTCGACGTCGACGTACTCACCGGAACCGCCTGCCAGCGCGTGAAGCTCACCTCACAGGGAGCCGCCCGCGCGATGGCTGTTGCCGACGGCCCCGATCTGCCGGCCGACGTGGTCGTGTTCGCAACCGGTGTCCGTCCGCGTGACGAGCTCGGTCGCGCGGCCGGCCTGGCGATCGGCGAGCGCGGCGGTGTGATCGTCGACGAGGCCTGCCGCACGTCGGTGCCCGGAGTCTGGGCGATCGGTGAAGTCGCGTGTATTGAAGGCCGCGTGTGGGGATTGATTGCCCCCGGCTACACCATGGCCGAGATTGTTGCCGACCGCCTCCTAGGTGGCGAGGCAACGTTCCCCGGCGCGGACACCTCGACCAAGCTGAAGCTGCTCGGCGTCGACGTTGCGAGCTTCGGCGATGCGTTCGGGGCAGCCGAGGGCGCGCTGGACATCGTGTACGCGGACCCGGTGGCGGGCGTCTACAAGAAGCTGGTGCTGTCCGACGACGCCCGTACGCTGCTCGGCGGCATCCTCGTCGGTGATGCGTCGGCGTACTCGGGTCTGCGCCCGATGGTCGGCCGCGAACTCGGCGCGGACCCGGCCGCGTTCCTCCTGCCCGAGGGCGCCGCGCCCGCGCAGCTCGAGCTCCCCGACGACGCCCCGGTCTGCTCGTGCAACAACGTGTCCGCCGGCACGATCCGGTGCGCTGTCCGCGACGAGGGCTGCACCGACATCAAGTCGGTGTGCGGGAAGACGCGTGCGGGCACGAGCTGCGGATCCTGCCTGCCGATCGTGAAGAACCTGCTGAACAGCGAGCTCACCAAGGCCGGCGTCGAGGTCAGCAAGGCGCTGTGCGAACACTTCGCGCTGTCGCGGGCCGAGCTGTTCGACGTCGTACGGATCACCGAACTGCGGACGTTCAGCGAGATCGTGGAGCGGCACGGGACCGGTCGCGGCTGCGACATCTGCAAGCCCGTGGTGGCGTCGATCCTGGCCAGTACCGATCCGGCCGGACACGTCCTCGACGGCGAGCGCGCGACCCTGCAGGACACCAACGACCACGTGATGGCCAACATGCAGAAGGACGGCACGTACTCGGTCGTCCCGCGGGTCCCCGGCGGCGAGATCACCCCTGAGGGACTGATCACGATCGGCGAGGTGGCGCGCGACTTCGGGCTGTACACGAAGATCACCGGTGGCCAGCGGGTCGACCTGTTCGGCGCGCGGATCGAGCAGCTGCCCGCGATCTGGAAGCGGCTGGTGGATGCGGGGTTCGAGTCGGGTCACGCGTACGGCAAGGCGTTGCGGACGGTGAAGTCGTGTGTTGGCTCGACGTGGTGCAGGTACGGGGTGCAGGACTCGGTCGGGATGGCGATCGCGCTCGAACTCCGGTACCGCGGACTGCGGTCGCCGCACAAGCTCAAGCTCGGCGTCTCCGGCTGTGCGCGCGAATGTGCGGAGGCCCGCAGCAAGGACGTCGGCGTGATCGCGACCGAGAAGGGCTGGAACCTGTACGTCGGCGGCAACGGCGGGATGACGCCCCGGCATGCGGAGCTGCTCGCGTCGGACCTCACGGACGAGGAGCTCTTCCAGGCGATCGACCGGTTCCTCATGTACTACATCCGTACCGGTGACCGTCTGCAGCGGACGGCGGTGTGGATGCGCGAGATCGGTCTGGATCAGGTGCGGGACGTCGTACTGAACGACAGCCTCGGGATCGCCGCCGACCTGGACGCCGCGATGGCGCGGCACGTCGGCTCGTACGTCGACGAATGGCGCGCGACGCTCAACGATCCGGCGAAGCTGGCGCGGTTCGTGTCGTTCGTGAACGCACCCGACCAGCCCGACGCCGACCTGCGGTACGTGGTCGAGCGCAACCAGCCGCGCCCGGCCACCCAGGCCGAACGCGGGAAGCTGGAGCCGGTCCTGCTGGCCGGCCCGCGATTGGAGGTCCGCCCGTGAACGTCTGCGCGTTCGACGTACTGTTGCCGGAGCGGGGCGTTGCCGCGTTGCTCGGCGACGTACAGATCGCACTGTTCCGTACCCACGACGGGGAGGTGTTTGCCATCGGCAACCAGGATCCGTACAGCGGGGCGAACGTGATGTCGCGCGGCATCGTCGGCAGCCGCGGCGACGTACCGACGGTGGCGTCGCCGATGTTCAAGCAGGTCTTCGATCTGCGGACCGGGGCCTGTCTGGACGATCCGGAGGTGTCGTTGCCGGTCTATCCGGTGGTGGTTCGCGACGGTCAGGTTGTGGTGGGTCCGGGTGCCTAGAAGCGGTCCGCTCAACGGGTGCACGATCGCGGTCACCGCGCACCGGCGCGCGGAGGACCTGATCGCGTCGTTCGAGCGCCGCGGGGCGAAGGTGCTGCATGCGCCGACGCTGCAGATCGTGCCGGTCGCCGACGACCATGCGCTGCTCGAGGCGACCCGGCGGGTGATCGCGAACCCGCCGGACGACGTGGTGGTGACGACGGCGGTCGGGTTCCGTGGATGGATCGAGGCGGCCGACACGGCGGGCCTCGCGGCGGACCTGCTCGGTACGCTCGAGCAGGCGCGGATCCTGGCGCGCGGCCCGAAGGCACGCGGTGCGATCCGCGCGGCGGGATTGGTGGAGCACTGGTCGGCGCGGTCCGAGACCACAGCCGAGGTCGTCGACTGGCTGCGGGCACAGGGCGTCGACGGGCGGAAGATCGTCGTCCAGTTGCACGGGCTGTCGGATCCGTCGCTGCAGGATGCGCTGCGGTCGGCGGGGGCGTCGGTGCGCGGGCTGGAGGTCTATCGATGGGGGCCGGCGCCCGACCCGGTCGTGGTGGAGCGGATGATCTCGCAGGTGTGCGCGGGGACGGTGGATGCGGTTGTGCACACGTCGGCGCCGGGTGCGCAGGCGATGCTGGACGCGGCGGCATTGACGGGTTCGTACGACGAGTTGGTGGCGGCATTGCGGACCGGGCGGGTGCTGAACGCGTGCGTCGGTCCGGTGACGGCGGGGCCCTTTGCAGCCTTGGGATTGGAACCGCTCGTCCCGGACCGCTACCGGCTGGGTGCGTTGATCCGGATCGTCACCGATCGGCTGACCGACGAGAACGCGCGGTCTATTGCGACGTCGTACGGGCAACTCGTGATCCGTGGCGGCGCGGCGGTGCTCGATGGGGTCGTACTGCCCCTGGGGCCGGGTCCGCGCGCCGTGCTGGCGGCGCTGGTCGCGGCCGGTGGGGACGTGGTGTCGCGGCCTGAGTTGCTCGCCGTCCTGCCTGGCGCGGAGGACGTACATGCCGTGGAGGTGACGGTCAATCGTTTGCGCACGGCGGTCGGACGGCCGGAGTTGGTGCGTACGGTCGTACGGCGTGGTTATCGCCTCGCGGTCGAGCCCGCCGGGGTGCCGACATGACCGATCTCATCGCGGTCGCCCACGGTACGGCGGATCCGCGTGGCATCGACGTGGTCCACGAGCTAGTGCGGGAGATGGCTCGGCAGCGTCCGGACCTTCCGATCTCGCTGGGGTTCGTCGATCTTCTGACGCCCGCGTTGCCTTCGCTCGTTCGTCGCGTCATCACGGACGCCGAGGACGCTGTCGTCGTACCGCTGCTGCTCAGCTCGGGGTACCACGTGTACGTCGATGTCGCGGCCGAGTCGCGGCGTTATCCCGGCCGGGTGCATGCGGCCGCCGCGCTCGGGCCGGATCCGTTGCTGGTCGAGATCCTGGCCGATCGGCTCGGCGACCTGTCGGGCGTCGACCAGGTCGTCCTCGCCGCAGCCGGCTCGTCGGATCCGCGCGCGCTCGACGACTGCGACACGACGGCGAAGCTCTTTGCCCAGCGCATCGACCGCCCGGTTCACGTCGGCTACATCTCGGGCGCCGGCGACCGGCTCCCTGCCGTACTGGCTCGCACCCGTGGCCGCTTGGCGGTGGCGACCTACCTTCTTGCCCCAGGATTCTTCAACACCCTGGTGCACCGCCAGGCCGGCGCGCATCGGGTATCGCTCCCACTGGCACCAGACCCGCGGCTGGCTACGCTCGCGCTCCGTCGGTACGACGCCGCACTGGCCGGGAACGGTGCTTGCTTGTCGGCCAGGGCGGGCGCATCGTGGGGGGATGAGTGGCAAGCGGTGGGATGAGCTGAGTCCGCGGAGTCAGAAGCTGGTTGTGGCCGGGGCGGTGGTCGAGAGTGTGCTGAAGGCCGTCGCGCTGGCTGATCTCGCGCGTCGGCCGGCGGCGCAGGTTCGCGGGCCGAAGCCGTTGTGGGCGCTGTTCCTCACCCTGTTCAACTCGGTCGGCGCGGCACCGGCGGCGTACTGGATCTTCGGACGGCGCAAGAGCAGCTAGCCCGCGTCCAGCGCGGGACCTAGGTGGGCTTCCTCGTAGGTGTAATGGGCTTCGAGGGTTGCTGCGAGTTGGTTGAGGTCGGCGCGGAGGCTTTCGGCCTGGCTCGGGTCGTTGACGAGTTGCTCAACGGTCGCGGTCAGCTGCTCGTTGAGGTTGGCAACAGTCATGTGTTCCTGGGTGAGCCGGTTGAGGGCCGGCTTGAGTTCGGGGAAGTCGGCGGCGAGGCGCGGGAAGACGCCGTCCTCTCGTGAGTGGTGGGCGTGCAGCGAGCCGCAGAACGACAGGCAGTGCTGCTGGAGCGTCTTGAGTTGAGTGGGCGCTGGTCCGTCGCCGGCGAGATAGGCGTCGACCGCAGCAAGGGTGCTGTTCAGCTGCTCGCGCAGGCCGTTGTGAATCTCCTTCAGCTGCGCGGTCGCAGCGCCGATCCGTGCGGGGGTGAGCGCGACAACCTGGATCACGCGGTCGGTGTTCTCCTGGTACGTCGCGAACGCCGTATCCCGCTCAGCGCCGGTGGCGCGGAGCTTGCGCAGCCAGGAGGTGGTGAGCTGGAGGAGCATGCGCATAACCTTTGGCTCGGAGAGACAATTTAGCTTTGCAAGCAAAGTAGTTTTGAGGACAAAGGTATGTCAAGTGTCGACGACAGCATCCGTACGCTCCTGTTGCTGATGCCGCGGATGGTCGGGCGGACCAAACGGCTCAAGGTGCCTGAGGAACTCGCCGGCCTGAACCTCGCGCCGCGGCACCTCAGTCTGTTCGCCTACCTGCTGTTCGACGGCCCGCTCGGCGTGAACGAGCTCGCCGAACGCCTGGAGGTCACCCCCGCCACCGTCAGCCTGATGGTCACCGAACTCACCCGCAAAGGCATCCTCGAACGCACCGAGGACCCCACCGACCGCCGCCGCGCCATCATCACCCTCGACGCCACCCACCGCCCCGCCATCGACGCCTGGCTAGCCCGCGGCGCCCGAGCCTGGCGCACCGCCCTGGCCCCCCTCACCAACGACCAAAGAGCCCTCTTCATCCAAACCCTCAAAACCTACGAGGAAGCCCTCTGAACGCGGTGACGCCGGAGCTCTGGGCGACGTTGCTCGATCGTTCGTTCGAGCTGATCGCGGTGGCTTCCGAGGATGCCCGCAGATTCGATCGGCCGCTCATCGTCCGGGCCTCCGACGTCTGGGACAACAACATCGGCCCGTTCTTCGGCGCCGCGGTTGCCCGGGGCCCGCGACGTACCGAGCTGGTCGAGTCGGGCGTCCGATGGATGGCCGACTTCGGATCGGAGCGCCGCCAGTGGGTGCTTGATCAGGCAGCAGCCGCCGGGCATCCACTGACGCTGCCCCCGCCGTCGAACCTGGGTGGCGTTCAGCGCGACTATCGCGGGCTGGTGCGCGCGCCCCAGTTGGTCGTGACGCAGGCGGTCGCGGCTGAGATCGCGGACGACTACGACCTGGCCGCGGCGCAGGTCCAGAGTCTCGTCGTCGAGCGCTCGGCAGGGGGTCTGGTCGGCAGTCTGCGGGTCGCTGTCGGCCGGCGGTTCGAGATCGGCCACGACGAGGCTCCGGCCGCGGAGCTGGATCTGCGTTTCGACGGCATCGACGAGCTCAGGTTCGACCTTGGAGACTCCATCGGAATCAACCTGGATGGAGAGGTAGCAATCGGCGGCGGCGTACTGCGTGCCGATCGGGTGACGGCGTGGATCGACGACCTGTGGTGGCACCTGTCCGCAGCTGGGAAGGCAGTCGATGTGCTGATTCCTGAAGGGCCGAGTGCCCGGCCCTCCGATCCGGGGGGGCATCCGATCGGCGGTACCGCGGTGCTTGCCGCGATGCTGCTGCGACGAGCCATGCTCGAGATCCGGATGGTCCGCTCTGCAGCGTATGCCGACAAGATCCCGGTCCATCAGATCGCTCAGGCCTTCCGTGGTGCCGGTGTCGCGGTTGTGACAGCCGGCACAGTGCGGTGGCGGCGCGAGGCCGCGTTCCGTCGCCTGGTCGAGCGCTGGATCGCTGCCGGCGGCGACGACCTCGCGCAGTTCTTCCACGCTGCGCTGACCGAGATCGCGGACGACGAGTACGCGCCGAACTCCGTACGCAGCCTGGCCCTGTCGCTGTGTCCTGGAGCGGTCGATGTGGAGGCAGTCGACCTGGAGGCGGTCGAGGTGGAGGCGGGCGGCGAGGTGGTGCTGGTTGCGTACAACGCGGGGACGGGACCTCATCCGTCGAGGCTCCGGGTGCAGAGTGCCGTGCCGCTGGGCGGTCGCTGGACTCTGCGCGGGCACGAAGCCGGTGAGCCCGAGAGCCTTGCCGTCGACCTACGTTCCGGTCGGTTGCTGGTGCGTACCTGAGCGGAGGGCGTTCAGGTCTGTTTGGCAGCGGGCTTCTACCTCGGCCAGGTCTTGGAGGGTTTCTTCGATGTCGCGGCGGCGTTGTTCGAGTTCGGTGCGGCGGGCGGTGATCTGGTCTAGGAGGTAGACGAGTTGGCCTTCTTCGCCAGGTTCGGCGTCGTACATATCGACGATCTTGGCGATCTCGTCCAGGGAGAAGCCCAGGCGTTTGCCGCGGAGGATGAGGGAGAGGCGGATGCGGTCGCGGGGGTGGTAGACGCGGGTGGTGCCGCGGCGTTCGGGCGTGAGCAGGCCGCGGTCCTCGTAGAACCGGATCGTCCGGAGCGTCACGGCGTACTCCGCGGCCAGTTCCGCGATCGACCAGGTCTGCACCTGGCTGTTGTGCATGCCGCCTAGCGTGCTTTACGTTTACGTAAGCGTCAAGCACGAAGGGGTGCCGCATGTTCGAGTTGTCCGCGGAGCATCAGGAGTTCCGTCGTAGCGTCCGCGACTTCGCGGAGGCCGAGATCGCCCCGCACGCGGCCGAGTGGGACCGCAAGCACTACTTCCCGGTCGAGGTCGTCCAGAAGATGGGCAGGCTCGGGCTGTTCGGGCTGACCGCGCCCGAGGAGTACGGCGGTGCGGGCGGCGACTTCACCAGCCTGTGCGTGGCGATCGAGGAGATCTCCCGCGTCGACCAGTCGATGGGCATCACGCTCGAGGCGGCGGTCGGGCTCGGGATCAACCCGATCCTGACGTACGGCACCGACGAGCAGAAGGCGACCTGGCTGCCCGACCTGGTTGCGGGCCGCAAGCTGGCCGGGTTCGGGCTGACCGAGCCGGAGTCCGGGTCGGACGCCGGCGCCACCAGGACCCGCGCGGTGCTCGACAACGGCGAATGGGTGATCGACGGCTCCAAGCAGTTCATCACCAACTCCGGTTCCAGCATCACGTCGGTCGTGACGGTCACCGCGCGCACCGGTGAGCGCGCCGACGGCAAGCCGGAGATCTCTACGATCATCGTCCCGACCGGCACGCCGGGCTTCGTCGCGGAAGCCGCGTACGACAAACTCGGCTGGCACGCGTCGGACACGCACCCGCTCTCGCTGACCGGCTGCCGCGTCCCGGAAGCGAACCTGCTCGGCCAACGCGGCAAGGGGTTCGGCCAGTTCCTCGCAACACTCGACGACGGACGGGTGGCGATCGCCGCGGTCGCGCTCGGGTGCATCCGCGCGTGTCTGGAGATGTCGGTGCAGTACGCCGGTGAGCGGCAGACGTTCGGCGGACCGATCGGGCGCAAGCAGGGGGTCGCGTTCCAGATCTCCGACCTGAAGGTGATGGCGGACGCCGCGGAGCTGCTCGTCTACAAAGCCGCCGCGCTGAAGGACGCCGGGGCGTCGGTAGCAGACTTCAAGCAGGCCGCCGCAGTCGCCAAGCTGTACGCGACCGAAGCTGCAGTGAGCGCGACGAGGATCGCGACCCAGGTCTTCGGCGGCTACGGCTTCATGGAGGAGTACCCGGTCACCCGCTTCTACCGCGACGCCAAGATCCTCGAGATCGGCGAGGGTACGTCGGAGGTGCAGCGGATGCTCATCGCCCGCGGCCTCGGCCTCCCGGTGGAATGATGGCGGCATGACGCACGACCACTGGACCGAGGTCAAGGTCGCCCGGGAAGCAACGCTGGAACCGCCTGAGAAGGCCAAGGCGAAGCTGGACAGCCAGAACAAGCTGTACGTCCGGGACCGGATCGCGCTGCTCGTCGACGAGGGCAGCTTCGTCGAGGACGCGCAGCTCGCGAACGCGCTGAACCCGGGCCTGCCCGCGGACGGCGTCGTCACCGGCCGCGCGCTCGTCGACGGCCGCCCCGCGCTGCTCGTCGCCAACGACCCGACCGTGAAGGCCGGCTCGTGGGGTGCCCGGACGGTCGAGAAGATCGTCCGCGTCACCGAGGTCGCGCTCCGCGACGAGCTGCCGATCTTCTGGCTGATCGACTCCGCCGGCGCCCGGATCACCGACCAGGTCGAGCTGTTCCCGGGCCGCCGCGGCGCGGGCCGGATCTTCCACAACCAGGTCGCGCTGTCCGGCAAGGTCCCGCAGATCTGCTGCCTGTTCGGCCCGTCCGCCGCGGGTGGTGCGTACATCCCGGCGTTCTGCGACATCGTGATCATGGTCGACGGCAACGCCTCGATGTACCTGGGCTCGCCGCGGATGGCCGAGATGGTCGTCGGCGAGAAGGTGACGCTCGAGGAGATGGGCGGCGCCCGGATGCACACCAGTGTCTCCGGCTGTGGCGACCTGCTCGCGTCCGACGACACCGAGGCGATCGAGCTCGCCAAGCAGTACTTCTCCTACCTGCCCGGCTCCTGGCGTTCGCGACCACCGTCGTACGACGCCTCGGAAGCGGGCCGGGACTTCACGCGGGATCTGGTGCCGGCCGAGGAGAGCGTCGGGTTCGACATCCACGATGTGATCGACGCGGTGCTCGATGCGGACACGTTCTTCGAGATCAAGCCGGCGTACGCGCCGGAGCTCGTGGTCGGGTTCGGGCTGCTCGCGGGACAGGTCGTCGGGATCGTCGCGAACCAGCCCGCGGTGAAGGGCGGCGTACTGTTCGTCGACTCCGCGGACAAGGCGGCACGGTTCATCTGGCTGTGCGACGCGTTCAACGTGCCGCTGGTGTACCTGTGTGACGTACCGGGCTTCATGATCGGCAGCGAGGTGGAGCGGGCCGGGATCATCCGGCACGGCGCGAAGATGATCACCGCGGTGTCCGAGGCGACCGTGCCGACGGTGTCGGTGATCGTCCGCAAGGCGTACGGCGCCGGGCTGTACGCGATGTGCGGGCCGGGCTTCTCGCCGGACGCGTGCGTCGCGCTGCCGACGGCGAAGATCGCGGTGATGGGTCCGGAGGCGGCGATCAACGCCGTGTACTACAACAAGATCCAGCAGATCGAGGACGAGGGCGAACGGGTCGAGTACGTCTCCAAGCTGCGCGAGGAGTACGAGACCGACATCGACATCCTGCGGCTGGCCGCCGACCTGGTCATCGACGCGATCGTCGAGCCCGAGAACCTGCGTACCGACCTGATCGCCCGGCTCGCCGCGGCGCAGTCCAAGGATCGAACATTCTCGCACCGCCGGCACGGGGTGCCGCCGGTCTAGATAGGGTCGAACCCATGAATGCAAACGATTTCGCGGGGCGGGTTCGGGGCCGGGAGAAGCTGGTCGGGTACTGGGTCACGCTGGATTCGCCGGCGGCTGCGGAGCGGATCGGGCGGCTCGGGTACGACTACGTGGTGCTCGACGCGCAGCACGGGCTGATCGGGTACCAGGGGCTGATGACCGGGCTGCTGGCGATCGACGCCGGCGCCGCGATCGGCCCGCGGCCGTCGGTCGGCCTGGTGCGGGTCGAGGCGAACGATCCGACGCCGATCGGGCGGGCGCTGGATGCCGGTGCGACCGGGGTGATCGTGCCGCTGGTCGACAGTGCGGACGACGTGGCACGGGCGGTGCGCGCGGCGAAGTACCCGCCGGTCGGTGTGCGGTCGTTCGGGCCGATGCGGGCGTCGCTACGGATCGGTCCGGTGCCGGCGGACAGCAACGACGCGACCGTCGTGCTCGCCATGATCGAGACACCGTTCGGCCTGCAGAACGTCGCCGAGATCTGCGCGACGCCGGGGCTCGACGGCGTGTACGTCGGTCCGTCCGACCTCAGCCTCGCGCTCGGCGCGCGGTTCCCGGGGGACCCGGAGGTGAACGGTCCGTTCGAGGAGGCTGTCGAGTTGATCGCGCGGACCGCACGGGAGGCCGGCGTTGCTGCGGGCATCCACACGTTCGACGGTGAGTCCGCGAAGAAGCGGCTGGCGCAGGGGTACACGTTCGCCACCGTCGCCTCCGACCTCAGTCACCTGGAGGCGATCGCCGCGGCGCACCTGGAGACGGCGCGCTCGGAGTAGGTTCGTCACAGGACACTGAGGAGGCCGGGGATGAGGGCACCGGAGCGTGGGGCGTTGCCGCTGGGGCTGGCGGCGACGCTTGGGCGGGCGTACGGGCGACTGACCGAGACGGTGCAGGGGCTGAGCGACGCGGACTTCGAGCGCGAGACCCGGTGCCCGGGCATGCCCGTCGGTCCGCTGCTGGTGCATCTCCTGTACGACGCCGAGCGCGCGCTGATCGCGTTCGCGAGCCCGGCCGTCGTTGAGCCGGACCGCGACTTCGTCACGTACTGGCAGGACTTCCCGCCGCAGCCGGACGGCGACACCAGCTTCGTACGGAGTGTGGCGACGGCGTACCGGAAGCCCGGTCTGCTCGTGCAGCACTGGCGTGAGGTGTCCGAGGCGGCCGTCCGCGCGGCGGCTGCCGGGCTCGCGACCAAGGGGCACCGGGTCGAGACGCAGGGCCATGTCCTGCCGGCGGCGGACTTCGTCGCCACCTTGGTGCTCGAGGCAACGGTTCACCACCTCGATCTGACCGTCGGGCTGACCGATGCCCCGGAGCCGGATCCCGAGGGGCTGCAGGTGACCGCGCGCACGCTCGACGGTTTGTTCGGCCCGGAGGCGTGGGACGAGATCGGCTGGGACACGACCACGTACATCCTGAAGGCGACCGGTCGGCTTCCACTCGACGAGGACGACCTGACCATGCTCGGCCCGCACGCCACCCGCTTACCCCTCCTCGGTTAGCGCCCGCCCGCCCCTCTCTCGGCTAGCGCTCGCCCATTTGCCTGGCTGACCCACGAATTTGCCTGGTCTGCCAGTGAAATGGGGGGTTCTGCACCGTGGATTTGGGTGTGGAACCCCTCAATTGGTGGGTCAACCAGGCAAATGCGGAGAGGGCCTGGTGCGCGGGTGGACTAGAACACGCCGGCGAAGGGGTCCTCCAGGTCGCTCCAGTCGAGGCTGGCGAGCTCGGACTCGGTGAGTAGGCACGCGTCGAGGACGGCCTGCAGTCGCGCCGGGTCGAGGCCCATGCCGGTGGCGACGACCGTGCATTCGGCGAGGTGCTCGGTCTCGGACCACTCGCCGAGCATCCCGAGCGAGGCGCTGTAGCCGGCGGACTCCCAGCGCACGCGCTGCGTCGGGCGGTTCGCCAGCCAGACCACGCCGCGGCTGCGCACGACGCCGTCGACGATGTCCTCGAGCGCATCGTTCAGCCGGGCCGGATGCAGCGGACGCGTCGACCGCCACAGCACCGTCGTCACCCCGTCGTCGCTCGGCTGCACCCGATCGGACGTCGCGAGCTCGCCCGCCCACGCCTCCGCCGCGTCGAAGTCGAACCGCCCCGTCCGGGCGACCTGTACCTCCGGTACGCCGGACGCTCCTGCCGTCACCACCAGCGTCCGCGGGTTCAGGTGCTCGAGCAGGTGCTCCAGTCGCTCGGTCGCCGTACTGCGATGGGCGTTGGCGAGCACGCACACGTCGGCGTACTCGATCTGGCGTGCGGTCAGCTCCGCTACGTTCCGCCGATCGGGCAGCCCGAGGGCGAGGCCACGCTCGGCGAGCAACTCGTCACCGGACAGTTGTGCGACGAGCAGAACAGCGTCGACGACACAGGTGACCGTGTCGACGACGATCTCGGGCAGCGCCGAGGCCAGCGTGCTGACCAGCGGTCGCGCTTCCATCGCCGGCGGCGTGGCGAGCACGATGTGATCCCAGTGCGCGCGGGCGACGAGCGTTTCGAGTAACGGGACCAGCGACTCGATCAGCTGGCACGCGCCGCAGTCGTCGCCGACCGTGAACTCGCCCGCGTCGATCGGCCCGGAACTGTCCTGCACGCGCCAGGACAGCACGCCGCGACCGGGCAGCTCGTCCTGGTCCACCACCACGACCACGGTGGTGGAGTCGGTCATCGCCTCCAGTACGGGCGCCCGCAGTGTCGCGGAAAGCCCCACCAGCAAGGACAACGGAGTTTTCGCTTGGGCGGTCATCTCTCGAGTATATGAAAACGGTTTTCATCAGTCCAGGCCACCCGGCGTGTCCGAAAAGAAGCGGGCGCCGGCGCCGATCTTCTGGTAGGCAAAGGACATGGCGATCGAGATCGGGAAGTTCGCGGGTGCGTGGGAAGAGCTGCTGGAGCTCCTGGACCTGGCGTTTTCGGCGCCGTGGAGCGACGAGCAATACGAGACGGAGCGGCGGATCTGGGAGCGGGAGCGCAGCGTCGTCGCGAGTGAGGACGGGCAGCTGGTCGGGCATACCGGCACGTTCACGCTGCAGCTGTCGGTGCCTGGCGGACAGTTGCCGGCCGCGGGCGTGACGATGGTCGGCGTCCGGCCGACGCACCGGCGGCGCGGCATCCTGCGCAACCTGATGCGTACGCAGCTGACCGAGATCCACGAGGCCGGCGAGCCGCTCGCTGCGCTGACCGCGAGTGAGCCGGTGATCTACCCGCGCTTCGGGTACGGGCTGGCGAGCGACCACCAGGAGATCGTCGTACCGAAAGAGTCGCGCACGCTGCGCCCGGTGGCCGGCATCGACGACGTGCGAGTCCGGTACGTCGACGTGAAGGAGAGCCTGCCGCGCTGCGCCGAGCTGCGGAACCGGCTCGCGCTGGAGCGGCCGGCGATGTTCCAGCACGACGAGCGCTGGCAGCAGTACACGATCAACGACAGCCTGGTGAGCAGCGCGACGAGCGCCTCGAAGCTACGGTGCGTCGTCGCGGAGCGGGACGGCGAGCTCACCGGGTTCGCGCACTACCGGACGAGGCGGGCGGAGAAGGGGTACGTCGAGGTCCGCCGCGTGCATGCGAGCGACCTCGCGTCGCACGCGGCGCTCTGGCGGTACCTGCTCGAACCGGATCTGCTCAGCCAGACGCGCTGCGAGATGGTCGCCTCGGACGACCCGCTGCTCGACCTGCTGCTCGACCCGCGGGCGCCGGGCCCGATCACCCGCGACGGGCTGTGGCTCCGGCCGGTGGACGTCGGTCGCGCGCTCGCCGGGCGGACGTACGCGCGCGACATCGACGTCGTGATCGAGGTCGTCGACGACTTCCTGCCGTGGAACGCGGGGCGCTGGCACCTGAGCGGCGGCGTCGACGGAGCCTCGTGCGAGCAGGTCACGCGGGACGCCGACCTCACGCTCGACGTACGCGATCTGGGCGCCGTTTACCTTGGCCGCCCGTCGCTGGGTCGCCTCGGCCGGGCGGGTCTCGTCACCGAACACACCCCGGGCGCACTGGCCGCGGCGGAGGAAGCGTTTTCCACATCTCGGCTTCCGTTCCTCGACACGGGCTTCTGAAGGGGTAGCCTGCCCAGATGCAGACGCAGCGTAGGGGTGCGCTCGCGGCCGTCGTCGTTCTGCTGGTAGGGCTCGTCGTGGCCGGCTTCGTCGTACTGGCGTCCGCGAGCGGTCCGGTGCGGCCCGTCAGCGAGAGCACGCTGCACTCGAGCCCCCGGCCGCTGCCGACACGCCTCGTCACGGAGACCCCGCCGACGCAGTCGCAGCCGACGCCGCAGATGTTGCCGCAGCACAAGACGCCCGCCTGGGTCCTGTCGCTGTGGCAGGCGGTGATCTACCTGATTATCGCGGCGGTGGCCGGGGTCGTGCTGTTCTTCGTGATCCGGATCATTCGCCGGATCCGCCTGCCGAAGGTGGAGCCGAACGACAACAGCTGGGAGCGCGTGAAGGCCGAGCGGCTGGCCGAGGCGGTCGACACCGGCCTCGCGCAGATCAATACCGGTACGGCGTCCGACGCGGTGATCGCGTGCTGGGTCGCGCTGGAGGAGGCGGCCGCGTCCGCTGGCGTACCAAGGGATCCGTCCGAGACGCCGGCCGAGTTCACCGTCCGGGTGCTCGGGATCGGCGGGATCTCCGAGCCGGAGCTGATCCGGCTCGGGGAGCTGTACCGCGAGGCGCGCTACTCCACGCGCGGTTCGAGCGAGCCGGCCCGTACCGAGGCCCGCGCCGCGCTTCTACGCCTCCGCGACGAGCTCGCCGCCGCCCGCCCCCAGGACGCCGAGGTCGATGCATGACGTCTTATCGCTGGTCGGCCTTGGAGGAGAAGGGGCCGCCTCCGGAGGCGAAGCGTCGACGGATGCCGAACAAGATGCTCCTGCAGCACCTCGGCCTGGCGGTGCTGGCGAGTCTGGCGCTGGTGGCGATCTTCGCGGCCGCCGGTATGGCGCCGCGGCCGCTGTGGTTCGTGGTGGCGGCACTGGCGATCGGGATCGTGACGCTCGCGATCCGGCTGATGCTGCCGCAGGTGATCGAGACCGACTGGCCGGGCCGGCAGGACGACGCACTGGCCTCGACGCGGGGCCGGAACAGCGATACCCGGACGCAGTTCCTCGCCACCTGGCTGCAGGAGTCCAGCCGGGAACGGCGAGCGGGCGAAGGCTCGCAGACGTTCGCCCGCCGGATCCAGCCGCTGCTGCTGGAGCTGGCCACCGACCGCCTGGTGCACCGGCACGGCGTCGACCCCGAGCAGGAGCCGGACCGGGCCCGTGAGATCACCGGCGACCGGCTCTGGGCGCTGATCACCGGGGACCAGAAACGTACCGCGTCGCTCGACGAGATCGAGGACGCGATCCACACCATCGAGAACCTGTGAGGGATAGTGACTGAGGAGCTGACGCTCGGTGAGGTTTCCGGGCTGAGCCGGCAGGTGCTGGACCGGGTCGGGCAGGCCGTGGTCGGGAAGGCCGAGGCGCTCGAGCTGGTGCTGGCAGGCATCCTGGCCGGCGGGCACGTGCTGCTCGAGGACTACCCGGGCCTGGCCAAGACGCTGGCCGCGCGATCGTTCGCGCAGGCGCTCGGGCTGGAGTTCCGGCGGGTGCAGTTCACGCCGGACCTGCTGCCGTCGGACGTCACCGGCGCGTTCGTGTACGACCAGAAGGAGTCCGAGTTCGTCTTCCGGCCGGGCCCGATCTTCACCGGCCTGCTGCTCGCGGACGAGATCAACCGGACGCCTCCGAAGACGCAGGCCGCGCTGCTGGAGTCGATGCAGGAACACCAGGTCACCGTCGAGGGCCAGACGTTCCCGCTGCCCAACCCGTTCCACGTGCTCGCGACCGCGAACCCGGTCGAGTACGAAGGCACGTACCCGCTGCCCGAGGCCCAGCTCGACCGCTTCATGCTGCGGATCGGCTTCGGCTACCCGAGCCCTGCGGAGGAGTGGGAGGTGCTGCGCCGCCGAATGAGCCGCCGTCGCGAGGACCAGTCGGTCGAGGCGGTCACCGATGCGGCCGGTTTGGGTGCCGCGCAGCGTGCCGTCGAGACGGTGACGGTGGACGACACCGTCGGTCAGTACTGCGTGGATCTCGCGACCGCGACCCGCCGCGACTCGCAGGTCCTCGTCGGTGCGTCGCCGCGTGGATCGTTGGCGCTGCTGCTGACCGCGCGGGCGTACGCGGTGATCAAGGGCCGCGACTACGTCGTACCGGAGGACGTGAAGGCGGTCGCCGTGGCCGCTCTCGCGCACCGGATCACCGTCCGGCCGGAGCTCTGGCTGCACGAGGTGACCGGCGCGACGGTGGTGCGTACGGTGCTGGGGTCGGTCCCCGCGCCTCCCACTGTCGCGGTCGGCGCATGACTGTGCACATGCCGCGACTCCGTCGCGGCGGGTCATGGGGCTGTGACTCCCGTCCTTCCCTCGTCGCTCCGCTCCTCAGTCCAGGACGGGAGGCCCCATGACCTGGCGTCCAACCCACGCGCAGATCCGGGCGGTGTGTGTCGCCGCGGTGCTGCTCGGTGTCGCCGTACTGCTGCGTCGTCCGGATGCGGCCGTGTTCGGGTTGCCGCTCGCGTTCCTCGCGGCCTGGGGCCGGTACTTCCGGCCGCGGGAGCGTCCCGAGGTGCGCACCGAGCTGGACGCGGACGTGTTGTTCGAGGGGCAAGGTACGACGTACCGGCTGCGCGTCGCGCCCTCCGATGCGGAGATCGTGGACCCGGACATCGACCTGATCGTGGCGGCGCTGCCGCGGACCCCGTGGTTCCAGTACGACCCGCCGCAGGCGGCGATCGCCGAGCCGGTCTCGCACGGTGACGTGCTGCTCGAGGTCGGCGTACGGTCCAAGCGTTGGGGACTGCGGTCGTTGGAGAAGCCAACGGTCACGGCCACGTCCGCGGTCGGGGCGTACCGCATCCAGGTGACGTCCGCCGGTGCGCAGGCGGTGACGACGTTGCCGTTGCGGGAGGGGTTCGCGGCGGTGGACGCCGTACCGCGGCCCGCCGGGCTGGTCGGGCTGCACCGGTCGCGGCGTCCGGGCGAAGGCACCGAGCTGTCCGGCGTCCGGCCGTTCCGGACCGGTGACCGGTTGCGGCGGATCAACTGGGCGGTCTCGGCGCGTACGCAGGAACTGCACGTCACGTCGACGTGGTCGGACCGGGACACCGAGGTGGTGATCATGGTCGACACCGGCGGTGAGATCGGGATCAGCGAAGGGATCGACGGGCGCTCGTCGAGCCTCGACACCGCGGTCCGGGCGGCCGCGGCAATCGCCGAGCACTACCTGCGCAACGGCGACCGGGTGCGGCTGATCGACACCGGCAGCCTGTTCCGGGGCGTGCGGTCGGGGAGCGGGCGCGGGCATCTGCGCCGGATCCTGGACACGCTCGTACATGCGGATCGGCGCGGCCGGCAGCAGGACGAGGAGCAGTTGGCCCGGCGGAACCGGGTCCGCTCCGACAGCCTGGTGCTGGTGCTCAGTCCGCTGCTGCGCCAGACGATGCTCGGTTACATCGTGACGCTCGTGCATTCCGGCTGCACGGTGATCGCGATCGACACGCTGCCGCCGGACGTCGCGTCGATCATGGACATCGACGCGCACGACGTACGGTCGTGGCCGCTCGCGTGGCGGCTGCGGATCCTCGAACGCCGTCGCGATCTCGACCGGCTCAGCGACCTCGGCGTACCGACCGTCCCCTGGCAGGGATCCGGGACGCTGGACGAGGTACTGCGGGACGCGGCACGGCTGTCCGCGGCGCCGAGGATCCGCTCATGAGCGCCGACGAGAAGATCACCACCTGGCTCGCGCAACTGCGGGTGACCAGCGCGGCCGTACTGCTCTCGCGGTCGGTGCTCGCGGTCGCCGGTGCGGTCGCGATCGTGGTGCCGACGTTGCAGCCGTGGGATCAGCTGGATCTCGTGCTGTACCTCGCCGTACCGCTGCTGGTGACCGCGGTCGTCATCCCGGATTCGCTGGCCGCGATGCTGTTCCTGCTCGTGGTCGGCATCGGCTGGCTGATGCGCGCGCCGGGCACGATCAGCTGGAGCCTGATCCTCACCGCGGTCGCGCTCGTCGCAGTCCACCTCGCCAGCGCGTTCGCGGGCCAACTCCCGTCGTACGCCCGGGTCCACCGCGCAGCCCTCCGCCGCTGGTGGCTCCCCGGCACGATCGCCATCCTCCTGGCCCCTGCGATCGCCGCCTCCGCCGCCCTCATCCAGCACGCAAACGTAGCCGGCTCCCTCGTGGTAACAGCCCTCGCCGCAGCCCTGACAGCCACCACCATCTGGCTGACCGCCGACCAAAAACTGAACTAGTCGAAGGTTTTTTCTAGTTCTTGGGCCCAGGGGATGGGGATGGCGTGGGGGCCCAGGACCTGCATGGCGGACATGACGGTCATCAGCATGCCGGCGGAGAGGAACTCGCGGGCCTGTTGGGGTGAGGCGCCGGTGAGGTCGCGGACCAGGGTGTAGATGCGGCCGAAGCGGTCGCGGACGCAGTCGCCGATCGCCGGGTCGCCGCTGGCGGAGAAGCCGTGCAGGAGGACCAGCAGCAGGTCGGGCCTGGAGAGCAGGCGGTGGTAGTTCTCGCCGAGGTGGGACAGCTCGGGGCGCTCCGCGGCGGCGTCCCGGAAGCTCTGCTCGATCTGCTCGCAGACGCTCTGCACCGCGGCCAGGAACAGCTGCTGCTTGGTGCCGAACAGGCGGATCACGTACGGCTGGGAGACGCCGGCCAGCCGGGCGATCTCGTCGGTCTTCGTGCCCTCGTACCCGGACGCGGCGAACGCGCGGACGGCGGCCTGCAGGACCTCGTCGCCGCGCTCCTTGGCGGTCAGTCGAACCTTCGGTGGCATCCGTTCTCCTCTCGTCGGTTGACATGTTATCAGTCAATGCATACTCTCGTGATCGAGCTTGTTATCAGTCAATTACAACAAGGGGTACGAGATGACATCGACCGCTCTCGATGAGCAACGGGTGACGGTGAAGCGGGGGCTCGGTGTCGTGCTCGCCGCCGTCGGGATCCCGACCTTCATGGTCACGCTGGACAACCTGGTGGTGACGAACGCGCTGCCGGTGATCAAGTCCGAGCTGAACGCGTCCCTGTCGGACCTGCAGTGGTTCGTGAACGCCTACACGCTGGCGTTCGCCGCGCTGCTGCTGACCGCGGCCGCGATCGGCGACCGGCTCGGCCGCCGGCGGATGTTCCTGGCCGGCATCACGCTGTTCACGCTCGCGTCGGCCGCCTGCGCGCTGGCCACCGACCCGTGGATGCTGACCGCGGCCAGGGCGATCCAGGGCCTCGGTGCCGCGGCCGTGATGCCGCTGTCGCTGACGCTGCTCGCGGATGCCGTACCGCAGAAGCAGCGGAGCGCCGCGATCGGAGCCTGGGGCGGCATCTCCGGGCTCGGCGTCGCCGTCGGCCCGGTCGTCGGCGGAGCGGTTGTGGACGGCCTCAACTGGCAGTGGATCTTCTGGCTGAACGTCCCCGTCGGTGTCGTCGCCGTGCTGCTCGCCGCGCGCGTCCTGACCGAATCCAAGGGCGCGGCGAAGCGTCTCGACCTGCTCGGCCTGGTGCTCGCGACCGGCGGCGTGCTGTCCATCGTCTGGGCAGTCGTGCACGGAGCTGACGACGGCTGGACGTCGGGCGGCGTGCTGGGCACGTTGATCGCGGGTGTTGCGCTGCTGGTCGCGTTCGTCGGATGGGAGCGGCGGACGGCGGCGCCGATGCTGCCGCTGCGGTTGTTCTCGGTGCGCTCGTTCAGCGTGGTGAACGTGGTGGCGTTCACGTTCGCGGTCGGGGTGTTCGGGTCGGTGTTCCTGCTGGCGCAGTTCTTCCAGGTCGTGCAGGGGTACACGCCGTTCCAGTCCGGTGTCCGTACGTTGCCGTGGACCGCGGCGCCGCTCGTGGTCGCGCCGATCGCGGGCCTGATCGTCGACCGGGTCGGTGCGCGGACGCTGATCGTCACCGGGCAGGCGTTCCTGGCCGCGGCGCTCGGCTGGATCGCACTGGTCGCCACCGCGACCACGCAGTACGGGGACCTGGTCGCGCCGTTCGTACTGGCCGGGATCGGGATGGGGCTGACGTTCGCGCCGTCGGCGAGCGTGGTGATGGACAGCGCGTCCGAGGCGGACCGCGGCGTGGCGTCCGGGACGAACAACACGATCCGCGAGGTCGGTGTCGCGATGGGCGTCGCCGTACTCGCCTCGGTGTTCGCCTCCGCGGGATCCTACGAGTCGCCGACCCAGTACGCCGCGGGCCTGGTCCCGGCCGTCTGGACCGGTGCCGCGGTGGTCGCCGCCGGTACGCTCGTCGCCCTGCTGCTCCCGGGCCGCCGGCGTTCTACAGTGTGACGGTGCTGGACGCTGACGACGTACGACGGATTGCGCTGTCCTTCCCGGAAACGGTCGAGAAGAAGCGCTGGGGACACCCGACGTTCGACGTCGCGGGGCGGATGTTCGTCACGGTCCCGGACGATAAGACGTCGTTCGCGGTCCGGTGCCCGCGGCTGGAGCGCGACGAGCTGATCGCCGCGGAGCCGGAGAAGTTCTGGGTACCGAAACACGAGGCGGGCTCGAACTGGGTTCGGGCCCGCCTCGGGGTGCTCGAGGACGCCGACGAACTGCACGACATCCTGATCGACTCGTGGCGCCAGGTGGCGCCGCCGGGTCTGCTCTCAGCTGACGTTCGCCGCTGACGCCGCGAACGTGTTGCAACTGGCCGGGTCGCCGGTGTTGAACGACTTGCCCATGAACCGGCCCTGGCTGGCGACGCTGCCGTGGTCGCCCTCCTCCGGCTTGTCGCCGGCGGTCACGACGTACTTCTTCCAGACGTACAGCAGGTTCCCGCTGATCGGGTAGCTGGCCTTGTTCGCGGCCAGGAAGACGCCGGCGAAGCAGTTCGCCTGCAGCTCCATCCGGCGCGTCATCCGCATCTGGCCGGTGTAGTCCTGCTGCTCGTACCGCAGCTTGCTGGCGGCCTGCAGGATGCCGGTCATGTTCTGGACGCCGTGACCGAACTCGTGCGCGAGCGACCGGGAGTACCACATCCGCGCGTACGCCTGCGCGATCGCGTCGCCGGGATACTCCGTGTACGCCTTCACGAAGACGTCGACCTTCATGTACAGCATGTTGTTCGCCGAGCAGTAGAACGGCACGTTGATCGCGCCGCCGCCGCACGGGTTCGACACGGTGGTCCCGGACCAGTACGACATCTGCGGCGGGTCGAACGTGTAGCCGGCCTTCTCCACCAGGGGCTTCCACGACTTGTCGATGCAGGGCTTGAGCGCCGCCCAGTACGCGGCCGCGTTCTTGGTGGTGGTCGGCCGGACCTTCGGCTCCTTGCAGTTCACCCCGGGCATCCGGCCGACGGTGTACAGCTTGTTCTTGGCCGTGATCGTCGCGTTCGACGCCTGGTTCGGCGAACCGCTCGTCGACGTCGAGGACGGCTCCTCGGTGGGCGAATCGGTGGGGGACGCGGTCGGGCTCGGGGTGTACCGGGTGCGGGTGACCGGCGGCGTGGTGACGTCGTCGGCGGCCATCTTCACCAGGCTGATCAGTGTCACGCCGACGATGCCGACGACGGCGATCGTCAGGATCGCGATCAGCGGCGCCTTGGACTTCTTCCGCGGCGGCGGCCAGCCGGGCCCACCGGGACCAGGCCCACCGGGACCGGGGCCGAACGTCGGTCCCCAGCCGAAGCCCGGACCCTGCGGCGGCGGCCCGAACCGCGGCGGACCAGGCTGCTGGTACGGCGGGTACTGCTGTTGCGGCGCGTACTGCGGCGGCTGCTGGGCGTACTGGGGCGGCTGCTGGGGGTATTGCTGCGGGTTGGGAGGGCCGGGCGGACCGTACGGTGGCTGGCTCAACGCCGTTCCTCTCGTGCCTCGTAGTGGTGTTCGGCGACCGCCACAGTATCGGCAACAAACAGGTCAGCCGTGGCGACCCTCGGCGGGTAGGGTCGGGCTGTGAATGACGCAGTGACCGAGGCCACGACGCCCAGCAGCGCGATCGACCAGCTTGCCGAACGGCACCTCGAGCAGGAGCTTGTGCTCGACCCGATCGGCGCGACCGAGCTGGGGATCCCCGGCCACGACCACGAGCTGCCGGACTTCACTCCGGCCGGCTTCGCGGCCCGGATCGACCTGACCCGCAGCTCGCTCGCCGCGGCCCGCGCGATCGAGCCGGGGAGCCCGCGCGAGGAGGTCGCCAAGGACGCGTTCGTGGAGCGGCTCGGGCTGGAGCTCGAGCGCCACGAGGCCGGCGTACCGCAGTCCCAGCTGAACGCGCTGACCTCGGTTCCGGCGGCGCTGCGGCAGGTGTTCGACCTGATGCCGACCAGTACCGAGCAGGACTGGGAGGTCGTCGCGATCCGGCTGAACCAGATCGGGACGACCCTCGACGGGTACCGCGACACGCTGCTCGAGCAGGCCGATCAGGGTCGCGTCTCGGCCGTCCGGCAGGTGACCGGCCTGGCCGAGCGGATCGCCAGCTGGACCGGCGCCGACGGCGAGGACTTCTTCGCCGGACTGGCCGCCCAGGCACCCGAGAAGAATAGCGCGGCGAAGACAGGGTCTCTAAAAGCGGGTGTCGAGGCCGCGGCCGCTTCCGCCCGGAAGGCGTTCGACCAGTTCGGCGGCTGGCTGACCACCGAGCTCGCGCCGCGCGCCCCGGAGCGGGACGCGTGCGGCCGCGAGGTGTACGAGCTGGCGTCGCGGAGCTTCCTGGGCGCGACGATCGACCTCGAGGAGACGTACGCCTGGGGCTGGGCCGAGCTGGCCCGGATCGAGGCGGAGATGCAGGAGATCGCGGCCGGCCTGAACGACGGCGACCGGAGCATCGATGCGGCCGCCGCGCTGCTGGACGCGGACCCGGCGCGGATGATCCAGGGCAAGGACGCCTTCCGGGACTGGATGCAGCAGCTCGCCGACACCGCGATCACGGGGCTGGCCGGTACGCACTTCGACATCGCCGACGAGATCCGCCGGATCGAGTGCATGATCGCGCCGACCTCGGACGGCTCGATCTACTACACGCAGCCGAGCGAGGACCTGACCACCCGGCCGGGCCGGATGTGGTGGGCGGTGCCGAACGGCGTCGAGACGTTCGCGACCTGGCGCGAGGTCACCACCGTGTACCACGAGGGCGTGCCGGGGCATCACCTCCAGGTCGCCCAGACGATGCTGCGTACCGACGTACTGAACCGCTGGCAGCGGATCGCGTGCTGGGTCTCCGGCCACGGCGAGGGCTGGGCGCTGTACGCCGAACGCCTGATGGAGGAGCTCGGCTACCTCGAGGACGCGGGCGCTCGGCTCGGCATGCTGGACGGGCAGAGCTTCCGGGCCGCCCGGGTGATCGTCGACATCGGCATGCACCTGGAGCTCGAGGTGCCGCGGGACAACCCGTTCGGCTGGCGGCCGGGCGAGCGGTGGACCGCTGACCTCGGGTTCGAGTTCCTGCGCGCGCACTGCCGGATGGAGACCAACTACCTGCGCGCCGAGCTCAACCGGTACCTCGGGTGGCCGGGCCAGGCACCGGCGTACAAGGTCGGCGAGCGGATGTGGCTGCAGGCGCGGGCGGAGGCCAAGCAACGCAAGGGATCCGCGTTCGACCTGCGGGAGTTCCACTCGAACGCGCTGAACCTCGGGTCGATCGGTCTGGACCCGCTGCGCCGGGCGCTGGCGAAGCTGTGACCATCCGCTTCGTCCTGGCGTCCAAATCGCCGGCCCGGCTGAAGACGCTGCGTGGCGCCGGGATCGAGCCGGAGGTGATCGTCTCCGGCGTCGACGAGGACAACGTCACCGCCGAGAGCCCCGGCGAGCTCGCGCGGCTGCTCGCGACGCTGAAGGCGCGCGCCGTGGTGGCCGGGCTGACGGACCACGCGACGGTGCTCGGCTGCGACTCGGTGCTGGAGTTCGACGGCGAGCCGTACGGGAAGCCCGAGACGCCGGACGTCGCGCGCGAGCGGTGGCGGATGCTGCGCGGGCGCACCGGCGTACTGCACACCGGGCACTGCCTGATCGACACCTCGGCCAAGCAGGAGCTCCGGGAGCTATCGTCCACGACCGTGCAGTTCGCCGATCTGACCGACGCGGAGATCGACGCGTACGTCGCCACCGGCGAGCCGCTGCAGGTCGCCGGTGCGTTCACGGTCGACGGTCTCGGCGGGCCGTTCGTGACCGCGATCGAGGGCGACTACCACAACGTCGTCGGGCTTTCGCTGCCGCTGCTGCGCCGGATGCTGCTCGAGATCGGCATCTCCTGGCCGGAGCTGTGGGACTCGCAGAAGCCCTTTACCTACGACGAATCCGTCGCGTCGACGTACGACGAGACGCGTGGTGGTGTCGCTCGCGCTCAGGCCGCGGCGCGTGCCGTCGACGAGTTGCTGCCCAAGGGCTCGCGGGTGCTCGAGCTGGCCGTCGGTACCGGCATCGTCGGCGCCGAGCTCGTTGCGCTTGGCAACCTTGTGCACGGTTTCGACCTGTCCACCGCGATGCTGCGTCGCGCCAAGGTCCGGCTGCCCGGCCATGTCGCGGCGGCGAACGCCGGCCGGCTGCCGGTGGCCGATCGCCGGTGCGACGCGGTGGTGGCCATCTGGCTGCTGCACCTGCTCGACGACAGCGAACCGGTGATCGCCGAGGTCGCGCGCGTCCTGCGGACGGACGGCGTCTTCGTCACCAGTACGGAGAAGTCCGACACCAGCCGCTACTCCGACGGCCGCGTCCCGAACGAAACCCGCTCCCAGGACGCCCTCACCCACCTGGTAGCCCTAGCCGCCCGCCACGGCCTCGTACTGGACGGCGCCACAACCTTCCCCGGCCCAACCCGCAACACGGGCGATGCCCCGATCTATCCGCTGGTGCGTTTCCGGCGCGTCTGACGGACAGTTCGACAGGATGTGTCGCCGGTTCCGGCGCCTGCCCGGGCTCGGCTACGCCTGAGTCGGCGGCCTAGTAGACATATACGTACTGTCGAGCTGCACGGCTACGGGTGTGCGGAAGCTCGCCACTGGCCGGGGCCGGGGTGGAAGGGGGTGCGGGCGTTGCGCCAGTAGGTTGCCCAGTTGCTGGCGAGGTCGGTGTCGGCGGGCGGGGCCGGCGCGGCGGAGCGTGCGGCGATCACGGCGATCAGCGCCGCGAGTTCTTCGGGCGTCGGGTTGCCTTTGGTGATCTTCACAGCGGGATGTTCCCATGCTTCTTCGGGGGCAGGGTGTCGCGTTTGGTGCGCAGGAGGCGGAGGGCGCGGACGATCTCGGCGCGGGTTTCGCTGGGCTTGACGACGGCGTCGATGTAGCCCCGTTCGGCCGCGATGTACGGATTCGCCAGGTGGTCCTCGTACTCGGTGATCAGCTCTTGGCGACGAGTGTCGACGTCCTCGGCCCCGGCGAGTTCGCGGCGGTGCAGGATGTTGACCGCGCCCTGCGCGCCCATCACCGCGATCTGTGCGGTCGGCCAGGCGATGTTCATGTCGGCGCCGAGGTGCTTGGAGCCCATCACGTCGTACGCACCGCCGTACGCCTTCCGGGTGATGACCGTGATCATCGGGACGGTCGCCTCGGCGTACGCGTAGATCAGCTTGGCGCCGCGGCGGATGATGCCGTTCCACTCCTGGTCGGTGCCGGGGAGGAAGCCCGGTACGTCGACGAAGGTCAGGATCGGCAGGTTGAACGCGTCGCAGGTACGGACGAAGCGGGCCGCCTTCTCGGAGGCGTCGATGTCGAGCGTGCCGGCGAACTGCATCGGCTGGTTCGCGACCACGCCGACCGGGCGGCCCTCGACCCGGCCGAAGCCGACGATCAGGTTCGGCGCGAACAGAGCGTGCACCTCGAGGAATTCGCCGTCGTCGACGACCGCCTCGATCGCGGTGTGCATGTCGTACGGCTGGTTGGGGGAGTCCGGTACGAGCGTGTCGAGCGCGAGGTCCGTCTCGGTCGGCTCCAAGTCTGCGGGAGCGTCGTACACCGGCGGGTCTTCGAGGTTGTTCTGCGGGAGGTGACCGACGAGCGCCTTCACCCACTCGATCGCGTCCTCCTCGTCGGAGCCCAGGTAGTGCGCGTTGCCGGACTTGGTGTTGTGCGTCCGGGCGCCGCCGAGCTCCTCCTGGCTGACGTCCTCGCCGGTGACGGTCTTGATCACGTCCGGGCCGGTGATGAACATGTACGACGACTCGTCCACCATCACGGTGAAGTCGGTGACCGCGGGCGAGTACACGGCACCGCCCGCGCACGGGCCCATGATCAGCGAGATCTGCGGGATCACGCCGGACGCGCGGACGTTGCGGCGGAAGATCTCGCCGTACAGGCCGAGGGAGACCACGCCCTCCTGGATCCGGGCGCCGCCGGAGTCGTTGATGCCGATCAGCGGGCAGCCGATCTTCATCGCGAGATCCATCACCTTGACGATCTTCTCCCCGAAGACCTCACCCAGGCTGCCGCCGAAGACCGTGAAGTCCTGCGCGAACACGCACACCTGACGGCCGTCGATGGTGCCGAACCCGGTCACCACGCCGTCGCCGTACGGGCGGTTCGCCTCCAGACCGAAGCTCGTCGACCGGTGCCGGGCGAACTCGTCCAGCTCGGAGAAGGAGCCGTCGTCCAGCAGCAACTCGATCCGCTCGCGGGCGGTCTTCTTGCCCCGCGCGTGCTGCTTCTCCACCGCACGCTCCGACCCGGCGTGGACGGCGTCGTCGAGCCGCTGCTCGAGGTCCGCGATCTTCCCGGCGGTGGTGTGGATGTTCACGGTCTCTCCCATGAACGGGCAGCCTACGCGCCAGTACGCCGCCCCGCCTGTGACCTCCGCCGCAGCCGCGGCGCTGAACCGGGGCGTCGGTACGCTGCCGCGCGTGGCAGAACCGCAACTCGACCAGATCCAGGCGCTCGTCGCCGGCCGGCTTCTCGACAGGGTGGATCACCACTCCGGGCTCGAGATCCGGCGACTGACGGACGACGAGCTGAAGTCTCCGGCGGTCGTGACGACCGCGGCGGCGCAGACCATGGTGACGTCGTCCAGGACGCTCCCGCCCGAGAGTCGGCCGGCCGCCGCGGGCGCGACCGCCAACATGCTGGCCGAGCGGTTCGACGAGCTGCCCAGGCTGCTGGACGAGTGGAACGCGCGCGGCCTCGACGTAGGTGAGGAGGCCCGTCGCTACGGCGCAGCCCTCGGCGACGAAACCGCAGCAGCCGTCCGCGGCTTCGAACGCCACGCCCCCGACCCCAGCGTCATCCCACCCCGCGGCCAGTCCGCCGCAGCCGCCTTCACAACCGACCCAGCCATCCCACCCCTCACCAAAGTCCGGCCCAACCCGACAGACACTCACCGCCCCACCACCCAACCCCGCGTCGCCGGCAAAGGCCCCAACACCCCCAGCCTCTGACGCCCCTGTTGTCAGGATTGAGCCATGGACTACGGGGAGTTCGATGTGGCGCGCCGCCGGATCGTGCACGCGTGGGGACGCGAGATCACCGATCCCCAGATGCTCGCAGCGGCCGTCGACGACCTGCGTGTGCGCGCCGCGACGATCGCGGACGAAGCAGCCCAGGCGAAGGCCTTCCGGTACCTGAAGATCCTGGACGACCTGGTCGTCGAGGCGCGGACGCCGGAGAGCGAGACCGTACGGCGGGCATCCGACGTCCTGCTGCGGGCCTCGATCCCGGGCGGTACGCCGGCCGAGCAACGGGCCCGTGCCGAGGCAGCGATCGCCGAGATCACCAGGATCGCCTACGCCGCCCCGACGATCGGCGAACGCGATGCGGCGCTCGAGATGAACGAGAGCCTGGTCGAGACCATCGACGCCCTCGACCGGAGTCCGGGGGACTGAGACGGCACCTCCGGTGCTAGGGCGGGCCGGTGGTGAAGAGTTTGGGGAGGCGGGCGGCTTGGGCGAGGTCGCCGTGGACTGTCAGGCGTTGTTTGAGGACGGCCAGGATGGGGTCCTCGTTGCCGGTGACTATGCGGAGCAGCGTGGTGGGGTCGGTGCGGATGGAGATGTCCGGGGGAGTCGGTTGCGGCGCGAGCGGCGTGCAGCGGCCGTCGTGGACGCGGATCCAGTACTCGTCGACGGCATCCGGGCGTCCGGTCCCGCCCGCGCCGGTGATCTGCCAGGTGATGACAGCATCGAATCCGGCGGCCCGGGCGGGTCGGAGGTACTCCGGCATCCGGCGAAAGATCTCGCGCAACGCGACCTCTCGCACTCCCCCGATGAGCCGATGCCGGAGCTCCCGCTCCGACGTCCGGTCGACCAGCCGGGCGAGCTCGCTCGCGTCCAGGGCGGTGAGGCCGTCGGACTCGAGCCAGCCGGCACTGCCTCGCTCGGTCATCGACCACCCCCGCGGCAGTTCCTACCAGACTGTAGGAATTTCCTACGGTGTTGTAGCTTTGTCAAGTGGTCGGGGATTCTGAGAAACGCCGGCGGGCGCCGCATCTCGGTCCGGAGCGCCGTCGGCCGCTGATCCTGGACGCTGCTCTCGAGGTGTTCTCCACGAACGGCTACCCCGGTACGACGATGCAGTCCGTCGCGGACGCGGCCGGTGTCACCAAGCCGGTCGTGTACGACTGCTTCGCGAACCGCGACGAACTGCTGCTGGCCCTGCTCGCCCGCGAGGAGCAGCACCTGGTGGTGACGATCGTCGCCGCGCTGCCCGCGAACCCGAGCGTCGGCACTCCCGAAGAGCACGTCATCGAGGGCCTGACCGCGTTCTTCACCGAGGTGACCAAGCAGCCGCAGTCCTGGCGGATCGTGTTCGGCGCACAGTACGGCGCCGCGCCGGTCGTCGCCGAGCGGGTCCGGGCGGCCCGCGCGTTCCTCGTCGAGAGCCTGCGCCTGACGCTCGTTCAGTCCCTCCCCGGCGTCACCGACCCGGACGCGAACCTCCCGGTGCTCGCCGAACTGCTCGCCTCGATGACCGAATCCTGCGCGCGGATGCTGGCCGGCAACGAGACCGAGCGCACCCCGGCCGAGCTCGCCCGCACCGTCTCCCAGGTCGTCGGCGGCGGCTTCGGCAACGTCTGACGGCCGCGGCGGGGCGCGACATACTGTGAAGTAGCTGAACGCGCGGTCACGATCGGCTTCCAGTGGGCGGACTGGCCAGCGCGGGCGTGCGTCCGCCGATAGGGTGGGCGAACGTGAGCGAGACCGGAAGTGAGACCCGTACCCGCGCGCGGTTCGAGGTGCCTGAAGAACTCAGGGCCGACGTCCGCCTGCTCGGCGAGATCCTCGGCAAGGTCCTGGTGGAGTACGCCGGTCAGCCGCTGCTCGACGACGTCGAGAAACTGCGCGAGCTGACCATTGCCGGCGACGGTGCCGCGGCCGAGGAACTGGTGGCCTCGTGGCCGCACGAGCGCGCCGAGGACGTGGCCAGGGCATTCACCTGCTACTTCCACCTGACGAACCTCAGCGAGGAGCTGCACCGTGCCCGGGTGCTCCGGGAGCGCGACCGGGCCGGCAGCGAGGCCGTGGTCTCCGAGCTGGCCTCGGCCGTCGAGCAGATCTCCCGGGACAGCGGCGAGCAGCAGGCCCGCGCCCTGCTGAACGGGCTGGAGTTCCGCCCGGTCCTGACCGCGCACCCGACCGAGGCCCGGCGCCGCGCCGTGCTGGCGACGATCCGCCGGATCACCTCGCTGCTGGACGAGCGCCACGACCCGCGCGCCGGTGACAGCGACCTGGCCGAGAACCGCCGCCGCCTGGTCGAGCAGGTCGACGTCCTCTGGCGTACGTCCCAGCTCCGCACCAGCCGCCCCTCGCCGCTGGACGAGGTCCGGTCGGCGATGGCGGTGTTCGAGGAGACCCTGTTCGATGTCGTCGGCAACGTGTACCGCCGGCTCGACGACGCACTCGCAGGTGATGCGGCCGGCACCCGTACGCCGGTAGTCGCACCGTTCGTGCACCTGGGCTCGTGGATCGGCGGTGACCGCGACGGCAACCCCAACGTCACCGCGGCGATCACCCGCGAGGCCATGCAGATCCAGGCCGACCACGTCCTCCGCGCACTCGAGCAGGCCACCGAGGCACTCGGCCGCGCGTTGACGCTGGACGCCGCGACCACGCCGCCGTCGGCACCCGTACGGCGGATCCTCGAGGACGCCCGTGCGGTCAACCCGGAGCTGATCACCGACATCGAGACCCGCTCGCCCGCTGAGCCGCACCGGCAGCTCCTGCTGCTGGCAGCGCGCCGGCTGGCCGCGACCCGGTCCCGTGACGCCGACTTCGGCTACCCGCGGGCAGCAGACTTCCTGCACGAGCTCAAAGTGCTGCAGGACTCGCTGGTCACGGCCGGCGCACCACGCCAGGCGTACGGCGAGCTGCAGCAGCTCATCTGGCAGGTGAACTCGTTCGGCTTCCACCTGGCCGAGCTGGAGATCCGTCAGCACTCCGCGGTGCACGCCAAGGCGCTCGAGGAGGTGCTGGGCGGCGGTGAGCTGTCCGACCAGACCGAGGAGGTGCTCGCGACCCTCCGCGTCATCGCGCAGATCCAGCAGCGCTTCGGTCCCGAGGCGTGCCGCCGGTACGTCGTGTCCTTCACCCGCAACGCCGGCGACCTCGCCGCGGTGTACGAGCTGGCCGACGCCGCGCTCGACGGCCGCCCGATCGAGCTGGACGTCGTCCCCCTGTTCGAGACCGGCGAAGACCTGCAGAACTCGGTCGAGGTGCTGGACAACGCGATCCAGCTCACCCGGGTCCGGCACCGCCTGACCGCGAACGACCGGCGCTTCGAGGTCATGCTCGGGTACTCCGACTCCGCGAAGGACGTCGGCCCGGTGTCGGCGACGCTCGCCCTGTACGACGCGCAGGCGCGGATCACAGCGTGGGCGCAGCGGAACGCGATCCGGCTGACGCTGTTCCACGGCCGCGGTGGTGCGCTCGGGCGGGGCGGCGGCCCGGCCAACCGCGCCGTGCTGGCGCAGGCGCCCGGTTCGGTGGCGGGGCGGTTCAAGCTGACCGAGCAGGGCGAGGCGATCCCGGCCCGGTACGGCAACGCGGCGATCGCGCAGCGGCACATCGAGCAGGTGACCGCGGCGACACTGCTGGCGTCGACGCCGTCCATCGAGGAGCGGGCGCTCGCGGCAGCCGACCGGTTCGCGGTCGTGGAGAAGACGCTGGACGAGGCGTCCCGGACGGCGTACCACCGGCTGGTGAAGGCGGACGGCTTCGCGGAGTGGTTCAGCACCGTGACCCCGCTGGAGGAGCTCGGCCAGCTGCCGCTCGGTTCGCGGCCGGCCCGGCGTGGTGTCGCGGTGTCGTCGCTGGAGGACCTGCGCGCCATCCCGTGGGTCTTCGCCTGGTCGCAGGCCCGGGTGAACGCACCTGGCTGGTACGGCCTCGGTACGGCGCTGGCCGCGGTCGGTGACGTCGACCTACTGCGGGACGCGAACCAGAACTGGCCGCTGTTCCAGGTGATGCTCGAGAACGCCGAGATGTCGCTGGCCAAGACGGACCGGCGCATCCTCGGCCGGTACCTGGAGCTGGGCGACCGGTCCGAGCTGACCGAGCAGATGATGAACGAGCACGCGCTCACCACCGAGTGGGTCCTCAAGGTGCTCGCCCAGGAACGCCTGCTGCAGGGGCGCCGCGTGCTCGGCCGTGCGGTCGAGTTGCGCAACCCGTACGTCGACGCGCTCAGCTACCTGCAGTTGCGGGCGCTGCGCACGCTGCGTACCGATGACTCGCTCAACGAGGAGCAGATCGTTCGCACTCGACGGCTGCTGTTGCTGACCGTTTCCGGCGTTGCTGCGGGTCTGCAGAACACCGGATGAGATTCAGCGACCTGGAGCGGCCCTCGCTGGACGAGAAGTTCCTGCGGGGGCGGCTGGTGCGTCCCGGTTCGCTGTGGACGCAGATCGACGTCGTGGAAGACACGCCGTCGACGAACGCCGACGTGGCAGCTGCGGCCGCAGCTGGTCAGCCAGAGGGCCTGGTCATCGCTGCCGAGCACCAGTCCTCCGGGCGGGGGCGGCTGGGACGTACGTGGACCACACCGCCACGCTCTGCCGTGCTCATGTCAGCACTGCTGCGCCCAACAAGTGTTGACGCGGCACGGTGGCCCTGGCTGGGCTTGCTGGTACCTCTGGCAGTTGCAGCTGCCGTACGGCAGGTTGCTGAGGTGCCCGCACAGGTGAAGTGGCCCAACGACGTACTGGTCGAGGACCGCAAGCTCGCCGGCATCCTGCTGGAGCGCATCGAGGGCCCTGCCGTGGTGGTCGGCATGGGGCTCAACGTGACGCTGCGGGCGGATGAGAAACCGCACGAGGCCGCGACGTCACTCGCCCTGGAACACGCGATCACCACTGACCGGGCCACGGTCATGGCGGCCGTACTGCGTGAGCTCGCCGCCCGTTATCAGTCGTGGGTCGACGCGAACGGCGATCCTGCTGTCGTGCTTCCCGAGTACCGCGAGCTGTCCGCGACGCTCGGCCGGGCCGTACGAGTGGAGCTGCCGGACGGCACCTTTCTCGAAGGGACCGCCCGCGACCTGGCCGACGACGGTCGTCTGATCGTCGACACTGCCGAAGGTCCGCGACCGTTGGCCGCAGGCGATGTGACGCACCTACGCTCTGCGTGACCTGCTGCCGATGCTGGGCGCGTCGGCCGGACGGTGGACGACAGTGATGCGGTTGCCGGCTCGGACCGAACCGGTCTCCAGCACCTTCAGATAGGCGCCGACGCGGCCGGTGCGCGCGAAGCGGTGGTGGAAGCGGTGGATTCCCATCCGGCCGGAGAGATTTCCGCACGGATCGCGAGGGGCGCGGACCTCGACCAGGATGCCGTTCTTCGGGCCGCCGATCCGCCAGCGTTCGCCGATCAATGCGCCGGTGATGTCCAGTCCGCGGGTCGTCAGGTTCTCGCCGAACAGTCCCGGCGGGATCTCCCGCCCCAGCTCGATAGCCCACCATTCCGCGTCCTCGGCGGCGTAGGCGTAGAGCGCCTTGTCCGGACCGCCGTGGTACCGCGTGTCGCACTGCCGGTCCCCGGTCAGCCCCAGCTCACCGACCTCGACGGCCCCGCGTACCGGCCGCTTGTCGATCGCCGTCCAGCGCGACGGGCCGCGGATCAGCTCATGGACGACATTCACCGCGGTCAGCTGCGCGGACATCAGCTGATCCAGCGGATCGGATCCCCGCTGTCCAGGTCGTCGCAGCCGGCGTCGTGCAGTGCCCCCGCGACGAGCGTCCGCCGGTACGACGCGAACGTCAGCACGTGCGCGATCATCGCGCCGGCCGTGTACACCTCAACGCTGTCGCCCGGGCAGACGATCAGCTCGTCCAGCCGGTTCGACGTACACAACTCGCCGACCTCACCCGCGAACGCCGGACCGACCTCGCCCAGCCGGTGGCGCATGCTCTGCACGCTCTCGCCTTGCTCGACGGCGAAGTCGTACTCCTGGCCGGCGAGGTTCGCGTGCCACATCCCGAGCTGCCCGACGAGCCGGGACAGCAGCGACCGCAGCGTCGGGTCGGCGTCGATACCCTCGACCGAGATCTCGATCGGACGGTCGAGCTGATCGTCGTTCAGCCGTGTTGCCTGCTGCAACATCTGGCCGAGCAACCACACGTGATGGTCAACCATTGAGCGGATCAGATCCATCGAACTCACCTTGTCCCTGGCCGGTACCCGCAAGCCGTTCGGCGGGTGGAAATGGATGCCACTGGGCGCGTCCAGGCGAATCCGGTCCGGTCGCCCGCGCCACTGCGCGGGCGGTACGCCGTACGCACGGCCGAAGGCACGGGTGAACGCCTCGTGCGAGGAGTACCCGGCGTCGAGCGCGACGTCCAGGAGGTTCCCGCTCCCGGTCAGCATTCGGTACGCCGCGCGTTCGAGCAGGATCCGCCGCCGCAACTGCCCCGGGCGCTCGCCCGCGGCCGCCGCGACCATCCGGTCCAGATGCGACCGCGAGAGCCGCACGCGGGCCGCCAGTTCGGCTGCCGTCGCCTCGTGCTCGTCCAGCGCATCGGCCAGTACCGTGACGAAAGCGGCGAACACGTCAGTGGTCATGGGACCTATAGTGCCGCCGCTTCCGCAGGCTTACTTGATCGTTTTCGCTCTAGTTGGTGAAGATCTTGACTGCGGTGATCAGGGTTTCGATGACGCCGTACCCGAGGAGGACGGCGACCAGCAGCCAGGAGATCACCAGGCGTGGGGTCTGGTTCATGAGGTCGCCTCCGCGGTCGTCTCGGCCTTCTCGTGGAACCGCTCGGCCACCGAGCGGATCAGCAGGTTCGCGACGAACCCGACCACCAGCACGCCGACCATCGTGAACAACGCCGGCCGGTACGCCGACGCGGTCAGCGTGCCCGGTTTGCCTTCGTGGTCGAGGAACCCGTTGATGATCAGCGGACCCGCGATCCCCGCCGCGGACCAAGCGGTCAGCAGCCGCCCGTGGATCGCGCCGACCTGGTACGTCCCGAAGAGGTCCCGCAGGTACGCCGGAGCGGTCGAGAACCCGCCGCCGTAGAACGAGATGATGATCGCGGCCAGCAGTACGAAGATCACTGTGCTGGTGTGCCCAACGGTCGCGAGCAACGCGTACGCGATGATCCCGACGCCGAGGTACATCGCGTAGATCGGCTTGCGGCCGATGTGGTCCGACGTCGTCGACCAGCCGAACCGCCCGCCCATGTTGAAGATCGAGAGCAGTCCGACGAACCCGGCCGCGGCCGCCACGGCGACGCTCGACTTCCCGTCGTCGCCGCGGAAGAAGTCCTGGATCATCGGGCTGGCCTGCTCGAGGATGCCGATCCCGGCGGTCACGTTGCAGAACAGCACCACCCAGAGGAACCAGAACTGCGGCGTCTTGATCGCGTTCGCCGCCGAGACGTTGGCGGTGGTGACGAGTGCCTTCTGCTGCACCGACGCCGAGTCGAAGCCGTCCGGCGTCCAGCCGTCGGCAGGCACCCGGATGTTGAAGACGCCGAACATCATGATCACGAAGTAGCCGATGCCGAGCGTCACGAACAGCCCGACCAGGGCCCCGCCGCCCGCCACCGACTTACTGACATTCGGGTCGTAGCCGGAGTCGTACAGGCCGAGCAGCTGGCGCGACACCGGGCTGGCCACCAGGGCTCCGCCGCCGAAGCCCATGATCGCGAGGCCGGTCGCGAGTCCTGGGCGGTCCGGGAACCACTTGATCAGCGTGGAGACCGGGGAGATGTAGCCGATGCCCAGTCCGATGCCGCCGATCACGCCGTACCCGAGGTAGACCAGCCAGAGCTGGCCGGTTCCGATACCCAGGGCGCCGACCAGGAAGCCGGCGGCCCAGAAGCAGGCGGCGACGAACATCGCCTTCCGCGGGCCGTTGCGCTCCACCCAGGTGCCACCGACGGCCGCGGACAGGCCGAGCATCACGATCGCGATGCTGAACACCACGCCGACCGCGGTCTGGCTGGTGTCGAAGTGCTTCACCATCGACGTCTTGTACACGCTCGTCGCGTACGCCTGGCCGATGCAGAGATGAACGGCCAGCGCGGCCGGCGGGATCAGCCAGCGGCTGTATCCCGGCGGTGCGACGGTGTGCTCCCGGTCGAGTATCGACAAGACTGCCATCACGGCTCCTTCTCGTCCCCCAGCTGACAACCCCTCGCGCATCTTGGCTTACTGTATGCATTTTGTGAAGTGTTAAACCATCCCCGCGCCGATCGTGTCGGGACGGGACAACCGAACCTGCGACCTGTGAGACTGGGGTCATGGCGATCTCGGCGAAGTTGTTGGGCGAGGACGAGTACGTCGTCGTCAGCACCCGGACGCACTGGAAGGCACTGATCGGCCCGGTCTTCTTGTTGCTCGTGGTGGCGGGCCTGGGTGGCTTCCTGGCCGCGATCGTGCCGTCCGGGTCGCTGCAGACCCCGGCCCGGATCGCGATCCTCGCGGTCGGCGTGGTGGTGCTCGCGATGTTCGCGGTGAAGCCGTTCCTGAACTGGTTCTTCTCCACGTACACGATCACCAACCGGCGGCTGATCACGCGGCACGGCGTCCTGACCCGGACCGGGCGGGACATCCCGCTGATGCGGGTCAACGACGTGTCCTACGAGCACGGCCTGATCGACCGGATGCTCGGCTGCGGCACGCTGCACATCGAGTCCGCCGGCGAGCGCGGTCAGGTGGTGCTGCCCGACGTACCGCACGTCGAGCACGTCCACCTGCAGATGTCCGACCTGCTGTTCGGCGGCCCGGACGGCAAACCCGGCGACGGCATCCTCGAGGACGAGGGTCCGCCCGAGCACATGCGCCGCCGCCCGCAGCAGTCCCAGCAGCAGGAGCAGCCGCGCGGCGACGACGGCGACACCATCTTCAGCTCCGACGACGACCGCCGCTAACTCCCGAGCAGCGCGGACGGGTACAGCTCCTCCGCCTTCGCCAGCAGGCGTCTGCTGGCGGTCAGGCAGCCGACATGGAAGCCGGTCGCGAACGGTGTTCCGCCGTTGATCGCACCGACCGGAGCGACCTGCGCCGCCAGCGCAACAAGCTGCTTGCGAATCTCCCGCCGGGCTTCCCGCTCGGACCAGGGCAGCCGCCAGCGCTCCAGCAGTCCGGCCCGCAGCGTGGTCGCAGCGGCGTGGTGCGCGTGCGCCTGCCGCGGCCAGGTGGATGGCGAGCGGCTTCGCGGGCGGGTCTGCGGTGATGGGGGCGTACAGCCGGTCGCCGAGGCTGCGGGCAGTCCGGCCCGGGTCCCGGGCGTAGCCGAGGACTTCGTCGCGTGCGGACGAGAGCCCGGCGCGCCGGCCGTCGGCGAACATGCTCCAGGCCTTCGGAGGACCGGCCACCAGCCCGTCCGCGACGTCCCGCAGGGCGTAGTGCAGCGTCGCGTAACCCTTCGGCTCGCCGACCTTTCGGAGCCGGTCGAGGGCTGCGGCGTTGTGTCGCCAGATCCGCTCGGCTTCTTCGAGAACCAAGGTCTCCGGCGACAGCTGGATCACCGAGCTGATGAACCTGTAGTCCGTGTACCCGTCGAACGTGCCGGCCAGGAGCTGCCGCGTCAGCTCCCGGGTATAGACGGCGTCCGGGGGTTGCCGGAGGTCCTGGTCAACGTCCATACCGCGAAGCTAATCGCGGCGCGATGACACCTCGATGACAGTGCGTGTCAGAAGATCTCCAGGCTTACCGGGCCGAGTGGCCAGCGGAGGGCGGTGGCCGTACGGGTCAGTGCGCCGGGGGTGTGTTCGACGACGCGGCCTGTGGTGGCGAATTCGGCGAGTGAGCGGTCGCCGAGGTAGGTCGCGCCGAGCTCGGTGGTCGTGAGGCTCAGGTCGGCGGGATCGTTGGTGGGCCCGCAGGTCGCCGACGTCTCGTCCGCGGTCAAGCGGAAGCGGCCGGTGTTCGCCGCGATCAGCTCGTCGGTCACGTCGAGTACGACATCGAGCGGCGCGGCGTACCGGCGTTGCTGCAGTGCTCGCGGTACGTCGGTCACGCGCACCCACAGCGAGTCGCCGAGCCGGCGGTCGAGGGAGGTCGGCATCCGGACCAGCTGCTGGAGCGGTTCGTCGACCGACGCATGGCCGTAGACGAGCTTCGCGCTGAGGTCCATCGTCAGCAGGTGCTGCCACAGCTCACGGTACGCGGTCGGGTCCGGCGCGGCGAGCTCTTCGACGTACACCTCGTTCGCCGGGCTGCCGCTCGGGAGCCAGTTCATCTTGCCGCGCCACAGTGCGTACCCGTCGATCGTGCCGTCGGCGTCGCGGTGCACCAGGATCTGCTGCGCGGTCCGCCCGTTGCGGTACTCGGCCTTGTCCTGCAGGTGTTTCTGCCAGAGCAGCTCCGACCGTCCGGACACTCCGGCGCGCTGCTCCTGCAGACGGCGCAGTACGGACGGAAGCTCCTTGATCGCCTCGTCCACCGTCAGTACGCCGAGCGCGCCGGGCCGGATCCGGTCGTTGGGCGGGCCAACGTGATGGAGGTCAACCTCGTAGCTCGCCTCGCGGGCCGCGGACCCGTACCCGAAACGGCCGTAGATGGCCGGTTCGCTCGCCCAGAGCACGGCGATCGCCTCGGGTACTTCGCGCAGCTGCCGCCCGATCAGGCTCGACATCACCCCGCGCCGCCGGTGCGTCGCGCGGACGCCGACCCCGGTCACGTGCGCGGCGTCGATCACCGCACCCGGCACCGACAGCTCCCGCGTCAGTGCGCGAGTCGTACCGATCAGCTCGTCGCCGTCCGTCGCCACCAACGCCCGCTCCGGCTCGAACAACTGCCGCCCGAGGTCGTCCGGCGAGGCGTCGAACATCATCGCCGCACCGAACAGCCCTGAGATCAGATCGTGCTCGTCCGCCCGCGCAACCCGCAGCTCCACGTCACCCATGCCCGCATCTTCACACGGGCCGGACGGGGCGGGCCAGCGCATTCACGCCGGCCCGGCGACGGTGCTAGCGGACGACGGGGATTTCGCCGGTGGATTCGCCGTCGAGCTCGGCGGGGGAGTCCGGGGCCGGGGCGTGCTCAGCCTCGTCGAGGACGATCTCTTCCTTGAACACGAACTTCCGGTACGACCAGAAGCGGAACAGCGTGCCGAGGCCGAGACCCACGAAGTTCGCCGCGATGTTGTCCGACAGCCAGCTGTGCAGATCCAGCACGTACCGGGAGAAGGCCAGACAGCCGGCCGCGATCAGCAGACCGATCCCGTTCAGTACGAAGAACAGCACGTACTCCCGGTGCAGGCCGGAACGCTCGCGGTGCCGCCACGTCCAGTACCGGTTCCCGAAGTACGTCGCGACGGTGGCGACGGTGGTCGAGATCAGCTTGGCCGTCAGCGGCTTGTGGTGCAGCATGCCGACCCCGGAGTCGGCGAGCACCAGCGGGTTGTTGAACACCAGCCAGTTGTAGATCGGCAGGTCCACGACCAGACCGAGGAGACCGACCAGCCCGAACTTGGCCACTTCGTGCACCAGGTGCTGGAACTGGTGGTACAGCTTGGTGACGAGCTTCAACGGGGTTCGGAGCCTTCTGTGATCAGATCATGACGATTGGGTCAGCCTCCCACGGTACCCGGCGAGTGGTCCGACCCCGAAATCGTCGGCCCGGCTGTCAGGACATTAGGCTCACGGCTGTGAAGTTCGAACGTAAGGATCTTCCTGCCGGTACGCCGGTGGTCGGCATGGTCGGCGGCGGGCAACTGGCCCGGATGACCCAGGAGACGGCCGTCGCGCTCGGTATCCAGCTCCGTGTGCTCGCCGAGGGCCCGGCGGTGTCGGCGGCCCAGGCGGTCGCGGATGCGCCGGTCGGCGACTACCGGGACCCCGGGACGGTACGCCGGTTCGCGGCCGAGTGTGACGTGGTGACGTTCGACCACGAACACGTACCGACCGACCTGCTGCGTACGCTCGAGGCGGACGGGATCGCGGTCCGCCCCGGTCCGGACGCGCTCGTGCACGCCCAGGACAAGGCGGTGATGCGGGCCCGGCTGGACACGTTCGACGCGCCCGCGCCGGTGCACCAGGTAGTCGCGACGCCGGACGAGGTCGTGGACTTCGCGAAGCGTGTCGGCGGCTTCCCGATCATCCTGAAGACCACCCGCGGCGGGTACGACGGCAAGGGCGTCTGGTTCGTCGACGGGCCGGACGACCCGCAGGTCGCGACCGCGTTCGGCAGCGGCGTACCGATCCTGGCCGAGGAGAGGGTCGACTTCGTCCGCGAGCTGTCCGCGATCGTGGCCCGGTCGCCGCACGGTCAGGCGGTCGCGTACCCGATCGTCGAGTCGGTGCAGCGGGACGGCATCTGCGTCGAGGTCACCGCGCCCGCACCGGGCCTGGATCCCGACCGAGCCGCGCTGGCACAGCAGACCGCGCTCCGGATCGCCGGTGAGCTCGGTGTCGTCGGTGTGCTCGCGGTGGAGATGTTCGAGGCCCGCGACGGCCGGCTGCTCGTCAACGAGCTGGCGATGCGCCCGCACAACACGGGGCACTGGTCGATCGACGGCGCGGTCACGTCCCAGTTCGAGAACCACCTGCGCGCGGTGCTCGACCTGCCGCTCGGGTCCCCGGCCGCGCGGGCGCCGTACACGGTCATGGTCAACGTGCTCGGCGGCGACGTCGAGGACATGCACCGCGGGCTCCTGCACTGCCTGGCCCGCGATCCCGGGCTGAAGGTGCACTTCTACGGGAAGTCGGTGAAGCCCGGCCGCAAGGTCGGCCATGTCACGGCGTACGGCGACGACCTGGAGCAGACCCGTGAACGCGCGCGGCACGCGGCGGCGTACCTGACCGGCACCATCGACGAATAGGGACTTGCTCATGATCGGGATCGTGATGGGGTCGGACAGTGACTGGCCGACGATGAAGGCGGCCGCGGAGGTGTGCGCCGAGTTCGAGGTGCCCTTTGAGGCAGATGTCGTCTCCGCGCACCGGATGCCGACCGAGATGATCGACTACGGAAGGTCAGCACACGGCCGCGGGCTCAAGGTGCTGATCGCCGGTGCCGGCGGGGCGGCGCACCTGCCCGGGATGCTCGCGTCGGTGACTCCGCTGCCGGTGATCGGGGTACCGGTACCGCTGAAATACCTCGACGGGATGGACTCGCTGCTGTCGATCGTGCAGATGCCGGCCGGAGTTCCGGTTGCGACGGTCTCGATCGGGAACGCTCGGAATGCGGGGCTGCTGGCGGTCCGGATCCTGGCCGCCTCCGACGAGGGGCTGCGGGACCGGATGATCGGGTTCCAGGAATCGCTCGCGGAGGTCGCCCGGGGGAAGGGCAGCACGGTGCGTGACGGGGCGGCAGAGTTGCGTAAAGACTGAGGTTTGCGCTGGTTTCCGAGGACGGGGGCGGGTAGTCGTGAGATCCCATCGGTTGTCGTTTAAGGTCGTCGATCGTGACTCCGCCCACTGATTCGGATACGCAGCGCATTCCGGTCCGCTATTGGATCTGGCTGTTCGGCGCTGCCGTGTCCCTCCTCGGCGACCTGACGATCAGCTTCGGCATCGGCTGGTCCGCCACCCGGCACGGCGGTGGTGTCGCCGGCCTGATCCTGCTGCTGGCGGCAGCGCCGCGCGCAGCGCTGCTCCTGGTGGGTGGAGCGGTCGGCGACCGGTACGGCGCTCCCCGCGTCCTGCTGGCGAGCTGTGCGGCGATGTTCGTGGTCACCTCGGCGCTGGTCGCCGCCTCGTCCGCGGTCGGGGAGCCGGTGTGGTTGCTGGTGATCGTTGCGCTGGTGGTCGGTTCGATCGACGCGTTCTTCCTGCCGTCCTCACGGGCGATGCCCCGGCTGCTCGTCCCGCCGCAGCAGGTCCCGCGGGCGCTCGCGAGCTTCCAGGTGACCGGCGTGGTGTTCGCCGTCACCGGTACGGCGGTGGGCGGCGTCCTGGTCGGCTGGGCCGGGCTCAAGGCGGCGGCCGGGTTCGACGCGCTGACGTTCGCCGTGATGATCGTCGTACTGATCGTGCTGCGGAAGACGATGGCTCCGGCCGGCCGGATGCCGAGCGGCATGCTGCGGTCGATCGGCGCCGGGCTCCGGGTGGTCTTCGGACGTCCGCTGACCCGCGCGCTGCTGATCACGATGACCGTTGCGGCCGGCCTGCTGATGCCGCTCGACGCGCTGCTGTTTCCGTTGCTCGCCCGCGACCACGGCTGGAACGCCACCACCGCAGGTCTGCTGATCGCCAGCCGGAGCCTCGGAGTCGGCGTGATCGCCTTGCGGATCCTGATGCGCGGCGCATTCCCGCGGCCGGGCATCGTCGCCGCGGTTGGTCTGCTGATCGCGGCCGTCGGGCTGTTCGGGCTGTCGATCTTCGAGCCGCTGCCGTTGACGTTCGCGTCCGGTGTGCTGAGCGGGATCGGCGTCGGGACGTTCACCGGTCACGTACTGCCCCTGCTGATGAACTCGGTGGAACGGGAGTTCCAGTCGCGGCTGCAGTCGATCGTCGTGCTCTGCCAGAACATCGCGCTGATGGTGATGAACCCGGTGCTCGGCGGGCTGGCCGACGTCAACGGTCTGGGGATCACCGGAGTCTGCCTGGGCATCTCGGTGTTCGCCGCGCTGACCGGCTGCGTGGTCCTGAGCCGCCCGGTCGTCCGGGCGGCTGTCGTCGCTTAAGGCCTGCTGCTCAATGCCTGCCGGGGGCGCGGTAGGTCCAGCCGGCCGCGCGCCAGGCAGCCATGTCCAGGCTCAGGCGGGCGTCGACGACGACCGGGTCCGTGACGACGTCCTTGAGCGTGACCGGGTCGAGCTCGCGGAACTCGGGCCATTCGGTGAGGTGCAGTACGGCGTGCGCGTCCCGGCAGGCCTCGAGTGCGGTCGGGGCGTAGCGCAGCGTCGGGCGGACGCGACGGGCGTTCTCCATCGCCTCCGGGTCGAAGACCGTGACGTTCGCGCCGTGCAGCTGGATCCGGCCGGCCACGTCCAGCGCGGGCGAATCGCGGACGTCGTCCGTACCGGCCTTGAATGCCGCGCCGAGCACGGTGACGTTCTTCCCGACCCACTCGCCGCCGAGCAGTTCGTGGGTGAGGTCAACGATCCGGGCGCGCCGGTGCTGGTTGATGTCGTCGACCTCGCGCAGGAACGTGATCACCTCTTCGACGCCGAGCTCGCCGGCACGGTGCATGAATGCGCGCAGGTCCTTCGGCAGGCAGCCGCCGCCGTACCCGGGGCCGGCGTTCAGCATTCCGCGGCCGATCCGCTTGTCGTGCCCGAGCGCGTCGGCCAGTTGGGTGACGTCGGCGCCGGTCGCGTCGGCCATCTCGGCGAGCGCGTTGATGAACGAGATCTTCGTGGCCAGGAAGGCGTTCGCACCGGCCTTCACCAGCTCCGCGGTCGGCAGGTTGCAGACCACGACCGGTGAGCCCTCGGCGATCGGAGTCGCGAACACGTCGCGCAGCCGGCTCTCCGCCCTTTCCGACTGCACACCGAAGACCAGGCGGTCCGGGTGCAGCGTGTCGTCGACGCCGTGCGCCTCGCGGAGGAACTCCGGCTGCCAGGCGATCTCGACGCCGGTACCGGCCGGAGCCTCGGCGTGGAAGCGGGTCTCGACGATCTTCGACGTACCGACCGGGACCGTGGAGCGCCCGACCACGAGCACCGGCCTGGTCAGCAGCGGCGCGAGCATGGTGACGACCGAGTGCACCTGGGACAGGTCCGCGGCCTCACTGCCCTCGAGTTGCGGCGTGCCGACGCAGATGAAATGCACGTCGGCCCAGTCGGCGATCTCGGTGTAGTCGTTGGTGAACCGCAGCCGGCCGGACCCGGTGTGCTTCTTCAGCAGCGGGTCCAGCCCGGGTTCGTACAGCGGGGCCTTGCCGTCGTTCAGCAGTTTCAGCCGGTGTTCGTCGATCTCGACCCCGATCACGTCGAAACCGAACTCGGCCATCCCCGCGGCGGTGTTCGCGCCGAGGTAGTTGGTGCCGATCACGGCGATCCGCAGCGGACGGGACGTCGCTTCACTCATGCCGGGGACTCTACCCATCGTGGTTATCAGCGGGTGACCGGTGTATGGCCGCGGGCCTTCCAGGGCGTGCGGAGTTGGTCACTTTCGGCGTACGACGTCCCCCGCGCGCGATTGGTTCGTCGTACAGTGCAACTCGTGAGTAACTCATTCGAGCTGTACGCGCTGTCCGAGGAGCACCAGGCGATCCGCGACGCCGTCCGCGACGTCTGCGACGCCAAGGTTGCCCCGCACGCCGGGGACGTGGACGAGCTGGCCGAGTTCCCCAAGGCGTCGTACGACGCGCTGAAGGCCTCGGACTTCCACGCGCCGCACATCCCGGAGCAGTACGGCGGCGCCGGCGCGGACGCGCTCGCCACGGTGATCGTGATCGAGGAGGTCGCCCGCGCGTGCGCCTCGACCTCGCTGATCCCGGCTGTGAACAAGCTCGGCTCACTGCCGCTGCTGCTGTCCGCCTCCGACGAGGTGAAGCAGCGGTACCTGCCGCCGGTGGCCGCGGGTGACTCGATGTTCTCGTACTGCCTGTCGGAGCCTGAGGCCGGCTCGGACGCGGTGTCGATGAAGACCCGTGCGGTGCGCGACGGCGATGAATACGTACTCAACGGTGTGAAGCGCTGGATCACCAACGCCGGCGTCAGCGACTTCTACACCGTGTTCGCGGTCACCGACCCGGACGCTCGGTCCCGCGGGATCTCGGCCTTTGTGGTCGAGAAGGCCGACGAGGGTGTGTCCTTCGGTGCGCCGGAGAAGAAGCTCGGCATCAAGGGTTCGCCGACGCGCGAGGTGTACTTCGACAACGTCCGGATCCCGGCGTCGCGGTTGATCGGAGAGCCCGGCACCGGCTTCGCGACCGCGATGGCGACGCTGGACCACACCCGCGTGACGATCGCCGCGCAGGCGCTCGGGATCGCGCAGGGTGCGCTCGACTACGCGCTCGGGTACGTCAAGGAGCGCAAGCAGTTCGGCAAGGCGATCGCGGAGTTCCAGGGGCTGCAGTTCATGCTCGCGGACATGGGCATGAAGATCGAGGCGGCCCGTCAGCTCACGTACGCCGCGGCGGCCCGGTCGGAGCGCGGCGACAGCGACCTGACGTACTTCGGCGCCGCCGCCAAGTGCTTCGCCTCGGACGTCGCGATGGCCGTCACCACCGACGCCGTCCAGCTCCTCGGCGGCTACGGCTACACCCACGACTACCCGGTCGAGCGCATGATGCGCGACGCCAAGATCACCCAGATCTACGAAGGCACCAACCAGGTCCAGCGCATCGTGATGGCCCGCCAGTTGCTGAAGGGCATCAGCTGACGACTTGAGTCTCTCCCACCGGGAGGGTTGATGGTTGTCGGCATGAGCACAGACATCAGTGAGTTCGCAGGCGAGTACTTTGCCGCGGCGGTGGATCCTGAGCGCGAACGGTATTTCGCGCTGTTCGCGGACGACGTTGTCGTTCATGACGACGGTCGGACGCATCGCGGGCTCGCCGACGTACGCGCCTGGCGAGCCGAGGTTCCGTCGGTGCAGTACGCGGTCCACGAGGTGAGTGGCGATCCGGCCGCGTGCGTGGCGGTTGCGGAGATCTCCGGGGACTTCCCAGGTAGCCCGGTCGTGCTGCGTTTCTCCTTCGAGCGTGACGTTCAGGGCAGAATCACTCTGCTGGACATTGCGCCCTGAGCGCCGGGACGAGTAGGGAGCGGATGCGTGATGCGGACGCGGCTGACGATCGGGGAGTTCTCCCACATCACGCATCTGAGCATCCGCACCTTGCGGCGGTACCACGAGCAGGATCTGCTCGTACCGGCTGAGGTCGACCCGTTCAGCGGCTATCGCTACTACTCGCCCGAGCAGGTGCGCCCGGCCCTGACCATCCGGCGCTTCCGCGAACTGGACCTTCCGCTCGCCGATCTGCGCCGTTACCTCCACGCCATGTCGCCGGCCGCCGACGGGGAGGGCCTCGACGTCGGTCAGGAAGTTGTTGCGGCGCATTTGCGGCGGCTCGAAGATCGGCTCGGGCGTACGCAGCGGGCGGTGGAGGCGTTGCGTGAGCTCCTCGATCCTGCCGTCGAGCGTCCAGTGGCCCTCGAAGTGCTTCCGGCCCAGCGGGTTCTCGCGGTCACGCTCGACGTACCGCCCGGATCGGACCTGACCTGGTACGACGCCGCGATGCGCGACCTCGACGCCGCCGTGGACCGCCGGCCGGTCCTGCCGCCAGGCGGTCGCTACGCGCACGAGCTGTTCAGCGAAGGAAGCGGCCGCGCCACCGTCTACCTACCAACCGCCACCGCACCACCCTCCGCCACTGCACTACCAGCTGGCGCCGCGCTGCCCTCCGGCGGGCCTAGCACTGTCCGTGAGCTCGACCTGCCTGAGCGCAGGGCAGCGGTTGCGACTCACGTGGGGTCGCACGAGGACCTCGACCTCACGTACGGCGCCGTCGGCTCGTTCGCGGCCCGCCACGACCTGCGCCCGCAGGAGCTGGTCGAGGAGATCTACCTAGTAGGCCCCCGCGACACGGACCACCCCGACCGCTGGCGAACCCTCGTCGCCTGGCTCATCGAGACCCCGAACTGACCAGGGCGTCTTTGGGCGTCCACCAACCACTTTTGCGGCTCGTTTGATGTACCGGCTCGACAGGACATGTGTGGTGGTCGGGTAGTGCGGTTGAGCGTGAATGCGCCCGCGTGTACACCGTCTCACCGGTGCACTACCTGTCCAGCTGTCCGCCCCGCTCAATCGTGGAGCGAGCCCTGAGAGGCTGCGGCGAAGCACTCCTGGATGGACTACGGTGTGCGTTCAGTTGCTAGGTCCGGGAGGTTCACGGGGTGGCGGATGTGTTCGCCGGGCGGTTCGAACTCCTCGAGCCGATCGGGTCCGGCGGGGCCGGGACCGTCTGGCAGGCGTGGGACCGGCGGCAGGAGCGGTTCTGCGCGGCGAAGGTCCTGCGGCAGCGTGATGCCGGGGCGTTGCTGCGTTTCGTCCGTGAGCAAGGTCGCCGCTTGGACCACCCGAACGTACTCTCGCCGTACGGCTGGGCGGCCGACGACGACCTGGCGTTGCTGGCGATGGATCTGGTCGGCGGCGGCTCGGTCGACCACCTGGTCGCGGACTTCGGACCGCTGCCGCCGCGGCTGGCCGCCGAACTGCTGAGCCAGCTGCTCGGCGCGCTCGACAAGATCCACACCGCCGGCGTCGTGCACCGCGACGTGAAGCCGGCGAACCTCCTGCTCGAGACGACCGGAACCGCGCGACCGATGCTGCGGCTGAGCGACTTCGGCATCGCGATCGCGCTCGGCGAGCCCAGGCTGACCGTCCACGGCACAGTCGTCGGTACGCCCGGCTACCTGGCGCCCGAGGCTCTCGCCGGCGCCGCACCATCTCCGGCCCAGGACCTGTACGCCGCCGGCGTCACCGCGTGGCAACTCCTGACCGGCACCGAGCCCCCCGAACGCGGAACCCCGCCGACCACTCCGGCCCCGCCGACCAGTGCGATGACTCCGACCGACGCTGGCGCCGACGACCCGATCTGGACTGTCGTCACCGCCTTGACCAGCCCTGACCCCACCAACCGCCCCCAGTCCGCCGCTGCAGCCCTCGCCGACCTCGCGCCGATCCTCGCCGAGCCGCTCAAACTCCCCGTACGAACCGCCGACGGCGAAGTAGTCGAAGTCTTCAACCACCTCCCGCCGCCCCCACCTCACCACACCCAGCCCCCGACCACCCCAACCCTCGAGCTACCTCCCGACGCACCACACCCGTCACCCGACGCACCACCACACCCAGCCCCTGAGCCGGCGGAAGGTTCGGCGGTGGGTCCGGCGCCGGAGTCAGCGGCAGATCCAGCGCCTGAGCCAGCGGCAGGTCCCCTGGTGGATCCGGCGATGGGCTCGGCGGTGGGGTCGGGGGGTGGGCCTGCGGTGGTTGGGCGGGTGGGGCGTCGGGTTTTGCGGCTGCCTGTGGTTGTGGGGGTGGTTGTTGTGCTTGCTCTTGGCGGTGGTGGGGTCGCGGCGCTGCGATCGGATTTCGGTCCGTTCGGCGACTCGCCGAGCCGGCCGACGACCGACCCGAGCAAGGAGCCGTCCGGTGACCCTTCAGCCGGTCCGACCTCGGGTGCCACCCAACCCACAACCGCCGCGACGGATCCGCCGGTCACACGCTCGGCGGATCCGTCGATCAGGGCTGGTGGGGATTGCGGCTGGCAGGCTGCAGGGTCGGCGGAGACGGCTGCTGACGGCACTCGGGTCGAGTGCCGTCAGCAAGGCCAGTCGTACCGCTGGGTGAAGGCCGGTTAGAACCACAGCCGGGCGTCGTGACTGCATCGCTCCGCTGCCCCTCCCCAACGGTCGCGGTTGTCGCCGGCCGGCACGTTTCTTGGCGCGACGTTAGTTGGGCCAGGTCGGGCCGGACGGGCGGCGGGTGCGGAGGATCAGGGCGATAGCGATCCCCGCCACCGCGAGGAGGGCCGCGGCGCCTCCGATGACGAAGGGCAGGGCCGAGTTGGAGTCCTTCTCGGTAGCCGTACCTTCGATCGGTCCGCCGGCCTCCGGGTTCGACGCCGAGCTGCCGGAGTCGGTAGGGGTGCTGCTCGACGACGGCTCGGGCGTGCCGGTCGGCGTCGGTTCCGGTGTGCTGCCCACGGCGCTGTACTGCGGACCGTCCACCTTCGTACCGGCGACGGCGAGATCGATCTTGATCGGGACGCCGCTCGCGCCGGCGTCCGCGGCGCCGAGCTTGACGACCAGGTAGTACCAGCCGTCGACCGCCATCTTCCGGACGTCCGCGTTGTTGCCGTCGCGGTTCAGGTACATCACTCGCGACGTGGCGATCGGCTTGCCGTTGGAGGGCAGCGTCATCGTCTCCCCGGTGTAGGCGGTTGTGTCGCTGTCGATCTCGTCCCGCACCGGGTTGAACAGCGCGGTCCAGACGTTGGTCGTCTGCCCGTCAGGCGCTCCGCCGTACGTCACGCGATACGCCAGCCCCTGCCCCCAGTCGAGCTTCACCCGGTAGTACAGCTGCTCGCCGTAGAACACCGTCTCCGCGTACCGGCCCGGCCCGGCCAGGGTGGTGGCCTCGTTGAATGAGCCGCCGCCACGAACCGCCTTGCCGGCACCCGCCGGCTGGTTGGCGAACTCGACCCGCGCCGCCTGTGCAGGCTCGCCCTTGTCGCCGGTAACCGGCGGCTCGACCCGCACCAGGAGCTCGACCGGCACCCTGTCGGTCCCCTTGTTGTCGCGGGTGATCCGCAGCACGTACCGCCCCGGCTCGTCGCAGCTCGTGCCCTGCCCGGTGCCGTCCGCCAGCTTGTCCCAGCGCAGCACTGTGCTCAGGCTGCCGCCGTCGGCCTTGGCCCGGGTGTGCAGCTGCCGCTCGCGCTTGTTGCAGTCCGCGCCGCCCGGCCCGGTGATCCGAATGTCCAGCGCCTCGATGTCGCGGACGTTGCCGCGCGGGAAGACGGCGGTTGCGGCGAAGTACAGCGTCTCGCCTTCCTTCAGGTCGACGGCGTAGAAGCGCTCCTCCTGCGAGTTCAGGGTGTCGACGTACTGGCCGGGCGCGACCGCCGGTGCGGTGGTCGGATCGTTGGTCCCGGTGATCGGCTTGCCGACCGGCTCGTAGTGCCGCAGCGCCCGCTCGGTGACCCGGCCGAGGACACCGGTCAGGGTGCCGGCGTCATCGGCGTCGTGGTACGTACCGCCCGTGGTCTGCGCGATGCAGGCGAGCTGCGCACGCGCTGCGGCGTCGACCCGGAAGCCGATGGTGTGAACGTGCAGGTCGATGCCCTGCTTGTGCAGTTCCTTGGCGACCGCGCACGGCTGCGGCGGGGCGCAGGTGTCCTCACCGTCGGAGACCAGCACGATCGAGCGCTGCCCTTCCGCGGGGAGTTGTGTTGCCGCCGTACGCAGCGCCTGCCCGATCGGGGTGTAGCCACGGGCCTGTGCTCGGGTCACTGCCGCCTTCAGCGCCGGCTTGTTCACCGCGCCGACCGGCTGGACCACCTGGACGTCGCGGCAGCCGGCGGCCTTCTCGGACCCGGATGAGCCAGTCCCCGCGCCGTAGATCGCGAGCCCGACCTGGGCCTGTGCCGGCAGCCCGTCGACCATGTTCGTGACCGCGCGCTTGGCGGCGTCCATCCGGGTGCCGGGGCCGCCGGCGTCGCGAGCCTTCATCGAGCCCGAGGAGTCCAGCACGACCATCACCGGCGAGTACGGGTCCGCCACGGGGGTCGCGGAGGCGTTTGCAGATTGAAAGACGGTGACGAGCCCGACGGCGGCCAGCAGCGCGACGGTACGGCGTATCATGGCGACTCCAGTGTTTGCAGATCGGAACGATGGCGAGCCTATCGTTTGCATTTGTGATTTGCAACCGCAAAGTTCGGAGGTTCTGTGACCGACTCGCACACCCGCAACGTCGAGCGGCAGATCGCCTGGTACGGCGAGCCGCTCGGTGACCGGTTCGGCCGGCTGCTGGCGCGGCTCAGCCTCTCGCAGGCGCAGCTCGCCGCGGTACTCGGGCTCTCGGCGCCCATGTTGTCGCAGCTGATGTCCGGTCATCGGTCGAAGATCAGCAGCCCCGCGGTCCTGGCCCGGCTGCTGCAGTTGGAGGCCATGGTCAGCGACGCCGACTGGGACGGCCTGGCGCCGGACGAGCAGGCGCGCAGGCTGGCGGACGTTCGCGCGGCGGAGCGGTCCACGCTGACGATGGTGACTTCCGACGTACAGGCATCACCCCCGGCCCAGAACCCCGGCGCGGGCGATCCGGTGGCGGTGATCCAGGGCGTACTGCGGGCCGTGGCATCGGCCGCCGAGCTCGAGGGCGCGGCCCGTCTGCTCGAGCAGGATCACCCAGACCTGGCGGAGGCCCTGCGGGTGCTCGGGACCGGGCGAACGCCGGACGCTCGCGCGTACTACGCCCGGCTGATCGGCTGAGTCAGAGGGCGTTCGCGACCGCGGTGACGTAGGCCGGCCGCTACGCCGCGTTCTGGCACAACCAGCAACGCTCCGCCGGCTGGCACCTCGAAGGCTCTACTCCAGCCGCCGACCGTCCAGCTTGAGGCGGCGGACTGTGGTTTCGGGGAAGCGGCCTCGGTCCCGGACGTCGGGGTACGGGGTGATGGTGGGCGAACGGCCTTCTACCGTGGCGATTTCCTGGAGGAGCCGGGCGCGAAGGTCTGAGGTGATCTCCTGGTGGCCGGCGCTGTCGATGAGGTTGTCCAGCTCGTACGGGTCAGCCTGCAGGTCGTACAGAGCGCGCTCGGTGTACGCATCCGCCGCTGGTGCGTCGCCCGCGTCGGGGGCGTGCACGTAGTACTTCCAGCGGTTCGTACGCAGCGCCCGTCCGACCTCGGACTCGCTCACCTGGATCAGTACGGCCTCGCGCCTGGACTCCCGCAGCGGTGCTCCATCCAGATGATCCGGCAAGGGGATCTCGGCGGCATCGAGCAGTGTCGGTACGACGTCCACTGTGCTGACCGGAGTCGTGACGCGAGCGCCGCCGCGGTAGCCAGGACCCTCGACGACCAACGGCACGCGCACCGAGCCGTCGTGCGGTGAGCGCTTGTACTCGCCGTTGCGGGTCTTGAAGTGCGAGCCGTGGTCGGACGTGTACAGCAGCAGGGTGTCGTCGGTCAGGTCGAGGCTGACCAGTGCATCGCGCAGGCGGCCCAGGCACTCGTCGACGCGTTTGATCTGGCCGTAGTACCCCGCGGCGTGCTGGTGGGCCGTACCGGGCAGGCTCGCCAGGTCGGGTGGCAACCACGCTCCGGTGTAGGTGTCGCGATAGACCTCCGGGGCCGGGTAGTCGTCGTGCTCGTTCTGGTGATGCGGCTCGATCAGCGAGAGGAACAACAGGAACGGGCGGTCGTCCTCCGAGGCGCGGGTGACGTAGCGGATGGCCGCGTCGGTCAGCGCGTCCGGCCGGTAGCCGGGAAGGAAAACGGGTTCCCCGTTTCCGTCGGACACCACGGTCCGGTACGCGTCGGAGGTGAACTCGAGCAGGTTGGACGCCAGCCAGTACTGGTACCCGGCCTGTTCCTCGGCGGGCACCGGATCCGCGCTGCCCAGGTGCCACTTGCCGATGTACGCGGTCTGATAGCCGGCTGCACCGAAGAGCCGGCCGAGCGTCGGGGCGTCGGTCGGCAGCGAAACGTTGTTTCGGAAAACGCCGGTGTTTGTCGGAAACATTCCGGTCTGCATTGCCGCGCGGGCCGGCGCACAGACCGGGTTGGTGGTGCACGCGGCGTCGAACATCGTGCCGCGCCGCGCCATCAGGTCGAGGTTGGGCGTCAGCCCCAGCGGGCAGCCGGCCGCGCCGACGGTGTCCCAGCGCTGCTGGTCGGTGAAGAAGACGATGACATTGGGCCTGTTGGGGCGCATCAAAGAGCTCTCATTTCAGTCCGGACAAGGCGATGCCCTCGACGAGGAACTTCTGCGTCACCACGAAGAAGAGGGCGGTCGGGATGAACAGGATCAGCGCACCGGCCGCGGTCAGGTTCCACTGCGTGAAGTACTCCTGGTTGAACAGCGTCAGGCCGATCGGCAGCGTCCGCATCTCGGTCCGGCTGGTGGCGATCAGCGGCCAGAGGAACTCGTTCCACTGGAAGACGAACGTGAACAGGCCGAGCACCGCCATGGCCGGCTTGCACTGCGGCAGGATCACCCGCAGGTAGATCCGGAACTCGCCGGCGCCGTCCACCCGGGCCGCCTCGATCAGTTCGTCCGGCAGCGGCCGGATGAACTGCCGCATCAGAAAGATGCCGTAGGCATCCATCAGGAACGGCACGATCAGCCCCTGGTAGCTGTCGATCCAGCCCAGGCTCGCGAAGATCGAGTAGATCGGCAGCATCCGGACGAAGAACGGCACCATCAGCGTGGAGAGTACGGCGATGAACGCGATCCGCTTGCCGGGGAAGTCCAGCTTCGCGAACACGTACCCGACCAGCGGGTCGAAGATCAGGTGCGACACCGTGATCGCGCCGGCCATCACGAGGCTGTTCAGGAAGAAGCGCCCGAACGGTGCGGCCTCGAACAGGCGGGTGAAGTTCCCCCACTGCGGATCCGACGGCCAGAGCACCGGATCGCCGGACTGCACCTCGCCGTCGCTCTGCAGCGCGAGCACGATCATGTAGAGCAGCGGAAGTACGGTGACCAGGGCCAGCGCAACCAGGACGACGTACGCGGCGATCCGGTCGCCGGGGAAGAGGCGTTCACGTAGTTGTTCACGCATGGTCCCGGTCTCCGATCCGCAGCTGCACCAGGGACAGGATCAGTACGACGATGAGCAGCAACAGGGACAGTGCGGAGGCGTACCCGAAGTCGTTGTCGTTGAACGCGACGATGAACAGCCGGTGCGCGTACAGCGAGGTCGCGTTGCCCGGCCCGCCACCGGTGACGATGTACGGCAGCGCGAACTGCTGCAGCGTGCTGATCAGTCCGATGATCGACACGAACAACGTGGTCGGCGTGAGCAGCGGCAGCGTGATCGAGACGAACCGCCGCCAGGGCCCGGCGCCGTCGATCCGCGCCGCCTCGTAGTACAGACCCGGAATGCCCTGCAGACCGGCGAGGAACAGGACCATCGTGTAGCCCGCGCTGGACCAGACGGTGATGCCGACGATCGTCGCCAGTGGATGCGTGCTGAGCCAGGTCTGTCCGGGCAGACCGATTGCCTCGAGCAACCGGTTCAGGATGCCGACCTGCGGATCGAGGATGTTCCGCCAGAGCAGGCCGATGATCGACACCGACGTCAGGTACGGGATCAGCAGCACGGACCGGAACAGCGTCCGCCCGCGCAGGGACTGGTTGAGGATGACGGCCAGCCCGAGGCCCACCGCCGTACCGACGATCAGGGTGCCGGCGGCGTAGACCAGCGTGATCAGGAACGAGTGCAGGATCTCGGGATCACCGAACGCACGGGTGAAGTTGCCGAACCCGATGAACGACGTCCCGTCGGCGTCGTACGCGCCGGTGAGCAGCTGGTTGCCGATCGGGAGGAAGAACAGCAGGACGAAGAACAGCACTGCCGGGGTGAGGAAGAGCCATGCGGTCAGCGCCTGACGGCGACGGATCACAGCGCGGCCCCGGCCTGCTTGCGGAAGTCGTCCAGCGTCGGGCCGACCGGCGCGTGCTGGATGATCATCTGCTGGTACGCCTTCTTCCAGAGCTCGTTGATCTGCGCTGCCTTGCCGCTCGCCGACAGCGCGATGTCCTGCTTGGCCACGACCGCGAGCGACTTCGCGATCACCGCCATGTTCGGGTCCGCGGTGACGGACGGATCCGAGGCCCAGCTCTTCCGCGGCATCGACATCCCGGCCTCCTTGGTCGCGGCCAGTTCGGTCTTCACCGCACCGAGCCGCGTGATCAGCTCCCAGGACAGCTTGGGGTCCTTGGCCTTGGCCGGGATCATCAATCCGGACCCCGCCATCGCAGCGGACTGCACGGCGCCGGTCAGCGGGACAGCGACACCGAGTTCGAGGTCGGGACTGCCCTGCCGGATCGGGCCGATGTCCCACGGCCCGGAGACGAACATCGCGGCCCGCTGCGCGGAAAACAGTTTCTGCGGGCCCGAGTAGTCGGTCGTCGCGACCGGTGCAGGGGAGACCTTGTCGGCGTAGACGAGGTCCTGCAGGAACTGCAGCGCCTTCAGCGCCGCGTCGCCCGGTTGCATGAACTGCTTGGCCGCAACGTCGCTGAAGTCGACCTTCTGCTGGTTGTAGTACGGCGCGGCGTAGCTCGGGTCGGAGTTGAGCGAACAGCCGGAAACCTTGTCTTTCGTGGCGCCCTTCGCGGCCTCGAGGAACTCGTCCCACGTGGTCGGAGGCGTCTGGATCATCGCCTTGTTGTAGAAGAGCAGGCCGTTCGCGGTCAGGTGCAGCGGCACCGAGTAGGTCTTGCCCTCGTACTGCCGGGCGACCACTGCCTGGTCCAGGTAGTCCCCGGGGAAACCGAATTCCTTGTCCGCGCTCGCGAAGTCGTCCAGCGCCAGCACATGGCCGGCCAGCCCGTACTGCGTTCCGGTGCCGGCGGAAACTTCCTCGACCAGGTCCGGAACGTTTCCGGAACGGAAATCCGCGGTCAGCTTGGTGGTCAGGTCGGGCCACTGGAACTTCTGCCAGTTGATCTGCAGGTCGTGGTCCTTGCCGAACTGGTCGAGCACCTCCTGGTACGCCTTGTAGCCGTGGCCGGCGTTCCAGTAGATGGTGAACGTGCGGCTGTCCTGCTTCTTCGAGGCGGGTTTGGCCGGCGAGCATCCGGCCTCGGCGGCACCGACGGCACCGAGCACGGTGACACCGAGACCGAGGCGCAGGAACGAGCGGCGGTCGAACGAGTACATGGTGAACCTTTCAGGCTGATTCGCGATGGTTCAGCACCCAGGGCATGGACAGTTCCCGGGCCGGGAGCGCCGGGTCGTCGATGCGGGCGAAGAGCGCCTCGGCCATCTCGGTGAAGTCGAGTTGCTGCATGCCCACGCTGGTCAGGGGCGGCAGCGAGTACGCCGCCTCGCGGGTGTTGCCGGTGCCGATCACGGCCAGGTCGTCCGGTACCTTGACGCCCCGGTCGACCGCGGCCTGCAATGCGGCGAATCCACCCCGGTCGGACTCCGAGACGATCGCGTCCGGCGGGTTCGGGGCGTCGAGCAGGTCGCGGACCACCAGGACCGCGTCCTCACGGGAGGCCGCGCCGATCCGGACCAGCCCGGGATCGACCGCGCGGCCGGCCGCCTGCAGCGCGTCGACGTACCCCAGGTAGCGGTCCTCGTGGGCGCCGGTGTGGGACAGGAACGCGATCCGCTCGCGGCCCGCGTCGATCAGGTACGTCGTGGCCTCGGCGAGGGCGCGCCGCGCATTGTTGCGGATCACGTCCACGCCAGGCATCCGGAGCGTGTCGCTGAAGGCCATCAAGGCACGGGTGGAACGCCGGGCCGCGGTCAGATCGAGATCGTCGCTGAGGCCGCCGACGAAGATCGCACCGTCGACGTGGCCCCGGGTGATCACCCGGAGGGATTGCGCAGCGCGGTCCAGGCGACGGACCGGGACGCCGATCACCGAGTAGCCGCGGGCCGCCGCGATGTCCTCGCACTGCATGGTGAGGTGGTCGAGCCACGGTCCGACCGGCGGCCCGTAGACGATCGCGATCAGCTCCGACCGCTGCCGCCGCAGGCTCCGTGCCGCGGTATTGCCCTTGTACCCGAGGCGGCGCGCGGCCTCCTCGACCCGCTTGCGGGTCGGCTCCGGCAACGGGGTGGTCCGGCCGGCCCGGCCGCTCAGGACGTACGAGCAGGTGGCGACGGAGACCCCTGCGGCCTCCGCCACCTCACGAAGCGTCGTACGCTCTTCCCGAGACATGGTGAAAGCATTAACCTGGCCGCAAGAGCAGTCAATGCCTAATTGTTGGTTAATTTAGTGCACATTTAACCAGGGCTGGGGTCACGCTGCCCGGGCGGGTTCAGCGCCCGGGCAGCGTGCTCCTCCCACCCACCAACTCGTGGTGGTTCGAGGGGTCAGCCGCGCTCGGGATCGGCGCCGGCTGCCTTGGTGACGCGGTCGCCGACCTCCAGCTGCTTCCAGAGGTCGCGCTTGACCTTGACGTCGCGCACATCGCCGCCGTCGACCTGTACTTCGAGCTTGCGGTAGAGGTTCGCGCCGTCGTACATGGCGCGGGACTTCTTCACGACGACTCCGGTCCAGGCGTCCCCGTCGGCCATTGGTCACTCCTTCGTCACGGTGCGTGTGCGGCTGAAGCTTATCACCGATAACCATCCCGCCGCGGATGCCGTACGGGTGCGGTGCAGGTACCGTGCGGTCGTGCCTCAGCAGCGACGGACCGACCGTGGCGCGATCGTCGCGGCGACGATCGCGGTGCTCGACGAGCGCGGGCTCGACCGGCTCTCGCTGCACGCGATCGCGGCCCGGCTCGGGGTCCGGCAACCGGCGCTCTACCACCACTTCAAGGACAAGGACGCGGTCCTGACCGCGGCCGCCGCGGAGGTGCTCGACCGGCATCACACCGAGCGGCTGCCGCGCCCGGACGAGGACTGGCCGGCGTTCCTGGTCCGCAACGCACACAGCCTGCGCCGCGCGATGCTCGCCGTCCGCGACGGAGCCCGGCTGGTCGCACTAGCCGGACCGCGCGCCCCCGAGCTCGGGAACGCGATCGCGCAGGTGACGTTCCTCGAGCGGCACGGCTTCGACGGACCGGACGCGATCCTGGCGTACGTTGCCGTGTCGCGCTACACGATCGGCGCCACGCTCGAGCAGCAGACCGCCCGCGACGGCAGCGCGATCACGTTCCCGGACTCGCCCGAGGCCGCGCACCTCCTCGACCTGGCCGGACGGGTCCACAAGCTCGGCCCGGACCACGAGTTCCGTACCGGGCTCGATGCCTTGGTGCGCGGTCTCGCCACGAACCGCAAGGAGGATCGATGAAGGCAGAGAGCGTCGTTCGGCGGGACTCGTCGGGGTTCGAGCGCGGGTACGTCGTGGCGGTGCCGGACGGCACTGTTCACGGTGTGACTGTGCTGTTCCACCCGTTCGGCTTCACGCCCGAGGCGGTCCTGCACGGGGAGCCCGCGGGGGAGCTGCTCATCCGACCGCTCGACGGTGCCCTCGGACCCGCTGAACTCACCGGCCAGGTTGTCGTCGCGCCGCGCAGCCACGGACGCGTACTCGCTGGAACCTCCCTGGCCTGGCGGGACCATCTGGATGCCACGTGGGCAGCAGCGCTCGACCTGTGCGACCGCCACAGCACGAACCGGGTGAGTGTCGGCGGCTTGTCGATGGGCGGCCAGGAGGCGCTGGTGCTGGCTGCTCAGCATGCCGCCGAGGTCACGTCGGTCTGGGCCGCCAACCCCGTCGTCGACCTCGCCCGGTGGCACGACGACATCCGGTACGGCCGCGCGAGTGCGGCCCTGCAAGGCGCCGACGAGACGATTCGTGAAGAGGTCGGTGGAGACCCGTCCGAGCTGCCCGACGAGTACGCACGCCGCAGTCCGGTCTCGTACGCCGCCGAGCTCGCCGGCACCGTCGTACGCCTGGTCTGGTCCGACGCCGACACGATCATCCCCGGCCAATCCTCGTACCAGGCACACGCCCTCGCCGGCCGGGTCCGCGCCCACGGCGGTCAGGTGGACGAACGCGTCACCACCCACGCTCCGCTCGAGCCCACCGACGAGCCCGGCCGATTCGCCCACGAAGCCTGCGACATCTGGGAACACCTCACCTGGTCCCACCGCCAGTAGCCGACGAGGGCGCCGCCCGCTGAAGCAAACGTTCTGCCCAGCCGGGATCGTTGCCTTCGGCAATAGGATAGCCGGAGGCCCAGGGGCCCTCCCAGTGGACGGAGATGCCTGGGTTGTGGGCGTCGGTGCCGTCGGGCAGGAACAGGTGCGGGCTGCCCTGGACGGCGTCGGTCACCGCGATCGCATGGTCGGCCATCATCGTGGCTCGCGCCCGGCCGTCGTCGAGGGTGGCGGCCAGTGCGGCCTCGTCCACGGCCTTGGTCTCGGCGGCGACGTCGAGGATCACCTGCCGATGCCCGATCGATCGGTTCTCCAGCCAGAACGCCCGGCGGAGCCCCGCATCCAACTCCTCGGACGCCTGCAGACTCTGCTCCTTGGCAGCGTGGACCGCCTCGGCCGCGAGCAGCACGGTCGACGGGTACGTCCAGTCCGGCTGCGTCCACAGCCGAAACCCCACCTCCGGCGCGAGCTGCCCGAGCCCGACCGCCTCGCTGTCGGTGCCCGGACGCGAATGCGGCCCGTTGAACAACTCGAGCGCGAACGTCCGGTGATCCAGCCGGACGTCAGCACCCAGCGTCTCCCGAGCGGCGCGCAACCGGTGAATCGCAACCTGCGCGAACGGACACAACAAGTCCGACCAAACCTGAATCGTTCCCGCCGCAACCTTTATCTGCGATGGCTCCATGGGACGACCTTAGCGGACCGTGGTCCGTTTCTCAATGGGAGATCGGTACTGCCGGGATCGCGCTGGACCAGCTAGTCTCGGTATTCGTAGCGCTCGGCAACGGCAGAAGTTCAAGACCAGGTGACAGCGGTCAAGACCGAAGCACGTCGGCCAGGGGAGGGCGACGAGGGGTGTGCGCCTCGATCGATCGGGAGCACCGCGCAGTCGATTCGCGAACGGCAGGGGGGATTCCGCGCCCGCCGTCGACCCTGGTGGTCCGGGACCGCCTGCATGCCGCGCTGGACTTCGGGGTGCGCTCGCCGCTGACGTTGCTGATCGCGCCGGCCGGCACCGGTAAAACGGTCCTGCTGTCGGACTGGGTGACGCGCTGCCGCGACGCCGGTACGGCGGTGACCTGGATCGGCGGGCACGCGGCCGGCTCGTTCGGGCAGCTGCTCGAGCAGGCGATGGACGCCGAGCCGCCGGCCGCCGGGCTGACCGTCATCGACGACGGTCATTTGCTGTCGGCAACAGCTCTCGCGGAGCTGGCGCTGGTCCTGCGGAAGTCGCCGCACGCGCTGCGGATCGTGCTCGCCAGCCGGTACGACCTGCCGCTGCCGGTTCCGGAACTCGAGCTGCGCGGCCTGGCGCTGACGCTGCGCTCGCGCGACCTGCGCTTCACCGACGCCGAGGCGACCGAGCTGGTGAAGGCACATGCCGGCCGGGCGACCGCCGAGGACATTCGCTTGTTCCAGGCGAACACGGCGGGCTGGGCGGCCGCGCTGGTGCTCGCGGCGCGGACGTTCGCGGCCTCCGGCGAGGTCGTGTGGTCACTGGTCAACCAGGGCCCGGTGCTCGACCTGTTCCTCGGCGAGACGGTGAACACCCTGGACGAGCGGGTCCAGACGATGCTGCTGAGTACGTTCGGCATGCCGTCGGTGACCGCCGAGCTGGCCGCGACGTTGAGCGACGACTCGGACACCGGCGCGATGCTCGCGGAGCTGGCCGGGAACGGGTTGCTTGTGACCGCGTACGTCGACGGGCCGGGCAGCGAGCCGACGTACCGCTATCACCCCTTGCTCGTCGAGCTCCTGCGGCGCCGCGTCGCCGCGAGTCCGGAGCGGGCGCGGATCGTGGCCGCCGCTCAACGCCGGTCCGCGCTGTACTACGAGAACCGTGGCGACAGCGTCGGTGCGCTGCGCGGCGCATTGGGCGCGGAGGATCCTGCGTTGGTGGCGCGGATGGTCTTGAGCCGCGGGCCGGAGCTGCTCGCGGCGGGCGAGCTGGAGTTGGTCGCGGCAGCGTTCGCGGCGTTGCCGGCCGACTATGTCGAGACGCACCCGCACCTGACGGGTGTCCGTGGTCTCCTGCGCCGGGTCTCCGGCGACGTGGCCGGCGCGGTCATGGACGCGGCGGCAGCCGATCGGTTGACCGCCGAGCGTGATCCGGCGGCATCGACCCCGGACGACGACGCGCTGGAGGCCGACGCGGTTCTCCTGCGGCTGTGGAAATCCCGGTACGGATGGCACGACGTGCAGGCCGCGATCGACGGTACCCGGTCGTTGCTGGCCCTGGATCGGACCGCCGGTGACCGGCGAAGCGAGGCGGTCCTCGGACCGGAACGACTCGCCTGGCTGCTCATCGAGCTGGCCGCCACACAGACCTGGGCCGGCGATCTCGACGGCGCGTCGGCGCATCTGGACGAGGCACTCGTCTCGGCCCGGATGGCATCGCATTCCAGGCTGATCGCGGGCGGGCTCGTGCATCGCGCCGTCGTGCAGTACGTCCGTGGCCAGGTCCGGAACGCCGCCAGGTCGGCGCGCGAGGCGCTCGACACCGGCGGCGACGAGCTCCCGCGCGAGTACGCCGTACGGGCCTATGTCGTACTGGGCTTCGCGGCCCTCAGCGACCTGCGACGCGACGAGGCCTGGCGCTGGTACGAGCTCGTCGCGATGACGGAGTCGGCCGAATCCGACACGGTGATCGCCGCCCTGCGCGCGATGCTCCGCGGCGTACTGCTGATCGAGGACGGCCGGCTCGACGAAGCGCTGTCAGAGCTGACCGTGGATCCCGCCGCGGCCGGTCCGCTGCCGTCGTTCCTCGCCCGCGATCTGGCGCTGCTGCGGTTCCGGCTGGCCGTACTGATCGGCGACGAGGACGGTGCGGCTGCCCAACTCGCGGAGCTCGACCGGGTTGGGAGTTGCTCGGAGGCCGAGCTGCTCCGGGCGATGCTCTCGATCGGTCAGGGCGACCTGCGAGCGACGGTCACGATGATCGACGCGGTGCTCGCGCGACCGGGCATCTACCCACCGGTCGCGTCGGCGGCCGCGTCGTTCCGGACCGTACTACTCGTCCGCGCCGCCGATCCGGTCGCCGCCGAGGCATCGCTGGTCGACACGCTCAACCGCGTGGCCCCGCAGCGCATTGTGCACGCGTTGATCCCGGCCGGCGGCGAGGAGGTGTTCCTCGACCAGCTCCGTGAGTACGTCGTGACGCCGAACTCGCATCCGTTCGCCGCGATCGCACTCGAGAAGCTGTCCGGCTACCAGGGCGCCTCGACCGGATCCGGTGGCGTGACGCTGCTCGCTCGGACCCGGCCGGACGCGCACGCCGCGCCCGTACGTCGACTGAGCGCCGTCGTGAACGGTGCGCAGATCCGGCTGACCGCCCGCGAGGCCGAGGTCCTGGACCAGCTCGCGCTCGGCAACTCCTACACCGAGATCGCGAAAGCGTTGTTCATCACCGAGAACACGGTGAAGACGCACCTGATGGCGCTGTACCGAAAACTTGGTGCCGAGAAGCGGTCCGCGGCGCTCCGGGTCGCGCGCGGCGTCGGACTGCTCCGGCCGGCACCAGCGGTGGAGACGGACCCGCCGGGGGTGCAGGGACCCTCGTCGGGCGCATTCGGCGGACAAGGGAGACTGCGATGAATCAAGGCCTGCTGAACTCGCTGACCGAGACCGAGCGGTTGCTGGTGGCCGAGACCGAGCGGTCCGCGTTGCAGGAGCTGGACGAGGACGACCTGCTCGACCTGCACCAACGCGTCCGGCGATCGCGGACGAAGTACGTCAAGAACTATCGGCGCGGCGCGAGTGCGGCGGTGGCCGGTGCGGGCGGACGCGGCCTGTCGTACGGGCGGAACCAGCGTGACCGGGACAAGGCCGAGTTGTTCGAGTCCGTACTGGCGACGGTCAGCCGGGAGGTCGCGGCGGTGGCGCGCCGGGCGTCGATGGAACTGCGCGCCGAGCGGATCGCCGCGGGACGTACGGCCACGCCGGCCCTCGCCGTCCCGAAGAAGACGGCAGCGAAGAAGACCGCGGCGAAGAAGGCGACTGCTCCGCGGGCGCGGACGGCCAAGACCACCGGTGGGCTGAAGAAGGATGCGTCGACGCGGGCGCAGGGCAGCCGCCGGCAGGCCAAGCGCGACGCGCGCTGACTCGCCCGATTCGGGTGATCCCAAGCGGGGGCCGGCTCGGTTCTGCTGGACTCCGCGGCAGCCAGGAGGTGCGGAGATGGGCGATGCCCGGATCAGGTTCAGATCACGGCTCAGACTGCCGCTGATCGGTGTGGCGCTGGTTGCCGTCGGGTTGGCGTACGCGGTCCTGGTCCCGGACGGGGCCGCCGGAGCCGATGGGCCGCAGTCCCAGCAGATCGAGGAGGGCCGGCGGCTGTTCTCGGTCGGCTGCTCGAGCTGCCACGGCCTGCATGCCGAGGGTGGGACCAACGGTGCGGGCGCGATGGCCGGTCCGTCGTTGATCGGCGTGGGCGCGGCCGCGGTCGACTTCCAGGTCAGCACCGGCCGGATGCCCGCCGTGCAGCCGGGCGCCCAGATCCCGCAGAAGCCGCCGGTCTACACCGAGGACGAGATTGCCGCGCTGGCGGCGTACATCGCTTCGCTCGCTCCCGGTCCCGCGATCCCGGCGTCCGAGTCGTACGACGTCAGCAAGGCGACGCAGGAGGAGGTCACCCGCGGCGGGGACCTGTTCCGGACGAACTGCACGGCCTGCCACAACTTCGCCGGCCGCGGTGGTGCGTTGCCGAACGGCCGGTACGCGCCGTCACTGATGTCGACGACGCCGCGGAACATCTACCAGGCGATGCTCACCGGACCGCAGCAGATGCCGGTCTTCTCCGACGCCGTCCTGCTGCCCGAGGACAAACGCGCGATCATCGCCTACATCGTCGCGTTGCAGCAGGCCAAGGATCCCGGCGGGTTCGGCCTCGGCCGGCTCGGTCCGGTGTCGGAGGGCCTGTGGGGCTGGTTCGTCGGGATCGGTCTGCTGGTTGTCGTCGCGGTCTGGATCGGTGCCAAGGTCCCGAGAGTGCGTCGCAGACCGGAGCGGACGTCTCACCCGAATTCCTGAGCGTCACCTTAATCGGAGGAGGACAGCCGCACGGCGCCTTGGTGGGATGAGGCGGTCGGCGCGCACCTTCGGCGCGCCATCCCCGGGAGGAACCCGACATGACCCATCTGGTGGTGCTCGGCCTCGAGAGCCGTGAGGACGCCGAGCGCGTCGTCCAACTCACCGACGACCTGGCCAAGCAGCAGTTGTTGCAGCGAGAGGATGCGGCGATCGCCTACAAGGATGCCAAGGGCAAGGTACGCATCCAGCAGGCCGTGAACCTGACCAGCGCCGGTGCGGCCGGCGGCGCGCTCTGGGGCACGTTGATCGGGCTGATCTTCCTGAACCCGCTCGCGGGCATGGTCGTCGGTGCGGCGACCGGCGCGATCAGCGGCAAGCTGTCCGACATCGGCGTCAGCGACCAGCTGATCAAGCAGATCGGCCAGGAGTTGCAGGAGGGCCACGCGGCCGTGTTCCTGCTGGCGCGGTCGGCCACCGTCGACCGGGTGGTCGAGGCGCTGAAGCCGTACAGCCCGACCATCCTGCAGACCAACCTGACGCGCGAGCGCGAGGACGAACTGGTCCAGGCCCTGCAGTCCTGACAGGGGGAGCTCTTGTGAACACCGTCCCGGACGACTTCGATCCGATTCCCTCGACGCGGCGGCGGGCGGCCGTCGGCGTCGCCTCGCTCAAGCAGGCCGAGACGGAGGCGGACGCGCTCGCGGTTCCGGTGCCGGCGGGTGCCGAGCCCGGTGCCGAGCTCGGCATCGACGCTGCCGGGCTGGCGGCGGCCGGCTTCACCGGCGCACGCGGCCAGACCCTGGTCCAGCCGCACAGTGGCGGCCCGGTCCGGGTCGCCGTCGGGATCGGTACGCCCGAGCAGATCGACAGCACGCTCGCGCGCGATCTGGCTGCCGAGTTCGCCCGGGCGGTGCCGTGGCACCGGCGCCTCGCGATCGAGGTTCCGTCCCGCGACTCCGGCATCGCGGTCGCCGACTTCGCGCAGGCCGTGACCGAAGGCGTACTGCTGGCCCGCTGGCGGTACTTCGTCGGTCGGGGTGCGGACGAGCCGACCCTGGAGTCGCTGACGGTCGTCGCCTCCGACGAGGACGCCGAGGAGGCGCGGCGCGGTGTGGAGCGCGGACGTGTCGTCGCGGCGGCGTACAGCCTGGGCAGGGATCTTGCGAACTGCCCGGCCAGCACACTCTCGGCCGAACGAATGGCCGAGGTCGCGCAGGAGGTCGGCCCACCGGCCGGGCTGCAGGTGGAAGTCTTCGACCGGCAGCAGCTGATCGAGCTGGGGTGTGGCGGACTGCTCGGCGTGAACCGGGGCAGTGTCGACGAACCCCGGATGGTCCGGTTGCGCTACCTGCCCGAGCAGCCGACCGGCCGGATCGCCCTGGTGGGCAAGGGAATCATGTACGACTCCGGCGGCATCAGCCTGAAGCCGAGCGACGAGTCGCACGCCCAGATGAAGAACGACATGACCGGCGCGGCGGCGGTGCTTGCCGCGATGACCGCGCTCCGCGGCCTCGGCTGTACGGCGGCCGTGACCGGCTACCTGATGTGCACCGACAACATGCCGTCGGGTTCCGCGCTGAAGCTCGGTGACGTCCTGCGGATGCGTAACGGGACGACGGTCGAGGTACTGAACACCGACGCCGAGGGCCGTCTGGTGATGGCGGACGCGCTGGCGCTGGCGACCGAGGAGCCGGTCGACGCGATCGTCGACATCGCGACCCTGACCGGCGCGTGCCTGCGGACCTTCGGGGTCGAGATCGCCGGCGTGATGGGCAACGACAGTACGGTCGTCGAGCAGCTCCGGCGCGCCGGGGAGCTCGCCGACGAACCGGTCTGGCAGCTCCCGCTGTACCGGCCGTACCGCGCGCAGTTGGACTCGGCGGTCGCGGATCTGACCAACATGGGCGGCGTCAACGCCGGGTCGATCACCGCCGCGCTGTTCCTCGAGGAGTTCGTCGACGGGCATCCGTGGGCGCACGTCGACATCGCCGGGACCGCGCAGCTGCCGGCGCCGCGGACCTGGCGGAACAAGGGCGCGACCGGGTTCGGCACCAAGCTGCTGATCGAGTTCGCACTCGCGTTCACGCCGCCGAACGACAGCGGAGCCGGAGCCCGGTCATGAGTGCCGAGGCGGCCCCGGAGATTCCGGCCAAGAAGGGCCGGATGCAGCGGATCCTCGACGGCATCGAGACGGTCGGGAACAAGGTCCCGCACCCGGCGCTGATCTTCCTCGGCCTGATCCTGATCGTGATCGTGCTCTCCCAGATCCTGTCCTGGGCGGGCACCAGCGTCACCACCGAGGTTGCCGAACCGGCGACGGTCCAGGTCGCGCCGGAGTACCCGGGCGAAGGGTCGAGTGTGGCGGGCAACGACGCGCCGCCGGCGCCCGCGATCCCGGACTACGAGATCCACAAGGAGACGATCAAGGCCGAGAGCCTGCTGACCGGCGACGGGATCCGGTACATCTTCACGACGGCGGTGCAGAACTTCAACGACTTCGGTGTCGTCGCGGTGATCCTGGTCGCGATGATCGGCGTCGGCGTCGCGGAGGAGGCCGGCCTGATCGCGGCGCTGATCCGCAAGATGGTGAAGGTCGCGCCCAAGGGGCTGATCACGTTCATCATCGTGCTGCTCGGCGGGATCTCCAGCGTCGCCTCGGATGCGGGGTACCTGGTGCTGATCCCGTTGGGTGCGGCGGCGTTCGCGTCCCTCGGGCGGCACCCGCTGGCCGGCATCGCGGCGGCGTACGCGGGCGTCAGCGCGGCGTTCTTCGTGAACGTCCTGATCACTCCGGCGGACGGCATCATCACCGAGGTCACCAACGAGACGATCGGGCTGGTCGCTCCGGACGTGCACCTGAACGTCACGCACAACTTCTTCTTCAGCATCGCCGCGACGATCTTCTGCGCACTGGTGATGACGTTCATCACCGAGCGGATCCTCGAACCGCGGCTCGGCAAGTACGACCCGGCCGAGGCGCCCGAGGACGCACCGGCCGATCACCAGCCGTCGGACGAGGAGCTCCGGCTGGAGTCCCGCGGGCTGCGGTTCTCGGTCTACTACCTGCTCGTCGCGGCCGCGATCGTGTCGCTGCTGACGTTCATCCCCGGCGCGCCGCTGCGCAATCCGGACACCGGCGAGATCTTCGGCTCGTCACCGTTCATGAGCAGCCTGCTCTTCATCATCTCGATGCTGTTCCTGGCCGCCGGGCTCGGGTACGGCCGCGGAGCGCACTCGCTGGTTGGCAGCACCAACGTCATCAACGCGATCGTGAAGACGTTCAACGGCCTCGGCGGGCTGATCTTCCTGATGCTGCTGATCGCGCAGTTCATTGCCTACTTCAACTACACGAACATGTCCACGCTGGCCGCGACCGGGCTCGCGGACCTGCTCGAGCGGGCCGACATCGGGGCGCTGCCGTTGCTGATCGGGTTCATCATCCTGGTCGCGATCATCGACCTGATCATGCCCGGCGTGATCCCGAAGTGGGCGATCCTGGCGCCGATCTTCGTGCCGCTGTTCTACCGGCTCGGCATCGCGCCGCAGACCGTGATCGCCGCCTACCGGGTCGGCGACGGCCCGATGAACGTGATCACGCCGCTGATGGTGTACCTGCCGTTCATCGTGCTGGTCTGCCAGAAGTACCGGAAGAAGGCCGGCATCGGCACCGTGGTCTCGATGATGCTGCCGTACACCGGGATCGTGCTGGTCGCCTGGACCCTGTTCTACATCCTCTGGTACCTGATCGGGATTCCGTGGGGCCCGTCCGCTCCGGTGCACCTCGGCTAGGCAGCACGACGACGGGAGGGTACGCGAATGGACGACGCGACGGTGAGCCTGATCATCCTCGGGCTCGTCGTCGCGGTGTTCATCTGGAACCGGCTGCCGGTCGAGGTGGTCGCGGTGCTCACGACGCTGGCGTTGTGGGCGACCGGCCTGATCGGCTTCCCCACGGTGATCGCGGGGTTCGGTGATCCGGTGGTCATCCTGATCGCCTCGCTGTTCGTGGTGAGCGAGGGGATCGACTCCACCGGCGTCACCGCGTGGGTCGGTCAGACCATCGTGCGGTACGCCGGTACGACGCGAGCCCGGCTGCTCGTCGCCGTCACGGCGCTCTGCGCGGTCCTGACCGCGCTCATCACGCTGAACGGCGCGGTCGCGGCGTTGCTGCCGCTCGTGGTGATGCTGGCGATCCGGGCCGGTGAACCGCCGTCGCGGATGCTGATGCCGTTGACCTTCGTCGGCAGCGCCGGATCCCTGCTGACGCTGACCGGGTCGCCGGTCAACATCATCGTCTCCGAGGCGGCGCGGGATGCGGGCGCCGGGGACTTCCCGTTCTTCGCGTTCGCGGTGGTCGGCGTACCGCTGGTCATCGGCACGATCGCGATCTCGGTGCTCGCCGGACCGCGGCTGCTGCCGAACGCCCGCCCGGCCCATCCGGCCGCGGACCTCGCCCTGCACGCGGAGACCCTCGACACTCACTACGCCGCGCTGGCCGACGGCTTCTACCGGCTGCGCGTGCGTGAAGTGTCGCCGTTGGTCGGCCAACAGGTCCGTGAGCTCGACCTGTCGCCGTACCCGGGCGTCGAGATCGCCGGCGTCCAGGACGGGCACGGACAGCATCGGCCTGACACCGCGGTGCTCGTCGCAGGTGACGTACTGGTCGTGACCGGCGACGAGGCCGACGTGAACCACCTGACCGCCGAGGCGCGGCTCGCGGTGGCGATGACGCCGGTGGACAACCTGCTGACGCGCGAGTCCGGCGTGGTCGAGGCCGTCATCCCGCCGCGGTCGTCGCTGGTCGGCGAGACGGTGTTCCCGGGCATGCATCGTGGACCCGACCTGGTCATCATCGCGGTCCAGCGGATGGGCAAGGACCGCGGCCGGCGCCCGACCCGGCTCGCCGAGGGTGACGCGCTGCTCGTGCACGGGGCCTGGTCGGCGCTGGACGAGCTGACCAAGGACCGGGACGTCCTGCTCGTGGATTCACCGCAGACGGTCCGCCGGCAGGCCGTTCCGTGGGGTGCGAACGCGTCGATCGCGGTCGCGATCCTGGCGTTGATGATCGTGCTGCTCGCGACCGGTGCCGTACCGGCGGCGATGGCCGGCCTGCTCGCCGCGACGGCGATGGTGCTGACCCGGGTGGTCATCCCGCGGCAGGCGTACCGGGCGATCTCCTGGCAGATCGTCGTCCTGATCGGTGCGCTGATCCCGTTGTCGGAGGCGATCCAGTCGAGCGGTGCCGCGGACCGGATCGCCGGCCTCATCGTGGACGCGGTCGGCGCGGGTCGTCCGTACCTGTTGCTGCTCGCGCTGTTCCTGCTCACCGGGGCGCTCGGGCAGGTGGTGAGCAATACCGCGACAGTACTGATCGTCACGCCGATCGCGGTCGCGGCGGCCCAGGGGACGGGTACGTCCGTGAAACCGGTGCTGATGCTGATCGCGGTCGCGGGCTCTGCGTCCTTGCTGACGCCGATCTCGACGGCGGCGAACATGATGATCATGAGTCCCGCGGGCTATCGCTTCGGCGACTACTGGAAGCTCGGACTCCCGGTGATGGTCTGGTGGCTGGTGACGGCGCTTGTGATCGTTCCGCTGGTCTGGCCGTTCTGAGATGACCGACAGGTATGTGTCGACGGGTGGGCTGCCGATCGCTGCGCGGGTGCAGCAGCTGGTGCATACCGCGTACGAGCGATTCGTTGGTGTGACCGACGGTGTGGTGAGCGATGTCTATCCGGCGTTGCAGCGTGCCGACGCGGATGCCTTCGGGATCTGTGTGGCGGCCGCGGACGGGCGGCTGTTCGAGGCGGGCGCTGCGCGGCGGACGTTCACGATCATGAGTGTGGCCAAGCCGTTCGTCTTCGCGCTGGTGTGTCAGGCGATCGGAGTCGATGCGGTCCGCGAGTTGGTCGGCGTGAACGCGACTGGGCTGCCGTTCAATTCGGTGCGTGCGGTGGAGCAGTCGCCGACCGGACGGACGAATCCGATGGTGAATGCGGGCGCGATCGCTACCACGAGTCTGGCGCCGGGTGAGGGGCCGGAGGACCGCTGGCGGTTCCTCCTCGATGGGCTGTCCGGCTTCGCCGGGCACGAACTGGTGCTGGACAGGGAGACGCTGGACTCGGCGCTCGCGACGAACCACCGCAACCGTGCGCTGGCCGCGCTGCTGCGCAGCATGGGCGGTCTGGCGGGCGACGCAGAGGTCGCGACCGAGCTGTACACCAGGCAGAGCTGCCTGCTGGTCAGCGCGGTCGATCTCGCGGTGATGGGCGCGACGCTCGCGGACGGCGGGGTGTGCCCGACGACGCGCCGGCGGGTGGTGGATCCGGACATCGCCCGGGTGACGCTGGCGGTGATGACCGTCGCGGGTCTGTACGAGACGTCGGGCGACTGGCTGCTCGACGTCGGTGTCCCGGGCAAGAGCGGGATCGGCGGCGGCATCGTCACGGTGTCGCCCGGGAAGGGCGCACTGGGGACGTTCGCACCGCCGTTGGATGCCGCAGGCAACAGTGTCAGAGGCCGGCTCGCGGCGGAGTTCCTGGCGCGGCAGCTCGGTCTCGATCTGCTCGCCTCGGACGTCGTCATCTGAACCGGGTTAGGGCGTGCCCAGGGTGAGAGTGGTGATGTTCGACTGACCCGCCCGCAGATACGTCAGCTTGAGCTTGTCACCAGCCTGCCGGGTCAAGGTCGCGACCACGATCTGCTCGCTGCTGACAGCCGGCTGGCCGTCGACCTCGGTGATGATGTCGCCGGCCTGCAGCCCGGCTTGCACAGCGGGACCGCCGGCGTCGACCCCGGCCACGAACAGACCGGCAGGTGTCCCGGCCGCCTGCGCTACCGCGGGTGGAATTTCCTGGACCTGGAGCCCGGTCGTCGGGTGGCCCGGCTTTCCGGTACTGATCAGCTGGTCGGTGATCGGCTTCGCCAGGTCGACCGGGATCGCGAAGCCCAGACCGACGCTGCCGCCGCCGCTCGTGCCGGAGGCGTCCGGAACTGTGGCGATCGCGGCGTTCACGCCGACGAGCCGTCCGGAGCAGTCGACCAGCGCGCCGCCGCTGTTCCCTGGGTTGATGGCCGCATCGGTCTGGACGGCGCCGATCAGGTGGTGAGTCACCTCGTCACCCGGAACCGGAACGTAGCGGTCCAGCGCACTCACGATGCCCGACGTGACAGTGCTGCTCAGCCCGAGCGGCGCGCCCAAGGCAATGACCGGCTGGCCGACCTGCAGCGAACCGGACGAACCCAGCTGGATGATCGGATAGTTGCCGGCGCCGTCGGCGGCCTTCAGAACGGCCAGGTCGGTACTGGGATCACGGCCGACGATCGACGCGTCGGAGCTGTGGCCGTCGCTGTACCGGACGGACACCGCGCCTCCGGCGCCGGCCGCGACGGAGATGACGTGGTCGTTGGTCAGGATGTACCCACCACTGCGAACGATCTGCCCGGACCCGGTGCCGGCCGCGGAGCCGCGGCGGGCCGAGATCGTCACGATCGACGGCAGGACCTGGTTCGCCACCGGGATCGCCGCGCACATGGCCGTACCGGGATCTGCCTGGCCGGACGGGGAGGCCGCGCCGGCGGTGCTGTCGCGGCCGACGAGGAGGAAGATCAGCGCGGTCACCAGCGCACCGACGACCAGGCCGACCGGGAGACCGAGCGTCAGCAGCTCGGCGAGGTGGAAGCGGTGCCCGCCTGTCGAGGGTGTGGCCGGGGGTTCGTTCTCGGCCTGGCCCATCTCGACCTCCGATCCGCTCAGGAGTCGGGCGGCAGCGATGGCGAGTCGTGCGCCGCACGCTCCTGGCCGTCCCGAGAATAGGTTCGCGCCGCGCCGGGTAGCTCACCCGATCCGGGTGACCGGTCTGTTGCGCGGTCGAAGTACAGGTAGGCCACAGCGGCGGCGGCGATCGGCATCGCCAGGGCGAAGAGGATCGACGACACCACGTTGATCAGCGTCGGTGACCAGTCGGTGGCGAGCAGCAGGATGATGCCGGCGATCGGCCCGACCGCGAGGCCGAGCCCGACCACAAGGGCCAGCGGTACGGCGGTTCGCCACCACCGGCGGGCGACGAGTCGACGGCTGCGTTTCAGTGCCGTCCCGCCGGAACACTGCTCGGCGACCAGCACCTGGACGACGAACGCACGACTGACGGCGTAGTAGATGGCCAGCGGAATCGTCGCGACGAAGATCGTCAGGACGAACAGCACGACGACGTACTGCGTCGCGGCGCGAGCGAGCGGCGCGCGGATCGTGACGACGTCGCGCAGTACGCCGGCCGCCGTCACCGGAGCGCCGCGATCGAGCTGGTCCAGGGTGCGCATCACGACCGCCAGCAGGACGACGTACGTCGCGATCGTGAGGAGTGTGACCACGAGCGCGAGGATCGAGGCCCACAGGCCGGTCGCGTTCTCGGTCGGTGCGCCGAGGTCGGTCGGCGCGTCCCGTCGCGCCGCCTCGAGCCTGGCCAGGCTCACCGTGATCAGGCTGAACACGCCCAGCGCGGCCGCGAACCCGCCGAACAGGCGCGGTTGCCGACGGAAGAGGCGAATCGCGGAACTCACCGCCTGCCCCCACGCGCGCGGCCGGCGGGCGGGTAGCGGATCCGCGTCGGTCCAGCGCGTCCGGCTCGCGGCGAACCACACCAGCGCGACGAGGGCGGCGAGCAGCAGCCCGAGCAGCCAGGTCCGGTCGAGGGTCTCGCGCAGCAGGTTCGAACCGGTGCCGACCGCGGCGCAGAAGACGTTCGTGCTGCTCGGGCCGAGCAACGCGCCGGCCGGCACCGTGGTGCTGTCGTCGCGCCAGGTCGACTCGGCGTCCTGGATCGGCGCGGTCCAGGACGCCTTCATGTTCGGCCCGGTCGGTCCGTCGAAGAACGAGCGCTGTCGCTCACCCCAGCGGCCCTCGAACCCCAGCCACGGGTACTCCGCCAGGTAGTCCGCGCTGTTCAACGGGACGTACGCGACCTTGGGGTTGATCGCCGCCTGCGGCCGGGTCGTGTCGTCGCAGCCCAGTCCCTCCGAGCCGCGTCCGAGGTACAGCCGCTGCCCGTACTTGTTCGCATGCGAACCCGCCGCCGGGTACACGACCGGATGCGTCCCGTCGACGAGCTCGAGCTTGGCGTCGCCCCACCGTGCGCGTTCGGCTCCGCCGTGCTGGCTGTACCCGACCGCGGTCGGGGCGGTGGTCAATGCGTCCGCCGGCGTGGCCGCGTCGAAGATGAGCTGGATCGATTCCCAGTCGCCTTCGTGGGTGTTGTTGTAGTCGTTGAAGATGTAGAAGAACCAGTACTCCAAGGAGAGCTGGCCGGGGTACGCGGCGTCGCGGGCCACGTGCGCGTAGACAGTCGCGCCGTACTCGGCGTTGAGCTGCGCGGACCAGTCCGCGTAGTCGCAGCCGGGACGCAGCGGATCGCCAGGAAAGTCCAGGAAATGGCCGGGGTAGCGCAGCCCGAGGTCCGCGCCCTGCGGCTGCGTCTTGATCAGGTCGGGAGGCCGCCACGGCCCGCGCAGGGCGACCTGCTGGTTGCCGAGTACGGCCTCGACATCGGTCGGCCGGAAGTGCTCTCCGTCGGCACAGTTGGCCGCGCTGTCCTGCAGCTTGACGACCGGCGCATACCGCTCGGCCAGTTGCTGGGCCGCGACATCGTCCGGAGAGGTCGCGGCCGAGGCAGGCTCCACGCCTGGGCCGAACAGCGCCACCAGCACCAGCAGTGCCGACGACAGGATCACCCGATCCAGGTGACCTCGATATCTAGTCCTCACGATGGCTCGCACGATGGCCGGCACCCCCTCGGTCCCGGTGGCGCCAGTACGCGAGCGTCAGCAGCCCGACCACGACCGGTACGGCCTGAACAGCGATCCGCCAGACGAGCAGGCCGGCCACCATCGTCGTCGGCTCCAACTCGCTGTGTGACGAGACGAAGGCCGTGAAGCTCGCGTCGAGCACACCGGCGCCCATCAGCGGCAGACCCGTGAGTGGGTAGATGGCGAGGAACGTGCAAGCGAGCAGGAGGATCGTGGTGCCGCTCATCGGCACGCCGACGAACCCGAGGCACAGAACGAGCACGCCCGTCTCCACGATGACCAGCCCGCACAGCCCGAGGACGGCCAGCCGGCCCTTCGCCTTCAGGAGACCGGCGCTGTGCGTCTGGAAGTCGACGAGTCGTTCCGCCCACTCGTCCGGCCCCTTCGCTGATGGACGGACCTTGCGGATCAAGGTGCCGAGCAGTCGGCCGAGCGCCGCGGCGGTGCGTTCCGCCCGTACGGCGTAGATGAGGCCGACCAGCAACGCGGCGGCCCCGGCACCGAAGACGAGGGCAGCCCAGCCGAACGGGGCGTAGAACGTCCGGGTAGCCCAGAACACGACGAAACCGAGCACCGGCGCGGCCAGCCGGGCGACGTAGAACATCAGGGTGCTGAGCGTCAGCCCGGATGCGGCCGCCTTCGCGTCGATACCCCACGACCGCAGCATCGCCAGCCGGACGACGACATCGCCCGGCGACGGCGCGATCGTCGCCACGGAGGTCGCCGCGACGTCGTTGACCATTGCGCGCGGAACGCTGAGACCGGTGACGAACAGGGCCAGCAGCGTCGCGAGCACGAACCGCCGGATCGGCAGTACGAGCAGGATCACCACGATCTGCCACGGGGCCAGATGCGTCATCGCGTACCCGACCTGGCCCCAGTCGATCGCCCGCAGCAACCGGAGCAGCAGCCAGGCGACGACGGCGACGAGCAGTAGCCGGCCCACGCGGACGACCGCCCGCGGAACGCGGCGCCGGGCCGCCTTGTGGGTCGATGCCGGTCGGGGTACGGGGTCGGCCACTCCACCACCCTGCCGTCATTTCCGCGCTCCGGCCTCCCACGATCCGGGGGAGCCGCCACCTATCGCCCGGGAAGGGTGATGCCCGGCCGCCGCCGGCTCGGCACAGTGGCGGGGAAAGGGGCGTTGCCATGGGCCACTACGTGATCCGGGTGCAGGGCACGTTGTCACACGAGCTGACCGACGCGTTTCCCGCACTGGCAGTGGACTCCGAGCCGGTGCAGACCGTGCTGCACGGAGACCTGGCCGACCAGGCTGCGCTGGCCGGCATCCTGAACCACCTCGACATGCTCGGGGTCACTATCGTGGAGGTTCTGCAGATTCCGCCGTGCGGCCCGGCCGCGTGAGCCGCGTCGCGAGCAGAGCCGCACCGGCCACGATCAGGCCGATCACGAAGATCACCACCAGCGTGGTCCGCAGGGACCGGGTCACGATGTCGAACACCGCGGTCGCGGTCACCGGTGTGATGCCGGCCGGCAACCGGTCCAAATAAAGCTGCCGCCCGACCACCAGCAGGATGCCCAGCACCACCATCGAGGCAGCCACGCCGAAACCGGCGCCCATGAGCGTACGGCGACGGCGTACGGCGACGCACAGCCCCAGCACGAGCAACCCGCCCGCCACGAAGGGCAGCACCGCACCGTACTTGTCCAGCAGGCGATAGGCGCGCTGGGCCCGGGGCAGGTCCGGCGAGGAGAACAGGTCGAAGCTCTGGTGGACGTCTGGGATCCGCTCCGCTGCGGTGAATCCCGACGCGATCAGGCGCTCTCTGGCCGCCGCGACGAACGGGCCGAGGTCGATGCTGACCGTGTCGCCGTTGATGCCAACCGCGCTGCGGCCGGTGAGGATGTTGACCAGCTGTCCGTGCGCCGCCTGGTTGGCGCTGCGCCAGAGGCTTTGGAACGTGTCGCTCTCGACCAGTTGGCCGACTTGGCCGCGGACGACACCGCGAGCACTGCTCGCGATCCGTTCCGGCAGGTTGCGCAGGATCACGTCGGTGACCCGGTCGGCGACGGCGTTCCGGACGTCGGTGTCGGCTGCCAGTGGAGCGACGTTGTCGACGTACCGGCCGGTGTTCGTCACCTGCGTCCGCGCCCACGCGGCCGTCACGGCGACCGGCGTCAGGATGCACCCGGCAACGATCAGGACGATCGCGACCACGGTCCTGACCCTGTGTGTGTCCTCCATGCACAGCCTCCGGCGTCACCAGGAGCCTGACTGACCGGAGCGCCGGTTTCCTCCTCCAGATCGGGTGAGCAGACCTGCCCGGCGCGGTTTTACGCTGCAACTGAACCCCACTGCGAGAGGTGTCACCGTGACCCAGGGACAGCCGACCGTCTTCCGGCAGGTGCGCGTTCTGGACGTACGTCGCGGCAGCGTCGGCGACCCGGTGCAGGTCGTGGTCACCGACGGCGTGATCGACGAGATCTCCGCAGCGGCCGAGGCGCCGCCCGGCGCGCACGTCGTCTCCGGGGACGGGCGGACGCTGATCCCGGGGCTGATCGATGCGCACTGGCACTCGCTGTTCGCCGCGGTACCGCTGATGACCGCGATGATGGGCGACGTCGGGTACCTGCACATCGTCGCCGCCGCGACCGCGCGGGAGACGCTGCTCCGCGGCTTCACCACGGTTCGCGACGCCGGTGGCCCGTCGCTCGGGCTGAAGCAGGCGATCGACGCCGGCCTGGTGCCCGGGCCGCGGATCTATCCGTCCGGCGCGATGATCTCGCAGACCGGTGGGCACGGCGACTTCCGGACCCGGCACGAGGTGCCGCGCGGGCGTACCGGGCATCTGAGTCATGCCGAACTGGTGGGCGCGGTCCGGATCGCCGACGGCGTCAGCGCGGTGTTCGAGGCCGCGCGGGAGCAGCTGATGCTCGGCGCCTCACAGCTGAAGCTGATGGCGGGTGGTGGTGTCGCTTCGCCGTACGATCCGCTGGACGTCACGCAGTACACCGAGGAGGAACTCCACGCGGCTGTCGAGGCTGCGGCGAACTGGGGTACGTACGTGATGGTGCACGCCTACACGCCGCGTGCCGTCCAGCAGTCCGTCCGCGCCGGGGTCAGGTGCATCGAGCACGGACAGCTGCTCGACGACGAGACCGCTGCATTGATGGCGGAGAACGGCGTCTGGTGGTCGCTGCAACCGTTCCTGGACGACGATGACTCGCCGCCTGTCCCGCCGGCGAACCAGTCGAAGTTCGACCAGATGGTGCGCGGGACCGACACGGCGTACGAGCTGGCTCGCAAGCACGACGTCCGGCTGGCGTGGGGCACGGACACGTTGTTCGATCCGGGGCTGGCCGCCAAGCAGGGCAAGCAGCTCGCGAAGATGACGCGCTGGTTCACGCCGGCCGAGGTGCTGACGATGGCGACCGTCACGAACGCCGAGCTGCTCGCCCTGTCCGGCGAGCGGAATCCCTACCCCGGCGTTCTCGGTGTCGTCGAGGAGGGCGCGCTTGCCGACCTGATCCTCGTCAACGGCAACCCGCTGGACGACATCCAGCTGCTGGCCAGCCCGGAGACCGCGTTCGCACTGATCATGAAGCAGGGCGCGATCGCGAAGGACATCACCTAGGCCAGAGCTGCGGCTGGATGGCCGGGTCGGTGTAGTCGGGGTCCGGGGTACGGCGGACGAGGACGTCGTTCGTGTGTCCGGAGCCGGGGCGCCAGCGGTTGTCCGACGGCTGCAGGTGGATCGCCAGCGACCGCCGTGGCGCCGTACTCAGATTGGCCGAGCTGCCGTGCACCGTCCGGCAGTGGTGGAAACTGACCTGTCCCCGCTGCATCCGCGGCACGACGGGAGTTGGGTCGAAGCCCTGCTCGACGATCGACGCCTCCAGCCCGGCCGCGTCCTGCGAGAAGAAGTCCAGCCCGGTCACCGACCAGCGATGGCTGCCGGGCATGAAGCCGACCGCACCGTTCACCTCGTCGACGTCGTGGAAGCCGACCCACGCGGTGAGCATGTTGTCCGACGTACACGACTGCCAGTACTGCCGGTCCGTGTGCCAGCCGACCTTCGCCGCGGACCCGCCGGGCGGCTTGTAGAGCAGCTGGTCGTGCCACAACCGGATCCCGTCCGCGCCGGACAGCGCAGCTGCGGTCGCCCCGATCGCCGGATGCCGGACCAGCGCGGCCAGCTCGTCGACCCGCAGCGACGAGTAGTCGTTCTTCCGCAGGACGTCGCCGTGCTCAGGCTGCCAGCCCCTCGTCCCTGGTACGTCGGGCAGCACGTGGTCGTGATCGCCCGCGTAGAACCGTTCCATCCCGCGCTCGGCCGCGTCCAGTACGTCGGACGGCACGATCACCGGCGAGATCCAGTAGCCGTGCTCGCGGAAGAAGGCAATGTCGTCAGCGTCCATGCCGTTCACGATAGGAAGTCGCGCGGGTTCTGGGCGTTGCCGATGTTCAGCCGGTTGGACACAATCTTCAGATGGCTGTCTTTCGCCCCGACGGGCTGCGCGCCGGCTTCCACGCGGACCGGTTCGACCCGGTCAGCGGTTTGGTGCACGCGGGCGAGCAGTGGGTGCCCGAGCAGTTCCTGATCGCGCCGCACGAGCACCCGGTCTGGGAGATCTACCTGCAGCAGCACGGCACCACGCATTGGGTCGCGGACGGCGAGAGCTACGTCCTGCATCCGGGCGATCTGTTCGCCGTACCGCCCGATGTCACGCATCACCTCGCGGGACGGTCCGGCAACCATCACTTCTACTTCGCGGCGGTGGACCTGGACGTGGTTGCCCTGCGTCATCCCGGTCTGGCCAGGCCGTCGACGGTCGTCCACCGGGAGGCCGGGGACGTCGCGTACGCCTTCGCGCAACTGGTACGGGAGTTGACGACGCGGTACGAGTACGCCGGCACCGGCCTGACGCTCGCCGTGGATCATCTGGTGCTCGCGTTCTCCCGGTCGCTGGCGCCGACTGCGGCGCCGCAGCTCGCGATGCATCCCGCCGTACGGACGGTGAAACGGCTGCTCGACCAGGAGTTCCACGAACGCTGGACGTTGCGGGACCTGGCGGATCGGGCCGGCCTCGCACCGGCGTACCTGGCCGAGCTCTTCGCCGCCGAGCTCGGCCAGCCACCGCACCGGTACCTCAACGAGCGCCGCATCGAGCGCGCCCGGCAGCTCCTCGAGTCCAGCGACGTGACGATCACCGCGCTCGCGCTGAGCCTCGGCTTCAGCTCCAGTCAGCACTTCGCGCGGGTCTTCCGGCAGCTCACCGGCAGTACGCCGACGGCGGTCAGATCGTCACGAGCGCCGTGACGCCGAGCGCGATCCCGACCAGATAGGTGCCCATGGCACCGATATCGCGGAGCGGACCGTGGGACGCCATGGTCTTGGACCGGAGCATGCCCAGTGCGTGGGTGCAGCGGACGAAGACGGCGGCGATCGCGAGGACGTCGACCAGCCGGCTGTCGGACAGCGCCGAGCAGACCAGCAGCAGCACGATCATCGTCGGGATGTACTCGGCCGCGTTCCCGTGCGCGCGGACCGCGATCAGCAACGGGTCGGCCGGATCGGTCGGCAGCTGGTTGCCCGCGCCGCGGAGCGCGCGGTTGCGCGTGACGTTGGCGCCGAGCACGAACAGCAGGATGCCGAGCAAGGCGATACAGACAACGGTGATGGTGCTCATAGCAGTGCTCCCTCGAACAAATAGCTCACGATGGTCTGGCTGAGGTGGGTCCCGAGCAGGGAATCGGTCTTGTGCATGCCGCCGGGACAGGTGACGTTGACCTCGATCAGCCGGCCGTCGATCACGTCGGCTCCGGCGATGACGAGGCCGTGGGCGCGGAGCTCCGGCCCGAGTACGGCGGCGATCGTGCGGTCGTGCTCGTCGACGTCAGCCGGGGCGACCGGCGGTCCGATCCGGAAGTCGTCCGCGGCCGGCCGCCGGAGGACGGCACCGACGATCTTGCCGTCGAGCAGGAACAGCCGCTTGTTGCCCTCCGCAACGGACGGCAGATAGTCCTGGGCGATCACCTGCCGGCGCCCGCCGTGCGTCGCCGACTCCAGCAGTGCGAGCGCCGACCGGTCGTTGCGCACCAGCCAGACACCACGTCCCGCGAAACCGTCGACCGGCTTCACGACGGCGATCCCGACCCGCGCCACGAACGCCCGCAGGGCTTGCGGATCGGCACCGACGTACGTCGCCGGGCAGAGCTCCGGGTGATGCGGGCCGATCAGCTTCTCGTGCATCGCCCGGATCCCTTCGGGCCGGTTGATCACGCGGGTGCCGGCCCGTTCGACGAGGTCGAGCAGGTACGTCGTGTGCAGGTAGCGCGCGTCGACCGGCGGATCGATCCGCAGGTGGACGATCCCGAGCGACGCGACATCGACGGCCGCGGTGCCGAGCTCGTCCCACCAGTCCGCGTCGACGATCCATCGGTGATCGCCGCCGGGCGTACGCGATCGGAGCCGGATCCTTCGCGCGTTCGCGCACACCCGGCCGTCGACGACCGCGAGTTGCTCCGGTTCGCAGCACCAGACGTCGAGGCCGAGATCCTGCGTCGCGCACATCAGGCCGATGGTCGCGTCGATGTCCCCGAGCAGCCCGGCGAGTGGATCGGTGACGAACAGTACGCCACTCATGCCGCCACCTCCTGCTCCAGGACGCCGGCGGCTGCCGCACGCCAAAGCCCTTCTGCACAAGGCGTTCTGCGCAGGACATCGCGCCGGTGGACGTCGTCGTACATGAGCCGCCTGAGTACGTCGACCGCACGCTGCACCGTCCTTGGTGGCAGTGCGTCGAGGAAGCGGACCTCGAGGTATGTGCCGCGCGGCCGGACCGGTGGGAACAACGTGCTGAGGTGCCCGGCCGGGCCCTCGACGAAGGCCGTGGCGCCGGCGGCGAAGACCGTGTACGACGCGACCGGGTCGTCGCCGCGCAGCAGGCTCTCGTCGAACGCAGTACGCGCCGGATCCACCGCGAGCCAGGTCGCCAGCCGCTCGCTGCGGTTGAACCGCGCCGCGAGGTACGGCCCGACGGCGTTGAGCACGCGCCACTGTTCGAGGCCTGCCTGGCCCGGCCACCAGTCCAGGCAGAGCTGCGTCGACGCGGTCCGGCGCATCATCCGTCGTCCGGCCGGTCCGATGTGGTCGAAGTGCCGCTGCATCGCCACGTACCGCGGCGAGGTCAGTTGCAGCGGTACGTCGGCGCGCGGGTCGACCGGGATCGGCCGCAAGGTGATCCCGCCCAGCAGGCGACGTACGACAGCTGTCATGGCGCGCAGCTCCCGCACCGGTTCGAGCGATGGCGGCAGGCTCAGCTCCAGTTGACCGCCAGGCTCGAAGGTGACGTACGGCGCCGCGCTCGATCCTGCGATCGCCCGCCGTACGTCCTCGATCGGCACCACGCTGCCGTCGGCCGCGGCGACGACGTACTCCTGCTCGATCGCAACCCGCATCGACCGGCCGCGGCCCCGCGCGAACAGCCCGGCCACCACCGGGTCCAGCTCCCTGGCCTCCATCGGCCCTCCCTGATACCGTAAGGATTCCTGTCAAAATATTGGAAGGTATCCTTACGACATGTCAAGGGCTCAGCCGCGACGACTGGATCGCAAGCCGCTGATCGCGCTCGTCGACCGTGCCAATCGGGCGCTCCAGTCGGACATGGTCCGGCGTGCACAGGCCGACGGGCACACCGAGGTGAAGATGGCCCACAATGCGGTGTTCGGCACGCTGCACGCGGGGGGCGCGCGGGCCGCGGACATGGCTGCGCGCGCTGGGATCACCCGGCAGTCGATGGGCGAGGTGATCCGGGACATGGTCGGGCTCGATCTGCTCGAGATGCGGTCCGATCCGAACGACGGGCGCGCGAAGGTGGTCGACTACAGCGAGCACGGTCTGGCGGTGGCCGGCGACGGCTTCCGGTATCTGACCGAGCTGGATCGCCGGCTCGAGCAGGAGTTCGGCGAGCAGGAGTACGCCGTCGTACGCGACGTGCTCGACAGACTTGTCGGCGTCCTCGACCGGTTTGCGGCCGAAGCCGATCAGGCCTCGTCTTCAGCAGGTGGCAGCGTCGGGTAGTCGCCGATGGGGTAGAGCCCGACGGTGAAGCCGTACGTCGTGCCGCCGGCGCGGGGGAGCTGGTCGAAGGTGTGGATCAGCTCGTCGACCCGCTGCCAGAACTCGGCCGCGCGCTCGTCCGGGATCCGGGCGTGCCGGATGAACGACCGCATCTGCCCCGCGTCGTACGCCGCCTTGGACTCCTGTGCCGCGACCTCGAAGTCGTTGAAGTCGTGCGGGAGCTGCCCGTCCGCGCCCTGGCGGCCGAGTCCGACAAAGAACATTCGCGCCGCGCGCCCGTAGAACCGTTCCTCGATCGCCCGTACCCGCCGTGTCCGGACCACGCGCAGAATACCTGCGTCGGCGAGCACCTTCACGTGATGCGCGACCGTACTCTTCGGTCGGCCGACCGCGGTGGCCAGCTCGGTCACGGTCGCCGCCCGCTCGTGCAGGAGCCCGAGGATCGTGGTCCGCAACGGGTCGCTGATCGCCCGCACCTGCTCGGCGGTGGTCAGCTCGACGGTGTCCGCGAGCTCGTAATCGGGGACCGGTCTCTTGTCTGGCATGGTTCGAATAGACTAACATCGCGGATTGTTCGAGATATTTGGATCATTGGAGCTGATGATGGCCGAGGTCGTGCTGTACCACCACTCGCAGGGGCTGACGGACGGGGTGAAGGCGTTCGCCGACGAGCTCCGGCAGGCGGGTCACACCGTCCACACGCCGGATCTCTACGAAGGCAACACGTACGCGACCCTCGACGAGGGGATGGACTACGCCCGGGCGACCGGCTTCGGCGCGATCGCGGAGCGCGGGGTCGCGGCCGCGCAGAGCCTGCCGGCGAACGTCGTGTACGCCGGGTTCTCGCTCGGCGTGGTGCCTGCGCAGCAACTCGCGCAGACCCGTCCAGGTGCGGTCGGCGGGTTGTTCTACTACTCGTGCCTGCCGGCCGAGGAGTTCGGCGCCTGGCCGGACGGCCTGCGGGCGCAGGTGCACGGCATGGACGAGGACCCGTTCTTCGCCGAGGAAGGCGGCGACCTGGACGCTGCCAAAGCCCTGACGGCCGCAGCCGACTCGGTAGAGCTCTTCCTCTACCCCGGCAAGGAGCACCTCTTCGCCGACTCCTCCCTACCCGGCTACGACCCCGCAGCCGCCAAACTCCTGATGGACCGCACCCTCGCCTTCCTCGCCTAGCCACCGGGTAGCGGGTTGTTTCACGGCTGGCCTGCTGCAACCCGCCATCCAGCAAACAACCCGCTAGCCGGCTACTGCTTCCGCCTTGGCGGGCTGAGTCGCGGCGGCTGGGCGGCGGGTGGGGATGAAGGAGGCTATGGCCAGGGCGGTCAGGGCGGCGCCGGCGCCGATTAGTAGGACTGCTCGGAAGCCATTCTGCGAAGGCAGGGTGTAGCTGCCTAGGCTGATCGTCAGGTTCGCCAGGATCACGCCGGCGACCGCGCTCGACACCGAGGTGCCGATCGACCGCATCAACGTGTTGAAGCTGTTCGCAGCCGCAGTCTCCGAGACCGGTACGGCGGACATGATCAGTGCCGGCATCGCACCGTACGCAAGGCCGATGCCGGTGCCGATCAGCAGCGACACGATGACGAGCTGCCAGACCTCGCTCATCAGTACGCTGCCCACGCCGTACCCGGCCGCCACCACGAGCGCGCCGAGCATCAGCGTGACCTTCGGCCCGCGGGTCTTCGAGATCTTCGCCGAGAACGGGGCGGCGACGAGCATGATCAGGCCCGACGGACCCATCACCAGGCCGGACGCGAGCATCGACTGCCCGAGTCCGAAACCCGTTGCCTTGGGCATCTGCAGCAGCTGCGGCAGGACCAGCGACATCGCGAACATCGCGAACCCGAACACCATCGACGCCAGGTTGGTCAGCAGCACCTGCGGGCGGACAGTCGTGCGGAGATCGACGAGCGGCTCGTGGGTGCGGTGTTCCCACCAGCCCCAGGCGAGCAGTGCAACGACGGCCAGCGCGAACAGGCCGAGCGTCCGGCCGCCCGTCCAGCCCCAGCTCGCGCCCTGGGAGATTGCCAGCAGCAACGAGATCAGGCCGACCGACAAGCCGAGCCCGCCGGGCAGGTCGAACCGTCCACCGGAACGCACTGAGGACTCCGGTACGTAGCGCAGCACCAGCCCGAACACGATCACGCCGAGCGTGGCCGACACCCAGAACAGCGTGTGCCAGTTGAAGTTCTCGGCGAGCACCGCGGCCGCGGGCAGGCCGAGCGCGCCGCCGACGCCGAGCGACGCACTCATCTGCGCGACCGCCGAACCGACCTTCTCGGACGGCAGTTCGTCGCGCATGATGCTGATGCCCAGCGGGATCACGCCGGAGGCCAGGCCCTGCAGCGCGCGGCCGGCGATCATCGGCACCAGCGAGCTGCTCAGCGCCGCGACGACCGAGCCGGCCACCAGCATCCCGATGCTGATCAGCAGCATCCGGCGCTTGCCGTACATGTCGCCGAGGCGGCCCATGATCGGGGTCGCGACCGCCGCCGCGAGCAGGGTGGCGGTGATCGCCCAGGCGGTCCCGGACGCCGAGGCGTGCAGCAGCCGCGGCAGTTCGGGGATCAGCGGGATCACCAGGGTCTGCATCAGCGCGACCGTGATCCCGGCCGAGGCGAGCACCGGAACCACGGTCCCGGTGCGCACGGATGAGGACATCAGCAGCCTCCTGAGGCTGGAAAGATAGTTGGTTTCTGCAACCAAAAGCCTAAGTCAGGCAGTTGACTTAAACAAGTCGCCGAGGCAAGCTGGGAGAACAACCACACGGAGGTAATGGCCTGTGACTGACAGTGAGCAGCTCGTCCAGTACCCGATCCCGCCCGTCGATGCGATCGAACCGCCGCCCGAGTGGGAGCAGCTCCGGCAGCAGTGCCCGGTGGCGCACGTTCAGCTGCCGAGCGGCGATCAGGCGGCGCTGCTCACCCGGTACGACGACGTCCGGCAGGTTTTGTCCGACGCACGCTTCACGCGGACCGCGGAAGGCTCGGCGCGGGTGTCGCCCGAGGGGACCGGCGTGTTCGACCGGCGACGTCCCGGCGTACCGCAGTCCGGCGACGGGCATCAGCGCTGGCGGCGGATGATCACCAAGTGGTTCACGGCGAAGCGGATGGCAGCGCTGCGGCCGTCGATCGAGGCGATGGCCGACCAGCTCGTCGACGGGATGGTGGCGGGTGGTCAGCCGGCTGATCTGAAGGCGGCGCTCGGGTTTCCGTTGCCGGTGTGGGTGATCTGCGAGCTGCTCGGCGTACCGGCATCGGATCGCGAGCGGTTCTCGTACTGGTCCGACACGTTCCTGAACCTCAGCCGCTACACGGCCGCGGACATGGAGGCCGCGCACAGCGAGTTCGCGGCGTACCTGACCGGGCACATCGAGGCCAAGCGCGCCGAGCCGGGGACCGACCTGTTGAGCGACCTGATCACCGGCACCGACTCCGCGGGCGAGAAGCTCAGCGACGCGGCGCTCGTGTCGACCGGGATGGGTCTGCTGATCGCGGGACACGAGACCACGACCAACATGATCGGCAAGATGCTGGCGATGCTGCTCGCCGACCGGGCGCGCTGGGAGCGGCTCGTCGCCGACCCCGGGCTCGTCAGGACAGCGGTCGAGGAGGCCTTGCGGTACGACGCGAACGCCGGGTTCGGCATGATCCGGTACGTGTCGGAGGAGCTCGAGCTGTCCGAGGGCGTACTGCCCGCGGGGACGACCGCGGTGTGCAGCATGGCGTCGGCGAACCGGGACGAGCGGATCTTCGCGGACGCCGCCGACATGGACCTGACCCGGAGCCCGAACGTGCACCTGGCGTTCGGCGCCGGGCCGCACTCCTGCATCGGGCAGTCGCTCGCGCGGACCGAGCTGCAGGTCGTACTGGAAGTGTTGTTGCGTCGGTTGCCGACGTTGGCGCTGGCGGTGCCGTCGGCGGAGCTGCCACTGGTCGAAGGGCTGCTCGTGGGCGGGCTGCGGGAGGTAAGGGTGATCTGGTGATGATGGCGAAAGAGGTCCGGGCGGCCCGGGTGAACGCGACCCGGGAGCTGATCCTGGCCACGGCGGAGCGGATGTTCGCCGAGCGTGGTGTGCACGAGGTGTCGAACCGGCAGATCAGCGAGGCGGCCGGCCAGGGCAACAACGCCGCGGTCGGGTACCACTTCGGGACCAAGACCGATCTGGTCCGGGCGATCGTCCGCAAGCACGCGGAACCGGTCGAGGAGCGGCGCCGTGAGCTGCTCGCGGAGCTCGGCGCGGAGCCGACGGTACGGGACTGGGTGACGATCCTGGTGCGGTCGGCGACCGACCACATGGGCAGCCTCGGTACGCCGAGCTGGCTGGCGCGGTTCAGTGCGCAGCTGATGAACGACCCGTCGCTGCGCGAGATCCAGCTCCAGGAGTCGCGGAGCTCACCGTCGCTGACCCGGGTCGTGGACGGTCTGGCCGAGCATCTCGCGGACCTGCCGCCGGCGGTGCGGATCGAGCGCGGCGACATGGCACGGCATCTGATCATCCAGATGACGGCCGAGTTCGAGCTCGCGCTCGCGGAGGGCCGGCCGACCGCGCGGGCGACCTGGGAGGAGATGACCGGCGGGCTGATCGACGGCATCGTCGGGCTGCTGACCGCACCGGTGACTTCGTGAGTGTCTTGGTGGTGGGCGCATCGGCGGCGGGGCTGACGACGGTGGAGGCCCTGCGGCGTAAGGGTTGCCGGGATTCGATCACGGTGCTCGGCGCCGAATGGCATCCGCCGTACGACCGGCCGCCGTTGTCGAAGCAGTTCCTGTACGGCGATTGGGACGAGGACCGTACGCGGTTGCGGCCCGAGGCGATGTTGTCGCCGCTGGAGGCGGAGTTCGTACTGGGCGATCCTGCGGTGGCGCTGGACGGTAGGACGGTCGAGACCGCTTCCGGACGGCGCTTGACCGCCGACACGCTGGTGATCGCCACCGGCCTCACGCCGCGCCGACTCCCCGGCCCGGACCTCGAGGGCGTACACGTCCTCCGAACCCTCGACGACGCCGCCGCCTTACGCACGTCACTGGATGCCCTAGGCACTGTTGGGCGGGTTGTGGTGGTGGGGGATGGGGTGCTGGGGGCTGAGGTTGCTGCGACTGCGCGCAAGCTCGGCCTCGCTGTCACGCTCGCTGGTCCGCAAGCCTCGCTGCTCCAAGCCCAGCTCGGTCCTGCCGTCGGAGCATTGCTGGGCGAACTGCACGCCGCTGAGGGCGTAGACCTTCGGCTGGGTACGGCGGTTGCCGGACTCACGGACGCCGACGGTCGCGTGAGCGGCGTACGGCTGGCTGACGGCGAGGTCCTGCCGGCGGATGTGGTGGTTGTCGCTTTGGGCGCAGTACCGGCGACCGACTGGCTGGAAAGCAGTGGGCTGACCATCGACAACGGCATCGTCTGCGACGAGTACTGCCGGGCGGCCGACGGGATCTACGCCGCGGGCGATGTCGCGCGCTGGCAGTACGGGGAATCCCTTGTCCGGTTGGAGAATCGGACCAACGCGACCGAGCAGGCCCTCTGCGTCGCCGCGAACATCCTCGGCGAACAACAGCCGTACCGGCCGGTCCCGTACTTCTGGACGGACCAGTACAGCACCAGGATCCAGGTCCACGGAACACCTTCCGGCGACCTGGTGGTTGCCGAGGGCAACCTCGACGGCCGGTTCGTCGCGCACTACCGCGAGGGCGGCCGGATCGTCGGCGTCCTCGGCTGGAACGCACCGAAACAGACCCGTGTGCATCGGCAGCACCTGCTGCACACGTAAGACCTCTCTGGGGAAGGACACAGATGAGCACACCTGCCTATCCGATGACCCGGGCAACAGGTTGTCCGTTCGACCCGCCACCACAACTGCGTGACCTGCAAGAGGAGGCGCCGCTGGTCAAGGTGAACATCTTCGGCAAGGACGCCTGGCTGATCACGCGGTACGACGACCAGCGCAAGCTGCTCGCCGATCCGCGGCTGAGTTCCGACGTACGCACACCCGGCTACCCGAGCCCGACCGGCGAACCGCCGCGCAAGGACGGGGTCGGGATCGGGTTCATCCTGATGGACGACCCGGAACACGCGCGGCTGCGGCGGATGGTGACCGCGCCGTTCATGATCAAGCGCATCGAGGCGATGCGGCCCGGAATCCAGAAGATCGTCGACGGGCTGATCGACGACCTGCTCGCCGGACCGAAGCCGGTCGACCTGGTGGAGGCGTTCGCGCTGCCGGTGCCGTCGCTGGTGATCTGCCAGTTGCTCGGCGTTCCGTACGCGGACCACGGCCTGTTCCAGCACAACAGCAAGACGCTGATCCGGATGTCGGCGACGCCCGAGGAGCGGGCGGAGGCGCACGGCAACCTCGCGACGTACCTGGACAACCTGGTCGGCGAGAAGCTGGAGAACCCGGGCGACGACCTGCTCTCCGGACTGACCGAACGGGTCAAGGCCGGCGAGCTGACCCGGCAGGACGCGGCCGGGATGGGCGTACTGCTGCTGATCGCCGGTCACGAGACCACCGCGAACATGATTGCCCTCGGCACCCTTGCACTGCTGGAGAATCCGGAGCAGCTCGCGGTACTGCGTGACACCGACGACCCGAAGGTGGTGGCGAGCGCGGTCGAGGAGCTCCTGCGGTACCTGAACATCACGCACAACGGCCGGCGGCGCGCGGTGGTCGAGGACCTGGAGCTGCACGGCCAGGTGATCAAGGCCGGCGAGGGTGTCATCTTCCCGAACGACATCGGGAACCGGGACCCGTCGGTGTTCACCGATCCGGATGCGCTCGACCTGAGTCGGGACGCGCGGCGGCATGTTGCGTTCGGGTTCGGGGTGCATCAGTGCCTGGGGCAACCGTTGGCGCGACTAGAGCTGCAGATCGTGTACAGCACGCTGTACCGGCGGATCCCGTCGTTGCGCCGGGCCGTACCGCTGGACGAGATCCCGTTCAAGCACGACGGCGCTGTGTACGGCGTCTACTCGCTTCCCGTGACCTGGTGAAAGGACCCGTTATGAAGATCACCGTCGACCAGGACAGGTGCGTTGCCTCCGGTCAGTGCGTGACCGCCGCCGCCGACGTCTTCGACCAGCGCGACGAGGACGGCGTCGTCGTCCTCCTCACCGACAACCCGCCCACCGAACTCGCCACCGACATCCACCAGGCAGCCGCCGTCTGCCCAGCCCTGGCGATCGTCGTCGAGGACTGACTGTCTTCTTCTACAGTTCGGGGTATGACGGCTGAGTTCCGGATCGCGATCCCCGAGGTCGAGGTCGCGGACCTGCGCGAGCGGTTGGCGCGGGTCCGTTGGCCTCGGCAACTACCCGGAGGCGGCTGGACGCGTGGCGTTCCGGTGGCCTATCTGCAGCGAGTCGCCGAGCGCTGGGCGACGTACGACTGGCGCTCGTGGGAAGCGCGGCTCAACGAGTTCCCGCAGTACACAACGGAGCTCGACGGGCAGACGGTGCACTATCTGCACGTACGCTCGCCGGAGCCGGATGCATTGCCGTTGGTGCTGACGCACGGCTGGCCCGGTTCGGTGACCGAGTTCCTGGACGTGATCGGCCCACTCACCGATCCGGCGGCGTACGGCGGGGATCGACGCGACGCATTCCACGTCGTGGCGCCGTCCGTTCCCGGGCACGGGTTCTCGCTGCCGTTGACGGACGGGTGGGGTCATGCGCGGATCGCCCGGGCCTGGGTCGAGCTTATGCATCGCCTCGGGTACGAGCGGTACGGCGCGCAGGGCGGTGATACGGGGTCGGTTGTGTCTCCGCTTGTGGGGCAGGAGGATCCGGAGCATGTGGTCGGCGTACATATCAACGGCGGACTCGCGTACCCGGAGTTGGAGCCGGGTGATGTGGAGCGGTTGAGCGATGTCGAGCGTGAGCGGCTTGCGGCGGCCGATCGGCTGCGCGCGGTCGGGACCGGGTACGCCGAGCTGCAGGGGACTCGTCCGCAGACGGTGTCGTTCGGGCTGAGTGACTCACCGGTCGGGCAGTTGGCGTGGGTACTGGAGAAGTTCTGGGAGTGGACCGATCCGGCTCGTGCGATACCCGAGGATGCTGTCGCCCTGGACCATCTGCTGACGGACGTGTCGATCTACTGGTTCACCAACACCAGCGCCACCTCCGCCAACCTGTACTACGAGAACCGGCAGAGCGTCGACGTCCTCCGGCCGGGAGTGCCGACCGGCGTGGCAGTCTTCCCGACCGATCCCGCGATCCGCCGGGTGCTGGACCGCCGGCACCGCATCATCCACTGGTCCGAGTTCACCCGAGGCGGTCACTTCGCAGCCCTCGAAACTCCCGACCTCCTCGTCCAGGACATCCGCACGTTCTTCCGGCTGGTTCGGTAGGTGGGCTGGGGTTTTGAAGGTCAGGAGGGCGCCGTCGCGGTCGGGGGTTGCGTTGGGCCAGCGGCGGCGGAGCATGCGGAGTGAGCGGTCGTTGGCGGCGCTGACGACGAAGAGGAAGTGGGTGGCGCCGGCGGCGATCGCGTCCGCGGCGGCGATGGAGAGCATCCGGACGCCGAGGCCGCGGCGCTGGTCGTCTTCGGCGATCACGGCCGCGAGCTCGGCGGTGGTTTCGCCGGGCGCCCAGGCCCACATGGCGTGCCCGACGATCGCGGCGCCGCGGGTGGCGACGAAGGCGGCGCCGGTCGGGCACAGCAACCGCAGCAGCAGTGCGGCGCGCGGCGGCGACCCGATCGCGGTCTGGAACCGGAAGTAGCGGCTGAGGTCGGTCAGCCCGGTGAGCATCCTGGCCAGCTCGTCCGCGTCGGGTTCGCCGGCGCGACGGACGAGTGGCGGTCCCGTCTGAGTCTGGTTCACGGATTCAGCCTTCCTGGCTTGGCTGAGTCTGTCAAGCGGACTTATCATGAGCGGTATGGATGCGGCGGTGCAGGAACAGATCCCGGAAGCGATGAACTGGTCCACGGAGAACTGCACGATCTCCCGGACGATGGAGATCCTCGGTGACAAGTGGACTTTTCACGTACTGCGCGAGCTCTTCGTCGGTGTCCGCCGGTTCGAGGACATCCGGTCCCGGGCCGGGATCCCGCGCCAGGTGCTGACCGAGCGGCTCGCGGCGCTGATCGAGCGCGGCCTGATCCGCCGGCATCCGTACCGGCTGCCCGGCCAGCGGGAGCGCTCGGAGTACCGGCTGACGCAGGCCGGTCTCGACCTCTACCCGGTGCTCGTCGCGATGCTCCAGTGGGCCGACCAGTACCTGCCCCTCGACGCCGGTCCGCCGCTCGTTCCACAGCATCGCGGCGACTGCGGCGAGCGCGTGTCGGTCGTGCTGCAGTGCGAGTGCGGTCATGAGCCCACGCCGCGAGAGGTTGCCTTCCGCCCCGGCCCCGGCGCGCAGCGGCGTTAGAGCAGGTCGTCGTCGAGACGCTCGATCGCGCGCCGGAGCAGGGCTTCGGTTTCGCGCGGCTGGGCGGCGGTGATCGAGACCGCGTCCATCGTGACGACGTACGTGTCGAGCTCGTCGCGCTTGTCGAGGTAGACGGCACTGGTCAGGTGCTCGACGTAGACGATGTCGGGAAGGTCGGAGTCGTTGAACCGGAGCAGCGTGAACGCGCCGCCGGTCGCAGTGTAGCCGCCGTTCCTGAACGGGATGATCTGCAGCGTCACGTTGTGCCGGCGCGAGGCCTCGATCAGGAACTCCAGCTGCGCGCGCAGGATCGCCGGGCTGCCGATCGGGCGACTCAGCACCGCCTCGTCCAGGACCGCCCACAGCCGTGCAGGTCGTTGCCGCGTCAGGACCTCCTGGCGGCTCATTCGCAGTGCCACCAGGCGATCCACCTCGTCGGCCGGTAGCGGCATGTCCTGCCGGCCGAGCTGGATGCTGGCCCGCGCGTACTCCGGTGTCTGCAGCAACCCCGGGACGAACTGCAGCTCGAAGGTACGGATCAGGTCGGCGGCCATCTCCAGGCCCAGATAGTCGTGGAACCAGTCCGGCGTCACGTCGTCGTACCGCTGCCACCAGCCGGGGTCGTTCGCCTGCCGGGCCATGGTGAGCAAACGTTCGCGTTCGGCCTCGTCGTCGAGCTTGTAGAACGTCAGCAGGTCGTCGACATCGCGCACCTTGAAGCTGACCCGGCCGAGCTCGAGCCGACTGATCTTGGACTCGGAACCGCGGATCTCCCAGGCGGCCTGGGTCCGGCTGATACCGGCCGCCTCACGCAGGCGGCGCAGGTGTGTGCCGAGGATGATGCGCTGAGCGGTCGGGCCGCTGGACGCCCCCGGCTCTGTCACCTCTGACCTCCCAGCAGCGGTGTTGCGATGTACAACAGTAGATCTTTTCATAACAGATCGTGAGTATGTCCACCCACACCGCCGATACGGTGTGTTCAGTACGCCGCACTCTCGGTAGAGTCGGCCGGACCAGACTTCCCGATTGCTCTCTGCGAGGTTCACTGATGGTCGATGCGGCCAAGGCCCCAAGCTCGAACCCGGTCGGCGTCGACACTTCCCGGGCCAGTATCGCCCGAGTGTACGACGCGTTCCTGGGCGGCAAGGACAACTTCGAGGTCGACCGCGAGGTACTGCGCGGGGTCCAGGCCGCGGCGCCGCAGGCCCAGGACCTGGCCCGGTCGAACCGGAACTTCCTGATCCGCGCCTGCCGGTTCCTGGCCGGCCAGGCCGGTATGACGCAGTACCTCGACTGCGGGTCGGGCCTGCCGACCGCCGAGAACACCCACCAGGTCGTGCAGCGCATCCAGCCCGAGGCCAAGGTGCTCTACATCGACAACGACCCGGTGGTGCTCGCGCACGGCCGCGCGCTGCTCGAGGAGAACGAGAACACGCGGTTCGTCAGCGCCGACATCTTCGAGCCGGAACAGGTGCTGGCCCTGGAGGAGGTGCGTACCTTCCTCGACTTCAGCGAGCCGATCGCCGTGATCCAGAACGGCACTCTGCACCACTACATCGGTACCGAGGGCGCGCAGATCATGCAGACGTACGTCGACGCCGTGGTTCCCGGGTCGTACACAGTCGTCTCGCACTTCTTCAACCCGGAGACGCCGGAGCATTCCGAGGTCGCCCGGAGGATGGAAGACAAGTTCATCCACAGCCCGATGGGCAGTGGCAGGTTCCGCACTCGCGCGGAACTGATGGCGTTCTTCCCCGACCAGGAGCTGATCGAGCCGGGCCTGGTGCTCTGCGACGACTGGTGGCCGGACGGCCCGCGGATCACGCCGCTGAACCAGGTGGAGGAGTGCATCGTCGGAGCGGTCGGCCGCAAGGTCTGAGCCTCGCGAGTTGCCCGGAGCACCTGTTGCTTCGGGCAACTTTTTTGCGGGATTGCTCAGACGTGCTCGGAGACGAGCGTGGCGGCGGTGTTCTCCTCGAGCGCCTGGAACAGGTGTGGGAGGTCGCCGGGGTACGCGACGTAGTCGCCGGGCAGCAGTTCGACGGGGTCGTCGGTCGGGCCGACGAGGGCGCGGCCGGTGCTGAGGATGACGTGCTCGACGACGCCGGGCATGTGCGGGTCGGACTTCCGGGCGGGGCCGGGGGAGGCGACGATCCGGTAGAGGTCGCGGCGAGCGTTCGGCGGGCTCGATGCGACCAGCGTGGCGCTGTAGTCGGCCCGGTCGGAGTAGATCGCCGGGCCCTCTCCGGCGCGGATGATCTGCACCTTCGGGCGCGGCGGGTCGACCAGCGCGGAGAACGGGGTGTCGAGCGCGACCGCGAGCGCCCAGAGGGTCTCCACGCTCGGGTTGCCGGTGCCCGACTCCAGTTGCGAGAGCGTCGACTTGGCCACGCCGGCGCGCTTGGCCGCCTCGGTCAGCGACAGGCCCGCGCGGGCGCGGTGCCGGCGCAGGGACGCTGCGATCACGTCGAGTGGGGCCCGGTTGTCCATCGGTCGTTCGCTCCATCGGTCTGATTGTTCGGCTTGACGAACAGGTCATGCGCTGTTCACTATAGTGCCCATGCGTTCGATCTGGCGAACACTCGACCGGGGCCTGGCCCGCGACATTGCGCTCGTGTGCCTGGCCGACGGCGTCGTGGGGCTGTCGTACGGGGCGATCAGTGTCGGCGGCGGGCTGCCGCTGTGGGTGCCGGTGCTGCTGTCGATCGTGGTGTTCGCGGGCGCGTCGCAGTTCCTGTTCGTCGGGATCGTCGCGGCCGGCGGGAGTCCGATCGCGGCGATGATCGCGGGCCTGCTCGTGAACAGCCGGCACGTCGCGTTCGGCCTCGCGGTCAGCGACGTGATCGGCCGCGGGTGGCGGCGGTGGCCGGGCAGCCACGTGATGACCGATGAGAACGTCGCGTTCGCGATGGGGCAGGACGAGTTGGAGCAGCGGAGGGCGGCGTACTGGGCCGGCGGCGTCGGCATCTTCGTCTGCTGGAACATCGGCGTCGTGCTCGGTGGTCTGGCCGGTTCGGTCATCACGGACACGGACGTCTTCGGGTTGGACGCCGCGTTCCCGGCGGTTCTGCTGGCGCTGGTCCTTCCGGCGTTACGCGATCGGAGGACGCGTACGGCGGCATTGGTCGGCGTACTGGTTGCGCTGGCCGCAACGCCCTTCCTGCCGGCCGGTCTGCCGGTCCTGCTCGCATTGGTCGGAGTGGTGTTCTACCGGGCGGACAAGCCCGCGATGGAGGTGGCCCGATGACGAACACGCCGCTGCTGCTCGTCGGCATCGCAGTACTTGCCGTCGGCACCTTTTCGATGCGGTTCGCGGGGCCGGCGTTGCGGAGCCGGTTCGAGGTGCCCGAGCGGGCGCAGCAGTTGCTCGCCGCAGCCGCGATCGTGCTGCTGTCCGCGTTGGTTGCCACGTCCGCGCTGACCGAGGGGCACGGTCCGGCCGGGATCGCGCGACCTGCTGGGGTGCTCGTGGGCGGTGTGCTTGCGTGGCGGAAGGTGCCGTTCGTCCTGGTTGTCGTGGCTGCTGCTGCGACTGCGGCCGGCTTGCGGCTGCTCGGCGTGCCCTGAGAGCAGATAGCGTGCTGCCATGAGCATGCCGGGGATGTCCGTAGCGCCGAAGAAGCCGATCCTGCAGCTCGCGGGGATCGCGTGCCTGGTGGTCGGCGTCCTGCTGGCCGGGTTCTTCGTCTGGCGGATCGTCCAGACCGCGCCACGGACGCCGCAGCCGATCGACAACGGCACGGTCCACCTGAGCGAGGAGGGCCTGACGATCTACTCGTCCGTCCCGGTGCTGGCGCCCCCGTGCAAGGTGCAGGATGCGGACGGCAACGACGTACCGACCAAGCGACCAGGTGGGTCGGAGACGATCACGGTCAACGGCAACAGCTGGTACGTGGTGGCCCGCTCGGCCGAGCCGGTGCCGGCCGGCGACTACAGCATCTCCTGCACCGACGACGAGACCAGCGCGACGTACGCCGCCGGGCCGAAGTTCTCGGTCGTCGCGTTCGTGGTGTCGATCCTCGGCACGATCTTCTCGCTGCTGATCTTCATCGGCCTCGGCGTCACGCTCCTCACCGTCGGCATCGTCCGCAAGAACCGCCGCAACCGCCCCACCAACACCTTCCCCGGCCCGCCCGCCAATCCCTACCAGCCGCCCAACTCCCCGAACCCCACCCACACCTTCCCAACGCCCCCGCCCTACAACCCAGGCCCCAACCCGAACCGCCCCCAGGACCACTGACCGCTGCCTGGACGCCGAACCTCGGCGTCTGTACTGAGTTGTCTGTTTGGATGGGTTCATGGATCTGCAGTGGAGTGGGTGCCGGAATGTTCGGGATGTTGGTGGGTTGCCGACGGTTGACGGGCGGGAGACGCGGGCGGGCGTGCTGATTCGGTCCGAGAGTCTGCAGTACCTGACTCCGGACGGGGTCGAGGCGGTGCGGCGGTCCGGGGTGAGCCGGATCCTCGACCTGCGCGGCGACGACGAGGTGGCGCAGGCCCCGACCCCGTTCACCGGCACGCCGCTGGCGGTCCGGCAGTCGCTGCAGGATCCGGCCGACCCGCAGCACGGGCAGCCGACCATCATCGAGGCCTGTACGTGGATGCTCGACAAGCGCCCGGAGCTGTTCGCGGCTGCGGTGAAGGCGATCGCCGACGAGCCGGACGGCGCGGTCGTCGTGCATTGCCACGGCGGCAAGGACCGGACCGGGATGATCGTCGCGCTGGCGCTGAGCATCGCCGGCGTACCGGAGGAAGAAATCGTCGCGGACTACTACCTGACCCAGTCGCGGCTCGCGATCTGGCTCGAGGAGCAGTTGGCCGCGGAGCCCGACGTCTCGAAGCATCCGGAGCTGGTCGAGTTCCGCGACACGCGGGCCGAGTCGATCGTCGCGATCCTGCGGCATCTGGACACCACGTACGGCGGTCCGGAGGCATACCTGCGGCACGGTGGTCTTACCAACGACGACCTTGCGCGGCTGAGAGCCCGCCTGGTCGGCTGACCTGCATCACCCCCGAGCCGCGGAGCACAGTACATTAACGCAATGCCGACCGCCGCAGTGCTGAAGGCCGCACCTCCGGCGCGGCAGATCCTGGCGCCTTGGTTCCCGGCGTTCCCTCGTCGCTCCGGTCGCTGCGCTCCCTCCGCTCCTCGGTCCAGGCCGGGGGCCCCATGACCGGGCCGACCGGTAGCGAGCCGACCGATCCAGCGGCGCTGGCCGAACGCTACGGACTCAGCAGGAGTTCGACCCGACCGCCGCTCGGGTCCTATCTGCACGAGTTGTGGAGCCGCCGCCAGTTCGTCGTCAGCTACGCCACCGCGCGTACGTACGCCATGTACGCCGGCGCGCGGCTCGGCTCGATCTGGCAGGTCCTGACCCCGCTGCTGAACGCCGCGGTGTACTACCTGGCGTTCGGCGTCCTGCTCGGGACCAAGAACGGAATCGACAACTACGTGGCGTTCCTGCTCAGCGGGATCTTCGTGTTCACGTTCACCCAGCGCTGCATGACCGAGGGGTCCCGCTCGCTTGCGCTGAACCTCTCGCTGATCCGCACGCTGCATTTTCCGCGCGCGACGCTGCCGCTCGCGTACGTACTGAACGAACTCCAGCAGATGCTGGTCTCGCTCGTGATCCTGTTCGCGGTCGTCGGGTTCACCGACGGTCCCGCCTGGCGCTGGCTGCTCGTCGTACCGGCGATGCTGCTGCAGGTGATGTTCAACATCGGGATCACGCTGGTCTTCGCCCGGATCGGTACGTTCGTCTCGGACGTCACGCAGTTGCTGCCGTTCGTCACCCGCACCTGGTTGTACGCGTCCGGCATCTTCTTCTCGCTGCCGGCCAAGCTGGCCCAGGTCGACGCGCCCGGCTGGCTGACCCAGGTGCTCGCGTTCAACCCGATCTCGGCGTACATCGACATCATCCGCCGGTCACTGCTGTCCGAGCACAAGGCGAACGAGCTGCCGCACGCCTGGGCGATCGCGATCGTCTGGTCGTTCGTGATGCTCGGCGCCGGGTTCTGGTACTTCTGGCGGGCGGAGGACCGATATGGGCGGGGCTGACGTGGGAGTGGAGCCGACGGTGATCGCCGACCGCCTGGACATCATCTACAAGGTGATCGCGGGCCAGGGCGGGAAGGGCACCGCGGCGACCGCGTTCCGGCGGATCCTGAACCGCCAGGACCGGCCGACGATCCGCGAGGTGCACGCGGTCAAGAGCGTCAGCTTCACGGCGTACAAGGGCGACGCGATCGGCGTCATCGGCCGCAACGGCTCGGGCAAGTCGACGATGCTGCGCGCGATCGCCGGCCTGCTCCCGCCCGCGGCCGGAGCCGTGTACACCGGCGGCCGCCCGTCGCTGCTCGGCGTCAACGCCGCGATGATGAACGACCTCACCGGCGACCGGAACGTGGTCCTCGGCTGTCTCGCGATGGGCATGTCGACGGCCGAGATCCAGCGCCGGTACGACGAGATCGTGGAGTTCTCCGGGATCGGCGACTTCATCGACCTGCCGATGTCGACGTACTCCTCCGGCATGGCGGCCCGTCTGAAGTTCGCGATCGCCTCGGCCAAGACGCACGACATCCTGCTCGTCGACGAAGCCCTCGCCACCGGCGACGCAGAGTTCCGAGTCCGCTCCGAACGCAAGATCAAAGAACTCCGCGACCAGGCCGGCACCGTCTTCCTGGTCAGCCACAGCCTCGACGTAGTCCAGGAAACCTGCAACCGAGCCCTCTGGCTCGACGCCGGCGAACTAAAACAAGACGGCCCCGTAGAAGAAGTAATAGCCGCCTACATAAAATCCACCCGCCCCAGCTAGCCCCACCCGCCCCGGCTGGCCCTACCCGCGCCGGCTGGCCCTACCCGCGCCGGCTGGCCCGACCCGCGCCGGCTGGCCCGACCCGCGCCGGCTGGCCCGACCCGCCCCGGCTGGCCCCACGCGCCCCAGCTGCCCCCACCCCACCCGAGCTGGCCCCGCCGCCCCGGCTAGCCGCCTCCCGCCCCGGCTAAACCCCACACCAGTGGATATCCGCCGGCGTTGAGGGTTCTCCACCGGTATTGGAGCGAAGGACCCTCCAGGTGGGTGGATATCCACTCGTGCGGGGGTTGTCCACAGATGTGTGGATCAGGGGCCCGGGCGGTGCGGGGTTCGTGGATGCTTGGGAGGTGAATGGACGACTGAGGGTGATCGCGCAGGGGCAGGGTGGGGTCTTCAGTCGGGCCCAGGCTCTTGCCAGTGGCTGCACCCACGATCAGATCGCGCGCCTTCTACGCGCCGGCAGCTGGGAACAAGTCCGGCGCGGTCAGTACGCCGAGGCGCTCGACCTGACGGCGTTACCGGCCTGGGACCGCGTCCGGCTGACGCACCTCCGGCAGGTGCACGCCGTGGTGAACGCGATGCGCCCGGGCTCCGTCGCCGTCAGCCATCAATCGGCGATGGCCCTGCACGGCCTGCCGATCTGGGGCCTCGACCTCCGCCGCGTACACGTCACCCGTGTGGACGGGCGATCCGGTGGTGTCGTCGCCGGAGTACAACATCATCTCGGAGCGCTGACCGACGCCGACCTGACCGTCGTCAACGGGCGGCTCGTGACCAGCGTTGCGCGGGCGACCCTCGAATCCGCGTGCGCTGCGCCGTTCGAGGTCGCGGTGGTCGGTATCGACGCTGCGCTGCGCGCGGGGCAGCTCGGGGAGAACGAGGTACGGCGGCTGCGGTCCGTGATGGCGTTCTGGCCCGGATCCGCTACGGCTCGGGCGGCGCTGCGGTTCGGAGACGGGCTTTCCGAGTCGGTCGGTGAGTCGCGGCTGCGGGTACTGATGTACCAGCACGGACTGCCGCGACCTCGGCTGCAGACCGAGTTCTACGATCGGTTCGGGCTGATCGGCCGGGTCGACTTCGACTTCGACGAGTACGAGTCGGTGGTCGAGTTCGACGGTGCTGTGAAGTACGGCGGTGGATCGCCCGAGGTCCTGATCCGCGAGAAGCGGCGTGAGGACCGCCTCCGCGCCATCGGCCGCACGGTGATCCGTACCGACTGGTCCGACTTCAACCACCCCGCGGAACTCGCCGCGAGCATCCTCAACACCCTGCACCACCACCGCCGCCGAGCCTGACCCCGCCGCCGAGCCTGACCCCGCCGCGCCCGCCTGCCGCGGCGCCCGCCCGCCGTCCCCGGGATGGCGCGGGAGTCCGCTAAGGGTGGATATCCATCCGTAGCAGGGGGTCTTCGCTCGCGTACCAGTGGAGAACCCCCAAGACGAGTGGATATCCGCTCGTCTTGGAGGGGGCGGGGCGAGGGGCGCGGGGCCGAGGGGGGCTGGGGAGGGACGAGGGCGGGGAGGGACGAGGGCGGGGAGGGGGCGGAGGCGGGGAGGGGGGTGTTAGACCGCCTTGGGGTGTTCTCGGAGGCCTATTAGGAAGCCTAGGCCCCAGGAGACGTGCATGGTGGCGCAGACGAGGGGCATCCAGGCCAGGGCTTTCCAGGGGAGGTAGCGGCCTTCCATGGCGGAGCCGAAGATCAGGAGCAGGGCGTAGCCGAGGGGTGCGATGAAGCCCAGGTCGAGCCAGCTGATGCCGGTGGCGAGGCCGATGATGCCGAGGATGGTGCCGACGGCGAGGCCGATCACGGCGACCGGGGGCGCCAGGTACCGCTTGCTGGCGGTCTCGGGGTGCCGGCGGATCACCTCGCGGCGCCACTGGCCGGTGTGGAAGAACTGCTTGGCCACCGCGGACAGCGACGAGCGGGGCCGGTACGTGACGGAGAGGTCCGGGGTGAACCAGATCAGCCCGCCGGTCTTGCGGATCCGGTAGTTCAGCTCCCAGTCCTGGGCGCGGTGCATGGTCTCGTCGAACCCGCCGACCCGCTCCAGCGCGGCCCGCCGGAACACGCCGAGGTACACGGTGTCGGCCGGACCGGCCTTGCCGCCCTGGTGGAACGTGGAGGCACCCAGACCCAGCCGCGAGCGGTACGCACACGCGACCGCCATCTCCGTCGGGGTCCGGCCCTCGGCCGCCATCACGCCGCCGACGTTGTCCGCGCCGCTCTCGTCCAGCACCTCGACCGCGCGGGTGATGTACCCGTCGGTGAGCGCGCCGTGACCGTCCACCCGGACCAGGATGTCGTGCTTGGCGTGCGCGATCCCGACGTTCAGCGCGGCCGGGGTCTTGCCGGTCGGGTTCGGGACGATGGTGATCCGGTGGTCCTTCTCGGCCAGCTTGTCCGCGATCTCCTCGGTCCGGTCCTTGCTCGGACCGATCGCCAGCACGACCTCCAGTACGCCCGGATAGTCCTGGTCGAGAACGCGGCCGACCGCCTCCTCGAGGTGGCGTTCCTCGTTCAGCACGGGCATCACGACGGACACGGGTGGCCAGTGGGACAGCGGCATATCAGGTCAGGCCTTACAGATCGATGCGACGTCGTCGACGCCGGTGGCGGGTGTGGTCGGGGAGCTGGTCGGCTTCTTGCTCGGCTTCTTCGTACTGTTGCTGCCAGTGTTACTGCTCTTCGTACTGCTGCTACTCGGTTTGCTCGTGCTACTCGGAGTGGTCGAGGTCTTACCGTCTCCTCCTGAGCCGCCCTTGTCCAGCGATTCGGACTTCGCGATCGCCTCCGCGACCTTGGTCTTGATCAGCGCGAAGTCCGGGTCGCCGGTGTGGATCAACGGCGGGACCGCGGAGAAGCTTGACACCGGCAGCTTCTTCGCGTCCAGCGCGAGGTCCGTGAAGGTACCGAGTTCACCGGCCGGGATGCTCGTCTTGACCACCTCTTTACTGGCCGAGGCGATTCCCTGGAACTTGGTCAGGACCGTCGACGGCGACAGCTGGTTCAGCATCGCGGACATCACGCACTTCTGCCGCGCCATCCGCTCGTAGTCCGACGACTCGGCGCGGGAGCGGGCGAACCAGAGCGCGTGGTACCCGTCCAGGTGCTGGTTCTTGCCGGCCTCGATGTAACCCTTGATCGGGGAGCTGCCGCCGCCGATCGGCACCCGCTTGCCGATGTCGAGCGTGATCCCGCCGACCGCGTTCAGCAGGTCGCGGAAGCCGGCCAGGTCGATCAGCACGTAGTAGTTGAGCTTCAGCCCGGTGACCTCCGAGACGGCCTGCATGGTCGCGGTCTCACCGGGGTTCGGGTCGCCGGGGAACAGGTTCTTGTGGTTGGCGGCGTAGGTGTAGACCGCGTTCAGCAGGCACTCGGCGGCGCACTTGTTCCACTTGAAGCCGTCCGGGAACTGCTTCGCCATCGCCGTACCGGCGGGGAACGGGACCTTGGCCAGGTTCCGCGGGAGGCCGATCAGGACGGTCCGGCCGGTGTCCGCGTCGACGCTCGCGACGGTCACGCTGTCCGGCCGGGTGCCGATCCGGTCCGCACCGGAGTCGCCGCCCATCAGCAGTACGTTGTAGCGGCCCTTCTCGGCCTTCGACTTCTGCCCGCTGCCGAACACGCTGGCGACGAAGTCGCGCTGGGTGTTCACGATCACGCTGGCGTAGATCAGCGCGAAGACGACCACGAAGATCATCACGCCGTCGAGGATGCTCGTCGTCAGCCGGTGGTTGCGCTCCAGCATCAGCGGCTGACCGAGCCGGTACGCGTCCACGAACAGCGCCGCCCAGCCGACCGCGAGCACGATCAGCAGGACCTGTACGAGCCGCAGCGTCCCCGGCCGGGCCAGGAAGTTGATCGTCCCGGAGCGCCAGACCAGGCCGAGCAGGATCAGGAAGATGACGATCGCGACCAGGCCGGCGACCACTCGCCAGGCCCAGCGTCCGGCCTTCCGGCTGCCTGCGACGATCTGCGCGGATCCCGGCAGGACCAGCGTCATCAGCAGCAGCGTCAGCGCTCGCTTGAACCGGACCGGCTCGCGGAGAGTGCGCAGGTCGGGTTTCTCCTGCGGCATGTCTTCCTTCCGTTCTCCGTCCAGGTCTGTTTCCGACCGTACCTTGTCGTTTGTCATCACCTGGTACGACGTGCCGGTGGTGCCGATGGTTCGAGACCGGGCGGATCCGGAGACGAAGAGTAGCAGTCTCGACACGGAGCGCAGGAAAACCCCTGCGTCGACCCTGTGGACAGCCGGTTTCACGCAACTGTGATGGAGAGAGGCTGGTGGATGCGTTACGAAGTCCTCCAAGTACAACCAGTGAGGAAACCGCCCCCATGAAACTCTTCCGTACGCTCCTGGCCGCCACCGCGGTCGCGACCACCACCCTCCTCGGCGCCTCAGCGGCTCAGGCGGCACAAGCGGCACAAGCGGCCGCGCCGGGTGCCGACTTCACCGGGATCGCCGCGCTCAGCAACTGCTCCGCGTCCCTCGTCCGGTACGCCGAGTCCGTCGACACCGACAAGGCCCTCGTACTCACCAACGGCCACTGCTACGAGGGCGGGTTCCTGCAGCCCGGCCAGGTCCTGGTGAACAAGGCGTCGACCCGGTCGATCACGCTGCTGAACCCGGACGCGAGCCGGGCCGGCACCGTCCGCGCCGACAAGATCCTGTTCGGCACCATGACCAAGACCGACCTGATCGTGTACGAGGTGAACGAGACGTACGCGTCGATCAAGGACCGGCTGAACGTCACCCCGCTGACGCTCGCCAAGCAGGCCCCGGACAACGGCACCGGGATGGCGGTCGTGTCCGGTTACTGGGAGCGGATCTACACCTGCTCGGTGCAGGCCACTATCCCGGAACTGCGCGAGGGTGACTGGACCTGGCAGAACTCGATCAAGTACCAGCAGCCCGGCTGCGAGACGATCGGCGGCACGTCGGGATCGCCCGTGGTCAGCACCTCCAGCGGCGAGATGATCGGCATCAACAACACCGGCAACGAGGACGGCGAGCGCTGCACCGTCAACAACCCGTGCGAGGTGGACGCCGACGGCAACGTGACGGTCGACCAGGGCGCGGCGTACGGCGAGCAGACCTGGTGGCTCTACACCTGCCTGACCACGGACCGGGCGATCGACCTCAACAAGTCCGGCTGCGAACTTCCGAAACCGGCCCGTCACCACTGACCTTGCTCTAACACGAGGTAACGATGGCCTGCGGGGTGACGCAGACCACTTGGTTATCAGGTAACGTCCCCCCGCATGGCAGTCGACTCCGCTACTGACCGCGTCCCCACGACCAGTTGGCCGAGCCCGTTCGGAGTACGGACGCGGCTCGTCGCGTCCAGTGCGCTGATGCTGTTCGTCGAACTCGCGCTGATCCGCTGGACCGGCTCGAACGTCGTGCATCTCAGCTACTTCTCGAACTTCGTACTCCTCGGCTCGTTCCTCGGGATCGGGATCGGCGTGCTGCGCTCCGGCCGCGCGAAGCGGCTGCCGTACTACTCGCCGATCATGCTCGGCCTGCTCGTCCTGGTGATCGCGTGGAAGCCGGTCACGGTCAACCGCGGCACGTCGTCGAGCGTCATCTACTTCACCAGCCTGAACACCACCGGGCCGCCGGTCTGGGTGATCCTGCCGATCATCTTCGTCGCGGTCGCCGTGGTGCTGGCCGGTCCGGCCGAGCTGGTCGGGCGATGCTTCGCGCACCTCCCGCGCCTGACGGCGTACCGGTTCGACCTGGTCGGAAGCCTGATCGGCATCGTCACGTTCACCGCGCTGTCGTTCCTCGGTGCGCCGCCGATCTGGTGGGGCCTGATCGTCGCGGTGATGTTCGGGGTGCTGATGATCCCGCGGACCGCGACCGCGCCGGGCAAGCGCGTGGTCGCCACCGCGCTGAGTGCGGCGATGGTGCTCACCCCGCTGATCGTGATGCTCGGCGTGCTGTTCCACGAGTCGACGAAGGCCGACAACAGTTGGTCGCCGTACTACAAGGTGCAGACCAAGCAGTACACGTTCGAGGGCGTCCCGCTGCTCACGATCACCGTGAACGGCGTACCGCACCAGCAGGCGATTCCCGCGGACGCGCGGCTGCAGTGGGAGCCGCAGTACGGGCTGCCGTACGAGCGCGCCGCCACCGGCAAGACGCCGAAGAACGTACTGATCATCGGCGCCGGTTCTGGCTCCGACGTCGCGATCGCGCTGAAGAAGGGCGCGACGCACGTGGACGCGGTCGAGATCGACCCGCGGATCCGGGACCTCGGCAAGCAACTGCACCCGGACCACCCGTACCAGGACCCGCGGGTGACGTCGCACATCGACGACGGGCGGGCGTTCCTGTCCCGGACGAAGACCAAGTACGACATGATCCTGCTCGCGCTGCCGGACTCGCTGACCCTGGTCAACGGGGCGAGCTCGCTGCGGCTGGAGAGCTACCTGTTCACCAAGCAGGCGTTCGAGTCCGCGCGGGACCACCTGAATCCGGGTGGCGCGTTCGCGATGTACAACTACTACCGCGAGACCTGGCTGATCGACCGGCTGGCGTCGACGGCGCAGGAGGCCTTCGGGCACAAGCCGTGCGTGGACAAGGTCGGCGACGGCCTGCAGCAGGCGGTCGTCACGGTCGGCCTCACCGAGCAGGACCAGAACTGTGCGGCCGAGTGGGCCGGGGCGAGCGAGATCACGCCGCCGCCCGCGACCGACAACCGCCCGTTCCTGTACCTGTTCACCGACCGGATCCCGTCGCTGTACCTGGTCACCCTCGGGCTGATCCTGGTCGCCGGCCTGATCGGCGTGGGCATCGCCGGCGGCGGCTCGTCGTACCGGCGGATGCGTCCGTACGCGGACCTGTTCCTGCTCGGCGCGGGCTTCATGCTGCTCGAGACCAAGAGCATCACCGGCTTCGCGTTGCTGTTCGGTACGACCTGGGTGGTGAACGCGATCGTGTTCGCCGGCGTACTGGTGGCGGTGCTGGCCGCGGTCGAAGTGACCAGACGGTTCAAGACACCACCGATCAAGGTGATGTTCGCGGTGCTGTTCGGCGGGCTCGCGCTGTCGTGGATCTTCCCGGACAGCTGGCTGCTCGGGATGCCGGTCGGGTTGCGGGCGGTCGTCGCCGTACTGATCGCGTTCACGCCGATCTTCGCCGCGAACGTGATCTTCGCGAAACGGTTCACCGACACCGAGGACGGTACGGCGTCGTTCGGCGCCAACCTGCTCGGCGCGATGCTCGGCGGCTGCCTGGAGTACGCCGCGCTGATCATCGGCTACCACGGCCTGCTGATCATCGCTGCGCTCCTGTACGTCGGGGCGTTCATCCTCACGCCCAAACTCAGAGCCGCGACCAAGTGAATGACCTGACCGAGTACTACCGCGAGCGTGCCGAGGAGTACGACGCGGTCTACGACAAGCCGGAACGGCAAGAGGACCTGGCCCGGCTGCGGTCCCTCCTGCCGCCTCTGATCGCGGGGCGCACGGTGCTGGAAGTTGCCGCAGGCACCGGTTATTGGACGACGGCGCTCGCGGCCACGGCAGAGTCGGTGGTGGCGACGGACTTCAGCGAGGAGCCGTTGGCCGTCGCGCGGACCAGGTCGTACCAGGCCGACGTTCGATTTCAGACTGCGGACGCGTACGACCTCGGGGCGGTCGGGGGGCGGTTCGACGCGATCTTCGCCGGGTTCTTCTGGTCGCACGTGCCGCGGACCGACGTACGCCGGTTCGCCCAGGGGCTGCGCGACCGGGTCGAGCCGGGTGGGCTGGTGATCTTTGCGGACAACCGGTACGTGGAGGGCAGCAACCATCCGATCACGCGGACCAGTGCGCACGGCGACACGTACCAGACGCGGCAACTGTCCGACGGGCGGACGTTCGAGGTGCTGAAGAACTTCCCGACCCGCGAGCAGTTCACCGCCGACGTGGCGCCGGGTGCCGTCGAGTGGACCGACCTGACGTACTTCTGGCTGGCAACCGTCTCCTGATTTGGTACGGGTTCGGCCCGTTCTGTGGGTCCTGGCGGGCGCCGGGTGGCAGGATCTGGGACATGACGTGGCTCGTGACTGGTGGTGCTGGGTACATCGGAGCGCATGTGGTGCGGGCGTTCCGCAACGACGGGATCGACGTGGTCGTGATCGACGACCTGTCGAGCGGGAAGGCCGAGTTCGTCCCGGACGGCGTGCCGTTCGTACGGGCGAACCTGCTGGACGGCGCGGCAGTGCGCTCGGCGCTCGACGGGGTCGACGGGGTGGTGCATCTGGCCGGGTTCAAGTACGCCGGGGTGTCGGTGGAGCGGCCGCTGCACACGTACACGCAGAACGTGACCGCGATGGTGTCGCTGCTCGAGGCGATGGCGGAGCAGTCGGTGCGGAACATCGTGTTCTCGTCGAGCGCCGGCGTGTACGGGACGCCTCGCGACGAGGTCGTCACGGAGGACACGGCGCCGGACCCGCAGTCGCCGTACGGCGAGTCGAAGCTGATCGGTGAGTGGCTGCTGCGCGACCAGGCGGCCGCCTCCGATCTCAATCACACCTCACTGCGGTACTTCAACGTTGTCGGCTCGGGCGATCCGACCGTGTACGACGCCAGCCCGTACAACCTGTTCCCGATCGTCTGCAACCTGCTGACGCAGGGAAAGACGCCGCAGATCTACGGCACCGACCACCCGACTCCCGACGGCACGTCGGTGAAGGACTACGTCCACGTGGCCGACCTGGCACGTGCGCACGTCGCCGCCGCCCGCGCACTCGAGTCCGGTAAGTCGCTGGAGCGCGTCTACAACCTGGGCAGCGGCACCGGTACGTCGGTGCGCGAAATCATGGACGCCGCCCGCCGCGTCACCGGCATCGACTTCACCCCCACCGAAGGCCCCCGCCGTCCCGGCGATCCGTCCCGAGTGGTGGCCGACGGCCAACTGGCCGCCCTCGACCTGGGCTGGGCCAACACCCACACGGTCGACCAGATGTTCGCGACCGCGTGGGAAGCCTGGCCGAAGGTCTAGTAGGCCTTCTTGTAGGCGCCGGACGTTGTCAGGTTGATGCTGCCGGGGCCGGTGAGGACGCCGCCTTCGACGGGGAGGGTGTGGCCGGTGATCCAGGAGGCGTCGTCGGAGGCCAGGAACGCGACGGCGGCGGCGATGTCTTCCGGTTCACCGACGCGGCCGAGCGGGTACATCTTCGCGAACTGCTCCAGCGTGTCCGGCTGGCTGTCCCAGTTCGGGGTCCGGATGGTGCCGGGGGCAACGACATTGAACCGGACACCGAGGTCGCCGTACCGGGCCGCGTAGTTCACGGTCAGCGCGATCTGGCCCGCTTTTGCGGCGGCGTACTCGATGTTGCCGAAGGCGGCGATCCCGTTCACCGAGCTGATCGTCACCACGTTGCCGCGGTTCTTGACCAACTGTGGGAGAGCCGCCTGGATGCAGCGCGAGGCGCCGACGAGCGTCAGGTCCAGTTGGGCGTGGAACTCCTCCGCGGTGGCGTCCTCCGGTGCCGACCGGACGATGCAGCCGCCGGCGTTGTTCACCACGACGTCCAGCCGGCCGAACCGCTCCACCGCGGCGGCGACTGCCGCGTCCACGTCGTCCCGGTTCGTCACGTCGACCCGCAGCGGCAACGCCTGCTCACCGATCGCGGCCGCGACCTCACCCGCCTTGTCCTGCTGGAGGTCGGTCACCACCACCGACGCGCCCTCGTCCGCCAGTCGCCGTGCGACCGCCGCCCCGATACCCTGCGCCGCCGCCGTCACCAGCGCGACCTTGCCCTCGAACCGCTGCACGCTACCCCTCCAGTACGTTGTCGACCCTGTCGACCTTCTCGTCCGCGACCCGGCGCTCCAGCTTCGCGGCGTCCAGGTTGCGGCACAGCACGATCGAACCACCTCCGGAGATCACGCCGACGAGCAGGCTCAGCCCGGCGCGATCCGTCAGCGTCCGGGTGACCAGGATCCGCTCGGCGACGGGTTCCGCCGTACTGATCAGGTCCTCGTGGGTGAGGTCGTCGTACGCGGGGGACGCGGCCGTCAGGGCGTCGAACGCGGTGAACACGTCGGGGTGGTTGTAGACCTCGGCGCCGTAGTCGTGGACGCCGTCGGGCAACGGTTCACGGAAGCGGCCGCCGAGCGGGAGCAGTGCGGACGCGACCGTCTCGCGCTCGCCGCGGATCGCGAAGTCCGGGCCGGTGATCGCGATCGTCCCGGTCCCGCTGGTCAGCGCGGCGCCGGCCGACCAGGTGGACAGCGCCCAGACCACGCCGAGCCAGTGCGGCGGCAGGCCGATCGCGACGGTGTCGCCGGCCTCGGCGTCGTACTCGTCGACGAGCAGGTTCGCCGTCTTCGCCACCCAGTTCGCGGTGGTCGCCGCGCTGAGCTCGATCCGCTCGCCGGACGTGTCGTCGTAGTAGGTGAGGAACGGGCGGGCGCCGTCCCGGCGGACCGCGGTGGCGAACAGCTCGGGCAGGACTCGTGACATATGGCCCAGCCTACGGTTCGTGGCGCGGCGTACGTTGGACGGGGATTGAGTGGAAAGAAGGACTCGTCATGGTGCCACTGCTCGCGCTGCCCGAAGGCGGCGAATGGATCGTCATCCTGATCATCGTCGTCCTGCTGTTCGGCGCGAAGAAGCTGCCCGAGCTGACCCGGAACGCGGCTAAGGCGATGAAGGAGTTCGAGAAGGCCCGGCACTCCGACGACGACGAGACACCGGCCCAGGTCACCCAGGCCCAGCCCCAACCGCAGGCCCAGTCCCAACCTCAGGCCCAGCCACAAGCTCAGGCCCAGCCCCAGGCGCCGGTGGACGGGTCAGCCGGCCTCCAGGGCGGCGGCACGCAGGGCGGCGGCCAGTAGCGCTGCCGGTTCGGGCAGGCGTCCGGGCAACCGGGCGAGAATGATCCGCCGCAGCTCCTGTGGCCCGCCGCGGACTGTGACGACCCGGACGCCGGGTGGTACCGCCGACGCCAGCGACGCGGAGATCGTGGTGAGGCCCGCGCCGGCCGCGACGAGCTGGAGCTTGGCGAGCCAGTCCCGGACCGTGTGCGCGATCACCGGCCGTCCGTCGAGCCCGGGCCAGACGCCCATCCAGAGTTCGCTGTTCGACGCCGGGCCGGCGATCCATCGCTGTCCGCGGAGGTCTGCCACGTCCACCGAGTCGTACGCCGCCAGCGGGTGGCCGGCCGGGACCGCCAATCGCAGGCTCCGCTCGGCGAGCGTCTCCAGCTTCAAGGCCGGCGACTCCGCGTCCGGTGGCCGGAAGGGTGGCGCCGACGCGATGACGGCGAGGTCGATCGTCCCGGCGCGGAGCGCGCGGACCAGTGCGGGCGTCGAGCCCTCCCGCGTTGTCACGGTCACGGCCGGATGCGTACGACGTACCGAGCTGATTGCCCGCGGCAACAAGACGGCGCCGGCGCTGGGGAACCATCCGAGTCGTACGGTGCCTCCGGCCGCCGGGAGCCCGGCGAGCTCGCGGGCGGTCGCGTCGAGTTGGTCCAGGATGCCGGCGGCGTTGCGCAGGACGACTTGTCCTGCGGCGGTCAGCGCGACGCCTTCGCGGCGGCGCTCCAGCAAGCGGCTGCCGGCCGCGCGTTCGAGGGTGGCGATCTGACGGGAGACCGCCGACTGGGTGTACCCGAGCGCGACCGCGGCGGCGGTGAACGTGCCGCGCTCGGCCACCTCTCGGAACACCCGCAACGCGGCTGGGGAGACGTCAGTGAAGTCCATGACATCTACGCATACCACGTGTGCTGAACTTTCGTTGGAGTCATACCTCGAGCGGACCTACGTTGGCGGCATGACCGAACAACGCATCGCACTCGTCACCGGCGCCAACCAGGGCATCGGCTATGCCCTCGTCGAGGAACTCGCCAACCGCATGAACCCGGAAGACCTCGTACTCCTGACCGGCAGGAACCCGGACCGCGTTGCCGCCGCAGTCGCCAAGCTCAACGGCCGCGCCCGTGTCGAGGGGCGGGTTCTTGATGTGAGTGACGGAGAGGCTGTGCGGAGGCTGGCCGAAGAACTTGGTGCGGTGGACATTGTGGTCTCCAACGCGGTGGGGCCGTTGGAGCCGGGACAGGCGGCGGTTGAGCAGGTCGACGAGTTTGCCGACGTCGCGAATCTCGGCGCGCAGTTCATGTTGCGGGCGTTCGGGCCGATCCTGCGGCCGGGTGGACGGCTGATCGTGGTGGCCAGTTCGCTGGGGACGCTGGCGCAGTTGCCGGAGCACTTGTGGGGACGGTTCGACGGAGCCTCGCTCGACGACGTCGAGAAGGTTGTCGAACAGTGGCGTACCGCGGTTCATGACGGTACGGCGGCGGCGCAGGGCTGGCCGGGGTGGATCAACCTGCCGTCGAAGGTCGCTCAGGTTGCCGCGGTTCGTGCGGTGGCCGAAGAGCGGCGGGCGGCGGATCTGGCGGCCGGGACGCTGGTCGCGTCCGTCTGCCCGGGGCTTGTCGACACGCGTGCGTCCCGTCCGTGGTTCGACGACTTCAGCCAGGCCAAGTCGCCGGCCGAAGCGGTCCAGCCGATCGTGGACCTGATCCTGTCCGACCAGGTCGACCCCGGCCAGTACGGCGAACTTGTCCGGGACGGCCAGGTGGTCGCCTGGAAGTGACCGACCCCGGGGTGCTGCAGCCGCTGGAGTTCTCTTAAGGTCTTGTTATGTTGATCCTGGCCGGCCTGGGCCTCATCCTGGTGCTGACCGTTGCCACCGGCTACTTCGTCTCCCAGGAGTTCGCGTACGTCGCCGTCGACCGGAGCCGCCTGAAGACGCTGGCCGCGGACGGTGACGCGGCGGCCGCCCGGGCGCTCAAGGTCACCGCACGGCTCTCGTTCGTGCTGTCCGGCGCACAGGTCGGCATCACGATCACCGCGCTGCTCGCCGGGTACTTCGCCGAGCCGTACCTCGGCGAGGGCCTGGAGCACCTGCTCGGCGCAGCCGGTGTACCACAGAGCGTGAGCCTGTCCGTTTCGGTGATCCTCGCGTTGCTGCTGGCAACAATTATTCAGATGGTGCTCGGCGAGCTGGCCCCGAAGAACCTGGCGATCGCGCGGGCGGAGGCGATCGCCCTGCGGCTGTCCCGGTCGACCCTGATGTACCTGACCCTCGCCGGCCCGCTGATCCACCTGTTCGACTCGGCCTCGAACCGGATCCTGCGCCGGGTCGGGATCGAACCGGTCGAGGAGCTGCCGCAGGGCGCGACGCCGCAGGAGCTCGACCGGATCATCGAGACCTCATACGAGCAGGGCCTGCTCGACGAGGACACGATGCGGCTGCTCGACCGCGGCCTGGACTTCCGCGGCCGGACCGCGGGCGAGGCGATGGTCCCGCGGGTCGATGTCGTCACCATGCACCGCGACGAGCCGCTGACCCGCGTGGTCGAGCTCCAGGACACCGGTCACAGCAGGTTCCCGGTGATCGGCGAATCGGTCGACGAGGTGATCGGCGTGGTCGCGATCGGCGACGTGGTCGAGCTCGAGCCGGCGGATCGCGCGACGATCGCGGCCGGATCGCTGGCGTCGCCACCGGTTGCCGTACCGACGACGCTGCCGCTGCCCGGCGTACTCGAACGGCTGCGGGTGGCGCGGCGGCAGCTCGCGATCGTCGTCGACGAGTACGGCGGGTTCGCGGGCATCGTGTCGCTCGAGGACATCGCCGAGGAGCTGGTCGGTGAGATCCGCGACGAGGACGACCTGCCGGAGACCGGGTTGGTGCAGGGCGGTGACGGTTCGTGGGTGGTGCCGGCCCGCTCGCGCCTCGACGTGGTTGAGGAGGCCACCGGCGTACGGCTGCCGGAGAGCGACGACTACGAGACCGTGTCCGGGCTGGTGATGGCGCGGCTCGGCCGGATCCCGGCGATCGGTGACACGCTGGTCGTGGACCTGCCGCAGCGGATCGACCACGACGGCAAGCCGATCCCGGCGGAGTACGTACGGTTGACGGTGCAGACGATCGAGCGCCGGGTGCCGGGCATCGTGGTCATGGAGCGGGTCGCGTGAGTACGACGTGGGCGTTGATCATCTCCGCCGTCCTGCTCGCGCTGAACGGGTTCTTCGTCGCGGCCGAGTTCGCACTGGTGGCGTCGAAGCGGCACCGGCTCGAGGAGGCGGCCGCGTCCGGCAGCCGTTCCGCGCGGGCCGCGATCGCCGGCGTCAGCGAGCTGTCGTTGATGCTCGCGGGCGCGCAGCTCGGGATCACGTTGTGCACGCTGGGGCTCGGGTCGCTGAGTGAGCCGGCGGTCGCGCACCTGCTGCATCCGTTGTTCGAGCTGATCCACGTACCGGAGGGCGTTGGGCACGTGATCGCGCTGATCATCGCGGTCGGCGGCATCGGCCTGCTGCACGTACTGCTCGGCGAGATGGCGCCGAAGTCCTGGGCGATCAGCAACCCGGAGCGGTCGGCGCTGGTGCTCGCACTGCCGTTCCGCGGGTTCACGTACGTCTTCCGGCCGCTGCTGAGCGTCCTCAACTGGATCGCGAACCTGTGCGTCCGGCTCGTCGGCGTGACCCCGCAGAACGAGATCGCGAACGCGCACGGACCGGACGAGCTGCGGCTGCTGATCGAGTCGTCCCGCGAGCACGGCACGCTCGAGGAGCCCGAACACGAGCTGCTCACCGCGATGCTCGCCCTGCAGAACACCACGGTCGGTCAGGTGATGACCCCGATCGCGCAGCTGTCCACGGTCGCGGCGTCCGCGTCGGCGCGTGAGGTCGAGCTGATGAGCCGCCGCGAAGGTCACTCCCGCCTCGCCGTCGTTCGGACCGAACCTGATGGATCCACAGGGATCTGCGGCATCGTGCACGTTCGCGACGCGGCCCGCGCGACCACGGCCGGCGACACCACCAGCCGCGCGTCCGACCTGATGATGGAAGCCCTCGAGCTAGGCGACAACACCCCGGTCGCGAAGGCGATCCGCACCATGCGCGACCGACGCTCCCAACTAGCAGTCGTCTGCGGCGGCGCCCAGGCGATCGGAGTAGTAGCCCTCGAGGACCTCCTCGAAGAGGTCATCGGCGAGTTCGACGACGAAACCGACCCGATCGTCAAAGGCGCAACCCCCAGCACCTGACCCCAGCCGGGGTAGGCCCGGGCGGTTACGGTTGGGCGGGGCTAGCGGAGGAGGAGTGACGTGCCGATCAGTCGGATTGGGCTTGTCGTTCATCAGGGGCGGCCGGTGGCGGTGGAGACTGCCGGGACCGTGCGGCGGTGGGCGGCCGCGCACGGCATCGGGAGTACGGACATCGATGTCTGGAAGGACCATCAGGAGCGGCGGACCGGGACCGACGAGCTGCATCACGCCGGCGATCCGGACCTGGTCGTCACGCTCGGCGGTGACGGTACGTTCCTGCGCGGCGCGCGGATCGCGGCGAAGAACAACGCCGCCGTCCTCGGGGTCGATCTGGGCAAGGTCGGGTTCCTCACCGAGGTCGCGTGCAAGGACGTCGAGGCCGCGCTCGAAGCGGTCCACCACGGCGGAGCGACGTACGAGGAACGGATGACCCTCACCATGCGCGCCTCACGGCCGCTGGAGATCCCGCAGGGCATCGAGTCTCTGCTGCGGTACGGGCATGGACCCGCGCTGCCTCCGCCGCCCGTGCGGCACGAGATGGCCGAGGGCGACGGCTGGGGGATGGCCCTCGACGTGACCGCGCTGAACGACGTCGTGGTCGAGAAGCTCGCGCGCGATCACCAGGTGGCGCTGGGCGTGTACCTGTCCGGGCGGTTGCTCGCCTCGTACTCGGCCGATGCGGTGATCGTCGCGACACCGACCGGGTCGACCGCGTACAGCTTCGCGGCCGGCGGGCCGATCCTGTCGCCGACCACCGAAGCGATCGTGTTCACTCCGGTCGCACCGCACATGACCTTCAACCGAACGGTTGTCGCGGCACCGGACGAGCCGATCGCGCTGCGCGTACTGCAGCATTCGGGGCAGGCCGCGGTGAGTATCGACGGGCAGTTGCGCGGCGTACTGGACCCGGGGGACTGGATCGGGGTGTACGGATCACCTCAGCGTTTGCGGCTCGTACGGTTGCGGCAGCCCGACTTCTACGGCCGGCTGCGCGACCGCTTCCGCCTCACCGACGCACCCGCGACCGCCCTCGACGGCGAGTCCGAACTGTTCTGGCAGCCGTCGGACACCCCGGTCCCGCCGGACCTCAAACACCTGCGGATCCCGCAACCGCCCGACCGGTAGGGTCTCTGCATGCGAAACGTGGTGATCTTGGCGGGTGGTTCCGGGACGCGGCTGTGGCCGATGTCGAGAGACGACCGGCCCAAGCAGGTGCTGCCGCTGGCGGCGGGACAGTCGCTGCTGCGGGTGGCGTACAACCGGTTGCTCGGACTGGTCGATCCGGAGAACATCTACGTCTGTACGGTCGGCGCGATCACCGACGTCGTCCGCGCGGAACTGCCGGAGCTCGCGCGGGAGAACATCATCGGCGAACCGGCCCGGCGGGACACCGCGAACGCGGTCGGCCTGGCGTCGGCCGTGGTGGCGCGCAACGACCCGGACGCGGTGGTCGCGTTCGTCGGTTCGGACCACCTGATCAGCCCGGAGCAGGAGTTCCGGACCGCGATCGAGCACGGGTTCGAGGTGGTCGAGGCGCGGCCGCGATCGCTGGTGACGTTCGGGATCGAGCCGACGCACCCGCACACCGGGCTCGGCTACATCGAACGCGGAGCGCAAATCGACGGTACGTCCGCGTACGTCGTGGACCGCTTCCGCGAGAAGCCGGACCGCGCGACCGCCGAGGAGTACCTGGCCACCGGGCGGTTCTGGTGGAACTCCGGCATGTTCGTGTGGCGGGCCTCGACCGTACTGAACGTCCTCGACACGCTGCTGCCCGAGTCGGCCGCGCGGCTGCGTGACGTCGCCGCGGTCTGGGACACGCCCGACCGGGAGGCGACGCTCGCGGAGATCTACCCGAACCTGCGCAAGATCAGCGTCGACTACGCGGTGATGGAGCCGGCCTCACAGGGCAAGGTCGACGCGGACGTGGTCGTCGTACCGATGCCGGTGCACTGGCTCGACGTCGGCTCCTGGGCCACCCTCGCCGACACCTACGAAGCCGACCCGAACGGCAACCGCACCGACAGCATCACGCTGAGCTGCCTGCTCGACTCGCACGACAACATCATCGTCACCGACGACCCCGACCACCTGGTCGCCGCCGTCGGCCTGCGCAGCCACATCATCGTCCACACCCAGGACGTCACGATGGTCTGCCCGCTCTCCGACGGCGAACGGGTCAAGGACCTGGTAGCCCAGGTCCAATCCGACCACGCCAACTACCTCTGACCGGGTGAGAGGTCAGCCGCCGTTGGGTTCTTGGGCGTCGGCGGCGGGGTACTTCTCCATGAACTGCTTGAGGGCGTCGCCGCTGACCGAACCGCAGAACTGGCGGTGGCCGAAGGACTTCTGGTCGGCGCCCGGGGCGCTCCAGTGCGCGAAGGCGAGGTTCTTGCCGTCGAGCCAGCCCTTGCCCTCGGACTGCTTGTACGGCGCCGCGATGAAGCGGCCGTTCGTCACGTCGGGCAGCTTCGACTTGGCGATCTTCTCGATCTGGTCGATCTGGTCCTTCGGCAGGGTGTCCTTGTACCAGAGGATCGTGTAGCCGTGCTCCAGGTTGTGCACCAGGTTCTCCACCGGCGGGCGGTCCGACATCGAGTAGAACTTCTTGTCGAACGGCGCCCAGACCGCGTAGTGCGGGCCGGAGGACGGCGGCGAGACCGAGTACAGGATGTGCTCGCCGTCGGGGCGGTGGTCCAGGGTGCCGACGGCAGCGTCGTTGGTGATCGGGTCGCAGGACGCGGCCGAGGAGGCGACCCCGAAGTCGGTGAGCGCCTGGTTCTTGGTCTTGGAGTCCTGGATCAGCTTGATCGCCGGGTAGGCGATGATCGCCAGCCCGACCACGATCGAGCAGACCACGATCAAGATCGTCCGGCGCCGGTCCGAGGCAGCCTGGTCGCGCTGCATCTTCTCGATCATCTGACGGCGCGACTGTTTCTGTGACGCTTTACCCACAGTGTTGGTCTTCCCGGATCAGGGCGGCCACCGCGCCGCCGTGCCCAGGCAGTGTACGAGGTGACCCTAAGAAGTTGCCTAGAAAACTACCTCGACCGGGATCCGAACGTGACCGTCGCCGAACCGCCCGGCCCGGCCTGCACCGTGACGCCGTACCTCTCGGCGTGCAGCAGTACCGCAAGCCGCTCCGCGACCACTCCGACGGTGACCGGTTCCTCACCGACTACCGTGACAAGGTTGTCAGCAACCTGCAACTCAACGCCGTCAATGCCCGCAAGCACCCCGGACCACAGCGCCGGGTCGGCCTCCCGCGGCCCGGACGGCGGCTGCCGATCCAGTACGGCGGCGCGCGCGGCCTCCCGCGTACCGAGACTGAACATGTCGAACTCGGCGTCCCGCACCAGCGCCCGCGCACCAGGCCCGTCCTCGCCGACGGGCAGCACCGCGTCGCCCAGCCCGCGCAGTACGGCGACCGGTACGCCGTCGGCCTTGCCCTTCACCAGCTCGCTCGCGCCCGCGATCTCGTCCGCCAGCGCGGGCTCCGTGACGGCCAGCACGTTCCCGTGGCTGTCCGTCGTACCGCGGAGGTCCTCGACGACGCGGACGCCGGCCGCGCCGATCGCGAGGTCGGTCTGTCCGTTGCGCCAGGGGCGGCCGAGCGTGTCGGTGATGATGATTCCGACGTTCACGTCGTACCGCTCCCGCAAGGCCGACCGCAGTGCGCGCGCGGACGCGTCCGGGTCGATCGGGAGCAACAGAACCGTGCCGGGCGCGGTGTTCGACGTGTCCGTACCGGCGGCCGCCATCACGAGCCCGTGCCGGGTCTGCACGATCCGGGTCTCGCCGCGTTGCGCGACCACCCGGACGAGCTCGGCGTCGACCGCCTCCTGGCGCGTTCCGTACGTCAGCCGGCCCTCTTGTTTGCTGACGATCTTGGACGTCACCGAGACGACGTCGCCGTCGCGCAGGTCGGTGCCGTCCGCGATCAGCGCGGCCAGGTCGTCCCCGGCCGCCACCTCGGGCAGCCCTGTCACCGGGAAGATCTCCAGGTGCTTCCTCATCGCCGTACGGCCTCCGCGAGGGTCAGTGCCGCGTCAGCCATCGCGGCGGTGGTGGTCTCGTCCGTCATCCACAACGGCACTGCCTGGACGTGAATTCCGGCCCCGGCGATCGAATCCGCCTGGATCGCGTCCGAGCTGTCGATCAGCCAGCCGTCCAGGACGCCGCCGGAGTTGCGCGAACCGTAGTACCGCGCGACCGCGGACGCCGTGGCCGCGACACCGACGGTGGCGAGCACCTTGTCGGCCATCCCGCGGACCGGTCCGGTGCCGATGATCGGCGACAGCCCGATGACCGGTGCGGCGGTCTTCTGGACCGCCTCGCGGATCCCCGGGACGCCGAGGATCGTGCCGACCGAGACGACCGGGTTCGACGGCGGGACGATCAGGACGTCGCAGTCCGCGATCGCTTCCAGTACGCCGGGCGCGGGCTTGGCCTTGTCCTGGCCGACGGCAACGATCTGGTGCGCGGGCAGGTCGGCCTGATAACGGACCCAGTACTCCTGGAAATGGATCGCCTTGCGCCGGCCGGGCTGCTCGGGGTCATCCACGACCACATGGGTCTCGACCCGGTCGTCACTCATCGGCAGCAGCCGGATCGGGAGCTTCCAGCGGGCACAGAGCGCCTCGGTGACCGCGGTGAGGCTGTAGCCGGCGTCGAGCATCTGGGTACGCACCAGGTGCGTCGCGACGTCCCGGTCGCCGAGCCCGAACCAGGTCGGCTCCACGCCGTACGCGGCGAGCTCCTCCTTGATCACCCAGGTCTCGTCCTCACGGCCCCACTTGCGCTCCTCCGAGATGCCACCGCCCAGGGTGTACATGACGGTGTCGAGGTCCGGACAGACCCGCAGGCCGAACAGGGTGATGTCGTCCGCGGTGTTGCCCACGACGGTGATCTCGGCGTCGGGGCGGGCCTTCAGCAGACCGCGCAGGAAGGCGGAGCCGCCGATACCGCCGGCCAGCACGGTGTACCGCTTGGGCAGGTTGGTGGGAACTTGCATGGGAAGAGTCTGCCCGAGTCGTCAATGCGTCGGCCCACCGCACGACTATGCTGCGGTGAGTCATCAGATCCGCACAGCTCAGTTGTACGGCCCCCCAACATCCGAGGAGCCCTCGTGGTCACCGACGCAACCAAGAAGCTCAGAGAGCCGGTCGCGTACATCTTGCTCGCATTCACCGGTCTGCTCGCAGTGGCAGCGCTGTTCCAGTTGTTCGTCGGCGGTATCGGCTTCGTGGCCGCGTCCGGCGGCGTACACAGCATCATCGTTCCGCCGTCCATCACCACGCTTGCGCTGATCCCGGCGCTGGTGGGCGCGGTCTGGCTGGTCAACGAAGGCGAGCGGACGCCGAACGCACGGATCGTGACGTTGGCGGCGCTCGTCATCACCGGTCTGTTCCTGCTGATCGGCCTGGTGGCCACTTTCGCGCAGTTCAACGGCGGCGGCACGGCGGGCGAGAAGATCGTCGGCTTCATCGCCTCGCTCGGTGGCCTGGCGCTGTACGGCGGTGTCGGCCTGTACGCGCTGAAGACGTTCCAGGCGCTGCCCGCGCCGGTGAAGGTCCCGAAGCCGGGCCAGTTCCAGCAGCAGGGTCAGCAGGGGCAGTTCGGCGGCCAGCAGGCGTACGGTCAGCAGGGTTACGGCCAGCAGCAGGGCTATGCGCAGCCGGACCAGCAGGGCCAGTACGGCGGCCAGTTCGACCAGGGCCAGCAGCAGTACGGCGGTTACGCGGCGGCCGGCGCCGCTGGTGGTTACGCAGCGGGTCAGGGCGACCAGCAGCAGCAGTGGCCGCAGGAGCAGGGCTGGAACCAGGGCGAGCAGCAGCAGAGCTGGTCCGCAGGCGAGGCCGAGGCCCAGCACGGGCAGCACGCTGGCCAGCACTCGGCGCAGCCCGCCGGTCAGCAGGAGCAGGCCTGGCCCGCCGAGGGTCAGCAGCCGGCTGCCGAGCCGACGCAGGCGTGGAGCTCCGAAGGCCAGCAGCAGTGGAGCGGCCAGGAGCAGGGCCAGCAGGCCGATCAGCAGTGGCCGCAGGAGCAGCAGCAGTGGGCAGGTGCCGACGCCGGTCAGCAGCAGTGGAGCGGCCAGGAGTACGGCCAGCAGCCACAGGCGGGCCAGGAGTGGCCCCAGCAGGAGCACAACGCCACTGAGGCTTCCAACGAGCAGGCGGATGCCCAGCAGGGCCAGCAGGCCTGGCAGCAGGAGCAGTCCTGGCAGGCCGACGACAAGCCGGCTGCCGAGCCCACACCGGCTGCCGAGCCCGCGCAGTCGGCCGAGTCCGCCGACGAGACCCGGGTCGACCCGCGCGTCGACCCGGACAAGAACGACCAGAACCAGCAGGGCCAGGGTCAGCAGGGCTGGTGGTCCCAGCCTTCCTGATCAGGCACAGCTGATCGGAACAGAACTGCAGCAAGCCCTTACCGAGATCTGCCGGAAAATTCCTGGCAGAGCAGGGTTTGGGTCCGGGTACCCCCGCGAGAGGCCTGTATCTACAGGCCTCTCGTTCTTTTGCGGCCTTGTTGCGGATGATCCCAATAGCAGAGCACGGCTTGACTTTCGTGGATTGCAGGAATGTAATTTCAACCGTGTCGTTCGTTAGGACACTCGGTATCGGGGACCGTTGCAGAGCGCAGGACGGACGAGGTCAGGCATGTGGACCGCAAACCCACATGTACAGGGGAACGAACAGGGTCGAGGAGGTCGTACCGTGACAGAGCTGATGGCGATTGTCGACGGTGAGGCGATCGAGGAGGAGCCGAACTGGCAGGAAAGGGCGCTGTGCGCCCAGACCGATCCAGAGGCTTTCTTCCCGGAGAAGGGCGGTTCCACCCGCGAGGCCAAGAAGGTGTGCCTCGGCTGCGACGTCCGGGGCGAGTGCCTCGAGTACGCGCTGCAGAACGACGAGCGCTTCGGGATCTGGGGCGGTCTGTCGGAGCGGGAGCGCCGCAAGCTGAAGAAGAAGGCCGTCTGACGGTCCGAACGCAGCCGAACAACTTCACGCAGGACTTCCGCGAGGCCCCGGGGTAACTTCCCCCGGGGCCCGCGGCTTTCCTGAGACTTCGGAAGCGGCTGTATGGTGATTCCTCGCCGGGACCTGCGGTCACGGTGACCGTCCGCAAGCATCGAGGTGTCACAGCTCCGCATGGAACAAGAAGCCCCGGCCGGCTGGGAATTCTTCGACTCTGTCGACTTCCCGACCGATCACATCCCCGACCCGATGGGTCGCCCGCGGGTCCGGCATGTCGTGACCGCGGTGGTGGTCGGGCATGAGGGCGCGGCCTGGCTGCCGCGTCTGTCCGAGTCCCTGTGGGCGCTGAACCCGCGCCCGGACCGGCTGATCGCGGTCGACACCGGCTCCACCGACGAGACCGCCGAACTGCTCGCCGCGATGCCTGGCGTCGAGCCGGTGGTCAGCGTGTCCGCGCGGACCGGCTTCGGGATGGCGGTGGCCCGCGGTCTCGAGACGCACGGCTTCGCGCCGATCCCGAGCGCTGTCGGTCCGTACGGCGACGACGGCCACATGCCCGTCGTGGAGTGGCTCTGGCTGCTGCACGACGACTGTGCCCCGGCCCCGAAAGCCCTGGAGAAGTTGTTGCTCCAGGCCACTATTGCGCCGAACACCGGCGTCTGGGGCCCGAAGCTGCGGCTCTGGCCGCGGGATCGCGAGCTGCTCGAGGTCGGCGTCACGACGTCGCTCGGCGGCCGCCGCGACACCGGCATCGAGAACGGCGAGCTCGACCAGGGCCAGCACGACCAGCCACGGAACGTGCTCGCGGTCAGCTCGGCCGGCATGCTCGTTCGCCGGGACGTCTGGGAGGCCCTGCACGGATTCGACCCGCGGCTGCCGATGTTCCGCGACGACATCGACTTCGGCTGGCGCGCCAGCCGGGCCGGCTACCAGGTGGGGGTCGCGCCCGACGCGGTCGTCTACCACGCGCAGGCCGCCGCCACCGGTGAGCGTGCGCTGGCCGGCACCCGCAGGCACGCGTACCAGCTCGACCGCGCGCATGCGTACTACACCGTCCTTGCGAACGCTCCTGGCAAGCTGCTTCCACTGCTGATCCTGCGGTTCCTGTTCGGGACCGTGCTGCGCTCGCTGTGGTTCGTCATCGGCAAGACGCCGTCCGGCGCGGTCGACGAGTGGACGGCGCTGCTCGGCACGCTGCTCGCCGGCGGCTGGACCGCAGCCCGCAAGAACCGCCGAAATCTCAACCAGGTCCCGTACGACGACATCAAGGGCCTGTTCTCGCGGTCCGTGCACGCACTGCGGCACAACCTCGAGGAGACCACCAGCACGATCTCCGAGCGGATCCGCGAGGCCTGGGCGGACGAGCCCGAGGAGCAGGTCGTCACGACGGCTCGCCGGGCGAAGTCCACGGCCCGGGTCGCGGTCGACCAGCCCCGCTGGCGACGGCAGCTGATCCGGCGCCCGTTCCTGGTCGCGTGGGTCGTGCTGGCGCTCGGTGCGCTGGTCGCGGCGCGTGGAGTGATCGGTGGCGGCGTACTGCGCTCCCACCTGTTGCTGCCCGCGCACGAGAATCTTGCTGCCCTGTGGCACGCGGCCGCGTCCGCTCCGCCCGGAGTGACACCGCCTGCGTGGCTGGGACAGATGTGGGCGTTCTCGACGATCATGTTCGGTCCGAGCGGTGCGACGAACCTCCTGCTGCTCGGTGCGATTCCGCTGGCCGGCCTCGCTGCTTGGGCGTTGCTGCGGGCGTTCGTCGTCGATCGCGTCGCCCGCGCTTGGGGTGCCTGCGCGTACGGGCTGGCCGTCTTCGCGAACGGTGCGATCTCGCAGGGCCGGCTCGGGACGTGTGTGGCGGCGATCGTGCTGCCGTTGCTCGGTGCCGCTGTGCACACCGTTGCTCGCCGCCGGCGCGTGGTTGTGCAGGGCAGTTGGCGGGCCGCGTGGTTCGCGGGCATCTGTCTGGCTGTGCTGTTCGCGTTCACGCCGTCGCTCGGGCTGCTCATCGCCGTACTGCTGGTGCTCGGCGCGGTGTTCGGGCTCGGTTGGCGGCGGCAAGGGCGCCAACTGGTGTTCTCGGTCGTACTGGGCCTGCTGCTCGTGCTGCCCTGGACGCTCGACCTGGTGCAGCACCCGTCGAAGCTGGGGCAGGAGGCGGGCGGTCCGCCGACCGCCGCGGTCGGTCCGGGCGACAGCCTGCCGCATCTGCTGACCGGTATTCCGATCGGTGCGCCGACGCCGTGGTGGCTCGCGGTACCACTCATCCTGGTTGCGCTGGTAGCCCTGCTCCGCGAGTCCCGCCAGCGGTACGAGTTGCTCGGGTGGTTCGCCGCGCTGGCCGGTCTGGCCGGGACGCTGGTCGCGACCCGGCTGGGTGGCGGCGCTGGACCGCTGATGTTCCTGATGTCGGCCGGCTGGATCATCTCGGTCACGGTCGCATGGGACTCGGTCGGCAAGTCCACCGAGGTCATCGTGCAGGGTGTGCTCGGGATCGCGCTGGTCACGTCCGTCGTCACGGCGGGGTTCTGGCTGGTCCGCGGAACCGACGGCCCGCTCTGGCGCGGCTCTGCCCAGGACCTCCCGGCGTACCTTGTGGCCGCTCAGGATCCACCGGAGAACCAGTCGATCCTCGTCGTTCGCAAGGCGGACGGCGGCCAGATGCGATTCTCGCTGGTCAAGGACGGCGGGCCGCGGATGGGTGCGCTCGAGGCGGCCCCGACCGCGGCCCAGACCAAGCCGATCACCGATGTCTTGTCGACGCTCGGCGGTGGCGGCAGCGGTGAGGAGGGACGCCAGTTGGCCGGGCTCGCGATCGACTACGTGTACCTGCCCGGCCCGGTAGACCCGACGCTGCAAGCGACCCTCGACTCGCTGCCCGGCCTGACCCGGGCCAGTGCGAACGACGGTGACGCCTCGTGGCTGGTCGACCGGTCGAAGATCGACGGCAAGACCCCGATCGTCGACCAGACGCACTCGGTCTGGCGCATCCTCGGCATCATCGGCTGGCTGATCGCACTGATCTTCTGCCTGCCGACGGTTCGCCGTACGGTCGCCGTACCGCAAGGCACCCACGCGAGGAGGGACCCGCGGTGAGCCGCTTGCTGTCCGACCCGAGGCTCCGGATCGGCGCCGTGGTCGCTGCGATGGCCGTGCTCGCCGGGATCGGCGTGGTCACGCACCCCAAGCAGGCCGACACGCGCGTCGAGGCGGTCGCCACCGAGCCGGCGCGGACGATCGTGAACCGTACGGCGCTGGCCTGCCCGGCGCTGTCCGCGGGCGGCAAGATGGCCGGCGTGGTGAACGCGGTCGCGCCGACGCTGCCCGAAGGCACACCGATCGCGGCCGGTACGGCGGCGCCGCTGTCGATCGCCCCGCTGCCGGCGACCTCCGACCCGGTCGGCTCGCTGCTCAAGCGCGGCACCATCGGTTCGAGCCCTGTGTCCGTCAAGCCGGAGCCGCTGTCCATCAAGGGCACCGGTCCGCTGGCGGCCGGGACGGTCGGTACGAGTACGACGACGGCGCCGGACGACGAGGTGAACCGGGGGATGGCCAGCGTGCCGTGCCAGCTGCCCGGATCGGACTTCTGGTTCGTCGGGGCGTCCGGGGGGAGTGACCGCCGCGACGTACTGGTCCTCAGCAACCTCGACACCATCAACGCCGAGGTGAACGTCAGCGTGTTCTCGCGGACCGGTGCCGCGGACCTGCCGGCGCTTCGCGGCATCACGGTTCCGGCGCGCGGTACGGCGGAGGTCTTCCTCCGGCAGAACGCCGCGAACCTGCGCGACATCGCCCTGCACGTCGAGTCGACCGGCGGCCGGGTCGCGGCGGCGGTCCGTTCCAACGCGTCCAGCAACGGCAAGCCGCTCGGCGTGGACTGGCTGAACCAGTCGGCCGCGCCCGCGACCAAGGTGTTCGTCCCCGCGGTCGCGCCCGGCGGCGGTCAGCGGATCCTCTCGATCGCGAACCCGACCGACCTGCAGGCCAGTGCGAGCCTGACGATCAACGGGCCGAACGGTCCCTTCAAGCCGGCCGGCCTGGAGACCGTGACGGTCGAGGCGGGCTCGGTGAAGGCGATCGCGCTCGACAAGGTCCTGCACGGGGACGCCAGCGCGGTCATGATCACCTCCGACCAGCCGGTGACCGCGTCGATGCGGGCCACCGATGCGAGCAACACCGAATTCTCGTCGATCGGTTCCGCGGACGCTCTGTCCGCCCCGGCGTACCTGGTGCTGCCGGCGCACAATCAGCCGGCGTTCCTGCAGGTGACGGCGCCGGGGAAGGCCGCGAGCGTGAAGTTCGAGCTGCACGACGCGGCCGGCCGGGTGCTGATGACGCGGGCGCTGGACGTGGTGAACGGTGCGACGACGCCGATCTCGTTCCCCTCGCAACGGCGGGCGACGTACGTGATGGTGCAGCAGACCCGCGGGACGGTGGTTGCGGGCGTCACGCTGATGCCGGCCGCGAAGCCCGGCAAGGACGACGTACCGCAGGTGGCCGCCTGGCCGCTGACAACGTCACTGGTCTTCCGGGCCCAGCTCGGCGCCCAACCCGACGTCAGCGCCGCCCTCCGCTGAGGCCCTGCGCCTCGGGTCAGCCTTCGGTGGTGTTGGCTCCGGGGTCCTGGAGCATGCGGAGGTGGCCGCGGCGGGCGACCTCGACCGGTGCGCCCGGCGTACCGGCGCGGGGTTCGCGCGGGGGCAGCGGGCGGGCGGCCTCGCGGACCGCGTTCGCCAGCGCCTCCAGGTCGTCCGAGGACGGGCCGGCGGCAGCAGGGTCCGGAGCGAGCCGGATGACTTCCCAGCCGTTCGGCGCGGTGAGGCGGTCGGCGTGGTCGGCGCAGAGGTCGTAGCAGTGCGGTTCGGCGTACGTCGCGAGCGGGCCGAGCACGCAGGTGGAGTCCGCATACACGTAGGTGAGCGTCGACACAGCCGGCTTCTGACATCCGGCGCGCGAACAGGTCCTGGCGATGCTCACGCACAGACGTTACCCCCACTAGGCTGAGCGCGTGACCGAGGCTCGCCGTCATCGCAGGCACATCGACCGCCACGGGCGTGGCATGCTCGGCCCGATCAGCCGGCCGAGCAAGTTCGCGCCGCGGGGGCTGCCGCTGCAGCGCTCCGCCGCGGCCCAGTTCGACGAGGTGGTCGCGATCGAGGTGACGCGGCTGGAGAAGCGACTGCCACAGGTGATCGCCCGGGTCGAGTTCGCCATCGAGGACGTCCCGAACCTGGACCTCGACGCCACCGAGATCCCGCTCACCCACGCCACCGGCGGGACGTCCCACGAGCCGTACCGGATCGTCGTCTTCCGCCGGCCGATCGAGCTCCGCGCGGAACGCTCCGGCTCCGCCCTCTCCTGGCTGGTCCGCACCGCCCTGGTCCTCGAGCTGGCCGACGTCCTCGCCCTCTCCCCAGAACAAATAGACCCCGACTTCGACCCCGACGACGACTAAACCCTCCGCAACTCTCTAGCGGATGTTGAATCCTGTTCCGTAGTGTGGGAAGCAGTTGTGTCCTTCGTTGTCATCGGGAGAGGATCGTGAGTGTGAACGATCAAAAACTGCGAGTCGGTGTCGTTGGTCTCGGTTTCGCCGGGCGGACCGCGCTGGAGGCGTTCTCCGAACTGCCGGACGTCGAGGTGATCGCGCTGGCGGGTCTGGAGAAGGACACGCTGACCAGCCTCGGCGAGAAGCACGGCGTCCCGCATCTGTACGAGAAGTGGGAGGACCTGCTCGAGACGCCCGGCCTGGAAGCGGTCAGCGTCGGTACGCCGACCCAGCTGCACGCCCCGATCGCGCTCAAGGCGCTGGAGAAGGGCCTGCACGTGCTGTCCGAGAAGCCGCTGGCGCGCACCGTGGCCGAGGGCACCGCGATGGTCGAGGCCTCGAAGCAGGCCGGCCGGGTACTCAAGGTCGTGTTCAACCACCGCGAGCGTGGTGACGTCGCGGCGCTGAAGCACCAGATCGACGAGGGCCAGCTCGGCCGGATCTACTACGCGAAGGCGCACTGGATGCGCCGCAACGGCATCCCGGGCATGGGCGGCTGGTTCACGAACCGGGAGTTGTCCGGCGGCGGACCGTTGATCGACCTCGGCGTGCACATCCTCGACATGGCGCTGCACCTGATGGGCGAGCCGCAGATCAGTACGGTGTCCGCGGACACGTTCGCGGAGCTCGGCCCGCAGGGCAAGGGCAGCTCGAGCAGCCCGGACCGTCCGACCGTCGACACGCTCGGGTCCAAGTTCGAGGTCGAGGACCTGGCGACGGCGTACCTGCGGCTGAAGGGCGGCGGCGCGCTGCAGCTGGAGACCAGCTGGGCGACGTACCGGGCGCCGGGGGACAACTTCGGCATCGAGCTGTTCGGGACCGAGGGCGGCGCGAAGATCGAGGTACAGAACTACACCACCACCGACACGCTGCGGATCTTCACCGACGTGGCCGGCGTACCGGCCGAGGTGAAGCCGGCGACCGGGCCGGGCCTCGGGCACCGCGCGGTCGTGCGGGAGTTCGTACGGATCGTGAACAGCGGTGAGTGGGAAGGCCAGAACGGGTCCGAGGCGCTGCTGCGGACCGAGATCATCGACGCTTGCTACGCGTCCGCGAAGGCGGGCCGAGAGGTGGTTCTCCATGACTGAGTCCAAGGGTCCGATCCGCGTCACGGTCTGGGGCGAGAACGTCCACGAGGGCCGCGACGAGACCGTCCGCAAGGTCTACCCGGACACCATGCACGGCACGATCGCGGCGGCGCTGCGCGAGAAGCTCGGCCAGGACGTCGTCGTCCGTACCGCCACGCTGCAGGACCCCGAGCACGGCCTGACCGAGGAGGTGCTCGCCGACACCGACGTACTCACCTGGTGGGGGCACGCCGCGCACGGTGACGTCGACGACGCGATCGTCGACCGGGTGCAGCAGCACGTACTGTCCGGGATGGGCCTGATCGCGCTGCACTCGGCGCACTTCAGCAAGATCTTCATCAAGCTGATGGGGACCACCTGCTCGCTGGACTGGCGGGCCGAGAACGACCGCGAGCTGATCTGGACGGTCGCGGCAGGGCACCCGATCGCGCAGGGCATCCCGCACCCGCTGGTGATCGAGCGCGAGGAGATGTACGGCGAGCTGTTCGACATCCCGCAGCCGGACGAGCTGGTCTTCGTCAGCTCGTTCTCCGGCGGCGAGGTGTTCCGCTCGGGCTGCTGCTACCGCCGCGGCCAGGGCCGGGTCTTCTACTTCCGCCCCGGCGACCAGGAGTACCCGACCTACCACCAGCCAGAGGTCCAGCAGATCATCGCGAACGCCGCCAAGTGGGCCGCCCCTACCAGCCCCCGCCAACTCCCGACCGTGCACCACCGAGGCACAACAGGCTGGTTCGAGAAGGCCTGATGGACGACGCGCGGCCGGCCTTCCCCTCCAGGCTGGCCGCCGTCACCCTCACCACCGGCGGCGTCACCGCCGACATCAACCACGAGACCATCGGCCCAGCCCTCGACAGCTGGTATTTCCCGCGTTACCCGGGCCTGACCATGATCGTCCCGCAGGACGGTCTGGCCACCGCGATCGACGACTTCGTAGACGACCACCGGGCGCTGTTCACGGACGAGGTGCAGTTCGGCGCATGGATCAACCCGGACTCGCGGCTGTGCTACCTCGATCTCATCACGCACGCGCCGGAGCGGGGGCTGGCTGAGGAGTTGGCTGGGCGGTACGGGGTAGAGGGTGGGCGGCGGGTGGTGGCGATCTACAACCCGGTTCGGGCAGTGACTGTGCGGCTTGGGACGGGCTGAGATGTGGTGTGGCGCCGGGGCCGGATAGGGTCCGTGGCATGGTTGATGTTGCGGGGATCTTTAAGGCTTATGACGTCCGGGGGGTTGTGCCGGACCAGTTCGACGAGTCGGTGGCGCGGGCTGCCGGGGCGGCGATGGTCGAGGTCCTGGACGTGCTCGCGGGTCCCGGGGCGGTCGTGATCGGGTACGACATGCGGCCGTCCAGCCCGGCGCTGGCGGCGGCGTTCGCCGAAGGTGTGACCAGTACCGGCGCGGACGTCATCGACATCGGTCTCGCGTCCACCGACCAGCTGTACTTCGCGTCCGGGCGGCTCGACCTGCCCGGCGCGATGTTCACCGCCAGCCACAACCCGGCGAAGTACAACGGCATCAAGCTGTGCCGTGCCGGCGCCGCACCGGTCGGCAGCGACTCGGGCCTGCGGGACATTGCCGACCTGGTCGCCAAGGCCCTGACCGAGGGCCCGGCGACCGCCGCGTCCGCCGGCCACGTCACCCACAAGGACCTCCTGACCGCGTACGCGGACCACCTGCACGACCTGGTCGACCTGAGCGGCATCCGCCCGCTGACCGTGGTCGTCGACGCCGGGAACGGCATGGGCGGCCACACCGTCCCGGCCGTCTTCGCGGACGGCCCGGTGACGATCATCCCGCTGTACTTCGAGCTCGACGGCAACTTCCCGAACCACGAGGCGAACCCGCTCGACCCGAAGAACCTGGTCGACCTGCAGGCGAAGGTCCGCGAGACCGGCGCCGACCTCGGGCTGGCGTTCGACGGCGACGCCGACCGCTGTTTCGTGGTCGACGAGCAGGGCGACCCGATCTCGCCGAGCGCGATCACCGGTGCGGTCGCCGTTCGCGAGCTCGCCAAGCACCCCGGCTCGACGATCCTGCACAACCTGATCACCTCCAAGGCGGTGCCGGAGCTGATCACCGAGCACGGCGGTACGCCGGTCCGTACCCGGGTCGGGCACTCGAACATCAAGCAGAAGATGGCCGAGACCGACGCGGTGTTCGGCGGCGAACACTCCGCGCACTACTACTTCCGCGACTTCTGGCGTGCCGACACCGGCATGCTGGCGGCGCTGCACGTGCTCGCCGCGCTCGGTGAGCAGGACAAGCCGGCGAGCGAGCTGTTCGCGGTGTACGAGCGATACGTCGCCTCCGGCGAGATCAACAACACCGTCGACGACCAGGCAGCGACGGTCGCGGCGATCGAGGATACGTATTCTGGCGTCGACGGCGTGACCGTCGACCATCTGGACGGGTTGACCGTGTCGGCGGGACAGTGGTGGTTCAACGTCCGTGCGTCGAACACGGAGCCGTTGCTGCGGCTGAACGTCGAGGCCGCGGACCGGGCCGGCATGGAACGCGTCCGAGACGAAGTACTGGCCCTGATCACTGGTGCGTAGGGAGAACTGAATGGCAGTCAATCTGGACCCGGATCTGTTGAGCATCCTGGTCTGCCCGAAGTGCCGCTCGGAGTTCCGCGTGGACGACGAGGCGAGCGAGCTGATCTGCACCAACGCCGGCTGCGCGCTGGCGTACCCGGTGCGTGACGACATCCCGGTGCTGCTGATCGACGAGGCCCGGGACACCAGGGAAACGGCGTCGACGGAATAGTGATGAGTCCCTTCGACGACACCAGGCTCGACGACCCGGCCGCACTCGAGGCGGCGGACCACCTGTTGCGCCGGCTGGCAATGGCCGGTGCGCGGGTCCGCGCCGAGCTGGAGGCGTCCGAGGACGTGCTGTCCGGCCTGGCCTCGGATGGTTTCCGTCCGCGGGCAGTGGTCGCCGCCGGCCGCGACGCCCGCCTCGTCCGCGCCGTACTGGAGCCGGTCTGCCCGGTGCCCTTCCTCGCCTGGCCCGGTCCGGGTCTGCCCGGCTGGGCGGGCCCGCTGGACCTGGTTGTCGTACTGGCCGGTGCCACCGAGGACCTGGACGCGGTCTCGGCCGCGGGCGAGGCAGTGCGCCGGGGTTGCGGGCTGATGGTCGCGGCGCCGGAGGACTCGCCCGTGGCCATCGCGTCCGCGGGGCTGCGGCACGCGATCCGGCTGCCGTCCCAGTCCGACGACCAGTTGGCGTCCGCCGTCGCGGTGCTGCAGGCGCTGCACCAGATGGACCTGGGTCCGGAGGTGGATCACAAGGCCGTCGCGTCGATGCTGGACGACGTGGCGATCGAGTGCTCGCCGAACACGGACGTCTCGTCCAACCCCGCCAAGGAGTTGGCGCTGGTGCTGGCCGACGCGCTGCCGCTGGTCTGGGGCGGTTCCGTCCTGGCAGCACGCGCGGCTCGCCGCGTGGTCGAGGCGCTCCGGCTGGCCAGCGGACGTCCCGCCCTGGCTGCTGACGCGGGACATCTGCTCCCGGTGCTCAACCAGCCGCCGCGGGACCTGTTCGCGGACCCGTTCGACAAGCCGGCGGAGGTCCGGCCGGCGCTGATCGTGCTGGACGACGGCGTGGACGACCCCGGCGTCGCGGAGCACCGCCGCAAGCTGGAGGCCAAGGCGCAGGCCCACGACGTCCGGGTCTTCACGGTCACGCAGGCCAACGGCACGGACATCGCCCGGTACGCCGCTCTGACCCAGCACGGCCGGTATGCCGCGGCGTACCTCGGTCTCGGCCTCGGCCGGTACGGTACGTCGTCCGAGGACGACCCGCTCGAGCCAGGGAACCCTTCGGAGGACCCAGCGTGGTAGTCCCGCTGCAGAACACGATCCGCGACTACGCGTGGGGCTCGCACACCGCGCTCCCCGAGCTGCTCGGCGTCCAGCCGGACGGCAAGCCGCAGGCAGAGCTGTGGATGGGCGCGCACGAGTCCGCGCCGTCCGTACTGCCGACTGGCGACACCCTGTACGACGCGGTGTCGGCCGACGCCGGCGCGGTGCTGGGTGCGGAGACGGCCGAGCGGTTCGACGGCCGGTTCCCGTTCCTCGCGAAGCTGCTCGCCGCCGGGCAGCCGTTGTCGATCCAGGCGCATCCTTCGCGGGAGCAGGCGATCGACGGGTACCGGCGCGACGAGGAGGCCGACGTCCCGCGGGACGCCGCCGACCGGAACTACAAGGACGCCTGGCCGAAGCCGGAGATACTGATCGCGCTCGAGCCGTTCGACGCACTGGTCGGTTTCCGGCCGCTCGACCGTACGGTCGCGTTGCTGGATGCGCTGGCCCCTGCGGGGTTCGGCGAGCTGACGGACCTGCTGCGCAACGGGAAGCTGCGCGAGGCGTTCACCGACTTCATGAGCCGCGACCGGGACGCGATCCGTCCGATGGTCGGTGCGCTCGGTGAGGCCGTCGCACAGTATGCCGGCGACGCGTTCCCGCTCGAGCGCGAGACGCTGTCGAAGTTGTGCGCGGACTTCCAGGACGATCCCGGCGTACTGGCTGCGTTGTTGCTGAATCGCGTACGGCTGCAGCGGTTCGACGCGGTGTACCTGCCGGCCGGCAACGTGCACGCGTACCTGCACGGTCTCGGCTTCGAAGTCATGGCGAACTCGGACAACGTCCTGCGCGGCGGCCTGACCGCCAAGCACATCGACGTACCGGAGCTGGTCTCGGTGGTGGACTTCGAGCCGCTGGACAACCCGGTGCTGACCGCGACCCCGGCCGGCAACGGCGTGGCGACGTACGACACCGGCTGTGAGTACTTCGCGATCCACCGGGTCGAGCTGGACGACGACGAGCGCACGGTCGAGGGCGTCGGCCCGCGGATCGTCTGCTGTGTCGACGGCAGCGTGAGCGTTGTCGATGCTGCGGGCAAGGAATCCGCCGTCACGTTGCCCGCGGGCCGTTCCGCGTTCGCCTCGGGAACCGAAGGACCCTGTACCCTGCGTGGTTCCGGCACGGCGTTCGTCGTGTCCGCCCGCTGACTCTTGCTGCATCGTTTCCTGGGAGGACTCGAACAACCATGGCTGGTGGCGGTAACAAGGCTGTCGTCGCTGCTTTGCTGGCGAACGCAGGTATCGCGGTCACCAAGTTCGCGGCCTGGGCGCTGACCCAGTCGGCCTCGATGCTGGCCGAGGCGATCCACTCGACCGCGGACTGCGGCAACCAGGTGCTGCTGCTGGTCGGCAGCAAGCGGGCCAAGCGGGCGGCCGACGACCTGCACCAGTTCGGGTTCGGCCGCGAGCGGTACGTCTACTCGTTCATCGTGTCGATCGTACTGTTCAGCGTCGGCGGCCTCTTCGCGCTGTACGAGGGGTACCACAAGGTCCACGACCCGCACGGGATCGACAACTGGAAGTGGGTCCCGATCGCGGTGCTGGTGCTCGCGATCACGATGGAGAGCTTCTCGTTCCGGACCGCGATCCTCGAGTCCAACAAGCTGCGCGGCAAGGTCACCTGGGTCCGCTTCATCCGGAACGCGCGCGCCCCGGAGCTGCCGGTCATCCTGCTCGAGGACTTCGCGGCGCTCACCGGTCTGGTGCTCGCGCTGCTCGGCGTCATCCTGACGCTTGCCACCGGCAACGGTGTGTTCGACGGCCTGGGTTCGATGGCGATCGGCGCGCTGCTGGTCTGCGTGGCGGTCTTCCTGGCGATCGAGATGAAGTCGCTGCTGCTCGGCGAGTCCGCGACCCGCGAGGCGCAGCAGCGGATCGTCACCGCGATCGAGAACACCCCTGGTGTGCAGCGTCTGATCCACATCAAGACCCTGCACCTTGGCCCGGAGGAGGTTCTGGTCGCCGCGAAGCTTGCCGTCGAGCCGACCACCGACGCGGCCGTCGTCGCGGAGACCATCGACGCCGCCGAACGCGCCATCCGCGCGGCCGAGCCGATGTCGGTGCACATCTACCTCGAGCCCGACGTCTACGTCGAGAACCACACCACCGACGCCCGCCCCGCCATCCCCGAAGCCCCCTCGCACTAACCCACCATTTGCCTGGCAGACCCACCAAATGAGGGGTTCCACACCGCAGTCCCGGGTGTAGAACCCCTCATTTGCCTGGCCGACCCACCACTTTCGCTGGCTTGCCAGGCAAATGGGGAGGGCGGGCGGGGGGTCAGCGGGGGCGTGGGGGGAGGACGCCGGAGCGGCCGAGCCATCTGAGGGCGCGTTCGCGGTCGATCTCGGCCTGGGTGGGTGGCGCGCTGAGCCGGCCGGTGCGGTAGCCGAGGTTGCGGATGTCGGCAGCCACGGACGGCTCCGCCAGCGCTCTCAGGGCGAACGCGAGTGCGGCCGGCGTCACGTCGTACCGGCGTTCGAGATCGAGCGCCAGACGTACGGCGGCCAGGTCCCGGTCGTCGTACTGACGCTGCGCGGTCTGCCCGGATCTGGAGCGGGGCAGAAGCCCGAGCGCCTCCCGGTAGCGCAGCATGCGCGGAGTGGTACCCAGTTGGCGAGCGGCCTCGGTGATGCGCATAGCATCAATCTTGACATTTCGGTGTCAAAATCGCGCCTGGAGCGATCAAACCGCGTGCCTCGGCCCTCTAGGCTCAGGTCAGTCAGAATCACAGTCTTCAGGGGAGCGGCATGACCTTCGACTACAAGGTGGCAGACCTCGGGCTCGCCGAGTTCGGGCGCAAGGAGATCCGGCTGGCCGAGCACGAGATGCCCGGCCTGATGGCGATGCGCGCGCAGTACGGCGACAGCAAGCCGCTGGCCGGGGCGCGGATCATGGGGTCGCTGCACATGACGATCCAGACCGCGGTGCTGATCGAGACGCTGATCGCGCTCGGCGCCGAGGTGCGCTGGGTCTCCTGCAACATCTTCTCCACCCAGGACCACGCCGCCGCCGCGGTCGTCGTCGGCAGCGGTACCGCCGAGGCGCCGGCCGGCGTCCCGGTCTTCGCCTGGAAGGGCGAGACCCTCGACGAGTACTGGTGGTGCACCGAGCAGGCGCTGAAGTGGCCGGGCGGTGAAGGCCCGAACATGATCCTCGACGACGGTGGCGACGCCACGATGCTCGTCCACAAGGGCACCGAGTTCGAGAAGGCGGGCGCCGTCCCGGACCCGTCGACCGCGGACTCCGAGGAGTACGGCGTCGTACTCAAGCTGCTGACCCGCACGCTGACCGAGGACCCGCAGCTGTGGACCACCATCGGTCAGGGCATCAAGGGTGTCACCGAGGAGACCACGACCGGCGTGCACCGGCTGTACGAGATGCACAAGGCCGGCGCGCTGCTGTTCCCGGCGATCAACGTCAACGACTCGGTCACCAAGTCGAAGTTCGACAACAAGTACGGCTGCCGGCACTCGCTGATCGACGGCATCAACCGCGCCACCGACGTCCTGATCGGCGGCAAGGTCGCGGTCGTCTGCGGGTACGGCGACGTCGGCAAGGGCTGTGCGGAATCGCTGCGTGGGCAGGGCGCCCGGGTGATCGTCACCGAGATCGACCCGATCTGCGCGCTGCAGGCCGCGATGGACGGGTACCAGGTGTCGACGGTCGACGACGTGGTCGGGATCGCGGACATCTTCGTCACCACCACGGGCAACAAGGACGTCATCACCGCCGACCACATGGCGGCGATGAAGCACCAGGCGATCGTCGGCAACATCGGCCACTTCGACAACGAGATCGACATGGCCGGGCTGTACAAGACGGCCGGTGTCGAGCGGGTCAACATCAAGCCGCAGGTCGACGAGTTCCGGTTCGCCGACGGGCACACGATCATCGTGCTCTCCGAGGGCCGCCTGCTGAACCTGGGCAACGCCACCGGGCACCCGTCGTTCGTGATGTCGAACTCGTTCACCAACCAGGTGCTCGCGCAGATCGAGCTGTTCGTGAAGACGGCCGACTACCCGACCGAGGTGTACGTGCTGCCGAAGCACCTCGACGAGATGGTCGCCCGGCTGCACCTGGACGCACTCGGCGTGAAGCTCACCGAGCTGACCAAGGAGCAGTCCGCCTACCTCGGCGTCCCGATCGAGGGCCCGTACAAGGCCGAGGCCTACCGCTACTAACCGAACCGCCACGCAGGCAGAACCCCCTCAAAACAGCCCTCAAAGGCCGTTTTGAGGGGGTTCTGCCTGCCTGGGGATCCAGTTAGAACCATTGGGTTGACTCGTTGCTGCCGGGGGCGGCCCAGCCTTGGGGGTTGAGGAGGGCGGGGCGAGAGGTTTGCGGCGGGGGCGGGGCGAAGGGGCCGGGCGGGGGAGGCACCGGTGGGAGCACGCCGTACGGGCTGGGCGGAGCGTATTGGTTGGGTGGGGCGTACGGGCTTGGTGGCGCGTAGGGGGTGGGCGGGGCGAAGAGGCCGGTGTGGGTGGGGCGTTGGGTGGAGAGGCGGTGGAGTTCGCGGCGGCGGCGTTCGGCCAGTACGGCGGACAGGTACGCGGGTGCGATGATCTGGTACGGCGGCGTGGGGGCGGTGACGGCGGCGACGCGGGCGGCCAGGGCCTCGCCGATGGCGTACTGGGCGCCGGGGAGGAGCTCGGTGTAGCGGGCCAGGTAGTCGCGGGCCGCGTTCGCCAGTTCGTCGGGCAGCCGGGACAGCTCGAGCGACTGCGCCCACTGCACCAGCGGTCCGGGCACGAACAGCGGCGGCGACCCGATCGGCTGCTGCCGTTCGCGGATGACGACCGTACCGGCGACCATGTCCCCGATCCGCTTGCCCTGCTTGTTCATCAGGCTCGCGACGATCCCGGGGCTCGCCGCGAACCACGGCGCGAAGTCCACGAAGAACCACATCAGCGTCCGCACCAGCGCGTGCCGGAACCGGATCGAGCTGCCGTCGTCGCGGACCACCTTCAGCCCGAGCACCATCTTGCCGAGCGTCCGCCCGCGGGTCAGCGTCTCCATCACGAGCCGGTAGCCGACGACCACGAGCAGTACGACGATGAAGATCAGCGCGACCGCCAGCGCCTCGCTCGTCTCGCTCCCGAACAGGAACCCGGCCAGCAGCGCGAGCAGGACCGTCAGCACGATGCCCTGCAGCAACACGTCGATGGCACACGCCAGGGCCCGCGTCGGCATCCGGGCAATCCGTACCTGAAGGACGACCGCTTCGCCGGTGACCAGCTGAGACACTTCGTCGCCCCCCTCCTGCACAGACACTCGGTCCGGTTAGTCTGCCATCAGTCGGGTGGAGGAGGTGGCGGGTGGACGTAGAAGCGTTTGTATCGGTGCATCAGCCGCAGTGGGATCGCCTGGCGCGCCTGACCCGTCGCCAGCGTCGCCTGTCCGGTGCGGAGGCCGAGGAGCTCGTCGTGCTCTACCAGCGCGTCGGCACCCACCTGGCCGCGCTGCGGGCTGCTGGAGCGGACCCGGTGTCCATCGGTCGCCTGTCCGGGCTGATCGCGGACGCTCGCGGTGCCGTGACCGGTGCACAGGCACCCGTGTGGCGAGACATCTCGAAGTACTTCCTGGTCAGCTTCCCGGCCGCGCTCTACGCGTCCAGACGCTGGTGGATCCCCATCGGGCTGCTGTTCTATCTGGTCGCGGCCTGGACCGCCTGGCGGATCCTGGCGCACCCGGAGGTCGTCGACTCGATTGCCACACCGGACCAGGTCAAAGACCTCGTCGGCCACGGCTTCGAGTCGTACTACTCCGACAACCCCGCACAGGACTTCGCGCTCCGGGTGTGGATCAACAACACGACCCTCGCCGCCTCGGCGCTCGCCCTGGGGATCCTCTTGGTCCCCTCGGTCTTCGTGTTGTGGGACAACGCGGTCAACCTCGGCATCAATGCGGGCCTGATGATCAGTCACGAGAAGGGCGGCCTGTTCTTCAGCCTGATCACCCCGCACGGCCTGCTCGAGCTGACCACGGTCTTCATCGCGGCCGCCGCGGGCCTGCGGCTCGGCTGGGCCTGGGTCGTCCCCGGGCCACGGACCCGCATGCAGGCGCTCGCCCAGACCGGTCGCGCCACCGTCGGGATGGCGATCGGTCTCGGGGCGCTCCTCCTGGTCACCGGCCTCATCGAAGCGTTTGTTACACCGTTCCTTCCGGGTCCGGTCCGCGTCACCATCGGCATCGTGGTCGAGCTGGCGTTCTTCACGTACGTCTGGACGCTCGGCCGGCGCGCCTACCGCAGCGGTGAGTACGGCGACATCGACGAAGCCGACCGCGAGGCCACCGCTCCCGTCTCCGCCTGACGGTTTGTCCACTGGGCACAGGTCAGAGGTGAGGACGGCTCAAGAAGTACGGCACAGCCGCGCGTACGGCATCGCGATCGCGGTCGGTCTGATCGCGTACGGCGTCGTGCACCTGCTGATCGCGTGGATCGCACTGCAGCTCGCCTTCGGCAAATCGTCGCAGGAGGCGTCGCAGCAGGGTGCGCTGAAGGAGCTCGCAGGGAATCCGCTCGGCGGCGCCCTGCTGTGGGTGGTCGCGATCGGCCTGCTGGCACTGGTGATCTGGCGGGTTCTCGAGCTCGTCTACGGCGATCTCGACCTGGAGAAGAAGGTCTCCGCGACCGGCCGGGCGATCGTCTACCTGGTGCTCGGGATCAGCGCGATCAAGGTGGCCGTCGGGTCCGGTGGCTCGAGCACGAGCCAGCAGCAGTCGCTGTCCGCGAAGGTGATGTCGCACGGGCCGGGCCGGGTGCTGATCGTCGTGGTCGGCGTGGTGATCATCGGGATCGGTGTACGTCAGCTCCATAAGGCGGTGACGAAGAAGTTCACCGAGGATCTGGTCGGTGGGGTGTCCGACGTGACCGTCCTGCTCGGCCGGACCGGGTACGCCGCGAAGGGCGTCGCGTTCGGTGTCGTCGGCGTGCTGTTCGGCTGGGCGGCGATCGCCTACGACCCGAAGAAGGCCGGTGGGCTCGACACCGCACTGCACACGATCAAGGAGCAGGCGTTCGGCTCCGTACTGCTGACGGTGCTCGCGATCGGCCTCGCGGCGTTCGGCCTGTACTGCTTCAGTTGGTCCCAGAACGCCCGCCGCTGACAGGTCCGCGGCGGGCTCGGGCGGGCTCAGATGGGCTCAGGCGGGCAGGTCGCGGCGGCGGAGGCCGAGCAGGCCGGCGAGGCCGACGACGAGAGCGATGGCCAGCAGTACGACGAGCGGACCGGCCTTCGCGGTGCCGCCCGGAAGCGTTGGCAGATGAGTGAACGGCGAGATGTCGCGGATCCAGCCCGCTGTCGCCACGCCCGCGCTCACCAGCCCGATCAGGATGCACACCGCCGGCCCGGCCCACGACACCATCGACGCCTGCGGGAAGAAGCCGATGATCGCGATCGCGATCGCGGCGAGCACCCAGACCGCGGGCAGCTGGGCGAGTGCGGCCGCGATCAGTCGCGGTACTTGACCACCCACATCCCCGATCGCCGCGCCGTACGCGAGCCCCTCGGCCAACCCCGCGGCGAGCAGTGCGACGGCCGGGCCGAGCAGGCTGAAGACGAGATGACTGCCGGCCCACTCCCAACGGCTCGTCGCAGTCGCCAGCACCGGTTCGGCCCGGCCGCTGCTCTCCTCGACCCGCATCCGCAGCGTGGCCTGCACGGCGTACGCGGACGCGATCAGGCCGACGAGGGTCATCACACCGGCCAGGAACGAGTCGATCAGTCCGGACGCCCCGCCCATCCGCTGGAACATCTCCTGGATGGACGGATCGTCGCGCATCAGATCGCCGACGCCCTTGGCGACGCCGCCGAACAGCAAGCCCAGCAAGGCGAATCCGATCGTCCACGCGATCAGCAGCCCGCGGTGCAGCCGCCACGCCAGCGCGAGAGGCGTGCCGAGCGTACCGTCCGCCGGACCGAGCCGATCGGGTAGCAGACCGGCGCCGACATCTCGTCGTACGGCAAGACTCACCGCCACGACGACCAGCAGGGCGGTCACGGCCAGGAGGACGGCGCCCAGCCACCAACGGTTCTGGGCGTACGGATGGATCTGTTGTGCCCAGCCGATCGGGGAGATGTACGACAACCACGCGAGCGGGCCGTCAGTGTGCGCACTGGTGTCGCCGGCGGCTCGCAGTACGTAGGCCGCTCCGAGTACGCCGATCGCGATGCCGCGGGCCGTACCGGCGCTCGCGGTCAGCTGCGCCGCGACCGCGCCGACGGCCGCGAACAACCAGCCGGTGCCGGCGTAGACGATGCCGATGGCAACCGATCCGCCGAGCGGCAGGTCCTGGCTGTGCATGCCGAGGGCAAGCAGTACGCCGAGCACCAGGTTCGCGCCGAGGATGGTGATCAGAGCGGCGGCCAGCTGCGCATGCCGGCCGACGACGGTTGCCCCGAGCAACTCCCGGCGCCCGGTCTCCTCCTCGACGCGGGTGTGCCGGATCACCGTGAGCAGGCTGATCAGTCCGACCATCACCGGGACGAACCCGAGTCGCCACGTCACGAACTCGCCGAGACTCGACCCGGAAAGCTCGCCGTACAAGGTGATGAAGCCCGCGTTGCTCGCGTACTCGATCCGCGCGTCCGGAGTCGGGAACAGGTCTCCGTACTGCTTGACGTAGCTCACCGAGATCGCGGTGAGCAGCACGATCCACAGCGGCAGGGCGACCCGGTCACGGCGCAGGACCAGCCGGATCAGGCCGCCCGTTCCGGCGAGGCTCTTCACTTCGCTGCCTCGGGTTCGTACAGCCGCAGGAACAGTTCCTCGAGCGACGGCGGCTGGCTGACCAGGCTCCGTACGCCGATGTCGGTCAACCGGCGCAGGACCGGGTTGATCTCGTCGGTGTCGACGTCGAACCGGACGCGGCCGTCGTCGACCTGCAGATCGTGGATGCCGGCGAGCTGCGCGAGACCGTTCATCGGGCCGACCAGCTCCGCCTGGATCGAGGTCCGCGTGAGGTGCCGGAGCTCGCTCAGCGTGCCGCTCTCGACGGCGCGGCCGGCGCGGATGATCGTGACCCGGTCGCACAACGCCTCGACCTCGGACAGGATGTGGCTGGACAGCAGGACCGTACGGCCGTCGCGGTCGCTGAGCTCCTGTACGACCTCGCGGAACACCTCCTCCATCAACGGATCCAGGCCGGAAGTCGGCTCGTCCAGGAGCAGCAGTTCGACGTCGGACGCGAACGCGGCGACCAGCGCGACCTTCTGCCGGTTGCCCTTCGAGTACGCGCGCGCCTTCTTGCGCGGGTCGAGGTCGAACCGTTCGAGCAGCTCGGCCTTGCGCAACTTGTCCACGCCGCCGCGCATCCGCCCGAGCAGGTCGATCGCCTCGCCGCCGGACAGGTTCGGCCACAGGGTGACATCGCCGGGTACGTACGCGAGGCGCCGGTGCAGGTCGGTGGCGTCCGACCACGGATCGCCGTCCAGGACCGTCGCCTTGCCGCCGTCCGCGCGGGTCATCCCGAGCAGGATGCGAATGGTGGTGGTCTTCCCGGCGCCGTTCGGGCCGAGGAACCCGTGCACTTCACCGGTTCGCACCGCGAGGTCGAGACCGTCCAGGGCGTGCGTGCGCCCGAACCGCTTGACCAGACCTTCCGTGCTGATCGCAGCCGGCATGATCACTTCTCCTGTTTCCGCAAGTTGTCGACTTGTTCTGAGTTGAGCAGCGGGATCGTGAAGACCTCCATCAGGGCCTGACCGATCCGGTTGTAGCCCTCCGGGGTGCTGATGTCCTCGCCGAGCGCCTTCGAGACCTGCTCGCGGAACACGAACACGCTGAGCTTGATCGCGGCCAGCGCGGCCGCGTACCCACGGCGGTCCTTCGGCTCGATGCCGTACGTCGTGGTCCACTCCTCGACCGCGTCGACGCCCTCGAGGAACAGCGCCGTCGCGGTCTCCGAACCGTCCATCATCGAGCGCACGATGTAGAGCTGCAGCGGGAACGCGACCGGATGCAGCGCGAGCGGATCGAGACCCGACAGGTCGTGCTCCTGCGTCAGCTCGGTGCCGATCTGCAGCATCCGGTCCTTCGCGTACTTGTCGCACGCCTCCCGGAGCGACTCCTTCGACCCGAAGTGATGCCGCACCAGCCCCGACGACACGCCGGCCGCGGCCGCAATGTCCCGGATCGACGTCCCGTCGATGCCGCGCTCCCCGAACAACCGGATCGCCGCATCCCGGATCCGCGCCCGCGCCGTCAGGTCCTCTGCCGCTCGATCCATCCCCAGCTCCTCTCCCTACACACAGAAGCAAACTACTACACAAGCGTGTAGTCAAGTCGAAAGAAGGTTACTTACGTGTGACAAAGCTTCGTAGTTCGTTGACAGCACCCTGCGTGATGGTGTGGTTTCTTCCCCAAACACCAACACCGGCTAATGAAGGTGGGCGGCCCGATGAGGAAGCTGTTGGCGGTGCTGGCGGCGTTGTGCTTGCTGGCGGTGGGGTCCGGGACGGCGATGGCGGCCGACCCGGTGCAGAAGAAGGTCATCAAGATCGGGGTGACGCAGTCGGTCGACTCGATGAACCCGTTCCTGGCGGTCCGCCTGGTGACCGGGTCGATCCAGCGGATGATCTACGGGTTCCTCACGGTGCCGGACTCCAAGACGCTGCAGCCGAGCCCGGATCTGGCGGAATCCTGGACGACGTCGCCGGACGGGCTGACCTGGACGTTCAAGATCCGGCAGGCGAAGTGGTCCGACGGGCAGCCGATCACGGCCGCGGACCCGGCCTGGACGTTCAACAAGATGATGACCGACGACGGCGCGAAGACCGGCAACGGACCGGCCGTGGAGAACTTCCAGAGCGTCACCGCGAACGGTCAGGAGCTGACGATCAAGCTCAAGACCCCGCAGGCGTCGATGCTCGACAACCCGGTGCCGATCATGCCCAAGCACGTCTGGGAGAAGGTCAAGGACATCTCGAAGTACGACGGCGAGGTGTACCCGACCGTCGGCAGCGGGCCGTACACCGCGGTCGAGCACAAGAAGGACCAGTTCGTTCGGCTGGAGGCGAACCCCGACTACTGGCGCGGCCGTCCCAAGATCGACGAGCTGCAGGTGATCTTCTACGACAACCCGGCCGCGTCGATCGTCGGGCTGAAGAAGGGCGACATCGACCTGATCGGCCGGCTGAACCCGCCGGACTTCGAGTCGCTGAAGGGCGACGACAACATCGTGCAGTGGAACACCCAAGGCCGGCGGGCGTCGTACCTGCAGATCAACCACGGCGCGACGACCAGCGACAACAAGCCGATCGGTGACGGGCATCCGGCGCTCAAGGACCCGAAGGTCCGGACCGCGCTGCACTATGCGATCGACAAGCAGAAACTCGTCGACGAGGTCCAGGGCGGCCTGGCGAAACCGGCCGACGGGTCGATCATCCCGCCGCTGTACAAGGACTTCTTCTGGGAGGCCAGTGGCGCCGAGAAGGTCACGTTCGACCTCGCGAAGGCGAACAAGATCCTCGACGACGCCGGGTACAAGAAGGGGCCGGACGGGGTCCGGACGATGCCGGACGGGTCGCGGAAACTCCAGTTCCGGTTCAGCATTCACACCGACACGCCGATCGAGGACAAGCTCGCCGAGTACCTGACGGGCTGGTTCAAACAGATCGGTATCACGCTGACCACCAAGCGGCTGGACTCCAGCAAGTTCACCGAGGAGACCGGTACGACCGCGCTGTTCGACATCGCGATCAGCGGCTGGTCGGTGAACCCGGACCCGGAGGAGGTGCTCGGTACGCACCTGTGCAGCCGGCGCCCGACCGCGTCCGGTCAGGGTGGCGGCACCGAGTCGTTCTACTGCGACCCGACGTACGAGAGCCTCTACCTGCAGCAGCAGAAGGAACTCGACCGCGGAAAGCGTGCGGAAACAATCAAGAAAATGGAGGAACGGCTGTACGTCGACGCGCCGGTGATCGCCCTTTACTACCCGAACGACCTCGAGGGCTACCGCAAGGACCGGATCGCGAACATCACGCCGATTCCCGAGGACAAGGGCCTGCTGTACGGGGGCTCCGGCTACTGGCCGTTCTACACGCTCGAGGCAGTGTCGAAGGGTGGAAAGGCCGGAGACGGCGGGTCGGACGTGGGCGTGATCGTGGGCGTGGCAGCCGGCATCGTCGTGCTCGCCGGGGCCGCCTTCCTCGTCCTGCGGCGCCGGGGCGGCACCGCCGACGAGCGCGAATGACGAACCTTTTGCCCGGCGTGGGCCGGGAGGTCCGGTGACGACGGCTGTCGACGAGCTCGAGCAGAGCCCGGCGCGCCACGGTCTGCTGCGGTACGCGGCGACCAAGGCGGGCGGGGCCCTGCTCAGCATCGCGATGGTGATCGTCGCGACGTTCTTCCTGTTCCGGCTGCTGCCGGGCGACCCGGTCCGGGCGCTCGCGCAGGGCCGGAACATGACGCCTGAGCAGCTCGACCTGGAACGCGCGCGGCTCGGGCTGGACAAGTCGGTGCCGGAGCAGTTCGTGCACTTCGTCAAGCAGACGCTGACCTTCGACCTCGGTACGTCGTACGAGTACAAGCGGCCGGTCCTGGACCTGATCGGTGAGCGGATCGGGCCGACCCTTTTGCTCACCGGTACGGCGCTCGTGATGGCCGTGGGCCTCGGCCTGTGGCAGGGCGCCCGCGCCGGCTGGAAGCCGGGCAGCCGGTTCGACAAGGTGTCGACGGCGATCTCGCTGGTGCTGTGGTCGGTGCCGACGTTCTGGCTCGGGCTGTTGCTGCTGATGGTGTTCGCGGCCGGGATCGGCCCGATTCCGGGCGTCTTCCCGACCCGCGGCAGTTCGAGCGTCGACAAGCCGGACGGGTTCGCCGGCGTACTGGACGTCGGGCAGCACATGGTGCTGCCGTGCCTCACGCTGGTCGCGGTCGTCTACGCGCAGTACCTGCTGGTGATGCGGTCGTCGGTGATCGACGAGGTCGGTCAGGACTACATCACGACGGCGCGGGCCAAGGGGTTGCGCGACGACGACGTACGGCGCAAGCACGCCGTACCGAACGCGCTGCTGCCGACCGTGACGCTGGTGTTCATGCGGATCGGGTTCGTGGTGGGCGGCGCGGTGACGGTCGAGGCGATCTTCAGCTGGCCGGGGCTCGGGCAGCTGTTCTACGAGGCGATCCGGGTGCCGGACTTCACGTTGATGCAGGGCACCTTCCTGCTGATCACGGTTTCGGTGATCGTGATGAACACGCTGGCCGACGTGGTCTACCACGTCCTCGATCCACGGGTGAGGTCGGCATGAGTACGGTTGCGTGGGAGCGACGGAAACGCGCGGCCGGAAAGTTCTGGGTCGATTTCCGAAAACATCGCGCCGGAGTTGCCGGGCTGGTGATTCTCGCGGTCGCCGTGATCCTGGCGCTGATCGCGCCGCTGTTCATCGACGCCGGGGTGACGAACGTGGTGTCCGGCACCCGTGCCAAGCTCGCGCCGCCGAGCCTGCACGACCCGCTCGGCACCGACGAGTCCGGGCGGTCCATCCTGCTGATGATCTGGTGGGGTTCGCGAACCTCGCTGCTGATCGGTTTCCTCGCGGCCCTGCTGAGCATGGTGATCGGCACCGTGCTCGGCATCGCGGCCGGGCACTTCCGGCGCTGGGCGGGCGCGGTGATTCTGCGCGTGACCGACTGGTTCCTCGTACTGCCGTCGCTGGTCACCGCGCTGGTGCTCGCGGCGATCCTCGGTGGCTCGACCGCGACCATCATCGTGGCGATCGGCGTCACCTCGTGGCCGTCGACGGCGCGCCTGATCCGGGCGCAGACGCTCGCGGTCGAGGCCCGCCCGTACATCGAGAGGTCGCTCGCGCTCGGAGCCGGCCACTGGCACATCACCACCCGGCACGTGCTGCCGAACGTCGCCCCGTTACTGCTGGCCAGTACGACGCTGGAGGTGGCGAGCGCGATCGTCACCGAGTCGACGCTGGCGTTCCTCGGCGTCAGCGCGAACAAGACCTCCTGGGGCACGATGCTGCGCGGCTCGTACGACTGGGGCGCGGCGACCGCCGGCGCCTGGTGGTACATCCTGATTCCGGGTCTGTGCATCGTGGCCGTGGTGATGGCATTCACCTTGTGTGGAAGGGCTTTGGAGACAGTGCTGAATCCCCGGCTGCGGACGGGAGCGGTCTGATGCTCGAACTCGACGACCTGTCGGTGACGTATCGGACCGGCGCGTCCGGCGACGTGCCGGCCGTCCGTGGCGTGTCCCTGGAACTGGCGGCGGGCGAAGCGCTCGGTCTGGCGGGCGAGTCCGGTTCGGGCAAGTCCTCCGTCGCGCTCGCCCTGCTCCGGCTGCTACCGCGGTCGGCCGTCGTCGGCGGCAAGGTGATACTCGACGGCGAGGACGTACTGGCCATGAAGTGGGGCCGGCTGCGCGCCGTCCGATGGTCATCGGCGTCAATCGTTTTCCAGGGCGCCCAACACGGGCTGAACCCGGTACGGCGGATCGGGGCGCAGATCGCCGAGCCGCTGCTCGTACACAAGCTTGCGTCCGGTGCGGCCGCCGATGCGCGAGTACAGGAGTTGCTGGCACAGGTCGGATTGCCGGCCTGGCGGGCGCGCAGTTATCCGCACGAGCTCAGTGGTGGCCAGCGGCAACGAGTGATGATCGCGATGGCGCTGGCGTGTTCCCCGCAGCTGATCATCGCGGATGAGCCGACGACCGCGCTCGACCTGATGGTGCAGGCGCAGGTGCTGACGCTGATCCGCCAGTTGATCGCCGAGCACGGGATCTCGCTGCTGATGATCTCGCATGACCTGTCGGTGCTCGCGGACGTCTGCGACCGGCTCGCGGTGATGTACGCCGGCCGGCTGGTCGAGGTCGGGCCGTCGTCGGGCGAGTTCCGGCACCCGTACAGTCAGGCACTGGCCGCGGCGTTCCCGACCGTCGGCGATCCGGCGTCGCGACTCGCTCCGCGCGGTCTGGCCGGCGATCCGCCGGATCCGCAACAGCTGCCGGGTGGGTGTGCGTTCCATCCGCGGTGCCCGGTCGCGCTCGAGTCGTGCGCGAGTACCGACGTACAACTGCTGGTGTCGGGTGACCGGGCGGCCGCCTGCGTCCTGGTGGGGGAGTGACTCTTGCTAGAGGCAACTGAGCTGCAGGTCGAGTTTCCCGGCCGCGGTGGACGCCGGGCGCGGGCCGTCGACGGCGTCAACCTGGCCATCGGTGACGGCGAGATCGTCGCGCTGGTCGGTGAATCCGGCTGCGGCAAAACCACACTCGCCCGTACGTTGCTCGGCCTCGAACGCCCGAGCGGTGGACGGGTCACGTACGACGGTGTGCCGCTGAGCTACAAGACGCGGGCGCTCCGCGCGTTCCGGCGCCAGGTCCAACTCGTACTCCAGGACCCGATGGGCTCACTGAACCCCCGCCAGACAGTCTATGAAGCCGTGGCGGAAGGCCCACGCATCCACGGCCTCCCGGGCAAGCTCTCATCCGCCTCGGATCTGCCGGCGGACGAGGAGGCGCTTGTCGCGTCGGCGTTGTCTCGGGCGGGACTGCGGCCGCCCGAACGGTTCTTCCAGCGGTACCCGCACGAGCTGTCCGGCGGGCAGCGGCAACGGGTCGTCATCGCCGGAGCGCTCGCCCTCGACCCGAAGGTCCTGATCGCCGACGAACCGGTCGCGTCCTTGGATGCCTCGGTCCGCGGCGAGATCCTCTCGCTGCTGTTGCGGCTCCGCGACGATCTCGGCCTGTCGGCGCTTGTCGTCACCCACGACCTCGGTCTGGCCTGGAACATCGCCGACCGGGTCGCCGTCATGTACCTCGGCCGGATCGTCGAGTCCGGTCCCACCGAGGACGTGCTGACCAACCCGCAACACCCGTACACGCAGGCACTCCTGAGCGTCCTGCCCGAGTCCCCGGCCCGCATCGTCCTCACCGGCGAGCCGCCCGACCCGACGCGCATCCCGAGCGGCTGCCGCTTCCACCCCCGCTGCCAACTGGTAGCCGCAGGCAACGGCACCCCAGCCTGCACCACCACCCCCCTCCCCGTCCTCCCCACCACCCCCAAACCCCAAGTAGCCTGCCACGTCGCCGCCCCACCCCCCACCCCCTAACCGCCCCCTAACCGCCCCCTAACCGCCCCCACCCGCACCCCAACCCCGCACCCCCGCCTGTGCACCCCACCCTGCGCACCCAACCCCGCGCACCCCACCCCGCGTCGCCCGCCGACAACGCGGGTGGATATCCACCGGCGTTGTGGGTTCTCTGCTCGTATGCCGACAGAGAACCCACAACGCGAGTGGAGAACCTCGGGTGTTCGGGTGGTTCAGTGGGTTGACAATAGTTCACAGATCGTAGAACTATTAGCGGATGGCGCAACATCAGGTGGATCGGTTTTTCGAGGTGCTGGCTGATCCGACGCGGCGGCAGGTGGTGCAGCTGCTCGGTGAGAGGCCGCAGCGCGCGGGGCAGCTGGCCGCGGCGACCGGCACGTCGTCGCCGGCGATGAGCCGGCACCTGCGGATCCTGCTGGAGGCCGGGCTGGTCGCCGACGAGCGGGTTCCGGACGATGCGCGGGTGCGCGTGTTCCGGCTCAATCCGGAGCCGGTCGTCGCCGTCCAGGCCTGGCTCGACCAGGTCCAGGCGCACTGGCGCGACCAGCTGGGCGCCTTCAAGCGACACGTCGAGCAGAAGGGGAATTCCGATGACTGAGCAGTCCGTGGAGGTCGCCGTCGAGGTTGCCGTGGATCCGGCGACCGCGTTCCAGGTGTTCACGGAGGAGATCGACCTGTGGTGGGTCCGCGGCCCGATCAACTTCTGGGACTCCGCGCGGGCGGTCGAGATCCGGATCGAGCCCGGCGTCGGCGGCCGGATCCTCGAGGTGTACGCCGACGACGCGCTCGAGCGCGGCGTGATCACCACCTGGGAGCCTGGTGTCCGGTTCGAGTACCGCAGCTCCACCGACGACACCGAGACCAGCGTCAGCTTCGACCCGACCGCTTCCGGCACGCGTGTGACCGTTCTCGAAGCCCTTGTCGACGGTGGCACCAAGGCCGTCTACTCCTGGCAGAACGTGCTGCACTGGTTCCCGGCCTGGGTCGCCCGTCGCGACACCGCGCCGCACGCGGTGCGCGAGGTCGGCCGGCTCGCGATCGCCTTGTCCTACGAGGATCCCGCCGCGGCAGCCCGCTGGTTGCACACAGTGTTCGGCCTCGAGACCTGGGACCGCGTACCTGAAGAAGGCAAGCAGCCGACCTGGATCGAGCTGCACGCCGGCGCGTCCTCGATCATCGTGCTGCCCCGCTCCGAGCCGGGCGTCCCAGGCGCGGACCACGCGGCCTGGGTGTACGTCGACGACCTCGACGCGCACTTCGCCCGCAGTCAGGACAACGGCGCCAAGATCCTGTCCGAGATCCACCAGTACGGTTATCGCAGTTACGAGGCCGAGGATCTGGAGGGGCATCGGTGGACGTTCCTTCAGGCTCGCCCGACCATGCAGTGATCGAGGAGCCGCTCACCGGTGGGCGTCTGACGACCGGGGCGGTGCGTGCCGGCAACACGGTACGCCGCCCCGGGTCGGACCGCTCCGCCTTCACTGCACAGCTCCTCGAACTCCTTGCAGAAAACGGTTTCGCGGCCGCCCCGACGTACCTCGGTCAAGACGAGACCGGCCGCGACGTCCTCACCTACCTGGACGGTTGGGTACCGTCCAGGTATCAACGTTGGGACGACCAACAGATCGCGGCGGCCGGAGCTCTCCTCCGCGCATTCCACGACGCGACCCGCGACACCGGCCTGGCCGCCGGGCACCCGGTCGTCTGTCACCACGACCCGGCTCCCACCAACTTCGTCTTCACCGGCGACCTGCCCACCGGCCTGATCGACTTCGATCTCGCCGCCCCAGGTGATCCACTCGAGGATCTCGGGTACGCCGCCTGGACCTGGTGCATCGCGTCCAAACACGCCGACCCGGAACGCCAAGCGCACCAAGTCCGGGTCCTGGCCGACGCCTATGCCCTGCAGGACATGGACGGACTGATCCCGGCCGTCCTGGCACAACAGCTCCACAACGTCGACTTCTGGACCGCCCGCCCCTGCAAAGAACAGGCCGAACGCATCGCCTGGTCGTACCGCGAACACGCCTTCGTCTCAACCAACAGAAGCATCTTCGAGGATGCTCTCCGATGACGGCAGATTAGTGCTGGTCCGGAGGTTCCAGCGCAGCGAGCAGTTCATGCATGGTCGATGACGGATTGTCGTCCGGAAACGTACTGTCATTCCGCTCGTGTCGGACGGCCAGGCGACTCGCTCGTTCGCAGGCGTCGTGCCTGAGCGGCATGTACTTGGCGCCGTCGAGACGCTTGCCGGATCGACCGTCCAGATGGCGACTGGCGACCTCGGCATCACGCGTCTGCAGGAAGCCTGAGTGGTCCTGGAAGTGCAGCATCAGCCACAACTCAAAGCAAGGATTCGAAACAGCGATCCGCACGCCTTCAGCAGCGGCAAGTCTGAGGGCTCGATCCAGGTGCGGATGGTGCTGCGGCCACTCGACGTCGAACACACACCAGCACTCGTCGATGTCTGGGTCCCGGCGGAGTCGTTCAGCGGCTTTGCTGACGAGTTCCATCGGAAGTCCGAACGCCGGGTCGATGATCAGGCTGATGGCGGTGTTGTGCCGGATCTCAGGCAGACGCTTGAGGGCGTTCAGATCGTCCGGCTCGGATGCCTCGCCTTCACAGAAGATCAGTACCGTCTTCCGCTCGGGCCGGCTCGCCGTCTTGCGGCGAAGGTCTTTCGGTCCTTTGCGCCGGCCGGCCATCAGGCGATCAGACCGAGGGCGCGCAAGAGGTCGGTACGGTCTGTGTCGGGCAGTGCTCCGAACCTTCCCTGAAGGTAGGCCCGCTCGAGATTGACCGACGTTCGTACCCGCTCGCCCGCGAACTCCGCCAAGGCACCCAGTCGGGTCGCTCCGTCTTCGGTCTTTTCGGTCAACCACACCTCGTCGCGGTTGAGGTGATTCAGCAGGCTCGTGTCATGGGTAGTGAAGATCAGTTGCGCATCGAGCGGGTTGGTGTCCCGGCTCTGGAACAGGGCAATCAGTTGCTGCGACAGGGCTGGGTGAAGGCTCGCGTCCAGTTCGTCGAACAGCAACAATGATCCCTCCCGCAACGCGGCCAGGACTGGTCCGATCAAGCGGAACCAGGTTTGCGTGCCGGCCGACTCCGCAGCGAAATCCAGCGGGATCGAGCCGCGGGTCGTGCGATGTTTCAGCTGAACCCGGCGCGTGGGCCTTCGCGCTTCCGGATCATTCGCAACCAGTACATCGTCGATTCCCAGGTCGGCGATCCGCAGTAAAGCCAACGCCTCAGCGCGCTCGTTCGGGTCGACGGAGTGCGTGGTCGGCCCGACGTCGAACAAGCTCTCCTGTACCTGGTCCGGCTCCGCTTCGGACGCGAACAGTCTGGCCGTCGGCTGTCGGCTTGCAGCCGGCAGACCCCGTCGGTCCAGGAGTCCCAAGGTCTGAATTCGTAGCAGATCCGTGGCGAAGTCCGACACCAGCGGCTCTTCGAACCTTCTCGCGATCGAGAGCGCAAGGGTCCGACTGGTGAGGAGTTCCCTGGTCCCTGAAAGGCTCCCCAGACCTCTCTGCAGCTTGAGCTCTGATCCTTCGCGTTCGAAGATTCGTCTGCGCTTCTTTTCCGGGTAGTGGAACAGGCCTTCATAGTGCACTGCCTGCCGGTCGACCTCGAGAACGTACTCGAAGCGAACACCATGGATCTCCGCCTCGACAGTGAATTCAGAAGGTCGCTCGGGGCCGTCCCCGAACGCGAACGGCTCGATCGGAACGTTGTCGTCCCAGAGCCGGAGAGACGTCCGCACCGCGTCCCGCACCCATCCGAGAGCTGCGACCACGTTCGACTTTCCAGAAGCATTGGGCCCGAAGATCGCTGCTACATGAAGCAGGCTCGCGCCGATATTCGGAAGCTCCCGGGCTTCCTGGCGAGCGGAGTCGACGGCAACCATCGACAACTCGACTGGCTCCAGGATCGAACGAAAGTTCGAGGCCTCGAATCGAATGAGCATGAAGGATCCTTACGTCGCTCATGCCATCATAGCTGCGATTTCGTCGACTTCTTACGATCTCGACGGTTTCTTTGCAGTCGAGGCCGTGCGCACCTGCGAGATGCGGTTACAGGCGGCCGGCCTTCTTGAGGGTTAGGTAGGTGTCGGCGAGGGCGGGGGCGATCTTGTCGGGGGGCTCGTCGACGACCGTGATGCCGGCCCGGGAGAGCGTGGCGGTCAGGCGTTCGCGGTCGAGGCGGGTGCGTGCGGCGGACGCGGCGCCGTAGACCTCGACGAGGTCGTGGCGGGTGGACTCGAGTTCGGTGAGGCGGGGGTCCGCGACGGACGCCAGCAGGACGACGTGGCGGCGGAGCAGTGGGCCGAGGACCGGGAGGAGCGACTCCTCGATCACGGCAGGGTCCAGGCCGGTGAGGAGGACGACGAGCGAACGTTGGCCCAGGCGTTCGAGCACCTGTGACACGACGATCCGGAAATCGGTCTGGACGAGCTCGGCGTCGACGTTGGCCAGCGCGTTCACGAACGACGGGAGCACGTCCTGCGGCGCGGCCTTCCGAACGTCGGCACGTACCGCGGAATCGCAGGCCAGCAAGGAAACCCGGTCGCCGGCGCGAGTGGCGAGCGCGGCCAGCAGGAGGGCCGCGTCCATCGCGTGGTCCAGCCGTGGCGCGTCTCCGACCCGGCCTGCGGACATGCGGCCGGAGTCGATCACGATCGCGACCTGCCGGTCCCGTTCGGGCCGCCAGGTCCGCAGGACGACGTTCCCGCGCCGAGCCGTCGCCCGCCAGTCGATGCTCCGTACGTCGTCTCCAGGTACGTAGTCGCGCAGCGAGTCGAACTCCGTGCCCTGCCCGCGCACGAGCAGCGCCGTACGCCCGTCCAGCTCCCGCAACCGCGCGAGCCGCGAAGGCAGATGCTTGCGGCTGTTGAACGGCGGAAGTGCCCGCACCGTCCACGGCACCTCGTGTGAGCCCTGCCGTCCCGCGAACCCCAACGGCCCGATCGCTCGCACCGTCACGCTAACGGCCTGCCGATCGCCGCGACGGGTGGGCACCAGGTGGGTCGTCAACCGGCGCCGCTCGCCGTGCGGAAGGTCCAGCTTGTGCGGCGGATCCAGGACGCCGGCGGACGGCGGCCAGGCATCGCGCAGCAACCCGCGTACGCGCCGCCCCGGGTTGGTGACCAGCAGATTCACCACAGCCTGTTCACCCAGCCGGACGGCGTTGTCGCCCTCACGAGCGAACTGCAACCGCCGCGGCGACCCGGCGAGCAGCACATCGACCAGACACACCACCAGCACCGCAGCGACGACCACGCCGACCCCAGACCAGGACGGCATGACCAGAGCGACGAACACCACTCCAGCAGCAGCCAAGAGGCCGGCCCGGCCAGTCAGGACCATCAGCGTGGGACCGGCACCGTGGCGAGCACACTCTCCAGTACTGCGTCGGCGCTGACACCCTCCAGCTCCGCCTCGGGCCGCACCTGCACCCGGTGCCGAAGGCAAGGACGTGCCATCGCCTTCACGTCGTCCGGGATCACGTAGTCGCGGCCGGAGAGCCATGCCCACGCACGGGAGACGGCCAGCAGGGCAGTAGCGCCACGAGGCGAGACACCGAGCTGCAAGGACGGCGACTGGCGCGTGGCGCGGCACAGGTCCACGACATACGCCAGGACGTCCTCCCGGACCGCAACCCGACGTACAGCGTCCTGTCCTGCCTGCAGGTCCTCTGGGCCCGCCACTGGACGCAGACCGGCAGCGGCCAGGTCCCGCGGGTCGAAGCCCTGTGCATGCCGGGCCAGTACTGCGATCTCCGCGTCCCGCGGCGGGATGTCCAGCGTCACCTTGAGCAGGAACCGGTCCAGCTGCGCCTCGGGCAGCGGGTAGGTGCCTTCGTACTCCACTGGGTTCTGAGTGGCGGCCACGACGAACGGTGCCGGCAACTTGCGCGGCTCACCGTCCACCGTGACCTGCCGCTCCTCCATAGCCTCGAGCAACGCGGCCTGGGTCTTCGGTGGCGTCCGGTTGATCTCGTCCGCCAGCAGGATGTTCGTGAACACAGGTCCCGGCCGGAACTCGAACTCACTCGTCTTCGCGTCGTACACGAGTGAACCGGTCACGTCACCCGGCATCAGGTCGGGCGTGAACTGCACGCGCTTCGTCTCCAGCCGCATCGCCATCGACAGCGCACGCACCATCAGCGTCTTGGCCGTACCAGGAACGCCTTCCAGCAGCACGTGGCCGCGGCAGAGCAGTGCGAGCACCAGGGCGGTCACGGCAGTGTCTTGGCCGACCACCGCCTTGCCGATCTCGGTCCGGAGCGCGATCAGCGCCTGCCGGGCCTGGTCCGCGGTGACCTGGGTAGTCGTCACGGGTGTCGTACCTCCTGCGTCAGTACGTCGAGTGCGTCGGACAAGGACATCAGATCGGCGTCGGTGCCTGGCGGCAGGCCGTACAGCATCTCGTACACCATGGCCGGGTCCAGGTCGGTATGTGCGGCGACGGTAGCCACCACAGCCGACGGGTCGGCCCGACGTGGAATGCCGTGTGCCTTGTGGAGCTGGCCGAGTGCCGACTCGCGCAATGCCGCCGCAGCACGGTCGCGGGCCCGGGAGCGTCGGTAGAGCCGCGCCCGGCCCTCCGTGGTCTCGGCAGCGTGCACGATCACCGGCAACCGCTCCGGCACGACAGGACCGAGCCGCCGGCCTCGCCAGATCGCCATGACCAGTACGGCGAACGCCAGCGCCCAGCCGATGTAGCGGACGTCTGGCGGGATCAGCGGCGCGCCCTGGTCATCGCCGGTCGCGTAGCTGTCGGACTCCAACTGCGGCAGGTACCAGGTCAGATCCCGATGCGTGCCGATCAGGTTGAGCGCCAGCGCCGCGTTGCCGTCATCCGCGAGTTGGTCGTTGCTGAAGGCCGCCTGAGCTCCGACCACGTCGACGATCCGGTCGTCGAGCTGGAGTCGTACCACCGTGCCGTGGATGCCGTCGCCGTAGCACGTGGTCGCCCCGTCCGGCGCGGTGTACGTCGGTCCGCTCACAGTCGCCGTACCGGCTCTGGTGGCGGCGTGGAGCTCACAGCCGGGCTCACGGCTGCGGGTGGCCAGCAGGTCGCCGGTTGCCCGCACACCTGGCGCGAGAGCTTCCAGTGCACGGCTGCCGGGCCGGATCAGGATGATGTGGCTCCACTGCGCGTCAGCGATCTGCTGCCAGTCGGAGTCGTCCAAAGAACCGGATGGACCTATGAGGAGCGTCCTGCCGTCACCGGACTCTTCGGCGTCCTCTAGCGTCTCCGTGCCGCGTACGGCGACGCTGTGCTTCTCCAGCAACGCTGACAGCGCACGGGCACCATTCGCCTTGGTGGAGTCCGGGCTGAACGGTCCTGAGGTCCGTGCCGACGTTGCGATCGACACTGCGATCGCAGCGAGCACGATCAGCCCTGTGATCAGCAGGGGAGCCCGTAGCGCACGCCAGCTCTCACTGGCACTGCGCCCGACTGCCGTACTCATACAGTCACCCGCGCCGTCCGTGCAGCGTCGTCAGCGGCCACTACTGCGGCGTACCGCTCCGGTGTCCCCGGACGGTTGCCGTAGACAACCTCTGTGAACACCAGTGCGGCCGGCTGCAGAGTGTCGCGCAGTACGGGAGCTGTCCGGGACGCGTCGGCGACCACCTCGTACGCCGTACGTCCGGGCCGCTCGTCCAGCACCGTACGCTCGGTCAGCTCGGCCACGCACGCACGGAAACGACTGCGGACCGCCAGGGCGAACTCGCCGGACGCAGCCTCCCGCTCGGCCAGCGCACGGTACTCCGCTGCGCTCTGCGGCCGGGCCGTGTCGAAGACCGCCTGCGACTTCCCCTTCCGGCTGGTCCGCAGGACACCGGCCCGCCAGAGCACCACGACAACGATGAGCAGCAGCAGGCCGATCAGCATCGCCAGGCCGGCGTGACCGTTCGGAGAGGAGCCGCTCACGCTGCCCAGCAGGTCCCTGATCCAGTCGAGCACCTTGCCGATCGCTTTGGCGAGCAGCGAACTCGAGTCCCGGTACGCCGACTTGGACAGCTCCTTCGCGGCCTCCTGAGCGGCCTGGTCGCGGCCCACGTCGACCGGCGGCTCCAGCGGGAAGAGGATCACCCGACGCCTCCGGACCGCAGCGCCGGCCGCATCCACAGGTCAAGGCCTTCGCGGCGGACCCGCAGGTCCAGGTAGATCAGCGCCTGCACCGCGGACATGAACGCCAGGCTCGCGATCAGTGTCATCAGCGTCGCGGCGCCGACCGCCACACCGAGCACGACCGTCACCACCGACGCGCTGGTGCTCTCGCTCGGCCCGGACCACGTGCTGATCGTGACCATCAGTACGGTGGCCCCAAACTGCAGCGCGTAGCCGATGATGTTCACCACCAGGCCGCCGAACAGCAGGATCCCGAACACCCGCCAGAACTTCCCCTTCACCAGCTGCCACGACCGGCGCAGGGCGCCCCACACACCGACCCGCTGGGGGATGTAGAGCCCAATGTCCGGTGAGTGCCGGCCCTCCATGAGGACGACCGTCCCGGCCAGCACCAGGCGGACACCGAAGATCAGCACCAGGACACCGCCGGCCAGCATCATGACGAGTGCTGCGGCACCGGCTGCGTCCGAGGAGAACGCCGACTCGGCACCTGCGCCGATGCCCAGCACAGCGAGCCCCCAGCCGGCGATGAGCAGGATGAACGACAGGGACTGCATCAGTCCGACAACAGCGAGTGCGGGCAGCGCCGGTCGTACCAGCCGCATCAGCTCGCCCGGACCGGCCCGGTGCGCCAGCTGGCTGCGTACGGCGGCCAGGGCGATGATGCCGGCCAGCATGCTCGACACCACCGAGAACAGCACCACCTGGACGCCGTACGTCAGCAGCAGGGCCGCACCGGCCTGCCCGAACGGGTCGTCCGCGCCGAAGAACCCGCCCAGCCCACCAGGGACGGCGACCTCGGTCAGGGCGGCCTGCAGCGCGACCAGGGCGATCCCGGCGAGCACCGGCAGACCGAGCATGATCGTCTTGTTGTCGGCGATGGTCCGGGCCGCGTTGTCGAGCAGGTCCGCGGGCAGCCAGGGACGCAGCGGCTCGCCCGCGACATCGTCGTGCAGCCGCATGTTCTGCTCGCTCATCTCCTGACCTCCTCTATGATCACAGCCCAACTCGGGGTCACACGGCGATCCGGCGTGTGCACTACCGCGGGAATGGGACACTATCCGTAGTGCGTACGGCCTGGCACCCGCCGGGCGCATGGCGATCGGTCGGATTCGCGCGGCAAACGGAGCAGCAAGGAGTTAAGGGCGTGGCAGACGGTAACCGGACGATGCGGGGCCGCATCCTCATCGTCGACGACGACACCGCGTTGTCGGAGATGCTCAGCATTGTGCTGCGCAACGAGGGCTACGACACCTATCTGTGCGCAACCGGTGACAAAGCGGTACCGGCGTTCCGCGAATTCAAGCCCGATCTGCTGCTCCTCGACCTGATGCTGCCGGGGATGGACGGGATCGACGTCTGCCGGGCGATCCGCGCCGAGTCCGGCGTACCGATCGTGATGCTGACCGCCAAGAGCGACACCGTGGACGTGGTGCTCGGGCTCGAGTCGGGTGCCGATGACTACGTGGTGAAGCCGTTCAAGCCCAAGGAGCTGGTGGCCCGGATCCGGGCTCGGCTGCGCCGGATGGACGAGCCCGGTCCGGAGTCGCTGACCATCGGCGACCTGACCATCGACGTCGCCGGCCACTCGGTGAAGCGGGCCGGCGAGACGATCCAGCTGACGCCGCTGGAGTTCGACCTGCTCGTCTGCCTGGCGTCGAAGCCCTGGCAGGTGTTCACCCGCGAGGTGCTGCTGGAGCAGGTCTGGGGGTACCGGCACGCCGCCGACACCCGGCTGGTCAACGTGCACGTGCAGCGGCTGCGCTCCAAGATCGAGAAGGACCCTGAGCACCCGGAGATCGTCGTGACGGTCCGCGGTGTCGGATACAAGGCGGGTGCGGACTGATCGAGTACGGTCGCGGCCAAGAGCCGCAGGCTGCCGGCGCCGACCCGATGGTCGACGCGGCGGCCGAGCCCGGCCAGAGCGCCGGGCAGCAGGCCCCGCCCGAGCAGGAGGTGGCCGAGTCCCGCGGGACGGAGCTGGAGCTCACGTCCGCCGCGGTGGATTGGTCTGCCCAGCCGCTGCCGCTGTGGCGTACCCATCCCAAGCACTGGCCGGACATCTGGCGGCGTTCCATCCAGGCGCGGATCGTCACCGGCACCCTGCTGATGTCGACGCTGGTGCTGATCCTGGTCGGCTGGGTGATGATGAGCCAGGTCACCGACGGTGTCCTGGAGTCCCGCCGGGACAGTGCCCAGGCCGAGGTGCGCGCCCAGCTCGAGCAGTTGTCCGCCTCGATCGACGCCGCCGACCGGAACACCGTCAACCAGCGGCTGTCCGAGCTGGTCCTCGGGACGAACCGCCCGGGCCTGTACGACGTGCTGCTGGTGCCGACCGACCAGGCCGCGTCCAATGCGATCCGCTACACCGGTCTGGTCGACAGTGACTCCATCCCGCCGCCGCTGGCAGCCAACGTGGTCAGCGACGGCGACAAGCTGTGGGACACATACACGCAGATCAACTACCGCGAGAGCCCGAGCGTCCCGGGGCTGGTGATCGGCTCCCAGATCCGGATCGACTCCACCGGCGACAAGTACTCGATCTACTTCCTGTTCCCGCTCACCGCGCAGCAGGAGACCCTCGACGTCGTCCAGCGCGCCCTGGTGACCGCAGGGTTGTTGCTGATCGTCCTGCTGGGCGCGATCGCTTGGCTGGTCACCCGGCAGGTCGTCACCCCGGTACGGATGGCACGGCGGATCGCTGAGCGGCTGGCAGCCGGCAAGCTCGAGGAACGCATGCAGGTCCGCGGCACCGACGACCTGGCCCGGCTGGCCGTGTCGTTCAACAAGATGGCGTCCAACCTGCAGCGGCAGATCCGACGCCTGGAGGAGCTGTCGCGGCTGCAGCGCCGGTTCGTGTCGGACGTGTCGCACGAGCTGCGGACCCCGCTGACGACGGTCCGGATGGCTGCCGACCTGCTGCACGAGAGCCGCGACCAGTTCGACCCGATCAGCCGCCGCTCGGTCGAGCTCCTGCAGAACGAGCTCAACAGGTTCGAGGAGCTGCTCGCGGACCTGCTGGAGATCAGCCGGTTCGACGCCGGCGCGGCCGCACTCGACCTGGAGGACGTGGACCTGCGGGACATCGTCAACCGGGTCCTGGAGAACCACGAGACCCTGCTGGAACGCAAGGGCTGCCCGGTCGAGCTGGACATGCCGGTGCCGTGCCGGGCGAAGGTCGACTCGCGCCGGATCGAGCGGATCCTGCGCAACCTGATCGGCAACGCCATCGAGCACAGCGAGGGCCTGCCGATCAAGATCAGTACGGCCTGCGACGACGACGCGGCCGCCGTGGGCGTCCGCGACCACGGCGTCGGGTTCCGGGCCGAGGAGGCGGAGATGGTGTTCAGCCGGTTCTGGCGGGCCGACCCGGCCCGGGCCCGGACCACCGGCGGCACCGGGCTCGGCCTGTCGATCGCGCTCGAGGACGCCCGGCTGCACGGCGGCCGGCTGGACGCGTGGGGCTCGCCGGGCGAGGGCGCGTACTTCCGGCTGACGCTGCCGCGCCGGCCGGACGTGGCGCTCACCGGATCCCCGCTGCCGCCGCGGCCGGCCGACGCGTCCCGGGTGATCACGGAGCTCGTCGACGTCGGCGCGCCGTACCAGAAGCTGAACGGCACCCTGACCCGTGGCCTGAGCGGCGGTGACGACCGATGAAGCGCCGGCTGATCGGTGCCCTGCTGGCCGTGGCGATGCTCGGCGGCTGCGCAGCCGTACCGACCAAGGGCACGATCCGCAGCGGCGAGCGGGCCGGGCAGGCGCCCGACCTCGGCGGTGTCGGCGTCGAGGCGAAGCCGCCCCGCGCCAACGTCGACGACCTGACCATCGTCAGCGGGTTCCTGGAGGCCATGTCGGACTCCCAGGCGTACGACGTCGCCCGTCAGTACATGACCCCGGAAGCGGCCGGGAACTGGAAGCCGGAGTCGCAGACCGTGGTGTACGACCAGGGCGCAGGCCCCGAGTCGCTCACCCGGAAGAACGGCGGCATCCAGCTGACCGCGAAGAAGATCGCCGTCATCGACGCGCGTGGCGAGTGGATCCCGGCGCCCGCAAACGCCACCGCCGACTTCTTCTTCAAGGTCAAGAAGGTCAACGACCAGTACCGCGTCGACTCGCCACCGCCGGGCGCGTACCTGGGCAGCAACCAGGTGGACCTCAAACTCGCTCCCCGCGACCTGTACTTCTTCAACCAGTCCCGGAACCTCCTGGTACCCGACACGGTCTACCTGCCGCAGAACCTCCCGTCCGGCCAGGCCGCGACCCAGCTCATTCAGGAGCTGCTGAAAGGCCCGACCAAGCGGTTCGGCAATGGCGCGCGTTCCGTCGCCCCGCCAGGCACCGAGGTCCAGGTGTCGGTCCCGGTCGACCTCGGTGTGGCCACGGTGGCGCTCAACGACGCCGCAGGCTCGCTACGGGACACGGACCGGCAGCTGCTGGCGGCACAGATCGTCTGGACGCTCAACCAGCTCAACCTGCGGGCCAAGATCACCGTCAGCGGCGCACCACTGCTCCCGGACAACCCCGACGTGCTGCCGTTCACCAACTTCAGTCCGTACGACCCGCAGGTGTCGGGCAATGCCATGACCAAGCTGTACGGGCTGCTCAAACAGGTGCCGCAGCGGATCGTCGGTCTAGACGGCTCGTCGGAGATCGCGGCCCAGCCGGTGAACGACGGCCCACTGGCCGGGTACAAGGCGAAGGCGTTCGCGGTCACCGTGCAGGGGGACGCCGGGGCGATCGTGACCGCCGACGGGAAGCAGGTCGTGTACGGGCTGCTGGACCCGGGCGGCAAGGACGGCAAGAAGGCGATCGTCCCTGTCGACGGGACGACGCTCCCACCGAGCTTCGACTACGAGGACAACCTGTGGATCCTCGACAAGTCGGAGAGCAACCACCCGCGGCTGCGGGTCCGTAGCGACGACGGGACGCTCAGCACGGTCCAGACCGACTTCAAGGGCGACACCCCGATCGCCCTGCGGATGGCGCCGGACGGGGTCCGCGCACTGCTCGTCATGCAGTCCGCGGGCAGCACCCAGAAGTACATCGAGACCGCGACCGTCCAGACCGTGAACGGCGGCAAGGACCTGGCGCTCGCGACGTTCCGGCCGCTGCGGCTGGCACTGACCAACATCACCGACGCGGGCTGGAGCAAGCAGGGCATCATCGTGGTCGGTTCCGGCGGCTCGCCGGGCAACGCGACGCGCCAGGTGTGGTCGGTGAACCCGGACGGATCCAGCCTGCAGTTGCTGCCCGGTTCGACACCGGACTTCTCGCCGGAGCACGTCGCGTCGAACACGAACAAGGACACCCTGCCGGTGATCCAGGACGACGCCGGCCACATCCATTGGCTGACGAAGGACCTCACCTGGACCTCGATGGACACCGCCGACAACGGCAGCCCAGTCATCATCCCGACCTACCCCGGCTGATTCGCGCCGAGGTCGTTGCGTCCGAAGAACTGGGGTGCATAGCCCACGATCCTTCGGACGTACGGAAGGCTCCGACGTGTTGTCCACAGGCTGGGGAGTGCCCGGTTGCGGGCGGTGGTTGCGGTCGGGGACGGTTGGGGCGTGTGGGGTGGATTCGTCGATCTGGTGCTGGGTGGGCGATGCGCTGGGTGTGAACGGCCCGGAGTCACTCTCTGTGGTGGTTGCCGTCGGCTACTGACCGGTCCGACTCCGTTCCGTGCTTGGCCGGACCCGCGACCGCCCGGTCTGGCACCTCCGACCGCCGCCGCGCCGTACGCCGACGAGCTCCGAAACGTGATCGTGGCTCACAAGGAGAACGCTCGGTATCCCCTCGCGGCGCCGCTCGGCCGGCTGCTCGCGGACGCCGTACTCACGGCCCTCGGGGACCGGCGAGCGGTCTGGTTGTGCCCGGTTCCGTCGCCTCGGGCAACGGTCCGGCAGCGTGGGCACGATCCGCTCGGCCGACTTACGAAGGCTGCCGTCAGATCCCTGCGCAGGCAGGGAATCGACGCCCGGACGGCGCCGGCGCTGCGGGTCGTCCGGCGTCCCGAGGACCAGGCCGGGCTGTCCGCGGAACGCCGTGCCGCCAACCTGGACGGGGCTTTCGGGCTGCGTTCGCGCTGGGCTGAAACGCTGAGCGATCAACCGGTCCTGCTGGTCGACGACGTGATCACCACCGGTTCCACGCTCACGGAGGCCGGTCGCGCCTTGGAAACGGCGGGAATCGGAGTCCTCGGATGTGCGGTGGTGGCCGCGACGGCGCGCCGACGGCCGTCTGGTTCATGAGAACTTCCCTACCGGTTTTCGCCGAAGCCGACTAGCGTTGGCCTATGACACCCGCTAGGGCTTGTCGGGCAGTGCAGTGGTGGAGGACCGGATCAGCCGGATTCCTCGCCACGGCGTCCGACGGGTTCGACAGCGGGTGTCGTCGTTTCGGGACCCGTCACCATGAGTACGGGGGTCCGAACACGTAAAAGAAGTCGCCGATCGATGGAGGTTTCCGTGGACGTCGTTGTCAAGGGTCATCACTGCGAGGTCAGTGACCGCTTCCGGCAGTACGTCGAGGAAAAGCTCGAGCGAATCGAGAAAGTCGATCACCGGGTACTGCGGTGCGAAGTGGAAGTAAGCCAGGAGAAGAACCCGCGACAGCACGATCGGGCGATGCGTGTCGAGCTCACCATGTACACCAAGGGTCCGGTGGTCCGCGCAGAGGCGTGCGGGGAGACCAAGCAGGCGGCGTTCGACGTCTGCCTGGACCGGCTCCGGTCCCAGGTCCGCAAGGCGGCCGACCGGCGCCGGGTGCACCGCGGTGAGCGGACGCCGGAAGGCCTGCGGCACGTGAACGCGAAGCAGCCGCTCAACGGCACACCTGTAGTGGAGGAACCAGTCGCCGAGGACGAGGTGGCGACGCACACGTACGGATCCCTCACGGTCACCGGCGACGGTCCGCTGGTGATGCGCGAGAAGACCCACTCCGCCAAGCCGATGACCCTTGACCAGGCTCTCTACGAGCTCGAACTGGTCGGGCACGACTTCTACCTGTTCGTCGACGCCGACGAGAACCAGCCCAGCGTGGTCTACCGCCGTCGCGGTTACGACTACGGCGTGATCCGGCTGGCCGTCTAGGACCTCGGGAGGAGCACACAGAAAGGGCCGGGGTTCGCCCCCGGCCCTTTCGTCTGCCTGGCTTCAGCTGTCGATCTGCTGCTGGAGTTCGGAGGCGTACGTCGCTACCTGGGCGTAGACGCCCGGGTTGCCGGCGTCCGCGCAGCCGACGCCCCAGGAGACGACACCGAACAGGCGCCCGTTGAGCACCAGCGGGCCGCCGGAGTCGCCCTGGCACGAGTCCTTGCCGCCGTCCTCGTACCCGGCGCAGATCTCGCCGTCGGCGGTGTAGCCCTCGCTGGCGTACGCCTGCGAGCAGTAGTCGTCGCCCAGTACCGGTACGTCGACCTTCTGGAACGTGTCCTCCGGGCCGGTGCCCTCGGTGGCGCCCCATCCGTACACGACCGACGCTGCGCCGGCCGCGTCCGCGGCCTTGTCGGTCTCCAGCGCGAGCGTGTCGACACCGTCGAACGGGGTCGCCAGCGTCATCACGGCGACGTCGTGAGCCGGCGACTTGCCGTACTCCGGGTCCACCCAGATGCTGGTGATCTTGGACTCCTTGCCGGTGGACTTGTCGGTCAGGTCGTCCCGGCCCTGGATCGCGGTGTAGGTGCTCGCCGCCTCCTGGGCACAGTGTGCGGCCGTGACGATCTTGTTCGCCTTCACCAGCGTCGAACCGCACCACTCGCCGGTCGTGGCGGGGGAGCCACTGTTGGACAGCTGGATCGCCCAGGGGGCGTCTGCGGTGTGGGCGATGGTGCCACCGACGATCCGGTTGATCGGTCCACCGGGCGGCTGCGCGGCCGACGCGGGGCCGGACACGGCCACCGCACCGAGGGACGCCGCGGTCAGGACGCCGGCCGCGAGGGCAGCGCGGACCGCATGCTTCATTCCTGTCATGCCTCACTCCAGGGTGATAGGGGCCGCACGGGCGGACGGCCTACTGGCAGGTTCCCCGAACACCATCCGTAGCGCACCTCCCACTTTCGGTAACTCCGGAGTTATGCCCCGGGCCGCCGCTACAGTTCGGCAGTGCGCGCTCCTCGAACCAACTGGAAAACGGTCTGGACGAAGCTGGCCGGCGCCGCCGTTCCACTGGTGACCTTCGGTGTCGGCAGCCCGATCATGTTCGGCATCCTGGCCGTCCGGCGCCGGAGCTTGCTGCTCGCGGCGTCCGCTGTTGTCTACCTGGGGGCGGCCGTCGCCTTCTGGGTGCCCGGATGGGGTGATCCGGAGTACTCGACTCCCGACGCAGCCATCCTTGTCCTGCTGGTCAGCATGGGGGTAGCGAGCGTCCACGCCGCCCTGACCATCGGCGGCCGCACGTACGGCGGCGTGGTGGATCTCAACGACGCACCGGCCGAAGTGTTGTCGGCGCTGCCCGGGCTGAATCAGCAACTCGGCGCGGCCATCGTCTCGAGCCGCACGGAGGCAGGCCGCTTCCTGTCGGTCGACGAGCTGTGGTCCCGAGGCGTCCTGTCCGGCCCGCCGAGCAAGGATCTGCGCGACCGGCTGGTTGTCGTGGCGGTCCAGGACAGGCGATGAACGGATTCGCACTGTCGGTGGGGCCTGGGACGATCGAGAAATGACTACTCAGGTGCTGTCGAGGGCTCAGGCGCGGCGGGTGGGGCTGGCGGCGCAGGGGTTCATGGATCCACGGCCCAAGGGAGTGCCGGACGCGCGCGCCCTGAGCCGCGTGCTCGGACGCATCGGCCTGATCCAGATCGACTCGGTCAACGTGCTGAGCCGCACGCAGTACCTTCCCCTTTACTCGCGCCTGGGGCCGTATCCGCGCGATCTGCTGGATCGTGCCGCCGGCAAGGCCCCCCGCCGCCTGGTCGAGTACTGGGCGCACGAGGCGTCCCTGATCCCGGTCGAGACGCATCCGCTGATGCGCTGGCGGATGGCACGGGCGACCGAGGAGGCGTGGGGCGGCCCGCGGTCGATCGCGCGCAAGCGGCCCGACCTGGTCAAGCAGGTGCTCGCCGACGTCCAGGCGCACGGGCCGCTGACCGCACGGGAGATCGACGACGACGTCGAGCGCGAGCGGAACAACTGGGGCTGGAACTGGTCGGACGTGAAGCAGGCGCTGGAGTTCCTGTTCTTCGCGGGCGAGATCACCGTCGCCCGGCGGAACCAGCAGTTCGAGCGGCTGTACGACGTACCGGAAAGGGTCCTGCCCCGCTCGGTGGTGGAGACGCCGACGCCCTCGCCGGCCGAGGCGCACCGCGGGCTGGTGTCGATCGCCGCCCGGGCGCACGGGGTGGCGACCGCGCAGTGCCTGCGGGACTATTTCCGGACGGCGCCGGAGCCGACCCAGCAGGCCATCGCCGAGCTGGTCGAGTCCGGCGAGCTACTGCCGGTCCAGATCGACGGCTGGAAGCGCCCGGCGTACCTGCACAAGGACGCGCGGCTGCCCCGCCGGGTGAACGCGCGCGCCCTGGTCAGCCCGTTCGACTCGCTGGTGTTCGAGCGCACCCGGACCGAGGTCCTCTTCGACTTCCGGTACCGGATCGAGATCTACGTCCCGGCCGAGAAGCGCATCCACGGGTACTACGTGCTCCCGTTCCTGCTCGGCGACCGGCTGGTCGCCCGTGTGGACCTGAAGGCCGACCGCGCCGCCGGCGTCCTGCTCGTCCAGTCGGCGCACGCGGAGCCGAAGGCGCCGGCGGAGACGGCCGAGGAGCTGGCCGCCGAGCTGGTCCAGCTGGCCGGCTGGCTCGGGCTGGACCAGGTTCGCGTGGCCGGGGGCGGTGACCTCTCGCCAGCGCTCAGTGACGCTCTGCGGGGTTCCTGACCGCTCACCGGGAACTTTCCGGCACGCTCGCACGTGAGTCCGGTGGGTCCCTGACACCCGCCGAGGCACGCTGCGGGCGTGGCTTGGCACACCCGGCCCCGTACGATGGGGGTCGCACGCCAACCGGGAGGGTCGGTCGTGCCCTGTCGGCGTTCGGCCGTACCCAGGCTTCAGCAGCAAGGAGTGAACTCCCCACCATGAAGGTTGTCGACAAGGTCCTGCGGATCGGCGAGGGCAAGATCCTCCGCCAGCTCCAGGGCATCGCGAAGATGGTCAACTCCATCGAGGACGACTTCGTCGGCATGTCCGACGAAGAGCTGCGCGACCAGACCGCGGACTTCAAGGAGCGGCACAAGAACGGGGAGTCCCTCGACCAACTGCTCCCGGAGGCGTTCGCGGTGGTCCGCGAGGCCGCCAAGCGGACGCTGCACCAGCGGCACTACGACGTCCAGATCATGGGCGGCGCGGCGCTGCACCTGGGCAACATCGCCGAGATGAAGACCGGTGAGGGCAAGACCCTGGTCGGCACCCTGCCGACGTACCTGAACGCGCTGTCCGGCAAGGGCGTGCACGTCATCACGGTGAACGACTACCTGGCCAAGTACCAGGCCGAGTGGATGGGCCGGGTGTACCACTTCCTCGGCCTCGACTACGGCGTGATCCTGCCGGAGATGTCGCCGGCCGAGCGCCGGGTCGCGTACGCCAAGGACATCACCTACGGCACCAACAACGAGTTCGGCTTCGACTACCTGCGCGACAACATGGCGGGCAGCATCGAGGACTGCGTCCAGCGCGAGCACAACTACGCGATCGTGGACGAGGTGGACTCGATCCTGGTCGACGAGGCCCGGACGCCGCTGATCATCTCCGGACCGGCCGAGGACTCCCAGCGCTGGTACGTCGAGATGGCCCGGATCGCGAACTCGCTGAAGGCCTGGACGCTGTCCGACGAGGCCGAACTGAAGAAAAAGAACCCGCGGGTCACCGATCTGGAGATCGACGAGACCAAGCGCCGGGTCGCCGATTACGACGTGGACGAGAAGAAGCGCACCGTCGCGATCCTCGAGCGCGGCATCGAGAAGGTCGAGGACCGGCTCGGCATCGACAACCTGTACGAGTCGGCCAACACCCCGCTGATCAGCTACCTGAACAACGCGCTCAAGGCCAAGGACCTGTTCCACCGGGACAAGGACTACGTGGTGGTCGACGACGGTGAGGTGCTGATCGTCGACGAGCACACCGGCCGGACGCTGCACGGCCGCCGCTACAACGAGGGCCTGCACCAGGCGATCGAGGCCAAGGAAGGCGTCGAGATCAAGGAGGAGTACCAGACCCTCGCGACGATCACGCTGCAGAACTACTTCCGCCTGTACACCAAGCTGGCCGGCATGACCGGTACGGCGATGACCGAGGCGAACGAGTTCTCCAAGGTCTACAAGCTCGGCGTGGTGCCGATCCCGACCAACAAGCCGATGATCCGGGTCGAGGAGCGGGACCTGATCTACCGCACCGAGGACGCCAAGTTCGACGCGGTGGTCAAGGACATCGTCGACGTACACGCCAAGGGCCAGCCGATCCTGGTCGGCACGACCTCGGTCGAGAAGTCCGAGCGGCTGTCCCGCCAGCTGCTGCAGAAGAACATCAAGCACGAGGTGCTGAACGCGAAGCAGCACGCCCGTGAGGCCGCGATCGTCGCCGAGGCCGGCCGGAAGAACGCCGTCACGGTGGCCACCAACATGGCCGGCCGTGGTACCGACATCATCCTCGGCGGCAACCCGGAGTTCCTCGCCGACAAGGAGCTGCGCGCCCGCGGCGTCGACCCCGCTGAGGACATCGAGCAGTACGAGTCGGAGTACCCGACGCTGCTCGAGCAGTTCGAGAAGCAGGTCAAGGAGGAGCAGGAGGAGGTCCGCGAGCTCGGCGGCCTCTACGTGCTCGGCACCGAGCGGCACGAGTCCCGCCGGATCGACAACCAGCTGCGCGGTCGCGCCGGCCGTCAGGGCGACCCGGGCAAGTCCCGGTTCTACCTGTCGCTGGAGGACGACCTGATGCGGCTGTTCAAGCGCGAGATGGTCGACTGGGCGATGTCGCGCAACGACGACGACAGCCAGCCGCTGGAGAACAAGATCGTCACCAAGGCGATCGCGTCGGCGCAGGGCCAGGTCGAGGCGCAGAACTTCGAGACCCGGAAGAACATCCTCAAGTACGACGACGTGATGAACCGGCAGCGGCACGTCGTCTACGACGAGCGCCGCCGGGTGCTCGAGGGCGCCGACCTGCGCGAGCAGGTGCAGGACATGCTCGAGGAGACCGTCACCGGGTACGTGCAGGGCGCGACCGCAGACGGGTTCGCCGAGGACTGGGACCTGGACGCGCTGTTCACCGCGATGAAGACGCTGTACAAGTCGGAACTGACCGAGGACGAGCTGGTCGAGGAGGCCGGCGGCGAGAAGGCCGGTCTGACGCAGGACTTCCTGGTCGAGCGCTTCCTCGAGGACGCCACCGCGGCGTACGAACAGCGCGAGGAACTGCTCGGCGAGGAGTCGATGCGCGAGCTGGAGCGGCGCGTCGTACTGAGCGTCCTGGACCGGAAGTGGCGCGAGCACCTCTACGAGATGGACTACCTGCGCGAGGGCATCGGCCTGCGCGCGATGGCGCAGCGCGACCCGCTGGTCGAGTACCAGCGCGAGGGCTACGACATGTTCGCCTCGATGATGGAGTCCATCAAGGAGGAGTCGGTCGGCTTCATCTTCAACGTCGAGGTCGACGTCGAGGCGATGCGCGCCGAGATGGAGGTCGCGAACGAGGCGGCACTCGCGGACGAGGACAGCCTGGAAGGCCGCCGGATCGAGGACATCCTGCGGCCGGGTGCACCGGTCGCGGAGTTCGCCCGCAAGGCCGAGGACGCCGACGACGAGGACCGTCCGCAGGACACCCCGCGCCCGCAGGACACCCCGCGGCAGGCACCGCGCCTGCGCGCCAAGGGCCTCACCAACGAGCCCCGGCCGCAGCGCCTGACGTACTCGGCACCGACCATCGACGGTGACGACGAGGTCGCCATGCACCAGGACGCCGTCGAGGACGGCCAGCTGGAGTACGCCGGCACCCCCCGCAACGCCGCCTGCCCCTGCGGCTCCGGCAAAAAGTACAAGCGCTGCCACGGCGACCCCCAATCGGACGCCTACAAGTTCTGACCCCCGCAACGGCCGGCCCCACCAGGGCCGGCCGTTCCGCATCCCCCCAACCACCCACACCCCGCCGAGTCACGCCCGCCTCCAGCCGAGTCCTGGCAACTGGTCCCGGCCTTGATCGCCGAGTCGTGGTAAGTGGTTCTGGTGGTGATCGCCGAGTCGTGGTCAGTGGCTCTGGTGGTGACCGCTGAGTCGTGGATTTTGGCTTGCCGTCGCGGCGTGTCGTTGACCAGATTCCACGACTTGGCGCTGGCGGGCGTACGGCGCGGGTCGGGTGGGTTGGAGGGTGCCCGTTCACGACGACGTGCGGGCGAGTGGGGTGCGCGGCCGTGTGCGGGCAACCCGCGCGGGCTAGGCGTGCGGGTGGGGGTTGGGGTTGGGGAGGATTTTCTGGCCGGTTTGGGACGGTTTGCTTGTCGAGCCTGGTGGTGGTTGTTGGTGGGTTGTGCGGACGGGGTGGTTGCGGGAGTGGTGTGCGGCGTGGTGCGGTGGGGGTATGTGGTTGAGGGAGCGGTTTGGGGTGGGGGTGCCTGTGGTGGGGGCGCCGATGGCCAATGTCAGTGGGGGCAGGCTGACGGCGGCGATTTCTGCCGCGGGCGGGTTGGGGATGCTGGGTGCTGGGTCCGCGGTCTCGGCCGAGTGGATTCGTACCGAGGGCGCGATCGCCGCGGCGGGCGGGAAGCCGTACGGGATCGGGCTGATGGCCTGGTCTGTGCAGGAGCATCCGGAGCATCTGGAGGCGGTGCTCGAGTTGCGGCCGGCGCTGGTGTCGCTGAGCTTCGGTGACTATGCCCCGTACGTCGACACGCTCCAGCAGGCCGGCATTGTCGTCGCGACGCAAGCCGGTACGGTTGCCGATGCCCGCGAAGCGGTTGCAGCGGGCGTGGATGCGATTGTTGCCCGGGGCGCCGAAGCCGGCGGGCATGGGCGCAACGCCGTTGCCACACTGCCCTTGCTGCAGGCGATTCTGGACCTGACCGACCTGCCTGTGCTGGCGGGTGGCGGGATCTCCGGCCCGCGCGGGCTGGCCGCGGTGCTGGCGGCCGGTGCGGTCGGTGGCTGGATCGGTACGGCGTTCCTTACCTGCGTCGAGGCGGAGACCAAGGAGCCGGCGCGGCAGCGGATTCTCGAGGCCGATGCGACCGAGACCGTGTACGGCACGGTGTTCGATGCGGCGTCACGCGCCGGCTGGCCGGACGAGTTCGGTGGACGGGCGTTGCGGAACGACTTCTTCGACGCCTGGGAAGGGCACGAGGAGGAGCTGAAGGGCAAGGATTCGGCGCACGAGTTGTGGGTCGAGGGCTCCAAGGCCGCCGACCCGGCCCGCGCGTCGATCTACGCGGGCCAGGGCGTCGGCGCGCTCACCGGTCAGCCGACCGCGGCCGAGGTGGTGAGCGGGTTCGCGACGTACGGCGACTACTTGAGGGCCGCTCTCAACGACGGGTCCAAGTAGTTGCGGTGAGCAAGTACCAGGTCGTTGCAGAGTTCCCAGATCTGCTCGACCGGTAGGGTTCCGGCGGTCGCGGGGTCGACCATCAGGGCCTGCCGGATCGCGCGGGGGTCCTCGTTCACGGCGGCCTGCACGACGAGCTCGGCGACGTTCAGGTACGAGCGGTTGAGGGCGGCACACTGCGCGGGAAGTTCTCCCGCCGCGATCGGCTGAACTCCCGAACCATCCACCAGACACGGCACCTCGACGACAGCGCCAGCCTGCAGGTTGGAGATCAGGCCGGTGTTCGGGAGGTTGGCGTAGACGCGCCGTGGAGTGTTGGTGGTGATGCTGTGGATGATCTGCGGTGCGTACTCGAGCGTGGGCTCGACCTCGACGGGTTCGCCGGTCTTCAGCGCGTTCCGGGTGTGTTCGTACGACGCCAGGTTCTCCGCGACGATCCCGAGGTACGCGCCGATCGGCAGCCGGAGGCGTTCGATCTCGCTCGCATGCCCGAGGTACCACGGCACGTACTCCGACGAGTGCTCGCTGGTCTCCGTCGGGTAGAACCCGAGCCGCCGGTACATGTCCACCCGGACCCGCCGCAGCAGCTCCGGATCCGCCGCGATCGCCTCGTTCAACCGGTCGTACAGGTTCTCGCTGCCGCGTTCGAACCGCAGTACCCACGACTGGTGGTTGACGCCGGCCGCCAGGTACGTGACGTCCTCGTACGGCACGCCGACTAGCTCGGACAGGCCCTGCATCGTCCAGTACACCGAATGGCAGAGGCCGACGACGTTCCGTACGCCGAGCGCCTTCAGGTACCAGACGTTCATCACCATCGGGTTGGTGTAGTTGAGCAGCCACGCGTCGGGGCAGATCTCGGCGATGTCCTCCGCGAGCCCGCGCAGCACCGGGAACGTCCGGAGCGCCCGGAACACACCGCCGACGCCGAGCGTGTCGGCGATCGTCTGCCGGATCCCGTACCGCGCCGGGATCTCGAAGTCGGTGTGCGTGGCGGCGTTCATCCCGACCTGCACGATGTTGATCACGAAGTCGGCCCCGTCCAACGCGGCCCGGCGTTCCAGGTGCGTACTGATCTGCGGCGTCACGTCGTGCTCGCGCGCGATGTACGCCGCGGCCGCTGCCGCCGTCTCCAGCCGCTCCGGATCGATGTCGTGCAGCTGGATGTGCAACGGACCGAGCTCAAGCGCAAACAGATCGGCCAGCAGGCCCTGCGTGAACACCACGCTGCCGGCACCGATAAAGGCGATCTTCGTCATGGGTGCACGCTCTCTAGTGCTTCGTTCCAGGTGGTTTGGGCTGCGGTGCCGCCGGCGGCGCGCGTGGAGAGGGAGCCGCAGGCGGCGGCGATCGCCAGTGCGCGGTCCGGTTTGGATCCGTTCAGTACGGCGGCGACCCAGCCGGCGTCGAAGCTGTCGCCCGCCCCGACGGCGTCGACCGTTTCTACTTTCAGCGCTGGTGCGGTGATCGCGGTGGAGCCGTTGTGCGCGAGCGCACCATCCGAGCCGTTCTTCACCACGGCGAGGGTCCCGCCGCGGGCGAGGCGGCGCGCGAGGATCCCGGCGGCGTCCTCCACCGAGTGGTGACCGGTGAGCGCCAGCGCCTCGGCCGCGTTCGGCAGGAAGTAGTCCGTGACCCGGAGCACCGCGTCGAGGACCGACCGGTCCCACTTGCCGGCCGGGTCGTCGTTGGGATCGAGCGACGTGGTCGCCTTGGCTGCCTTCGCCTCCTTGAAGATCCCCGCGAGCCCGGCCGCCAGCTCAGGCATCAGATAGAACGACCCAGCGTGGACATGGCGCACCGAACGCAGCAGGTCCGATGGCACGTCCTCGGCCGACGTACTGGGCAGGCATCCGAGAGATGTCAGGATCGCGCGGTCGTCGCCCGAGGTGAGGATCGTGGTCAACGGCGTCGGCAGCGTCGAGTCGACCACGAGCGCGTCGACGTTGACGCCGCGGTCCGACAACGACGTACGGACGAAGTCGCCCGCCGGGTCGTCGCCGACCCGCCCGGCGAACGCGACGCTCAGCCCGAGCTGGGCCGCACCGCACGCCATGATCGAGGCGGAGCCGCCGAGGACGAGGGAACCGGCCGGAACGAGTCGCTCCCGCTGGCCGAAGAGGATCGGCTGGTCGACAGGCCCGACAACCACGTCGGGATTCGCGTCCCCGATCACAAGCAGATCGAATTTCCTGGTCATGGGGCCTCCCGGTCTGGACTGAGGAGCGGAGGGAGCGGAGCGACCGCAGCGACGAGGGAAGACCGGGAGTTCCAGCCCCATGACCCGCCGCGACGGAGTCGTGGCATATGCACAGTTATCAGCCCTTGAGTCCGGTGGATGCCAGGGAGCGGATGAACGCCTTCTGGGCAAGGAGGAATCCCAGCAGTACGGGCAGCACCGTGATGACGTTGCCGGCCATCACGGCCGACCACTGGGTGTGGTGCTGCCCCTGGAACGTGGTCAGTCCGAGCTGCAGGGTGTAGGTGGTGTCGGTGTTGATCGCGATCAACGGCCAGGTCAGGTCGTTCCAGGTGGCGAGGAACGTCAGTACGGCGACGGTGCTGAGCGCCGGCCGGGCGAGCGGCAGCACGATCGACACCAGGATCCGCAGCCGCCCGCAGCCGTCGATCCAGGCCGCCTCCTCGAGCTCACGCGGGAGCGAGACGAAGAACTGCCGGAACAGAAACACGGAAAACGGTGTCACCAGCGACGGCACGATCAGCGCGCCGAGCGTGTCGATCAGGCCGAGGTGCTTCATCACCAGGAACGTCGGGATCATCGTCAGCTGGAACGGGATCACCATTGTGGCCAGCATCAGCCCGAGGACGACCTTCGACCCGGCGAACCGGATCCGCGCGAACGCGTACCCGCCGAGCGACCCGAGCACCAGGTTCGCGGTGACGGCGACCGCGGACACGATGAACGAGTTCAGGAACCACCTCGGAAACAGTGCGTTTCCGAGCACGTACCGGTAGCCGTCGAACCTGATGCCGTGCGGCCACAACGCCGGCGGAAAACGGTTGATCTCCGCGTTGCTCATCACCGAGCTGACCAGCAGCCAGAGCAGCGGCAACGCGAACAGCAATGCCAGCGGCGCGAGGACGAAATGCCAACCACTGAAGGGCAGTCGCTTCATCGGGACGCCACCCTCCGTCGGTAGATCTGCAGCGCGACCCCTACCACGAGCAGCGCGACGGCCAGGGTGTACGCCGCGGCCGCGCTGTACCCGGCGGTGAACGTCTTGAACGCCTTCTCCCAGATGAAGTACACGATCACCGTCGTCGAGCCGAGCGGCCCGCCCTTCGTGGTGACGAACACCAGATCGAAGACCTGCAACGCGTTGATGGTCTGGAACAGCAGCAGGAAGATCGTCACCGGGGTCAGCGCGGGCAGCGTCACGTGCCGCAGTACGCCCCACCGGCCGGCGCCGTCGATCCGGGCCGCCTCGACCAGCTCGCTCGAGACGCCTTGCAGACCGGCGAGATAGACGATCACGCAGAACCCGGTCCCGCTCCACAACGAGATCGCGACCAGCAGGTACAGCGCCTGCCCCGGATCGCTGAAGAACCCCTGGGCGGGCAGTCCGACCTTGTGCAGCAAGGAGTTCGCGACGCCGAACTCCGGGTCCAGTACGAACGAGAACAGCACGCCCTGCGCCGCCGCCGACACCACGAACGGTACGAACACCAGCGTCCGGTAGAGCCCGATCAACGCGATCTTCCGGTCCAGCGCGATCGCGATCGCCAGCCCGGCGACCACACTCAGCGGCACGTAGAGCACCGTGTAGACGACCGTGTGCGAGACCGCCGAACCGAACGACGGATCCTTCAGCAACGCCTTGTAGTTCGCGAGCCCGACCCATTCGCTCGGCGACACCAGATCGTTGACCTGGAACGACAGCAGCAACGACCACAGCACCGGCACGACGCTGAGCCCGAGGATCAGCAGCACCGACGGGCTCACGAACGCCCAGCCGGTCGCACCCTCACCGCGAGTCCGGCGCTTGGCCGCCCGGCTCCGCTGATCGACGGTGAACGTGCCGACCACACTGGCCATCAGTTCGGCACCGCCAGCACCTGGTTGCACTGGTCGACGGCCTGCTTCAACGCATCCGACGGACTACGTTTTCCGAGCAGTACCGCGGCGATCGCCTCACCCAGGTGCTGGGAGATCTGCGGGTACGCGGTGATCGTCGGCCGGACCTTTGCGGTGTCGAGCGCCTTCACGAACACGTCCAGCCCGTTCGTCTCCGCCGAATGCTTCTTCCAGGCCGGCAGGTCCGCGGTCGCCTTGGTGATCGGCAGGCTGCCGCCCTTGATGTCCCACTGGATGTCCTGCGCGGGGTCGGCGAGCCAGGTGACGAACTCGGTGGCCGCCTTCACCTTGGCCTTCCCGTTGTCGAAGATCGTCCAGGTGTCCGGCCCGGAGATCGTCACCGGCTTGCCCGAGTACGTCGGCAGCGGCACCACGCCGTACTCGATCCCGGTTTCCTTGATTTCCGGGAGCTGCCAGGGGCCGGTGGCCACCATTCCCATCCGGCCGCCGAGGAACACCTGGTACAGCTGTTCGCTGCCCGGCTTGGGATCGACGTACAGCGACTTGTCGGTTCGCAGCCGATCGAGTGTCTCCAGGGCCTTCGTACCGACCGAGTCGAAGCCGACCTTCTTCCCGTCGCCGCTGACCACGTCCCCACCGAGGTCCCAGATCATCGGCCAGATCCGCCAGACCGTGTCCTCGTCGCCGACGCCCGGCCAGCCGGTACCGAAGACGCCCTTCGCGGAGTTCGTCAACTGCTTGGCGGTGGCCACGAAGTCGTCCCAGGTCCAGCCGTCCTTCGGCGGCGCGACGCCGGCCGCGGTGAACAGCTTCTTGTTGTAGACGACGCACAGCGAGTCCAGCAGCGCCGGCGCGGCCCGGACCTTGTCCTTCACGCTGACCGCATCCTTCGCGGCCGGCCAGTAGTCGTCGATCTTCAGCTGACCGGTGAGGTCGGCGACCTTGGGGCTCTTGGTCAGGCTGGCGAGGTCCGACCCGAAGATGTACGCGATGTCCGGGTAGGACCCCGCCGCCAGCCCTGCGGTGACCTTCTGCAGCATGCTGTCCGCGGTCACCCCGCCGCCTCCGCCGACCACCTTGATCTTCGGGTGCGACTGGTTGAAGGCGCTGATCAGCGAGTCGATCGCGGCCTTGCCGAGATCCACCTGGCCGTGCCACAGATCGAGGGTGACGACCCCGTTCGGGTCGGCGCCCTCGTCGTCGTTCTTGCCGCAGGCACCGAGGGCACCGACGGCGGTCACGGCCGCTGCCGCGCGCAGGACGTCGCGACGGGACAGGTTTCGAGCATGCTGAGACATGTGGTCTCCAGAAGGGGTGCAGGAAGGGAGTTTCAGCAGGTCTTGCGGACGTAGGAGGAGTCACCCGGGACCGACACGTCCACGTCGCGCTGCACGATCGACAGCGTTCCGCCGTACTGCGAGCACGCCGTCCGGCGGCCCTTGTCGGTGTACTCGATCACGATCACGTTGTTGCCAAAGGCATCGACGTAGTCACCGCACTCGTCGTACTGGCCGCATTCCTCGGCGACCGCGAAGTCCAGGCCGACGGCCTGCCGGTCACCGGCCAGTTCGACCGTGTTCTTCTGGCCGATGGCCAGGCTCTTGCTGTGGGCGTGGCCGGCGAGCAGCGTCAGGTACGCCTCGGCCTGCGTTGCGGTGAGCAACTTCTTCGACCGCGTGTAGCTGTCGTAGTTGTCCGGCTCGATCGCCTGATAGCCCTTGGTGGCGCAGCCGTCGATCCAGCCGTTGACCTTGGCAGCGATCCGGTTCCGCTTGTCCGCGGTCCGCAGATCCAGGAGCGGCTCGCCCCAGTCCTCGTCGATGACCAGGTTCCCGGCCGCGTCGCGGAGCAGGAGGTCGGCGGCCCAGTCGCCTTGCTCGCCCGGCTGGACCTGGAAGGCGTTGACGTAGCAGATGTTGTACAGGCCGGCCGCCGGCGCGGCGGTCCGGTCGCGGGTGACCACTTGGACGCCGGCGGGCGGGGTGTACGCGCCGCCGATCTGGTAGTCGAACTTCGCGTGAGTCGGCGGCAGCGTCACGGCCGCGTCGGCGGAGGTCCGGCTGAGGAGAGGGACGGTGACTGCGAGGGCGGTGGCCGCGGCTGCGAAAAGCAGGCGGCGGGTGAGTCTGGACACGATTGCTCCATCGGTCCCGGGGACGCGACCCCGCCTCGGGTCCTCTCACCGACCCTGGCGCCGGAAAACCGGATTTCAGGCCGTCGGCCTGCTACCGGCTGGGTGCGTCACTGCCGATCAAGTTAAGCGACGAACCGGCGCTCAGGTCAAGGGAAACCTGCAAACAAGTGCGCGAATGCCGCCAGATAGCGCGGCACTGCGCACTGCCTCCGACTCGGCCCATGAATCTGCTGAGGACATCCGCGAACTCGCGCCCGCGGTCCTCCAGGTCGAAGTGGCCGGCGTTCTCGAGGACGAGTTCCGGTGCGCCGGGAACCGCTTCGCGCAGCATCGCCCGTCCCTCGCCGACCCCGTAGTCGTGATCGGCATGCACATACAGGAAGGGGATGGACAGGGTCCGCAGTACGGTCCATACCTTGCGATTCGGTACGGTCGCCTCGTCGTACGGAGTGAGCGGGATGAGCAGCGGGAACTGCCGTGCGCCCTGCAGGTAGCGCTCATCCGGGAACGGTGCGTCGTACGCGGCCAGTCGGCAGCGAGGTGCTCGTCGCGACGACCCGGCGGAACCGGTCCGGCTGCTCACCCAGTAGCCGCAGGCCCAGTAGACCGCCCCAGTCGTGGCAGACCACGGTGACACCGGACAGCTCGAGCCGGTCGCACACGACCTCGCGCAGCCAGTCCGGATGCGATTGGTATGGCGTCCGGCGTGCGGTGACTGAGCATGTCCGTATGATATCCATATATTATGACTCTCGTACGAATTTTTCGGTCGGCAACTTTGGGGCTCGGCGTCGTGGCGGCCCTGATCGCGGGCACGACGAGCTCTGCACAGGCAGTAGGCGATGGTGATCGCGAGCCGGTCCACAACGTCCCGGCCGACATCCCCACGGACGTGTGTGGTTTCCCGATCCACATCGGGGTGATCGAGGACCGCGAGTACGTCGTCAGTCGGACGACCAATGCCGACGGGTCGATCAGTACCCGGGTGGCCGGCCCGCTCGTCAACAGCCTGACGAACCTGAACACCGGGGCCACCATCGCCTACGACAACGGAGGCCCCGGCGCGATCACCACCTATCCGGACGGTCACGCGACGCTGGACTTCGGCGGCCACTCGATGGCGTGGATCAGGGCGGCGTACCAGTCGCGGCTGGGCGCGCCGGCGTTCCGGCTCGTTGCCGGCGGCCACGTCGTCGGCACCGTCGACCCGGCCGGCGACATCGTCGCCCTGTCGACCAGAGGTCACATCCTGGACGGCTGCGCTCTCCTGTCTTGACACTCAGCTCTTGACGAGCGGCCTTTAAACCGGTTTGAATGCTGTTTAAACCGGTTTAAAGGAGCGTTTGGTGACGAAACGGCCGACGATCGCGGATGTGGCGCGCCGGGCCGGCGTGTCCAAGGGGTCGGTCTCGTTCGCCCTCAACGGACGGCCCGGGCTGGCCCAGGCGACCGTCGACAAGATCCTCGCCGCCGCCGACGAGCTCGGCTGGCGGCCGAGCAACCGGGCCCGGTCGCTGTCGGTCTCGAAGGCGTTCGCGCTCGGCCTGGTGATCACCCGGGACCCGGCGGTGCTGTCCTCGGACCCGTTCTTCCCGGCGTTCATCGCGGGCGTCGAGAGCGTGCTGTCCACGAAGGGCCAGGCGCTGGTTCTGCAAGTGGTCGCCGACGGCTCCGAGGCGGACGGGTACCGGCGGCTCGCGCAGGACGCACGGGTCGACGGCGTGTTCCTGTCCGACCTCCGGCACGACGACCCGCGGATCGAGTTGCTCGTCGAGCTCGGCATCCCGGCGGTCACCCTGAACCGTCCCGATGGGGAGTCGCCGTTCCCGGCCGTCACTCTCGACGACCGTCCGGGAACGGTCGCGGTCGTCGAGCACCTGGTCGGGCTCGGGCACACGCGGATCGCGCACGTCGCCGGTCCGCAGACGTTCGTGCATGCGACCGCCCGGTCCGCCGCGTTCGTCGAGACCTTGGCCGCGGCCGGGCTGGAGCCGGTGGCGGTCGAGGCGGGCGACTTCACCGCGGCCGGCGGGATCGAGGCCACCCGGCGGTTGCTCGCGCTGCCGGAACCGCCGACCGCCGTCGTCTACGCGAACGACCGGATGGCGATCGCGGGCCTGAGCGCCGCCCAGGCGGCCGGGCTGACCGTGCCGGACGACCTCAGCGTCGCCGGCTTCGACGACAGCGAACTCGCCGAGTACGTGCATCCCGGCCTGACCACGGTCCGCGCCGACCCGTTCCGCTTCGGCGCGGCGGCGGCTCAGACCCTCAACCGGGTCGTCGACGGGGAATCCGGCGTACCCGATGTCGAGCTCCCGCCCGCGGAGCTCGTCGTACGACGCTCGACCGCTGCCCCTGCCTAGGAGGACCCTGATGAAGTTGCAAGCTGGACTGCTGGCCGTCGTACTGGCCGGCTCGCTCGTCGCCTGTGGGAACAGTGGCGGCGGCGCTGGTGACGCCGACGCCGCGGCGAAGGCGCGTGGCCCGATCACGATCTGGTACTCGAACAACGCCGAAGAAGTGGCCTGGGGCAAGCAGATGGTCGCGGCCTGGAACGCCGAGCACGCCGATCAGAAGATCACCGCCCAGGAGATCCCGACCGGCAAGTCGTCGGAGGAGGTGATCGGCGCCGCGATCACGGCCGGGAACGCACCCTGCCTGATCTTCAACACCTCGCCCGCCTCGGTCTCGCAGTTCCAGAAGCAGGGTGGGCTGGTACCGCTGGACAGCTTCGCGGACGGCAAGCAGTACATCGAGGACCGCTCCGGTGACGTCGCGCAGCAGTACAAGTCGTCCGACGGCAAGTACTACCAGCTGCCCTGGAAGTCGAACCCGGTGATGATCTTCTACAACAAGAAGATCTTCGCGAAGGCCGGCATCACGGATCCGTCGCTGAAGACGTACGACGAGTTCCTCGCCGCATCCCGGAAGGTGGTCGCCTCGAAGGCCGCGAAGTTCGCGATCTACCCGGCGCCGAGCAACGAGTTCTTCCAGTCCTGGTTCGACTTCTACCCGCTGTACGCCGCGGAAACCGGCGGAAAGCAGTTCGTTTCCGACGGGAAGGCGACGTTCGCCTCCGACGACGGCAAGAAGGTCGCCGACTTCTGGCGGACGATGTACAAGGACAAGCTGGCCTCGCAGGAGAAGTACACCGGAGACGCCTTCGTCGACGGCACCGCCGCGATGGCCGTGGTCGGTCCGTGGGCGATCGCCTCGTACAAGGGCAAGGTCGACTGGGGTGTCGTACCGGTTCCGACGTCGTCCGGCAAGCCCGCGAACGAGATCCACACCTTCAGTGACGCCAAGAACGTCGCGATGTACTCCGCCTGCAAGAACCGCGGGACGGCGTGGGACGTACTGAAGTTCGCGACCAGCAAGGAACAAGACGGCAAGTTCCTCGCCGCGACCGGGCAGATGCCGCTGCGCAAGGACGTCTCCGGGACGTACGCCGACTACTTCGCCAAGAACCCCGACTACAAACTGTTCGCCGACCAGGCGTCGCGGACCGTCGAGGTACCGAACGTGCCGAACTCGATCACCATCTGGCAGACGTTCCGGGACGCGTACTCCAAGTCGGTCATCTTCGGCCAGCAAGACGTCGGCACAGCCCTCGACGGCGCCGCCCAGAAGGTCGACCAACTCGTCAAGCAGTCATGAGTCGTCGTGGTCCGCTCGGCCGGGTGCTCGGGGAGCATCCGGCCGGGACGGCCTTCGTCACGCCGTACGTGGTGTTTCTGGCCGCGGTGTTCGCGTATCCGCTCGGGTTCGCGGTGTACATGTCGTTCCACGACTACTTCTTCACCGCGCCGGGCGCGATCGTCTCGCGGCCGTTTGTCGGCTTCGACAACTATGTGACAGTGCTGTCGGATCCGGCGGTACGGCGGGCCTTCGGGAACGTACTGATCTTCCTGGTGATCAACGTCCCGCTGACCGTCGTACTGTCGCTGGGCCTCGCGAACGCGTTGAACGCGGCGATCCGGTGGCGGACGTTCTTCCGGGTCTCGTACTACGTCCCGTACGTGACGGCGAGTGTTGCCGTGGTCGGGGTCTGGCTGTTCCTGTTCAACTCCAACGGTCTGGTCAACTCCGTGCTCGGCCCGCTCGCGCCGGATCCGTCCTGGCTGGTGAACTCCGGGCTGGCGATGCCGACGGTCGCGATCTATGTGACCTGGAAACAGCTCGGGTTCTTCATCCTGCTTTATCTGGCCGCGCTGCAGAACGTCTCGAAGGACCTGTACGAAGCCGCGTCCATGGACGGCGCCGGACGGTGGAAGTCGTTCCTGAACGTGACTGTTCCGGGCGTGCGGCCGGCTACGACGCTCGTCGTCCTGGTGGCCACGGTCACCGGGGCGAACTTGTTCACCGAGCCGTACCTGCTGACCGGGGGCGGTGGACCGGACGGGGCGTCGGCGTCGCCGGTCCTGATCATGTACCAGCGCGGCATCGAGCAAGGCAATCCTGATGTGGGCTCGGCGATCGGCGTGTTGCTCGTCATCGGCGTCCTGCTGCTCGCGTTGATCGAGCGCCGGTTCGTCGGGAGGGAGGACTCGTGAAGGGCAAGTTCGTCGCGCTGCTGGTCGGCGCCTTCGTGTTCCTGTTTCCCTTCTACTACATGCTGATCGGCTCGCTGCAGGCGGAACCGGATCCGTCCGTTTCCGGCGCGTTTCCGAATCCCGGAAACCTGACTTTCCACAACTACTCGGAGATCAACCAGTCGATCCACCTCGGCCGGTCGCTGATCAACTCCGGGATCTTCACCGGCGGGGTGATCCTCGGGACGCTGGTGTTCGGCGTCCTCGCGGGCTATGCGCTGGCGCGGCTGCAGTTCCGGGGCCGCGGGCTCGTGTTCAACCTGATGCTGCTGATCCAGGTCGTGCCGTTCCAGTTGCTGACGATCCCGCTGTACGTGCTGATCGTGCGCAGCTACGGGCTGGCCGACTCGTACCTGGGGATGACGCTGCCGTTCCTGATCAACTCGACCGCGGTGTTCGTTTTCCGCCAGTATTTCCTGCAGTTGCCGGCCGAGCTCTTCGACGCGGCCCGGATCGACGGGGCGTCCGAGCTGGCCATTCTGTGGCGGGTCGCCGTGCCGCTGGTGCGGCCGGCGCTGCTGACCGGCGTACTGCTGACGTTCATCGGGCCGTGGAACGAGTTCCTCTGGCCGTTCCTGATCACCAAGCAGCAGAACCTGCAGCCGCTCGCGGTCTCGCTGTCGAATTACCTGACCACCGTGGCGGCGCGGGCCGCGAACCCGTTCGGCGCCGTACTGGCGGGGGCCTGCGTGCTCGCTGCGCCGGCGGTCGCCCTGTTCATCATCTTCCAGCGCCGGTTCATCTCGACGAACCTGTCGTCCGGCGTCAAAGGCTAACTCCTGAAGGGCTTCTCGTGACTTTTCCCTACACCCTGACCCGTGTCGGCGTGCTGATGACGGCCGAGCCGGGCAACGAGCTCGAGGCGGAGGGCGTGCTGAACCCGGCCACCGGGCACACCCCCGACGGCCGGCTGTACCTCCTTCCCCGGCTGGTTGCTGCCGGCAACGTGTCGAGGGTCGGGCTAGCCGCTGTCGAGCTGGCCGACGGAGTGCCGGTCGGCGTCCGCCGGGAAGGCGTCGTGCTCGCCCCGGACGAAGGCTGGGAGCGCGGCACGAACAACGCCGGCGTGGAGGACCCGCGGGTGACGTACGTCCCGTCGCTCGGGTTGCACGTGATGACGTACGTCGCGTACGGTCCGCTCGGTCCGAAGCCGGCGCTCGCGGTGTCGTCCGACCTGCGGGAGTGGCGGCGACTCGGGCCGCTGCACTTCGAGTACCAGGCCGACCTGGACACCGACCTGAACCTCTTCCCGAACAAGGACACCGTTTTCTTCCCCGAGCCGGTACCGGGCCCGGACGGCGAACCGTCGTACGCGATGCTGCACCGGCCGATGTGGGACCTCGGCTGGTTCCGCGAGGGCGAGGGCGTGCACCTGCCGGCCGGCGTCACCGACGACCGGCCGGGGATCTGGGTTTCGTTCGTTCCGGTCTCGGCCGTCGAGGAGGACCTGCGGAACCTCGTCCACCTGCGTAACCACCGGCTGGTCGCGATGCCCGAGTACCCGTTCGAGGAGCTGAAGATCGGCGCCGGCCCGGCGCCGCTGCGGGTCCCCGAGGGCTGGCTCGTCATCCATCACGGTGTCACCGGCGAGCAGCCGGAGGGCTTCGATCCCACCACCCAGAAGGTCTGCTACGCCGCCGGCGCCCTCGTCCTGGATCCGGAAGACGTTACCCGGATCGTCGCCCGGACGGCCGAGCCGCTGATGGTCCCGGAAACCGATGAGGAAAAAGTCGGAACCGTCGGAAACGTAGTGTTTCCGACCGCGATCGAGGAAGTGGACGGTACCCACTACGTCTTCTACGGCATGGCCGACGCCGCCATCGGCGTAGCCCGCCTGACCCGCAACGCCTGACCCGCCGAGCCCTGCTCGCCGGTAGCTGATCGGAGCGCCGCTCATGACTCCCACTCGCAGAACCGTTCTGGGCGGCGCCCTTTCGGCCGCACTGCTGCCCGCCTCGTCGCTCGCGCACGCAGCCGCACCGGCCGCACCCGCGGGCACCAAGCACCTTTCCAACTTAGGACATCTCGACTATCTCCGGACGTCGGTCACGCCACCTGCCACCGCCGGGCACACGACGTACGGCGCGGGCCCGGTCGGCGTGCTGTGGACGTACGCCGATCACCAGGCGGACGGCTCGTACAAGCGGATCGGTGGTGGCACCTACGATCCGTCGACGAACACGTACGGGCAGGGCGCGTACAACGCCGACGACATCGCCCGCGCCGCTGTCGTGTACCTGCGGCACTGGACACTCTTCCGTCGGAGCGCCGCACTCGATGCCGCGCGTGGGCTCCTCCGGGCGCTCACCTTCCTGCAATCGCCGAACGGCAACGTCGTGCTGTGGATGCAGCCCGACGGCACGCTCAACCCGAGCGCCGACCCGGTCGAGTTGCCGGACCCGTCCGACTCCGGCCCGTCGTACTGGCTGGCTCGCACCGTCTGGGCGCTCGGCGAGGGGTACGCCGTGTTCCGCCGTACGGACCGCGCCTTCGCCGCCTTCCTCGGCGAACGCCTCGAGCTTGCGCTCACGGCCTTCGAACGCCAGGTCCTCGTGCGGTACGGCGAGTACAACATCGTCGACGGCCGGCGCCTCCCGGCGTGGCTGATCGTCAACGGCGCCGATGCCACCTCCGAAGCGGTCCTCGGACTCTCGGCGTACGTCTCGGCAGGCGGATCCGCACGAGCACGGCGGGCGCTGAGCCACTTCGCGGACGGCATCGCGCGGATGAGCGCCGGCTCGATGCGCGAGTGGCCGTTCCGCGCGATCCTGCCGTGGGGCGAGTCGATCTCGGACTGGCACGCATGGGGCGCGCAGATGCCGTCCGCACTCGCGGCGGCCGCGGCGGCCCTCGACGCGCGCGACCTGCTCGGACCGGCGATCGGGGACACCGCCGGTTTCACCCCGCTCCTGCTCACCGCCGGCGGCCCGGACAACGGCTGGCTTCCGACTCCGATCGACCGGTCCCAGATCGCGTACGGCGTGGACGCCCGCCTGCAGGCGGTTCTCGCGCTCGGTCAGCAGCACCTCGCCGCGTTCGTCGCCGCGTGGTACTTCGGCGCGAACCACGCCGGTGCGCCGATGTACGACGCGACCACCGGCCGTACGTACGACGGCGTCTCGGGCGACGGCGTGATCAACCGCAACTCCGGCGCCGAGTCCACCATCCACGGCCAGCTCTCGATGCTCGCCCTCGACGCGAACCCGGGCGTCGCTCGGCTGTCGGGCGCTCCGGCCTACGACGGTCTGCAGATCGTCGAGGGAGAGTCGGCCGCGGGCGGGCAGGTCGTCACGCCGCCGTCCGCCTGGACCGGTGAATCCCAATGGAGCAACGGTTCCTACCTCGCGCTCGGCGCGACCGCGACCTGGACGTTGCCTGCAGCAACTCAGCCGCGGCTGGTGCTGCCGGTGGTCAACCTGACCGAGGCCGCGGCCCGGACGCGGTGGACGGCGGACGGCCGTACTCTCGGAACCCTCGATCACCGCGGTGGCGCCCAGGGCATCTCGGCGGCACCCGGCGCCCTGCAACCGTTGACGCTCACCACGCCACTGCCGGCCGGTGCGACATCTCTGACCGCCAAGGCCACGGGCACGGCGCAGATCGATGCGCTGCTCCTCATCCCGCTGATCAGCCGCGTCCAGATCGGTGACGCGACGCTGCTGGCCAGCGTCGACACTCATCCGCGCACGGTGAGCGTGCCGGGCAGCAAGGCTTACACCTACGACGCCTCAGGCAGGCTGGTTGCCCAAGGCAACCCGGCGCGTGCCGTCGTCCGTCCGGGAGGGTTCACCGTCGTGCTCGGGTGAGTGCCTCTGTGCACCACTTGGCTACGAACAGCAACGCTTGGCCGCGTTGGTGGAACAAGTGGTGGCTGTCGGCCTCGCGGTGGTAGGCGTTGTGAGTTGTGTCGGATGCGCGGCCGAGCAGGCCGGGGAGCAGCCAGGCGTACTTCACACCGGACGCCATCACCGCTAGCCGGACCTGGTCCGGGTCGCCGCGCCAGCCTGCTTCGTGCAGTCCGTCGAGGTAGTTGGCGATGCAGGTCTCAGCGAGTTCACGCATCCGCTCCGCGGGCCAGAAGAGGTCGAACACCGCATCCGGAATGTAGTTGCCGATGTCTTCGCCGAGTGCGCCGTCGCCGAGGAACGACCAGTCGAACAAGGCGAGTTCACCGGTTGGTCGCTGGATGACGTTCGAGGCCCAGAAGTCCAGGTGGCACCGGGCGCGGGGGAGAGTGGCGACGAGGTCGAGCAGTTCGTCCCGGTGTGTCAGGAGTGAGGTCCACGCTTGCCGCAGATCGGCCGGCCAGGTGTCGCGGATCAGCGGTTGCTGCCACGCGGCGTCATCGGTCATCAGGTGCCACGGGACGTCGCGCGTCGTCGAGTAGTCGCGGAGGAAGCCGGTCGAGGTCCACGATCGTTCGGCGGCGGGGTACGCCTGCCAGCGGCCGCACGCCCGCGCGAGCGCTGCGTGTTCCGCAAGGCTGAAGTGCGTGCCCGGCGTACCGGCGATGTCCTCCATCAGGAGGGTGGCGCCGTCGGCACGTTCGTCGACCTCCGCGGCGGGCAGCAGCAGCCCGGCGTCGGCGAGCCGGTTGCGGAGCTCGTCGTCGCGGTAGACCTCGAGCTCGCGCCGCCAGTAGTTCCAGTGCCGCGGATCGGTCGACGCGGCCCACGGGCCGTCCTCGGAGACCGGTTTGCGAAGCTCTTTGCGTACGGCGGTGCGGCCGTCGGCGTACGTGATCCGCTCGACGTTCGCCGTCACCGCGTTGAGCGGGTTGTGCCGCAGTGTCACCGTACCGACCTCGGTCATGGACAGCAGTGTGTCAGCCCAGCAGGATCCTCGGCGGCACACCCGTGAGGGCTTTGACGTCGCGGGTGAAGTGCGCCTGGTCGGCATACCCGTGGCGGATTGCGACGTCGGCGAGCGAGATCCCGGTCCGGGCCTGGTCGAGCGCGACGTTCATCCACAGCACGCGGTCGAGCATCTTCGGCCCGTACCCGAACGCGTCCAGACACCGGCGGTGCAGCTGCCGCTCGCTCAGCCCGACTGTCCCGGCGAGGCGCGACACTCCGGCGGTTCCGCGGAGCAGGCCGGCACGCACGCTCCGCAGCACCTGGAGGGCCAGGCCGTCCGCGGGGGTCGCGGCCAGCTTGGCGACCTCGAAGTCGAGCGCCTCGGACGCGTTCGGCGCCGTCAGGATCCGGTCGCGGAGCTGCCTGCTCTTGGTCGGGGACCACAGGTCGCTCAGCGGGACGCGCTGATTCAGCAACTCGCGCGCGGGCACACCCAGGAAATCGGGCGCCGAGCCGGGCGCGAACCGGAGCCCGGCGTACTGCGTCCCGCGGTCGTCGGAGACGCCGGTCCACGCCTGACTGTCCGGGCCCGCCACCATCAGCTCGTCATCGGTGAGCAGCAGATCCATGCAACCGTCGGGCAGGATCCGGAACTCCCCGCCCAACGCCGTACGAGTCCACACCTGAGCGCCCGGGATCAGCGCTTGGCGCTCCCGGTACGGCTCCTCGATGAGGACGGTCACCTGGCCAGTGTGCTACCTGCCACCGACAGAATCCCGTCGCGAGGCACTGACACCGTCTACGCGGAGCGTTCGACGGTGTTGCTGGGGAGTACGACGTCGACGACCGGGACGTCGACCGGCAAGTACTTGACCAGGGCAACGTTCTCGCGGATCAGTTCGTCGCGCAGCGCCGTACCCGTACGGCGATCGATGACCGTCCGCCAGATCTCGTTGCGGCGGAAGTAGTCCGCGCCGACGCGCAGGAACCGCTCGCCCTTCGAGAACACCCGGTACGACGACGCGGCGGCGACATCCGCGAGGATCTCACCCTCCAGGTAACGGTCGCCGACGCCCACGTGCAGCTGGAACGTCTGGTCCGTGTCGTTGCGGAACTGCAGGTCCACGTAGTTGTAGACGATGCTGCAGCCGACGCCCCACGGCAATACCCGCCCGTTGTCCGGGAACGGATCGAAGCTGTGCGTGGATCGCTGCGTCACGGTCAGTGGCGAATGCAGGACCATCCAGTGCAGCAGATTCGCGAGCTGGCAGATGCCGCCGCCGATGCCCGGCCGCGCCCGCCCGTTCGACAGCCGCATGCCCTTCCGGTACCCCTTGCGGCGGGTCGCGTTGCCGACGATCTTGTTGAACGAGAACGTCTCGCCCGGCCGGATGATCAGCCCGTCCACCTGTGCGCAGGCGAGCTTCAGGTTGGTGACCTTGTTGTGCTGCATCCACATCTCGGTCTCGCCGAGTTGCCTGAGCAGCAACGACTTGTGGCGCTTGATCCGCACCGGTAGGTCGTTCGGGTTGTGCAGTTGCGCGTACGGCGTGCTGGACCGCATCCACTCGAGGCGCTTCGCAGCCCGGTGGTACCGGATCGCGAGCGGGTACAGGACGCGGAACCGCTCGCTCAACCGCTTCCGACGGACGGCCGGCAGCACCCGTTGGCGCTCGGCTGCGGTCAGCTCGTCGAGACCGATCCGCCACGCTTCGTTCAGCGGTGTGACAGTTGTGCTCACAGACCCACCCGTTTCCCCGAACAGTCGATCCCGGTCACCGTACGCCGCCGCAGCCCCGGCTTCATGACAGCGGCAGCACAATCGAATTGCGCAATCTAAGACGCTGCACTCCGCCGAAGAGTTCGGAGCCGGAGGTGCTCTAAGGACAGGAGGTGGTGGTTGCGCGGCTAGTACACCTGAGCGTGGGGCGGCTGGTGCGTACACCGTTCCGCAGGTGCACTACCTGTCGTTCGGGCGATCAGCCGAGCTCGAGGGCAGTGCAGACCCAGCGGTTGCGGCGGACCTCGAGGCGGAAGGCGACCGCGCGGGAGCGCTCACCGTGCCGTACGTGCGCGGCGACCTCGGCGATGAACGGCTCCGGCATGAACACCCGTACCGAACGGACCGCGCTCTTCTCCTTCGCACCTCGCGTACCGGCGGTGGAGTTGAGTCCGAGCAGGCGGACGCGACGGTTGAGGTCCTGGAACACCTGCTCGTCCGTGAACCGCACCAGCTGCGAGATCGGCCGGTCGCCGGCCAGCACCTCGGAAACCGCCTGCGCCAGCCGAGCCCCCCAAGCCCGAACCTCCGGCAACGCCGGCGCCTCCCCAACCCCCCGCCGCCCCACAACCACCCCAGCCCCGGAGGCAGACGTGGACTTGGTACGGACGGAGGTCTTGGTGGCGGTGGACTTGTTACGGGCGGCGGGGGTGGACTTGGGGATGGACTTGAGCGGTGCCTGGGCTCCGTCAGTCCGCCCAGGCACCGCGTCTGGCTGGCCGGCGGCTTGGCGTGCGACCGGGGCGGGTGCGGTGGTGCTCGCCTCGGGGGCGGAGGCGACGCCGAGGCGGGTGATTGCGTGCAGTCGGAGGGCGAGGGCACCTTCGGTCAGCTCACCGGCGTACCGAGCAGTCGGGGGCACGTAGTGCTCGCCGGTCCCACGCACCGACCACAACCGCGGCCGAGTCACAGCCTCGAACATCCCACCCACCTCCGCCCCACGCGCCGAAACCACGTCCTGCGCCTCCACGGCACCCTGCGCGGCGCGCTCGACCTGCGCGGCGTCGTGGGCTTGTGCGTCGACCGCGGCGAGGCGGCGGGGTGCCGGCTGGGGGGTGGTGGGGAACTCGTCCGTCTTGGGGAGCGGGCTGACGGCCATGGGAGCCTCCGTTGCGTGCGGCGCTGAAATCGGGCTGGTGGTGGATGCGTGTGCAGCGGGCGCACTGGGCTGGTCCGCCGTACCAGGGGTGTCCGTGGTGCGGACGATGCGGGGAGCAGGGGGTTGGAGGTCGTCCGGTGTGACGCTGTGCTGAGGGCTCATGTCACTGCTCCTGGTCGTGAGGCGGGAGGTGGTCGCCGTTGGACATGGGCGGGGTACGGAGGACCTGCCCGGGGAGGATGAGGTCGGGGTTGTTCCCGATCACGTGGTGGTTCGCGGCGTACCAGTCGTGCCAGCGGGCTGCGATCGCCTCGTTCGTCGCGGACGGGCCGAGTTCGCGGGCGGCGATGCTCCAGAGCGAGTCACCGGCGCGGACGACGACGCTCACCGGGACGTTCGGGCGCAGGCTGGTGTACCGAGTGGGCGCCCCGTCGGTCGGCCGGTCCGGTACGCCAACGCGTCCGCCCGTCGTCTGCTGCTCCGACGAACCAGCCTTCCCCTCCGGCACACGCCCCGAGTCCGAGATCTTCGGCTGAGCGGGGGTGGTCGGCTTGGCGGTGGGGGTGGGGCGGCTCGGGGTGGGGGTGGGGTGGCCGGGGGTGGGCTTGCCGGACGGGGTCGGGCTGGTGAGGTGGAGCTTGGAGCCCGGCTCGGTCGCCCGGAAGTCATCGGTCTGCTGCTGGCGCGCGGCGTCGTCGGTGTTGCCGGTGTTGTCGGCGCCGGTGCGCTGGGTCTCGCTCGTGGCCCCACCGAGCTCCAGGCTCGACGCCGGCTCGGTCGCGCGGAAGTCGCCCAGCCGGCTCGTGCCCTGCTGCGGCGTGCTGCTGCCGCCGACGTCGAGGCCCGAGGCGGCTTCGGCCGAGCGGCGGTCGGCCGCGTCTTGCCGGGGTGCCGCCTCGGCGCCACCGACCTCGAGGGTGGAGGCAGCTTCGGTTGCGCGGTAGGTGCTGGTTTCCTGCCGCGATGCCGGCTTGTTGCCGCCGACTTCCAGGGTCGAGGCCGCCTCGGTGGCGCCGAAGCCGGCCTGCTGGGGCGCGCCGAGGTGGATGGTCGAGGCGGGCTCGGTGGCGCGGAAGCCGCTGCCGAGCGCGGCTGACTGCGGGTTCGTCTGCGTCACCTGGCGGACGTGCGCGGAGTCGGCGGGCGAGGCGTGGGCAGCGCCGATCGTGAGCGGGGTGACGGCGGCGACGCCGAGGCCCGAGCGGAGCAGCGCGCGGGCGGTCTTCGTCGTGATCCGCCCGGCGATCGCACCGGCCAACGAGCCGACGACGCCCGGGATCTGCTCGAGAACCGTCAGTACGACGGCCAGCGCCAGCCAGATGTACGCGATCCAGGCGATGGTGCCGACCGCGAGCACGGTCAGCGAGTCCAGGTCGTACGTCCGCAGGCCGGTGATCGAGCCCGCGGTCATCCACCGCAGCAACAGGCCGAGGCCGGCGAGGGCGAGCACCGCGACAGTGCCCTTGAGCACCCGGATCATCGCGTTCATCCCGCTTTGCTCCCGACCTATGAGTTTGCGTTAGTTTGCGTTGGCTTGACCACTATAGACCGGTACTAGGTCGATTTTGCAAGTCCTTGACCCACGCTGCGTCGGCCTCGGCTGCGCAGGGTGACGGCGCTACCCGCGACCGGTAGGTTCACGGTCATGCGGTGGGATGCGTTGTTCGCGGACCTGGAGTCGCAGTTCGACGCGCTCCAGGACGGTGACCTGTACGGCGAGGTGGCCGACCGGATCCGGGCCGAGGTCGGGAAGATCACCGTGCTCGACCGGATGCGCGGGGCGGTGAACACGGTCGTACGCGTCGAGGTGAACGACGCCGACCCCGTCCGCGGGATGCTCAGCCGGGTCGGTAAGGACTGCCTGCTGATCGAGACCGAGCGGTACGAGGAGTGGCTGATCCCGGTCGAGGCGCTGCTCGCCGTACACCGGCTGGGCCCGTGGGCGGAGCCGGCTGTCGGCGCTGTCGAGGGCAAGCTCGGGCTGGCGCATCTGCTGCGCGGGATCGCCCGGGACCGTTCACCCGTGACGCTGTTCTGCAGTGGCGGCGGGCCGGTGACCGGGACGATCGACCGGGTCGGCGCCGACTTCCTCGAACTGGCGGAGCATCCGCTGGACGCTCCACGCCGGCGGAGCGAGGTCTACAACGTCCGCCTGGTCCCCAATCACGCCCTCCGAGCCCTCCGCCGCCGCTGACCGGCAGCCCGCCCCGGCGCCAGCTCGCCGGGGTTGCGGTGGGCTACAGGTGGGCGTCTTCGGAGGTTTCTGCTTCTTCGCCGAACGGGTGGTTGTCGATGAAGCTCTTGGTCTCGGTGTAGAGCCGTTCGATGTACTTCTCCAGCTCGGTCGACTCCACCCGCCACTGGCCGCGGCCGCCGATCTTGACCGCGGGGATGTCGCCGCGGCGGACGAGGGCGTACACCTGGTTGGCTGAGATGTTCAGGACCTCGGCGACGTCGGCGAGCTGCAGGAAACGGGGACTCGGCATCGTCGTACTCCTTCGCACAGTGGCTGGTTCCTTCAGTTTGCCATGGTTGGCGGGTGGATGATCGAGTTTGTCCCCAGGCCATGACAGCCTGTGGATGACTGTTCACGGCCTGCTCGGCGACCAGGCAGAATGTCCGCCGACAACCGATCAGGCAAAGCGAAGCGATCCATCGACTGGGGAGACGACGTGGTCGACACACAGGTGCGAAGCGGATTCGGGGCGCCGGCTGCTCCGGCGCAGCGCAACCGGAAGGCGCGCTGGAAGGACGGCCGCCTGGTGCTCGGCGTGCTGCTCGTCGCGGTCACCGCGCTGGCGGGCGCCAAACTGCTGTCGTCCGCGGACGACACGACCACGATCTGGGCGGCCAAGCACGAGCTCCGGATCGGCAGTCCGCTGACCGACGACGACCTGACCACGGTGCGGGTCCGCTTCACCAGCAGCAACGACTCCGAGCGGTACCTGTCGGCCGACGCCGACCTGAAGGGCCTGGTGGTCGGCCGGACGGTCGGGCCGGGCGAGTTCGTACCGAAGGACGCCGCCGTCACCAAGTCCGACCAGGATCGCACCGAGCTGCCGCTGTCGGTCGCGACCGGCCACCTGCCGCCGGACACCGCCGTCGGCGACGTCGTCGATGTCTGGGTGGTGCCCAAGGACGGCGGCAGGCCCGCCTCGCAGCTGTGGACCGGCGTCCGCGTCCTGCAGGTCGACTCGGTGAAGGGGGTTGCCGGCGGGTCCGCGCGCAGACAGGTGACAGTGGACCTGGCGAAGAGCGATCTGACCCATCTGGGTTCCGCACTGGCCGCGATGAGCGTCGGCGAGCCGACCCTGGTCCGGAAGGCCGGCTGATGTCGATTCCGGTCCTGCTGGCCGTGACCGGCGCCTCCTGGGAGGCAGACGTCGTACGGCGGACCGAGCACGCCCAGGGCATCCGGGTCGTACGGCGCTGTGTGGACATCGCCGACGTGATGGCCGCCGCCGCGAGCGGTCAGGCCCGCGCGGTGCTGATCGCCGACGCGCTGCCCAGGCTCTCGTCGGACGCCGTCGCCGCGTTGCACGCCCGCGGCATCGTCGTGCTCGCTCTGGTCGACCCGCTGGAGACCGGCGCTCCGTTCGGCGCCGAGGACCGGCTGGCGCGGATGGGGATCGAGCGGATCCTGCCTGCGGACGTCAGCCCGGCGGATCTCGGTCGCGCGGTCGCGGACGCGGTCGAGTCCGGCCCGCCGGTCGCCAGCTCGCACTTCGCGGGCGGATTCGTGCCGTTGACCCCGGAGGATGCGGCCAACCCGCGGCCGCCGGCGTTCCCGCAGGGCACCGGCCGGCTGATCGCGGTCTGGGGCCCGACCGGCGCGCCCGGGCGGACGACGGTTGCGGTCAACCTGGCCAGCGAGCTGTCGCTGCGCCGCGTACCGACCCTGCTCGCGGACGCGGATGTGTACGGCGGGACCGTGGCGCAGATGCTCGGCATGCTCGACGAGACCTCCGGGCTGGCGGCGGCCGCGCGCTCCGCGTCGAACGGTTCGCTCGACACGGTCATGCTCGCCCGGCACGCGCGCGAGGTGAACCCGCACCTCCTGGTGCTGTCCGGCCTCAGCCGCGCCGACCGCTGGACGGAGCTCCGGCCCGCTGCGGTCGAGTCCATCTGGGCGACCGCGCGGACGCTGGCGCCGCTGACCGTCGTGGATGCCGGGTTCTGCATCGAGACCGACGAGGAGATCTCGTTCGACTCGCTCGCCCCGCGGCGCAACGGCGCGACCGTGTCGACCCTCGAGGAGGCCGACGAGGTGATCGTCGTCGGTACGGCGGACCCGGTCGGCCTGACGCGTCTGATCCGGGCGGTCCACGAGGTGCGCGCCGTCGTCCCGTCGGTCGGCGTCCGCGTGGTCGTGAACCGGCTCCGTTCCGGGGCGCTCGGCGGCTCGCCGGGCGAAGCGGCCCTGAACGCCCTCCGGCAGTACGCGGGCATCGACCATGCCGTCCTGCTGCCGTACGACCTGAGCGCCGCGGACGCCGCGATGGCGCACGGGCGCAGCCTGGCCGAGGCGGCGAAGTCGAGCAAGCTCCGCAAGGCGTTCCAGCAACTCGCCGCCGAGGTGGCCGAGGCCTTCCACACCGTCCCGGCCGGGAAGACCGCCTAGGGCGTGACTCCGATCCCACGCCCTGAAGCTCAGGGTCGATCCGGGGGATATCCGGACGCGCTGCGGCGGACGGATCTGCCAGGGTGACGGTATGTCTGATGTGCAGAGCCGCCCGCACGGCTCGATGAGCCCGCAGCGCCGGTACGGGATCGCGATCTCGGTCGCCCTGATCCTCGGCGGCGCCTACTGGGCGCTCACCGGGCTGACCGACGGCACCAGATCCGGCCAGAGCAGCTACACGCTGCACGGCAGCACGCTGGAGGTGAAGGGCGGCTCCGCGGACGTCGAGATCCGGCCGGGCGACGGCACCGAGATCAAGGTGGACCGGCAGTCCGAGCGGAGCGTCTTCGGTTCGGACCCGAAGGAGAAGTTCAACGCCGGCGACGGCAAGCTCGAGCTGAACAGCGGCGGCTGCGGGTTCCTGTCGTTCGGGTGCAAGACGAGCTACGTGCTGACCGTGCCGCGCGACGTACAGCTGAAGGTCGAGAACAGCAGTGGCAAGCTGACGGTCTCCGGGATCGAGGGCGGGGCCGAGCTGAAGAACAGTTCGGGCGGGATCGAGGCCCACGACCTCGGCGGGAAACTCGAGCTGAAGACGAGTTCGGGCGGGATCGAGGCCGACGGGCTGACCTCGCCGGCGGTCACGGCACACTCCAGTTCGGGCAGTACGTCGCTGGAGTTCACGGTCGCGCCGCAGTCGATCGATGCGAAGACGAGTTCGGGTGACGTGTCGATCGAGATCCCGGCCGGCGACGAGGCGTACCAGGTCGACACGAAGACGTCGTCCGGTGACGAGACCGCGAGTGTGAAGACCGACCCGCAGTCGACGCGGACGATCACGGCACGGACCTCCTCGGGCGACGTGAACGTCGAATACGCCCACTGACACAGGGCGGCGGACACAGCGAGTGAGAACCAGGGTGGGGACGGTGAGCGCCTCCACGGCCTGAGTAGGCTTGCCGCCATGGTTGAGGTGCGTGCGGTACCCCGTGGTCTGTTGGTGGACTGGGGCGGCGTCCTCACCTCCGGCCTCGAACCGGCGCTGCGGCGCTGGGCGGAGCTGGACGACTTCGACTTCGACTCGTACCTCGAAGCGGTGCTGAAATGGCTCCCGTCCGACGAGGTGACCGCAGCGACCGCTGAGCTCAACCCGGTGCATGCGCTCGAACGCGGCCAGATCGCGGTCCCGGACTTCGAGCGCAAGCTCGCGTCGCTGCTGGTCCGCCGCGACGGTACGCCGGTCCCCGCGGAGGGACTGATCGAGCGGATGTTCGCGCATTTCGAGCACCAGCCCGCGATGGCGGCGCTGGTCCGTCGCGCGAACGAGCACGGCATCCGGACTGCGCTGCTGTCCAACTCCTGGGGCAACACCTATCCGCGCGACACCTGGGACGGCATGTTCGACGACATCGTCATCTCCGGTGAGGTCGGGCTGCGCAAGCCCGAGCCCGAGATCTTCCGGCTGGCGGCGGGCCGGATCGGCCTGGAGCCGGCCGAGTGCGTGTTCGTCGACGACCTGCAGCTGAACGTCGACGGCGCCCGGTCGGTCGGGATGACCGCCCTGCTTCACACCGAGTACGACGAGACCCGGCGAGCGCTGGAAGACCTGTTCGGAGCCGACCTGACGTGACCGTGACCACCCCTGCAACCGCTGCTACCCGCCCCACCGGGCGCAGCATCGTCATCGCCGTCCTCGCCTGCGCCGCGCTCGTCGCCGTCGGCGCCTGGATGACCCACCTGTACGGCGGCATGATCGACCTGCGCGTCTACCGGATGGGCGGCTCGGTGCTGCTGCACGGTGATTCGCTGTACGACGCGAAGCTGCCCGGCGGTTCGAACCTTCCGTTCACGTACCCGCCGTTCGCGGCGATCGCGATGGTGCCGCTCGCCGCCGTACCGTGGGGGGTCGCGCTGGTGGCGTGGACGACCCTCTCGGTGCTGTGCATCACCGCGCTGTGGCGGACGAGTCTGACCAAGACGTTCTGGTCGTTCGTGACCCAGCGCAAGCGGACGGCGGTGCTGGTCGCGCTGACGCTGCTGTCGCTGCTGCTCGAGCCGGTCTGGCAGACGATCCAGTTCGGCCAGATCAACCTGTTGCTGACCGCAATGATCCTGCTGGACCTGGTCCGGCCGAAGGACACCCGGCTGCGGGGGTTCTGGGTCGGTGTCACGATCGGCATCAAGCTCACGCCGTTGCCGTTCCTCGCGCTGCTCGTGGTGACGAAGCAGTGGCGGGCGCTGCGCAACGCCGTACTGGGGCTGCTGGCAACGATGGCGATCGGGTTCGCGATCGTGCCGCACCAGTCGTGGCGGTACTGGACCGACGTGATCCTCGACGCGAACCGGGTCGGCGGGCTCGCGTACACCGGCAACCAGTCGTTCAACGGTTTCCTGCACCGGCTCGGTGACGACGCGAGCTGGGTGCAGCCGGTCTGGTTCGTGGTGTCGGTGGTGTTCGGGCTGCTCGCGCTCTGGCTGGCCCGCAAGTACTGGCTCGCCGACGAGCGCGTCACCGCGATCTCGGTGACGGCGCTCGCCGTGCTGTACGCGTCGCCGGTCTCGTGGAGTCACCACTGGGTGTGGATCATCCCGCTCGGCGTCAGCCTGATCCGTGGCGTGAACCGGCTCTGGGGCCTCAACCCCGCGGTGGTCACCGGCGTGCTGTTCTACGGGCTGTTCGTGCTGCGCTCGATCTGGTGGGTCCCGTACCGCGACGACCGGGAGCTCGGCTGGACGTTCTGGCAGTCGATCCCCGGCAACTCGCACCTGATCGTCGGCATGATCGCGTTCATCCTGCTGGTCGTGACCAGCCGCAGCCTGCCTAAGTCAACGCCCGAAGCGGACCAGCAAGCCTGATCGCCAGCGCGTCGTCGACGTGTTCGACCTCGGTCAGCAGTACGTCGACACTCGCACGGAACGCCCGCCGCAACTCGTCGGGCTCCAGCGAGCGCACCAGCGTCGGCTCCACGGTCGCAGCAAGGGCCGAAGGCAACAAGTGCAGCCCGCGTCCCTGCGAGTGCGGTACGTCGTGCCGTACGCACATCAGCATCAGTACGTGATCCCGTACGCCGCTGATCATGTACTCGGCCTGCCACGCCTTGCCGCGCGCGATGCTCGACCGCGCGTGCAATGCGTACAGCCAGCCCAGGCCGATCAGGTCGACCGGCGCCGGCGCTGTCCGCAACGGTTGCTCCACGGCTGTACCGAAGAGCAGTTTGAACGTCGGAGCGATCGGGCCGAACTCGGCCGCCGGCGCGAACGCGATGTCCACCTGGAGCGTCGACTCCAGGAAGAACACGCGGTAGACCGTCGCGCGGGACCGTACGTCCGTGTGGTGTACGGCGCCGTGCTCGGCGTACATGACCGCTGTCCAGTCCGCCAGGACTGCCTCCTGGTCGGCGTCGGCGGCCAGGCCCAGGTACAGGTCGATGTCCGACCACTCGTCCTCGGCACCGACCGACGCGGAGCCGGTCAACGCCGCGCCGGTGATGTTGTCGTCCGACCGGGCGGCCGCGACCAGCGCATCGCGGAGGGCCGACCGCTCGGACACGGTGAATGTCATGACGAGAACAATAGGAGCAGGCCGGCACAGGTGTAGCCGACCATGACCACCAGCAACGGAAGCTGCCCGGCGAGCGCCTTGGCCCGCGGGAACAGGGCGACCGCGCGGTCGTGCGCCGAGATGACACCGAGCAGGTGCCCGCAGACCACGGCCAGCACCTGGATCACCGCGATCAGCGTGCTGTGGTTGGTGATGCCGGTGTTCACCGCGAGCAGGCCGGTGCCGAAGATGTTCGCGCCGTTGCTCAGCGGGTCGCTCAGGTAGATCAGCGTCCGCTGGCCCTCCAGGATGAACAGCGTCAGGTAGTGCGCCACGACGTACCCGAAGGCGATCGGTACGACCGAGTGCGCGAACAGGCCGGGCAGCGCGGACCGGGAGCTGCTCGAGAGGCGGCCGGCGAGAACGGTGGCGCCGGAGTACGTGCCGAGGACAACCAGGATGAAGACGATCAGCGCGCCGGTCCCGAGCCACGTCATCGAGATGTCCTGGTTCTGGGCCCAGCCGATCCAGGACGACGAGTTCGAGAAGCCGTCGTACGCGGTGGAGCCGAGGAGTGCGGCCGCCATCCCGACGAGCCCGCGCTGCGGCTTGAGGCCGTCGAGGTTCTCCAGGGGGCGGCGGGCCACCAGGGCACCGTCGGTACGGCGGCCCCACGGGGACAGCCGTGCCATCAAGGAGGCGTACACCTCGAACGGATCGCCCTGCGCGAACCACCGGTCGCCGAACAGGATCGCGCCGAACATCTGCATCACGACGTACAACGCGATCCAGGCCTGCAGGACCGGGATCGTGGCGCGGTCCGGGGCGACGAGCTCGAGCCAGGTGAACGCGAGAATGCCGAGTGCGGCCGGCCACAGTCCGGCCCAGCGCGGCATCTCGAGCAGCCCCTTCGAGGGCGGCTGGCGGAGCAGCTTGGAGAGCAGCAGGTGCAGGGTGCGGAGCGGGTTCAGAGTGCGCCAGACCGGGCCGAGGACGATCGAGATCGGCACCAGTCCGACCCAGACCAGGATGTAGATGAATCCGAAGATCGGGTTCGTCAGCCGGTCCACGCCGAACGCCAGCGACACCATCGCGTAGCCGAAGATCGCCAGGCCGATCAGCCGTACGAGCCAGCGGAACCAGCCCGCGTCGACCGTCCGGGTGATTGCGGCCGGCAACGGCCTGCCGGAGGCGTTGCCGCGGTACTTCGGGCTCCGCCAGGCGAGCCCGAGGACGACGAACGAGACCGCCACCGCGACTGCGGCCCCACCGACCGCCAGCCCGAACGGAACCGGCAGATCCTGCCGGCCGCCGATCCCATGCAGAGGTAGGAGCTGGGCGGTCATGGGGCCTCCCGTCCTGGACTGAGGAGCGGAGGGAGCGTAGCGACCGGAGCGACGAGGGAAGGACGGGAGTTCCAGCCCCATGACCCGCCGCGACGGAGTCGCGGCATCAGTACTGGCATCACGAGACGACGAGCTTGGCTACCAGCTTGCCGCTCTTGTGGGTCTCGACCTCGAAGGTGCCTTTCATGTTCGCGGTGAACTTCACCGAGGCGGGCTTGCCCGGGGCGAGCTCCAGCTCCTTGTCGTACCCGTGGATGTGCAGCTCCTCGTCGGCGTCGCTGAGCGCGGTCACCAGCACGGTCTGGCCGGCCTTGACCTTGATCGTCGCGCCGCTCGGGTTGACCTTGCCGTTGGCAACGGTGACGTCGATCTTCACGTCCGCCGTCTCACCGGACGGGTCCGCGGTGTTCGACGGGGAGCTCGTGTTCGGCGAGCCCGGGGTCGGGGTGTTGGTCGGCAGCGTCGACGTCGGCGTACTGGCCGGGGCGCTCGGTGAGGGGGTGCCGCTGCTGCCGGTGTCGTCCCCGCCGCAGCCGGCCAGGACCAGCATGCCGAGAGTGGGCAGGAGCGCGGTGGCGGCACCGCGAGTCAGCGTCGAACGCATCGGTCCAGGAGCCTTTCAAGGGGTCAGGTGACAGATCGGGGCGCATGACACACCCCCTTGCTTGACGAACACAGATAGCTCAGTGTTCCCGTACGAGCAGTGTTGCAGCCCACTGTCGGCGGGGCCCGCTAGGGTGAGAATTCGTCGAACCGAGAGGAAGGTGACTGACATGCCGGACCGGCTGACGTCGCTCGAGCTCACCTTCCTCAAGGCAGAGTCGCCGGCGACCCCGATGCACGTCGGCACGGTCGACATCTTCGAGCCGCCGGTGCACGGTGACGAGGGGTTCGACTACGAGAGCCTGGTGGCCCTGATCCGGGATCGGATCGCGTTCGTGCCGCGGTACCGGCAGCGCGTCCAGCAGATCCCCGGGCGGTTCGCCGGGCCGGTCTGGGTGGACGACGAAGAGTTCGACATCACTTTTCACGTCCGGCGCTCCGCGCTGCCCCGGCCGGGGACGCACGCGCAGCTGCTCGAGCTGGTCGCCCGGATCATGTCCCGGCGCCTCGACCGGGCCCGCCCGCTCTGGGAGATGTACCTGGTCGAGGGCCTCGAGGGCGACCGGTTCGCGATCATCGCCAAGTCCCATCAGGCGCTTGTCGACGGCAACAGCACGGTCGACATCGGCCAGGTGGTGCTGGACGCGACCGCACACCCGCGGGAGACGCCGACCGACACCTGGCAGCCGGACCACCCACCGTCCGCGCTGGAGCTGCTCGCGGGCGTCTTCGCCGACGCCACCCGGAACCCGTCCGCCGTTCTCGAGCTCGCCCGCGCGGAGATGACCAGCCTGACCGGCTCCAGCTCGGTCCGTGAGGTGATCGGCGACGTGGTCGGCTCGCTGGTCGCCCAGCGGCACGTCCAGGAGAGCTCGCTGCACGTCAAGACGTCCGGTCAGCGGCGGTTCACCACGGTGCAGACCGACCTGGAGGACTACCGGACCATCCGCGCGGCGCACGGCGGCACGGTCAACGACGTGATTCTCGCGGTCGTCGCGGGCGCGTTCCGGGCCTGGATGATGACCCGCGGTGAGGGCGTCGGCCCGACCAGGAGCGTCCGGTCGGTGGTCCCGGTCAGCATCCGTGACGACGAGGACGAGGAGCCGACGACCTCGCTCGGCTCCCGGGTGATCGCCTCCAGCGTCAACCTGCCGGTCGGGGAGAACTCCCCTGTCATGCGGCTGCACCAGATCTCGTACCAGACGAAGGTGCACAAGGACACCGGCCGCGCGGTCAGCGCCCGCTCGCTGGTCGGCATCGCCGGGTTCGCCCCGACCACGCTGCACGCCCTCGCGGCCCGGGTCGCGACCACCACGGTCCGGCCGATCGACGACGTGGTGATCACCAACGTCCCGGGTCCGCAGTTCCCGCTGTACGCGCAGGGCGCCCCGATGCTCGCGTCGTACCCGGTGGTTCCGCTGATGCCCGGGCAAGGGCTCTCGGTCGGCGTCACGTCGTACGACGGAAAGGTGTACTACGGTCTGAATGCGGACCGCACCGCCATGCCGGACCTCGCTGTGTTCGCCCAATGCGTGACCGACGCGCTGGACGAGCTGCTGGACACCACCAAGGGCAGCCGGAACCGGGCCTCCCGGGGCCGGAAGAAACCCCGCACCAGTACTACCAAGAAGGCGGGCTCATGAGGGTGTACGTCCCATCCACGCTGCGGCTGCTGAGCGCGGCGTGCAATGCCGGCGAGGTCGGCCCGGCGCCGCTGACGGTGTACGCCGTTACGCCCGCGCTCCGCGAGTTCTACTCCGAGGGTGACGACGAGGAGCTGGAGTTCGCCGCCATGGCGCAGGCGGCCCGGGCCTCGGTCGGACTGCTGGCCGCCGATCCGGGTACCAGCCGGAGACGTGTGGTGATCGCGGCCGAGGTGAGCGCGGTGCCGCCGGCGGACGGGTCCGTGGAGCTCGGCGACGCTCGCCTGGAGCTGCACGTGGTCATCCCGTGGCGCTCGGTGGCGTCGGTGCACCTGGACACCGCCCAGGCGACGACGGTGATCGGCAAGGCGGTCGATGTCTGGGACGCTGCCCAGTCCGGCGACGACGACGCTGTGTTCGCCCTGGATTCGTGCGAGGGTGAAGACCTGATGTGGTACGCGACACAGGAGATCCCCGATCTGCTCGCGGCGGAGGGGCCGCGGGGCCGCAACGGATCGGCACAGGGATCGGCAGAGGCCCATGGGTCGAACTGACGGGAGCTGATGGCGATGCAGGCGATCTGGAAGGGGGCCATCTCGTTCGGGATGGTGACGATCCCGATCAAGGTGTTCTCCGCGACCGAGGAGAAGGACATCTCGTTCCGTCAGGTGCACGTCGCCGACGGCGGCCGGATCAAGTACAAGCGGATCTGCTCGATCGACGGCGAAGAGGTGCCGTACTCCGACATCGGCAAGGGCTACGAGATGCCCGACGGCCGGATGGTGGTGCTGGACTCGGACGACTTCGCCGACCTGCCGCTGTCCAGCAAGAAGGTCATCGACGTGCTCGAGTTCGTGCCGGCCGACCAGGTCGACCCGCTCTACCTCGGCAAGTCGTACTACCTGGCCGCTGACGGCGGGCCGGGCGCGAAGCCGTACGTGCTGCTCCGCGACGCTCTCGAGGGCTCCGAGCTGTACGCACTGGTCAAGGTCGCGCTGCGCTCCCGGGAGAGCCTGGGTCTGCTCCGGACCGTGGACGACGTGCTGGTGCTGCAGGTGATGCTCTGGCCGGACGAGATCCGCGACAAGGGGTTCGCGGCGCCGCCGGAGGACGTCGAGATCCGGTCCCAGGAGAAGGCGATGGCGTCGTCGTACATCGACACCCTGCGCGGCGAGTTCGACCCGGACCAGTACCACGACGAGTACCGGGTGGCGCTGGAGAAGGTCGTCGAGGCGAAGGCCGAGGGCGTACCGCTGCCGGAGTCCGACGAGGAAGAGACCGAGGGCGCCGAGGTCGTCGACCTGGTCGCCGCGCTGCGCGCCTCGGTCGAGGCCGCCAAGGCCCGGCGTGCGGGTGGCGGCTCCGATGCCGCGCCGGCGAAGAAGGCCCCGGCCAAGAAGGCCGCCGCGAAGAAGGCACCCGCCAAGAAGGCCGCTGCCAAGAAAGCTCCGGCGAAGAAGGCCGCGAAGAAGAAGTCGGCATGAGCGAGCGGACGGAAGTGCCGACGGACATCTCCGAGGTTCCGGTGGATCCTGGGCATGCGCCGGTGACGCCGGGGGCCTACCTGCTCGAGTTGGTCCCGATCCCGGTTGCGGACGTCGACCGGGCCAAGGCGTTCTACACCGACCAGGCCGGCTTCGTCTGCGACGTGGACGTCACGCCCGCCGACGGGGTCCGGATTGTGCAGCTCACGCCGCCCGGTTCGTACTGCTCGATCTCGCTGACGACCGGGCTGCCGCAGATGCAAATGGCTCCCGGCAGCCAGCGCGGCCTCCACCTGGTCGTCAAGGACATCGAGGCCGCCCGCCAGGAGCTGATCGCCCGCGGCGTCGAGGTCAGCCCCACGGAGGACCTCGGCGGCGTCTTCTACGCCTGGTTCGCAGACCCCGACGGCAACACCTGGACCCTCCAGCACATGCCCTGGCGAAAGTAGCGCAGCGAGCCCGGACTGCGGTTGGGCGGGATCAGACCAGTCTGGTTCGTGGTCCGGGTCGTTCGCGTGGCACCATGCTGGTGTCACGTCAGGCCATCCGTACCGGCGTGCCGAGTCCGGTCCATCCGATGATCGAGGAGTCCTGCAGCATGGATGCCGTTACCGCCGTTCCGACGCCCGCCAACGAACCGGTCAAGGGATATGCCCCCGGGTCGGGGGAGCGGGCGAGTCTGGAGGCGAAGCTGAAGGACTTCGTGGCGGGTGGGGCGATCGAGCTGACCTGCACGATCGGTGGTGAGCAGCGGCTCGGCGGCGGGGCGCCGATCGAGGTGGTGCAGCCGCACAAGCACGCGCACGTACTCGGCACGCTCGGCAACGCGACCGAGGCCGACGGCCGGGCCGCCGTCGATGCGGCGCTGGCCGCGGCTCCGGCCTGGCGCTCGCTGTCCTTCGACGACCGGGCCGCGATCTTCCTGAAGGCTGCCGACCTGCTGGCCGGCCCGTGGCGCGACACCCTGAACGCGGCCACCATGCTCGGCCAGTCGAAGACGGTCCAGCAGGCCGAGATCGACGCCGCCTGCGAGTTCATCGACTTCCTCCGGTTCAACGTGGCGTTCGCGCGGCAGATCGTCAGCGACCAGCCGATCTCGTCGCCGGGCGTCTGGAACCGGGTCGACTACCGGCCGCTCGAGGGCTTCGTCTACGCGATCACCCCGTTCAACTTCACCGCGATTGCCGGCAACCTGCCGACCGCGCCGGCGCTGATGGGCAACACCGTCGTCTGGAAGCCGTCGCCGACGCAGCAGTTCGCGGCGCACTGGACGATGCGGTTGCTCGAGGCCGCGGGCCTGCCGGCCGGCGTGATCAACCTGGTCACCGGCGACGGCATCGAGGTGTCGAAGGCGGCGCTGACGCATCCGGACCTGGCCGGGATCCACTTCACCGGGTCGACGAAGACGTTCCACTCGCTGTGGGGGACGGTCGGCGCGAACATCTCCTCGTACAAGACGTACCCGCGGCTGGTCGGCGAGACCGGCGGCAAGGACTTCATCCTCGCGCACCCGTCGGCGGACCCCGCGGTGCTGAAGACCGCGATGGTGCGCGGCGCCTTCGAGTACCAGGGCCAGAAGTGTTCGGCCGCGTCGCGTTCGTACGTGCCGCGTTCGGTGTGGGACCGGATCCGGGACGACATCGTCGCCGAGACCGAGTCGATCACGATGGGCGACGTCACCGACCTGTCGAACTTCATCGGCGCGGTGATCGACGACCGCGCGTTCGCCAAGCACAAGGCCGCGCTGGACCGGGCCCGCGAGGTGGCCTCGATCGATGTCGTTGCCGGTGGCACCTATGACGACAGCGAGGGGTACTTCGTCCGCCCGACGCTGCTCGTCTCCGGGGATCCGGCCGACGAGATCTTCAGCACCGAGTACTTCGGCCCGATCCTCGGCGTGCACGTGTACGACGACGCGGACTACGACGCGGTGCTGCGCGGTATGGAGCACTCGGCACCGTACGGGCTGACCGGTGCGGTCATCGCGCAGGACCGGCACGCGATCGCGGCGGCGGCCGAGTACCTGCGGTTCGCGGCCGGCAACTTCTACGTCAACGACAAGCCGACCGGCGCGGTCGTCGGCCAGCAGCCGTTCGGCGGCGCCCGCGCGTCCGGCACCAACGACAAGGCCGGCTCGATGTGGAACCTGATCCGCTGGGCCTCCCCCCGCTCGATGAAGGAAACCTTCACCCCACCCACCGACTACCACTACCCCCACCAAGCCTGACCCAGCTTGGTCCCGGGAAATCGGGTGGCGTCGGCGTTCTGAGGCTGCTTGGATCCGGGGCGTGACGTACGAGGAGCTGCCGCCGGCGGCGGATCATCGCGAGGTTGAGCGAGTACTGCGAGACGCCGGGTGGACTCCTTGTGGGGCCGGGGACTGGGCGATCGCGCTGCGGGCGCCGGACGGGCGAACCGCGGCGCGGATCAGTCCGTTCGATCCGGCCGGCCCGTACACGGTCGCGTTGTACCGCGAGGCCGCATACACGCGTCAGGTGCCGGAGGTGTTCGCGCATCGGCGGCTGGTTGGCGGTGGGGATCTGCAGATCCTCGAATGGCTCGATCCGGCAGCCCCGGCCGAAGCAGCCGAGTTCCACCATGCGCTCGCGGCGCGTGAACCGGCGTACGCCGACCTCGCAGATGTCGTACGCCGGGTCCACGACCGTGGCCTGCGCGAGCTGCCCTGGTTCGCGCCACACCTGGACGACAACCCCGACAACATCATGCGTACGAAGGACGGCCGCCTGGTCGCAGCTGACCTGTTCAGCGCCGACGGCCCCAGGCTCTACGCCGCAGTCCTCGACAACCCCGCCCTCGTCGTCGCGACCATCCCCGAACCCGAACGCCGCTTCATGACCGAGCTCCCCATGACCAACACCGGCCCCTGGGACCCCGCCGTACTCGCAACCATGCAAGCCGCCCTAAACCCCACCAACGACAACCCCTGACCCGTGGGTCGGTCCATCTCCGGGGTTAACCGCTGAGCTTGTGGGTTGGCCTACTGCTGTGCAGACGGCGGACCCACCATGTCAGAGGCCAACCCCTGAGCAGGTGGGGTCAGGCTGTGTGGTGGTGCAGATCCTGGGTGGGCGGGTCTATCAGGAGGGCGGAGCCGCATTTGGTGCAGATCCACTCGTCGGGCTCGTCGATCTGGTAGTCGGACGGCTCGATGCGTTCGAACGGCATCTCGGTCGCGCAGAACGCGCAGTACTGCGCCGCACTCGCACTCGCGGCCGCACTCGCCTCCGCAGCGGCCGGCGCTGGGTGGGGTCGTTTGGTTCGCAGGGGAGTTTGCATCGGGACAAGTCACCTCCGGGGCAACGCTTGCTTTCAGGTTGCCACCGGAGGTGTCGTCCTTACCGCAACGACACGGCTACTTGCCGCTCCACTCGTGCCCGAGGTCGTGCTCCTTCTGCAGCCCGGAGCGGATCGCGTCCACCACGAACGGCTCCAGCTTCTTGCCGATCAGCGGCACCGCGACCTTCACCTCGAGGTCGATCGCCTGAACCGTCTGCGCACCGTTGGCGGCGATCCGCGCGGTGCCCTTCAGGGTGACCGGGGTGTTGCTGATCTCGCCGGCCACGTCCGCGGTCCGCGAACCGTCCGCAGCGGCCGCGTGCCAGGTCTCGGTCTGGACGACGGTCAGCGTCTCGCCGACGAACTTCCGCGCCATGTCCGGGATGTCGGTGGCCTCCATTTTCCGGCTGACCCGGACCACGGTGTCGCCGCCGGACGCGCTGACCTTCACGTCGTACGACAGCGCCTTGGTCTTCTCGCAGGCCTGCTCGCGGAAGGCCGGGTCGGTCACGATCGCGAACACTTCCTCGGGGGTGGCGTCGTACGACGCCGACATCTTCAGCTCCATGCGGTCATCATGGCATTAGAGGGCATCACCCCTCGGTCAGCGGCGTCAGCGTGACCGTGACGGTACGGTTCTTGGTGTCCGTCCGGTACGGCGGATGCGCCTGGTCGCCGGACTGCATCGTGAACGCGGTCAGCGGCAACCCGGATGCCGTACTCAACTGCTGCGTCGCGACCCGGGCCCGGAGCAACGCCGTACGGGAGCCGCCTGAGCTGCTCCCACCTGGTACGACCACGGAGAACCCGGTCACCGTGATCGAAGCCTTCATCCCCGGCAGCCGCTTGCCGAGAGCATCGAGAGCAGCCTGCCCCGACGGGCTGAGGTCGGTGCCGGCTGTGAACACGCCGTCGAGGAACACCACCCGAACCACACTCGTACCGCGCTGCGCCTGCACCCCAGGCCCAGCAGCCTGTTGCTGAAGGGCGGCCAGCTTGGAGGCGACCGCAGCAGCGGACGCCCGTCGCTGCGCCTCCATCTCAGCCAGCCGGCGAGCCAACTCCGCCGCACGTTGCTCAGCCCCGGTGTCCACAGTCTGAGTCGTCGTAGCCGTCGGCTGCGCCACAGGCTCGGCAGCAGGAGTATCCGTACCGCGCTCAACCGCAACGAGACCACCGCCAACTACCGCACCCACCAGCAGCACAGCGCCGACGATCGGCAGCACCGGTCGCGCAGCCCGGCGATGCTTGCGGATTGCGGCAACAGTCCTCCGGCCGGCAGCCGCGGCCGCATCATCAGGCGCCGTCTTCTGCACCTGCGCCCACAGCGCATCCGCTTCAGTCCAACGCTTCTGCTGGGCGCGGATCCGAGCCAGCAGGTCGAGCGCGGACGGCTCGGACACGTCGGTGAGGAGCGCGGCCGCACCGTCCAGGTCCCCGGAGCGCGCGAGCTCGGTGGCGCGGGTGACGGCGACCTGCTGCCGGAGGTCCGTCATTTGGTGAGCCCGACGATGATGTCCCGCTCGTCGCGCGGGAGCAGGCGGATCATCTGCTGCACGACGTGTTCCAGTTCCCGCTGGTCACGCTTGTTGATCGCATCGCGACCCTCACGCACCAGCCGGTCGGCCTCGGCGGTCGGCGGCAGGATGCCGGGCTGCCGTACGACATCCCAGTACACGGCCTCGTGCCAGCCGGGCTGGCGCCGGTACAGCCGCGCCATGAAGATCTCGGCCCGCTCGGTCACCGCGTCGATCCCCTTGAGGTCGCGCTCGTCGATGGCGTGCTGGGCCGCTTCCCGCAGGGCGGTCAGCTCCTGCTCGTCCCGTACGGCACCTGCCGCGTGCACCAACTCCGCCGCCTCCGCGAGGAGATCGAGCAGTTCGCGCGTACGGCGCGGCAGCGCCACCAGATCCTCGATGTCGTCCAGGTCCGCCTGGAAGTCCCGCAGCCGGTCCTCGGCCGTCGCGGCCGCACCCGCATCGGTCGCCGCCGCGCGCACCTGCTCCCGCACCGTCGCGAGCGTTCCCTCGGCCTCCAGCCGCCGCAGCCGCTCGTCCACCTCCGGCAGGTCCGCGGACCGCTGCAGGACCTCGAGCCGATCCTCGGCCTCGGCCAGTTGCTGGGTCAGCTCGTCCGCGGACGGCGTCTTCACCGACCCGAGGTCGATGTCCGCCTCGAACTGCGCGCCGATCAGCGGGACGTCGGCCACCACGGTCACCAGGTTCGACGCGTCCACCTCGAAGGTGACCTGGACCTCGGTCCCGACCGGCAGGTCCATCCGCAGGTCGACCGGCTTGATGGTCAGCTCGCCGACCGGGCGGTTCCGGTTCGCGCGCCGCCGTTCGCCTTGCACCACAGGGATCCGGAGCAGGGCCTCGTCGTCGCGCCGCATCAGCGTGTTCGACGTACGGAACGTGTCCTTGGCCGTTGTCGGTACGCCGGCGCCCTTGCGGAGCAGCGGGGAGAACGTCTGGTCGGCGAGCTGGATGCCGAGCGAGTGCGTGAGCCGGGCGCCGCCGAAGACGTCGCGGCGGTGCGTGATCGAGAACGTGCTCGGCACCAGCTTCTGCGGTGCGCCGGCCGGGTCGATCAGCTCGATGGTGAAGCGCGACGTCCGCAGCTCGTCCACCGTCACCTCGGTGGCGAACGCGCCGACCCGGTTCAGCGTGATGTTCGCGGTCCGGAACGGCGGCCGGCCTTCGGGGTTCGCGAGGACGACCGAGTACCCGGTCCAGTCGAGGTCGCGGCCCGCACTCAGCCGTCCGGCGACGGTGGTGGTCGCCGTGGTGATCGCCGGTTCGTACGACAGTTCGACGCCGAACTCGCCGCGCTCCGGGGCCGCTGTCAGCGGGGCCGGATGGCGGATCGTGCTCGCGAACACCGCGGCACCACGGGCAACCACGGTCGACGGGTCCAGCCGGGTCTCGAGCTCGATGCCGATCCCCTCGGCCGGATCAGCGAGCCGCTCGCGCAGGCCGGGGGAGAGCGTGACGCCACCGACCAGGAGCAGCTTGTCGATCGCGTCCGCCGACAGACCGTTCTCCCGGATCGCCTCCCGGCACAGGTTGATCGCACGCACGTAGTACGGCTCGGCGACCCGGTCGAGGGCGTCCCGCGTGAGCGTGAAGTCGAACGTCTCCGGGCCGCCAGGAGTGTCCAGATCGACGAGCAACGTCGTCGAGTCGATGCTCGACAGCGCGATCTTCGCCTCCTCCGCGGCCGCCTTCAGCCGAGTGAAGTTGAACTCGTGCTGCGGGTTGTCGCGCTGGAACTCCGGCAGCCCGAACTCCGCCGCCGCGGCCGGCGCGAGCACCCGCTCGACCAGCGCCCAGTCGATCAGCTTGCCGCCCAGGTACCGGTCGCCGGCGTGGTTCAGCACCCGCAGCTCACCGTCGCGCTTGTTCACCACGGCGGCGTCGAAGGTCCCGCCGCCGAAGTCGAAGACCATCCAGTACGCGCGATCGCTGGTCTCCTGCAGTCCGTACGCGAACGCGGCCGCGGTCGGCTCCTGGAGCAGCGGAGAACCGGGGACGAAGCCGGCCAGCGTCGCAGCCTCCACGGTTGCCTTGTTCTGATTCAGGGCGAACGCTGCCGGGACCGTGATGACGGCCGCCGTCGGCGCCTCGTTCAGGAAGCGGGTCGCGTCCGCGCGCAGCGCCTTCAGCACCTCGGCCGACAGCTGCGGCGGCGTCAGCTGGACACCGGCGCGTTCGAAAGACCGGACCGCGTCCGAGAGCCCCATCTCCAGCTTGAACTCCGACGCCGTGTTCCGCGGGTCCCGCTCGGCGCGGATCCGGGCCTTGGCGCCGACCCGGACCTCGCCGGGCTTGGGCATCCAGATCGCCGACGGCGTGGTCTCCTGGCTCTCGGCGTTCTTGATCACGGTGACGTTGTCGCCCTCGGCGAAGGCGATCGCACTGTTCGTGGTGCCGAGATCGATCCCGATGTCGATGGTGTCACGCATGGCTGTCCTCGCTGTCGTCACGTTTCGCGGAGTCCGTCGGCACGGCGACGATCACCTGGGCGGTCTGAAGCTGCCGGTCGTGGTGGTACACGGCCGGCCGTACGGTCTCGGCGACGGTCTCCACCGTTGCCTCCGGGTCGTCGGAGTAGAGCAGTACGTCGACCGCGCGGCCGGCGTCGAAGCGCTCGCCGTCATGGTCCTGGACGGTCAGCCCGGCCGCGGCCAGCGCGTCGGCACAGGCGCGCAGATAGCGCGCTGCCTGCCGACCCTGACCATCGTTGCCTTGGGCAAGTTTGCGGCGGGCTCGCCACAGGTTGGTGGCCGCCTCCGCGAGCGAGTCGTCGTCCGCGTCCTCGGCAGGTTGCGCCTGCAGATCGGCCAGCGACCGATCCAGGTCGGCCAGTGAGCGGTCGAGGTCGTCGTACGCGGCGCCCGACCAGCTCGGTGCGGCGATCCGGAACGCCTTGTGCTGCCGCCATTGGCGGAATCCGGCCCAGGTCATTTGAGCGCTCCCTTGAACGGCTTGTCGTCGGCGCGGTGTACCAGGCAGTACGCGTACTTGACCTGCTTCGGGTCCGACCACCAGCTGTGGTCCGGCGACCCGGACCAGGTGGTGAAACCGGGCAGCCTCGGAATCCCTTGTTTACAGACCTTCTGGGCCTGCGCGACGACCGCCTTGTCGCCCGGCCACGGCTTGCCGGCGGGGTAGATCGTCGGGTAGCCGAAGATCTGCGCCCAGTGCCACTCGCTGCAGCTGACAACTGCGACGTTGCCGGTGAGCTGGCCGTCCGGCAGGTTCTGCACGCAGGTCCCGATCGGTGCGTTCTGGCTGATGTTCCTGGCGAACAAGGCCATCGGTACGGCGGCCGGCTTCTTCGGCGCATCGGGTTTCGTCACCCCGCCGGCGGTCAGCACGATGCCGTCGGCGCGATGGACCACGCAGGCCGCGTAGTTCTCGTACGCGGTGTTGTTCTTCCCGTTGTTCCAGTCCTTGGCGCCTGCGTAGATCGCGTTCACGATGTAGCCGGCGTTCGTCAGGTGCTGCTGAGCGAGCGCCTCACCGCACCGGAAGTACGCGAGCGCGTTCGCCTGCGCGTCACCCGGATACGTCGAGGGCACCTTGGTGATCGGTACGTACGCGACCACCTCGCCCCAGTGCGGATCGTCGCAGTTGCCCTTGTTGAGCGCGGTCGGCTTGTTCAGCCAGTCGCTGTCCTGCTTGCCCAGGCAGGTCCCGACGGGCGTGTTGTCGACGATCTTCTCGTTGAAGACGTTGACCTTCCGCGGCCACCAGTGCCACGCGCCGAGCGCGATCAGGGCGAGCACCAGTACGAAGGCCGTGATCCTGCGCCGGCGACGGGTCCGCGGGGACACCGGCGGCGAGACCGGCCGCGGCGCGGGCTGTGGCTTGCGCTTCTTCTGCTTCTGGGCGGCAGGCCGGCGTTTGTCCTGCACCTGCGTCTGATTCCGGGTCGGAGCGGTCGCGGAATGCTTGCGGCCGAACGTCCCGTTCGAGATCTCGGCGAGCATCTGGTCGATCTCCGCGCGCACGCTGGGTGAGGTGCTTTCACGGCGGACGTTCCGCAGCAGGCGCTGCGCGGCGCCCTTGCCCTGGGTGCGGTGGATGGTGAGGACGCGGGCGCGGAAGTCCCGGATCGCCTTCTGGGTCTCGAGGAACGCGTCCCGGTTCTCGTTGATCAGGTCGTGCTCGCGCTGGTCGATCGCCAGTTCCGTCGCCAGGTCGAGCCAGGCCTCGACGCGGCCGTCGCCGTCCTGGCCGTTGTTCATCAGGTCGACGGCGCAGTTGTTGAGCAAGATGGCGACCTGGTCGTGCAGCGCCGAGGTTCGGTGGTTCTCCTTCGGCGGGAGCAGCGCGTCCAGGCGTTGCAGCTTCGGCAGCAGGTCGATCTGGATCTCGGCGACGATCCCGTCGGCCGGCTCGTCGCCGATCCGGCGGCCGAGGTCGGTACGGCGTTCCTCCAGGTCCTCGTACAACGGGGCGACGGCCGTCTCGAGCAGGCGCCGGTGCAATTGCTCTGCCTGGGGGAACTTCCGGGCCACCTTGACGAGCGTCTCGGCCCGGAAGACCCGGCCGGTGGCGGCGAGGTCGACGGCCGGTTGCACGAGCGTCCGCGGCAGTTCGCGCTGGATCCCGGTCACGGCCGCACCGTCGAGCTGGCGGTCGTCGAGCGAACGAACCCTCGACTCCAGGTGGGCCGCGGTGGCACCGACGACCTTGGACCAGGACTGCCAGGCGCGCCGCCACTCGGCATCCGGCGTACCGCTGTCCTGCTCGCGGGCGATGGCGTCGCTGTGCGCGGCGACCGCGGCGTCATGATTCTGGTGTACGGCGGCGGTGCAGCCGCACTTGGAGACGTCGTTGCCCCACGGGGCGAACATCTCGTGGACGAGGCGCCGGCGCGGGTCGCCGAGGATCAGGTCGCAGGCCGCCTGGATCTCGTGCGGGTCGCGTGAGGTCGCCGTACCGAGGTCGATGTCCGCACCGACCTCCAGCGCCGCGCGCAGCCGTTGCGCGACCTGCCGCGTCGTGCGGGCGTCGGAGTCGGCGAGCAGGCCGCTGACCCGAAAGGCGTTCCGGCGGTAGAGGTCCGGACCGGCCAGCCTTCGCAACTCGTCGACAATCGGATCCGGCACCGGCTCACCCCCAGGGACACGAGCCGACCGGTCTGCCTGCTCGTGACCTCAACCCTGGCACCCGCAGAGGACACTTTCAGCCGCACTCAGACCGGTCTGGACCCGCTCTGGATCCCCGATGGACGCGCCTTGGACCGAACCTGCATTTGAGAGCGTCCGAGGACCCACCGCCTACTGCGAGGCACTCCGCCGAGCACCTGCTCGCGACGGCGGTGGGTCCTCGGACGCCCTCTCAGACCGTGTTCATCAGGTCGAGGGCGGATTGCTGGCGGGCGGCGTCGAGTTTGTCGACGGGGCCGGACCAGCGCAGGCCGTACTGGTCCATCGGGGTCCGGTCGGCGGCGTACGCGCGGTCGGCCTGGCGTTGCAGGTACGACGTGTACGGATGGTCCGAAAGGGCAGCGTCGAGTTTTCCGAGGCCGCGGACGTGCGCGCCCTTGAATGACGGCCCGTCGCCGCCGCAGTCGCCGTCCTCGCACGGTTCGCGGAGGATGCCGTCCGCGGTGTGCAGCGACGCGGCGGTCGTCGACGCGTCCGCGAGCTGCCGGGCGCTGGTCAGGTACGCCGAGTTGTTGGTTGCCTTCGACAACTCGGTGAGCGCGCCGATCAGCACGCCCTGGTTGTACGTCCACGCAGTCTGGCCGTTGTTCTTGCACGTGGACAGGTCGATGCCGTCGTTCACCAGCTGCGAGCCGTTGATCATCCCGGTCTGCTGGAACCACGTCCACCCGGCCTGCGCGCGTTGCAGGTACGTCGAGTCGCCGCCGATCCGCGTGTGCAGCTGTGCGTTCAGCTGGATGTAGAGCGAGTTCGAGATCGCGTTCTTGTACGTCTTCGCCTCGCTCCACCAGACGCCGCCACCGCAGGTGTTGTCCCAGTACGCGGCCATGTGGTCCGCGTCGGCGCGGGCGGTCTGCAGGTACCGCGCATCACCGGTCAGGTCGTACGCCGCGACCCACGCAAGCCCCCACCACCCGGTGTCGTCGATGTAGTCGTTGCGGAACTGGCCCTCGAACTGGTTCAGGTTCAGGTCGTACGTCTTGCCGATCGCGTACTGGTAGCTGGTCATCCCGCTGACCCGCATGTTGTCGATCAACGCGTTCAGCGCATTCGCCGAGTTCCACCAGCCGGTGGTGTCGAACAGGCCGGTGGACAGGTTGTAGTCCTGCATCAGCGCGGTCGCGGCCGCCGTCCGGCGATCCCATGCGTTCCAGGTTGTACGGGCCCAGGAGGTGCACGCGATGTCGGCGCGGTCGCCGGCCTTGCCGCAGGCGCGGAGGGCGCCGACGCCGAGGTTGTTCCAGTCGTCGACGTTGTACTGCTGCGTACGCCAGCCGTTCTGTCCCGCTGGGATCGCGGTGTTGCCGAGGCGGCTGCCGGCGGACCACGTACGGCCGCCGTCCATCGAGCGGTCCAGCCACACCTCGTCGCCGGGGCTGCCGTTCTCGATCGAGGCCCAACCCATCGCGGCGTCGTCGTCGAAGTGCAGCCTGATCGTCCGGCCGAACAACGTGCCGGAGACCGGCGTTCGGTCTTTCGTGGCCAGGGCCGGGTCGCGCGCGTCGCAGTACTTGTTGCAGATCGTTGCCTGGGTCGTCATGTTCACCGGTGGGGTCTCGGCCGGCGCTGGCGGTGCTGGTGCGCCGAGGGGTGCGAGTAACAGGGCGAGGCTGGAAACGATTCCAACGGACATCACAGATCTCCCTGGGGCGGTAGGAAGAGGATGTCACTGACCGTAGGCGCCGCCTAGCGGCGCGTCAAGAGCCGAACGGCGGATCAGAAGTGCAGGAGGGTGGTGAGGATCGCGGCGGTGGTGAGGAGGGTGCAGGCGATCGCGAAGCGGCGGCCGCGGGCGCGGCGGCGGGCGATCGCGGTCCGGTCGGGGCGGGTGCTGCACGGGTCGAAACCGAGCTCGTCGGCCGGTGCGAGGACGCTGCCGAGCCGCGCGAAGAGCGGCCGGCGCTCCGCCTGCCGGGTCGCCTCGTCGACGACCCGGCGGCGCATGAACTCCCGGTGCCGCGTCGCCGGAACCCTGACATCCAGCGGTACGACCAGGCTCGACGGGAGCACGAGCTCGGACGGCAGCGGCAGCCCCGGCGGCAGCGCCCGCTGCACCACTCCGTGCGCGGCCGCCACCCGCCTCGCCCGGCTGATCGAAGGCGGGAGGATCAGGTAGGCGAGGTGGACCAGCGACCGGTAGTCGTCGAGCAGCAGTGCCTCGATCAGCGGTTCTTCCCGGGTCGGCCCCTGAACGGGACCGGGGACGATCGGCGTTTCGACCGTGGCGGACATGCAACTCCTCGATTTCGGCGTACGGCGCTGAATGCCGCGACTCCGTCGCAGCGGGTCCTGGGGCTCCCATACCTAGGTGACAACGAACGAATGACTGACCAGTCACGGAACCGTCGGCTAGTCTCCGTCTCATGGGCACTGGTGACGGGGTTGCGGGGCAGTGGGGTGGGTCCGACGTGCATTTCGGCGAGGAGGGCGGCCGGCTCACGTACGGCAGTTACCTCAGGCTGACCGAGCTGCTCGACCAGCAGCGGCTGGAGTCGGAGCCGCCGGCGCACGACGAGCTGCTGTTCATCACGATCCACCAGGTGTACGAGCTGTGGTTCAAGCAGAATCTGCACGAGCTGACCGCGTCCCGGGACGCGATGCTGGCCGGTGAGCTGTGGCTGGCCGAGCACCTGCTGCGGCGGGTGCACACGATCGAGCGGGTGCTCACGCAGCAGGTGGACATCCTGGAGACGATGACCCCGCAGGACTTCGGGGAGTTCCGGCACCGGTTGTCCCCGGCGTCGGGGTTCCAGTCGGTGCAGTTCCGCGAGATCGAGTTCCTGTCCGGTGCCAAGGACCCCTCCTTCGTACGCCGGTTCCGCGGCCTGACCGACGTCGAGAAGGAACGGCTGCGCCGGCGCCTCGAGGAGCCGACGCTGTGGGACGCGTACGTCGACGTACTGGGGGCAGCGGGTTTCGGGACGGACTCGGAGGACTCGATCCGGGACGCGCTCCGCAAGGTCGCCGGCGACCGCTCGCAGTACGCCGCGATCTGGGAGCTCGCCGAGGCCCTCCTCCAGCACGACGAACTCGCCGCCGCCTGGCGCGCCCGGCATGTCGTCATGGTCGAACGGATGATCGGCACCAAGCCAGGCACCGGGGGTTCCTCAGGAGCCAACTACCTGCGCAGCCGGTTGGACCTGCGCTACTACCCCCTCCTCTGGAACCTTCGCAGCAATCTTTAGGGCGTGCCGGTCCCCGATGCCGGGTACTTGTCCTTGCGCCGGCTAGCGAAGGGCGGGGTGTCGTGAAGGTCTACTCCGACGTTGGTACGCAGCGGGTCGGGCAGGTCGTGGGCGACCTGGTCCTGGTGGGGTGGTGCTGGCTCTGCGTGGAGTTGGGGCTGCTGGTGCACCGGATGACCGAGGGCCTGGGGGAGCCGGGGCGGAAGGCGGCCGAGGCGGGCGACGGGCTGGCCGGCGAGCTGCGGAAGATGTCCGAGCCGATCGGGAAGGTGCCGGCGGTCGGGGACCAGTTGCGGTCGCCGATCGACGGGGCCGCGGGTGCGGCGGGCAAGCTCGCACAGGCGGGTCGGGACCAGGCGCACGCGGTGGACCAGTTGGCGTTGGTGCTCGCGGGGGTGACCATCGGGTTGCCGGTGTTGTTCGCCGTACTGATCTGGATGCCGCGGCGGATCCGGTTCTCGCGGCGGGCGACCGCGGCGCGGAAGTTCATCGACAACGCGGCGGATCTGGACCTGTTCGCGTTGCGGGCGATGGCGAACCAGCCGATGCACAAGCTCGCGAAGATCACCGACGACCCGGTCGCCGCCTGGCGCAACGGCGACGCCGAGGTGATCGCCGATCTCGCCGGCCTGGAGCTACGCACCACCGGACTCAAGCCACCCCGGACCCCCGCCACTCAGCAAGACACCCCCTGAGCCCATCCAGGCGATTGGTGAGCGAGGGGGTCCGCCCGTGAGCCCTACCACCGAGCGTTGGTGAGTGCCTGGGGTCCGCTTAACAGCGCCTTGAGGATCGGGGCGGGCTTCGGCGGTTACGCTCGGTTTCATGGCGCGGGTGCTGCTGGTCGAGGACGATGATGCGATCCGGGCGTCGCTGGGCAGGTCCCTGACGGCGGCCGGGCACGTCGTCTCTGCGGTCGCGGCCGGCGCCGACGGGGTGGCGGCGGTGGCGCGCGAGAAGCCCGAGGTACTGCTGCTCGACCTGGGGCTCCCGGATCTGGACGGGCGGGACGTGCTGGCGATGGTTCGGGCAGTCAGCGACGTGCCGGTGATCGTGGCGACGGCGCGCGACGACGATGCGAGCGTGGTACGGCTGCTCGACGCCGGCGCGGACGACTATGTGATCAAGCCGTTCAGCGCCGCGCAGATGGATGCCCGGATCAGGGCCGTACTGCGGCGACTCGGGCAGGACCAGCAGGGCGAGTCGACGGTCGAGGTCGGCGGCCTGCGGATCGATCCGCGCAGCCGTGAGGTGACGGTGGACGGGGCCGCGGTGGAGCTGACCCGCAAGGAGTTCGACCTGCTGCTGGCGTTGTCGCGACGTCCCGGGGCGGTGGTGAGCAAGCGGGAGCTGCTCGCGGAGGTCTGGGGGCTGCCGTGGGGCGGTGGCGACCGGACCGTCGACGTACACCTGTCCTGGCTGCGGCGGAAGCTCGGCGAGACGGCGGCCGCGCCGCGGTTCCTGCACAGTGTGCGTGGCGTCGGCATCAAGCTCGCCGTACCTGACCTGGACGGCTGATGCGTCGGCGCATCCTCTTCCTCTCGGTGGGCATGACCACGCTGGTCGTGCTCGCGTTCGCAGTACCGCTGGTGATCCTGCTGCGCAGTTCGACGGCCGGCGAGTCCAAGGACAAGGCGCGGAACCGGGCCGAGACTGTGGCGTACTACGTCGGCGACAAGGACCACACGAACGACGACATCACGGCGTACATCAACGGGCTCCCGGACGCGCCGGGCCGGATCTCGGTACGGACGCCCGACGGCACCACGCTGGGCGATCCGCCGCCGGGCGGGGTGCCGGCGCCGAAGACTCTCCCGTCGGGGTACGGGCGCGACGACAGTGACGCGGACAACCGGAAGGGTCCGCCGAAGGTCGGCGACGCGGACTATCGCGATGTGGACGGCGGTCTGGCCGTCGACGTCGGTGTCGGTACGCCGAAGGGCACCGCGTCCGTCTGTCTCTACCTGACCGCCGACGAGCTGTACGACGGTGTGGTGCCGCGGATCCTGATCCTCGTCGGCGGCAGCCTGCTCGTACTGCTGCTCAGCATCGCCGGCGCCGAACTGGTGTCGCGCCGCCTCGCGCGACCGCTGGAAGAGACGGCGAGTACGGCGGAACGCCTGGCCCGCGGTGACATGGACGCCCGCGCGCCGACCACCGGCCCGGCCGAGGTCGCGAAGGTCGGCTCCGCGCTGAACGGGCTGGCGGACCGGATCGACGAGGTGATCGCGGTCGAACGCGAGGCGGTCGCCGACCTCTCGCACCGCCTGCGGACGCCGCTGACCGCTCTCCGCCTGCAGGTCGAGGCGTTGCCCGACCGGGAGCGCGCCGAGGAGCTCAACACCCAGGTCAACAGCCTCGAACGGACGTTGACCGCGGTGATCAGCGCTGCGCGCCGGCCGCAGCGCGAGGGCCGCGTGCCGCACTCGGACGCGGTCGAGGTGACCCGGCAGCGGGCCGCGTTCTGGGAGCCGCTGTTCGAGGACCAGGGCCGCGAGCTCGCGCTCGACCTGCCGGACGCGCCCGCGACGGTACGGTCCTCCGCCGAGGATCTCGGCGCCGCGCTGGATGCACTGGTGGAGAACGTCGTCGCGCACACTCCCGACGGGACGCCGGCGCGCATCACACTGACCCGAGACGACGGCATCATCCGAATCGTTGTCGCCGATAACGGTCCCGGAATCCCTTTGGGTGCAGGCGAACGCGGCCGGAGCGACCGCGGCTCCACCGGTCTCGGCCTGGACATCGCGCGCCGGTGCGCCGAGGCTGCGGGCGGCAGCCTCACCCTGCATCGCAACGAGGTCGTCCTGACCCTGCGAGCTACCGAACCAAGCCCTTGAGAACAGCGAGTGCCCGCGCCAGGTGCGGCGCGTCGTCGTCCGCCCGGGTAGCGGCCGCCAACTCGACACTCGCCGGGCCAGTGAGCGCGCGATAAGCGATCCCCGGTACGAGCAACTCGCTCACCGGCTCCGGTACGACCGCGATCCCGAGCCCGGCCGCGACGAACGTGACGAGCGTGGAGGTCTCCGACACCTCGTGCCGGATCAGCGGCTCGAATCCGGCCTCACGACAGCGCGCGAGCACGGTGTCGTACATCACCGAACGCCCACCACCCGCGTGCATCACGAAGTCCTCGCCGGCCAGCTCCGGCAGCCGGATCCGCCGCCGGCTCGCCAGCCGATGCCCGTCCGGCACGGCGACGATCAGCCGATCGGCCCGCAGTACGTCGACCCGTAGCGACTCGTCGTCGACCGGCGGCCGCAGCAGCCCGAGATCGATCCGCCCGTCCGCGAGTGCCTGTGCCTGATCCGGGGCGAGCATCTCGCCCTGGACAGCGACCTCGACCTCGGGCAGCTCCTCGCGCAACGTCCGCACCAGTTGCGGCAGCAAGCTGTACGTCGCGGAGCCGACGCACCCGATTACCAGCCGCCCCTGCAGCCCGGCCGCGACCCGCTGCGCCTCACCGGCCGCTGACGACACCGCGGCAAGGATCTGCCGCGCGCGGAGCAGGTACGCCTCGCCCGCCGGCGTGAGCTCGACGCGTCTCGTCGTACGGCGGAGGAGTTGCAGGCCCAGCTCGCTCTCCAGCCGGCGGATCTGCTGCGACAGCGGCGGTTGGGCCATGTGCAGGCGGGCCGCGGCGCGGCCGAAGTGCCGTTCCTCGGCGACGGCGACGAAGTACCGCAGATGACGAAGCTCCACCGATTCATACTTGCAGAGTCTTGATCGGGCGGATACGGGTATTTCTCCCTATCGGTTGCGGCGGCCTACCGTCGAGTGCATGAGCCTGGACAAGGTCGTTGCCACTGCGGCGCAGTCGGTTGCGGACATTCCGGACGGCGCGAGCCTCGCGGTGGGTGGGTTCGGGCTGGCCGGGATCCCGTGGTTCCTGATCGAGGCGCTGCTCGAGCAGGGCGCGCGGGACCTCACCGTCGTGTCGAACAACTGCGGTGTCGACGGCGCGGGTCTTGGCCTGCTCCTCGAGCGCGGGCGGATCAGCCGGGTGATCGCGTCGTACGTGGGGGAGAACAAGGAGTTCGCGCGCCAGTACCTCGCGGGCGAACTGACGGTCGAGCTGACCCCGCAGGGCACGCTCGCCGAACGGCTGCGCGCGGGCGGTGCCGGGATCGGGGCGTTCTTCACGCCGACCGGCGTCGGCACGCTGGTGTCCGACGGCGGTCTGCCCTGGCGGTACGCGCCGGACGGCACGGTGGCGCTCGCGTCGCCGCCGAAGGAGGTGCGGACGATCCAGGGCCGAGAGATGCTGCTCGAGGAGGCGATCGTCACCGACGTCGCCCTGATTCGCGCGGCGGTCGCCGATCGAGCCGGGAACTGCGTCTTCCACGCGGCAGCGCGGAACTTCAACCCGATCGCCGCGACGGCCGGCCGCTTGACGATCGTGGAGGCCGAGCGCGTCGTCGAGACCGGCGCCCTCGACCCGGACGCGATCCACCTCCCGGGCGTCTTCGTCCAACGCGTCGTCCCCCTGACCCTTGACCAGGCCGCCCAGAAGCGGATCGAGAAGCGGACTGTGGTGGCGGACGCCCAGGCAGGCAGAAGTCGCTGAAACGGGCCCTTACCGGTCGGTAGACCGGGGTTCTGCCTGCGTGGAGATCCACCTCTGCAGCTTGCTGCAAGTTCGTCGTCAGGAGTCGTCCGCGTCAGCTATAGTCAGCGCGATCTCGGGGGGCGAGATTCTTTTTCTGAGGGGGACACCCATGAAGCTCAAGCGCGTCGCGCTTGCCTTTGCCGGTGCCGGCCTGCTGGCCGCCACCGTCGCTTCGATTCCGGCCGCCGCCACCGGTCAGGCCGACCCGAAGCCGCACGCCTTTGCCAAGAACGTCACTCCGAACACGATCAAGGCCGGTGAGCCGTGCATCAGCGACGTCATGTCGCCGACGGCTGCCGGCATGTCGCAGGAGACAGTGGCTCTGCCTGGCCGTCACGTCGAGGCAGCTCAGGACACGCCGTTCAAGTTCGTCGGCACCCGGGCCGACACGACCTGGTACGGCGCCGTGAACGCGTCGGGCACCCAGGTCTACTACTACGGTCTGCTGCTTCAGGGCGCCAACCTGTACCGGCACACGACGTACCTGCGTGACGGCGGCGACTCGAACATCTGGGCACCGACCTTCAAGAAGGTCGGGACCGGCTGGACGAGCTTCAAGTCCATCGCCACGTCCAACTACAGCGTCGCGGCTCCGCGGCACGCGTACCTGTACGGCCTGAACACCAACGGCAGCCTGTACCGCTACCAGATCGTCGGTGCCGGCTTCCGCGCGCTCGGCCCGCTCGCAGGCTTCCGCGGGTTCAAGACGATGACGGTGATCAGCGAGACGGCGACGTACGACACGCTGCTGATGACCACGAACGCCGGTGCGCTCTGGACCGCCCACATCCCGGTCGCTGCCGGGGCCAAGCCCGTGATGAAGCGCATCCGCGCATCGGGCTGGTCGGCGTACGAGTCCTTGGTCGTGCAGGGCTGTGGGAGCCGCGGCGGGTCGCTGATCGTCGCCGTCGACAACGACACGCAGTCCGGCAACCAGTACGCGATGAGCAAGGCGAACGGCGCCGCGACCGCGATCACGTCGTACGGCAAGATCCCGGTCGTGCTCAACGGAGTGAACACCGTCTCCATCACCACCCACTACGACCAACTGGTCGGCGAATAGTTCACTGAGGTCCCGCACATCCTCGCGATGTGCGGGACCGTCAGGTTGTGGCGAGGAGTTGGTGCAGGGAACGCTGGAGGGTGGTCACGATCTGGTCCGGGGCGGTGCCGCGCCGGCGCGCGATCTCGCGGTAGGTGAGCCCGCCGAAGTACGCATCGACCAGATCCTCCCGCTGCGGCGCGGTCAGGCTGCCGCAGTCGACGGTCTCGCCGGCCCGCCGCGCGGTTGACGCGGCGTCACCGCTGGCCAGGACCGCGAACCGGTGCGTCAGCTGGCTCGCCCACTGCGCGACTGTCATCCGGGTCGGGTCGTACTCACCCTGGTTGCGGCACACGTAGTCGAAGACCGCGGCGCAGACGGACGCGGCCGTACCAGGACTGTCGCAGAGCCTCAGCGCGAGCCCGTACACCGTGCCGGCGAGGGCGTCGTACAGCGCGGAAGGGCCGTCGGCTGTGCCCAGCTGGGCCAGAGCGGTCGTACAGGCTGCTTCGTCGACCGATGGTGATCGCTGCACAGGGCAACTCCGATACGGCTGCGTTGGTTGGTGGGAACACCGGTACCCGTCCGACAGCCTCTCATCCTCGCCGACCCATCCAGCGACCGGTCGGCTGCGAAGGAACGGTGTCTGCACGAGCACCGTCTCTTCCTGGGAGAAGCCGCATGATCACTCTCGCCTTCATCGGACTGATCGGCGGCTTGATCACCGGCGTGTCGCCGTGTGTCTTACCGATGCTGCCGATCATCTTCTTCGCCGGTACGACCGGACGCGACGAGTCGCCGTCCGCAGGGCAGCCCCGTGCCGAGGGCAACGTTCTGGTCGCCGAACCGGCGACGAAGCGGCGCCGGGACCGGCGGCCGCTGAAGATCATCGCCGGGATCATCGTCAGTTTCAGCCTGTTCACGCTGATCGGATCGGTGATCCTCTCGGCGCTCGGGCTGCCCGACGACTTCCTCCGCTGGGTGGGCCTGATCGTGCTCGGCCTGGTCGGACTCGGCCTGATCTTCCCGGCGCTCGGGCACCTGATCGAGCGGCCGTTCTACCGGCTGCCCAAGATCAACCGCCAAGACAGTGGGGCGTTCGTCCTCGGACTGGGCCTCGGCACGCTGTACGTGCCGTGCGCGGGACCCGTACTGGCCGCGATCACCGTGGCCGGCGCGACCGGGCAGATCGGCTGGCGCACGGTCGTACTGACGGTTTCGTTCGCGATCGGTGCGGCGTTGCCGTTGCTGATCTTCGCGTCGGCCGGTTCGCGGATCGCGCAGCGCGTGAAGGCGTACCGGACGCGGGCGCGGGGGTTCCGGATCGCGGGCGGTGTGGTGATGCTGGTGCTCGCCGTCGCGCTGGCCTTCAACATCACCGACGTGATCCAGCGGTCGTTGCCGTCGTACACGAGCGGCCTCGAGCAGAAGGTCGCGGAGAACAAGACGGTCCAGGGCGCGCTGGCCCCTGCGATCGGCGATGCCTCGACAGAGCTCTCGAAGTGCACACCGGGTGCCGCCGAGCTCGCCGAGTGCGGTGCGGCGCCGGCGATCCGCGGGACGCAGAAGTGGTTCAACACGCCCGGTGGGAAGCCGGTAGAACTGTCGGCGCTCAAGGGCAAGGTGGTCCTGGTCGACTTCTGGGCGTACTCGTGCATCAACTGCCAGCGCGCCGCGCCGCACCTGATCGCCTGGGACAAGGCGTACCGGGCGGCCGGTCTGGAGATCATCGGGGTGCACTCGCCGGAGTTCGCGTTCGAGAAGGACGCCGGCAATCTCGGTGCCGCAATCCGGACCGAGGGCATCGGCTATCCGGTTGCCCAGGACAACAATCTTGCGACCTGGACGGCGTACCGGAACCAGTACTGGCCGGCGCGGTACCTGATCGATACGCAGGGCGTCGTCCGGTCGATCAAGTTCGGTGAAGGTTCGTACGCCCAGACCGAGGACCAGTTGCGCAAACTGCTGACCCAGGCGAATCCGGGCGCCCAGCTGCCGGCCGCGGTGGACGGCACCGTCAAGGCCGATGTCGCGGGCAAGGGCCTGACGCCGGAGACGTACCTCGGCTACTCGCGTTCGGAGAACTTCAAGGGCACTGGCGCGCTGGTGCCGCGGGAGACGCCGACGGCCTTCACCCTGAACACGTATCAGCCCGACGACACCTTCAGCCTCGGCGGCAACTGGACCGTCGGCACCCAGAGCGTGACCTCGACGACGGGATCGCAAGCACGCCTGAATTTCAAGGCCGCCAAGGTCTACCACGTCCTTTCCGGCCACGGCACCGTCACCGTGTCGATCCCGGGCCAACCCGACCGCACCATCACGGTCGACGGCACGCCGAACGCCTACAAGCTCGTCGACGTGCCCACAGCCCAGCGCAGCACCATGACCCTCACCTACACGCCCGGCATCTCCGCCTTCACCTACAGCTTCGGCTGAGCCCTGTCCTCGGGAGTGGGCAGGCGGAACAGGCCTTTCAGCCTGCGCAGCGCGGTCCGGTCGCCGGTGGCCGACGCGGCGCCGGTCTTGATCGCGTCGGCGAGGGTGAAGTTGCCGCCGGTCAAGCGAACGAAGTCGTCCTCGCCGATCGTGATGGTCGCGTCGGGGCGCTGCGCGGGCCCGTGCTGCGCAGCGATCGTGCCGGCCTCGACCACCGCGTGCAGGACCTCGTCACCCACCCGGAACTCGTATACCGCGGTGAGGTCGGCCGCCTTCTGTGGATCGAAACACGCCTCGAGGCCGAGCACGGCCCATCCGGGATGGAACGTCTCCTCGGGCCGGCGTTCGCCCATTGCCCACTTAAGGCCCCAGCGTGCCAGGTGCAGGACGACCGGGCCGAGCTCCGCGCCCGCGGGCGTCAGCGCGTACGCCGCCGTACGGGCAGGTGCCGGCAGAGTGGTTTTGCAGGCCAGCCCCTCCCGCTCGAGGTGCTTCAGCCGCGCGGCGAGCAACCCGGTGCCCAGGCCGCGGAGACTTGCCTGTAGATCGCTGAACCGCCGCGGTCCGGTCAGGAGTTCGCGAATCAGCAGGAGCGTCCAGCGCTCGCCGACGAGATCGAGGGTCCGCGCCGTTGCGCAGTACTGGTTGTACGTTCGCTGCTCCACTTCATCATCGTAAACCTGGGACTTCCTGTTCTTGAAGGAACCCACTGGTCGTCAGCAACGACTGCGTGAGCTGTGCAGGGTCGGTGAGCATGATGTTGTGCGCGCCTTCGATCGGGACGGTGCGATAGCCGGCCGACTGCCCGAAGCTGGCGAAGTCGTACGTCGGTGGCGTGCAGCAGATCGCCACTCCGGGGATGTCGGCGACGGCGGGGCTCAGCCGGGTCGACTCGGCGAACGTCCGCAACGGCTGCGCCACCAGGCGCTCGGTCAGCCAGGCCGCGTCGGCTGGATTGACGACTCCGAACGCTGCCGGCGGCGGCGCGGGGACCGGTGATCCGTCGCCGATTCGGGCGGCGGCAGCGCGTACGGCCTCCTCGAAGCTGTCCGGCGCAAGGTCGAAAAGGCTCGCGCCGTCCGGACCTGCCCATCCGTCGATCAGGACGACCTGGCGCACGCGATCCGGACGTGCGTCCGCTGCCTCTCGTACCACCAGGCCCGCGTAGCTGTGTCCTACCAGGACGACCTCGTCGTCGCCTGTGAGGTTGTCGAGGGTGGCGATGACGGTCGCGGCGTCGTCGTGGAGTCCGCGGTCGGGGTGGGTGCCGAGGTCAGGGGTCACCGTGTGCGCGCCTGCGGCGTGGAGCAGCGGTACGACCCGATCCCAGGCCGACGGTCCGTGCCATGCGCCGTGAACCAGAACGAAGATCATGACAGGAGACTAACTCAGATGCTTCCTGTTTTTGAAGTTAATAATTCAGATTCAGGTAGCGGATAGGCTCTGCGGTCTGAGACCTACCGAGGGGAGCGGCCGGTGGCGGAAGCGTTCGAGGAGACGGCTGGGTCGGAGCCGGGCCAGGACGCCGGCCCGGCAGTGCTGGTGGTGGCGGCCATGCCGTTGTCGAAGCAGGCGCGGGCCGAGCTGAGTGAGATGCTCGGTCCTGGGTACGCGGTGATCGACATGAGGTCCGCGCCGCCGACCGCGAACATCGTCCTGACGCCGGTCCTGAGCGCCAACGCGCTCGGCATCCTGCGCGGCCAGTTCCCGCACGCCCGCATCCTCTTCACCGAGTTGCACGACGGTGCGCGGGGGATCAGTCTGAGCGGTCCGCTGTCGCGGATCGTGGCTCAGGCGCCCGACGGCTACTTCGTGGCGCATTCGCTCGACGCGCTCGGCCCGGTCGTCCAGTCCGAGGCGAGGCTGCAGCTCACCGGCAGCCCCCGGCGTACGCCGATCACGCTGTCGCTGACCACCGGCACTCCACGGCCCACTGAACAGGTGCCGGACGAGGTGGAGCCGCCCGCTCCAGCGGCTCCGTCTGCCCGAGCCGCTCCGTCCGCTCAGGAAATGACCGGCGACTCGACCTCGGCCACTGTCCGCTGGATCGACCGCGCAGCGACTTCCGATGCGCCACCGGGCGAGTGGCTGGACCTCGAACCTCTCGATGCGCTCGTGATCCACCTGCTCGGAACACAGGAACCCCGCCGCGACCCACTCTGGGCCGCCCTGGTCGCCGAATGCGTCGTACGCCTCGCCGCCGACCAGCAAGCAGACCTCCTCGTCGACGTCGCCGGCCTGCACCCAACAATCCGAGCCGAACTACAAATCCGAGTAGCCAGCGAACAAGTCCCCCAAGTCACTTGGCCCTAGACGTTCCACCGAGCAAAAACTGAAACATTTTCGGGTCAGACTTGTAACACACTTCACCTGAGTTGTGCGCTATAAGCAGCGCGCCGTTGCAGCTACCTGCAACCCGCCGCCAAAAGCTTGTCCGAGCCGGGATTTGAAGGTTATAAATCTTCCCGACTCGCCGGTGTCGCTCGGGGTGCGCCGGATTCCGCCCAGCTTTGGAGTGTCGATGCGCCGCGCCCGCAGGTTGCTGACGTATGCCCTCGTCCTGTCGCTTCCGGTTTCGTTCGGAGTTCCCGCCACGGCGCTTGCGCGTCCTCAGCAGGTGGCGCAGGTTGCTGTCGAGCAGGCGCCTCGTGCGGCTCTTGGTCCGCTGGCGCCGCCGGTGCCTGCGCGCGTCGCGAAGGCGTCCACGAGGTCGGCCGCGGCGGGGAAGCCGACACGTGTACGGGAGTTGGAGGACCGTCGTACGGCGACGTCGTCCAGCTACCGCATGTCGGACGGCACGACTCAGGTCGAGTTGTCGACGGAACCCGTGCATTACAAGGATTCCAAAGGCAAGTGGCAGGACATTGACACGACAGTCGCGCCGGGGGCGGGCGAGGATTCGTTCGAGAATGCGAAGAACTCGTTCCGGACGCGGTTCGGTAAGTCGAGTGATCGGTTGGTGTCGTTCGAGGTCGGCGATGAGTCGATCAGCCTCGGGGCGGCGGGGGAGAGGCGGTCGTTGACGCCGTTGGTGAAGGACTCGTCGGTGGCGTTCGCGGACGTGTTCGGTACGGCGGACGCGCGGTACTACGTGTCGCGTACGGGTGTGAAGGAGACGGTCGTACTGACGGCTGCCGCTGATGCTGCGGACGAGTACACGTTCGAGCTGCACACCAGCGGGCTGACGGCGAAGGCGCAGCCGGACGGGTCGATCGGGTTCTTCAAAAAGAACGGCGACACCCGTCCGAAGTACGTGATCCCGGCGCCGAACATGTACGACTCGTCGGCGGCCAATCGGCTGGGGCAGGCGGGGTACTCGGAGAAGATCACGCAGACGCTCAGCCAGCAGGGCGGCCGGACGCTGATCACGCTGAGGCCCGACCGTGCTTGGCTCGCCGCGAAGGAGCGGGTGTACCCGATCGTCATCGACCCGACGATCGTGGTCGTGCCGGATCCGGCGGCGGCGCAGGACACGTCGATCTCGGAGGCGAATGCGTCGACGAACTACGGCACCAATCCGACGGTGCTGGTGGGCGACGACCTGAGCCACAACACGTGGCGTGGCCTGCTGAGGTTCGACCTGTCGATGATTCCGGCAGGCACGACGATCCGTTCGGCTGATCTGAACCTGCACTACGGCGCGGGTTTCGGCGGTGACTACAAGCTGCCGTTCTCGGCGGTGAAGGTGACGTCGGACTGGTCGGAGTCGACGGCGACCTGGTCGTCGATGAACGCAGCGTTCAGCGGGACGTACGCGAGCAACACGGTGCTGGTGGACGATCAGGACACGTTGTCGTCGTCGTACGAGGGGTTGTGGAAGTACCAGAGCAACGCGAGTGCGGTGAACGATTCGTTCTCGTACGCGCCGACCGAGACGACGCCGGACACGTTTACGTGGAATGCGCGGGTGCCGAGTGACGGCGACTATCAGGTGCAGGGTTTCTACTTTCAGGGGTCGGTGCGCGGCAAGTTGCCGACGACGCTTGTTGGCGCGACGGCCGCCGGTCAGGTGACGACGCAGTCCGCGACGTGGGATCAGACGGCTGGTGTGGTGGGCGGTGCGCAGTGGTACACGCTGGGCACGATTCATTCGCGGCCGGGCAGTACGACGCAGGTGAAGATCACCCGTGATCAGTCTGGGGTTGCGACGATCCCGGTCGCGGATGCGATGAAGTGGACGAAGTACTCGACCGCGACCAAGCAGGTCGGTGATCGGGACGGCTGGCATTCGTACGCGATGGGCAGCTACGTCCAGTCGTGGGTGAACGGCCAGTCGCCGAACTACGGCGTGATGCTGAAGGCCGTCGACGAGAACCCGGCGACCGCGCCGGCCGGCGGGCTGTACTACAGCGCGAGCGAGGACACGTACGGCGGGGAGACGGCGGCGCGGCCGAACCTGACCATCACGTACGGAGAGCCGGGTGTGTCGCTGAATCCGCCGTCGACGGTCAACGCGAGCGGCGCGGCACTGACCTGGAGCAAGTACGTCGACCCGACGCCGGCGGATTCGGACGACCTGGTCGAGTACCAGATCTTCCGCGGCTGCCGCGCGCTCCCGGCGGGCGGCTGCACGACGCCGGTGGGGGACTACTTCTCGAACACGTCGCCGGCTGCGCTGGAGTTGGCGGGGACGGTTCCGCCGGATATCACGTCGTTCACCGACGACTCGGCGAAGCCTTCGGTGGTGGGTGATCCGGCGACATACAGCTACTGGGTTGTGGCGCGGACGGTCGGTGACGGTGCGGTGAACGGCAAGGCTGCGTCGAACGTGCAGACCGTCACGATGCCACGTGAAGGCCGGATTCTGCAGTCGTTCGGCGGCGACATCTCCGACACCACGTTGAGCAAGACGTTGCCGACGACGAACGTGTCGCGTCCGGACGGCGGCGGTACGTCGAACACCCGGTACTGGGTGCAGGTCGGGAACAATCATCCGACGTACGGCGCCGAGCGTGGTGTGTTCGAGTTCGACACGTCGTCGATCAAGCAGGGAACGAAGGTCACCGACGCGCGGGTGGAGCTGTTCTCGAACTACGGCTCGGGCAGCGGACGGGCGGACTTCGACCTGTTCGGGCTGAACCGGGACTTCGTCGAGACCGAGGCGACCTGGAACCAGGCGACCTCCACGATCAACTGGACGGCTCCTGGTGGCGACTACGATCCCGCCTTGCTGGGGTCGGTTCGTCCCGACGGCAACGCGCAGCGGCTGACGTTCACCTCGGCGGGGCTCTTGACCAAGCTCCAGTCGTGGGTCGACAACGCCGGCGACAACCACGGCCTGCTGCTGAAGACGCGTGACGAGGCTCCCGCTGCGGCGGGTCAGCAGCTGGTCAGCATCACGAACGGCGAGTCCCCGGACACGCTGTTCCGCCCCCGGCTGTGGATCGAGCATCTGGCCAAGAACGACGCCGAGACGTACCAGGCTGACGAGATGCCGGAGCGGTTCGTTCCCGGTACCACGATCACGACGCCGGTCACGGTGACGAACACGACCAACCAGGACTGGCCGGCCGGGCTGCAACTGTCGTACCGGTGGACCGAGCCGGGCAGCGCGACCGACATCACCGTGTCGGGTGACCGCAACTTCGTACCTCTCGGTAAGGCGCTGTCGCCGGGGGAATCGGTCAAGTTGAACCTGCCGATCCGGACGCCGATCAACTCCGACACCGGCACGAAGCGGCTGGCCTATGACATCTATCTGGACCTGTGGACGGGGACGGACTGGTTCTCCAAGACGGTCCCGCCGTCGTCGAACACGACCCATCCCTCGCAGGGCTGTGTGGTCGTCACGACCGGGTATCTGTGTGTCGACCGGTACGTCGAGGATCCGGGGTCGAACCAGTTGGGGCTGGAGAAGTTCCTGTCGTACACGGGTGAGGAGACCGGCGGCGGCTCGCAGTTGCTGACGAACCTGTTCAGCGGCAATGCCGTGTGGTCGTACGACGCCTTGTCGAACCCGTCGATCGGTCCGTCGGCGTTCGTCAGGTTGGCGTACAACTCCATGGACGGCACCAGTCCGCGGGCCGGGTTCGGGTTCTCCGTCCAGGCGGCGACGCTCACGAGGCTCGGCAGCGATCTGTCGGTGCCGACGGGTGGCAGTACGAACAACTTGATGACGTTCATCGACGGTGACGGCACGACGCACACGTACAAGCTCGCGACCCAGACGTCGACGCTGCTGACCTACACCCGTCCGCCCGGTGTCGGCCTGGACCTGACGCGTGACCTGACCGCGGACGCGGATCACCAGTGGGTGTTCTCCCGGCCGGACGGCACCCGGTTCTACTTCAACCAGGACACTGGCCGGCAGACGTCGGTGGTGGACCGCAACGGCAACACGATGACGTTCAGCTACGACACGAGTGGCCGGCTGGTGTCGGTTCGGGATGCGAAGCATGTCGACCCCGTGCTGACCTTGGGGTACGAGTCCGGCGGTGCCAGGAAACTGGTGTGGATCCGGGACATCTCCGGGCGGGCGCTGAAGTTCAACTACAACGCTTCCTCGCAGTTGACCAAGCTCGAGGACGGCGGCGCGTTCGACCCAGTGACGCAGACCTTCGGGGCGGGTGCGCCGGTCAAGGCGTTCCAGTTCGCCTACACCGACGGCTCGAACAACTCGAACACGAAGCTGATCTCGGTGAAGGATCCGCGGAACGCTGAGACCAAGGTGCAGTACTACACGTCGACGGAGAACTCGACCTACGCCAACTGGCCGAAGAGCTACACCGACCGGCGTGGGAACGACACGACGTTCTCCTATGCCGACCCGGATGGTTCGGCCGCCGAGGACATCGTTGCCACGGTCACCGATGTGAACGGATCGACTCCGTCGGTGACGACGTACCGGATGGACGGCTACGGCCGCACCACCAGCATCCTGGACGCCAACCAGAACGCTGGCGGCGGCACCAAGGCCACCCTGCTCGCGTGGGACAGCGACCACAACGTCATCCGGCTGCAGGAGCCGAACGGTGCGGTGTCGACGTGGGAGTACGACCCGGTGACCGGGTATCCGCTGGTCGTGCGGGATGCGATGGCGGTCAAGGACAACCTGCCGGGTGTGCTGCTGACGTACCAGACGCTCACGACTGGTGCGAAGCCGACCGTGCTGATGTCGAAGAAGAGCGCTGCCGGGCGGACGGACACGTTCACCTATGACGCGAACGGCAACGTCAAGACCGTCAAGAACGGCCTCGGCTTCGGGCCGACGTACGTCTACAACCCGAACGGGACGCTGGCGACGGCGACCGATGCCCGCGGCAACGTGACGCAGTACGGCGCCGACGCGAACTACGACCCGAGCGGCTACCCGTTGTCCATCACCGATGCGGAGCTCGCCAAGACCGACTTCACCTATGACGTGCGCGGGAATGTGGTGCAGGTCAAGGATGCCCAGCAGCGGTTGACGACGGCGGAGTACGACGCGTTCGGGCGGCCGAGCAAGGTCACCAAGCCGTACGACGGATCCGTGGTGCGGACCACCGCGACCGAGTACGACCTGAACGACAACGTCACGAAGGAGACCGCGCCGAACGGTGCGGAGTCGGTGTCGACGTACGACGCTGCCGACAACGTGCTGACAAAGACGTTGCCGGACAACAACACGACCGGCCGGCAGCTCGCCTACACCTACGACGTCCTCGGCCGGAAGGTGACCGAGACCGCGCCGAAGGGTGTCGCGACCACGACGGACCCGAACGACTTCGTTGCGAAGTACAGCTATGACCGGATCGGTCAGGTGCTGAAGGTCGAGACGCCGTTCGTCGACGGCGGGGTCTCGAAGACGCCGACGACGACCTATACCTACGACGAGGTCGGCAACCAGACGACGGTGATCGACCCGCTGCGCAACGCGTCGCCGGCAACGGACTACACGTCGAAGACGGTCTTCGACCTGAACCACCGGCCGACTGCTGTGACGGATGCGGCTGGTTACACCAGCAAGATGCTGTACGACGCGGACGGTCTGGTGACTGCCGCGGTCGATCAGACCGGGCACACGAAGGCGACCAAGTACGACGATGCCGGGCAGCCGATCGAGGTCAGTGTTCAGCACACGGCGATCGGTGGGCATCAGGTGCTGCAGGTCACGAAGACGGCGTACGACGGGGCCGGGAACGTGACGCGGGTGACGCGGCCGAGCGGGCTGTACTCGGAGACGGTGTACGACAAGAACAACCGGCCGGTGCAGAACAAGTCCGCGTTCGACGCGACGACGACGTTGTACAAGACGCCGTCGTCGACGTTCATCCAGTACTACCCGACCGGGGAGATCAAGGCGCAGTCGGAGCCGACGTTCGGCTCGGCGGGTACGCAGTGGACGAACTTCACGTACTTCGGCTCCGGCGACATCAAGACGTCGACGGATCCGTGGCAGATCACGGCGTCGTACGGCTACAACCCGATGGGGCAGCAGACGGATCGCACGCTGACCGTGCCGGGTGACGACGCGAAGCGTACGCAGGCGTGGGGCTATTACCCCGATGGTGCGCTGCAGTCGCGCTCTGACACGGCAGCCCAGCAGCCGGTCGGCGTGATCGACAACGCCGACGGTTGGCAGACGTCGTCAACCGGCACCTGGGCAACGGTTGCCGGCGGCACCAACACGCAGGGCGCGGACTACCGGACTCACCTTGCGGCGACTGGCTCGACGGATGCCTTCAGTTGGCGGGTGCTGCCGGATGTCGCAGGCTCCTTCGACGTGTACGCCTCGTGTCCGGTCCGCACCGATGCCACCACGGCGGCCACGTACACGATCAACCACTCGACCGGCTCGGCGACCAAGACGGTCAACCAGAAGACCTGCACCGCCGCGACTCCGTGGGTCAACCTGGGCAACTATTCGTTCCCGGACGGTCTCGCGAAGACGATCACTTTGAAGCCGGCTGCTGATGGCGTGGTGTCTGCGGACGCGATCAAGCTGGTGTCGACGAACCCGGTCGACAACCGCTCCTTCACCTACAACTACGACCAGAACGGTCAGCAGACCGAGGTCAAGGACAACAACCCGAACGCCGCCGCCGACACCTACAAGGTCACGACCGATGGTCTGGGGCGCACGTCTCAGGTCCAGGAGTTGAAGGCCGGCGCCGGCAAGTCGACGACGGACTACACCTACGACCTCGACTCCAACGTGTTGTCGACCAACGCGCAACGCGTCGCGGATCCTGCGACGAGCAGCCCGGCGGTTGGGCGTTACACCGGCTACACGTGGGACGTCCGCAATCTGATCGACACCGTCAAAGCGGGTGATTCCCCATCCGGCTCGCTGGACACGTGGTCGTACACCTATGACGGTCATGGGTGGCGTTCGACGGTTACGAAGCCGAACGGCAACCTGGCGACGTACACGTATCACGAGGACGGTTCGCAGCGGATCGTGTCGGAGAAGACCGGTGCGGGCAAGCTGGTTTCGTCGCATTCGTTGTATTACACGCCTGATGGTGACCGTTCTCTGGATGTCGAGAAGCTGCTGAAGGCGAATTCGTCGGAGTATCTGGATCAGGCGTCGGGCTACACCTACACGCCGGCGCGTCAGTTGGCTGCGGTGACGAAGTCGGGTGTCGACAAGGGCGAGAACGAGGCGTACGAGTACGACGCGGCTGGTAACACGGTCAAGCAGACGGTCGGTGCGACGACGTCGACGATGACCTATGACCGCAACCGTCTTACCAAGACCGTCACGGGCAGCACCACGGTCAACCAGCGTTACGACATCTTCGGTCGTGCGACCACGTCGGATGTTGGTGCGCAGGTGGTGGAGCAGAACGCGTACGACGGTTACGACCGTGTCACCCGTCAGCAGAAGTTCGACACCACCGGCACCGCGACCTACACCCGTAACCAGACCTACGACCCGTTCGACCGTGTCACCAACCAGTCCAAAAAGATCGGCGCCGCGGCGGCGGTCACCACGAGATACACGTTCGTGGGCCTGGCCAACCAGGTAGCGATCGAGCAGGAGCAAGACACTGCCGGTGCTTGGAAGACCTCGAAGTCGTACGCCTACGGCGCGAACGGCGAGAACCTGTCCTTGGTCGATTCGCCGGTCAACGGCACGACGTCGAAGAAGTCGTTCTACGGCACCAACCCCCACGGCGACGTCGAAACCCTGACCGACGCGACCGGTTCGACGACCTCCACGTACCGCTACACCGCCTACGGCCAGCCGGACAAGGTCGGCACTACCGGCGATGACGCCATCACCGGCGACCCGACCAAGGACGCCGACACCGTCAACCCGTACCGCTTCAACTCCAGTCGGTTCGACGGCGCGACGGGTACGTACGACATGGGCTTCCGCGAGTACAACCCCGGCCTGAACCGCTTCCTGACACGCGACATGTTCAACGGGGCCCTGACCGACCTCGGCCTAGGTTCGGACCCCTGGAACGCCAACCGCTACATGTTCGCCGGCGGCAACCCCATCAGCCGGGTGGAACTCAACGGCCATTACGCCATCGAAGAAGGCAGCGACCGGTTCGCATCCCACGCCACGCCAACCATCACCTCACCGACCACTACCGGCTCTAGTACCGGTGGTTCGACCGGTGCAAGCACGCCTCAGATTCCCACCAACGTCAATCAGTTCATCAACCACTCCATCGACCTGCCTGCCGGGGCGAGCCAACAGCAGCAGGCCGTCCGGATATCACAGATGGGTTTGAGCCCTGCGCTTGTCGGCTTCAACCTCGCAGCCGTTGAGGCCAATAAGACGGGCCTGCCAGAGGCCATGGAACTCATCGGCGGCCTCAGTGGCGCGAACGACGCCCTTGACTGCGCGACGTTTTTCGGCCTTGCCGCGTGCGGCATGACCGCGCTGAACTTCGCTCCAATCGGCAAGGCCGCGGAGGCCACAAAGTTGGTTACCGCGCTCAAGCATGGCGACGACGTTGCAAAGGTAGGTAAAGACGTCGCTCGTGCTTGTTCGTTCGCCGGTGCGACTCCGGTCGTGATGGCCGATGGATCGCGCAAGCTAATCGATCAGATCAGGGTCGGCGACAAGATCTTAGCTGCCGATCCTCGGTCTGGTGTAGCCGAGCAGCGGGCGGTCACCCACCTGTGGATTCACAAGGACGTCCTCGTCGAGCTACAGATCGAGGGCGGGGCTCTGGTCATGACGACCGAGGACCATCCTTTCTGGAACGCGACAGACGCTCAGTTTCAGCGCGCCGATGAGCTTGAGCAGGGTGACCAAATCCTGACCGCCGACGGGCGGCGGGTCACCGTCCGTGGACTGGTGCCCGGGAGTGAACACGAGGCGCTCGCGTATAATCTCACGGTCGACGGCATTCACACCTACTTCGTAGGTGTCGGCAGCAGTTCCGCCCTTGTGCACAATACGTGCGGTTTCGACCTCGACGGGATTGAGCATGCGACGAGCCGGCATACTTGGGGCGGGGATGAACTGGACGATATCGCGGGGGTATTTGACAACGGTGTTGATCTTCAAGCGCTGGCCAGTGGGACCACGGGGCAAATTGGTCGAATCGGAAAATACGGGAATATTGAATACACAGTGAGGACGCGAGGTCCGATAGGTGTCACTAACCGCTCAGTCGCCAATCCGGCCGGTTTTCCGACGAACGTATACACTGTTGTCCGCGATCCGTATGATGGCGCGTTAGTCACGATGTTCCCAGGAGCGCCATAGATATGCCTATTTCATTGGTTTTGCGTCGGGAGAGTGGCGAGGATATTCGCCGAGCGAGTGCGGCCTATGTTCCTGCGGATGCGTCTCGAGATGATCAACTCTATCCATTGCTCAATGGCGTGGATCCCTACTCGAATACGATCTTCAACACGCGGCAGATGCGCAGGTTGCGGCTAGAGGCGGAGAGGCTGCTCGATGGGCCGTTGAGCGACGACGAGCGTGAGTCGTTGGAACAGGTGGTTGAATTTTGTCGTGAAGGGAATCGAGTACATCGGTTTCTGTGGTTCGTCGGTGACTGATGGAGATGAGGTGGCGTGGGCCTTGCACCGGTCCTTGGACACGGGTGGTGGATCACGCCGCCGACGGGAGAGTGGCGGTGTACGCTCTTGTCGGCACTCGTGTCCACGGCTCCCATGGACCGGACGACAGCCAGCCCGTGGCAGAGCCGGGCATGGTCCTTGTAGGTGCAGATCAACCCGTGATCGGGTAGAAGATTGTTGGCGAGGCTGCAGTGGGTCGCCTTCGCGATGTGGAGCGCGTCCGGGACGAGTTCGTTGCCCCGGACGTAATGAGACTCTCGATCTCACATTCGATCTGAATTGTGATGCCATAGGTCGATTCCTGGAAGATAGTTCCATGAAATCTCAGCTCACGAACTCCGAACTACTCCCGTCGCTTGTTGAGATGGCCGGGCGGGACCATGACTGGAACATTGACCGCTACAGCACTCCACGCGGAATTGAGGACGATCGCATGGGAGAGGTGCTAAGAAGTGTCATCGTAGTGGCTGCTGAAGCGCCGGTCTGCAAAGTCTTCCTCTCGGCTATTAGATAACTGAGGGCGTGATGGGTCGTCTGCGCCGGGTGTTCAGTTCCATTGGATGCCCCGCGTAGATTAGTGCGGGAGTCGGCGAGTAGTTCCAGGCCTTACCAGACTGAATGTCATCAAGGGCAGAGACGGCGTCTTCGTCATCCCCGGCGAATCGCCGCTCGATATCACGAGTCGCCTCATCTCATGGGGAGCGAACTAATGAAGATATACGTGCGCGTGGCCTGGCGCCATGAATTTGACAACGAACCTGTCACGCTGCTGAGCGAGATCATCAACGGAGAAGAAGTCCGGAAGGTCGAGATCTTTCGCGACGGCCACGCGGACTTCGCGGACTCGAGCAGGGCGACCGGCTCGACGCAACTTTCCGAGGCACTGATGCCCTCCATCGAGGAAATCGCAGAGCAGGAGGAGTTCATGCCCGAGGAGATCGATGCCGATACGTTCGAGGCTGCGTGGCAGGCAGCCACGGGCGATGATGCGTAGCCTCCTCCGGTTCGTCACTGCCTGGCTGTCGGCCCTGTACGGCTTCGATGACTTGGTTCCCGCTGACCTGGCTGGCCGCTTCGTGTCGCGCAAGGGCGTTGTCCCGAGCGCCTCGGGCAGTCCCATCCTCTTGAGAACGCACAACGTCTCTAGGACGCGGACACCGCCAGCGTGCAGGCTGCACCGGCTACACATCGGACGTCCGCAGCGCAGTCGACGCGGTCAGGGCTGACTGCACGTCTACGGGCTCTTCACAGATGAGGGTGTAGAGCTGGGTGGCGCGTCGTTGCCGGGGTAGGGGGCGAGGTGGTGGTGATCGAGGTGGACCACAGGTCGGCCATGTCGGCCTCGATGTCGCTCATCCCGGGCAGCGTCGGCGGCGGCCTGTCTTCTTGACCGGCCGTGTCGGGCCTGTCGACGGCCCTGGCGAAGAATCCTTCGATCTCACGGTCTGCACGCCCAGCTGGCTGAGCAGGAAGATCCGCGAGTCAGGCCCGGCTCTTGGGCGGCACCTGGTGATCGTAGAGTCCCTCGATATCGCCGAGGTGGAGCGTTTCGTGACACGCCAGCCGACCAGTCCGGCGCCTCATGCGACTGGATGAGGCCGCGCTCCAGTGCCGCGACCGGTATGCGTTCCAGGAAGGGCTGCTGGCTGCCGTGCGGTCGTCTCTTGTGCTGCTGGTCTCATGGGAACCGGCGCACCGGAGGTGTTGCACGGCTGGAACCTCCGACACTTCCGATGTGGTCGTGAACGATGTGAGCCGTACGATTTACACGCCAGGTACGGTGCTGTCGTCATCGAGCAACGCGGCCGGGTTGTGGTCGCCGTCGCCCAATTCTCCGGAGGCTGATTTGTCGCCTACCGATCCCGACGTCGTGCAGCCCTGCTTGCTCACTGTAGGGAGTACCGACGTGGCGCGAGAGGGACCAGGTGAGGCGGACTGTTGGACCTGCCTCGGTCTCGGGAGTCCAGCCAGTCGCAACGGATGGTCTCAGCGCAGCCGCGGCTGTATCTGGACAACCTCATCAGCCACACAGAACTCATCGGCTACTACGCCATCGAGGAAGGCGAGAACCACCCCCGTCCCGGCAGACGCCGACGCCAACCTCACCGCCTTAGCCAGGCTCGACCCGAGATCTGCGATGGTGCAGTCCCGCTCAGCCGGCGAACGACGCCGTCGGACATCAAGGCCAGGGCGGTGGTTCTGAGATGAAGAAGCGCTTTTGGCTGTGGGGGTCTCGGCAGGACATGCCCACGGTCGCCCAGAGGCTGATGGTGGGTTCGGGGGCGCACTTCGTCGAGCATGACAGTTACTACCGCGGGGTATATCTACGTGGTCGCTGGCCCGGGATCGACGACGAGGTCATCGTGCAGTCCAACCTTGAGGATGACGAGGGGTACTTTGCCGAGGACGAGTTTCGTGAGTACGTGACGCTCTGCTATGTGACGCAGGAGCTCGACGCGGAGCCGTTGCCGGACCTCGGTGAGGTCGGGATTGACGTGCTGCGCGTCGAGGAGTTGTAGACGCGGTTCCCCGCAGATGGAGGTGACGTGGCGAGCGAGGTTGAGCCGGTGGCCGATGTGGCGGCGCTTGCCGACGAGATCTGCCGCGCCTATCCGGGCTGGCGATGTCAGGTTGGGGAGGCGGTCGCGGATGTTGCGGAGAACGGCGGGTTCTTGGAGTTCGCGCTGGTTACCGATGTCTTCAGGTGGGGGATCCTTGACGCGGCGATGAAATCGCAGGACGTCGGGCGGATCGGTGCCTGCTTCAATTTTCTGGAGAGAATGCTGGCCTCTCCGGACGATCGCGTCACGGATGCGGTCGGGATCCGCGTGGTTCCCTGGCTCTTGCATGACGAGTACTGGCAGCGGCAGACCTCGCGATTTGCCGGAGTCGCTACCTCGTCCGCTCTGGATCGCTACGTCGACGGCGGCGACTGGCGAAGTCACTAGAACCGGCGTGGGTCAGGGTTTGCGGGCTACGCCTGCGTAGAGGATGTGGCTGGCGTTGGAGGGGAGGTCGGCGTCTTGGTCGTCTTCGTGCTGGGTGCCGGGGGGCATCCATTCGAAGAGGGGGACCAGGCCGGGGCCGATCAGGTCGAGGCCGGCGAAGAGGGACGTGATCTCGGCGGGAGTACGGAAGGTCAGAGAGCCCCAGGATTCGTGGAATCGTTCTTCGAGAGCGTCGGTGGCCTTGGCCATGTCGCTGCCGTCGCGGGGATTGCAGACGTGGCTCATGGCGACGTACGAACCGGAGGGGATTGCGTCGACGTACGCGGCCGCGATTCTGCGGGTCTCGTCGAGGTCGGCGATATGGTGGAGCATGAGCGCCTCGATCACCCCGACCGGGCGGTCGAAGTCGATCATGCTTTTGACCTGCGGCGTGTTCAGGACCTGCTCCGGCTCGGTGAAATCGGCGGCCGCGAAGTCGGTGTACTTGTTCTCGACGAGCAGCGCCATGCCGTGCCGAATCACGATCGGGTCGTTGTCGACGTACACGACTTTTGCGTCCAGGCGATGCGCCTGGGCGATCTGGTGGGTGTTCTGCGCGGTCGGCAGGCCCGAACCCAGATCGAGGAACTGGCCGATGCGCTCCTTCTGGCTCAGCCAGGACACGACCCGCGCCAGCCACTTGCGGTTGTCCCGGGCCCAGGCGGGAATCTCGGGCGCCAGCTCGACCAGCTTCTCGTACGCCTGGCGATCGACCGCGAAGTTGTCCTTGCCGCCAAGAGCCAGGTCGTAGACCCGGGCCACGCTGGGACGACTGAGGTCGATCGTGGGGACGTGCTCGCCGGTGCCTGCTGGGTCTGTCATCGCCTGGTATCCCTCGCCAACTGATCGTAGCTACCTGCGACCAACAGGCTACCGGCGATCGCGGTCACCCCTCACTCGCCCCGCCCCGTCTCGCACGCGCGCTAGAACGAGCCGAGGTTGGGGAGTATCTCTTCCCGATTCGGGTGGCAGATCCTCCCCAACCCTGCCCCGCGGCGGTTGCTGCTTCAGCCGTCGGCGCTCTCATTCGTGACCGACACGCAGTGTGAAGGCGTTGGGTCATCGTTGCCGTCGACGAGGCAGACCTTCACTCCGACAAGGTCGTGCGCAACAACGTTGCCGTATGACTGGAACGGATCCCAGATCTTGGGAGGGTTGTTGTGGCGGATGTCGCCGTTCGAGTCGTACGCGGAGCCGAGGTAGTGCGTGGTGCCGTTGCGGGTGAGCCATGCCCAAGCCTTGACACCGTGGCCGTCGCGGCAATAGTCATCGATCTCGATGTAGTCGTCATTGCTTCCACCACCGGGCGCGCCCGCGCCGTAGTCGATGAACCACGCGCCCCCACACGCATTGGCGTCGTCGGTCTCGACCAGGAAGGTGTCAGAGGTGGCGTGTGCGGCGGGAGCGACTGCAAGGGTGCTGAGGCCGAAGACGGCTCCAGCAATCGCGAGCACACTCCTCCCCCTGAACTTCAGCCGGGTGAACTGCATTGTGTATCCCTTCCCGTCGAGGTCGATCTCGTGCCGTGCTGACCATGCGCCTTGTCCTGGATAAGACGACCAGGCATCCAAGCCTGTGACAGGTGCCGTCAGTCCTTTTCGACGAGGTTCTTCCCGCGGAACTGGTCAGGTGATTGCGCGACCACTTGTTCGTGGCTGAACGATCGTTTAGTATGCTGAACGTGCGATCAGGTGGCGACGGGGATCTGACGGGGCGGGCGGTGATCCGCAATGTGGCGCTGCGGTTGTTTGCCGACCAAGGACCGGATGCGGTCGGCGTGCGGCAGATCGCTGAGGCGGCCGGCGTCTCGCCGGCGCTGGTGCTGCACCACTACGGCAGCAAGGCGGGCCTGCGTGAGGCTGTGGATCAGTACGCGGCCGCGCAACTCGACGCCTTGATGGAGGATGTTGACGAGATCGGCGAGGTGTTGACCGCTGGATCGAGCGCTTCGATCGGCGAGCTTTTCGCCCAGGCGCTGCCTGCTGACTCACCGTTGCCGATCTACCTTCGACGGCTGCTGCTCAGTGGAGATCCGGCCGGTCGGGCGCTGTTCCTCCGCTGGTTCGAGGTGTCACGTGTGCTGCTCGGCCGGCTTGTTGACGCGGGCTTCGCCTCGCCGGCCACAGATCCGGATGTCCGTACGGCGTTCATGCTTTCGGCCGACCTCATCCTCCTGCTCCTGCGCGAGCCGCTGACCGACGCTCTCGGGTTCGACCCGATGTCCGGAGACGGCCTGACCCGCTGGGCGGCCGAGGTTGCCCGGATCTACCGCGAGGGCGTGCTGATCGTTCCAGCCAGTGAACGAGACGAGGATTGACAATCCAGGAGGCGACAACGAAATGTCGATGCCCATAGCTGCACCCGGGCGGAGCAGGGCCGACGCGCCCGGTGATGAGGTCGTCGTCGGCGCGACCGGTCTGGTCAAGCGGTTCGGTGGTGTCACGGCGCTGGACGGGCTGGACCTGGCGGTCCGCCGCGGCGAAGTGCACGGCTTCCTGGGGCCGAACGGAGCCGGCAAGTCGACGACGCTCCGCATCCTGCTCGGCCTGATGCGTAAGTCCGGCGGCGAGATCAGCCTGTTCGGCAAGGACCCGTGGCAGCGTTCGGCGTCGCTGCATCGACGGTTGGCCTACGTCCCCGGCGATGTGACCCTGTGGCCGGGACTCAGTGGCGGTCAGTGCATCGACGTACTCGCCCAGGTGCACGGTGGGATTCAGGCCGACCGGCGCGCCGGCCTCATCGAGCGGTTCGACTTCGACCCCACCAAGCGGGCCCGGGACTACTCAAAGGGCAATCGCCAGAAGGTGTCCTTGATCGCGGCGCTCGCGGCCGACGTCGAGCTCATGGTCCTCGACGAGCCGACCTCCGGCCTCGATCCATTGATGGAGCAGGCATTCCAGGAGATCATCCGCGAGCGCGCCTCCGAAGGCGTCACGGTGCTGCTCTCCAGTCACATTCTGGCCGAGGTCGAGGCGCTCGCCGATCGTGTCACCATTGTCCGGAAGGGCAAGACGGTCACGACCGGCACCCTCGCCGAGCTTCGGCGGCGTACCCGGACGAAGATCCACGCGGTCACCGACCAGCGGCCGCGGTTCGATGGCATGGCCGGGGTGGTCAACCTTGAGGTCGAGGATCGCAACGGTGCGTTCGAGACCCGGCTCAGCGTCGATGCGGACGTGCTGGGAGATGCCGTCGGCAGTCTGCACGCCGCGGGCGTGAGCACCCTGACCGTTGCCCCGCCGAGCCTCGACGAGTTGTTCCTGCACGCCTATGCCGATGCCTCGCCGGAGCAGGGGCGCCCAGCATGAACGGGCAGTTGGTGACGATGGTGCGAGTGCACCTGCGCACCGGGTGGCCGGCCTTGGTGGTCTGGGTCGTCGCGGTGGGCGGGACCATGATGCTCACCGTCTCAGCGATCCAGGGCCTGTACGACACTCCCGAGAAGATCCACTCGTACGCCGCCGCCGTCCGCGACGACGCACTGGTGATGCTCAACGGCAGGATCGCCGGGATCGACTCCCTCGGCGGGATCATCGCCAACGAGTTCGGCTTCCTGGCTTCCTTCGCCATACCGTTCATGGCCGTCAGTCTGATCGCCCGGACGACCCGGAAGAACGAGGAGGCCGGGCGCCTCGAGGCCGTACTGGCCGGCCGCATCAGCCGTACGACGCCATTGCTGGCGGCGATCGTGGTGGCTGTCGTGGCGGAAGTTCTGATCGCGGCCGCGCTTTTCGCGAGTTTCGCCGGCGGTGGTGTTCCCGGTGGCGACGCCGTCCTCTACTCGCTCTCTATGGGTGCGCTGGGGCTGGCGTTCATCGGAGTCGCTTCGATCGCCGCACAGGTCGTCGAGCACTCCCGTGGCGTCGTCGCTATCGGACTCGGGGCCATCATTGCCGCCTATGCGTTGCGCGGCATCGGCGACGTGCAATGGGCGCCGCTGACGTGGCTGTCACCGCTGGGCTGGCAGGAACAGACCCGTGCATTCGGCGACCAGCGCTGGTGGCCGCTGCTGATTCCGTTCGTGCTCTTCGCGCTTCTCGCTGCGGCTGCGCTCGCTGTCACCTCGCGGCGAGACATCGGCAGCGCACTGCTTCGCGTCCGTGCGGCCGATCCGCAGGCGTCGCGCTTCCTGCGGACGCCACTCGGGATCGCGCTGCGCTCGCACCGGGGATCGCTGCTGGGATGGTCGATGGCGGCGGTGGTGGTCGCAGGCACGTTCGGCTCGGTCGCGAAACCATTGGTGAGGGCAATCAACGGCAACCCCTCGCTCGCCTCGGCAATGGGCGGCGGTGAAGGTGCTACCGGACTGGACTCCGTCCTTGCGATGACCGCGCTGCTGCTTGCGCTCATCTGTGCCGGATACGCCGTACAGGCCGTGGGTGTGCTCCGCGCCGAGGAGTCGTCCGGGCGGCTCGAAGCATGCCTGTCGGGCGACCGAAGCCGCTGGTCCTGGCTCAGTGTGCAGTTGGCTGTCGTCGGCGCGGGGATCGTCACGGTATGTGTGGCTGGAGACGTCGTGTTCGCATTCAGCGGTTCGGCATCGATGGGAGTGGACATCACCGCGCAGGTGGTGCGTGCGAGCATCGGCTTCCTGCCGGCCGTAGTGTTTTTCGGTGGACTCGCGCTCTTCACATTCACAGTCGCACCGCGCTGGGGGTCCGTTGTCTGGCTGGTCTATGCGGCCGGCGCGGTGATCGCCTACCTCGGTGACTCCTTGCACCTGGCCACCGCGTTCCGGGACCTCTCGCCGTTCCACCTGATCGGCAACCCACCCGTCGAGCCGGCTGACGTGGGCAACGCCCTCCTGCTTACGACCCTCGCAGCAGCGTGCCTCATGGGCGGCTACGCCGGCTTCCGCCGCCGCGGCATCCCGCACGCGTAGCAGGCTGTTGCAAACCGGGTGTGTCGGTGGTAGTTGCGTATCGCTGTGGGTCTCCGGCAGGATCTGGGCTGAGCAACAGAAACGGGGATGCATCATGGCGGTATTTGGCGATGGCTTATGCCGATCGACAAGTTGAGCAAGTCCCGGCCGGAAGCGGCCGAGAACAGTTCAGAGTCTCGGGTACTGCAGCTCGTCGGGGTGCCGGCGGGCGGACGGCATCGTGCGAAGCCGGACGGTGCGGGGTACGGCCCCGTCTTCGAGTCGCTGCAACAAGCGATGGTGACCAAGGTCAGTCCGGTCGCAGCTGCTGCGGCTGCCGGACGCCGACTCGCCGAGCGCGGGGTCGCCTTGGCCGATGCTCTCGACGCGATGCAGCACGCCTGCAACACGATCGACCGGGAGCCGGGCTATGACGCGATGCGGAGCCTGTGCCAGAGCTGGACGGAGTGCACGTTCACCTATCTGAGTGGTCCGTCGTGCGAAGATCCCAGTACCGGGCTGGCCACCGCGCAGCATCTGCTTTCACGTCTTTCCGATCTCTACAGGACCGCCATGCGCGAGGTGGAGTGCCTGCCGGAGACACACGTTCTGGTGGTGGTCGAGCCGATCACGAGGCAGCGGCTCGACGCCGAGCTGACAACGCTCGCCGCGTCCGTCCTGGAGGTCTTCGGCGGGACTGTCGTCGGGCGGCTCGGCTCGTTCCGTATCGCTGCGGTCGTGGCGCTCGATGCACATTTCGTGGAGCGGCTGGGCAGGCTGCGTTCGGCCATCGGCTACTGGCCGGGACCCGACCGCCACAGCACCACGGGCAACCCGAGAACCAAGGTCTGGACCGAGCAGTTGCCCACCTTGCCCGAGTGGTCGGAGTCCTTCATCAAGGACCTGACCAAGCCCTGACGTGGAGGGATGTTCAGGACTAGGGACGGTGACGCTGGCGCCCATTGCGCCGAGTCGTGACGTTTGGCTGCACCCCAGATCACCGAGTATCCGCTGCGCTTGAGGGTTCTTCGTTCGCACACGAGCGGAGAACCCTCAACGCTTCAGCTGGATGCTGTGCTTCGCCCACTCGACCGCGAGCGTGGTGGCATCGGTGATCGGCGGTGGATCGGAAAGACTGGTCCTCTGCGCAGGCACGAACCTTCCGACGATGAACACGTAATCGGAGGGAGGCGGCGTCGGAACCGGTGATCGAGCCCCCGATGCCTATCAGGAATGGTTGACTGCAGAGACGTTACGCGCCATGGAAGCCTCGCCTTGGACGGCTATCTGCCCTCTGAGGACAGGCTCGATGTCGCGCAGCACATTCAGAACTGCGATGGCTGTGCGGCACATGTCGGCCAGCTGGCCGCGGCCGTGGCCGTGCTCGGCGCCCGGTTCCGGACACGGGAGCTGGAGTCGGCAGTGGCCGCAGCCGAGGGGCAGGTCGTCTCTGACGAGACCCGTTCGCAGACGTTCGACCAGAGCCAGCGGGTCCTGGCGGCGTTGGCGCGCGCGGCCGATGCTGAGCACGCGGACGACCTGGTGCAAGAGACCTGGGATCACTTTCTGAGCGCGAAACCGGGGGAGGTCCCTGCGCGGGACGAGCTCGTCGGTTATCTGATGGGGCGCATCGGTGACCATCACCAGCAGGAGGATGTCACTGCCGGCGCGTGGGCGGACAGCCTGCTGAGCCATCATGGGCACAACGCGGCCGATCTTGCGGAGTCCGACCTGCCCCCTGATCCGGGGGGATACGGCTCTCTCCGGGAGTTGGCCGACCTCGATGCGCTCGACACCGATGCCGACCGGGCGGAGCTGCTGTTCCCGGACCTCTACAGTGACGGGCCTGGCAAAGAGGGCTGGACGAGCCCGCCGACTGCTTGGCCATCGGTCACCAGGTTCCTGGGTCCGGATGCGGAGGTCGAGACGTCCGAGTTGTACGCCGTCGTCGATGCCGCCCTTGACGAACTGCCCCAGGATGTGAGCGATGTGGTGTATCTGGTCGACATCGAAGGCCATTCGCTGCAGACGGCCGGTGGGCTGCTCGGCAAAGAAACCGCACTGCTCCAGCGGGATCTGGCTCGTGGGCGCCGCCACGTGCGGGCGCGAGTGAACGGCTACTTCGCGGACCGGTGACGAGTACGTGTCGCGAGCATCGAATTGACCTGCTGGACCGAGACAAGACACAGGAGAACCTCATGGACCCCGAACGGGCGAAGGAACGGATCGCGGCGGAGCGTGAGCGGGTCACCGAGTTGCTGAGGACCGCCGTCGGCGCTCGCCGGGATGACAACGCCGCCGAGCAGGACGCGGGGGACGACGACGCCGACGGTGCGCAGCCCTTGGAACACAGGGAGGTCGACAGTGCGGTCGTGCGCAGTCTGCAGCTCCGCCTCGAGGCCCTCTCGCGAGCTGACGAGCGGTTGGCGGCGGGTACGTACTGGACGTCGATAGAAAGTGGTCTGCCCATTCCGGACGAGCGACTGGAGATCGATCCCGCCGCAGACCTGACCGTCGACGAAGCAGAACGCCACGAGCATCACGACTACTGACCTGCAGTCCTGAACGTCGGCGGCCAGGCCTGGCCGCCGACGGCAACGTTCAGAAACGCGACAGCGATTACCGGATCGCGGCCTTGAGCTGGTCCTTGTGCAGGTTGAGCCAGGTTTTGAACGACTCGAGGTGGGGGTTGAGTTCACGTACGGCACCGAGGTCGCGGTTGCCGGTGAACTCGTTGTGGTTCTCGGCGTAGAACTGGAACATGTTCGCCATCTCCACGGCCATGGGGAAGGGATACGCGCGGTACTCCTCGATGGTGGGGGCGTGGTACGTGACCTCTTCGCCGAGGGCGTCGGAGAGCGCGGCGGCGTACTGGCTGCCGGTCAGGTGGTCGCCGGCGATGCTGATGGTTTGGCCGATCAGGTCGGGGCGCTGGAGGATCGCGAGGGCGGTACGGCCGATGTCGTCGGTGCCGACGCCCGACAGCCGCTGATCGCCCATCGGGAGCGAGATCGTCAGCTTGCCGTCGGCGTTCCGGGTCGGCGGCATCGTGGTGACGAACGCGTCGAAGTAGAACGTCGTCCGCAGGAACGTCGTCGGCACGCCGTACTTGGTGAACAGCTCGTCCGCCTCGCCCTTCGCGTCGAAGTGCGGCACCCGGTACTGCCCGTCGTCCAGGCTCGGTACGTCGTCGCGACCGTCGAAGAACGGGCGGGTGTCCTCGAGCGTCGACCAGACCAGGTGCTGTACGCCGGCGTCGCGGGCGGCCCGCGCCGCGCTCTCGGCCTGGGCGAGCTCCATCTCGGCGCGTGTGCGAGTGGCCTCCTCCTCCGCGGACAGCGGCGCCCAGTAGTTCGTCACGACGAACGCGCCGTACGCACCGTCGAACGCGGACCGGATGCTCGCCTCGTCGTCGAGGTCCGCGGCGACCACCTCGGCGCCCGCGGCGGCGAGCTCCTTCGCCTTGGCGGACTCGGTGCTCCGGGTCAGAGCGCGGACGGTGAAGTCGCCGGACGGGTCCGCCAGGATCGCGCGGACCAGGGCGCCGCCCTGCGCTCCGGTGGCTCCGACGACGGCGATCAGCTTGCTCATATCTGCTCCTGAAAGTCTTGGGTTGATGTGTCAACCTAACCGATCGTAGCGCGTCTGGTTGATGTGTCAACCCAGGCAGGTACGATGGGTTCCGTGAACGAGGGACCGTGGCTGGACGACGACGAGCAGAAGGCGTGGCGGAGCTATCTGCTGATGAAGCGGACGCTCGAGACGCACCTCGAGCGGCACCTTCAGCGCGAGTTCGGGCTCTCGAGTTCGGACTTCGAGATCCTGGTCAATCTGTCCGAGTCGGAGTCCGGGCGGATGCGGGCGTTCGAACTCGGGCGCGCGACCCAGTGGGAGAAGAGCCGGCTGTCGCACCACCTGACCCGGATGGAGAAGCGCGGCCTGATCCGCAAGGAGGCCTGCGAGTCGCGGTATCCGGAGATCGCGATCACCGCGGACGGTCTGACGGCGATCAAGGAGTGCGCGCCGGTACATGCTGCTCGGGTGCGGGAGTTTTTCGTCGATGTGTTCGGGCCGGAGCGGCTCGGTGTGCTCGGTGAGGTGTCGGACGAGATCGTCGACACGATCGGCAAGCACTGCGAGACCGACTGTCCGCTCGAGCCGCGGCCCTGAACACTGCTCTCTGAGAAGTGCTCTCAGAGAGCTTTCAGGAGAACTTGACGGTGGCTTGAGCTTCTCTTGGAGTGCGGCTGAGGGGCCTCGGCCGAGGCTTGCGGCATGGTCACCACAGATGCAGCTCATCCCAGTCGCTCGCGCTGGTTGCGCCAAGCCTCCGCGGCCGCTGTCGCCACCGCGGTGCTCGGCGTCGGCGCCACCGGGATCTCGGTTGCGGTCGCGGCGAAGCACGCGAACAGCACCGGCACCGGTACGTCGGCGACGTCCAGCAACCCGGGCTCCGGCAGCAGCAGTTCCAACTCCGGGTCCGGCGGCAACAACAGTTCGAACTCGGGCTCGGGCGACAGTAGTTCGGGGTCCGGTGACAGCGGTAGTTCGAGTGGGCTTGGGTCGGCGGATTCTGGGTCGACCTCACAGGGGCGGAGCAACGGATCATGACAGCCTCGCGGACCTGGTCGGCCTGGAGTTGCACGGTCCGGCTGACCGTCGACGATCCGGCCGTACTCGGGGCGGCCTGCGGGGAGCTCAAGGCCCTGATGGATCGCGTCGACAAGGCCGCGAGCCGGTTCCGTACGGATTCTGAGCTGTCGATTGTCAACCATCGCGCGGGTGCGCTCGTCCCGGTGTCGCGGCTGCTTGTCGACCTGGTCGACGTCAGCCTGGTCGCGGCGCAGGTGAGCGGCGGCGCGGTCGATCCAACCGTCGGGCCTGCGGTGATCGCGGCCGGCTACGACGCCGACATCGAGACCGTACGCCGCCGTTTCCCGCAACCAGCCGGTGGGCCGGAACGCGCCCTCGGTTGGCAGGAGGTACGTCTCAATCGGAAGCTCGCACTGCTCGGTGTACCCAAGGACTGTGCTCTCGATCTTGGTGCCACGGCGAAGGCTTGGACTGCGGACCGGGCCGCGAACGTCCTCAGCAAGCGCTACGGCTGTGCTGTGCTCGTCGAGATCGGCGGCGACCTGCGTGCGGCCGGCGCGCCGACGAAGCCATGGGTCGTCACCGTCGCCGAACGTGCAGGAGACCCCGGTGTCCTCGTCACGCTGTCGCATGGCGGTCTCACCACATCGACCCGCACAGTACGACGCTGGCAGACTCCGACCGGGTACGCCCATCACGTCATCGACCCGCGCACCGGTTCGCCCGCGGACGGGAAGTACCGCACCGCCTCGGTGTGGGCGCCGACCGCAGTACGCGCGAACACCTTCAGCACGGCCCTGGTCGCCACCGGGGACGCAGCACTGGGCCGGCTGAAGCTGGCTGGTCACCCTGCGCGGCTGATCGACGCGGATGGCGACGTCACCGAGCTGTCCGGTTGGCCAAGTGCGAGCAGGGCTGCCTGATGACGCTCTGGTACCTGGCCCGCGCGGCCGGCGTCGTCACGCTGATCATGTTCACCCTGTCCGCCGTACTCGGCATGGTCATGCCCCGAGTGCAGGTGGCCGAGCGGCGGTTCTGGCTGCAATACGTGCACCGGTCGGCAGCCGCGACCGGTCTGGTGCTGCTGGCCACCCACGTGGTCGCCGTCATGACCGACAGCTTCGTGAACATCAGCCCGGTCGTCCTGGTCTGGCCGTTCGCCTCCGGCTACAGGCCGTTCGCCATGGCAGTTGGTGCACTCGCCCTGTACGGCCTGGTGCTGACTGCTCTGGTCGGGGCTGCCCGTGGCCGCCTAGCCGTCTCCGAGTCATTCACGAAGCACTGGCGCAAGCTGCACATCGCCTCGTCGGTCGGTTGGTTGCTGTCCATCGGGCACGCACTCCTGGCCGGTACGGATCGCAGTACGCCCTGGATGCTCGGCATCACGCTCGGCTGCCTCGCCGCTGTAGCGACCGCAGGTGCGTACCGCCTCAACGCGCTGCCCACGAGAGCTTGGAGGACCCAGTGATCACGGTCGACGACATCAGGGTGATCGGTGAGCCCCGAGTGCTCGCCGGCCTTGACCAGGGCCGGCTAGACCTGCAGCGACACCTTCTGACGCACGGGCAGCAGCCTGAGCTGACCCGCGACGACTACACGCAACTGTGTGAAGCAGTAGGGCTCAGAGGGCGTGGTGGAGCTGCATTCCCAGTCGCCCTGAAGCTCCTGGATCTCCCACGGCGTGGTGTAGAGGCAGTGGTCGTCAACGGCTCCGAGAGCGAGCCGTTGAGCCGCAAGGACCGCCTACTGCTCACTCGGTCACCGCATCTGGTTCTGGACGGCGCAGTCGGACTGGCCCACGCAGTACGGGCGCCGCACGTGCTCATCGCCGTACATGACCCGGACGCGGCCACGTCGTTGCGTGAGGCTCTGATGGAGCGTGACGACCGGCTGGCGATCGAAGTACGCGACACACCAGGTCGGTTTGTCGCTGGCGAGGCCCGTGCGGTGCTGAGTGTGCTGGAGGGTGGCAAAGCCGTACCGCCGGGTCGGCGGGTGCTGCCGACCCGGAAGGGCTACCACCGGCGGCCGACGTTCCTGTCGAACGCAGAAACGTTCGCCCAGCTCGCCGTACTGGCACGTCTCGGGTCCCGCGGCTTCAGCAGTATCGGACTGATCAGCGAGCCCGGTACGCAGCTGCTGACGATCGACGGAGCCGTCCAACGGCCCGGCGTGATCGAGACACCGACCGGTGTCCCGCTGGAGACAGTCCTGCAGTACGCCGGCGCAGAAGCGGGCCCTGTACTGCTCGGCGGGTACCACGGGCGCTGGCTGCCGCAGACGAGCGGCGTCACGCTGCAACGGCCGGAGGTGTCGGCGGGCGTCGTCCTGGCGCTCGGCCAGAACACCTGTCCGCTGGGTGAGGTCACCAGGGTCGCCGAGTGGCTGAGAGGTCAGTCAGCCGGCCAGTGCGGGCCGTGTGTCTTCGGTCTGGCTGCCCTGGTCGACGACTTCGCCAGGCTGACCGTGGGCGACTCCCAAGGCTGGTACGACGCCCAACGGCATCTTGGGCTGATCCCGGGGCGCGGGGCGTGCGCCCATCCGGACGGGACTGCGAGGTTCCTCACATCGGCGCTCGAGGTCTTCGACGACGACGTACGGCAGCATCTCGCCGGGCGAGGGTGCGGGCGGCCGGTGCTCGGAGTGCTAGGAGGTACTCGATGAACAAGCTCGAGATCGACTGGACCCGCTGCGACGGACACGGCATGTGTGCAGGGCTGATGCCCGACGACATCGCCGTGGACGAGTGGGGATTCCCCGTCCTGCGCGGCCGCGAAATCACCCCCGGTGAGCTCCCGGACGCGCGCCGCGCAGTCCTCGCCTGCCCCGTACTTGCACTCCGCCTCACCTATCGATGACAGGCCCGTCCCGACACCACACCAGTGACAAAGGTGGACTAATCTCTGAGTGACCGCACAACGTGGTGCGGTCCGGCGGGACCGACGCCGACGTTACGTGTGGAGACGGTGGGGAATGCAGAGCAAGCTGGACGTTCTGAAGGCTGATGTGATCGCCAAAGCGGTGGCCACGGGAGCACATGGGCACGACAAAGTGGTCGACCCGGTCAAGCTGAAGACCTTCCTGGAGCAGTACTACCGGCACGTCGCCGCCGAGGACGTCGCCGAGCGCCAGCCGAACGACTGCCTGGGCGCCGCGCGGCACCACTACAAGTCCGCCATGTCACGCCCGCAGGGGACCGCGAAGGTGCACGTCTTCACGCCCACCCTGGAGGAGCACGGCTGGTCCGCGAACGGGCGCACCGTGGTCGAGATCGTCATCGACGACATGCCGTTCCTGGTGGACAGCGCCTCGATCGCGATCACCGACCGCAACCTCGAGCTCCAGCTCCTGATCCACCCGCAGTTCGTGGTCCGCCGCGACGTCGCCGGCACGCTGCAGGAGGTCCTCGACGACACCACCGCCGCGGACGGCCACGACCTGGTCCGCGAGAGCTGGATGCACCTCGAGGTCGACCGGATCGCCGACGCCGCCGAGCACCGAGCCCTCGAGCAGGAGCTGCAGAAGGTCCTGAACGACGTCCGCGAGGCCGTCGAGGACTGGCCGAAGATGCACGAGAAGGCGGTCAGCATCGCCGCCGGCCTGCACGCCGCCGACCTCCCGGTTCCGGAGAGCGAGGTGGAGGAGGCCCGCGAGCTGCTCGAGTGGCTGGCCGACGAGCACTTCACCTTCCTCGGCTACCGCGAGTACGACTTCACGATGGAGGGCCCGCAGGGCATCCTGCGCGGCCGCCCCGGGACCGGGCTCGGCATCCTCCGTCCGGACCCGAAGCCGGGGTCCGGCAAGCTGCCGCCGGAGGTGAGCGCCAAGGCGAAGGAGCAGAAGCTGCTGATCCTCACCAAGGCCAACTCCCGCTCCACGGTGCACCGCTCGACCTACCTGGACTACGTCGGCATCAAGCAGTTCGACGACGCCGGCAACCCGGTCCGCGAGTGCCGGTTCATCGGCCTGCTCTCGTCCACGGCGTACACCGAGAGCGTCATGCAGGTCCCGGTGCTGCGGCGCAAGGCGCTGGAGCTGTTCCGCCAGACCGGCTTCGACCCGAACAGTCACAGCGGCAAGGGCCTCCTCGACGTACTGGAGACGTACCCGCGCGACGAGCTGCTGCAGGCGCCTGTGGAGGACCTGCTGCCGATCGTGCAGTCGGTGTTGCATCTGCAGGAGCGGCGCGCAGTCAAGCTGTTCGTACGCCGTGACGTCTACAACCGGTACCTGTCGTGCCTGGTCTACCTGCCGCGTGACCGCTACACCACCGCGGTCCGGCTGCGCATGCAGCAGATCCTCAAGGACGCCATCGGCGCCGAGTCGGTCACGTACGCCGCGTACGTCACCGAGTCCGTACTGGCCCGCGTGCACTTCGTCGTCCGCATGAAGCAGGGCGAGACCGTCGGTGAGTACGACGCGGACCTGCTCGAGCAGCAGGTCATCGAGGCGACCCGGGCCTGGGAGGACGACTTCACCGCGGCTCTGCACGCGCACGGCGGCGACGGTGCGGTCACCAAGCTGTTCCGGCGGTACGCGCACGCGTTCCCGGAGGCGTACAAGGAGGACTTCGACGCGCGCGTCGCGGTCAACGACGTACACGTGCTTGACGGGCTGCCGGCCGACAACGGGCTGGCCATGTCGCTGTACAGCCCGATCGACGAGGAGTGGGAGGGCGAGCGCCGCTTCAAGGTGTTCCGCACCGGCTCGGCGCTGTCGCTGTCGCAGGTCCTGCCGCATCTGTCCGCGATGGGGGTCGAGGTCGTCGACGAGCGCCCGTACGAGATCCGCTGCGCCGACGGCACGATGGCCTACATCTACGACTTCGGGCTGAAGGCGCCGGAGGACACCGAGGAGCGCGAGGAACTGCGCACCCTGTTCTCCGACACGTTCCAGGCGGTCTGGGAGGGTCGCGCCGAGTCCGACAAGCTGAACGCGCTCGTGCTGCGCGGCAGCCTCAGCTGGCGGCAGGTGTCGATTCTGCGCGCGTACCAGCGCTACCTGCGCCAGGGCGGCACGCCGTTCGGCCAGGACTACATCGAGAACACCTTCCTGAACCACGTGGACGTGGCCGGCCTGCTGGTGCAGCTGTTCGAGACCAGCTTCGACCCCGCGCGCGGCCCGGCCGACGACCCGGACCGTACGATGCGCGCGGACCAGTTGGAGAAGGAGATCCTGGCCGCGCTGGACACGGTGCAGAGCCTGGACGAGGACCGCATCCTGCGCTCGTACCTGACCGTCATGAAGGCGACCCTCCGGACGAACTACTTCCAGCCGGACGCCGACGGCCGCCCACGCTCGTACATCTCGCTGAAGCTGGAGCCGAAGGCGATCCCGGACCTGCCGCAGCCGCGGCCGGCGTACGAGATCTTCGTCTACTCGCCGCAGGTCGAGGGTGTGCACCTGCGCTTCGGCGCGGTGGCCCGTGGTGGTCTGCGCTGGTCGGACCGCCGGGAGGACTTCCGGACCGAGGTGCTCGGTCTGGTGAAGGCGCAGATGGTGAAGAACTCGGTGATCGTGCCGGTCGGCGCGAAGGGCGGGTTCTACGCCAAGCAGCTGCCGGATCCGTCGCTGGACCGGGACGCCTGGCTGGCCGAGGGCATCGCGTCGTACAAGACCTTCATCTCCGGGCTGCTCGACATCACGGACAACATCGTTGCCTCCGACATCGTTCCGCCGCGGGACGTGGTCCGGTACGACGGCGACGACGCCTACCTGGTGGTTGCCGCGGACAAGGGCACGGCGACGTTCTCGGACATCGCGAACGGTGTCGCGAAGGAGTACGGGTTCTGGCTGGGCGACGCGTTCGCCTCCGGCGGCTCGGTCGGGTACGACCACAAGGCGATGGGCATCACCGCCCGCGGCGCGTGGGAGTCGGTCAAGCGGCACTTCCGCGAGCTCGGCCACGACTGCCAGAACGAGGACTTCACGGTCGTCGGTGTCGGCGACATGTCCGGCGACGTGTTCGGCAACGGGATGCTGCTGTCGGAGCACATCCGGCTGGTCGCGGCGTTCGACCACCGGCACATCTTCCTGGACCCGGCGCCTTCGGCTGCTTCGTCGTACGCCGAACGCCGGCGGCTGTTCGACCTGCCGCGCTCGTCGTGGGCGGACTACGACCGGTCGCTGATCTCCGCCGGTGGTGGCGTGTTCCCGCGTACCGACAAGGCGATTCCGGTGTCCGCGGAGATCCGCGAGGCGCTCGGTATCGAGGGCGCCGCGACGAAGCTGACGCCGGCCGAGTTGATGAACGCGATCCTGAAGGCGCCGGTCGACCTGTTCTGGAACGGCGGCATCGGCACGTACGTGAAGTCGTCGGCGGAGTCGAACGCCGACGTCGGCGACAAGGCGAACGACGCGATCCGGATCGACGGCTCGCAACTGCGCGCCCGCGCGGTCGGTGAGGGCGGCAACCTCGGCTTCACCCAGCTCGGCCGGATCGAGTACGCCGCGGGCGGCGGCCGGATCAACACCGACTTCATCGACAACGTGGCCGGTGTGGACACCTCGGACCACGAGGTGAACATCAAGATCCTGCTCGACACCGTGGTCGCGGACGGCGACCTGACCGAGAAGCAGCGCAACGACATCATCGCGTCGATGACCGACGAGGTCGGCGCCCTGGTGCTGAAGAGCAACTACCGGCAGAACATCGCCCTGGCGAACGCGGCCGAGCAGGCGGCCGCCCTGCTGCACGTCCACCAGGACTGGGTACGCCGGCTGGAGAAGCAGGGCCTGCTCAACCGGGAGCTGGAGTTCCTGCCGAGCATCAGCGAGTTCAAGCGGCGCAAGGCGGACGGCCGTGGGCTGACCTCGCCGGAGCTGTCGGTACTGGTCGCGTACACCAAGATCGTGATGGAAGCCGAGCTGCTCACGACCTCCCTCCCGGACGACCCGTTCCTGAAGCACAAGCTCGCCAGCTACTTCCCGAAGGCGATCCAGGAGCGGTTCGGCGACCAGATCCAGAGCCACCAGCTGCGCCGCGAGATCATCGCGACCCAGGTCGTGAACGAGTTCGTCAACACGTCCGGCATCACGGCGTACCACCGGCTCTCGCTGGAGACTGGTGGCACCGTCGAGGACGTCGTCCGGGCGAACCTCGCGGCCAGCAGGATCTTCGCCCAGCCGGAGCTGCTGTCGCGGAACGCCGAGCTGGACAACGTGGTCGACGCCGCGACGCAGACCGGCATGCGGCTCGAGACCCGCACGCTGGTGGAGCGCGCGACTCGCTGGCTGGTCTCGAACCGGCGGCCTCCGGTGGACATCGAGGAGCTGATCGAGTTCTTCGGGCCGGGCCTCGCGAAGCTGACGGCGGCGTTGCCCGAGGTCCTGCGCGGCCGGGAGCTGGCGCTGTTCGAGCAGCGCCGCGAAGCCCTTGTGCAGAAGGGGGTTTCGGAGGACTTCGCGACCCGGATCGCGGTGCTCCCGCCGGCCTACGCCGGTCTCGGCATCGTCGAGACGGCGTCTCGCGCCGACATCGACATCCTCGAGGTCGCCAAGGTCCACTTCGCGCTCGGCGAACGGCTGCAGCTGGGCCGTTTCCTCGAGCGGATCATCGGGCTGCCGCGGACCGACCGCTGGCAGACGATGGCCCGCGCCGCGCTCCGCGACGACCTGCACGCGGTGCACGCGCGCCTGACCCGCCAGGTCCTCGGCGCCACCGACGCGTCCGCCGAACCCGAGGACCGCGTCATCACCTGGCAGGACCAGAATGCGGTCGGCCTCTCCCGCGCCTCGTCGATGCTCGAGGAGATCGTGGAAACCGACGGCCCAGAGCTCGCCCAACTCTCCGTAGGCCTACGCCTGGTCCGAACCCTGCTGGCCAACCAGGCCTAAGGAACCAGGTCGAAGCCGGTGCCGGTGTGCAGGCGGCGAAGGAAGGTCAGCACACCGGCACTGCCCATGCCCCACGACAACGGGGCATCCCGGTCGAGTGCCACGAAGACCGGAGCGTCCTCAGGGCCTTGATTGCGGAGCAGGAGTTGGCCCACCGCGGCGTAGGCCGAGGCGCGGTACCGCTCGTCGTCGGTTGCGAGCCAGAGGTCGGCGAACAGCTCGCCGGCACCGGCGACGCCACAGCATCGGATGGTGTTGTCCAGCCGCGGAATCCAATGCGCCGCGCTCTCCGCGGCACTTGCGGCGGCACGTTCGGCCAGCCGCGCGAGCTGCGGATCGCTGACCACATCGGCGGCACGGTGCAACGCCGGTGCCATACCGGCGAGTCCCTGACACCACGAGACGCTCATCGGCAGTGCGACCGGCTGTTTCGCCTGCGCAGCCAACGCTCCGGTCCGGGCCGCGACCTTGTGCACGGTACGTTCGAGCGCCTCCGCGGCCCGGTCGTCCCCGGTAGCAACCACGAAGGCGCGCAGCAGTTCGATCACGCCGGACCAACCGTGGGCGTACCCGAACGGTGCGTCGATCGCGGCCTCGTCCGGGATGTCGGCGTCGCGTTCGATGAGCTCCGGCCGAGCCTTGCCGAGCAGGACTTGCACCCGCTCGCCGGCCAAGTCGAGCCGGGCCGGATCTCCCGTGAGGGCGTGCAGCAGCAGGTGTCCGACGCCGGCGCCCGCCGATCCGTACATCAGGTCATCGCCTCCGCCGTCGCCCCGATGCGGAAGCTCGCCGATGCCGGTGGTTTCCAGGCCCAGTTCGGCTGCTCGCCGTACGAAGAGCTCCACGCCGGTCAGACCGACGTACAGCCCTGGCATGATGTCGACCCGGTTCAGGGCAGCGACGGTGTGCGTCAGGAGCTTGCGTACGGCCTCCTTGGATCGCGGGTGATCCAGGTGGTGGAGCAGTTCGAGACCGATCCCGGCGCTGCCGGTGTAGATGCTGGTGTCGACCGCGCTGTAGCCGGAGCGGTCGGCGAAGACCCGGTCGTCGAGTTGATCCAGGATCTGGTTGATCACCAGCGGGATCAGAGCTTCTACATCAGCGTCTGTCACCGCCGGTAGTCCGCTTCGCCGCGGCTGCGTCGGCTTCGGAGCGGTTCCGGCCGCCAAGTCGGCCAGTGCCGGAACTGCGCTGTCCTCGTCGATCAGGGCGCCGACAACCGCGGCTTGGATCGAGTCGGGGCCGTGGACGGCCACGACCGAGCCCAGCATCCGCTCTGCCGGGACACCGGGGCCGACCCTGGCCGCGACCGGCGTCAGACCTGTCGCGGCGAAGCCGAGCGTCATCCCGAGCGCATGGCAGTCGTCGTACGCCGCAGGCTCACCGCCGTGGCTCTGGCGCCAAGGAGCGAATCCGGGCGTGCCGCCGGGCAGGGTGAACCCGTCCAAGGCCGAGATGCCGAAATCGATCACCGCCGGCGTCTCGCCGGTCATGACGACATTGCGCGGGGTGAGGTCCGACATCACCACGCCGCGGTGGTGCAGGTCGCGAACAATCGTGGCCAGGCTGGTCGCAAGGTCGAGAAAGCGTTCGCCGGCCGCAGCGTTCTCGGCCGATTCCGGTGCGGGTCGGTAGCTGCCGGACAGTACGGCATGGTCGAGCAGATTGGTCTGACCCACGTCGGTGGTGACCAGGAACTCGTCGTCGCCGTGTGCGAAGTGGTCGACGAACGCAGGGACGCCCGGCATCGAATCCAGTGCGGTGAGGATCCGTCGCTCGTTCCGCAACCGGCTGCGCGCGTCTGCGCCGTCAGTGCTCTCCGACACGAACGCCCGCGCCTGCTTGACGACCACGCGACGGCCGGTGGCGAGGTCCACGCCGCGATACACGTTGCCCTTGGCTGCCTTGTAGATCCCTTCGTCGACGCGGTAGCGCCCGCCGAGGACCGTGTCCGCTTCCGGGTCGTCGGATCCGAACGGATCGCAGACCCACGACGGCTGCCGGTACTCCATGGTGGCGGCCGCCTCGAACGACTCTCCTGCGGGTCCGTGCAGCATCAGGCTGAGCCCGCCCCGATCACCAGCGAACCATCGCGATCGAAACGGCCCGTAGCGGTAGTAGACCGGAGCATCCCCGGCGATCCGGCGGTCGCTGAGGATCCGGGGACCTTCCATCCCGGTGAGGACGTCGCAGAGCAGTCGGCCGACGTACTCGACACGACTCTGATCCGGGTAGACCGTGATCGCCTTGCCCACCTGTGCTGCCGCGCTCAGCCCTTCGTTCAGATCGGTGAGCGTCGTCTCCGAGCCGGCCAGCTTGAACGCGCAGCCTTCGGCGAGCAGCAGCGGTACGGCGCGTTCAGCGACCTGGCGGAAGTTCCCGCGGCGGGCCGAGATGTGCAGCTTCCAACCGGCCTCGGGGAGCGGCGCGCCGGGCGGGGTCACCGACAGCCAGACCGGGCCGGCGTGCAAGCTCGGGCAGACGTTCGCCGGCAGGTCCTCGATCGCGTGCCGAAGGAACTCCTCAGCCTGGAAACCGGGGCCTGTCGGCCCGTGTAGTTCCGTGCCGACAGGCCCCGGGGCCACTAGAGGCCGCTGTGCCCGGTTGCTACACAGTTGTCGCCGTACCAGACGCAGCTGGCCGGGCACCGGTCCTGGCCGCCGCCGTTCGCCTCGGTGACGGTGAACACCACACTGGGCTCGACCGTTGCGGAGCTGACGACCCTGGGCGCCAGATCGATCAAGGGGTTCATCTGGTTCTCCTTCTACGACGAAGCGGATACCGACTGTCGGATGGAACCACTGGGCCGGTGCGGGCGCCAACGATTCGAATCCGTTGGAAGGGAAGCGCGTCAGCGTTCGGAGACGACGACGTCGACGGAGTACTGGTCGGCTCGGTAGCAGTGGCTGCCGTACTCGACCGGGATTCCGTCGGCGGCGTAGGCGGAGCGGGTCATCGTGACCAGTGGCTCGGCCTTCGACATGTGCAGGGTGCGGCGTTCGTCCGCCGTGGCGTTGCGGGCGCCGATGCGTTGCCGGGCGACGGTCGGGCGGATTCCGCGGGCGCGCAGTACGGCGTACAGACCGTCTGCGGTGAGCTGTTCGAGCGTGAGGTCGTTGAGGGCCGGGGGCAACCAGTTGCGCAGGATCGCGAGCGGCAGGTCGTCGGCGTACCGGAGTCGCACGATCGAGACGAGCGGGGTGCCGGGCGGGAGTTCGAGGACGGCGGCGGCGCGGTCGTCCTGCGCGGTGCAGTCCAGCGCGAGCACTTCGGTGCGCGGCGTACGGCCCTCGCGGGCGAGGTCGTCGTACAGGCTGGTCAGCTCGGCCTTGCGGTGCACCATCTGGTTCGCGACGGTGGTGCCGATGCCGCGGCGCCGGACGAGCAGCCCCTGGTTGACCAGCTCGGAGATCGCCCGCCGGACGGTCGGGCGGGACAGACTCAGCCGGCCGGACATGCCGATCTCGTTCTCGAACGGGTCGCCCGGGCGCAGCCGGCCGTCCGTGATCGCAGCGGTCAGCTGCTCGGCGAGTTGGTGGTACAACGGCACCGGGCTGCTCCGATCGAGCTGAATCGGCAGAGCGGCGGTCATGGGCGGATGCTACCTGCTTATGTCCGTACGTGAGAATGTGTTAACAAAGTCTTGACACCTTGGCTGCGTGGCCGGAAAGCTGACGGCAACCAGCGCGCCGCCGGGGCTGTGGCGCGCCCGTACTCGAGAGAGGCTGCGCGGATGCGGATCGGTTTGGTCGGGGTCGGGCGGATCGGGGCGTTCCATGCCGCGACGCTGAAGGCCCTGCCGGCGGTGGATCAGGTGGTCGTCGCCGACGCGGACCCCGTACGGGCCGAGGTGGTCGCGAAGGAGTTGGGCATCCGGTCCGCGCCCGACGTGCCGGCGCTGCTCGCGTCCGGGCTGGACGGGTTCGTGATCGCAGCGGCGACGTCCGCGCACGCGTCGCTGATCGAGGCGGGGCTGGCGGCCGGCGTACCGACGTTCTGTGAGAAGCCGGTCGCGCTCGACCTGGCCGAGACCGAGCGGGTGCTCGCGCTCACCGAGGCGTCGACGGTGCCGGTCCACATCGGTTTCCAGCGGCGCTTCGACGCCGGCTACCAGGCGGCGCGGGCGGCCGTCGAGTCGGGCGAGCTCGGATTCGTGCACCACATCCGCGCGAACACGAACGACGCGTTCCCGCCGCACCGCGACTACATCCCGCAGAGCGGCGGCTTCTTCCGCGACTGCACGGTGCACGACTTCGACATCATCCGGTACGTCACGGGCCGCGAGGTGGTCAGCGTCTACGCGACCGGCGCGAACCGCGGCGAGGAGTTCTTCGGCGAGTACGGCGACGTGGACTCCGCGGCCGCACTGCTCACGCTCGACGACAGCACCTTCGTCGCGGTCAGCGGCACGCGGTACAACGGCGCCGGGCACGACGTACGGATGGAACTCCACGGCAGCCTCGGCTCGATCGCGGTCGGCCTCGACTCGCACACTGCGCTGCGCTCTGCCGAACCCGGCGTCGCGTTCCCGGACGGGCCGCCGCACATGACGTTCATGGACCGCTTCCAGCCCGCGTACGTCGCCGAGCTGACCGCCTTCACCGAGGTCGTCGCCGGCACCCGCGCGGTGCCCTGTACGGTCCGGGACGCGCTCGCCGCATTCCGGATCGCGGACGCCTGCGAGCTGTCCCGCCGCGAAAACCGCATCGTCACGCTCTGAGGGGCTGTTTCATGACTGACATTGCTACCCGGATCGCCGGTGCCCCGATCTCCTGGGGCGTGTGCGAGGTTCCCGGCTGGGGCTGGCAGTACGACGCCGAGACGGTGCTGGCCGAGATGCGTACGGTCGGGCTGGCCGCGACGGAGTTCGGTCCGGACGGCTTCCTGCCCGACGATCCTTCCGAGAAGGCGAAGACGCTGGCGGACGCCGGGCTGCGCGCGGTCGGCGGGTTCGTTCCCGTCGTACTGCATGATCCATCGTTTGACCCGACCGCCGACGTGCTGCGGGCGCTCGAGGGGTTCGTGGCGGCCGGCGCCGGGACGCTGGTGCTTGCGGCCGCGACCGGGCAGGAGGGGTACGACGATCGTCCGGTGCTGGACGGTTCCGGATGGAACGCCTTGCTGCGCCGGCTCGACGAGCTGTCCGCGCTCGCGGCGTCCCGGGGCGTACTGGCGACGCTCCACCCGCACGTCGGGACGATGGTCGAGGGGTCCGACGACGTCTCGCGGGTGCTGAATGGGTCGTCGATCGGGCTCACGCTCGACACCGGCCACCTGCTGATCGGCGGGGTCGACCCGGTGGCGCTGGCGGTCGAGCACGTGTCCCGGATCCGCCACACGCACCTGAAGGACGTCGACGCCGCGTGGGCCGCGCGCGTGCAGTCCGGCGAGGTCACGTACACGGATGCCGTCCGCGCAGGCCTCTACCGGCCGCTCGGCGCCGGCGACATCGACATCACCACGATCGTCAGCACCCTGGAGAAATCCGGGTACGACGGTTGGTACGTGCTCGAACAGGACACGATCCTGCCGTCACGCCCGGCGGACGAGGGACCGCTGGCCGACGTACGGGCGAGCATCGCGCACCTGCAGTCGATCGCGGACGGACTCCGATGACACCCTGCGGGACCCGCGAGGATGGGATGGTCTGATGGTGGACGACGGACGGATGGACGTACTGACGATCGGGCGGATCGGGGTCGATCTGTACCCGCTGCAGCTCGGGACGCACCTGGAGGATGTCACCTCGTTCGGCAAGTTCCTCGGCGGCAGCGCCACGAACGTCGCCGTCGCCGCGGCCCGTCACGGCCGGCGGTCGGCGGTGATCAGCAGGACCGGGAACGACCCGTTCGGCACCTTCATCCACCGCACACTCGGCGAACTCGGCGTCGACGACCGGTTCGTCACCCCCGTCGACGGCCTGCCGACTCCGATCACGTTCTGCGAGATCTTCCCGCCGGACAGCTTCCCGCTGTACTTCTACCGGTTCCCGAAAGCCCCCGACCTCGTCATCAACCCCTCCGAACTCGACCTGGCCGCGATCCGCGACGCCCGCATCTACTGGTCCACCGTCACCGGCCTCTCCGCCGAACCCTCCCGCACCGCCCACTTCACCGCCTGGCAGGCCCGCACCACCCGCCCCTCTCAACCGAGTGATGATGGTGGGTCTGGTTCGGAGAGGCGGTTCACGGTGCTGGACCTCGACTACCGGCCGATGTTCTGGGCGGATCCGACGGAGGCGCACGAGCAGGTGTCGCGTGCGCTCGAGTACTGCACGGTTGCTGTCGGCAACCGTGAGGAGTGCGAGGTCGCCGTCGGCGAAACCGACCCCGACAAGGCCGCCCAGGCGCTCCTCGACCGCGGCCTCGAACTGGCCGTCGTGAAGCAAGGCCCCCGCGGCACCCTCGCCCGGACCCGCGACGAACGCGTCGAAGTCCCGCCGTACCCGGTCGAGGTCGTCAACGGCCTCGGCGCCGGCGACGGTTTCGGCGGCGCCCTCTGTCACGGCCTGCTCGCCGGCTGGCCCCTCGAGAAGATCATCCGCTTCGCCAACACCGCCGGCGCCATCGTCGCCTCCCGCCTCGAATGCTCCACCGCGATGCCCACGACCGCCGAAGTCCTCTCCCACCTGGGAGCCGAAGCATGACCCCCCACGACGAAGACCAGTACTCCGAAGAAGCCCGCCCCATCCCCATCCGCCCCCGCCCGGCCGAAGACCCCGACGCCACGATCCTCACCCCCACCCAAAACGACCCCACAATCGCGACGCCCCGCCGCGCCCCCGCCCAACCCACCTCCGACGCCGATCGCCCGGTACCGGACCAGCACCGTCGCGCGGCGGACGTACAGCGCCCGGCACCGGACCAGCACGGTCCCGCGGCGGACGTGCAGCGCGCGGCGCCGGACCAGGACTGGCGCATGTCTGACAGCCACCCCGCGCCCGATGACCCCACCGTCATCACCCAGCCCGAAAGCCCCGCCACCTGGTGGATCACCCCCACCGACAACGCACCCCAACCGCCCCGCCAGGCCCCCAACACCACCCCACCTGTTCGTGTACCCCACCCCGATCCCACCGGCCGCGCGAACACCCCAGCTGATCTAACGGCCCCAGACGCCGCCCCAACCGTTCCGACGAGCCGAGCTACAGCTCCGGCTGACGGGACGGTCCGTGGGTCGAGTGATGTTGCCGAGCGCCGTACGGGGCCGAACGATCCGACCGTGGTCACGCGGCGGCCACACGACCTGAGCGCTGCGTCGTACGCCGGACCGGACGAGCCAACCGTCATCGCGAGTCGCCCCACAGCACCTGGCGTACCGGGTCCCGACGACCCAACCGTCATCTCAGACCCAACCGATCCAGGTGCCAACGATCCAACAGTCGCGGTACGCCAGAGCAATGCACCAGCCCGGGACAACATCACCGGCCGCACGAACCCGTCCCCGGACGACCTCACCGTCCGCACGAGTCCGTCCCAGGACGACGTCGCCGTCCGCGCGAACCCGTCCGAGGAGCTCGCTGACACACCGCCCGGTGGACCCGACGGCCAGACAACAGTCATCGCAGACCTGAACCTGTCCGCCGACTCCCCTCACCCCGACCAGCCCGCAGCTGAACAGGCCGCACGTGAGCAGGCCGCACGTGAGCAGGCCGCACGTGAGCAGGGCGTACCTGAGCAGGGCGTACCTGAGCAAGCAATGGGTGGGCAGGAGATGCGGGGGGAGAGCTCTGGTGTGCCTCAAGCGCCGCCTGGGCATCAGCTGAGCGGACAGACCGTTCGCGGAGCACAGCAAGCAGCTCTGATGGCTCCTTCGTCCGTAGCTCGTCCCGTGGATCGTCCGGGCGAGGCCACTGCTCGGCATCAGCACCAGCTGGAGGAGCTGACGCAAGTCAATTCGCCTGTGCCTGCACAAGAGCCCGCGACTGCACAGGACACCGCGCCGGGGACTGCACAAGACACCGCGCCCGGGACTGTGCACGACACCGCGCCCGGGACTGTGCACGACACCGCGCCCGGGACTGCGCAGGGCCGGGCTGTTGCACCGGCCCCTTCGACTGCACCGGCCCCTTCGACTGCACCGGCCCCTGCGATTGCACCGGACCCTGCGATTGCACCGGACCGTGCGGCTGCAGCGAACCCCGCGATTGCGCCTGAGGCTGCGGCGGCGTCAGGGGGCGTGCCGGCCACGGGTTCGGCGGCAGCTGCAGCGGAAGGCGCCGCAGGTGCGGGTGTCGTCGATCGAGGCGGAGCTGAGCCACGGGCAGTTGTTGCGCCTGCGGAGCGCCCGGGAACAGCCGCGGACGCTGGTGCAGGCGTGGGAGAGCCAACTCCAGATGGCGCGCACGCAGACGCGATCCCTGGTGGAGCAGGTCCGGCAGATGTAGGTGCACACGCGGTGCCGGGCGAGATGAACGCAGGCAACGCGGGCGCAGACGCAGGTGCAGCCCGAGCTGGCGGTAGCGGAGATGCAGACGCAGGTCCAGGTGGAACAGCTGGGAGTAGCGCGCGTGCAGACGCAGGTCCAGGTGGAACAGCTGGGAGTAGCGCGCGTGCAGACGCGGGTCCAGGTGGAGCAGCTGGGGGTAGCGCGGGTGCAGACGCAGGTCCAGGCGGAGCAGTTGGTGGTGGTGCGGGTGCAGGCGTAGGGCCGGGTGGGGCAGCTGGGGATAGTGGGCGTGCAGGCGTAGGTGTGGGTGAGGTGGGCGCAGGTAGTGCGGCGGCTGAGGTAGTCCCGGGTGGGGTGGCTGCGGGGAGTGTGGGGCTGGCAGGCGTGGGCTCAGGTGGGCATGGGGTGGTGGAAGCAGTTGCGGATGGCAACAGGTCGCCAGGTGATGGTTCGGGTGCTGACCAGGTAGCTCGAGGACACGCGGGCTTGGATGCGGGTGCTGGTGGTATGCAGGCGCCGGTCGGTGCTGTGGGGGCGGGACCTGTCGGGGTTGGGGGATCGGGTGAAGGTTCTGTGCGTGAGGGGAGCGTGGAGCCTGTAGCAGCTGTGCCCGGAGCGGCCGAAGCAGCGGGTGCGGCCGGAGCGGCAGGAGCGACCGGAACTGCTCGAGCTGCTGGGGCCGCGGTTGCGGGGGTTGGAGTTGGCGCTGGGTTGGCTGGGGCTGTCGCGGCTGGGGCCGTGGCCGACACGGCGCCTGGTGTGAGCACTGAGCCAGCTGCTGACATGGCGGGCGGCCCGGGTATCGCGGGTACGCGTGCTGAGACGGCTGATGACGTGGCGGGTGGTTTGGCCGTTGCAGGTGGGCGTGGTGTGGGGGCGGGGGAGTCGCGTGGTGGTGGGGTTCGCGGGGATGGGTGGGAGGAGTTTGGGGACCGGTTGGGGGAGTTGACGGAGGTTCGGGTTCGGCATCCGGAGCGGGTGGTTGAGGGGTGGCTGCGGCGGCGTACTCGGGCGTTGGTGGGGGATGACGGACGGCTGCTGATCGTGGCTGCTGATCATCCGGCGCGTGGGGCGCTCGGGGTGCGTGGGGATCGGATGGCGATGGGCAGCAGGGCAGAACTGATTGCCCGGTTGGTGATCGCGTTGCAGCGGCCTGGCGTCGACGGTGTGCTGGCGACTCCGGATGTGCTCGAGGATCTGTTGTTGCTCGGCGCGTTGGAGGGCAAGGTCGTCATCGGGTCGATGAACCGGGGCGGTCTGCAAGGGTCGGCGTTCGAGCTGGACGATCGGTTCACGGCGTACCGGACGGCGGAGGAGGTCGCCACGCGGCGGCTCGACGGCGGGAAGATGCTGACGCGGATCGATCTCGCGGATCCGGGGACCGTGGCGACGTTGGAGAGTAGCGCTGCGGCCGTGACGGGGCTGGCCGAGCACAAGCTGATGGCGATGGTCGAGCCGTTCTGGTCGACGCGTGGTGAGGACGGGCGGGTGACGAACCTGCTCGACCCCGACTCGGTGATCAAGTCGATCCAGATCGCCTCCGCTCTCGGTGCGACGAGTGCCTACACCTGGCTCAAGCTGCCGGTCGTCGACGAGCTCGATCGGGTGATGGAGGCAACGACCCTGCCGACGCTGCTGCTCGGTGGTGATCCGACAGGGGCCCCGGAAGAGACGTACGCCTCGTGGGGCAAGGCGCTTGAGCTCCCGTCGGTCCGCGGGCTGGTGGTGGGACGGGCTCTCCTGTTCCCGCCTGACGGCGATGTGGCCTCGGCGGTCGATCACGCCGCTGCACTGGTCCACGGTGGCACTAGTGGCACTGCATGACCGTCCTTCGGGCGGTCGACGTTCTGACGAAGGGCGGTTGGGATGGCTGAGTGGGTTCGGCCGGCCGGTACGGCGGTAGGCGACGGATTCGAGGTCGTGGTGCGGCCGAGCGAGCCGGAGTGGCATCACAGCGGCCTGCTCGTACGGACGTTGCTCCCCGGGCAGTCGGTGGAGATCGACACCGGGGACTGTGAGTACATCGTCCTTCCGTTGAGTGGGTCTGCGGAGGTGATCGTGGACGGTGAGACGGTCGCACTCGGTGGGCGGGCGGATGTGTTCGCGGGCGCGACGGATCTGGCCTACGTACCGCGGAACTCGACGTTCGCCGTGGTGAGTGCCGGAGGGGCGCGAATCGCGTTCCCGCATGCGAAGGCGGCTGCGGATCACCCGTTCCGGCGGATCGCGCCCGAGGACGTGGAGACCGAACTGCGCGGCGCCGGTGTGGCGTCCCGCCAGGTGCGTAACTTCGGTACGCCGGGAGTGCTCCAGGCGGATTCGATCATCGCGTGTGAGGTGATCACGCCGGCCGGCAACTGGTCGTCGTACCCGCCGCACAAGCACGACGAGCACAGACCGGGCAAGGAGAGCGAGCTCGAGGAGATCTACTACTTCGAGTTGCAGCTGTCCGACGACGTACCGGAAGGGGTCAAGGGCAACGACCCGATCGGCTACCAGCGGGTCTACGGCACCGACGACCGCCCGATCGACGTCCTGGCCGAGGTGCGCAGTGGCGACGTCGTGCTCGTCCCGCATGGGTGGCACGGCCCGGCGATGGCGCCGCCCGGCTACGACATGTACTACCTCAATGTGATGGCCGGCCCGGGCAGCGAACGGCAGTGGCTGATCACCGACGACCCGCAGCACGCCTGGGTCCGCGAACTGTGGAACTCGCAGCATCTCGATCCGCGCCTACCTTTCGGAACAACAGGAGAACAGTCATGACGGTGCGCCTCACGGTCGCGCAGGCTCTGGTGCGATTCCTGAGCGTCCAGTATTCGGAGCGAGACGGTGTACGGCAGCGGTTGATCGCGGGGTGCCTGGGCATCTTCGGCCACGGCAACGTGGCCGGGGTCGGCCAGGCGCTGCTGCAGTCCGAACTCGAGGACCCGAAGGCCCTGCCGTACATCTTGGCCCGCAACGAGCAGGCCATGGTGCACACGGCGGCCGCCTTCTCCCGGACCCGTGATCGGCTCCAGGCCTACGCCTGCACAGCAAGCGTCGGCCCGGGCTCGACCAACATGGTGACCGGCGCGGCTCTCGCCACGATCAACCGGCTGCCGGTGCTGATCCTCCCTTCGGATGTGTTCGCGACCCGGGTGGCGACACCCGTGCTGCAGGAACTGGAGAGCTTCGGCGCCGGTGACATCTCCGTCAACGACGCGTTCCGCCCGGTGTCGAAGTACTTCGATCGCGTCTGGCGTCCCGAGCAGTTGCCGTCGGCACTCCTGAACGCGATGCGGGTGCTGACCGATCCGGTCGAGACCGGGGCGGTGACGCTGGCCCTGCCGCAGGACGTCCAGGCCGAGGCCTACGACTGGCCGGACGAGCTCTTCGTCGAGCGCACCTGGTACGTCGCACGCCCTTTGCCCGAGGCATCAATTGTCGACAAGGCGGTAGATCTCCTACGGTCCGCACAGCGCCCGCTGATCGTTGCGGGCGGCGGAGTGCACTACTCCGGCGCCGAGGACGCACTGCGCGAGTTCGCCGAGCGGACCGGCGTCCCGGTGTCGGAAACCCAAGCAGGTAAGGGATCTCTGACCTACGATCACCCGCAGTCGGTGGGCGCGGTCGGGTCGACCGGGACCACGGCAGCCAATGCGCTGGCGCGCGACGCCGACCTGGTGATCGGCGTCGGCACCCGCTACAGCGACTTCACGACGGCGTCGCGGACGGCCTTCCAGAACCCGCAGGTCCGGTTCCTCAACCTCAACGTCGCGCGTTTCGACGGCGGTAAGCATGCTGGCCTCCCGGTGGTGGCCGATGCGCGAGAGGCCCTTGTTTCGTTGGGATCGGCGCTCGGCGATTGGTCCGTGGATGCCAAGTACACCTCCGAGGCCCAGGAACTCACAAGGAACTGGAACGGAACTGTGGACGCAGTTTTCCGGCCCTCCGCCGAGGTAACGGCGGAACTGGGCGAAGGACTGCTCACCCAGGGCGAGGTGATCGGCGCCGTCAACGAATTGTCGGCGGCGTCTGATGTGGTTGTCTGCGCGGCCGGCTCGATGCCGGGCGACCTCCACAAACTCTGGCGGACGCGCGACCCGAAGGGATACCACGTCGAATATGGCTTCTCCTGCATGGGATACGAGATCGCCGGCGGCCTCGGGGTCCGGCTCGGCGCGCCGGATCGCGACGTCTTCGTCCTGGTCGGCGACGGGTCGTACCTGATGATGTCGAGCGAGCTGGCCACCGCGGTCCAGGAGAACCTCAAGATCATCGTGGTTCTGGTGCAGAACCACGGGTTCGCGTCGATCGGCGCGCTCTCGGAGTCGCTCGGCTCCCAACGGTTCGGTACGGCGTACCGCAAGCGCACCGGAGACGGCCGGCTGGACGGCGACTACCTGCCCGTCGACCTCGCGGCGAACGTGCGCAGTTTCGGGGTCGACGTGATCGATGTCCGGAGCCGCCCCGAGCTGGAGAAGGCGATCCGGACCGCGAAGGCGGCGACCGGGCCGATCGCGATCCACGTCACCACCGACCCGCTGGTCGGCGGGCCGGACAGTGATTCGTGGTGGGACGTCCCGGTCAGCGAGGTCTCGGAGCTCCAGTCGACGCAAGCCGCTGCGGCGTCGTACGAGGCAAGCAAGAAGACGCAACGTCCGTACCTGTCCCCGGCCGAGGGGACAGCCGAGTGAACAAGGTCCTGACAGCACAAGGGGGTGGCGTATCGGTATGACGGCCAAGGGAGTGTGACACCCTCTGGTCCCACGCAAGTCCGCGGGATGGCCGCGGAACACCTGAAAGGCTGGTAGCAAGTCATGGTTCGGTGGCAGAAGAAGGCTGCGGCCGCGGTCGCAGCCGTCGCACTTGCCGCGGCGCTGGCCGCGTGCAGCTCCTCCGGCGGCAAGCAGAAGGAGCAGAGCTCCGGCGGCAGCGGCGGCAGCGTCGCCGACACGCCGCGGATGAAGGTTGCCCTGATCACCCACTCGGGCCCCGGCGACACCTTCTGGGACATCGTCCGGCGCGGCGCCGAGGCGGCCGCGAAGAAGGACAACATCGAGCTGCAGTACTCCGCCGACCCGGACGGCGCAGCCCAGGCGAACCTCGTACAGACCGCGATCGACTCCAAGGTCGACGGCATCGCGGTCACCCTGAACAAGCCCGACGCGGTGATCCCGAACGTCAAGAAGGCGATCGCGGCCGGTATCGGCGTCACGGTCCTGAACGGCGGGCTCGACCAGTGGAAGACCACCGGCGCACTCGGCTACTTCGGGCAGGACGAGCGGATCGCCGGCCAGGCGACCGGTGAGAAGCTCAAGCAGCTCGGCGCGAAGAAGGTCATCTGCGTCATCCACGAGCAGGGCAACGTCAGCCTCGAGGCCCGCTGCCAGGGCATCAAGGACAAGTTCGGCAACGTCGAGAACGTGAACGTCAACGGCACCGACCAGCCCGGGACGCAGGCGACCCTGACCTCGAAGCTGCAGGCGGACAAGACCGCCGACTACGTCGTCGCGCTGAACGCCGGCGTCGCGCTGACCGCGGTCCAGGCGGTCAAGGACGCGGGCTCGTCGGCGAAGGTCGCCAGCTTCGACATGAGCAAGGAGATGGCCAAGGCGGTCCAGGACGGCACGGTGCAGTTCGCCGTCGACCAGCAGCCGTACCTGCAGGGCTACCTCGCCGTCGACGCGCTCTGGCTCTACAAGAACAACGGCGACACCATCGGCGGTGGCGAGGCGACCCTGACCGGACCGGCGTTCATCGACAAGTCGAACATCGCCTCGGTCCAGAAGTACGCCGAAGCCGGGACCCGCTGAGGTAGCGCCATGGCATCGTCCATCACCTCACCCGTCTCGGCGGACGACCGCGTCTCCGCCCGATCCCTCAGCGCGCGGCTGCTCAGCCGGCCGGAGATCGGGTCACTGGTCGGCGCGGCCGTGATCCTGGTGTTCTTCCTGATCGCTGCGCCGCCGTTCCGCAACATCGACAACACCGGCACGATCCTCTACCAGGCCGCCCTGATCGGTGTGATGGCGGTGCCGGTCTCGCTGCTCATGATCGGCGGCGAGTTCGACCTGTCCGCCGGGGTCGCGGTGACAACCTCCGGCCTGACCGCGGGCCTGTTCTCCTACCAGTTCAGCCTGAACGTCTGGGTCGGTATCGTGATCGCCCTGGCGTTCTCGCTGGCGATCGGCGCGTTCAACGGCTGGCTGCTGATGCGGACCGGACTGCCCAGCTTCCTGGTGTCGCTGGGCACGTTCTTCATCCTGCAGGGCCTGAACATCGCGGTCACCCGGATCGCCTCGGGCGCCGTCGCGTCGAACTCGATCAGCGACATGGACGGGTTCGACGCGGCGAAGGCGATCTTCGCATCGGAGTTCAAACTCGGCGGCATCACGATCAAGATCATCATCGTCTGGTGGATCGTGTTCGCCGCGATCGCGGCCTGGGTGCTGCTCAAGACCCAGATCGGCAACTGGATCTTCGCGGCCGGCGGCGACGCGGCGGCGGCCCGCGCGGTCGGTGTGCCGGTGAAGAAGGTGAAGATCGGGCTGTTCATGGCGGTCGGCTTCTTCGCCTGGTTCGCCGGGATGCAGTTGCTGTTCAACTCCAACGGTGTCGTGCAGTCCGGTGAAGGCGTCGGCAAGGAGTTCCTGTACATCATCGCGGCCGTCGTCGGCGGCTGCCTGCTCACCGGCGGCTACGGTTCGGTGGTCGGCGGAGCGGTCGGCGCGCTGATCTTCGGCATGGTCCAGCTCGGCGTGGTGTACGCCGGCTGGAACCCGGACTGGTTCAAGGCGTTCCTCGGCGCGATGTTGCTGCTGGCAACCATCGTGAACCTGGTCGTCAAAAACAGGGCGGAGGCGCGATGACCACCACGGAGTCGTTCGCGGACGACGCGACGTCGAGCCCGAACACGCCGATCGTGCTGCTCGAGGACGTCGGCAAGAGCTACGGCAACGTCAACGCGCTGCGTGGGGTGTCGCTGGCGGTCCGCCAGGGCGAGATCACCTGCGTGCTCGGCGACAACGGTGCCGGCAAGTCGACGCTGATCAAGATCATCGCCGGTCTGCACGACTACAGCTCCGGGCGGATGTCGGTGAACGGTGAGGAGCGGCACTTCTCCTCGCCGCGGGAGTCGCTCGACAGCGGCATCGCGACCGTCTACCAGGACCTCGCGCTGGCGCCGCTGATGTCGGTCTGGCGGAACTTCTTCCTGGGCAACGAGATCGTCAGGGGGCCGTTCCGGCAGCTCGACGCGGCGAAGATGAAGCGGATCGCGCACGAGGAGCTGTCCAAGATGGGGATCTCGATCCCGAATCTCGAGCAGCCGGTCGGGAAGCTGTCCGGTGGGCAGCGGCAGTGCGTCGCGATCGCACGCGCGATCCACTTCGGGGCGAAGGTGCTCATCCTCGACGAGCCGACCGCGGCGCTCGGGGTGAACCAGTCCGGCGTCGTGCTGAAGTACATCGTGAAGGCGCGGGACGCGGGCATCGGGGTCATCTTCATCACCCACAACCCGCATCACGCGTACCTGGTCGGCAATCACTTCGTCATCCTCAAGCTCGGGCGGGTGGCGCTCGACACGCACCGGTCCGAGATCACGCTCGAGCAGCTCACGACCGAGATGGCCGGCGGTTCCGAGCTGGAGGCCTTGAGCCACGAGCTGCGCGAGATCGATCCTGGAATTGTGGTGGACCCGGGTCAGGGGGCATCACGGCCGCAAGACGGGGAGGGGACATGAGCGAACTGCGGGTCGGCATTGCCGGCGTTGGCGTGATGGGTGCGGACCACGCCGAACGCGTCGTGCGGAAGACGTCGGGCGCCAGGCTGGTCGCGGTGTCCGACGCCGATCAGACCCGTGCAGAGGCACTCGCCGCCAGGCTGGCGGGCGGGTCGCCGTACGACAATGTTCGGGTGGTCGAGGATCCGCTGGATCTGATTGCCGCCGACGACATCGACGCGGTGATTCTGGCCTCGCCGGGGTTCGCGCACGCGGAGCAGCTGTTCGCCTGCCTCGACCACGGGAAGCCGGTGCTGTGCGAGAAGCCGTTGACGATGGATGCGGCCTCGGCGCTGCGCGTGGTCGAGGCCGAGCACAAGCTGGGCCGGCAGCTGATCCAGGTCGGATTCATGCGGCGTTTCGACCCGGAGTACGACGCCTTGAAGCAGCTGCTCGACTCCGGTGAGCTCGGGCGGACGCTGCTGCTGCACAACGTCCACCGGAACAAGACGGTCCCGCCGTCGTTCCGCAGCGAGATGATCGTGCGGGACTCGATGGTGCACGAGGTCGACGTCGCGCGCTGGCTGTTTGGCGAGGAGATCACCCGGATCACGGTCCGTACGCCGAAGCCGACGAGCCTCGTCGGTGACGGCGTCCTCGATCCGCAGCTGGCCGTGTTCGAGCTGGCGAGCGGGGCGATGGCCGACGTGGAGGTGTTCGTGAACTTCCAGGTCGGGTACGAGGTCCGGTGCGAGGCGGTCGCCGAGCGGGGCAGCGCGACCATCGGGCTCGGATCCGGCGTGTTCACGCGGACCGGCGGGCAGTGGGGCGGCGCGATGCCGGCCGACTTCCGGATCCGGTTCGAGCAGGCGTACGACCTCGAAGTACAGCGCTGGGTCGATGCCACGGTACGCGGTGAGATCGACGGGCCGAGTGCCTGGGACGGCTACGCAGCGGCGGCCGTCTGCGAGGCCGGTATCGAGTCGCTGAGCAGCGGCAGACCGGTCGACGTGGCGCTGGCCGACCGCAGCAAGATCCTCGGATGACACAGGAACGTGAGGAAACATCGTGAGTACTGAGAGCAAGCGCATCACCCATCTCGTCGGCGGCAGTGCGTGGACGGGCGTGGCCGAGCGGACCAGCAACGTCTACAACCCCGCGACCGGTCAGGTCACCGGCGAGCTGGACCTTGCCTCGGCGGCCACGGTCGACGAGGTCGTCAAGGTCGCACACGACGCGACGAAGGGCTGGGCGCAGACCTCGCTCACGAAGCGGACGCAGATCCTGTTCGCGTACCGGGAGCTCGTCAGCCGGAACAAGGAGCAGATCGCGGAGCTGATCACCGCCGAGCACGGCAAGGTGCTGTCCGACGCGATCGGCGAGGTGACCCGCGGTCTCGAGGTGATCGAGTTCGCCTGCGGCATCCCGCACCTGCTCAAGGGTGGGTTCAGCGAGGGCGTCTCGACCAAGGTCGACGTGTACTCGATCCGCCAGCCGCTCGGCGTCTGCGCGGTGATCTCGCCGTTCAACTTCCCGGCCATGGTGCCGATGTGGTTCGTCCCGATCGCTGTTGCCTGCGGCAACAGTGTGGTGATCAAGCCGTCCGAGAAGGACCCGTCGGCGGCGAACGCGATGGCCGAGCTGTGGAAGCAGGCCGGGCTGCCGGACGGTGTGGTGAACGTCCTGCACGGTGACAAGGAGGCCGTCGACCGGCTGCTCGAACACCCGGACGTGAAGTCGGTGTCGTTCGTCGGGTCGACCCCGATCGCGAAGTACGTCTACGAGAACGCCACCCGGAACGGCAAGCGCGTGCAGGCGCTCGGCGGCGCGAAGAACCACATGATCGTGCTGCCGGACGCGGACCTCGATCTGGCGGCGGACGCGGCCGTGAACGCCGGCTTCGGCTCGGCGGGCGAGCGGTGCATGGCGATCTCGGCTTTGGTCGCGGTCGAGCCGATCGCGGACGCACTGATCGGCAAGATCAAGGACCGGATGGCCAAGCTGAAGACCGGCGACGGGACCCGCGGCTGCGACATGGGTCCGCTGGTCACGGGCGAGCACCGTGACAAGGTCTCCGGGTACGTCGCCGCGGGCGTCGAGGCCGGTGCGGAGCTGGTCGTCGACGGGCGCGACGGCGACTTCGACGGTGCCGACGACGGGTTCTGGCTCGGCCCGACGCTGTTCGACAAGGTCACGCCGGAGATGCCGATCTACACCGACGAAATCTTCGGCCCGGTGCTGTCGGTACTGCGGACGGCGTCGTACGACGCGGCGCTCGAGCTCGTGAACTCCAACCCGTACGGGAACGGGACCGCGATCTTCACCAACGACGGTGGCGCGGCGCGCCGGTTCCAGAACGAGGTCGAGGTCGGGATGGTCGGCATCAACGTGCCGATCCCGGTGCCGATGGCGTACTACTCGTTCGGCGGCTGGAAGAACTCGCTGTTCGGCGACACCCACGCCCACGGGACCGAGGGCGTGCACTTCTTCACCCGCGGGAAGGTCGTCACCTCCCGTTGGCTGGACCCGTCGCACGGCGGGATCAACCTGGGCTTCCCGACCCACGACTGAAACGCGGTCTGTGGGTGTAGCGTCGAAGGTGACCCCCGGGGCATGAGGAGTACCGCGGTGCAGGCAGGGCCGTTGGCCCGTCCGAAGTCCGCGATCACCAAGCCCAGGAGCGTCATGGCTAAGAACAAAGGCGGACGTGAAGTCCGCAAGCCGAAGCAACCCAAGCAGCCGAAGGCCAACCCGAACGACAGCGCAATCGTTCCGCCCACCAAACAGGCGCGGAAGTAGCTGACGGGCCGGACCACCGGCCCTCCGTCAGCCGTAACTCGCTCCTCGGTCCCCGATCGTCCGGAACCGAGGAGCGAGTGGACGCCGAGACATGCCCAAGGTCCCGCCTGGGCGCGATCGTTGACCGGGTGCGGCGAGGTTCTGTAACGTCGCCGGTGCGTGTGAGGGCGCGTCGAGACTCGCCGGAAGGCTGGAAGCCACCTCAACTCCGACATTCGAGTGCGGTTGGTGACGCTCTCTTGAGGCCCGTGCGAGTCCGGGTACGAGAGGACGCGTTGTGAAACTGCTCCCTGATCGGCCCAGCATCGACTTCCTGCGCAAGGAAGCCAAGGACCTGCTGGTGGTCCTGCGGGATTCCAGACCGGACACGTCACTCGCGGAGGCGCAGCGTGCGCTGGCCGCGGAGTACGGCGTCCGCGACTGGCCGGCGTTGAAGGCCGAGGTCGAGCGCCGGGTGGCGGATGTGCCCGCGGCGCCGGACGGACTGGTGGACGAGCTCGCCGAGGTGTTCGGGCTAGGCACGGTGACGGCGCCGGCCAAGCCTGTGATGTTCACCGCGATGGGACGCTGCTGGGACTTCACCACCGATCGCGGGCGGTGGCTAGCAGTGACCGTCTACGACTGGATCACGAACGAACAGGCCGACCTCGGCGCCCGTCTGCGCGATGCGGCGGCCGCGGTCGGGGTCGCCGCGCCTGCACCTGCCCGGAGCCCGCAGGGGCGGCTGGTGGAGGACGTACGCGGCGAGAAGTGGCGTGTGCACGAGTGGCTCGAGGTCGGACCGGCACCGGTACTGCCGGTCGGGAAGGCGCTGGCGCGCCGTGCGGGCGCGCTGTTCGGGACGCTGCACGCGCTGGAGGTCCCGAGCGAGGACCCTGTGCACGGTTATCTGACGTACCGGCGCTCGGGTGAGGAATGGCAGCAGTTGCTCGGCCGTGCCTGGGCTGCAGGCAAGCCCTGGGCGGAGCAGCTTGATGAACGCTTGCCGACGTTCCTTGAGTTGCAGTCGATCGAGTTCGCGGTCCGCGGCTCGTTGATGCTCTGCAACCGGAACCTGATTCCAGGCCACGTTCGCCAGGGATCGGGAGGAGCGCTCATCGTGACCGAGTGGGACTTCGCAGGTTCGTTGACGCCGGAGCTCGAGCTTGGCTCGGCGCTGACGCATTGGGTGATGCGGCCGGAGGTCAACGTCAAGGGTGTCGTGGCGTTCCGGGAGGGGTACGGCGAGGTGCGCAAGTGGCCGGAGTTGCAGCCGGACTCGTTTGCGGTGGCGATCTCCGGGTGGTTGAACTGGGCGTACAACGCGCTCTGTGAGGCGATCGATCCGGAGGATGTGGACCATGCGGTCTTCGCGGAGCGTGAGGCTGTCGGTGTGCTCGAGCGGCCGATGACGCGTAGGGGCCTCGAGCAACTACTCGAGGTCTGACAGGACGCCGGCCAAGGCCTCGGCTGCGGGGCCGGACAGGTGGCCGTGCAGGAGCTCGGTGCGGTGGACCAGGCGCGGCCTGGTCAGTGGCACCGCCGCGAGTCCCTGCACAGCCGCCGAGCTGGGCGTGACGGCTGGGCGGGGGAGTGCCGCTAGGCCGTGGCCGGCTTGGATCAGGGTGAGGAGGGTGCGGAGGTCGGTGCCGTGGTACGTGAAGGCTGGGTGCAGGGCGTTCGAGCCGGCCGCGGTGCGCAGGGCGGCGAGCGGCGCGGCCAGGTCCGGTGCGTCGATCCAGCGCGCATCGACCAGATCGGCCAGGGTCAGGTCGCGTCGGTTGGCGAGTGGATGGTCTGCGGGGAGGGCGACCACGAGCTCGTCGTGGGCCACTGGGGTGGTGCGGAGCTGCACCGCGTCCGAGAGGTGCAGGGGATCGGTGGGCGCGGCGATGCCGTCGATCAGGCCGAGCGTGAACGTACCGGCCGCCACACCGGCGACAACCTGGGAACGGCCGCAGACCGTCAGCGAGTGCTCGGTGCCCGGGTGCGACCGCCGTACCTCGGCCAGCCCACGCGCCAACGAGTGAGCGGCCAAGGGCGAGGCGGCGAGCGTCAACGTACTGGGCGGTCCCGCGATGGTTCGACGTACGTCGGCCCGCGCAGCGTCGAGGCGCAGGAGCAGCGGCCCGGCATGCTCGAGCAGGCGTTCACCGGCCGGTGTCGGCACCACGGGCCGGCGGCCGAGCAACGGCGTACCGAGGTCGCTCTCCAGGGCGGCGATGTGCTGCGAGACGGCCGACTGGGTGTAGCCGAGTCGTGCCGCGGCTGCGGAGAACGAGCCGCACTCGGCGACCGTGATGAACGTCCGCAGCAGATGAGGGTCCACGAGCATCAGTATCTCTGATCGACCATGCAGAGATCATCGTTGGCCCTGATGCCCCGGACGCACCGAGGATGGACTCATGAACGCCTACTCCGGACGCCTCGCCCTGGTCGGGGACCGCTCGCCACACGTACGCTCACACGCCCGGATCCCCGGTCTGCTCGCAGAACTCGAGAAGCGCGACCACCTGGATCTCGACGTCTACTGGGTCTCCACCGACCAGCCGGTCGACGGCTTCGATGGGATCTGGCTGCTGCCAGGCAGCCCGTACAAGAGCGAGGCCGGCGCGATCCAGGCGGTCAGAACGGCCCGTGAGCAGGGCATCCCGTTCCTCGGCACCTGTGGTGGTTTCCAGCACGCCATGCTCGAGTACGCGCGTACTGTGTGCGGCGCGGCCGGCGTACAGCACGGTGAGAGTACGCCGGACTCCGACGACCTCCTGATCGTGCCGCTGGAATGCTCTCTCGACGGACACGAGGGCGCGGTCCAGGCGACTCCAGGGACCCGCGCAGCCGAGCTGCTGGGCGTGGAGCGCTCTATGGAGCGCTACCACTGCTCCTACGGGCTGGACACCAGCAGACTTGACCTGCTGCGCGAGCACGGGATGGTGTTCAGCGGGTACGACGACGCAGGTGATCCGCGGATCGCGGAGCTACCCGGGCACCCGTTCTATCTGGCCACGCTGTTCCAGCCGGAGCTGGCCGGCAACGGCACGCGTCCGCACCCGTTCATCCAGGCGTTCGCGCATGCTGTTGCCGGCCGCAACAATCAGATCGTGGAGGACGGCCGCGGGGTCATGCCGGCGGCGAGGTAGCACTCGTCGATCAGCTGCATCGTGGCGAGCGCGTCGTCAGCGTTGGTCAGCAATGGTGCGCCGTTGCGGACCGCACCGGCGAACGCCTCCAGCTGATACGTGTACGACGTACGTGTGCCCAGGTGCTCGACCCACGTGTCCTCCTTGGTCGTCACGATCACCCGGTCGTCGTTCTGCGGGAGGACGTAGAACGGCGCGAACGCCTCACCGCGGCTGCCGACGACCTTCAGACTGAACTCGACGCTCTCCGCGGCCATGCTGATCCGCACCGTACCCGTCGCGCCGTTCGGGAACTCCAGGTCGGCGTTGAGCCACTCGTCCACACCAGGCACGCGCTTGCGCTCGCCCGCGCGTGCGCCGAGCAGCCTCGGAGCCCCACCGGCCAGCGGTGCGAACATGCGCTGCGCATGCAGGGCGTAGCAACCCACGTCCATGACCGCACCGCCGGCGAGCGGCAGCGACCAGCGCGGGTCGTTCTCAGGCGGCGGGGGCATCACCATGGTCGCCTCGACGTGGCGCAGGTCGCCCAGCTCACCCTTGGCGACCAGCTCCTGCAGCCGCCGCATCACCGGGTGGTACGCGTAGTGGAAGGCCTCCATGAAGACCAGCCCGGACGCCCTGACGGCGTCCCGCACCTGCTCGGCCTCGGCGGCGTTGCTGGTCGACGGCTTCTCGGTCAGCACATGTTTGCCGGCAGCAAGAGCCCGCAGGTTCCACGGGCCGTGCAGCCCGTTGGCGAGCGGGTTGTAGATCGCCTCGACCTCGGGATCGTCGAGCACCGCCTGGTACGACGCATGGACGCGTTCGACCCCGTGTTCGGTGGCGAAGGCCTCGGCCCGGGCGGTGTCGCGCGCAGCGACCGCGACCAGCCGGGCGCCGGTCAGCTTGGCCGGCTCGACGATGGCCCGGCCGGCGATCCGGGCGGCACCGAGGATGCCGATCCGCAGCGGTTCCATGCCTTCTCCTTCGATTGTCGGCCGTGAGTACGGCGGTTCGTCCAAGGGGCGTGTTCCGCGGGTAAGGGTAGCCCCCTGTCCCGGCAGCGAACGCGCCATCCTGCCTGACGGTCGGCGCCGCCGGACACCGCTTGCCCGGGATCCGGACGCGATTCACCGAACGTTCATCGCCCGCGGCCTGCCGAGCAGGTGTGATCAAATCCCGATGGTGGCTCGACGGATTCCGGTCCAGCCTTCAGGATGAGCCCATGAGTACCGTCCAGGTCCAGGTCGATCGGAACAGCCGTACGCCGTTGCACGTGCAGCTGGCGCAGCAGCTCGAGGCGGCCATCCAGGGCGGTGAGCTGCCCGTCGGGTCCCGGCTGAGCAACGAGGTGGACCTGGCAGAGGCGTACGGGCTCAGCCGTCCCACCGTGCGGCAGGCGATCGCCCGACTGGTCGACCAGGGCCTCCTGGTCCGCAAGCGTGGTGTCGGCACGCAGGTGGTCGGCAGCTCCGGACAGGTACGTCGCTCGCTCGAGCTAACCAGCCTGTACGACGACCTCGCGGCAGCGCACCGTAAGCCGGAGACCGAGGTACTGCGCTTCGGCATCTCGCCCGCGACCCCGGAGGTCGCTACCGCGCTGCAGTGCGAGCAGGGCGACCGCGTACTCCGGCTGGAACGGCTCCGCCGAGCCGACGGCGAACCGCTCGCCCTGATGCGCAACTGGCTGCCGCCCGAGATACTCGAGACCGATCCGGCCACACTGGCCGAGCGTGGGCTCTACCAACTGCTCCGCGCCGAGGGCGTCCGGCTGAAGGTGGCGCACCAGACCATCTCCGCCGTACCGGCGACCGTCGAGCAGGGACGGCTCCTTGCGGAGGAGCCAGGCTCACCACTCCTCGCGACGACCCGCATCACGTACGACGACCACGGGCAACCCGTCGAGTACGGCGCACACCTGTACCGCGCCAGCCGCTACTCCTTCGAGCACACACTCGTACATCGCTAACGCGCAGCGGACTGGCGCGGTGGGAACACCCAGTGGTTGCTGCGGGCGATCTGCGCCAGTTGGGTAGCTGTCAGCAGTGGAGCCGGCCGGGTGTGCCGGGTCTTCTCACTGGTCGCGTTGTAGTTGGTGAGGCTGATCTGGGTGCCGTTCGGCCGGAACAGCTCCACGGTCGTTTGTCGGACGCCGCCGGGGTTGGGACCGTCCGGGTAGAGCAGTTGGTTGTCGTACACGACGTGCACGCTGCGGTCCGTGTGGATCGTGCAGGAGCCCGGTGGGAACGGATTGCAGTCGGTGACCGCGTCTGCGGTGGTGATGCTCAAGGTGAGCAGCGATGCGCCGCCACCGTCGTCCAGCATGACGGTGGCGTTGTTGGTGCCGAGCCCGTAGCCGCCGGACGTGGTGGAGTTGGACGGGTTCAGCCCTGCGGGCAAGAGCTCTGTCAACGTCGCCAGTGTCTGCGCAGGCGTCACAGGTGGTGCGGGCTTGTGTGTAGCGGGCGCGGTGACCGCAGGCGTATTGGCCGGCTGCACCTGCGCGCCACCGGTGTGGATGAACTGGTTGCTGCCGATCAGGACGCCGAGGGTGGCCAGTACTGCAGTGGCTCCGGACAGACCGGCTAGCACGGTACGGCGGCGGCGCAGCACCTTGCCACGCCGGATGCCGCGGGCAACCAGCTCAGGTGTGGCAGGGGAGAGGTTCTCAGTGGCCCGGTGCATCAGGTCCGGGAGGCTGTCGTGGAGGTTGTTCATTGGCGGGGCTCCCGGGTCATAGTGCGGCCAGATGGACGGCTTCGTCACCCAGGACCGCGCGTAGCCTGCCCAGTGCGCGTGACGTGCGCGTTCTGATCGCACCGGTGTTCTTGCCGAGGTCGTACGCGACCTGCTCCGCGCTGCGGTCCTCGAAGTACCGCAGGACGAGCACGGCTCGGTCCAGCGGGGACAGCTCGGCCAGTGCCTGCAGCAGGGACAGGCGGAGTTCGTGGTCACCGGACTGGTCCGCGCGGTCGGGCGTTCGCTCCACAGGTCGCTCTGTCGAGCTCCTGCGTCTCCGCTGGGAGATGTACGTCCGTGCGAGCACGGTCTGCGCGTATGCAGCCGGGTTGTCGGTCTGCTCCACCCGCCTCCACGCCCGGTACAGCTTGGCGAGCGTCTCCTGGACCAGGTCCTCGGCCAGGTGGTGCTCCCCGGCCAGCAACCACGCCGACCGGTACAACTGCGGCGTCCGCGCCCTGGCGAACTCCTCGAACTCGTCCGTCGACCGTGTCAAAGCACCCTCCCGAGGCCTTCCTTCACCCGGTTCGACGCCGTGAGTCGCGGTTCTGTTACCTACGGAATTGCAACAACCTGCAGTTTCCTGGACCGCGCGGTGAGGCCCCCGATACGGTGAGTGAGCCATCGGCGTGTCACGGTTATCCACAGGGTTGGCCGATGCGAGTGGCGCCGGGGGCCCCGCCCTTGACAGGATGGGTCACGCACGGTGACCGAAGGTGGTCGCCGGACGGGACTTTCACGGGGAGATCGATGACTGCGGACAGGCTCGACGCGCACCGCTCGGGATGGAACGGTGCCATCGAGCTGATCGACGCCCAGGTGCGGGACCTGGTCCGTCGCGAGGGCATCGACCCGCTCCGCGACCCGGGCGCCGTGAACGCGATCGTCGCCACCGTCGTCCGGGAGTACGACGAGCGCAGCCTGTCGGGTGTGGTGCCGCCGATCGGTGACCTGGAGGCGGTCAGCCGTGAGGTGCACGACCGGGTCGCCGGCTTCGGGCCGTTGCAGCGCTACCTGGACGACCCGGCCGTCGAGGAAATCTGGATCAACGAGCCCAGCCGGGTGTTCATCGCCCGCGAGGGCCGGCACGAGCTGACCACGACGGTGCTGACCGAGGAGGAGGTCAGCGACCTCGTCGAGCGGATGCTGAAGACGACCGGCCGCCGGATCGACGTGTCCCAGCCGTTCACCGACGCGCGCCTGCCGGACGGGAGCCGGGTGCACATCGTCCTCGGCGGCATCACCCAGCGGTATGCGGCGGTCAACATCCGGAAGTTCACGGTCCGCGCGACCCGGTTGAGCGACATGGTCCAGCTCGGTTCGCTGACGCCGCACGCGGCCGCCGTGCTGGAGGCGTCGATCGCCGTCGGCCTCAACGTGCTCGTCTCCGGCGGCACCCAGGCCGGCAAGACCACGATGCTGAACGCCCTGGCTGGATCGATCCCCGGCAGCGAGCGGGTGATCAGCTGCGAGGAGGTCTTCGAGATCAAGTTGCCGATTCCCGACTGGGTCTCGATGCAGACCCGCCAGGCAGGTCTCGAGGGCACCGGCGAGGTGCGCCTGCGGGATCTGGTGAAGGAATCCCTGCGGATGCGGCCGTCCCGGGTGATCGTCGGCGAGGTGCGCGGCGAGGAGTGCCTCGACCTGCTGCTCGCGCTGAACAGCGGCCTCCCCGGGATGTGCACGATTCACGCCAACTCGGCCCGTGAAGCTCTGAACAAGATGTGCACACTGCCGCTGCTGGCGGGCGAGAACATCGGCTCCCGGTTCGTACTGCCGACCGTGGCCGGCTGTGTCGACATCGTCGTACACCTGGGGATCGCGGCCGACGGGAAGCGGCGGGTCCGGGAGATCGTCGCGGTCACCGGGCGCGTGGAGGAGCAGGCCATCGAGACCGAGACCCTGTTCAGCACCCACGACGGGTACCTGCGGCGCGCCGAGGGACAGTTGCCGCACGCGGAGCGCTTCCAGCAGGCGGGGTACAACGTGGCGGGCCTGCTCACCGAGTTGCCGCGAGGCCGAGCCTGATGGGCCTTCTGATCGGGTTGTTCTTCGGGGTCGGCCTGCTGCTGGTCATCGCATCGTTCGTGGCGCCCGCCGAGGCCTCGCCCGGCTCGGACGGCCGGATCCGCGGCCGGAGCCGGGACCTGCTCGCGAGTGCGGGGATCGAGGGCCTGACGCCGGGTGCGTTCATCGGCGCCTGCGCGCTCCTGGCGCTGGTCGCGTTCCTGCTGATGTTCGTGGTGTCCAAGACGCTGCCGGTCGGGGTGGTGTTCGGGCTGATGGCGGGCTGGCTGCCGATCGCGCTAGTACGGTCGCGGGCGCGGAAGCGGCTGGCGGAGTTCCGTGAGCTGTGGCCGGACGTGGTGGACAACATCGCCTCGGCCGTCCGGGCGGGGCTGTCGTTGTCGGAGGCGCTGGCTCAGGTGGGCGAGCGCGGGCCGTTGCCGTTGCGCGAGCCGTTCCGGCGGTTCGGTGCGGACTACGCGTCGACCGGACGGTTCGCCGAGTCGCTCGACCGGTTGAAGGCGCGGCTGGCGGACCCGGTTGGTGACCGCGTCGTCGAGGCGCTGCGGATCGCGCGTGAGGTCGGTGGTGGTGACCTCGGCCGGTTGCTGCGGTCCTTGTCGTCGTTCCTGCGCGACGATGCGCGGACCCGGTCCGAGCTGGAGTCCCGGCAGTCGTGGTCGGTCAACGGCGCACGGGTCGCGGTTGCGGCGCCCTGGCTGGTGTTGCTGCTGCTGTCGTTCCAGGGCGACGTCATCCAGCGGTACAACTCGCCGGTCGGTGCGTTGATCATCGCTGCCGGTGCCGTGATCTGCGTGCTCGCGTACCGGGTGATGCTGCGGATCGGCCGGTTGCCCGAGCCTGAGCGGGTGCTGCGATGAGTCCGCTGCTGCTCGGTGGTTTTCTCGGCGCGGTGCTCGGCGCCGGGGTGCTGGTCGTCGTGCTGCGGCTGCCGTTCCTGCGCAAGCCCACGGTGGACGAGCGGATCGCGCCGTACCTGCAGGATCTCGGAGCGCCGGACGTGTTCGTCGGCGTGATCGACTCGCGGTCGCCGTTCTACGCGATCCTGCGGTTGTTCGGTCCGTCTCTGCGGTCCGCCGCGCAACGGCTGGAGCGGATCCTCGGCGGCGCGAACACGATCCGCCGGCGGATGCAGCGGGCTGGGCTCGAGCGGACGGTCGAGGAGTTCCGGATCGAGCAGCTGCTCTGGGGCGCGATCGCCTTCGGCGCCGGGCTGGTGATCTCGATCGTCGCGGTCGCGGTCGGTCTCGGGGATCCGGTCGCGCTGCTGGTGTTCTGCCTGGTGCTCGGGATCACCGGGGTGCTCGGTCGCGACACCTACCTGACTTCGCAGGTCAGACGGCGGGAGCGGCGGCTGCTGGCCGAGCTGCCGACCGTGGCGGAGATGCTGGCGTTGTCGGTCGCGGCCGGTGAAGGCCCGGCCGCCGCGCTCGACCGGGTCGCGCGGTCGTCGCGCGGCGAGCTCGCCAACGAGCTGAAACGGGTCCTGGCGGAGACCAGGGCCGGAGCAACACTGGTCCGTGCGCTCGATGCGCTCGCGGACCGGACCGGGTTGCTGGCGCTCTCGCGCTTCGCGGACGGGCTGGCGGTGGCGCTGGAGCGTGGCACGCCGCTGGCCGACGTCCTGCGGGCGCAGGCCGGCGACATCCGGGAAGCGGGGCGTCGCGAGCTGATCGAGTCCGGCGCCCGCCGTGAGGTGGCCATGATGGTCCCGGTGATCTTCCTGGTCCTTCCGGTGACCATCGCGTTCGCCTTCTACCCGGGCGCTGTCGGAATCCGGCTGATCGCCGGATGAATCGAGGAGAGGTCATGTCCCTACACCTGACGAGGCTGTTCCTGACGTTGCTGCTGAAGCCACGTCCGGCGCGGAAGGAGCGCGGCGACGTACCCGGCTGGGTGCTGATCACCGTGATGACGGCCGGCCTGGTCGTCGCGATCTGGAAGCTGGCCGGCGACCAGCTCGCCAACATGCTCCGGGACGCGCTCTCGTCGGTCAGCAACAAGTAGCCGGTGATGCCGCGAGCCCGCGGCGAGCGGGGATCGGCCGTCGTCGACTTCGTGCTGGTCTCGACGATCCTGGTGCCGTTGTTCCTCGGCATCCTCCAGGTCGGCCTGTTCCTGTACGTACGCAACACCGTGACCGCCGCCGCCTCCGAAGGGGCGCACTACGCGGCCGTGCTCAACCGGGCACCGGCCGACGGTGCGTCACGTACTCGCGACCTGATCGACGGCGTGGTGACGCAGGGCCTGATCGACTCGGTGTCGGCGGAAGCGACCGACATCGACGGCCAGCCCGGCGTCGAGGTGTCTGTCAAGGCGCACATGCCCCCGCTGGGTCTGTGGGGACCCGGCATCTCGTTCAGCGTCCAGGGCCACGCGGTGAAGGAGACCGGCGAATGACCGTGCGGACAGCCCGGCGGGTCCGGCGCCGGGGTGAGCAGGGGAGTGCTGTGGTGGAGTTCTCCTGGTTGGCGATCCTGCTGATGGTTCCGCTGGTGTACATGATGCTCGGGGTGTTCGACGTGCAGCGGGCGTCGTACGGCGCGACGGCGGCGACGCGGGCGGCCGGGCGTGCGTTCGTGATCGTGCCGGACGGGGTGTCGGAGGACGAGGCACGAGCGCGGGCGTTCGACGCGGCACGGCTGGCGATGAAGGACCAGGGCATGGAGCTGAGCGAGGACGAGCTCACGATCAGCTGCAATCCGGCCTGCCTGCAGCCCGGCTCGACGGTGACGGTCAGCCTCGAGACGAAGGTACGCCTGCCGCTGATCCCGGACGCCCTTGGCGGCGAACCGCCCGCGATCCGGATCAGCGCCTCGCACACCGAGGCGTTCGGCGACTACCGCGAAGCCAAAGGCAACGGATGAGTCGACGGGGTGGGCGCAAGCGCGGGGACCAAGGGCAGATGACCGTGTTGATCATCGGGTTCACCGTGGTGATCCTGTTGATGGTGGTTGTGGTCACCGATATCTCGAAGGCGTTTCTGGTCCGCCGGGACCTGGATTCCACCGCGGACGGCGCGGTGCTCGCGGCCGCGAACGGTCTCGCGGCGGTCTACGCACAGCCGGGCGCCGGAGGGAACGCCGCGATCGATCCGGACCAGGCGCGGCGGCTGACCGCGGACTACCTCGATGAGGTTGCCGCCAGCAACAGGTTCGACGATCTCGACTGGTCCGTCGACGTCGAGGGCACCACGGTGACCGTCCGCCTCACCTCCAGCACCCAACTCCCCTTCCGTCCCCCTGGCTTCCCGGGCTCCACAGACTTGGCCTCCGAAGCCGCCGCCATAGTCCCGATCCGTTAGGGCACGCCTTAGGTGAAGAGGGTTGGGTTCTGGGTCAACCAGGTGGTGAAGGGGCGGGGGGTTTGGGTGGTCAGGTGGGTGATGGCGGGTTCGATGGCGGCGGGGATGCCGACCCGGGAGGCCCAGTAGGCGAGCAGGGTTTCGCGTTGGCCTTCGTCGCGCATGCCCATCTCGGCGCGGGCCTGGTCGGGGGTGAGTTCGACGGCCTCGATCGGTACGCCGGTGATCTCGGTGATGAGGGCGATCTGGTGCCGGCGGGTCATCGATTCGGGGCCGGTCATCGGGTAGCCGTGGCCGTCGTGGTCGGCGCCTGGGCCGTCGAGGAGGATCCGGACGGCGGCGTCGGCGATGTCGAGTTCGTGGATCGGTGCTTCTTCGGCGTCGAGGTACGGCAGCCGGATCTGGCCGGTCGCGCGGACCTGGTGTGCCCAGTACTTGGCGTTGCTCATGAACGCGCCGGGCTGCAGGCGGGTCATCGAGTACGAGCCTTGGCCGATCACCTGCTCGGTCTTCGCGTGCGGATCTTCAGGTCCGCCGAGCGAGGACAGTGAGGAGAGCAGGACGACCTGCTTCACGCCGGCGGCCTCGGCGGCGGCTGCGAAGGCGGGTGCGGTCGACGGATCGGAGTACAGGAAGACCTGGCTGATGTCGCGGAGGGCGGGCGCCGGGTCGGCGGCGTCGTACGCGACGGCCGACGGGACGGCGGATGGCTCGCGGCTGGCGACGCGAACGTCCTGGCCGGCCGCGATCAGGCCGGCGGTGACGGCTTGGGCGATCGCACCGCGACCACCGGTGACGAGAATCGTCATTGGATGTGCTCCAAAAATGTAGTGACTACAACAATGGAATCAGTAAAGCAGATCCACTAGAGTCGGCGCAATGGAGCTCGGGCGGCGGGAACGGAAGAAGCAGCAGACGCGGCAGGCGATCTCGGACGTCGCGACCGCGCTGTTCCTCGAGCGCGGGTTCGACGCGGTGACGGTCGCGGAGGTGGCGCGGGCCGCCGATGTCGCCGTACAGACCGTGTTCAACCACTTCCCGGCCAAGGAGGATCTGTTCTTCGACGAGCGCGGGTGGTGGACGGGGCCGGCGCGGGCGATCCGGGAGGCGCCCGCGGATGCGGATCCGGTCGAGGTACTGCAGACGCAGTACCTGGACGAGACCCGCAGCCGGCTCGAGGTGGGGCATCTGGCGACCTGGAAGCAGTTCGTTCGTACGATCGAGGGCAGCCCGGCGCTGCTGGCCAGGCGCCGGCTCACCGCCGAGGAGTTGGAGCGATCGCTGACCGAGGCGCTCGACGAACGGACGCCGGACCACCTCCGCAACCGGCTGACCGCGGCCCTGTACGCCGCCGCGCAGAAGGTGCTAGAGGAGAAGCTGATGGCCGTCCTGCCCGACGACGCGTCGCCCGCGGAGCTCGCAGAGGCTCAGCGCGAGTTGGAGGCAGCAGTGGCCGAAGTCTTTGCCGTTCTTCGTCGCGGACTCGCCTGAGCTAAGCTGCTTAGTTGTGGCTGGACTGGATTTTGACGCGGAGCTGAAGCAGCTCGACGCGACGATGACCTCGATCGAGAAAGTGCTCGATCTTCCTGCGTTGCGCAAGGAGATCGACGACCTCGGCGAGCAGGTCGCTGCGCCCGATCTCTGGGACGACCAGGCGAACGCGCAGAAGGTGACGTCGCGGCTGTCCAGCCTGCAGGCCGACGTCGAGCGGGTGACGAACCTGCGCAGCCGGCTCGACGACGTCGGTGCGCTGGTCGAGCTGGGCCGCGAGGAGAACGACGCGGACAGCCTGGCCGAGGCCGAGAAGGAGCTGGGCTCGGTCGCCAAGTCGATCCAGTCCCTCGAGGTCCGCACGCTGCTGTCCGGTGAGTACGACGAGCGCGAGGCGCTGGTGACGATCCGCTCCGGTGCGGGCGGTGTCGACGCCGCGGACTTCGCCGAGATGCTCCAGCGGATGTACTTGCGCTACGCCGAGCGTCACGGCTACCCGACCGACGTCTACGACACGTCCTACGCCGAAGAGGCCGGGATCAAGTCGACGACGTTCGCAGTCAAGGCTCCGTACGCGTACGGAACGCTCAGCGTCGAGTCGGGAACCCACCGCCTGGTGCGGATCTCGCCGTTCGACAACCAGGGGCGCCGGCAGACCTCGTTCGCTGCGGTCGAGGTGGTCCCGGTGCTCGAGCAGACCGACGAGATCGACGTACCGGAAGAAGAGCTGCGGATCGACGTGTACCGATCGTCCGGTCCGGGTGGGCAGAGCGTCAACACCACCGACTCCGCGGTCCGGATCACGCACCTCCCGACCGGCACTGTGGTCTCCTGCCAGAACGAGAAGTCCCAGCTGCAGAACAAGGCCAGTGCCATGGTCATCCTGAAGGCCAAGCTCCTCGCGCTGAAGAAGGCCGAAGAGCGCGCGCAGCTGGACGCGCTGCGTGGCGACGTGGCCGGCTCGTGGGGAGACCAGATGCGGTCGTACGTCCTGCACCCGTACCAGATGGTGAAGGACCTGCGGACGCAGTACGAGTCCGGGAACACATCCGGGGTCTTCGACGGCGAGATCGACGACTTCATCGAGGCCGGCATTCGCTGGCGCCGGACCGGCCAGACTGTTGCCGAGCAGAACTGAGCCGAGCCGAACGGATCTGCAGGCCGACTGCGGTAACTGCTTCGGCCTGTGCTGTATCGCGCTGACCTTCAGCAGGTCGGCGGACTTCGCGATCGACAAGCCGGCCGGCGAAGCCTGCCCGAACCTGAGCGACGACCACCGCTGCACGATCCACAGCCGGCTGCGCGTCAGCGGCTTCCCGGGCTGCACCGTCTACGACTGCTTCGGCGCGGGCCAGGAGCTGTCCAGGCGACTGAAGCAACCCGGTCCGGAGATGTACGCCGCGTTGCCGATCCTGCGCCAACTCCACGAGCTGCTCTGGTACCTCGCGGAAGCCCTTGAACACAACGCGAAAGCGCAATCAGCGCTTGATCGGGTCGAGAGCGTCAGCCGTACGCCGGATCTCACCGCCGTCGATGTGGTGGCCGAGCGGGCGATCGTCAACGAGGTGCTGCTCGAGACCAGCCTGCTCGTCCGCGGCAAGCAGCCGAAGAAGAAGGAGCGCCGCGGCGCGGATCTGATCGGTGCCCGTCTCCGCCGAGCGGATCTCGCGCAGGCCAACCTCCGTGGTGCCTATCTGATCGGCGCCGACCTCCGCGAGGCCGACCTGCGCCAGGCGGACCTGATCGGCGCCGATCTCCGGGACGCGAACCTGAAGGGCGCCGACCTGACCGGCGCCCTCTTCCTCACCCAATCTCAACTCAATGCGGCCCAGGGGGACGGAGCCACGCGAATTCCCGCAGGGCTTACGCGCCCGCCGCACTGGTAGCCGACGTCCGCAGCTGGTGAGTCACAGGCGTCATGAGCAGCGAGATGACCGTGATGGCCAGCGCTACAGCAGCAAGTGCACCGCCCTGGCCCCAGGAGGTGCCGGCGAGGGACAGGTAGACCGTACCGACGGTGGCGGCTCCTAGTGCGAGACAGGTCTGCTGGGTGGTGAGCAGGATGCCGCTACCCATACCTGCCTGAGCTGGCGGCACCTGACCCACCACAACGCCGATGAGCGGCACCATGACCAGTCCGGAGCCGATACCCGCCACCAGCAGTGGTGCGCCGATGCTGAGTGGGTTGACGTGCGGCCACAAGGCCAGCGCGACGGCTGCGAGCAGGGCGTACCCGATGGCCTGGATGATCCAGCCGCGCAGGATGAGGCCTGCCCCGTACCGCTGCTGCAGTGGCGGACCGTAGATCGAGGTGATCAGGAACCCGACTGCGAACGGGAGCAGGCTCAGCCCGCCTTCCAGTGGGGACATGTGCGCCTCGCCCTGCGTCGCGAGCGCGAAGCAGAACATGAAGCCGCCAAAGGTGGTGAAGAACCCGACCGCCAGCAGCAGGCCGATCCGCATAGCCCGCAGTCGCAGTACCGTCGGGGGAATCAGCGGGGCATGCCCTGAACGTTCAGCTCGGTGCTGGTGCAGTGCGAGACCTGCGGTCGCAGGGATGACGGCAGCGAGGCTCAGCCACGTCCAGAGCGGCCAGCCGAGCGGCCTGCCTTCCGTCAGCGGCAGGAGCAGCAGTACGAGAGTGATGGCGAGCAGTACGGCGCCAACGATGTCGACGCGATGTACCTGGTCCGCTTTGCTCTCCGGTACGACACGAAGCGCCGCCACGATCGCGATGATGCCGACCGGGACGAAGATCAGGAACACCGCGCGCCAGCCGAGCCCGAACAAGTTCGCCTCGATGAGGATCCCGCCGAGGATCTGGCCGAGCGCAGCCGCGATGCCGTTCGCAACACCGAACCAGGCCATCGCGCGGGTCCGGTGTTCACCGGTCAGCAGGCTGGTGATCGACGCCAGCACCTGCGGCGTGACGGCGGCACCGGAGATGCCCTGGACGATTCGCGCCGCGAGCAGGACACCGATCGTGGGCGCGATCGCGCAGATCAGCGCCGTGACGGTGAAGCCGGCGAGCCCGATCAGGAACAGCCGGCGGCGGCCGAAGCTGTCGCCGAGCCGGCCGCCGACGACGAGCAGCGTCGCGACGGCGATGCCGTAACCGCCGACGACGAGTTGCAGTTGGCCCGCATCGGCGCGCAGGTCCTTGGCGATCGCGGGCAGGGACACGTTGATCATGAAGAAGGACAGCGCCGGCAGGAGGGCACCGAAGAGAAGGCTGGAGAGGGCCACCGGGCCGAGCCCTGCCGCGGCGCGTGACCGGGCGGCGGCCGGGAGGGTGGTGGCTTGGAGCTGGTCTGTCATGCGACCAGCGTGAACGCGTGGCGAGCCTGGTGGTGAGAGCCTGGTTATCCTATTACTGACAGCACCTGGCACCCGGTTGACCTGGTGTCCATCATGGAACCATGACCACTGTCTCAGAGGCCACCGACAGTACGGTGACGGCGCAGCGCCGCGAGCTCGGCGTCTTCCTGCGCAGCCGCCGCGAACGCATCCGGCCGGACGAGGTCGGCTTCGCTCCGGGCGGTCGCCGCCGGACGCCGGGGCTGCGGCGCGAAGAGGTCGCGCTGCTCGCGGGCGTCGGTGTCACCTGGTACACGTGGCTCGAGCAGGGCCGCGACATCAACGTTTCCACGCAGGTCCTGGACGCGATCGCGACGGCGCTGCGGTTCGACCGGCAGGAGCGCAATCACCTGTACCGCCTGGCCGGGATACGGTTCGGCCCGACGCAGAGCGTCTGCTCGGCGCTGCCCCCGTCGGTGCAGAAGACGCTCGACGCGGTCTCGCCGTACCCGGCCGTGGTGCTGAACGAGCGGTACGACATGCTCGCGTTCAACGAGGCGTACTGCAAGGTGATCATCGACCTCAACCAGGTGCCGGTCGAGGAGCGCAACCTGCTCTGGGCGCACTTCGTGTCGGATGCCTGGCAGTGCAGCATGGTCGACGACGAGAAGGCCAAGCACCACATGGTTGCCGCGTTCCGGTCCGCGTCCGCGGAGCACCTGGGGGACGCGCTCTGGCAGGACCTGATCCACGGGCTGCTCAGCAACTCGCCGTACTTCGCGGAGCTCTGGGAGCGGTACGACGTGGACTCACCGAGCACCCGGACGAAGCTGCTGGACGTCGACGGCTTCGGCCTGCTCCGGATCGAGCCGATCAACCTGTGGCTGTCGCAGCTCGGGCCGCTCCGGGCGACCGTCTACACCGCGCTCGACGACGAGACCGAGGTCAAACTCCGGAAGATCGTCGAGGCGCCGACCCGTCCCGCGTGCCGAGCAGCCCGGACCCTGGACTAGGGCACTTCAGGCGGTGTCGCGGTCCGGCCAGGCGGCTTTCAGGGTGGCGAGCGTGACGCTGATCGCCGGGCGACGGGACGTGGTCGTCCGCCACACCGCGTACAGCCGGCGGCTCGGAGCGGGCTGCAGCGGCACGACCGTCACACCATCGGGTACGGGTCCGCGGCCGAGCCGGGGGAGCAGGCCGATACCGATGCCGCGGGCAAGCATCGAGAGCTGCGTCTGGTACTCCGCGACGGAGTACGCGACGTCCGGCTCGACGCCCGCGCGGCGCATCGTCCGGATCAGCCACTCGTGGCAGATCGACCCGGCGGGCTGGCAGATCCAGCGCTCGCCGACCAGGTCCTCGGCGCGGACGAACTCCTTACCGGCCAGGCGATGCGTCGCCGGCACCAGTACGTCGGCCGGATCGACACCGAGCTTCACCCGGGACAGGTCCTCGGAGACGCCGAGCGGGGTGTTGTGCCAGTCGTGGACGATGGCGATGTCGATCTCGCCGCGACTCACACCGGCCACGCCCTCGAAAGGATCCGTCTCCAGAACTCGCACATCCAGTCCCGGTTGACCGTCGATCAGCCGGGCCAGCGCCGGCGGCAGCAGCCCGCGCGCCGCGGTCGGGAAGGCCGCGATGCTGAGCGTCCCGATCGCCTTGCCGCGTTGCTCCTCCAGCGTCAGCTCGGCGTCCTCGACCAGCTCGAGGATGCGCGCCGCGGTCGTCGCCAACTGCTGCGCCGCGTCGGTCAGCACGATCCCGCGCCCCTGCCGCTCGACCAGCGTGGTCCGCGTCTCGCGCTCCAGCTTCGCCAGCTGCTGCGACACCGCGGACGGCGTGTAGCCGAGCACCTCGGCGGCGCGGTTGACCGATCCGTACTGGGCGACGGCGTGCAGTGCGCGCAGCCGGCCGAGATCCATCATTTAGCACTCCTACATCGATAGCGGTAGCAATCAGTGCTGGTCCTTAAGTGTACGCCCGCCGACACTTGACCGTATGAAGCCTCGTGACCTGCTCCTCGCGCTCGCCGTCGTCGTTGTCTGGGGCATCAACTTCGTCATCATCGAGGTCGGGCTGGAAGGCGTTCCGCCGCTGCTGCTGTCCGCGCTGCGGTTCTTCTTCGCGGCCGTTCCGGCGATCTTCGTGCTCGGCAAGCCACGGGTCGCCTGGCGGTACGTGATCGGCGTCGGCCTCGCACTCGGTGTGGCGAAGTTCGGGCTGCTGTTCATCGCCATGGACCATGGCGTACCGGCCGGCTTGTCGTCGCTCGTGCTGCAGAGTCAGGTGATCTTCACGGTCCTGTTCGCGATCGGCATCCTGCGGGAACGCCCGCGGCCGGCGCAGCTCGCGGGCATCCTGATCGCGTGCGTCGGGATCGCCCTGATCGTCCTGGACCGCAAGCTGTCGGCGCCCGTCGGTGCGCTGGTGCTGGTGATTGTCGCCGCCGGATTCTGGGGCGTGTCGAACACGATCACCCGGTACGCGAAGCCGCCGGACACGCTGCGCTTCATGGTGTGGGCCAGCGCGGTGGCCGTCGTACCGCTGACCTTCCTCTCGCTCCTCACCGAGGGCATGCAGGCCGACGTCGACGCGCTCCGCGACATCCACCTGAGCGGCATCGGCGCGATCGCGTACCTCGCGTTCGCCGCCACGCTGTTCGGTTTCGGCATCTGGGGTTACCTGCTGCGTCAGTACGACGCCAGTACGGTCGCACCGTTCTCGCTGCTCGTACCGGTCGTCGGCATGTCCGCGGCGTGGGTGCTGCGCGGCGAGGCCGTCGGACTGCAGCAGGCGATCGCCTCCGTACTGGTGATCGGCGGCATGGCCTGCACGATCATCCGCCGCCGCGCCCCGCGGACCGCAAAGTCGAATGACCTGGTCTCAGCCGCCTGAATTGTCGGCGAGGGTGCGCTTGGATGCGCGAGGATGGGTGGGTGGATGCTCTGCAAGTCGGTCGCCTGACCGCACGATGGATCGCCGAACTGCCCGGCGAGGACAGCACTGTGATCTCGGGTCTCGGAGTCCAGCCGCTGCTCGCGATGCTGGCCGAGGTCGCGGACGAGCCTGCGCACACCGAGCTGGCCGAGGCCTCCGGCGGGCGGTACGGCGGTCTGCTGCAGGCACCTGGGCTCCGGATGGCGCTCGGGCTGTGGACGCGGCCGGAGATCGAGCTGGAAGCAGGCGTGGACCGCTTCCTGCCGCCTGAGATCCGCGGGACTCTGACCGATCAGGCCGCGCTGGATGCCTGGGTGGTCGAGCGGACCGACGGTCTGCTGCGGCGGATGCCGGTCGAGCTCGACCCGGACGTACTGCTCGTGCTGGCCTCGGCGCTGGCGTTGCGGACCGAGTGGGAGCTGCCGTTCTCGGAGTACCCGCGCGACGGGCGGCGGTGGTTGGGGCGTACGGACGCCGACCTCGACAGTCTGCGGGTGTACGAGACTGCGGCGGGTCCGTTGACCGTGGTGACCGTGCGTGGGGTCGGGGAGTTCGACGTACGGCTCGCGATTGGTGACGACGGGCGGGCAGCGGTGCTGGGGGCGGCGCTTGCGCTCGATGACGCCGGAACGAGTGGTGCCGAGGTGCTCGCGGCGGAGCAGTCCGCGCCGGGCGTTCAGTTCATCGAGTCGTCGTTTCCGGGCGTTGTCTTGTCGATGCCGCACTTCGAGATCGACGCGGAGCATGATCTGCTGGAGCACCCGGAGGTGTTCGGGTTGAGTGCGGCGTCGGACACGACGTGTGGGCATTTCCCCGGGCTGAGTGCGCAGCCGCTGGCGATCGGGCAGGCACGGCAGGCCGTACTGGCACGGTTCTCGGCGACCGGGTTCGAGGCGGCCGCCGTCACCGCGATGGCCGCTCCCGCCGGAGCCGTCCCGACGATGAGCGCGAAGGCGTTGCTGGTCACGCTCGACCGACCATTCGGCTTCGTCGCCATCCACCGCCCAACCGACATCCCGGTCGTCGCCGGTTGGGTCAACTATTCGTAGGGATTGGCTGGTGTGGTTGCCGGCTCGACCGATTCGACGGTGAGGGCGGCGACGTCGCCGTCGACCTGTCTCGTTGGTTCGGCCCACGTTCCGGTGACGGTGACCCATTGGTTCTTGGGCGGCGCGGGGTGTCCGCGGGCCTCGACCATGAAGGCCGTGCCGTCGGCGACACAGCACGTCAGGCCGATGCGCGTGACGTACCAGACGCCGTTCTTGGCGGGGGTGACGAAGCCGGTGAGCTGGAACGACCGGCCCTTCATCGTCTCCTTCTCCCACACCGCCCAGACCGAGTAGTCGCGCACGGCGAGCTTCTTCGGGCCGTAGTCGTGGTCGCCCTGCCAGAAGGCCTTGCCCTGCGGCTCGACAGGCTGGACTGGTCGCGTGGGCTTCGCTGCGACTGGTGATTGTCGTTGCGCCGCGTCCGCCCCGAGCGCGGGTGGATCCACGACGAGCAACGCGAAGACCGGGACGAGCAGCAGCCACGCGGCGCGCGGGAGGCCGTGGTCATGGGTCTGCCGGTTCCGCGCGAACACGTCAGCGACCGCGAGCGCGATCAGGATCAGCCCCGCGGCGAGCAGCATCCAGCGCATGCCGGGCTTCACGTACCGCAAGTACGTCCCCGAGGTCGCGAGTTGCACGACTGCAGCCCCGACGAACACCACCACCAGCCCAGCAACGCTGCGCTTCACAGCAACCACCACCCGACGAGCAGACTGGCCAGCAGTGCGACGACGAACGTCGCCGGCGCGAACCGAACCGCGAACTTCGGCCCGAACGTCCCGGTCTGCAAGGCGATCAGCTTCACGTCGACGATCGGCCCGACCACCATGAACGCCAGTCGCGCGGTCAGCGAGAACTGCGAGAGACTCGCCGCCACGAACGCGTCCGCCTCGGAACAGATCGCCAGCAGTACGGCGAGCAGCCCTAGGATCACCACCGAGAGCAGCAGATTCCCGGCGACGTGATCGAGCCAGGTCCGCGGGACCACGACGTTCAGCGTCGCTGCGGCCGCCGCACCGATCACCAGGAAGCCGCCGGCATGCAGGAAGTCGTGCAGCATCGCGGACCGGAACATCTCGAGCTTGCCGTCGTCGTGCGCGTGCCGGTTCTTCGGCGTCTTCAGCCACGAGCCGCCCTTGCCGGTCAGCAACCACAACCAGCCGAGAATCATCGACACCGCGAGCGACGTCACCGCCCGCGCGACCACCACCTTCGGCTGGCCCGGGAACGCGACCGCGGTCGACGCCAGCACGACCGGGTTGATGGCGGGCGCGGACAGCAGGAACGCGATCGCGGCAGCCGGCGTGACTCCGCGGTTCATCAAGGCGGCCGAGACCGGGACGGACGCACACTCACAGCCCGGCAGCACGACACCGGACGCGCTCGCGACCGGCACGGCGAGGGCCGGGTGTTTCGGAAGCGCTTTCGCGAAGAACGACGCCGGGACGAACGCGGTCAGCGCAGCCGACAGCAGTACGCCGAGCACCAGGAACGGCACCGCCTGCACGGTCACGCCGACGAACATCGTCGCCCAGGTCCGGATCCCGTCGCCGGCGAACCAGTCGGCGAACAGCCGCCGCCCGAACAACGCCGCACCGACCAGCAGCACCAGGGTCGCGGTGAACGCCACCGAGGACCCGGTCGACTCGTCCTTGACCGTCGTCATGGCCGGAATGCTGGCAGAGAATCGCTGGAAATGAAAATCAGCGTCGAATGCAGGCCTGGCGTTGGATCGCTACGCAGGCAGAACCCCTGGTTTCGGCCCTCGAACCGCCCCAAAAGGCCACTTCTGCCTGCGTGGCGGTACAGGCGTGGCAGTGTGGGGGTATGGATGCCGACGTGGTGCGTGCAGTCAACGAACTCACCAGCCGCTGGGCCCGTGCGCTGCCGGCGGAGAACACCGTGGTGGCGGGTCTTGGGCTCTGGCCACTGCTCGCGCTGCTCGCGACCGGCGCCGACGAGCCCGGCCGTTCGGAGCTCGCTGCCGCGGCCGGCGTGGACCCGTCGACCGGCGCGACCGACGCCGTCCGGCTGATCGAGGCGATCGAGGAATCCGCTGACCTGCACGCGGCGCTCGGCGTCTGGGTGGACGAGCAGCTCAAGCTCGCCGAGACGTTCGACAGCGTGATGCCCGCGCCGCTCGTCGGGATGCTGACCGGCAATGCCGCCGTCGACAAACCCAAGCTCGACGCCTGGGCCGCCGAACACACTGACGACCTGATCCGCGAGATGCCGGCCGACCTGGACGGCGGCGTCGACCTGCTGCTGGCCTCGGCGATCCTGCTCCGCACGCGGTGGGTGCACCCGTTCGCCGAGCAGATCCGGCGGGTGCCCGACGGTCCGTGGGCAGGCTCGTGGCATTGGCTGGACCGCGCGGACACCGACCTCGATTCCGTACGCCGGTACGACCACCCGTCCGCTGCGTGGCTGACCGTTGTCACGGTGGCCGGCGACGCCGACGTCGACGTACTGCTCGGGATCGGGCAGCCCGAGACGCCGAACGCCGACGTACTCGCCGGTCTGCTGGACGCCGCGGCCGACCCCACCGGGGGTGTGCCGGGTAGTGCGCTGATCGAGCGGGGCGACGCGGGTTGGGATGCGGCGCCTGGGGTGCGGATCGGGCGTACGACGGCGGCGAGACCGGACGTGAAGTTGTCGGTGCCGTCGTTCAGCATCGACGTCGAGCACGATCTGCTGCAGTCGCGGGAGCTGTTCGGGCTGACCGCTGTGTCGTCGAATCCGGGGGCCCGCGGGCATTTCAGCGCACTCAGTCCGACGCCGCTGCGGATCGACCAGGCCAAGCAGCGGGTGCTGGCGCGGTTCTTCGCGACCGGGTTCGAGGCCGCGGCGGTCACTGCGATGGCGATGACCCGGGCCGCGATGGTGACCCGTCAGCAGCGGCGGCTCGAGGTCACATTCGACCGGCCGTTCGCGTTCGTCGCCGTACTGCGCGACTCGCGGTTGCCGATCGTCGCGGGCCGGGTCGAGATGCCTACTGAGCCGGGAGCGTGAACAGCCGGTAGAGCAGCGCGGTCGCCTCTTCGACGCTCGCGTGATCGCCGGTCAGCAACAGGTCGAACAGCAGGCCGCGGGATGCTGCCAGACCGAGGCGTGCGTACGTCGGCGCCTGATCAGCCGGCACGCCTGCGCGAACACACAGGTCGATCAGCGGCGGCAGCCAGACGTTGATCAGGTCCGCCTTGAGCGACTCGGTGTGCGGCAGGTCCTGCATCGCGTGCGCGCTGAGCTCGAAGAACAGTGGGCCGTAGATGAGGGCCGCCTCGGTCACGCGGCGCCAGAACACCTCGTTCTGCTCCTCGACGGGAAGATCCGACAGGCCGGTCAGCAGATCACGTTCCTGCTGCTCGACCGTGCGTACCACCTCGGCGAGCAGACCTTCCCGCGAGCCGAAGTGGTAGATCAGCATCCGGTGACTGGTACCGATCGAGGTCGCGATGGTACGCAGGCTCGCGTCCCCGATCCCGTTCTTCGCGAAGTGTTCGACCGCGTCAGCCAGCAGACTGTCGCGACTCACTGACTTCCTTCAGCTTCTCGGTCTCGGTGGCGATGTAGTTCCTCGTCAGGCCGGCGTACAGCCTGCCGAGCAGCCAGGCGAGCGGACCCTCCTGGATGATCGTCGCGGTCGCGACCGTGCCGTCCGGCGTACTGATCACGCGGTGGCCGCCGGTCGTCCGCATGCCCGGTGCAGTGGAGACCCATTCGAAGTACTGGCCGTCCTCGAACTTGGTCACCTCCCAGACGGCGACCGCCAGCTTGGGCTGGCGGATCCGGGTCCGGGCGCCGAGATGCAGGCGGCCGTCGTCCAGCCGCTCGACGGAATCGACGGTCGGGGTCCAGTCGGGCCACCGCTCGACGTTGCTGAATACCTCCCAGACCCGCTCTGGCGGGGCCTGGATCGTGGTTGAGTGATCGAAGCGCATGTACCAAATGGTACATCAGGTCTGTGTGAGGCTTCGGCGGGCGGGCTGCTTGCCGCGGACCGGCGGCAGGTAGGGTCTGGGTCCATGGCTGAACAGAACGTCCCGCAGAACGTGGAGAACGAGCAGGATCCGGGCGCGAACACCCAGATGTTCCGCGCCTTCGTCAACGAGGGCCAGACCGAGACCAAGGCCGAACCGAAGCTGAACGGGCGGATGCTCGCGATCATCGGTGCCGCGGTCATCCTGGTCGCCGTCGTCGCAGCGATCGCCGTTCTGTAGCTCCTGCATTGACCGACATCCCGGTCGAGGTCGTCAGGGTCTTCACCGACCCCGACGGCCGGTTCGGCAACCCGTTGGGCATCGTCGACGGCTCCCTGGTCGCCGAGGCCGACCGTCTGCGCGTGGCCGCGGCGCTCGGCTACAGCGAGACCGTGTACGTCGACGACGCCGCCACCGGCACGCTCCGTATCTACTCAGCCACGGGCGAGATGTCCTTCGCCGGCCACCCCACCGTCGGCGCGGCCGCCTGGCTCCACACCCACGGCCACCCCGTCGACACCCTCCACGTCCCCGCCGGCCCCATCCCGGTCACCCGCTCCGGCGACCTGTACGCCGTCCGAGCCGACACGACCTGGGGCAGCGACTGGGACTGGCGCCAACTGGCCACCCCCGTCGAGGTCCTCGCCGCCTCACCGGCGTCCTACTCCGCCGGCCACACCTTCCTCTGGTCCTGGCAAGACGAGCCCACCGGCACCATCCGAGCCCGAGCCTTCGCCCCCGCCATGAACGTAGAAGAAGACGAAGCCACCGGCTCCGCCGTAACCCAACTGACCGCCCGCCTAGCCCGGGACCTACTAGTCATCCAAGGCACCGGCTCCCACCTCCACACCACCCACCACCCGCCAACCCACGCCACAGTAGGCGGCCGCGTCATCGAAGAGCCGCCCCGAACCCTCACCCTGTAAAGGCCCACCGAACCCAACAGTCGGTCCCGTCCACCCGATAGCGCTGCCCGTCATCGAGCCGCCACTCGGCTACCACCCGCCGCGCCCCGGCAGGCGCCTGCCGATACGGGACGAGCAAACCCTCGAGCTCGTCGTACCGCGCGTCGACGCCACCATCCCCAGGATGTGGACCCGCTGATCGCGGCGCGGTCTCGTACGCCTGGTTCCACCGTACGAAGATCTCCCAGCCTTCCCGCTCGAGCGCAACAGCCTCCACCGGCGCAGGCCACACCAAGTACTCATCCACCGCCCACCTGGGACAGTCGAAGTAGTACAAAACCCCGCCCCCATCAACAAGCCCAGCTCGCGGCCCGTCATAAGAAGCAATCTCGACAACGACGTGCCAAAACCCATCCGCAACCAACTGCGCTCGCTCCCACCCGCCGGCCACCGCCAAAGCCTATCGACCGACGACGAGCACATCTTGCGCCCGGACGCCCCACCAGCACCTACACACCGGCGGCCACCGGGCCGCTGACCCAACTGGTGGTCAAGCAGCCGACGGTCAACAACTACAGCGGCACACCCGTGAACTTCACGACAACGACGACGTACCGGCCCGAGTGGGGCGTTCCGGCGAAGACGACCGACGTGAACGGCAAAGTCACTGAGCTGGCGTACGACGCTCTCGGCCGGCTGACCGGGGTGTGGCTGCCGAGCCAGGCGCCTGCGTCGACCAAGCTCGCCAACACCAAGTACACCTACACGATCTCGAACACGGCCCCGTTGGCTACGGAGGTTTCGTCCGACACCGCTTGTTGGCGAGTTCTGACACCGCCGGCGGCCTCGACGAGCTCGTTGGCAAGCTGGGTCGCCAGGGTGTACTTGACCCGGTTGCCGGCCATGGCGGCCTCGGTGCCGAGTGCGATCAGCAGATGGGACTTGCCGGCGCCGGAATCCCCGATCAGACACAGCGGCTGTCCCTTCTGGACCCATTCGCACTTGGCGAGGGTGTGCATCACGGCGGCATCGATGTTGGAGTTGGCGTCGAAGTCGAAGGCCCGCAGGGACTTCTCGCGGGGGAACTTGGCGGCCTTGATCCGGCGTTCGGACCGGCGTCGGGCGCGATCGTCGCACTCGGCAAGCAATAGTTCGGCGAGGAACCCGCGGTAAGACATCCGCTCACGCCCTGCCCGGTCGGTCGGCTGGCCAACAGCTGGTCGTACTTCTCCACGCTCGGCAGCGGCCGAGTGTCGGCCGGGATGTGGGCGCGGAGCCGGCGCTCGGTCAGCGATCGCACGGCAGGGATCTCGCCTTCTCCGCGTGCCCTGTCGCCGCTCATCAGGGACTGGTGGTCCGCTGTCGTGTCGTCGGCTCCGCCATCTGCTGTGTCGTTGTGCTTGCGCGCTTCCAATGCGACAGCGTCCGCGGTGAGCGCGCCCGCACGCAGCGCCGCCGCGAGTCCGGCGACGACGTGGTCGTGTGGAAGGTGCCGGTGCAGCATGAGGACCTCAATGAGGGCACGGGTGCCGTCGGCGTCATCGTGGGCCTCGCAGGCCGCGGCCCACCAGGCGTCGTGAACGGGCGTGAACCGCCCGGATGCCCTGGCCTGCTCCAGCGCTTTCGCACCGGGTAGCGCGCCCGGTTTGCGGAGGAGGACCTCGAGATAGTGGTCCAGGTCGACCCGGGTCGAGCCCTTGGTCATGAGCCGTTGGTGGCGGGCGATCTCGGTCCTGCCGTCGAACACGACCAGGTCGCTGGCGTTCAGGAGCACCCGGGCTTGACGGCCGACCATGCGCGCGGGCACGGAGTACTTGTTCATCCGGACCGTGACCTGGGCGTACCGGTCCACGCGCGGGGTGAACCAGCGGCCGGTCTCGAACGGCTCGGTCGGAAGGGGCGCGAGGAGTGGCTGTTCGGTGGCGATGTGTTCCCCGACCGTGCGGGCGCGGGACCCGATCCGCCGGGCATCGTCGGCTTCGTCCCAGGCGTCGACCATAGCGTTGAGCTCGTCTAGGGAGTCGACCTCGGGGATAGGGACGAGGTGGTTGCGTCGGAACCAGCCGATCTGCCCCTCGACGCCACCCTTCTCGTGCGCACCTTGGATTCCGGGCTGGCAATAGAAGGCGTCGATGCCGTAGTGGGAACGGACGGCGGTCCACCTGTCGGCCTCGACCCGCTGGCGGGAGAACCCGATCACGCTCGCGACGGCGGCCTTGAGGTTGTCGTAGCGGATCTTCCCGGTCGGCACCCCGCCGAGCACGTTGAAGGCGTGGACGTGACCCTCGAAGAAGGCTTCCTGCCCAGCCGAGGCACTGACCCTGTGCACGGCCTTGCCCGAGCAGGGAGAGCCGAAGGCTGAACAGCGCGCAGGTTACGAGCTCGCCGCACAGGCGGATGGCGACGTCGCCGAAGTCAACCTCGGCCTCGCGGCCCGGGAGGTGCTCTTGTGGGATGAACGCGTTGGCAGGTTCCCGTCCGACCTCGACGCGAATCTCACGGCGTCGGGTGGCGACGTACTCGCGGACCATCCAGTACGACACCACCCCGGCCCGTCATGTTCGTCAAGCAGTCGATCGAAGATCCGCTTCGCCGTGTGTCGCTGCTTCCGCGGCGCGTCGAGGTCCGAGCGCAGCCAGTCGACCGACGACGGAGCCGATGAGCCGCGAGTAGGCCAGGTCGAGTCCCACTGAAGCCCAGGTCAGTACGACGGCCCGGCCTTGCGTGGCGAGGAAGACGTTGGTGACGAGCACGCCCAGGATCAGGCCTGTGATGCCGCCGACGACATCAACCTCGGCACCACCTGTCCGCCCCGTGTCCCTGGCGCGACGAAGATCTGCTTGCGCGGTGCCTAATCGGTCTTCCCGCACCACCTCGCGGGCCTCTCAGTGTTCGCTGCTGAAGAACCGTAGCAACAGTGGGCCGATGGTCTGTGGGTCGACGACGTGATCCGGCCCGTCGAGGGTCTCCCGTTGAGCGTGGGGTAGTAGGTCTGCAAGCTCGTCGGCTGCGCGGTCGAAGAAGTCCGAGGGCAGGCCTGCCATGTAGGGGACCGTGATCGGTCCTCCGGTGGTGACCAGGACCGGTTGGGTGACCGTTGCCAGTCGATCGGTCGGCAATTGGTAGCGGTTGTGGAAGACGCTGTCGTGGACCAGCGTGGGCGCGAGGGCGACCGAATCCGCCCAATGCGACGTCTGCTTGCCTGCCGCTTTCCTGGCCGCGATGTTGTCGTCGGAAGCGCCGGACAGGCGCATGAACAGTTCGAGAACCTCCTCGTCTCGCCCGGCGTCGAAGGCGCGTCGGGTGTCCGCGATGTACTCCTCGAATCGCGGGCGTATGTCGTCCCCGACCGCGTAGGGCACCTCCCACACGGCGATCGTGTCGATGGCTGGCCCGGCCGCGGCGGCTTCCAGCGCCAGCGCGCCACCAGAGGACGCCCCGAACAGGTGTGCCGAGCCACCCGCCTCCGCGATCAACGCATCCAGGTCCTCGATCTCTCTTTCCACGGCGTAGGGCTCGGTGAAGCCGCTCGCGCCGCGTCCCCGACGGGCATAGTTGTAGACCGTGAAGTGCTCGGCGAGAGCAGGTACCAAGGGAGCGTTCTCGGCTCCGTCGTCCAGCGCGCCGCCTACCAGGACGACAGCCGGGCCGCTTCCCTTCCGGTCGTAGGCGATGGTGGTGCCATCGTTTGATGTCACGCGAAAGTCCATCTCGTTCATCTCACTTCTCCGTTCGAGAGGTTTGTCTCAGCGCCTGGCCGAGTGAGCCGGGTTGTCGGAGCTGATTTCGACCAAGTGCTCGCGGTAGCGGCATCTACTTCTTGTTGCGGTAGAGGACCATGGTGATGGGACCGAAGACCGCGACGAGAAGTACGGACGAGACGAGCACCCAGCCGATTTCCCCGGCGGGTACCGAGCCGTCCATCAGGCCGCGTACCACGGTCGCCAGGTGGCTGATCGGGTTGACCTCGACGACCGCCTGCATCCACGCGGGCATCGTCTTCGGGTCCACGAAGATGTTGCTCACGAACGTCAGCGGGAACATCACCATCATGCTGACCCCCGCCACCGAGTTCGGCGTGCGCAGGATCAGGCTGAGCATCGTCCACAGCCACGACAGGCAGAACGAGAACACCAGCAGCAGCGCGACCGACAGCACCACGCCGACGGCGCCACCCTCCGGCCGGAACCCTAGGACCAGTCCGAGCGTGATCACGATCGCCGACCCGATCGAGTAGCGCATCACATCGCCGAGCAGGGCGCCGACCAGCGGCGACGGTCGCCACACCGGAAGTGACCTGAACCTGTCGAACACCCCCTTCTGGATGTCGGTGTTCAGCGTTATGCCGGTGTTCATGGTGATCATGACGTTCGCCTGCACCAGGATGCCCGGCAGCAGGAACTGCAGGTACTCCTGAGTCGACCCGGCGAGCGCGCCACCGAACAGGTAGGTGAACATCAGCGTGAACATGATCGGGAACATGGTCACGTCGACGAGCTGCTCGGGCACGTGTTTGATCTTCAGCAAAGCGCGCCAGCCGAACGTCAGCGAGGTGAGCACCGGGCCGGGGCGCGACGGCCGCTCGCCGGCCAACAGCACACTGCGCAGCGCGTCCCCTGTGACCGGCGCCGACGCCTGTTCCGCGGTCGTGGCATTCATGCGGCATCCTCCTCGGCGGCGTGTCCGGTCAGGGTGAGGAACACCTCGTCCAGGCTCGGCTGACCGAGCGCGAACTCGGTGACGTCGATGCCGCTGCGGGACAGCTCGGCCAGGGCGCGGGCGACCCGCTCGGGGTCGGAGATCCGCGCGGACAGCGCGGCCGGGTCGGCGGACGGCTCGGCCGGCACCTCGAGGACGCCGGCGAGGACCCGTTCGGCCTCGGCCCGCTGCTCGGGCGCACGTAGCCGTACGTGCAGCGAGCCGGCACCGACCGATGCCTTGAGCTCGCCACTCGAGCCCTCGGCGATCACCTTCCCGTGGTCGATCACCGCGATCCGGTCGGCCAGTTGGTCGGCCTCGTCGAGGTACTGCGTGGTCAGCAACACGGTGGCGCCCTCGGCGACCATGCCCCTGACGATCTCCCAGACCTGGTTCCTGCTGCGCGGGTCGAGCCCGGTCGTGGGCTCGTCGAGGAAGATCAGTTCGGGGGTGACGACCAGGCTCGCCGCGATGTCGATGCGCCTGCGCATCCCGCCGGAGTACTTCTTCACCTGCCGGTCGGCCGCCTCGGCAAGACCGAACGCGTCGAGCAGGTCGGCCGCCCGCTCCCTGCCTCGGCGGCGTGAGTAGCCGAGCAACCTGGCGAGCAGCACCAGGTTCTCCACCCCGGTGAGGTCCTCGTCGACCGACGCGAACTGCCCGGTGAGGCCCACCCTGCTCTGCACCGCCCGGGCGTCACGCACGACGTCGTAGCCGAGCACTTGCGCCTCTCCGGCATCGGGACGCAGGAGCGTGGCCAGCATGCGGATCGTGGTGGTCTTGCCCGCCCCGTTCGGACCGAGCACGCCGTACACGCCCCCGGCGCTCACGGCCAGGTCCACACCGGCGACCGCGTGGGTCTTGCCGAAGCTTTTCTTCAACCCTCTCGTCTCGATCGCGAGCTTTCCCATGGGTTCGAGTCCTTCTCTCGGTGTTGCGAACGGATCGAGTTCGCTAGTCAAGTTTGAGTACTTGGCCAAAGTACACAAAGAGGAAGGTCTAGTAAAGGTTGACTAGAAGCGCATGTTGAGGGGATCGGGGACCGTTCGCCACGAACCCGGATCATCGGCCATGGTGTAGGCGCCCTCAGACAGTCGTTTGCTCAAGCTCTTCGCCCACTCCAGTTCGGTGCGTGCGTGTCCCGCCCACAGTTCGGCCTGATCGCGGACGTGTTCGGGAATGTCGGGGTTCGGGTTCTCCCGCCACTTGGCCTGCTCTACGAGCTCCGCTTCCAGGCGCGCGACCCGCTCGTCAACGTGCGCGATGGCATCTGTCCTGGTCAGCATGGGCAACATGGCGATGGACGCGTCGAGCATGGTCGGGTCATGGGTGCGCCGCAGACCGTCGCGGACCAGTTCGACGATCTCGTCACGTCCCCGAGCTGTCACGCGGTACAGAACGCGCTCCGGCCCGAAGTTGCCCGGCTCGGCGTGTTCGGTAAGGAGGCCATCAGCCGCCGCCTTCTTCAGTGCGTGATAAATCGAGCCGGGCTTGATCTTGGCCCAAATCTCCGCACGCCAGCTCTGCAGTTCGGACCGCACCTGGTATCCATGCGCGCCGCCGGAGAGGTGCACGATACCGAGCACCAGGAGCTTCGTCGCCGACATGCGCCCCCTCCGCTCGATCTGCTCGGACTCGCTCCGCTTGCGCGCCCGCCAGGGTGGTGTCAACTCCCACCAATACTAGGGTGCCCTCCTGGTCCGGGTGGTGTTAGCACTGACCTACACACGGTGCTGGTGGAGACCTCCAAAGCCACCCCGTCGACGATCCGCACGGATCAGTTGAACATCCAGGCGAACGGCTACATCACCTCGTACGAACTGTTCGATTCGATGTTTGCGGGATCGCCAGAACCAGTCGCCGGCAGCGGACGGTGGGCGGGCGATCAGCGAGACGCGGTACGACTCGCGCGGTCTGGCGACCTACTCGAACAGCGGTATCTGGAACTCGTCAGCTCCTTCGGCCACTCTGGTCGCGGTTCCGAACGCCTCGGTGCCCACGCAGACATTCAACGAGTACGACGGTGCTGGTCGCGTCGTGAAGTCGACGTTCATGAGCATGCTGCAACCGAAGTGGTCGACCTCGACGATCTACGGCGGCGACATCACTACGGTGCTGCCACCGACCGGAAGCCCGGCGACTGCGGCGGTATCCGATGTCAAGGGTCAGACCATCGAACGGCACGAGTTCAAGGGGAACACGGCGACGGGACCCTGGACCGGTACCTCTTCAGGCTTGACGACGTCTCGCTTGAGGTGCTGACGTGCTTGGCCGACAACCTGTTCGACTGGGTCTGGCCGTGGTTGCCCGAGGACCTGCACTTCTTGCGGGCGGACGGGAGCACCGTACTCGGGATGGTCGCGCAGGAGGACGGCGCCTGGCTCGAGTTGACGGGGTTGGAGTACGAGGGGGGGTCTTTGGGCGGTTGCCGGCTGGAACTCGGTTGCGCCGGCGCCGTATCCGTTGACGGGTGGGGTGGGGCGGATGGAGCATGGGGGCTTGGCGATCGGGGAGGTTCTTGTGGCGGAGGTTGTGCGGGCGGCTTTGGTGCAGACGTCGTGGACGGGTGACAAGGAGTCCATGATCAAGGCGCACGAGGACTACGCGCGGCAGGCGGCTGCGGCTGGGGCGAAGGTCATCTGTTTCCAGGAGCTCTTTTACGGGCCGTACTTCTGTCAGAAGCAAGACGCCGAGTACTACGAGTACGCCGAGTCCGTGCCAGGCCCTACCACCGAGCGGTTCGCCGCGCTGGCGCAGGAGCTCGGGATGGTGATGGTGCTCCCGGTGTACGAGCAGGAGCAGCCGGGCGTGCTGTACAACACCGCTGCGGTGATCGATGCCGACGGCACCTACCTTGGGAAGTACCGGAAGAACCATATCCCGCAGGTGAAGGGGTTCTGGGAGAAGTTCTACTTCCGGCCGGGCAACCTCGGGTACCCGATCTTCGACACGGCGGTCGGGCGGATCGGCGTCTACATCTGCTACGACCGGCACTTTCCGGAGGGGTGGCGGGCGCTCGGCCTGGCCGGCGCGAAGATCGTGTTCAACCCGTCGGCGACGAGTCGCGGGCTGTCGGCGTACCTGTGGAAGCTGGAACAACCCGCGAGTGCGGTCGCGAACGAGTATTTCATCGGCGCGATCAACCGGGTCGGCATCGAGTCCGAGTTCGGCGACAACGACTTCTACGGTACGTCGTACTTCGTCGACCCGGAGGGGAAGTTCGTCGGCGACGTCGGGCACGACCACGATCCGGAACTGATCATCCGCGACCTGGACCTCGGCCTGCTCGACACCGTTCGCGATCGCTGGCAGTTCTACCGCGACCGCCGGCCTGATGCGTACGGAGACCTGACCAAACCGTAGAGGGGACCGCGCATGACTTTGCTCGTCAAAGGTGGAACCGTCGTCGGACCGACCGGGACCAGGGCGGCGGACGTGCTGGTCGACGGCGAGAAGATCGTCGCGCTCCTCGACCCGTCCTTCACGGCACAGGTCACCGCCGACCAGGTGATCGATGCCGAGGGCAAGTACGTGATCCCGGGCGGGATCGACGCGCACACCCATATGGAGATGCCGTTCGGCGGTACGTCGGCCAGCGACACGTTCGACACCGGTACCCGCGCCGCGGCGTACGGCGGCACCACCACGATCATCGACTTCGCGATCCAGCGCACCGGCGAGGTGGTGCAGGACGGGCTCGCCGCCTGGCACGCGAAGGCCGACGGCGAGTGCCACATCGACTATGCGTTCCACATGATCCTCGGCGGGGTCGACACCGATGCGCTGAAGGCGATGGACCAGCTGGTCGCCGACGAGGGCATCACGAGCTTCAAGCTGTTCATGGCTTACCCGGGCGTCTTCTACTCCGACGACGGGCAGATCCTCCGCGCGATGCAGACCGCGCGTGAGAACGGCGCGATGATCATGATGCACGCCGAGAACGGGATCGCGATCGACGTTCTCGTACAGCAAGCGGTCGAACGCGGGCAGACGGATCCGCTGTACCACGGCATCACCCGCCCGGCCGCGCTCGAGGCGGAGGCGACGAACCGCGCGATCGCGCTCGCCGAGGTGGCGCGCGACTGCCCGCTGTACATCGTCCACCTGTCCGCGAGCCAGGCGCTCGAGAAGGTCGCCGCCGCGCGGCACGAGGGTCGCAACGTGTTCGCGGAGACCTGCCCGCAGTACCTGTACCTCACGCTCGAGGACCAGCTCGGCGCGCCCGGGTTCGAGGGCGCCAAGTGGGTCTGCTCGACTCCGCTGCGCAGCAAGCACGAGTCGCACGCGCGCGATCTGTGGAAGGGTCTGCGGACCAACGAGCTCGCGGTCGTGTCGACCGACCACTGCCCGTTCTGTATGAAGGACCAGAAGGAGCTCGGTCTCGGCGACTTCTCCAAGATCCCGAACGGGATCGGCGGTGTCGAGCACCGCGTCGACCTGGTCTACCAAGGTGTTGCCGACGGCAAGCTGTCGCTGGAGCGCTGGGTGGAGACGATCGCGACCACGCCGGCCCGGATGTTCGGCCTGTACCCGCAGAAAGGGATCGTACAACCCGGTTCGGACGCGGATCTGGTGGTCTACGACCCGAACGGGACAACGCGGATCGGGGTCGCGACGCACCACATGAACATGGACTACTCGGCGTACGAAGGGGTCGAGATCCAGGGCCGGGTGGGTACGGTGATCTCGCGCGGCGAGGTGATCGTGGCCGACAGCAACTACCAGGGCCGCAAGGGACGCGGCAAGTTCCTCAAACGCGGCCTGTCGTCTTATCTGATGTGAAGGTTGGGTCTGATGGTCACACGCCTACTGCGCGGCACTCGGCACGGCACCTCGCCGCCCTGGAGCAAAGGCCACGATGAAACCACATCGAGGCCTTCACTCCAGCGCGCCGAGCTACCGCACCGAGCACCTGCTCGCGACGGCGTGTGACCATCAGACCCAACCTAGGGGGAGAACGTGGACTTCGGTGTGGTGTTTCAGTGTGATCCGCCCGCGTCCACGGTTGTGGAGCTGGCCCGGCAGGCGGAGGACGCCGGGTTCTCGTACGTGTGGACGTTCGACTCGCATCTGCTCTGGCAGGAGCCGTTCGTCATCTACAGCCAGATCCTCGCGGCCACGCAACGGGTGATCGTCGGGCCGATGGTGACGAACCCGGGGACCCGCGACTGGACGGTGATCGCGTCCCAGTTCGCCACCCTGAATGAGATGTTCGGCAACCGGACGATCTGCGGGATCGGCCGCGGCGACTCGGCGCTGCGGACGCTCGGCGCCAAGCCTGGCACGATCGACGAGCTGAAACGCTGCGTCGAGGTGGTGCGCGCGCTGGCCCGCGGCGAGACCGTCGAGTATCGCGGTCAGCAACTGAAGTTCGCCTGGGCCGACGGCGGTGCGCTCGACGTGTGGGTGGCGGCGTACGGCCCGCGAGCTCTCCAGGCCACCGGCGAGGTCGGCGACGGCTACATCCTCCAGCTCGCCGATCCGGACATCGCCGAGTGGATGATCACCGCGGTCCGCCGGGCCGCGGAGCAGGCGGGCCGCGATCCGATGGCGATCAAGTTCTGCGTGGCGGCGCCCGCGTACGTCGGCGACGACCTGGCGCACCAGCGCGACCAGACCCGCTGGTTCGGTGGCATGGTCGGGAACCACGTGGCGGACATCGTCGCTCGGTACGGCACGTCAGGCGCGGTGCCCAAGGCCCTGACCGACTACATCGAGGGGCGCAAGGGGTACGACTACGCCGAGCACGGGCGCGCCGGGAACACCCACACGGACTTCGTACCGGACGAGGTCGTGGACCGCTTCTGCATCCTCGGACCCGTGGAGAACCATCTCGCCCGGCTGGCCGAGCTGAAGGACCTCGGCGTCGACCAGTTCGCCCTGTACCTCCAGCACGACGCCAAGGAGCAGACGCTGGCGTCGTACGGGAAGGACATCATCCCCGCGTTCTGAAGCCGGCCAGGCTGATGGTGAGCGCCGAGACGTCACCGGCATCGGAGATCAGCGCGATGTAGCCGTCGGGCCGGATCAGGACGAGGGTGCGATCGGTCGCGCCGTAGGTGTCGGCAAGTTGGCCGTCGGTGTCGGCGATCTCGCCCGGACCCTTGGGGTGCCCAACGACCTGGAACGTCTGCGGACCGTCTTCGAGCGCCGGCACCGCCCCGAAGTTCAGCACCGTGAAGTGCCCGCCGCGAGTCAGGTCGAAGAGCCGGCGTTCGCCGTCCACGGTCAGCAGCTTGGTCGCATCAGGTGCCCGATCGCCGGCGCGGAGCGGCGCGGTCTCGTCGCGGTCGTCGTGTGCCAGGACGGACCCGCGATAGCCGATGTCCAACTGCATCGTGGTTGCGTCGCGGCGGACGGCGATGCTGTTCGTCTCGACGGCCTGCGCGAGACGCGCGTTCGAGAGCGCGAGTACGCCGGCGCCGATCGGCCGGCGCTCGGCATCGTACGTATCGAGCAACGCAGGGGAGGCGCCGTTGGAAGCCGCGGCGAGCTTCCAGCCGAGGTTGTGCGCGTCCTGGATCCCGGTGTTCATCCCCTGCCCGCCGGCCGGTGAATGGATGTGCGCCGCATCGCCCGCGAGAAAGACCCGGCCTTCGCGGTAGCGGTCGACGATGCGGATGTTGGCGCGCCACAGCGACGTCCACTCCGACGAAGACAGGCGGATATCCGTACGGCCACTGCGGCGCTCCAGGATCGCCTGCAGGTTGGCGAGGCCGAGATCGGGATCCTGGCCGGGCGCGATGCTCGCCTGGTACTGGAAGAGGTCGGTCGAGGGCAGCGGACAGAGGGTGACGAGGCCCTCGTCGTGCCGCCACATGTGCCACGCGTCGCGGTCCAGGCCGTCGACCGCGACGTCCGCGATGGCCATCCGGACCGCGTCCCGGGTCTCGCCGTCGAAGGCGATCCCGGCCTGCTTGCGTACGACGCTATGGCCGCCGTCGCAGCCGACCAACCACTGGGCCGTGATGGTCTCGGCCTCACCGTCCTTGAGGACCACCGCGGTCACGCCGTCGTCCGACTGCTCGAATCTGCTGAGCGTCGTACCGAACTCGACCGCGCCGCCGAAGTCCGCCAGCCGCAGCCGCAGCGCCTCCTCGATCCGCCATTCGGGAGTGATCAGACTCGCCGGGTACGGGATGTCGGGGCGATCCCCGAGCGTGTCGGTGCCGCTCACCCGCACCTGACCGTCGGGACCGGTCGAACGGATCGGCATCGCGAGCCGGCCGTTGGCGATCACGCGGTCGACGATGCCGAGGTCGTCGAACACCTCGAGGGTGCGGGGCTGGATGCCCTTGCCGCGCGAGCCGGGCTGCGGGCCGGGCGCGGCCTCGATCAGCCGGAACGGCACGCCACGGCGCGCCAGCTCACAGGCCAGCGTCAGCCCGGTCGGCCCGGCGCCCGCGATCAGTACCTGTTCGGTCATCGTCTCAACTCCCTGTAAGAAAGGGATCCATTTCTCAACAGCGTACGGCCGGTTGCCAAGAAAGGAAAGCCTTTCTATCGTGGAGGCGTGGACAGCGAACCCGTGCGCCGTCGCCGGCACGGCCAGGAGCTCGAGGAGGCGCTCCTCGCCGCCGGATGGGACGAGCTGACCGAGACCGGCTACGCGCGTCTGACCATGGAGTCGGTCGCGGTCCGCGCCCGGACCAGCGAGGCGGTGCTCTACCGCCGCTGGGCGAACAAGGACCAGCTCGTACTCGCCGTGATCGAGCGCCACCGCGACCTCAACCCGATCGAGGTGCCCGACACCGGCGCCTTGCGTACCGACCTGCTTGCTCGGCTCACGGCTGTTGGGGAGTCGCTGGCCGGGTTCTTCGCCATCGCCGCGGGTGCCGCGTTCTCAGGGCTGCTGGCCGGGACAGGCCTGACTCCTGCGCAGGCCCGTGACCGGGTCATGGGCGACCAGTTGCTCCCGCATCGGCGCGCCATCTACCAGCGGGCCCACGAGCGGGGCGAGATCGACCTCGAGCGCATCCCGGCCGCGGTGCTCAATCTGCCGTTCGATCTGGTCCGCCACGACCTGCTCATGGACCTCGAGGCGCCGTCGCCCGAACGCATCCGGTCGATCGTCGACGAGTTGTTCATGCCCCTCGTACGGAGCTACGGGTTCGGGCTCCAGCGGTAGGCGCCGGGCAGGAGGTCGGTGGCCAGGACCGAGCCGGGGCCGTCGGGCGACGGGAGGATGACGCGGATCCCCGGGTGGTAGTCGACGAGGATCTGGCGGTCCCGGCCGCAGGGCCCGTAGACCCCGCGGCCTTCGTTGCCGACGGCCACGATCGTGGTGAGCTCGCGGGCGCCCTCGGCGCGGGCGCGGCCGAGCGCGACGAGCTCGGCGCACGGGCCGCCGGTGAAGTGGTACAGGTTGATGCCCGCGTACATCCGGCCGTCGATGCCACGGACCGCGGCGCCCATCGTGTGGACGCCGTCGGCTCCGTCGGTGTTCGCGTCGACCGTCCGGCGGGCGAGCTCGATCAGCGCGCGGTCGTCGTCGGTCAGTGGGCTCAGCGTCAGACTCATCCGGCGATCCGCTTGAGCTCCGCCTCGGTGACTGTCCGGACGATCTTGATCTCGGCGGCCGGGTCGGCGCCGCTGCGGATGATCTTGTTCAGCGCGTCGGAGTACGCGGAGCTCGCCTTCGGCGACCAGAGCATCGGGTTCTGCGGGCGGCCGCTGTCGTTGAGCAGCTTGACTGCGTCGGCGGCCGGGCCGGACTTCAGCTTGTCCGCCTTCGCGGACAGGCTTTGGCGGGCCGGTACGTGGAAGCCGTACGACTGCGCGAAGTCGAGCTGGTCGTCGGTCTGGTCCACCCACAGCCACTTGACGAACTTCTTCGCGGCGTCGAGGTTCTTCGACTTGGCGTTCACTGCCGCGCCGTACGCCCCGACCGGGACACTCGGCGCACCGGTGGTCGCGTTCAGCTTCGGCCAGGGCAGTACGCCGTAGTCGCCGGGCAGCGCCTTCTCGATCACGGGCAGCGTCCACAGGCCGGTGAACTGGATCGCGGTCAGGCCCTGCGTGAACGCGGACGGGTCGGACCAGTCGGTCGGTGCCCCGAGCAACAACACCTTCGCGGTCCAGAACTCGCGGAGCTTGCGCAGCGACTCGAACGCGGCCGGGTCGTCGAACCCGAACTGGTTGTCCTTGGTCAGGTAGTCGACGCCGGCCGACCAGAGCGCCGGGCCGCCGAGCACGCCGACCCCGCCGTCGTTGCCGACGAACAGGCCCTTGACCTTGTCGGTGGTCAGCTTCTTGGCCGCGGCGAGCAGCTCGTCGACGGTCTGCGGAGGCTGGACGCCGGCCGCGCTCAGCAGGCTCTTGCGGTACACGAGCAGCTGCATGTCGATCACCTGCGGGATCGCGTACAGCTTGCCGTCGTACGACATCCGCTCGAGCAGGGCCGCATTGAAGTCGCTCTTCGCGTCACCGAGCAGATCGGTCAGCTCCACGACCTGCTTGGCCTTCACCATGTCGATCGTCGGGCCGTTCGGGTACTCGAAGACGTCCGGACCCTGATCGGTCAGCAGCGCGGCCGCGGCCTTCTTCTCGTAGTCGCCCGGTGACCACTGGATCGACACCGTGGCGTCCGGGTACGCCTTCGCGTACTTCTCCACCGCCTGCTGCGTGCCCGCCTCGCCGTACTGGTGGTACCACTGCTGCAGCGCAGGCTTCGACCCGTCCGACCCACCGGACGACGGGCGCCCCGAGTTCGACCCACAACCGGCCACCGCCATCGCCGACAGTCCGGCGCCGATCCCCAGCAACCGCCGCCGCGTCATCCCACTCATTGCCGCCTCCGTCCGCGCAGTCCCACAGCCTGCGCCCAGACCCCCGACCCTACGACCGGAACGGCCGATGTCGGGGTTATTTCTCGCGTATGCTGTGCGGCATGCATTCACTTCGTGACTAGAGAGCGGCTCCCACGCCTGGCGTGGTTCCGAGTCCTCATTGCGTTGTGAATCTCTAGGAGCGTTCTCGTGTTCGGCACTCTTCGTGCCGGGAGCTACCGTGACGTCCTGCTGTTGCCGTCGGCGCTGCGCACGTTCGTGCCCGCGTTGCTCGGCCGGCTGTCGTACGGCCTGCTCCCGCTGTCCCTGCTCATGACCGTCCGCCATTCCACCGGCTCCTTCGCCATAGCCGGTGCCGCAGTGGCCGTCTTCGGCGTCAGTTCGTTGTCGATGCCGTACAAGGCCCGCCTGGTCGACCGCTACAGCCAGCGGCGGGTCCTCCCGTTCCTGGCGACCGGTTCGTCCGCCGGGTTGTTCCTGATCTCCGGTACGCCGAACACCGCCGTACTGCTCGTCCTGGTCGGCGTGACCGGGCTGCTCGCGCCGCCGCTGGGGCCGTCCATGCGCTCGAATTGGCGCCTCCTCACGGACGGCCTGCCGCTCAAGGAACGTGCGTACGCGCTGGATGCTGTTGCCGAGGAGTGCCTGTTCCTGGGCGGTCCGCTGATCGCCGGCACGTTGATCGGGGTCTTCGCAGCGCCGATCGCCCTGGCGTGTTCAGCCGCTCTGATGCTGCTGGGCACCCTCGCAATGGTCAGCAGCCCGGTGACGACCCACGCTGCTCCACCAGCGCACGCCCGCCACCCGCTGGGCCCGCTCGTCCTCCCTGGCCTCCGCCGGGTCATGCTGGTCATCCTGCTCACCGCAGCCGGCATCAGTACGGCGTACCTCTGCGTAGCTGCCGTAGCCCAGCAGGCGGGCCACTCTGGCGCGGCTGGGTACGTCGAAGCAGCTATAGCAGCCGGGAGCGTCGTAGGTGGCATCCTGTGGGCGCGGCGCTCCCACACGCGCTCCTCGTCGAGCCACCTGGCCGCCCTGATCGCCGTACTTGCCGCTGGGCTACTCACAGCGTCAGTCATGCCTGGCCTGATCCCGTTGGGCGCCGTACTGGGTGTAGCAGGTGCAGCTGTAGCACCACTCTTCGTAGTCGCCTACCTGGCAGCCGACTCGGTCACTCCACCGCACCAACGCACCGAGGCAAGCACCTGGATCAACACAAGCAACAACCTGGGCTCCGCAGCCGGCTCAGCCGCTACCGGCGTCCTCGTTCAACACACCAGCCCGACCTGGGGCTTCGTCGCCGGAGGGGTACTCCTGGCCCTGGTAGCGCTCAGGCAGGCGCGGGAGTAGCGGAGTCGTTGCCGTTGTCGGGGTGGGCGTTGGCGATGCGGGCGACGGCCTCGTCGGGTTTGCGGCCGGCTCGGCGGGCGGCCTCGACATGGAGGCGGGCCAACTCGATCACCTGGCGGGAGACCTTCACGGTCCGCTTGTCAGCCATGGTCACTGTCTCCCTCGACGACCTCGATGTCAGCTTCCGCAATATCAGCGTACGCGTCCGCCCCGACCCGGTCGATGGCAACGGCGGCGGTCAGCGCGGCGACCAGGTCGTAGTCCTCCGGTTGTAACAACTCCGACCGCATCAGTGAGCGGAGCGTCACCACACCGGCGTCCGTACCGGCGTCCTCGCCCTCGAGAATCTGCTCCACCGCCCAGCGGACCATCCGCATCGTCTCCTCGCGGTGCCGCCAGGTGTCCAGCTCGCGGTCGGACTTCCGGGTCAGGTACGCGCCCAGCACCACTCCACCGAGCGCGAGCAAGGGAGACAGCACCGTCACGACGACCCCGACGACCGAGATCCAGGTCGGAATCACGGACCCACCCCGAAGCTCATCGCTGTCCTCCCAATTCCGTGTAATGACATGGTCTTGACCGGTCGATGATGCTACGAAGGAGCATTCCACGACCGACGGACCAGGATGACAAGGAGCAGTGTCACCGTGACGGACCAGAAGGACGGGTACGACGTCTTCGTACAAGGGACCGTGTTCTACGACATCGTCATGACCGGCCTCGAGTCCGCCCCGATCACCGGGACCGAGATCTTCGCCGAGGGGATGGGATCCTGCCCCGGCGGCGTCGCGAACTTCGCGATCGCGGCCGCGCGGCTCGGTCTGAACAGCGGCCTGGCGGCCGTCTTCGGTGACGATGTGTACGCCGACTTCTGCTGGCGGACGCTGGCGGACCAGGAGGGCGTCGACCTGTCGCACTCGCGCCGGATCGGCCACTGGCACTCCCCGGTCACGGTGTCGATGTCGATCAACCGCGACCGCGCGATGGTCACCCACGCGCACGAGGCGCCCGGCGACCCGAGCAAGCTGGTCGGCCCGGGGCTCCGGACGCGGTCCGCGATCGTCCCGGTCGCGGAGGAGCTGCCTGGCTGGACCGTGGAGGCCCGCGAGTCCGGGGCGCTGCTGTTCGGCGATGTCGGCTGGGACCCGACCGACGAGTGGTCCCCGGCGGTTCTCGACGTACTGGACGGTTTCCACGCGTTCACCCCGAACGCGGGCGAGGCGATGGCCTACACCCGTACCGACACGCCGAAGGCCGCCCTGCACAAGCTGGCCGACCGCGTCCCGCTCGCCGTGGTGACGAACGGCGCGGACGGCGTACTGGCGATCGACTCCACCACCGGGGAGGAGGAGCAGGTGCCGGCCCTGCCGGTGCGGTCGTACGACCCGACCGGGGCCGGCGACGTATTCCTCGCGTCGCTCGTTCTCGGCACGCTCCGTGGCTGGCCGCTCGCGCACCGCCTGGCGTTCGCCAACCTGTGCGCCGGGCTGTCCGTGCAGCACTTCGGCGGCTCGCTCGCGGCGCCCGGCTGGGGCGACATCATCGACTGGGTCCGCGACCACAGCCGGCACCGTCCGGGCGACGTCGACCCGGGCGTCCTCGAGCACTACGCGTTCATCGGCGACGTCCTGCCGGCCGGCCCGGTCCCGATCGTCCGCCGCGCCTCCGCCACCATCGCCCGCCAGTCGGACGCCTGATCAGGCGTTTCAAACACACCGGGTATCGGACGGGCGTGTTCGGAGCGGCAGATGTGGTCGGCGGCACGCCGTGGAACGCCTAGACTGATCGCCGGCCGCTCCGGTGGCGTACGGTGCACTTCGTGGTTACCGTCGCGTCGCTCCCTGTTCCCGACCACGGCCGGATGAACCCGTGATCCGCTTCGAGAATGTTTCCAAGACGTACGAGGGCCAGTCCAAGGCCGCTCTGCTGAACGTCAACGTCGAGATCGAGAAAGGCGAGTTCGTCTTCCTGGTCGGCACCTCCGGGTCCGGCAAGTCGACGTTCCTTCGTCTGGTGCTGCGCGAGCACCGTACGACCAAGGGTCACATCATGGTGGCCGGCAAGGACCTGAACCGGCTCGCCAGCTGGCGGATCCCGCAGATGCGCCGCCAGATCGGCACCGTCTTCCAGGACTTCCGCCTGCTGCCGAACAAGACCGTCTCGGAGAACGTCGCGTTCGCGCTGCAGGTGATCGGCAAGCCGCGCAACCACATCCGCAAGACGGTCCCCGAGGTGCTCGAGCTGGTCGGTCTGGACGGCAAGGAGGACCGGCTCCCGGACGAGCTGTCCGGCGGCGAGCAGCAGCGGGTCGCGATCGCCCGCGCGTTCGTGAACCGGCCGATGATCCTGATCGCCGACGAGCCGACCGGAAACCTCGACCCCGGTACGTCGGTGGGCATCATGAAGCTGCTGGACCGGATCAACCGGACCGGCACCACGGTTGTGATGGCCACGCACGACGTGTCGATCGTCGACCAGATGCGCAAACGCGTGATCGAGCTGGAGAACGGCCATGTCGTCCGCGACGAGTCGCGTGGCGTCTACGGCTACCAGCACTGACCGCCGAGCACAGGGACTGACTGAAGAATGCGCCTGAACTACATCCTCTCCGACCTCGGCATCGGTCTGAAGCGGAACCTCTCGATGACGATCGCGGTCGTCGTCACCATCTGGGTCTCGCTGTCGCTGTTCGGCAGCGCGCTGCTCGCGCACGAGCAGGTGAACCTGATGAAGGGGAACTGGTACGACAAGATCCAGATCTCGGTCTTCCTCTGCACCAAGGACTCCGGCGGCCGTGGTTGCGCGGGCACCGAGGTGAGCCAGGAGCAGAAGAACCGGATCCAGCAGGTCATCGAGCAGAACCCGGACACCGCTGCGGACGGCGTGTACACCGAGACCAAGGCGCAGGCCTTCGACTCGTTCAAGAAGCTGTACAAGGATTCGCCGATCGTCAGCACGGTCACCCAGGACCAGATGCAGGAGTCGTTCCGGATCCGGCTGAAGGATCCCCAGCGCTACCAGAACCTGGTGAGCGCGGTGGCCGGCCTGCCGGGTGTGGACACGGTCCAGGACCTCCGGCAGTACCTCGATCCACTCTTCAAGGCGCTGAACTGGCTGCAGGTGGGCTCGTACGTCGGCGCCGGTCTGCTGCTGGTCGCCGCGCTGATGCAGATCGCGAACACGATCCGGCTGGCGGCATACGCCCGCAGACGTGAGATCGGCATCATGCGCCTGGTCGGCGCGTCGAACTTCTACATCCAGCTGCCGTTCCTGCTCGAGGCGGTGCTCGCGGCCATCATCGGCGCGGTCCTTGCCTGCGGCACGCTCTGGCTGATCGTGTACTTCATGGTCATGCAACGAGCCCAGGAGACGTTCCGGGTCTGGCAGTGGGTGGGGGCGACCGAAACCTTCCGCGCCACGCTGATCATGGTCGTCGTCGGCCTGGTGCTGGCCGTGGTCCCGACATTCCTGACAACACGGAAATACCTCAAAGTCTGACCCGGGTGACCTATCGTGCAGTATCAGGAGTAACAGCAGTCACTCCCGTAACGCACGAAAACTTCATCCAGAGCAAGGGGTCGACCTGTGGTCCCGCACTTCCCCGGTGCGAACCCGCGCAAGCGGGGGAGCATCAAGCGAGACGACAGCACCGGTACCCCCGCCGCGCCGTACCCGCGATCACGCACGCGACCGCCGGGCCGGCAGACGATGGTTGCCGCTTGCTGCCTTGTCCTGTCCCTGTCCGCCGGTGTCCTGGCGGCGGTTCCGTCCGCTCCGACCGCGGAGGCGAAACCGCCGGATCCAGCCGCCAAGAAGAAGCAGCTCGACTCGAAGATCAACCGGTCCAAGGCTGATCTCGACGACGCCTCCGACCAGCTCGGCAAGTCCGTTGCCGCGTACAACCAGTCTGTCGCGAAGTACCAGGCCGTCCAGGTCCGGTACGCCGCCGCGCAGGGGCAGCTCGCCGCCGCGAAGGCCGCCGATGCGGTTGCCGCGGGCAAGCTTGCCGCGGCCGAGGCAGCCCTGCGTACGGCGGTGTCCGACGTCGTGGCCGGCCAGAAGCTGATCGCGGAGAAGCGGGCCGTCGCGGGGCGTGCCGTACGGTCGGCGTACCAGCAGCAGAACAGCCTCGTGGGGCTGTCGATCGCGCTGCGCGGTGCCGCACCGGCCGACATCGCCACCGGGATGCAGGTGCAGCGGAACGTCTTCGGCATCCAGAGCAACGCGATCACCAACCTGAACAACGCGCAGGCGCAACTGGCCAGCAAGCAGGTGAAGGTCGCCGCCGCGGAGAAGGAGGCCGTGGGCGCTCGTGCCGCGGCCGCTGCGACCGTCAAGAAGGTCGCGGAGCTGACCAAGCAGGTCGCGGCCGACCGGGCCGAGGCGGCGGCGATCGCGAAGGTCAAGCTGACCGCGTTCAAGGCCGCCGAGAAGGAGAAGAACTCCGAGCAGGCGCAGTACAACTCGCTGCTCGCCGAGCGGAACCGGGTCGAGCAGCTGCTGATCGCGCGGGCCAAGGCAGAGAAGGCGGCCGCCGCACGCAAGAAGGCTGCGGCCGAACGGGCCGAGAAGGCGAAGGCGCGCAAGGAACACCGCAAACCGCGGAACGTCCCGGATCCGACGCCGAGCGGTGGCGGGCGGCTGAGCTATCCCGTCAGCAGTTACATCACGTCGCCGTACGGGATGCGTTTCCACCCGGTCCTGCACTACTGGAAGCTGCACGACGGCACCGACTTCCGCGCTCCCTGCGGTACGCCGGTACGCGCCGCGGCCGACGGCGTGGTCACCGACAAGTACTACAACGGCGGCTACGGGAACCGGCTGTTCGTGTCACACGGAGTGATGAGTGGTGACTCGATCACCACCGTCTACAACCACCTGTCGAAGTACAAGGCGCACGTCGGCGAGCGGGTCAAGCGCGGCGAGATCATCGCATGGTCCGGCACAACCGGGTACTCCACCGGCTGCCACCTGCACTTCATGGTCTACAAGGACGGCCGCGTCGTAAACCCGATGGGGTGGTTGTAAGCGGCCGTCGCCTCCATTTCCTTCGCACCAGCACCGCCCAGGCGAGGTGCCCACCTGGACGCCGCTGGCACTGAAGGAAATGGAGGCGACGGCCGCTGACGATCTGGGATACTGGCCGGATGGTGAAACAGTCCGGCCGCGAGAAGCCGATCGCCCAGAACCGTAAGGCGCGGCACGACTACCACATCGAGGACGTGGTGGAGGCCGGGCTGGTGCTGACCGGGACCGAGGTCAAGTCCCTGCGGCAGGGCCGGGCCTCCCTCGTCGATGCGTTCGCCGCCGTCCGCGGGATCGAGCTCTGGCTGCAGGGCATGCACATCCCGGAGTACAAGCACGGCACCTGGACGAACCACGAGCCGCGCCGGACCCGCAAACTACTGCTGCACAAGGACGAGGTGCAGAAGCTGATCCGTGAGGTCGAGCAGCAGGGCGTTTCACTGATCCCGCTGTCGCTGTACTTCAAGGACGGGTACGCGAAGGTCGAGCTCGCCACCGGCCGCGGCAAGAAGGACTACGACAAGCGCCACGCCCTCGCCGAACGCCAGGCCGACCGCGAGGCGCAGCGCGCGCTCTCCGACCGCCGGCGCCAGTGACTGGGGTTCGCTCAGGGGTGGCTCCGGGCTGAACCCGATGGGGTGGGGGGCGTCTGCGGCGCACAGTGGAGGCATGTCCACTTCAGAGTTGCTGGTGACCTCGGCGCAGCGGGATCGGGCCGTCGAGATCCTGAAAGAGATGTACGCCGACGGTCGCCTGGAGCACATGGAGTTCGACCTCCGGCTGGAGAAGGCGCTGCAGGCGCGCACGCGGTCCGAGCTGAACAGCACGTTCGACGGGCTCGTGGCGCGCCCGGTGCCGACGTTCGCCCCGGCCGCGTTCACCAGGCCGGCGCCGCTGCAGACGTACCAGGGCGACGGCCGCGGCATGGGTACGATCGCGCACTGGCTCGGGTACCCGACGTTCTTCGTCGGCCCGGCGCTCGTGGTCGCGACGGCCGGCGCCAAGAATCCCGCCGTACGCCGGCACGCCGTCGAGGCGCTGAACTTCCAGCTGACCGCGGCCGGGGCGTTCGCACTACTCGGAGTGATGACCGGGTTCACCCACGGGTTCCTGTCGTTCCTGTTCCCGATCCTGGGCATCCTGTGGTTCCTGCTGACCGGCATCGGTGGCCTGGCCACCGCGGCCGGCGCCAAGTTCCGCTACCCGTTCACCCTGCGCCTGATCAAGTAGCGGGGAATGTCAGGTGCGGGCGCCTGGTTGGACTTGGTAGTGTGGAGCTTCCACTGCGGTACGGGTGGGAGTTTGACAACTCAACAGGGGGTGAACGGTTTCGACTTTGGACGTATGTTCCAAGGGAAGCGGGCCGAGGATCCAGGGTTATCTCGTAAACGATCTCTGGAAAACCATAACTGCCAATACACAGCGCAGTAGCTTCGCTCTCGCCGCCTGACGGCCTGAGCACTTAAAGAAGCGGTCAGCCCGGGGATGCTCTCGCCCCGGCCCCTGGCCTCATTTAGAGAGCTTGCTTTGCTAGTCCGGTCACGGGGCTAGTACGGGACATTTACAGTGACTGAGCCTGTCAGCGAGATGTCTGTCCAAACGCTGGGGCTGAGAAAAGCGCCATTCAGACTGCGCCCGGAGAAGCCTTGAAGCAACGCCGAAGGACGCGGGTTCGATTCCCGCCACCTCCACCCCTTGAGAAGTGCCTGGTCAGAGCAGCATCGACCAGGCACTTTGTCGTTGTGGGACGATGCTGGGCTACGACCGAGGGGAGCTTCAGGTGCAGTTCATGGTTTCGGTGATCGACGACAAGGTCGATCCGGGGAGTACGGACCGGCAGCCTGCGATCAGTGCGTTCAACGAGCGGCTGATCGCCGACGGCTACTGGGTTTTTGCGGGTGGGCTCGCGGACACCGGCGAGGCGACGGTGATCGACAACCGCGGCGAGCAGGCGATCTTCAGCGACGGGCCCTTCGTGGAGTCGAAGGAGTACCTGGCCGGAGTCTGGGTGTGGGAGGCCCCCGACCTGGAGACGGCCCTTGCCCTCGCCACCGAGGCATCGAAGGTCTGCGACCGAAAGATCGAGGTACGCCCGTTCCAGTGAGCGGTGTCGGATCGGAGCAGCGGGGTTCGTAGAGGTGGTGAGAGGCCGCCCACGAGGGGCGCCCAGGTAGCGAAGGACGCTCCTCATCATGACGACCTTGACCCAACCGAGCACGCTCGCCGCAGACCGTACCGATCGCCGGATGTGGGCGATCCTCGGGCTCGTACTGCTGGCCGACGCGCTCGACGTGATCGACGGTACGGTCACGAACATCGCTGCCCCGACGATCGCCGCTGAGCTCGGCGGCGGTGTCGGGCTGATCCAGTGGCTCGGACCGGCGTACATGCTCGCCATGGGGGTTCTGCTCCTGGTCGGTGGGCGGCTCGGCGACAAGTTCGGCCAGCGGAGGCTCTTCCTGATCGGCATGGGCGGGTTCACGCTCGCTTCGGCGGCCGCCGGGTTCGCGCCCGACCCGTCGCTGCTGATCGTCGGCCGGGTGGCGCAGGGCGCGTTCGGGGCGCTGCTCCTCCCGCAAGGCATGGCGATCATGACGAAGGCGTTCAGCCGCGACATGCTCGCGAAGGCATTCGGGCTGTTCGGTCCGGTGCTCGGTCTGTCCAGCGTCGGCGGGCCGGTGCTGGCCGGGTTCATCATCAGCGCCGACCTGTTCGGGCTGTCGTGGCGCCCGATCTTCCTTGCCAACATCGTCCTCGGCGTCGTCGGGATCGTCGTCGCGGTCCGGATCCTGCCGCGCGACGGTGACGGTGACCGATCAGTGGTCGTCGACGGCTGGGGCTCCGGGTTGCTGGCGGTCACCATGATCGGTCTGCTGTACGGCCTGATCGAGGGGTCGACCAACGGTTGGAGCGCTGTCCCGGTCCTCTCGATCACTGTCGGCGTACTGTTCCTCGCAGCCTTCACGTACCGTCAGCGCACCGCAACCCACCCGCTGATCACCCCCTCGCTCCTGAAGAACCGGGGCTTCACGTCCGGAATGATCGTCGGCCTGGTCGTCTTCGCCGCCGGCACCGGCCTGATCTTCGTACTCTCGCTGTACCTGCAGGTGGGGCTGCACGTCGGCCCGCGGGACGCGTCGCTCGCTCTGGTGCCGCTCACCCTGGGCCTGATCGCCGCCGGCGTCGTCGCGATGGGCGGCCTGGTCACCAAGCTCGGCCGTCGACTCGTCTTCATCGGCCTCGCGATCATCCTCGCCGGCTGCGGATGGGTCCTGGCCCTCGTCGATCACCCCAGTACGCTCTGGGCGCTCGCTCCGGCGTTCTTCGTGATCGGGATCGGCATCGGACTCTGCTTCACCACCATCCCCACCGTCGCCCTCGGCGACGCGAAACCCGACGAAGCCGGTAGCGCCAGCGGCTCGCTCGGCTCCATCCAGCAACTTTCCTCGGCCATCGGCTCGGCCGCAGTCACCTCGATCTTCTTCCAGGCCGCCGCCTCCGGTCTCGACCACGCCCTGAAAACCACCCTTCTCGCAGTCCTCACCCTGACCGTCCTGAGCCTCCCGATCGTCACCCTGATGCCCCGCAAAGCCGCGTCAGAACCCGAGCAGTAGGGGTGCCCTCGAGGTCCGCCGGGTCGGCCTACGTGCGGGCAGTGGGAACAAACGGTTCGGGTGGAGGTGTTGTTGTGTTCTGGGGTAACCGTGCCAGTCGCGTGTCAGGCGGGTGACAGTGCAGCGATGGAGGCTGTGGGTGTGAGTGGGAGCGAGTTGGTGGGCGGGGTTGCGGTTACCAGTTTTGGGGCCGGGCCCGGGGTGGTTGTAGTGCCGGGGACGAATCGGCGGGCGCACCACTATGCGGCGCTGGCGCGGGCGTTGGCCGGGGCTCATACGGTGCATGTCGTGGAGCGGCGGGGGCGTGGCGAGAGTCTGCCGCGCGATTCTTCGTACAGCGTGGAGACCGAGGTCGACGACGTACTGCGGGTGCTCGAGCACACTGGGTCGCGGGTGGTGTTCGGGCACAGTTACGGCGGGCTGATCGGGCTGCACGTGGGGCTGCGGCAGGCGCTCGACGCGTTGATCGTGTACGAGCCGGCCGTGAGTCTCGACGGGTCGTTCGATCTCGGCTGGCTGGACGCGTTCCGCCGTCAGGTGGACGACCACCGGTTCGTGTCCGCGATGACGACGTTCCTGAAAGGCGCGCAGGTGTTGCCGTTCCGGGCGACTCCGTTGCTCTGGGCAATTTCCGTGCTGCTGCTGTTCGGGCGCGAGGAGCGTGACCTGATGCCGCTCACGCCGGCCGAGCTCGACGAGATCGCTCGCCTGGACTCCGACGGCGGCCGCTACGCCGGGATCACGTCGCCGACGCTGTTCCTCGGCGGTGTGAAGTCGCCCGCGTACGTGACCGGCGTGCTCCCACGGCTCGCGGGCCTGCTGCCGAAGGCGGAGTACACGATCCTTCCGGACCTCGACCACAACGCTCCGGACGAGGGCGCCCCGGACGAGATCGCGCGGCAACTGCGCCAGTACCTGGTCCGCCTCGAGCGGCGATCATCGGCCGGCCCGCAGGCGATCCTGCGGTCAGCCCGTCGGCAACAACCCGGTTCACCGAATGCCGAAGATCTTGACGAACATCGGCGTATCGACGAGGGTGTGCGGCGCGATCGCGTGGTAGGCCCACACATGGGTCCACGCGTTCGCCGTACGGATCGTGATGAACGTCTTGAACATCCCGGGGCCGGTGTAGAACAGCAGCAGGTACAGCACCGAGAGCGCCGCATCGGCCGGTGAGACGAAGTTCGTCCAGCCGTCGAACAGGTGCAGCATCGCGTACGTGACCCCGCCGAGGATCACGGTCGCCGGCACCGATCCGGTGAGCTTGAGGTAGCGCGGTGTGAGGATGCTGTAGACGAAGACCATCGTGGGCAGCACGGTGCCGGCGAACGACAGCACGAACGTCAACGGCGCACCGAGCAGCAACTGTCGTACGTCGAGCCGCAGGACCGCCGGGTTGAGCAAGAGCTGCACGGTCGACTCGATGACGACGATCACGACGACGACCTTCAGGTCCGACCGGCGGTTCGCCGAACGAAGACTCAGCTGATCGTTGGTGTACCGGCGCCGGAACACCACGTACGGCACGATGGCGTACGCCAGCAGGTTGTAGGCAGCCCAGCCGATCGACTCCGTCGGCGTGACCTCCTGCCCGGTACGGATGATCATGCCGTCCAGGTGGAACCCGAACGCGTGCGGGCCGAACGCATGCCCGACGACGTAGCCCCCGGCCAGCGCCATCACTCCGTACGCGAGAACGATCAGCGTCTCGCGCCGAGCCTGCTCGCGGTTCGGCGCACGCTCCGCGATGTCCGGGATGCTGCGGCGCCGCGTCAGCAGCTGCACGACCCCCATCAGCACGAAGACCTCGAGGAACATCGCGTTCGTCTGCAGGATCTGCCCGGTCGCGGGCGGTTCGGCCAACGACGAGGCATGGAACGGCAGGTGACCGCCGGCGAGGGCGATCAGGACCGCGTTGACGAGTAGCCAGCCGCCGGCAGCGACCTGGATCGCCCGTGATCGTAGGAGACCGGCCAGGCGGGAGCCGCGCGTCGGTGGTGCTGGGATGTGCAGGTTCACCATGATTCGACCATACGACCGTATAGTACGAGTGTATAGTCGATAGTTGTGGAGGAGCGAGCATGACCGAACCGACCAGGGACCGGCTTCTCGAGGCGTTCCTGACGATCACGTCGGAGCGTGGGCTCGACCTGGCCACCATGCGCGAGGTCGCGGCCGCGGCCGGCGTGTCGGTCGGAACCGTCCAGTACTACTTCCGGACCAAGGACGAGATGCTGCTGCTCGCCTTCGAGCACACCATCGGCCGGATCACGACCCGCGCGGCCGGCATCACCAGGAACGGTCCGGTCGGGTCAGTGGTGCGGAAGGTACTGCTCGAGTTCCTCCCGCTGGACGAGCTGCGCCGGCGCGAGAGCCGGGTCTACCTCGCCTTCGCGGCGCGAGCGGCCGTGACGCCGGCGCTCGCGAGCTACCAGCACTCCTTGCTGGCCGGTCTGCGCGAGCAGTGCGCGGCGGCGTACCGGCTCGCGCAGGAACGCGGCGAGAGCGTCGGTGAGTTCGCTCCGGCGAGCGCGGCGATCGAGACCGCCGCGCTGGTCGACGGCTTGATCCTGCAGATGCTCAGCGATCCCGACGGACTGCCGCCCGCGACGGCGAGCGAGGTGCTCGACACTCACCTCCGCCGCTATGTCGCCATCAATTAGCGGAGCGGGCGGAAGGTGCGTTGGAGGTCGTCGGTCCACTCGGTCGGGAGCTCCCAGGGGATGAAGTGGCCGCCGGTGGGGTGGGCGGTGATGTTGGTGTGGTTGTACCAGGGGGCGCGGTCGCCGGCGAGGAAGTTCTGGACGCGCTCCTCCGGGGTGTGGACGCCGGGCGGGTCCTCGTGGCCGACGAACGTGATGCCGGTCGGGGCCTCGATGATCGGCGTACGGTCGTGCGTCGGCGTCCACGGGTAGCGGTTGTTGTTCGCGTACGTACGGATCGAGCTGTCGATCGCGTTGCCGGCCCAGAAGATCGTCGCGTGCGTGAGCAGCTCGTCGTCGGTGAACGCGTGCTCGCTGCCCGCCCAGCTCAGCCAGCGTTCCAGGATCCACGCGAGCATGCCGGCGGGTGAGTCGGCGAGACCGTAGCCGAGCGTGCTCGGGTGCAGGACGTGTGCGGCAAGATGCGCGGCGAACCGGCGTTCGAGGTGGACGATCCGGTCGTGGATCTCGGGCGGCAGACCCTCCGGGATCGGGTGGCCGCCGCTCAGGTCCCAGCCGCGATCCCCGTTGAAGAGCGTGAGTTTCAGCGCCGAACCGATGTGGATCCCGTACAGCTCGTTTGCGTACTTGTGTGCGAGTTGCCCGCTGATCAGCGCGCCGACGTCACAGCCGGCCGCGGCGTACTTCCCGAACCCGAGGACGCCGGTCATCAGCTCGTGCCAGACGTCGGCGATCTTCCAGAAGTTCATGTCCGGGGTGGTCGGCGTGGAGAACCCGAACCCGGGCAGCGACGGGACGATCACGTCGAACGCGTCGGCCGGATCACCCCCGTACGCCCCCGGGTCGGCGAGCCGGTCGATCACCTTCGACCAGTGCCAGAACGTCCACGGCCAGCCGTGGCTGAGGATCAGCGGGACCGGGTTCGGCCCGACGCCGGGGCGGCGCAGGAAATGTACGGGGACGTCGCCGACGTCGACGCGGTAGTGGTCGTAGACGTTGATCGCCTTCTCGGCGGCACGCCAGTCGAAGCCGTCCGCCCAGTACTCGACGAGCGGTTGCAGGCGCGTACGGCGGACACCGTAGAAGCCGTCGTCGTTGCCGGCGTCGCGCGGCCATTTGGTCGCCCGCAGGCGGTCGCGGAGGTCGTCGAGGACCTCGTCGGGGACGGCGATGGGGGTCGGGATCATAGGGGGTCCTCCGCGAGTTCGGTCAGGCGATGGAGTACGTCGACGGAGCCGGCGAGGACGGCGAGCTCCTCGGGCGTGAGCCGATCGACGAGGGCGGTGAGTTTCGCGACCCGGTTGGCGTGCCGGGAACGTACGAGGTCGCGGCCGGTACGGGTGAGCGAGATCAGGCTCGCGCGGCCGTCGCTCGGGTCCTGGCGGCGCTGGAGCAGGCCGTCCTGCTCGAGCTTCGCGACCAGGCTGGTGAGCGCGGGCTGTTTGAGCTGCTCGGTCGCCAGCAGGTCGGTGAGGCGCAGCGGACCGTTCCGGTCGAGGGTGTGCAGGACCGAGAGGGCCGAGAAGTTGAGCCGGCGGACCGACGGCAGCCGGATGAAGATCGTGTTGAAGTCCTCGATGACCGTGGTCAGCCGGTCGACGTCCAGATCACTCACGGACTCGACTATACATCGATTTTCGATATTACTTGCTGAGCTGGATCCCGTTCACCGCGAAGCTCGTACTGCCGGACTTGAACGTGAGGACCGCGGCGGTGGCGCTGTCCGGGAGATGGCCCTTGAAGGTGATCGTGCCGTGCTCGCTGCCGCCGGCCGCGATCCGGCTCGGCCAGGCGCTCTTGCCGCTGTCCGCGTGCAGCGCGGTGCCGTCGGCGGCGGTGAACGTCGTACCGTCGATCGGGATCGAGAACGCCTCCTTGCCGCCGTTCGCGACCAGGACCTCGATGCGGGTGAAATGGCTTGTGTACGTGACGTTCTCGACCGTCATGGTGATGCCGGAGCCGGCCTTCGCGACCGGTTTGACCAGGCGGTCGGCGCCGGACTCGTTGCCGGTCAGGTAGCCGGCGACGTACTCGGCGCCCGCGGTCAGCGCGAACCCGCCTACGCCGATGCCTACCAGTACGACGGCGATCGCGATCAGTACGGAAACGTCGAAACGGCCTGGGCGGTGGTGCTTCGGGGCTGCGGCGTCCAGGAGGGCGAGGATCATCGCGACTACCAGGGCGATGCCGGGCGGGACCAGCCAGCGGAGGTCGCCGCTGGGGCCTGCGGACAGGAACGTGACGATCAGGTTCACGATCAGGCCGAGGACTATGACCGCACCGGCGGCGATCAGGACTCGGGGCAGGCGGACAGTCCCTACTACGCCTTCGCCGTCGAGATCTGACGTACCCCGGTCGTCGGAGCGGTTGGGGAGGCGCGTGCTTCCCGCGCCACGACGGTCCGAGGTATCGCGATCGGTGGCGCGGCGGTCTGCTGGAGTGCGGCGGTCTGCCGGGGCTCGGCGGTCGCCGCTGCGGCGGTCGGTGCCGGTGCGGCGGTCGGGGGCGGCGGGCCAGCCGTCCGACTCGTTCCAGTTCGGCTCGGACTGGTCGATCTGTGCGGAGATCTCCCAGGGGGAGCGGACGGGCTCGGGGTTGTCCGCCGACGGGTACGCGGCCCACGTGCCGCCGTCGCCCGCTCGGGCACTCTCGAACCCAGGCACCACACCAGCCGCACCGTACCCGTCGTCCGGCTCGTACTCCTGCCCCTGATTCACCCGCTCGTCGACCGCATACTCGCGTTCGTCGGCCGCGTACTCGCGCTCGTTGTACGCCAGCCCGTCCTCGTACGCCGGCTCGTTGTCGCGGGCATCCGGCGCAAACGGGCTACCCACCACCGGATACGCCTCAGGTTGCCCGTCATGCGGCGCGCCGGCGGGGTGTTGGGCGGCGGCGTCTGCCGGCGGAGCTGGTGGGGCGTCTGCAGTCCACGGCGAGTCAGCAGGCGCAGGGGCAGCCGGGAAGGGCGCCTGCGGCGGCGCGGCGGGAGTCGGGTCGGCTCGTGGTGGTTCGGCGGTCGGCGCGGGTGGGGACGCGGCGTGCGAGGCGGAAGGTGTGGGGGCCGGGGGCTCCGCGACGGGTGCGCCAGCGGGTGGCGCGGCGTGGGAGCCAGTGGGCGGGGGTGCTGTGATGGCCGCGGTGGGTGCGGGGGTGTGGAAGGTTAGGACTGAGCGGCCTATGTGGATTTGGTCGCCTTGGGTCAGGGGGGTCGGCGCGGTCAGGCGGTGGCCGTTGAGGCCGGTGCCGTTGCGGGACTCGTCGTGCAGGTACCAGGTGTCGCCGTCGCGGGTCAGGCGGGCGTGGATGCGGGAGATCTGGTCGTCGGCCTGCAGCCGGATGTCGGCGTTCGAGGCGCGGCCGAGGGTGATCGTGTCGGTTCCGGGCGGCAGCGTCCAGCGCTGGTCGCCGAGCGACAGCACGCATTCGGTTTCCACACACACCCCAGCCGACGTCGTCCTGATCGCGATCCGTCGCGCCGCGCGAGGCGTCGATCCCCGCGGCAGCCGACCCGTCTGCGCGATTCTGCCATTCGCAACCTCCTCAGGTCACCAGCAGTTCGCTCCGCGCGCAACCCCGCAACTGTCCGCGTCGAACCCCTCACGGACCCGTGATCTTTCTCAGCCTCGCCAGAGGTTTGTCAGCGCTTGGTAGCGATGACAACGCGGTCAGTTGTCATCGGCGTGCCAACGGCACGACAGCGCCTTGCCCACGCGGGGTGCCGGACATAGTGTCCAGCCGCGCGATTCGTCCGGGACGGGTGGAAAAGGGGCCATCCGAGTCAAGCCCGGGGAATAGGCCGGAGGTTCCAGGCGGAGTGGTGCACCGCCTGCAGTCCGGCGAGGTGCGACCCGCCCAAGCACCGTCTCGTGAAGGGACCACATCCCATGGTCTTGTTCCAGCGTTCCCGCATGCCTGCTGCCATTCTCGGGGTTACCAGCCTCGCGGCGGCGGCACTCGCCGGGCTCGGTACGTCGGCGGCCGGTGCCGCCCCGAGCGCGGCACCTCCGCCCCGGCCCTCGCAGGCGCAGTCGAAGGCGTTCGCCGCCGGCTCCGCGTCGTCGTTGGTGTCCGCCCGGCCGAGCGCCCTGCACGCCTCCAAGGACGACAAGTTCACCGCGAAACAGGTGATTTCGGAGCAGTCCGGCCTGCAGTACGTCCCGTACGAGCGCTCGTACAAGGGGCTCCCGGTCGTCGGCGGTGACTTCGTCGTCGTGACCGACAACAAGGGCGCGGTGAAGTACACCTCGGTCGCCCAGACCACCGCCGTACCGGACCTGTCGACGACGGCGAAGGTGGCCGTCGCGACCGCGCAGAAGACCGCGAACAAGCAGCTGAAGCGGGTCGACTCCTCGACCACGCCGACGCTCGCGGTCTACGCCCTGAACGGCACCCCGAAGCTCGCCTGGCAGTCGCGGGTGAGCGGCAGCAACGGCAAGGAGCCGTCGAGCCTCTCGGTGTACGTCGACGCGCAGACCGGCAAGGTGCTCGGTACCAAGGAGCACGTGATGTTCGGCAACGGTACGGCCGTGTACAGCGGACCGAACCCGCTGCACCTGGACACCACCCTGTCGGGCAGCACGTACTCGATGAAGGACCCGAACACCACCAACCTGTCCTGCCAGGACGCGGCGAACAACACCACGTTCTCCGGGCCGGACGACAACTGGGGCAACGGCACCGCGACCAACCGTGAGACCGGCTGCGTCGACGCCCTGTTCTCGGCGCAGACCGAGAAGAAGATGCTCAGCGACTGGCTCGGCCGCAACGGCATGGACGGCAACGGCGGCGCCTGGCCGATCCGCGTCGGCCTGAACGACGAGAACGCCTACTACGACGGCTCCCAGGTTCAGATCGGCCACAACTCGGCCGGCGGCTGGATCGGCTCCATCGACGTGCTGGCGCACGAGATGGGCCACGGGATCGACGACCACACGCCGGGCGGGATCTCCGGCAGCGGTACGCAGGAGTTCGTCGCGGACACGTTCGGCGCCGCGACCGAGTGGTACAGCAACCAGTCGTCGCCGTACGACACCCCGGACTTCCTCGTCGGCGAAGAGGTCAACCTGGTCGGCAGCGGGCCGATCCGGAACATGTACAACCCGTCGGCGCTCGGCGACCCGAACTGCTACTCGAGCTCGATCCCGGGTGGCGAGGTGCACGCCGCGGCCGGTCCGGGCAACCACTGGTTCTACCTGCTGTCCCAGGGCAGCAACGGCTCCCCGTCGAGCCCGACCTGCAACAGCTCGACGGTGACCGGCCTCGGCATCCAGAAGGCCATCAAGATCATGTACAACGCGATGCTGATGAAGACCAGCAGCAGCTCGTACCTGAAGTACCGGACCTGGACGCTGACCGCGGCCAAGAACCTGTACCCGGGCAGCTGCACCGAGTTCAACACCGTCAAGGCGGCCTGGGACGCGGTGAGCGTACCGGCGCAGTCCGGTGACCCGACCTGCAGCTCCAGCGGCGGTGTGACGGTCAGCAACCCGGGCAACAAGACCGGGACCGTCAACCAGGCGCTCCCGTCGTTCACGCTGACCGCGACCGGCGGCACCGCGCCGTACACCTGGTCCGCGACCGGTCTCCCGGCCGGCGTCACCATCGGCTCGTCGACCGGCACCGTGTCCGGTACGCCGACCGCGAGCGGCACGTTCAATGTCACCGCCACGGCGACCGCGAGTGCGGGCGGCGCGGGCTCGGCGCAGTTCACGATCACCGTCAGCGGTGGCACCGGCAACTGCTCGGGCCAGAAGTTCGGCAACCCCGGCTTCGAAACCGGTACGGCAGCACCGTGGACGGCGTCGACCGGCGTCGTCGACAACACCGCCTCCCAGCCCGCGCACAGCGGCACCTGGAAGGCATGGATGGACGGCTACGGCCAGACGCACACCGACACGCTGAGCCAGTCGGTGGCGATCCCGGCCGGTTGCTCGGCAACGCTCTCCTTCTACCTGCACATCGACTCGTCGGAGACCACCACGTCGACGGCGTACGACAAGCTCACGGTGAATGCGGGCTCGACCACGCTGGCGACGTACTCGAACCTGAACAAGGCGAGCGGCTACTCGCTCAAGTCGTTCAACCTCTCGTCGTTCGCCGGCCAGACGGTGACGATCAGCTTCAGCGGCAGCGAGGACGTCTCGCTGCAGACCTCGTTCGTCGTAGACGACACAGGCCTCAACCTGAGCTGACCTGACCAAACGAACCGGCCGCCGCACCCGGCGAGGGGTGCGGCGGCCGACTCATGTCTGTCAGTTGAGCGTCATGCGCGGTTCGCCGTTGAGGAGGCCGGGGCCGGCGATGGTGCAGGTGCCGCCGCGGTTTTGGGTGTAGGTCTGGCGGAGGCAGTCGCGGAGCGCGAGTTGCGCCCAGTAGTTCGGGTGCAGGGATTCCTGGATGAAGTAGTTCGAGCCGATCGTGGTGACGGTGCGGATCTGGTTGATCCACTCGGTCTTGTCGACGGCGGCCGGCTGGGTCCAGGAGCTGAGGCCGACCTCTTCGTACAGGCCGACGTTCTTCTCGCACAGGCGGCGGCCGTTGAACGCGGACTGGAGCTCGAGCAGCCGGGCGTTGCCGAGCCCGGACTGGCCGATCGCGGCGCGGACGGTGCTGTTGATCGTGACCAGTGCGGTGCTGTTGGCCCAGTCGGCGTCGGCGTTCCAGAAGCCGCAGCCGCCGGTGCTCTGCCGCGTGTAGCCCGACTGGCCGTACCGGAATCCGCTCGCGGACGGGATCGGTGACGGGTACGTCTGGACGACGAGATTCCAGGTGCTGTCGCCGTACCCGGCGTTCCGCATCGCTGTCCGCAGGTTCTGGAACGCGGTCGCGATCTTGGCGCGGACGGCGGTGATGTTGGCGGCCGTGAAGTTGGCGACGACCGACGAGTCGTCCCGGCAGTAGTCGGGGTCCCAGGACGGCGACAGCAGGAAGTCCTGCACGCACTGGGTGACGATCGACGCGAAGTTGAAGTCGTTGCCGCCGATCGACACGACCACCTGCTTGACGTTGTGGCTCGCCGCGAACTGCTGCAGCAGTTTCGCCTGGCCGAGGTGGCCGGCGCCGTCGTCGTAGAAGTCGATGCCCGGCTTGAAGTCACTGCCGGTGCCGGTCGTGGTGCGGGCGCCGGAGCAGGCCAGGTTCAGCCCGCCGATGCCGCCGCCGAGGTACGCCTCCGCGGACAGGCTGCGGTGGCACTTCGGGATCTGCTCGGCGGTGTGGGTCGCGTTGTCGTGGTACGCATGCGCACCGAGCGCGTCGGCCGGTGCCTCGGAGTCGTTCGAGCTGCCGGCCCAGCGGCCGGCCTCGCCCGAGATGTAGGAGTCCCCAACGGTCACGACGTACGGTGTCCCGGATCCGGGACCGTCGGCGTGCGCCGGGGGAGCGACCAGGCCGAGCCCGGTCAGGGACAGTAGGAGAACAGTTGCTGAGACTCGACGACTTCTCGGGTTTCGCACCGGAAGGCCTCTCTCGCCGGAGTTCGGTGACCGCCAGGACCCCCACCCGATCACCGTCGGCTTGATACTTCCCGGTAACCACGCCGCATAGACACAGAGTCGTGACACCTTTGCGCCCTGTCACCGCCGGGTCAGCGATCTAACGACAGGAGGTAGTGCCGTCTGCCGCCGGATGCCGACCGGGTCGCCGCCTGACGACGGCCCTGCGAGGGCACTACCTCCTGTCGTTAGCGGTGTAGTGCTCCGCCCACCACTTGCTCCAGCGGCCCTCTACCTCGGCGCGGTCTGTGTCGGCGTAGAGGGAGAGGATGGCCATGGTGGCGCCGTCCGGTTTCTTGATGCCGGGCGGGATGTGGTTGAGGACAAGGAGGCCGTTGCCCCAGGCATCGACGGTCAGGCCGAGCTGGTGCTCGGAGGTGTACCAGATCTCGCCCTTGATGCGCTGGCCGACGAGGTCCAGCTCCACCGTCGTGCCGACCGTGCGGTGGTCCAGGCCTAGTTCGGTGATCGGGGAGGTTGGGCCGGTTCCGGAGAAGAACAGGGTGTGCCGGGCGTCGCCGGGATGGCGTTCGACGGCGAAGCGGAGTTGGTGGAGGAAGGTGGTCCAGCCTTCGGTGACGTCGTCGTAGTAGGCGTCCCAGTCGGGATCCGCACCGAGCGGCGCCCGCGTCAACGTGACCCGCGAACCGCCTTCGACCGCCTCGACGGCGAACTCGTCACCGTTCCCGAGTCGCAGCGTCGTGCCCTCCTCGACCGCCCGGGTGAAGTAGATCTGCTCGATCTCCTCGTCGAGGCCGCCCTCGTACTCCCAGCCGTGCCAGTGCCGGATCTTGTCCCTGTCCCGCAAGGCATCCCACACCGTCGCCACCGGAGCGGCAATCGTCACCACGATCTTCATGTCTCTCCTCGAGTACCTCGGGACGGCGCCGGGTGACCGCCCGCGACCAGCCGGTACGGCCGCCCGCCCGCGCTGTCGAACTCCTCGACCACACGCTGCATCGCCGCCGTCAACGCGTCGGTGAACCGATGGACGTCGCCCGGCTCCGCGAACCGCACTTCGGCCTCCACCGTGAACGTCAGCAGCCGCTTCCCGTCCGCGTCGGCGGCGCTCTGCATCCGGGCCACGTCCCGTACGGTCCCCGCGGCGACCTCGACCAGGTGCTCGGCGGCGTACTGGTCCTGGATGTGGGTGAAGGCGTTGCCCATCACCGCCGGATCGACCACCAGGCCGGCCGACGCACGCAGGATCCGCTCGGTGAATCCGCGCCGCTGCCGCTCCTCGACGAGCTCGACGAGGCCGGCCTTCTCGAGCTCGCGCAGGTGGTAGTTGACCCGCTGCCGCGGCAACTCGAGCGTGGCCGCGAGCTGGGTCGCCGACGAGGGCTCCCGGAGCAGCTCGAGCAGCCGCCGCCGGATCGGCGACAGCGCCAACCGCACCTTCTCGGGCTCCTCGACGTACCGCATCATGACAGTAAATCTCCACTTGACAGGAAAAGTTGTCAAGAGTGGTTTGCGGGTCGCCAGGCCATCACAATCGGCGTCTCGCGCACCTCGGCGCGCTCAGGGCGCGCCGAGGTGCGGAGTTGTGATGGCCTGGCGGTCCGGGGTCGAGGGTGAGGGCGTGAAGGCATGCCGGCTGTCGGGTGGGGAGGTGGTGGGCCGGTGGTCGGGGAAGATGGCGGCATGTCGGTGCAGGGACCGCAGTTGCCGGTGGGTACGCAGGTGGTGGTTCGGGTCGCCGCGCCGGACGATCGGGGCGGTACGGCCCAGCGTGGGGCGACCGGGCGGGTGGCGGGGATCACCGTGGACGGGCGCTACGCGGTTCGGCTCGTCGACGGGCGGGAGACCGTGGCGCGGCGCGATCAGCTCAGCCTGCGGACGGCGTACCAGGGCGAGGCGATCGAGCTGGATCAGCCGGACGGCGATCGTCTCGTACGCGAGCACACGATCTACGCCGCGGTGGTCGGATCGCGCGCGTTCGGGCTCGACACCGACGAGTCCGACACCGACACCCGAGGTGTGTACGTCGCGCCGACCGAGGCGTTCTGGTCGCTCGCGAAGCCGCCGGCACACGTGGACGGGCCGGAGCCCGAGTGGTTCTCGTGGGAGGTCGAGCGGTTCTGCGAGCTCGCGCTCAAGTCGAACCCGAACCTGCTCGAGGTCCTGCACTCACCCCTCGTCGTCCACCAGACCGCGCTGGGTCAGGAACTGCTCGACCTCCGCCGGTCCTTCCTGTCCCAACTGGCCTACCAGACGTACTCGGGCTACGTGCTCAGCCAGTTCAAGAAGCTCGAGACGGACTTCCGCCGCGACGGTGCACCGAAGTGGAAGCACGTCATGCACCTGATCCGGCTGCTCCTGTCGGCCCGCGAACTGTTGCTCGAGGCAACCCTCGTCGTCGACGTCGGCCCGGATCGCGAACGCCTGCTGGCCGTGAAGCGTGGCGAACTGCCATGGGACGAGGTCGAGCGCTGGCGACTGCAGCTGCACAAGGAGCTCGACATGGCGCTGGAGCACACGGTGCTGCCGGCGACGCCGGACGTGACAACGGTCGACAACTGGCTGCGATCGGTCCGAAAGCGGAGCCTCGAGGACGCCTGAGCCGGTCGGCCGTCGCTGAGGAAACCCCTGTTCCTTCGTTGTAGAGAGCCCTAAGGTATTTACTTAACTTCGTGAAGCATTGACAACCGGGCTGGCGGGGTAAATAGTTCCGTCCTGAAATCAATCAGAAAGCAGTGTGAATCAACAGTGTCGAACATCGAGATTCTGCAGCTCCGGGCCGGCGGTGTCAGCCTGGTGCTCGACTGCTCCGGTCCGGCTCTTCCGTCCGTCCTGCACTGGGGCGCGGATCTGGGTGAGCTGACCGGCAACGCTCTGCGCGAACTCCGGCGCGGCGCCGGCGCGGTCCAGGATGGCAACGGCCTGGACGGCAACCTCCCGATCGCGATCGTGCCGGAGTACTCGGCCGGCTGGTTCGGCCTGCCCGGCCTGAACGGGCATCGCGACGGCCAGGACTTCTCCGCCAGCTTCCGCCTGACGAACGTCGCGCGGACCGGCAACACGGTGCAGATCGAGGCGGCCGACGCGGGCCTCGAGCTCAAGCTCGCGATCGAGCTCACGGACTCCGGCCTGGTGAAGACCAAGGCCGACCTGACCAACACCGGTACGACCCCGTACACCGTCGACGGGCTGTACCTGGCGTTGCCGGTCCCGACCGAGGCGACCGAGCTGCTGGACCTGACCGGCCGCCACATCGGTGAACGGCACCCGCAGCGGCATGCGTTCACGCAGGGCGCGCACATCCGCGACAACCGCCGCGGCCGTACCGGCGCCGACGCCACGCTCCTGCTCCTGGCAGGCACCGAGGGCTTCGGCTTCCGCACCGGCGAGGTGTGGGGCGTGCACACCGCCTGGAGCGGCAACCACCGTTCGTACGCCGAACGCGGCATGAGCGGGTACGGCGTGATCGGTGGCGGCGAACTACTGCTCCCGGGTGAGGGCCGCATCGAGCCGGCCGCCACCTACAGCACCCCGTGGATCTATGGCTCGTACGGCGTCGGCCTCGACGACCTGTCGACGCGCTTCCACGAGTACCTGCGCGCACGTCCGCAGCACCCGAAGACCGAGCGTCCCGTCGTACTGAACACCTGGGAGGCCGTGTACTTCGACCTCGACCTGGACAAGCTGAAGGCACTCGCGAACGCGGCCGCCGAGGTCGGCGCGGAGCGGTTCGTGCTCGACGACGGCTGGTTCCGCGGCCGCCGCGACGACCACGCCGGCCTCGGTGACTGGTACGTCGACGAAGGCATCTGGCCGAAGGGGCTGCACCCGCTGGTCGACCATGTGAAGAGCCTCGGCCTGCAGTTCGGGCTCTGGGTGGAGCCGGAGATGGTGAACCCGGACTCGGACCTGGCCCGCGAGCACCCGGACTGGATCCTCGCCACCGGCGACCGGATGCCGCCGACCGCGCGCCACCAGCAGGGCCTGAACCTCGGCATCCCGGCCGCGTACGGCTACATCCTCGAGCGGCTGGACAGCATCCTCGGCGAGTACGACATCGCGTACCTGAAGTGGGACCACAACCGGGACTTCGTTGACGGCGGCAACCAGCACACCGGTACGGCGGGCATCCACGAGCAGACCGCTGCCGTGTACCGGCTGATCGACGAGCTGAAGCGCCGGCACCCCGGACTGGAGATCGAGTCCTGCTCGTCCGGCGGCGCCCGGGTCGACCTGGGCATCCTGGAGCGCACGGACCGGATCTGGGGCAGCGACAGCAACGACGCGCTCGAACGTCAGACCATCCAGCGGTACACGCAACTGCTGCTGCCGCCGGAGCTGATCGGCTGCCACGTCGGACCGCCGCGGGCGCACACCACCGGCCGGACCCAGACGCTGTCGTTCCGCGCGATCACCGCGCTGTTCGGGCACTTCGGCATCGAGTGGGACATCGCTTCGGCGAGCCCTGAGGAGCGGGCGGAGCTGAAGGGCTGGGTCGCACTGCACAAGGAACTGCGGCCGCTGCTGCACACGGGCCGCGTGGTCCGTGCCGACCGTGGTCCCGAGGACGTACTCGTGCACGGCGTCGTGGCGCAGGACGGATCGCGCGCGGTCTTCAGCGTCGTCCAGACGAAGCAGTCGGTGACGTCCGCCGTCGGTCGCGTACGGCTGCCCGGGCTCGACCCGCAGACCACCTACCGCATCGGCAAGGTCACGACACCCGGACCCGAGTCGCGCTCAACGGTGTGGTCGGCCGACGGTGGAAGCGTGGAACTGAACGGCGCCGCCCTCGCCGCGGTCGGGGTGCTGATGCCCGCGCAGTGGCCCGAGAACGCGATCTTGCTGGACGTGACAGCGGTCGGGTAAGCCCACCCGGCCGCGAAACAACAGAAGGAGATCCCCCGTGACCACAACCAACGCACCACCCAAGGCCGAACGAAGTCACGGGGGACAGGCCGCGCCGCCAGGGAAGCGGCGCAGCCTGGGAGACCTCAAGGTCGCACTGATCTTCCTCCTGCCGGCCACCGTCGGGTTCGTCGTGTTCTACATCTGGCCGACGCTGCGCGGCGCGTACCTGAGCTTCACCGAGTACAGCCTGCTCTCGGCGCCGAAGTTCAACGGGCTGGACAACTATGAGCGGATGATCCACGACAGCTTCTTCTGGAACGCGCTCGGCGTCACCGTCGAGTACGTCGTGATCAACATCGGCCTGCAGACCGTACTGGCGGTCGGGATCGCGATGCTGATGTACCGGCTGACCAAGTCGATCACGGTCCGGGCCATCATCCTGGCGCCGTACCTGGTCGCGAACGTGGTCGTCGCCCTGGTCTGGTACTGGATGCTCGACGTACAGGTCGGCGTCGTGAACACGTTCCTGAGCTGGTTCGGCGTCGACCCGGTGGCGTTCTTCGGCGACTCGCACTGGGCGATCCCGACCGTTGCCGGCATCAACGTCTGGCGGCACATGGGCTACACCGCACTGCTCGTCTTTGCCGGGCTCCAGACGATTCCGGCGTACGTCTACGAAGCGGCCGAGGTGGACGGGTCGACCGAGTGGAAGACGTTCTGGCGGATCACGTTGCCGCTGCTGCGGCCCGTTCTGGTGATGGTCCTGGTGGTCACCATGATCGGATCGTTCCAGATCTTCGACACGGTCGCGGTGACCACGCAGGGCGGTCCGATCAACGCGACGCGGGTCATCTACTACTACATCTACGAACGGGCGTTCACCCGGTTCGACTTCGGGTACGCCTCCGCGATGGCGCTGGTGCTGTTCGCGATCCTCGCCGTGGTGTCGCTGGTGCAGTTGCGGCTGCTCCGGGCGCGGGAGAGTGATCTCGCATGAGGAAGCAAGTGAGCGTTGGACGTACGGTCGCGTGGGTGCTGTTGTTCATCCTGCTGATCGTCACGCTGTTCCCGTTCTACTGGATGCTGCGGACGGCGTTCTCGGACAACACGCAGCTCCCGGGGCATCCGCATTCGTTGCTGCCGGTGGAGACCACGCTCGGCGCGTTCAAGCGGGTGCTCGGGCTGTCCTCGATCGAGGAGGCGCAGGCACAGGGTGGATCCGGTGCGGCCGTGAACTTCTGGCTGTACCTGCGGAACTCGTTGGTGGTGGCAACCATCACCACGGTCTGCCAGGTGTTCTTCAGCGCGATGGCGGCGTACGCGTTCGCGCGGCTGCGCTGGCCCGGGCGGGACAAGGTGTTCGCGTTGTTCCTGGCCGCGCTGATGGTGCCGCCGATCTTCACCACGCTGCCGAACTTCGTGCTGATCAAGAACCTCGGGCTGCTGAACAGCTTCGCCGGCATCATCCTGCCCGGCGCGTTCATGACGCCGTTCGCGATCTTCTTCCTGCGGCAGTTCTTCCTCGGCATCAACCGTGAACTCGAGGAGGCGGCGATGATCGACGGCGCCGGGCACCGGCGGATCTTCTTCGGGCTGGTGATCCCGATGAGCGCCGCACCGATCGCGACGCTGGCGATCCTGACCTACATCAACTCCTGGAACGACTACTTCTGGCCGTTGCTCGTCGGTCAGCAGGAGAACGTCCGGGTGCTGACGGTCGCGCTCGGCGTGTTCCGGTCGCAGACCCCGCAGGGCGGTCCGGACTGGGCCGGCCTGATGGCGGCGACGCTGATCGCGGCGCTGCCGATGATCATCTTGTTCCTGGCGTTCGCCAAACGGATCACGAACTCCATCGGCTTCTCGGGGATCAAATGAACCTCTCACGTAGGACCTTGCTGAAGGCCGGACTCGCCTCGTTGGCCGTACCCGCGGTTGCCGCGTGCAACAACGGCGCCGCGGCCCGCGGTGACGGCGAGATCATCTACTGGCTGTGGGACTCCGCGCAGCTGCCGATGTACACGGCGTGCGCGAAGCTCTTCCACGAACAGAACCCGCAGTACAGCGTGAAGATCGAGCAGTACGGCTGGAACGACTACTGGTCGAAACTGGTCACCGGGTTCATCTCGGACACCGCGCCGGACGTCTTCACCGGGCACTCGTCGAAGTACCCGCTGTTCGCCGACAAGGGGCAGGTGCTGCCGATCGACGATTTCGTTGCCAAGGACAACGTTGACCTGTCCATCTACCAGAAGGGCCTGGCGGATCGCTGGATCGGGGCCGACGGCAAGCGGTACGGCCTGCCGAAGGACTTCGACAGCGAGGTCTACTTCTACAACAGCGCCTTCACCGAGGCGGCCGGGATCAGCCCCGAGCAGCTCAACTCGATGACCTGGAACCCGCACGACGGCGGCACGTTCGAGCAGATCGTCCAGCGGCTGACGGTCGACTCGAAGGGCCGGCGCGGCGACCAGCCCGGGTTCGACAAGACCAAGATCAAGGTCTACGGGCTCGGGTACGCCGACGCCGGTGGTGGCGACGGGCAGACGAGCTGGAGCTGGTACGCGGCGAGCAACGGCTGGAAGTATTCCGAGGGTGAACCGTGGGGGACGAAGTTCTTCTACGGCGACCCGAAGTTCACCGACACGATCGGGTGGTGGCGCGGGCTCATCACCAAGGGGTACATGCCGACGTACGCGCAGGCGAAGTCCGGGGTGGACGTCACCACGAGCTTCGGTGCGGGGAAGTACGCGATCACCCCGAACGGTTCCTGGATGCTCGGCACGTACGGCACGCTGAAGCAGGTGAAGACCAAGCTCGCCAGGCTGCCGATCGGGCCGATCGGCAAGCGGATGTCGATGATGAACGGGCTCGCGGACACGATCTGGGCCGGGACCACGCAGCGTGAGGCGTCGTGGGCCTGGGTGAAGTTCCTCGGCTCGCAGACGGCGCAGGACATCGTCGCCAAGGCGGGCGTGGTGTTCCCGGCGGTGGCGGCGAGCCTGCCGCTGGCGAGGGCGGCGTTCGCGAAGGGCGGGTGGGACGTCACGCCGTTCCTGGAGACGGTCGAGGCGGGTGACGTGTTCCCGTACCCGGCGAATCCGAACGCCGCGGACGTCACCGCGGTGATGACTCCGGCGATGGATGCGGTGATGGCGTTCGAGGCGGAGCCGGCGTCGCTGGCGAAGGCGAACGACGACGTCAACCAGATCCTCTCAGTCAACGGCTGAGGGTTAACCCTGGGGCGTACTACGCCCGGGGGAGTATGCCGTACTGCGTCCAGCGGTGCAGCGTGCTCCTCCGGGGGTAGCGCAGGTGCCGCCGCTGAGGCGACGCGGAGGAGGGGTCCGCAACGACAACCTTGGTGCCATCGGAGAAACCTTCGAGCACCAGGGAGAGTCATGAACGAGGAGAGGCCGGGCGGACCGATCCGCATCGGCGACCGTGAGCGCGAGGACGCCGTGCGGCGTCTGGGAGAGCATTACGAAGCCGGCCGGCTGAGCGCGGAGGAACACTCCGAGCGCGTCGAGCAGGCCCTGAAGGCCAAGACCGAGGCAGACCTGGGCGGACTGTTCGCAGACCTGCCGGGTCAGCGCCCAGCAGGTTCAGCGGGCGCCGAGGGTGCGGCCGACGCGGGTGAGGGCTGGGCCGGGCCGTGGGGCTGGCGCCGTCCGCCCTGGACCGCACCTGAGAACGCTGCCGGGGCGACCGGTCCTGGAAACGGTGGGCCCGGAAATGGTGGGCCTGGTGGAGCGTTCGGCGGGCCGCGGCCGGAGTGGAGCCGGCGTGGGTTCCTGGGTCGGGTGCCGTTGCCGGTGCTGATCCTGCTGGGCGTACTAGGCGTACTGGCCTCGATCGGGTGCGTGGTGGGTGGCGGGCATCCGCCGATCCTGCCGATCGCGCTGATCGTGGCGGCCGTGTTCGTCGTCCGCAAGCGCCGGATGCGGCACAAGATGGGACACGGGGCATGAGGAACGTGTACCGGATCGTGGGGATGCTGATCGCGATCGCGGTCGTACTGCAGGTCGCCTCGATCGCCCTGGCCGGGTTCACGATCGCGAAGGACGCCGACGACGGCACCTCGATCGGTGCCGACTACAGCAACTTCGGGCAGAGCTACCACAGCATCGCCGGTACGGTGATCGGTCTGCTCGCGCTGGTGTTCCTGATCGTGTCGTTCCTGACCGACGTACCGCGGGGCCGGGTACTGGCCGGGATCGTGGTCGGCCTGGTGGTGCTGCAGATCCTGCTCGCCGTGGTGTCCTTCGGGGTGCCGGCGCTCGGGTTGCTGCACGGGATCAACGGGCTGGTGATCGCGGGTGTCGCAAGCGCCGGCGCCCGGCGGGCCGCCGTACCGAAGCAGCCTGTGACCAGTGTCTGACGTCAAGAAGAAGCGCTGGGGCCGGCTGGTCGCACTGGGGGTCACGCTCGCGGTGCTCGTACCGTTGGGCTACCTCTGGACGACCAGCCTGGTCCCGGGCTCATACAACCCGGCGGAGATGGGGTACGCCGACTACGGCGGCGGCCCCGGCTCGATGGAGCACATGCACCACCAGGGGACGAGCGTCGCGGACCTCACCGGTCCGAAGACGGGCACGCCGAACGTCGACGTGACGCTGACCGCGCGGAAGCAGAAGTACCAGCTCGCCTCGGGGGAGACCGTCGACGGGTACACGGTCAACGGGAGCTCGCCCGGGCCGCTGATCCGGGCGCGCGTCGGCGACCTGGTACAGGTGACGTTCGTGAACGAGTCGGTGAAGGACGGCGCCACGCTGCACTGGCACGGCATCGACGTACCGAACGCCGAGGACGGTGTCGCCGGGGTGACGCAGGACGCCGTACCGGTGGGCGGGAAGCACGTGTACCGCTTCAAGGCGACGCAGGCGGGGACGTACTGGTACCACTCGCATCAGGTGTCGAGCGACGAGGTGAAGGGCGGGCTGTTCGGCCCGATCGTGATCGCTCCCGCTGCACCCGGTGACGTGGTGGCGACGATCCACACGTACGACGGGAAACGGTCCATCAACGGGCGTACCGGGGCCGGACGGGTGGATGTGCCTGCCGGTACGACGGCGCGCGTGCGGGTCATCAACACCGACAACGCGATCCTGCGCGTCGGGCTCGTCGGGACGCCGTACAAGGTGGTCGCGGTCGACGGTCGTGACATTCACGGGCCGACGCCGGTAACGGCCGCCTATGCGCTGCCCGCGGGCGGACGGGTGGACCTCGAGGCGGTCGTGCCGGCCGGCGGGATGCGGCTGGTGGCCGGTACGTCGGCGTTGTCGCTCGGGATCGCGCCCGCGGGGACCGAGCCGCCGAGCGGTGACGTACCGGGCGACACCGTCGATCTGCTGACGTACGGGACGCCGGCGCCGCTCGGGTTCGACCCGGCGCACGCGGACCGCAACTTCGAGTACCGGATCGGGCGGCGGGTCGGGTTCCTGGACGGGAAGCCGGGGCTGTGGTGGACGATCAACGGGCACAAGTTCCCCGACGTACCGATGTTCATGGTTGCCGAGGGGGATGTGGTGCAGATGAAGATCTCCAACACCAGCGGGCAGGCGCATCCGATGCACCTGCACGGTCACCACGCGGTCGTACTCTCCCGCAACGGCGTGGCCGCGACCGGTTCACCCTGGTGGGTCGATACGGTCGAGGTCGGCAACAAGGAGACGTACGAGATCGCCTTCGTCGCGGACAACCCCGGACTGTGGATGGACCACTGCCACAACCTCCCGCACGCTTCCGAAGGCCTGATGACCCACCTGATGTACGAAGGCATCACCACGCCCTACCGGGTGGGCGGCGACTCGCACAACCAGCCCGAGTAGGTCAGGACGCCTCGTCCAGGGTGGCTAGGTGGGTGCAGGCGGCTTGGAGAGCGTCCTGCTGGGTGGTGTACGAGCCGTACCAGAGCGGGTTGTCCGGCTGCGGGTCGAGCTCGTCGTCGACGTCCGCGTACCATTCGTCGACCGTCCTGAAGACCCGCGCGTGCAGATGGCTTTCGTTCACCGCGTCACTCCTGGAAGTGAGAACCGTGTACTCCTCCAGGATGTGACGGCGGTGCGCCGGAAAGCGCGAACGACACGCGGTGCGTCAGGTGACCAGGACACTGATGCGCTGGGCCGTGTTGTTCGCGAAGCCGCCGCGGTTCCACTCGGCCTCGATCGGCTGCTCGCGCCCGGACGCGTCGTACGCGCGGACCGTGAGGACGTGCTCGCCGGGCGTGGCCTCCCAGTCGAACGCGAACGCCCGCCAGCCGAACCGGTCGTCGTCCTGTTCATTGCTGACGGCATCGAGTTTGGCCTCGTGCCAGTTCACGCCGGCGTCGGTGCTGACCTCGACGCGTTCGATCGGCGCCCAGCCTGACCAGGCCCGGCCGAACAGCGGAACGGTGCCCGCGGCAACGAACCGGTGCCGGCTCATGAAGTCCGGGAACCCGGGCGGCACGAGCAGCGCCCGCGGCTCGATCCGCGTCACTGCCTGCCCAGGGTCCTCAGCGCTGTCCGTCGCCGTACGGAATCGGTACGCGACCGCGTTCTGGTAGCCGTCGAAGGTGTGGTCGATCAGCTCGATCGAACGCAGCCACTTCACGCTGGCCATCCCGTACCACCCCGGCACGACGAGGCGCAGCGGGTACCCGTGCTGTGGTGGCAGCGGTGCGCCGTTCATCTCCCACGCCACGATCGCGCCCGACTCGATCGCCTCCTCGACCGAGAGGCCCCGCTGGTAGTCCTGCTCGACACCGCGCTCCACGCCGTGGTCGGCGCCGGTGAACACCACGTCCACGGCATCCTCACGGACCCCGGCCGAGCGCAGCAGGTCCGACAACAGGACGCCGGTCCACTCCGCCGTACCGACTGCCTCTGTCAGCCACGGTTGGCTGATCGGGCGCGGTTGCAGCGTGGCCCGTCCGTTCCCGGCGCACTCCAGCGTGACGCGGACCGTCCGTCGTCCCATGGCGCGCAGCTCGGTCAGCCCGAACGACAACGGCTCCTCGACACAGCCGTCGACCTCGAGACGCCAGTCGCCCGCGTACGTCGCCGGAATGTCGTAATGCACCAGGACGTAGTGCAGCCCCGGCGGCGTCACGTCGTACCGCAGACCCTCCAGCGGCATCCCGTGGTTCCGCGCCGCGAGCTGCAGCTCGTCGGCCGTGATCCCCTCACCGGTGTCCGCCAACCGCCCCCGGACACTGAAGTCACCAATAGCCATAGCGATCCCCCTCCCCTAGGAGAACCCTAGTGGTAGGGACCGGCTACAACCAGCCGTTGTCGAGGGCGATGCGGGCGGCTTCGGCGCGGGTCCGGGCGCCGGTCTTTCCGATCGCGGCCGACAGGTGGTTGCGGACGGTGCCTTCGGACAGGTGCAGCTCCTTCGCGATGTCGGCGACCGTACCCCCGTCCCGGGCGGCTCGCAGTACGTCGGATTCGCGGCCTGTCAGCGGGCTGGTGCCTGCCACCAGCGTCTCCGCGGCGAGCGACGGGTCGACCACGCGCAGGCCCTGGTGGACCCGGCGGACCGCGTCGGCGAGCTGCGTCGCGGGGGTGTCCTTCACGACGAACCCGGCCGCGCCGGCCTCCATCGCGCGGCGCAGGTAGCCGGGCCGGCCGAAGGTGGTGACCATCAGCACGCGAACTCCGGGGACGGCAGTACGCAGCGCGGCGGCCGCCTCGATCCCGTCCAGCCCGGGCATCTCGACGTCGAGCAGCGCGACGTCGGGCTGCGAGTTCTTCGCGGCGTCGATCACCTCGTCGCCGCTGCCCACCTCGGCCACCACGTCCAGATCGGGCTCGAGGTCGAGCAGGGCGGCCAGGGCGCCACGGACCAGGGCCTGGTCGTCGGCGATCAGCAAACGGATACTCACGGCCCTATCCTCACAGCTCTGCCCGTCGTACGGCCGTCCGCACCGGTGGACGTGACACGCGGCGGGTTCACAGGCCGACCCGGACTGCCAGCCGGAACCCGCCGCCGGGGGCCTGGCCGACCTGGAGACCCGCCTCGGCCTTGTCGGCCCGCTCCCGGAGCCCGACGAGCCCGTGGCCCGACGCGCCTCCTCCGGGGGTCGGACCCTTGCCGTCGTCGATCACCTCGATCTGCGAAGCGGTGATCTTGATCGTGCAGCGCTTCGCCCCCGAGTGCCGGATGACGTTCGTGACGCCCTCGCGGACCACCCAGGCGAACAGCTCCCGGTTCTGCTCCGGTACCTCGTCGACCGTGGTCGGCAGGTCCGGCTTGATCTCGGCGGCCTGCAGCGCGGCCTTGGCCGAGACCAGTTCCCCGGCCAGGCTCAGCTCGCGGTACCCGGCGACTGCGGCCCGTACGTCGGCCAGCGCCGCCCGCGCCAGGCTCTCGACGTCCGCCACCTCGGTGGCCGCCCGCTGCGGGTTCGCCTCGATCAGCTTGCCGGCCAGTTCGGCCTTCACCGTGATGACCGTGAGCGAGTGGCCGAGGATGTCGTGCAGGTCGCGGGCGAACCGGTTCCGCTCCTCCTGGACAGCAAGCTTGGCCATGTCCTCCTTGGCGATCTGCAACTCGCTCGCGCGCTGCCCTGCCCGCCGGAGCCCGAACACGGCCAGCGCGCCGAGGAAGATCGCGAACCCGTAGCTGCCGTTGTCGGACCAGCCCGGCACGAGCCGCATCGAGAGCTCGGCGCCGCCGAGCAGCACCGCGGCGATCACGATCCCGAGCCGGAGATCGAGCGAGACCATCCCCGTCGCCGCGATGTAGACGAGGCAGCTGAGGGCCGTCTGGCCGGCCGTCGGCACCAGGAGCAGCGCCAGGCCCAGCATCGACGCGAGCCAGCTCAGCCGCAGCCACAACGGGGCTGCGTCCGGCCGCGGGTAGTGCCAGCGGATGAACCCGAAGAACCCGATGTACGACGCCCCGAACAGGAGCAGTGTGAGCAGCCCGAGCACCTGGGCGACGCCGTGCTGCTTGTCGACGATGACCTGGAGCGGCTGGACCAGGTAGAACAACCAGACGCCGACCGCGAGCCAACCCACCCCGGGGCGGCGCGGCGAGTCCTCGTTGCCGCCCACCCCGAGATAGATCGCTCTTTGCGTCATGAGTACCACGCTATGCCTTGACGTGTGGCCCGGTGATCAGGCCCGCGCGGTGTCGGCGCGGTAGCGGCGCAGGGCGATGAAGCCGAGTACCACGGTCCAGCCGAGGACCACCAGCAGCGCCTGGGTGTCCACGCCGCTCGTGGTCAGTGCGCTGCGCGAGGTCAGGCCCGTCCAGTACGCCGGGGTCAGCTGGGCGATGTGCTTCATGATTGAGGGCATCTGGTCCACCGGCAGCCACAGCCCGCCGAAGGCCGCGATCAGCATCGTGCTCAGCCCGGTGATCGGCTGCACGCTGTCCGGCTTGGCGATGTAGCCGATCACCAGCCCGATGGCGGCGAACGGCAGCGCACCGAGCCAGGAGACCGCCGCGACCGTCAGCCACTGACCGGCGCTCAGGTGCACGTGGCCGAACGTCATGCCGGAGGCGAAGACCACCAGCAGCGGCGGGATCGCGATCAGCAGCGACAGGACCACCTTGGAGATCACATACGCCTGCGGCTTCAGCGGGGTGAGCCGCAGCGTCCGGTTCCAGCCGCCGTCGCGCTCGGCGGCGATCACGCCGCCGCTGCTCATCGCGGCCGACATCGAGCCGAACATCGCCATACTCACCATCACGTACGCGATCGCGGAGATCCCGCCCTCGTCGGCGCCCTGCGGGATCGTCAGGCCGAAGATCGCGAACAGCACCAGCGGCATCAGGATCGAGAAGATCACCACCCGGCGGTTCCGCAGCGTCCGGCGGATGTCGAACATCAGGTATTCGCGGTTCATGCGAGGCTCTCTTCCTGGGCCGCGCTGATGGCGAGAACGGCGTCCTCGAGATCGGCGGCGGTCACTTCGATGTCGTGGGCCGACGTGTTGCCGAGCAGGTAGCGCAGCGTGCGATCGGAGTCCGCGCACTGCAGCAGCACCACGTCGCCGCGGGTCTCGACATTGCGGACGCCGGGTTGTGCGGCGAGTGCGGCCAGGTCGGCGTCCGGAACCGTGGCGCGGATGGTGCGGCCGGAGACGCTCGCCTTGATCTGCGCGGCGGTGCCGTCGGCAACGATCTTGCCGTTCCGCATCAGCACCACGCGGTCGGCGTACGCGTCGGCCTCTTCGAGGTAGTGGGTGGCGAACAGCACCGTACGGCCGCGGGCGGTCTCGGCGTGCATCGACGCCCAGAAGTCGCGGCGGGACTCGACGTCCATGCCGGTGGTCGGCTCGTCGAGCACGATCAGGTCCGGCTGGGGGATGATCGCCATCGCGAACCGCACCCGCTGCTTCTGGCCGCCGGACAAACCCTTCACGGTGCGCCGGGTGAGGTCGGCGATCCCGGCCCGCTCGAGCGCCTCCTGGAGCGGCATCGGATCCTTGTGCAGGCCGGCCACCAGGCTCAGTAGCTCGCCGACCTTGGCGTCCTCGATGATGCCGCCGCTCTGCAGCATCACGCCTACCTGGCCCTGGGCGATCGCGTCGGTCGGCGTGCCGCCGTACACCTGGACGGTGCCCTGGTCGGGCCGGACCAGACCGAGCAGCATCTCGATCGTGGTCGACTTGCCGGCCCCGTTCGGGCCCAGCAGCGCCACCACCTCGCCGGCCCGGATGTCCAGATCCACCCCGGCGACGGCCTGCACGTCCGCGTACCTCTTGGTCACGCCCCGCAGGCTGACCGCAGTCGTTGTCGTCATACCCAAGAGCTTCCCGGACCCTGCCGACCGGGACCTGGATCGAGCGTCACCACCCGGCCATGACATCCGTCAGCCCACTCTCAGGGTCGCTTCTCAGGGTGCCTCCTCAGGGTTGTTCGGGCACGGCGCCAACTATTCGCCGCGACGGACCGTCCAGAGATGCAGAGAGGGTGGTTGGCATGGTCGAACTACTGGCACGAGTGGGAGGGTGGCAGGGGAGGAGCGAGATGGCGACGTTGACGGTGTGGAAGTTCGAGACGTGGGACGGGGCCAACCAGGCGATCGGGACGCTCGAGAGCCTGGCCAAGCAGAAGCTGATCAAGATCCACGACGCCGCGTCGGTGACGTGGCAGCCGGAGAAGCGCCGGCCACGGACCCGGCAGGTGCGGAACATGACCGGTCCGGGCGCGCTCGGCGGGGCGTTCTGGGGGATGTTGTTCGGGACGATCTTCCTGATGCCGTTCGCCGGCGCCGCGCTCGGCGCCGCGGCGGGCGCGGTCGCGGGACGGCTCATCGACGTCGGGATCGACGACGACTTCATCAAGGAAGTACGGGCCCAGGTGACGCCGGGCACCTCGGCGCTGTTCCTGCTCTCCAGCGACGAGGTGACCGGCAAGGTCCGCGAGACATTCCAGCAGACCCGCCTGCGGGCCAAGCTGATCCACACCGACCTGACCGACGACCAGGAAGCCGCCATCCACGAGATGTTCGGCGACTAGCGTCTCAGGACTGCTGGTTGGCCGCGGCTCGCTGGAAGGCCTCGTACGCAGTGGTTGCCGGCCGGCCGATGAGCTTGACCAGGTCATCGCTGGCGGTGAACAACTCTCCGCGCGCCAGCCCGGCATCGGCGTCTGCGACGGCAGCGGCCATCTCTGCAGGCAGTCCGGCAGCGGTCAGGGTGCTGGTGTAGTCCGCGACTGGCATGTCCTGGTAGCTGATGTGGGTGCCGAGGACATCGCTGATCGTGGCGGCGAGCTCGGTCAGGGTGAACGGGGTTCCGCCGAGCTCGTAGGTCGCCCCGAGATGCCCGCCGTCGGTCAGCACAGCCGCGGCGGCCGCCGCATAGTCAGCACGGGCGGCCGCGCTGACGCGTCCGTCTTGTGCGCTGCCCAGCAAGGCGCGGTACTGGGTGATCATCTGGAGCTGGTCGGTGTAGTTCTCCAGGTACCAGCCGTTGCGCAGGATGACGAACGCGGCACCGGAGGCCCGCAGGTAGTCCTCGGTACGGCGGTGCTCGTCGGCGAGCGTGGTCTGCGCGGTCGAGGCGTTGACGAGGCTGGTGTAGACGATCCGCGACACACCTGCCCGGATCGCCGCGTCGATGGCGTTGCGGGCGCTGCCGAAGCGTTCCCCGATCGTGGTCGTGGAGACCAGCAGCAACGTGTCGGCGCCTGCGAAGGCGTTTTCGAGGGAGCTGGGGTCGGCGAAGTCCGCGCGTCGCACCGTCACCCCGTTCTGGGCGAGGTCGGTGAGGCTGCCGGTGTTCCGGCCGGTGGCCACGAGCTGCGCGGGCGGCTTCCCGGCCGCCAGGAGCTGATCGACGACGAGCCGTCCTAGGTGGCCTGATGCGCCGGTGATGACGGTGGACATGGTGTTCCCTTCAGACAGGTCTCAGAGCAGGCGGTCGGTGGCCGCCTAGATTTTGAGAATAGTCAATGATTCTGACTACCACAAGGCAGAGCTCTAGCCTGGGGCGAAGGGGGTTATCGCGCGTAGGGGTCGGTGATCTCGCGGAGCTGCTCGAGGATCTGGTGCAGCAATGTGAAGTTGCGGGTGCCCACGTAGGCCTTCCATTCGGCCAGGATCTCGGTCGAGGTCGCGATCGCCACGGCGGCGGCGCGGCGGCCGCGCTCTTCGATCACGATCAAGCGGGCGCGCCCGTCGGTCGGGTCAGCGGCGCGTCGGACGTAGCCCAGGCGTTCCAGTTGATCGACCAGTACGCCGGCGCTCTGCTTGCTCATCTGCGCATGGTCGGCGAGGTCCGTCAAGCGCGAACCGTCCGGGGCGATGCGTTGGAACACCCGCACCTGGGTCAGTGTCCAGTCGTCGAACCCGGCGTCCTGGATGGCCCGGAAGATCCGGTCCTCCATGTAGCGGTACGGGATGAACAGCGCCACGCCCAGGTCCATGCCCTGCGCGTCGTCCGTACCGTTCTCGGCTCCATCGCCTAACTGCCCCATGGGACCCACACTTTATGCCACCGCCGACTCTGGGTACATTGGTCATAAATACTGACTATATGGTTTATGTGGAGGGGCATCATGACAGCGACACACGGCCTGGCGGGCAAGCGGGCACTCGTCACCGGAGGCAGCCGCGGGATCGGCGCCGCGATCGCGCGGCGGCTGGCCGCGCAGGGAGCGACCGTCGCGGTGAATTATCGATCCGATCGAGCCACCGCCGACGCACTGGTCGGCGAGCTCACCGATCAGCACTTGGCCGCGTCGGCGTTTCCGGGTGACGTCGGCGACTCGGCGCAGGCCCACAAGTTGGTCGAGGCTGTCGTCTCGGAGTTCGGCGGCTTGGACCTGCTGGTCAGCAATGCCGGCGTCGAACACTTCGGGGCGCTGGAGACCATCACCCAGGCCGACTTCGATCTTCAGTTCGGGACCAATGTGGCCGGGCAGCTGTTCGTCACCCAGGCGGCGGTGGCCGCGATGACCGAGGGCGGCCGGATCGTGCTCAGCTCGTCGGTCAGTGCGCGTCTCGCGGTCCAGGAACATGCCCTGTACGCGGCCGGCAAGGCTGCCATCTCGGCCATGGTTCGCAACCTGGCCCCCGAGCTCGCCGGGCGCGGCATTGCCATCAACGCCATCGCGCCGGGCGCCACCGCGACCCGCTTGGCCGCCCAGTACGCCCCGAACTACACCCATCCGGCCTTGACAGGTGTCCCGTTCGACGTGCTCATTCGCTCGATGAACGCACTGGGCCGATTGGGCCAACCGGACGAAATCGCGGCCGTGGTCGAGTTCCTGCTCTCCCCGGACGCGTCCTACATCACCGGCACCACTGTCGAGGCCGATGGCGGCTGGAGCTGAACCCTGATCAGCTCTTGGCGAAGGCGATGGCCTTCAGCCAGTCCTCCTCCAGCAAGTCGTGGTCGCCGGGGCGGACGTGATAGCCGATGCCGTTGGGGGCGAAGGCGGGGCGTGCAGCCTCGACGGCCAGGTACTCGCCGATCGGGTCGGCCCAGGCGTCGTCCTCGGCGCTCGTGACGTACGCGCGACGGGGTGCGAGGCTCGCGAGCAGCTGGTGCTGGTCCACGGGCAGTTCGTCCTCCTTCCCGGCGTACTGCGCGAATGACGGGACGAACCAGTGCGGGAACCTTGTGGTGATCGCCTCGATGTCCTCGCCGCCGGGGTGCCGGAAGAGCGCGGCGCCGCAGCAGCCGGAGCCGTTCGACACCGTCACCGCGAACCGTTCGTCCTGGACGCCGGCCCAGAGCGCGGCCTTGCCGAGGCGGGAGTGGCCGAGCGCGATCGCGTTGGTGGGGTCGACCAGTTCGGTGCGTGCTGCGACATCAAGCAGGCGGGACACTCCCCAGGCCCAGGCAGCGACCGCGCCCCAGGTCTCGGCAGCGCCCAAGGTGCCGGCGGGTCCCGAGGTGCCCGCGGGCCCCGAGGTGTCGGCGGTGCCCGGGGTGTCGGCGGGCCCGGGGGTGTCGGCGGGGAACAGGGCGCGGACGCCGGGGGTTGGCGGGTTCGGGTCGTCGGGCTCGATCTGGCGGTAGTCGGCGGTCAGGACGGCGTACCCGGCCTGCGTGACCTTCTGGTACGGCCAGCGGTGGGCCTGATCGGGGTCGAGCGTCTCGTCATTGCCCCTGAAGTTCAGCACCACGATCACCGGAGCCGGGCGTGCGGCACCGGCCGGGACGTGCAGGAGCGTCTCGAACTCGAGGTTGCCGAGCGGGCAGGCAACGCTGGCCCGGTGCCGCAGACGGTCGGCGGCTCCGTCCAGTACGCCGTCCTCGCGGGACTGCAGTACGAGCTCGGTCAGCCGGCCGCCGTCCGGGGTCCGGCCGTAGATCGTACGCGTGAACTCGTCGACGACGTCGGGTCCGAGCGCCGGCAGCGACGGCATTTGCGCCGCGGACCAGGTCTCGGGGAGCTGCGTTGATTGCGTCATTGCCATCCGTTCGGGGGCTCGAGGTTCCGCGCACGATTCTCCCCGGTCGGCGCGGGCGATGCGAGGCCTGGTCCGCGGGGCGAAATCGGTTGACCTGGTGTCATGGCGGGTGTGAGGGTCGCGGCGCGACGGGCGTTCCGAAGCTGCACGACGACGAGGTCGAGATCGACTCCACGTTGGTGGAGCGACTGCTCGCGGAACAGTTCCCACGCTGGGCGGGCCAACCGGTACAGGTGATCGAGCGGTCGGGGACCGACAACGTGACGTTCCGGGTGGGGGAGCTGTCAGTTCGGCTGCCGCGCACGGAACGTACGCTAGGGCAGGTCGAGAAAGACGTGGCCTGGATGCCTCGTCTCGCGCCGCATGTCTCGCTGCCGATCCCCGAACCCCTAGAGCTCGGTCAGCCGGGCGCAGGCTATCCCTTCACCTGGGGCATCTACCGATGGTTGCCGGGGGCACCGTTCGTGCTGGCCGAGCTGGATGGTGTGCAGGCGGCTCGGGACCTGGCCGGGTTCGTGCGGACCCTCCGCGAGGTGGACGCAACGGGAGCGCCCGTGCCGGACGGCGATCCGTTCAGCCGAGGTACGCCGCTGGCGCCGCGGGACGCGATGTTCCGCGAGGCACTGGATCAGCTCAAGGACCACTTCGACACCGGCTGGGTGACGGCCGCGTGGGAGGAGTCGCTGGCCGCGGACACCTGGGACGGTACGCCGCGCTGGATCCACGGCGACCTGATGGCGGGCAACGTACTGGTTGCTGACGGCAAGCTGTCCGCCGTGAGCGACTTCGGCACCGCCCGCGCCGCCGACCCGGCCGGCGACCTGCTCGCCGCGTGGTACCTGTTCGAAGGCGACTCCCGTACTGGGTTCCGCGAAGCACTCGAGGTCGACGAGGCCCCCTGGCTCCGCGCTCGCGGCTGGGCCCTGTCCCTCGAGATCATCTCGATCCCGTACTACCTGCGCCGCAGCCCGAACGCCCTCTCCGAAGGCCAGGAATCCGTCGCCGAGATCCTCACCGACTTCCGCCTCTAGGTTCTGTTGCCTACAGCAAAACGGGTGTTTCCCGACAGGTGATTTTAGATCTGTGGATAACTGGATCCCTTGTAAATAAGGGGTTCTGGCTTTGAAAAGTGTCGGTGGGGGTGTCTAGAGTTCGGGGTATGGAACTTCTGGACGAGCGGGCACCTGAGATGATGAGCGACGAGGAGCTCGTGCGCGCCATCGACCAGGAAGACCTCGCGCTCGCCCAGCACGAGACCCGCCGCCTGCGGCTGCTCGCGGACCTGGACCAACGCGGCTATGCCGAACGCATCGGCGCCCGCGACACGATCCAGTTCATCGAGTACCGCTACCGCCTGGACCACCACCGAGCCCGCCGCGACGTCCTGCTGGCCCGCGCCTTGCCGAAATACCCTGCACTCAACGCGGCGCTCCCCGACCTGCACCCAGGCAGCCCGGCCGCCGGCCAGACCGACGGGCAGACCAGCGAGCAGACCGACGGGCCAGGCCTGCGGTTCCGGCCCGCGCAGGCCGAGGCGATCGTCTTCCCGCTAGAGAAGCTCCCGTCCACGGTCGCGGTCGAGGACCTGGAGGTCGCCGAACGTGAACTGCTCCGCCTCGCCCGCCACCTCGCCCCCATCGATCTGCGTAAGTCCGCGCAAGAGGCCTGCAACATCCTTGACACCGACGGCCCAGAACCCGCAGAGGAAAAGGCCGCCGCCCGCGAGTCCCTCACCCTGACCAACGCCGACCACGGCGTGAAGTTCAAGGGCTACCTGGCCAACGACAACGCCGAACTCCTCCGCACCCTGATCACCGCCGGAGCCCGCCCCCACAAAACCCTCGACGGCGACCCAGACCCCCGCCCCCGCGAAAAGCGCCAGGCCGACGCGTTGTCCACCACCCTCACCCTCGCCGCCACCGCCCTGGACGCCGGCACCCCCAGCCCCACCACCCCCCGCCCCACCACCCCCAACCCGACCCCCCCCAACCCGACCACCCCCAACCCGACCCCGCCGAATACGGCCGCGCCGGACCCAACCGCGTCGAACCCGCCCGCGTCGAACCCGCCCGAATCGAATGCGACCGCATCGGACCCGGCCGCGCCGGACCCGACTGCACCGAGCCCTGCCGTGCCGGACCCTGGCGTGCCGGACCCTGCCGCGCCGGAGTCGACCGGGTCGCGCCCTGGCGTGCCGGACCCGACCGTGCCGGACCCGACCGGGTTGCGTCCTGCCGCGTCGGAGGCCAGCGCGGCAAACACCGCCCGGTCGGATCCGACCGGGCGAGACACCGTCGCCCGCGGCGCTGCTGCGTCGAGCCCCGTCGCGTCGAACCTGGCTGCGCCTGGCCCCACCGCGCCGCTGCCGTTCGCGTCGGGCCGGGTCTGGTCGGGTGGTGTTGCGGCGGGTCTGGGTGGGTTGGGTGGTGTCGGCGTGGGTGGTTTGGGGAAGGGGCAGGGGTGTGGTGTTGCTGGTGATGTGGTGCCTGGGTTCGGGGCGAAGGCGAACCTGACGGTGACGATTGACCTGGAAGACCTCAAGGCCGCGACCGCGGACGCGATTGGTGACACCGTCTACGGCAACGGGCTGTCAGCCGCGACGATCAGACGCCTGGCGTGCGACGCCAACGTCATCCCCATCGTGCTCGGCTCGAACTCCGAACCCCTCGACGTGGGCCGCCGAGAACGCCTGGTCACCCGGGCGATGCGCCGTGCCCTGAACACCCGCGACCGAGGCTGCGTCGTCTGCGGAGCCCCGCCCGTCATGTGCGACGCCCATCACCTGATCTCCTGGGTCGACGGAGGCGAGACCAAACTCAACAACCTCGCCCTGCTCTGCCGCAGACACCACGTAGACCTCCACAACGGCCACTGGACCATCACCATCACCAACGGCACAGTCCACGTCACCCGCCCGCACTGGGCCGACCCACCATCCATCCGCAACCCACGTCCAACCACAACACCACCGTCGCCCGGCAACTCGCCCGTCGACCAAGAACCCGCGTCCCTCGCGAACCGGGAGCAATTACCCACGCGTGCCCCAGCCCCCGAGGCCGCCACCCCCGGAACTGACGCGCAGATCGAGGCAGAGCACGAGGACCAGGCTGCGCTGCGCGATGCGACGTACCTCGCGATCTGGGGCGAAATGCCTCCGACGGAGACCCAGGACAGGCCATCGCGCGGGTCCACCGGCAGCAGGATTGCCGACCCCGGGGACGAGACCAGCAATGTCACCCCAACCAGACCGGCTCCCATTTCACGCTAACGCCGCCACGGACACGCCCTGCCGCCCGGTCGCGTCAGGTGCCGGCGCGCGACCGGCCGGACCACGCCTCCAACCACGGCCCGCAGCGATTCCCACCTCCGCGCCTCCGCACCTCCGCGCCTCCGCGCCTCCGCGCCTCCGCGCCTCCGCGCCTCCGCGCCTCCGCGCCTCCGCGCCTCCGCGCCTCCGCGCCTCCGCGCCTCCGCGCCTCCGCG
>NZ_JBICUC010000001.1:976378-981083 GCF_043197975.1 Kribbella sp. NPDC048928 | reverse complement strand
CGAGTTCCGGCTCGTGTGTCGCGCGTTCCGGCTGTCGCATGTCCCGCGTTCCCCATTGCTGCGCGGTTTCGCGTTCCGGCATTCCCTCGTTGTGGCGCTGTCGTGCGTTCCCTGCGTTCCCCTTGCCTGCGTGCCCCGAGCCTGCGTTCCCCGAGCCTCGGGCCCCGTTCCGCGTTCCGCGTACCCGCGTACCCGCGTTCCACGTTCCGCGTTCCACGTGCCCGCATGCCTGCGTGCCCGCGTGCCCGCGTGCCCGCGTGCCCGCGTGCCCACGCCCCGTGCCCGCGTGCCCCGTTCCGCGTGCCCACGCCACGTGCCCGCGTGCCGCGTTGTGTGTTCCTGCGTGCTGGGTTTCCGTGTGCCGGGGTGGGGGTGCGGGTTGTTAAGGGAGTTGGTAGATGAGGTGGGTTACTCCGGTGCCGGGGATGGTTTGGGGGTCGGTGAAGGTTGGGGTGGTGGTTAGGCCTTCGAGGAAGCGGGTGCCGGAGGTGAGGGTGGTGGGGACGAGGTCGATGCGGAGTTCGTCCAGGAGGTTGGCGGTCAGGGCTTGGGTGACTGTGGTGCCGGGGCCGACGCCTACGTTGTGCGGGCCGGCGGCGGCGCGGGCTTGAGTGATCGCGGACTCCAGGCCGTCGGTGACGAAGGTGTACGGGGTGTCGGTGTTCTGCCAGCCGGCCGGTGGTTCGTGGGTGACGACGAAGACGGGTTTGCCGAGTGGGTGCGAGCCGTTCCAGCCGTTGGTGGTGTCGAAGAGGCGGCGGCCGACGACTATCGCTCCGGTGGTTTCGAGGAGGTCGAGGAGGTAGGCGGCGGTGGCGGCGTTCGTGCGGTAGGTGAGGCGATCCGGCTGTGCGGACGGCGTTTCGACGTCTCCCGCCGTGCACCAAGCGAACAGCTTGTCGAAGCCGGTTCCGTCGGGGCCGGCGATGTAGCCGTCCAGCGAGACCGATGCCTGGGCGAAGACCTTCGTCATCTGTGCATCCCTTTCATCGCGTCCATCGCGTCCAAGTCATCGCACTGGGGTCCGACGGCGATGGCGGTCTGGAGTCGTTAGTTGCCGGTACGTCGGAGTCGTGGCGCGGTTCTCGACGGGGTTGCCAGAGTTTGTGTGGCCTGGGGGAGGGGGATGCGGCGCGGAGGGCGAGGTGCGGCGGACCCGGGGTACAGCCGCCGCCAACCGCTGCGGCTTGCTGCGGCTTGAGTTGGGTCAGGTTGTTTTGAGGGTTTGGAGGCCTTGCCAGAGGAGGTCGTGGAGGGTGCGGGCGACCTTTTCGGGCGTGGGCGGAGTTGGGGTGCGGGAGCGCCAGATGGCTAGCCGTTCGGTGGCGCCGGAGATGCTTTGGGCGACGATCTGGATCTCGTCGTCGTCGGTTGGGCGGTCGTTCGGGAGGTTCATCCGGACCATGGTGGCGATGAGTTCGATGAAGGCGGCGCGTACTTCGTCGGTGGCCTCGGCGGCGGGGCCGGCGCTCAGCATGCCTTCGTCGACGAGGACCGACCAGGCTTGGGGATGTTCGTCGAGGAAGCGGAACCAGGCGAGGAAGCCGGCGTACAGCGCGTCCTCGGCGTCGGCGGCGGCCAGGACCGCGTCGGAGACGGTGTCCAGGAGTTGGCCGCGCAGGCGTGCGAGGCAGGCGAGGAACAGGCCGTCCTTCGAGCCGTAGTACTGGTAGATCAGCGGTTTCGAGACGCCTACTTCCGCGGCGACGTCGTCCATCGACGTGCCCTGGTAACCGCGTTCGCCGAAGATCCGCTCGGCCGCCTCGAGCATCTCGCGCTCCCGAGCGGCACGGTCCCGCCGGCGTTTCGGCGCAGCAGCAGGTCCGGCGGGGGGCTCGGTTGTGGGTGGAGTGGTGGGCGTCACTTGCGCAGCTTAACTGACTCCGAGTAACTTACTGCGAGTAAGTTCCACAGCCGAGCGGAGGCCTCAGATGAACGAGCAGCACCGGATCGTGGTGGTCGGGACCGGGTTTGCGGGGATCGGGATGGCTGTTCGGCTGAAGCAGGCTGGGTACGACGACTTCGTCGTGCTGGAGCGGGCCGACGATGTCGGCGGGACGTGGCGGGACAACACGTACCCGGGCTGCCGGTGTGACGTGCCGTCGCATCTGTATTCGTTCTCGTTCGCGCCGAATCCGGAGTGGTCGTCGACGTTCTCGCCGCAGCCCGAGATCGAGGAGTACCTGCGCAACGTCACCGACAAGTTCGGCATCAGGCAGCACATCCGGTTCGGGCACGGGGTCGAAGCGGCGCGCTGGATGGACGGCAAGTGGCAGGTCGAGACGACGCAGGGGACGTTTACCGCGGACATCCTGTTGTCCGGTATGGGCCCGCTCGCCGAGCCGTCGTCGCCGAAGCTTCCGGGGATCGAGCACTTCGAGGGTGAGGTCTTCCACTCCGCGCGCTGGAACCACGACCTGGACCTGAGCGGTCGCAAGGTCGCCGTGATCGGTACTGGTGCGTCGGCGATCCAGTTCGTGCCGGCGATCCAGCCGGAGGTCGAGGAGTTGCACCTGTTCCAGCGGACGCCGCCGTGGGTGATGCCGCGTCCCGACCGGAAGATCTCGCAGGTCGAGAAGGCGGTCTACCGGCGGTTCCCCCTGGTGCAGAAGGCTGTTCGGGCCGGGATCTACTGGGGTCGCGAGTCGATGGTGCTCGGATTCGCGAAGCTGCCCGCGATTATGAAGCAGGCGCAGAAGGTCGCCGAGAAGCACCTCCGTAATCAGGTCCGCGACCCCCTCCTGCGGGCCAAGCTGACGCCGGACTTCACACTCGGCTGCAAGCGGGTGCTGATCTCGGACGACTACTACCCGGCGCTGGCGCGGCCGAACGTCGAGGTGGTGACCGACGGGATCGCCGAGGTCACACCGACCGGCGTCGTCACCAGCGAGGGTGTGAAGCACGAGGTCGACACCATCATCTACGGCACCGGCTTCAAGGTCACCGACCTGCCGGTGATGGACATGGTGCACGGCCGCGACGGCGTCTCGCTCAGGCAGGCGTGGAGCGACGGCATGGAGGCGCATCTCGGTACGGCGATCGCCGGCTTCCCGAACTTCTTCATGCTGATCGGCCCGAACACCGGCCTCGGGCACAGCTCGATGGTGTTCATGATCGAGTCCCAGATCGCGTACATCGTGGACGCGCTGAAGACGATGGATGCCGAGGGCATCAAGCAGGTCGAGGTACGGCCGGACGTGCAGCGCGCGTTCGTCGACGGGGTCCGCGCCTCGATGCGGAACACGATCTGGACGCGCGGCGGCTGCACCAGCTGGTACCTCGACGCGGAGGGCCGCAACACCACGCTCTGGCCGTCGTTCACGTTCCGGTTCCGGCAGCTTACTCGGCGGTTCGATCCCCAGGAGTATCAGACCCTCGCTATGTGACATCACGCGTGTTACATTCGATCGGTCGGATAGGCCGGCGTGATCGGAGGCGCGGCGGTGCTGGAGCTCCTGGTGCCACTGCACGGGATCGGCGGTCGAGGGGACCTGCCGGTGCCGTTGTGGCTGGCCATCTACTCCGCAGGTGCCGCGGTCGCGGTGTCGTTCTTCGCGCTGGCCGCGTTCTGGACGCGCCCGCGGTTCGAGGGGACCGCGGGCGCGCCGCTCGTTGGAAGCACGGGCGCGCCGGGCGTTGGGATCGCGGGCGCGTCGCTCGTTCACCTGACCCGGATCGTCGACCGGCCGGTGACTCGCGCCGTTTTCAAGCTCGCCGGTCTGGCTGCGTTCGCACTGCTCCTCGGGACGGCGTGGTTCGGCAGCGCTGACCCGGCGAGCAACCCGGCGCCGACCTGGCTGTACGTCTGGAGCTGGGTCGGCATCATCCCGCTCTCCCTGCTCTGCGGCCCGATCTGGCGCCTCGCGAACCCGTTCCGGACGATCGCCGGTCTGGTACGGCGTACGTCGTACCGGCAACTGCCTGAAGGGATCGCGTACTGGCCCGCGGTCGCCGGGCTGGCCGGGTTCCTGTGGCTCGAACTCGTCTACCCGGACGGCTCCGAACCGCGGACCATCGCGCTCGCCGTCACCGTGTACGCGGTCGTGAATGTTGCCGCCGGCATCATCTTCGGCCCGCGCTGGTTCGCGATCGGGGACAGCTTCGAGGTGTACGCCGAAGTGCTCGGCCGACTGAGCCCTGTCGGACGTGGCGCCCGCGGCTCGCTCGTACTGCGGAACCCGTTGGCCGGACTCGCCACGATGCCGCAGCGGCCGGGGCTCGTCGGGCTGCTGTGTTTGTTGCTCGGGTCAACGGCCTTCGACGGGATCTCGCGCTGGTCGGCCTGGTCCCGGCTGACCGGTGAACTCGGCCGGCCGCAGCACCTCCTGGTCTACACAATGGGTCTGATTGTCGCGGTGGCGATCGTCACCGGCCTGTACCTGCTGGCTGCTCGGACGTCTGGTACGGCGCTGGTCCCGCCGGGCGCGTTCGTGCATTCGTTGGTGCCGATCGCGATCGGGTACGCCGTGGCGCACTACTTCTCGTTCGCGATGTTCCAGGGGCAGGACGGGTGGCTGCTCGCGACGGATCCGTTCGGGCGTGGGTGGGACTTGTTCGGGACGAGCGGGACGCGGATCGACTATGCGTTCCTCGGTACGAGCCTTATTGCGGGGGTCCAGATCGGCGGGGGGGGGGGGGGGCCCCGACTACGGGGGGTGGTCGCCGCCCGAACGCCGCCGTCTTTGGTAAGGGGCCCCCCCTTGGG
>NZ_JBICUC010000001.1:488212-976368 GCF_043197975.1 Kribbella sp. NPDC048928 | reverse complement strand
GTGGGGGGGCGGGGGGGGCGGGCCCGGGGGGGGGGGGGGCGGGCGGGGGCGGGGGGGGGGGGGGCCGGGGGCGGGGGGGGGGGGGCCCCCCCGGGGGGGGGGGGGGGCCCCCCCCCCCCCCCCCGCGACTGTTCTGTTCCGGCGCCGGCAGTTGCGGCGGGCGCAGTACCCGATGCTCGCGGCGATGGTCGCATTCACCGCGGGCGGGATCGCCCTGGTGACGGCATCGTGATCGCCCAGCACCTTGGGGGAGTTCCCGAGCTGGCGATGGTCCTCGGGCCGGTCTTCCTGATCATCGCGTTCATCCGGATCGCCCGCCGCAACGAGGCGAATCTCCCCGACGACGACGAGAACGACTGGGATGCGGACGTTGGGGATCTCCCCGATCCAGCGCCCAGTCAGCTGCAACAGCCAGGCCCACAGACGAGGGCATAAGTGAGGCCCGGCAAACCCCCTGCGGTTCGCCGGGCCTCGTGTCCCCGTTGGTTCAAGCGGCCAGGGCCGGTTCGTAGTACCCGCTGAGCCGGGTCAGGTTGGTTGTGGAGACGAGCTTCGCGAGCTCGGCGCAGCCCGCGATCAGCGCGGACTCCAGCGTCGGCCACGCGTCGACGCACCAGTACGGGTCGTCGGGCTGCCGGTCGTTGTCGTCGTCGATGTCGGCGCACCAGCCGCCGGCGCGGACGTGGTGGACGTGGAGTCTGAGCTTCATGGCGGTCGGTCCTGGTGGTCGTGTCGTCAGAACGGCAGTTTGCGGCCGGACGGCGTGCGGAGGTCGAGGGTCTGGTCCTGCGTCTGGCGGCGGGTGGTGCTCGTCCGTGGCCGGCGACGGATCTGGATCTGGCGCATGCGCTTCCTCCTGCCTGGTGCCGTTCTGGTAGCTATACGCTCCCGCATGAGGGGCGGTTCACACATGCGGAGGATTACCTATCTCGCCCCTGACCTTCACTAGGGGAAGATGCCGGGGTGGACACCCTGCTGCGGCGCTGGGGGCTTCAGGGGTACGACGTACGCCCGCTGACCACCGGCACCAACAACACCGGCTACTACGTGGGCGACGAGTTCGTGCTACGGATTCACCGCAACGCGATCGCGCCGACGTACGAGCATGCGGTCCTCGGGGCGCTGACCGGGTTGTCGTTCGCCGTTCCGGTGCCCGTGCCGACCGGCGGAGAAACCGCGATCCGCGGCGAGTTGTACGGGAAGCCGGTGCTCGCCAGTCTGAGCCGGCGGATCCCCGGAGAGCACCCGGTCCGGGGTGATGACGTACGGGCGGAGGCGTGCGGCCGCGCCCTGGCCGAGCTGGACCACGCGCTTGCGCGGCTGGATCCGGCCGACCTGCCCACGTCGCGCATCTGGGACGGCGACCTGACCAGCGTCCACCCACGGGTGCCGAGCCTCGACGCGGTGATCAACGGTGTACCGCGGCGTGACGAGGTGGCCCGCATCTTCAACCGCATCCGCCGGCGGCCGGACCTGCCGCAGCAGATCATTCACGGCGACTTCGCGCTGACCAACGTGCTGATGTCCGGCGACCGCGTCACCGCGATCCTGGATTTCGAGACGGCCGGGACCGGCTACCGGGCGATGGACCTCGCCGTCGGCCGGTACTTCTTCGGCGTGCCGGGGCGTCCGAGTACGGCGTTCCAGCGTGGGTACGTCGACGCGCACCCGCTGACCGCCGTCGAGCTGGCCGCCGTACCGGAGCTCGAACTGATGCGCGAGGCAACCAGCCTCGTGCACTGGTACGGGCGCTACGTCGAGCGTCAGACCACCGCCGAGGACCTCGCCGACCGGGTCGAGCGGCTGCGCGCCGTCGCTACAGCTAGCCGGTAGAGGGCAGTTCCTTCGGGTTGAGGCCGAGCTCCTCGGAGGCGACGATCTCGATCTCGCGGGCCATCGCCTCCCGGAACGCGGCGACCAGGGCCTGGCCGGCCAGCGGGATGATGCCCTCCAGCGTGCGCTGGATGTTCGGCCAGCCGTCGGCCGGCATCCCGGCGTCGGTGAAGTCGCGCCAGACCGTGGAGCGGAACAGTTCGACGTACGTCTTCGCGACCGCGTCCGCCTGGGTGAACAGCTTCGGCAGCATCTCGAAGATCGCGTCCAGTGGGACGCCGAGCTTGATCACCTCGAGGCCGGTCCGGAGCAGGTCCGGGTTCGGGATCCGGAGCCGGCCGCTGTCCAGCCGCTCCGCGATGCCGAGGTCGACCAGCCGCTGGATCAACGCGGGGTCGTGCGGTACGCCGGCCCGCTCGGCCAGCCGGAACTCGTCGAGCTCCTCCGGCTCGGACGGCGTCCAGGGGTTCACCAGGGTCTCGAAGACGCCGAGCGCCATCGCGCCGTCAGGCAGTTCGCCGAGCATCCGTTCGACGGCGGCCAGCGTGTAGCCCTTGTCGAGCAGCTCGCGCACCAGCGTCAGCCGGGCGATGTGGTCGTGGCCGTAGTACCCCGTGCGGCCGACCAGCCGGGGCGGCGGGATCAGCCCGCGGCCGGCGTACGCGCGCACGTTCCGGACCGTCATGCCGACCTTGGCGGCGAGCTGATCGACGGTGAGCTCTTCGTCCGGCTTGAGTTCCACCCTTGACAGTCTTCCAGACTCCACGTTACATAGTAGATGTAACATGCTGCATGGCGCATCACCCATGTCTTGAGGCCTCTGGAGGAGACCGCCCATGGCGATCCCGTTGGCGACCACCGGTACGGCGACGTTCGACCAGATCGCGATCGTCACCGGCGTGGTCTCGCTGATGTACGTCGCACTCGCCGTGCTCCTGTGGCGCGAACGCACCGGCCGCGTGACGCTGGTGGGGAGGTTCGCGGACACCATCGGGAGACTGGACGGAGTCCCCCGATGGGCCGCGCTGACGCCGTACGTGCATGCGGTCTCGCTGCTCGCCTGCGCGTTCGGGGTCTGGTGGGACATCGCCGTGCACATCGACCGCGGCCGTGACACCGGTCCGTTCGGTACGCCGGCGCACTACCCGATCTTCTTCGGGATCCTCGGCGTGATCGTGTCCGGCGTCCTGCCGATCGCGCTCGCCGGCAAGCCGCTCCCGGCCCGCACGATCAAGCTCACCAAGGGCTGGCGGATTCCGTGTAGCGCGGCCCTGGTCACGGTCTGCGGTACGTTCGCGCTGGTCGGCTTTCCGCTGGACGACGTGTGGCACCGGCTGTTCGGCGAGGACGTGACGCTGTGGGGCCCGACGCACCTGCTGATGATCGGCGGCGTGGTGTTCTCGATCTTCGCGCGCCTGCTGGCGCAGGCCGAGGTCGAGCAGTTGGTCGGCAGCACGCGGTTCCGGCGGTTCCAGGAGTTGATCGCGGTCGGCGCGCTGCTGATCGCGTGGGACCTGTTCAGCACCGAGTTCAACTACGGCGTGCCGCAGTTCCCGCTGATCCTGCAGCCGATCCTGATCGTGTTCGGCGCGACGCTGGCGTTCACGATCCTGCGTGCCCGGCGCGGTCCAGGAACGACGTTCGTCGCGCTTGGTGTGTACCTGGTGATCCGCGGCGGGATCGCGTTCGCGGTCGCCCAGCCGCTCGGTGAGATCGTCGGGCACTTCCCGCTGCTGGTCGTCGAGGCCGTCCTGGTGGAGCTCGCAGCGTTTGCCCTCGGCAACAAGAACCGCTTCCGGCTCGGGGTCGTCGCGGGTGTGCTGATCGGGACCGTCGGCGTGGTCGCGGAGTACGCGTGGAGTCACGTGTGGATGCCGATCGCCTGGCCGTCGTCGATGCTGCCGTCCGCGATCGGGTACGGCGTGCTCGCCGGGATCGGCGCCGGTCTGGTCGGGGCGTGGCTGGCGACCCGGTACGCCGAAGTGGCCGGGGACGCGCGGGCGATCGGGATCAAGTACATCCGGCCGGTCGCGGTCCGGCGTACCCATCAGCTCGGTGCGGCGGGTCTCGTACTGGTTGCCGCGACGGTGTTCTTCTGCGTACCGCGGTCTGCGGATCCGGGCGTGTCGGGGGTCGTGTCGTTGGAGCGGGTGGCCACGGGGGCCGAGCCGACGGCGTACGTCACGATCACCCTCACGCCCGGTGATGCCGCGGACGGTGCGCGCTGGTTCGAGGCACTGGCCTGGCAGGGCGGCGGGCTCGAGTACCACCCGATGGACAAGGTTGCCAACGGCACCTACCGGTCGCGGGACGCGCTGCCGATGTACGGCAAGTGGAAGTCGATGGTGCGGCTGCATCAGGGGCAGCGGGACATGGTGGCGGCCTGGGTGTACGCGCCGGAGGACGCGGCGATCGAGAAGCCCGCGATCCAGGTGTCGAACGGGCAGCAGGTCGACTTCATCAACGAGCAGCAGGTGTTGCGCCGGGAGGAACGGACCGACGTGCCACGATGGATGTGGAACGGCGGGTACGCACTGCTCGCGGTCGTCGGGCTGCTCGAGGTGCTCGGGATCGCCTGGCTGGTAGGGCGCGGCGCTCGCGGCGGGCGGATGCGGGCGGCTCAGCTGGCCGACAATGAACGGGAACGGGAGACTGCGTGACGATCCAGTTGGAGCGTTCGGGCGTGACCACGGCTGACGGCGTCAGGCTGAACGTCGAGGTTGCGGGCTCGGCCGATGCGCCGGTGACCGTGCTGCTCGTGCATGGATGGACGTGCTCGACGCGTTCGTGGCACAACCAGGTCGAGGGCCTGCCGGAGATCCTCGGGCCGGACGCGGTCCGCGTTGTCACGTACGACCACCGCGGTCACGGGCGCTCGGGCGCGCCGCCGGCTGGGTCGACTCGGCTCGAGCAGTTGGCCGACGACCTGGTGACGGTGCTGGACGAGGTCGTCGGGGACGGGCCCGTCGTGTACGCCGGGCACTCGATGGGTGGGATGACATTGATGGCGGCCGCGGAGAGGTACCCGGAGTTGTTCGGGTCCCGGATCCGCGCGGCCGCACTCGTCAGCACCACCTCGGGCCACCTCACCGAGGGCGCACTGGGCATTCCGGCACGCTTCGACCCGACCGCAGCGCGGATCGCCCCCCGCGTCCTGAACGCGGTCGGCCGGCGAGTCGACCGCCGGGTGCCCAGGGCCGGGGTGCGGGTGGCGCGGTTGCAGGGGCCGGCGTTGCGGCGGGTGGTGTTCGGGAAGAAGGCGGATCCGGCCGAGGTCGATCTGTTCCTGGAGGACCTGGCGATCGTGCCGGGCGCCTCGTACGGCGGGTTCTTCGAGGCGATGCTCGAGCACGACCGCGGCGACGCACTGAAGGTGCTCGACCAGCTACCGGTGGAGATCATGCACGGCACTCGCGACCACCTGCTGCCCCCTCGGCACGCGAACCGGATGGCCGCCCAGTTGCCCACCGCCCGGCTCTGGATGTACCCCGGCGCCGGCCACATGCTCATGCAGGAACGCCCACGCGACGTGACCCACCGCCTGGCTTCCCTGGCGCGCAAGACGGCCGGCTGAGAGTCGCATCACGGCCCGCCGCGCCGGACTCGCCTACGCTCGACCCCGTGCAGAACCTTCTCTCGGACGTCGTCGTCGTGGACCTGACCCGCGCCTTGGCCGGGCCGCATGCGGCGATGATGCTGGGGGACCTCGGCGCGCGGGTGATCAAGGTCGAGACCCCGACCGGCGGCGACGACAGCCGCGGCTGGGGCCCTCCGTTCGTGGACGGCGAGTCGACGTACTACCTGTCCGCGAACCGGAACAAGGAATCGGTGACCGCGGACCTCAAGTCACCCGAGGGCAAGGAGTTCCTCACCAAGCTGGTCCGCAAGGCCGACGTCCTGATCGAGAACTTCCGCCCCGGCGTCCTGGACCGCCTCGGCTTCGCCACCGAGCGGCTGCACGAGCTGAACCCCGGCCTGGTGATCCTGTCGATCACCGGCTTCGGCCACGACGGGCCCGAGGGCGGCCGCGCCGGGTACGACCAGATCGCCCAGGGCGAGGGCGGCCTGATGAGTATCACCGGCGAGACCGAGCCGACGAAGGTCGGTGCGCCGATCTCCGACCTGCTCGCCGGGATGTACGGCGCGTACGGTGCGCTGGCCGCACTGCACGAGCGGTCGATCACCGGCAAGGGACGGGTCGTCCGGACCAGCCTGCTCGCGTCGGTGGTCGGCGTGCACGCGTTCCACGGGACGAAATGGACCGTCGCGCACCAGCTCCCCGAGCGGGTCGGCAACCACCACGCACAGATCGCACCGTACGGGCTCTACCGCACCCGTGACGACATCGTGCAGGTGGCCGTCGGCAGTGAGGGGCTGTGGCGGCTGTTCGCGCCGATCGTCGGGCTCGACGCGGACGACGTGCGGTTCGCGGTGAACTCCGAGCGGGTCGCGCACCGCGCCGAGCTGACCGCCGCGATCGAGGCCGCCTTCGCGGACGAGTCGGCGGACGTCTGGCTGGAACGCCTTGCGGAGCAGGGGATTCCGGCCGGCAAGGTGCGTGATTTCCAGCAGGTGTACGAGTGGGAGCAGACCCGCTCTCAGGGCCTGCTCATCGACGTACAGCACCCGACGCTCGGCACCATCCAGCTCCCCGGACCGCCGCTGCGCTTCGACGACAACCCGTACGCCGGCGCCCGCGAAACCAACCTGCCACCGCCCCGCCTCGGCGAACACAACGAGTCGGTCCGCGAGTGGCTGGAGGATGAGTAGCGCGGATCCCCACGCCATCACAATGTGTGGGCAATCGCCGCCGCAGGCGGGCCGTCGAGGCTAGCAGTCAGTTGTGATGGCCTGGCGATCCGACGTCGACGCGCGGACGACCAGCTCTGGGCGGATGAGGGTTTTGCGGGGGCGGTCGGTGCCGGTGGACTTTAGGCGCTGGAGCAGGAGGTCCACGGCGGCGGTGCCAACCTCGGCCGCGGGTAGGCGGACCGTGGTGAGCGGGGGTTGCAGGTACGCCGCGTACGGGTGGTCGCCGTACCCGGTGATCGCGACGTCGTCCGGTACGGCGAGACCTCGCTCGGCGAGCACCCGGAGCAGGCCGAGCGCGAAGTAGTCGTTGCCGGTCACGATCGCGTCCGGCAGGTCGAGCGACTGCGCGAACCGGTACGCCTCCTCGGGTTGCCAGGGCAGCGCGAGCGAGTCGTACCGGCGCGTCGGAACCGTCCGTACCAGGTCGTCCGAGACCGCGATGCCGCCGTCCGCCAGCGCCCGGCGGAAGCCGGTGATCCGGTCCGCGGTGGTCGTGATCGGCAGGTCCTCCTCGAGCAGCAGCAACCGCCGCGCGCCGCCCGCGATCAGATGGCTGGTCGCCTCGTACGACCCGCGTTCGTAGTCGACCCCGACCATGTCGCAGTCGAGCTCGGGCAGGTCACGGTTGACGAACACCAGCGGGATGCCGCTGTCCCGGACGCGCCGCCAGTGGTCCCACTCGGCCTGCACCGGGACCACAACGGCGCCGTCCACCGCGGAGCGCAGCAGTGCCTCGGTGGCGCGCTGCTCGTTCTCCACGCTCTCGTCGGTGACGAGCAGCAGCAACGAGTACCCCTGGGCGCGGACCCGGAGCTCGATACTGCTGATCAGCTGTGCGTAGAAGGGGTTCGAGGGGTTGGTGATGACCAGGCCCAGCGTCATCGCGGAGCCGAGTACGAGCGACCGGGCCAGCGTGTTCGGGACGTACCCGATCCGCGCCGCCTCGGCCTGGACGGCGGCCCGCGTACTCGCGCTGACGCTGTCCTTGTCGCCGAGCGCCCGCGACACGGTGTTCACCGACAGACCGAGCGCCGCCGCAATGTCCCGCAGCGTGGGCCGCCGAGCCTCCACCATCAGATCCTCCTCATGCCCCGTAGATCATGCCCCGTAACTTATGCCTTCACCGCCAGGTGGATGCGGACCTGCACCTCGCCGTCGACCGTTGCGCGCAGCCGCAGCCAGTGACCGAAGCCCGCGGCCGGCCAGCTGACGAGCTTGCGCGGCTCGACCACGTGCTCGAGATCGTCGAGGTCGCACCAGGTGATGCCGTCGGGTGAGATCTGGGTGACGTACGTCGCCGTACCGTCGCCGCCGACGTGTTGCACGAACCAGCGTGCCTCACCGGCCCAGGCGACCTCGTACGGCTCGGTGGCGAACTGGGTGCCGAAGGTGGTGTCGCGTTCGAGCACCGCGGTCATGGACTGTCGCATGGGCCTACCAATCAACCGAGATGAGGACGGAGTCGAGAAAGAGGAAGTTGCGTACCGAGCTGTGGGTACGGACCGAGAAGTAGAAGTTGAGCAGGTTCTCGAGCGTCTCGTAGCGTTCCTCGTACGGCGGAACGGGGACGTCACGCATGTCCATCACGCGGTCGTTGACCTGGAGTTCGACGTTGCGGCGCTTGTCGGTGTCGACCAGCCAGCGCAGGTAGTGCCAGTTCACCTTGGTCGGGACCTCGTTGTAGCAGAGCTCCTGCGGTTCGCCGAACTGTTGCCAGTCCTCCGGGTTCGGCGCGGTGAAGTCGGCGGCGTACTCCAGCTTCACCTTGCCCTCGAAGTGCTCGCGCGGCGTCGGCTCGGGCACGGTCGGGGCCATCCAGCGCCGGGTGAAGTGGTTGTCCAGGTCGGTGTTCTGGTAGCGCGCGACCGTGTGGTAGCGCAGGCCGCCGTCGCCGCACAGGTCGGTCGCGACTGTGAACGCGCCGAACTGCGCCTCGGACGGGTGCGTGTTGCCGTCCCACTGCACGTCGCCGAAGTTGTCCAGGTCGGCGCCGCCGCCGAGCGTCGCCTCGGACTTGAAGGCGAAGTACGTCTCGAGCTGGACGAGACCGCGGCCGCTCATCGTGAGCCGGCGGATCGCGACCGCCGTGTGGCCCTTGTGCGGGCGGGTCGCGAGCTTGAGCGCGTACGTGCCGCTGAGCGCACCGTGCGTACCGATGTCGAAGAAGTTGCAGGCCGACAGTTGCGGCGGCCGGAAGTCGCGCATGTGGTCGTCGACCGTGCTGAGGTCGCCACGACCGTTGTAGTTGCCGAGCAGTTCGGTCCAGCCGTGCGTACCGCTGTCGAACTCGTCGAAGGCCAGGATCCGCGGCAGCGGCGAGAACTTGGACAGCTTCGGATCGGCGGACAGCAGAGCAGCACGGACGTCGGAAGTCGTCATTGGGTGAAGTTAACGTTCACGGGAAATGACCGTCAACGGTCCGTTTCGCTCTCCGCAACGGTGGTCTATTGACACGTAAATCACACACTTCTACGGTGCATTAACGCTCCCGTTAACGTTCACGGAATGAGGCTCCATGCAGTCGCTGAGTCGTGCCCTCACCGTCCTGGCCGAGCTGAACCGCGAGGACCGCGCGTACGGCGTGACCGAGCTGGCCGGCACCGTCGGCCTGCACAAGAGCACGGTGCACCGGATCCTCGCGACGTTCTGCGCGCACGGTCTGGCCGACCGCGTCGACGACCATCGCTACACCGCCCGCGACGGTCTGGCCGCGCTCCGCCGTACGACCCCGCGCCGCGTCGCCCCGGAGCAGGGACTGGTCGAATTGGGGGACCGCCTCGGCCGCCTCGTCGTGCTCGCGAAGCCGCTGCCGAAGACCGGCGGAACGGTGCTGCAGGTCGCCGCCGTCGCCCGCGGGAGTGAACGCGGCGCGCTGTCCGTCGAGCGCGGAAGCGAGCGCGGCATGCTGTCCGTCGAGCCGGGGCACGCGGTCTCGCTGCATCGCAGTGCGCTCGGGCGCGCGTACCTCTCCGCTCTCCCTGTCGAACAGGTGACGGGCAGCCCTGATCTGCTCGACACCCTGCAGCGGATCAGGATCTCCGGCTTCGCGCACAACGCCCGGCCGGTGGCGTCGCTGCCGCGGATGGTCGCGGTGCCGGTGCGGGCCGGCGACGGGACCTGCGCGGGCGCGCTCGGCGCGGAACTGACCCAGCAGGGATCGGTCGACGAGCTCCGGCGCGTGGTCTCGGTACTGCGGAGCGGCGCCTGATGGGGGCGTACGTCGTTCGGCGGCTGTTCTTCTCGCTGTTCGTGTTGTGGGGCGCGGTCACGATCATCTTCGTCGTCCTGCGCCTCGTGCCCGGCGACCCCGCGTACATCATGCTCGGGCCGGACGCGGACCAGGCGCAGGTTGCAGCGTTGCGGGCGCAGCTCGGGCTCGACCAGTCGCTGATCCAGCAGTACGCGACGTACCTGACGAACGTCGTGCACCTGGACTTCGGCGAGTCGTTCCGGCTGAACGCGGACTCGATGAGCCTCGTACTGCAAAGGGTTCCGGCCACCATCCAGCTGGCGACTGCCGCGCTGCTGCTGTCGCTGCTGATCGGTCTGCCGCTCGGCGTGGTCGCGGCGCTGCGGGCGCACACGTGGGTGGACCGGACGATCTCGGTGTTCTCGCTGATGGGGCAGTCCACGCCGTCGTTCTGGCTGGGGATCGTGCTGATCCTGGTGTTCGCGCGCGGGCTCAAGGTGCTGCCGAGCGCCGGGTCCGGCAGCTGGGCGCATCTGGTGCTGCCGACGATCACGCTGGCGCTGCCGTTCCTGGCGATCCTGGTACGGCTGACGCGCAGCGGGCTGCTCGAGGTGGTGCACGAGGGGTACGTCCAGACCGCGCGGGCCAAGGGTCTCGGCGAGGGGATCGTGATCCTCGTGCACGCGATGCGGAACGCGCTGATCCCGATCGTGACGGTGGTCGGCCTGCAGTTCGGTGCGCTGCTCGGCGGCACCGTGATCGTCGAGACGGTGTTCGCGTGGCCTGGTGTCGGGCGGTTGCTGATCGACTCGATCGGGCGTCGCGACTACGGCGTCGTGCAGGCCTCGATCTTGCTGGTGGCAACGATCTTCGTGCTGATCAACCTGCTCGTCGATCTCGTGTACGGCTTCCTGGACCCGCGGGTCCGTCTGGCGGGTGACTGACATGACTGTCGAGCTCTCGGTGGGAACCCGGGTTGCCGCGCGGCGCCGGACCAGGGCCGGCTCGGCGCGGATCCGGTTCGGGCTGGTGGTGATCGCGGTGTACGTCGTGGCTGCCGCGATCGGGCCGTGGCTGTTCCGGTACAACCCGGTCGACACCCGGACCGCGGACCGGCTGCGGCCGCCGTTCAGCCGGCTCTCCGACGGGTCGTTCGCGATCTTCGGCACCGACCAGGTCGGGCAGGACCTGTTCGCGCAGATGTTGCAGGGGGCAAGGATCTCGATCGCGGTCGGGCTGGCGACGCTGCTGCTCGCCGGGACCATCGGCGTCACCATCGGTCTCGCGGCCGGGTACTTCGGCGGCTGGCTGGACGGCGTACTGATGCGGCTCGCGGACATCCAGCTCGCGTTTCCCTCGATCCTGCTGGCGATCTTCATCGCGGCGTTGCTCGGCCCGTCGGTGGTGAACGTCGTGATCGTGCTTGCGGTGGCGAACTGGGTGACGTTCGCGCGGGTGGCCCGCGGGCAGGCGCTGGCGACGCGGCGCCGGGAGTTCGTCGACGCTTCGCGGACGTTGGGTGCCGGGACCTGGCGGTTGATCACCCGGTGCGTGCTGCCGGCCTGCACCGCGCCCGTACTGGTGGTGGCGACGGTCGAGATCGGGCACGTGATCCTCGCCGAGGCGTCGCTGAGCTTCCTCGGTCTCGGGACGCCGGCGTCGGCGCCGAGCTGGGGCGTGACGATCGCGAACGGGCGCAACTACCTGGCGGATGCGTGGTGGATCTCGACGATCCCGGGGATCGCGCTCGCGTTCCTGGTGATCTCGCTCGGTGTGCTCGGGGACGCGCTCCGGGACCGGTACGACCCACGGCTGAGGAGTCTGTGATGCTGAGTGTCCGCGACCTTCGGGTCGAGTTCGCGACCGCGGGCGGCGTGGTCGCGGCGGTCGACGGGGCCTCGTTCGACGTCGGCGCCGGCGAGACGGTGGCGTTGCTCGGCGAGTCCGGGAGCGGGAAGAGCGTCACCGCGCAGGCGGTGCTCGGGATCGTGCCGAAGCCGGCCGGGCGGATCACCGGCGGCAGCATCACGTACGACGACCGCGATCTGCTCGCGCCGGGGGTGGCGAAAGGCCTGCGGGGGCGGGAGATCGCGATGGTCTTCCAGGATCCGTTGAGCTCGCTGAACCCGGTGTTCCGGGTCGGTACGCAGATTGCGGAGATGTTCCGCAGGCATCGTGGTGCGTCGCGGCGGGAGGCGCGGGCGGCGGCGCTGGAGCTGATGCAGCGAGTCGGGATCCCGGCGGCGTCGAAGCGGCTGGACGACTACCCGCATCAGTTCTCCGGTGGGATGCGGCAGCGGGTGATGATCGCGATGGCGCTCGCGTTGTCGCCACGGCTGCTGATCGCGGACGAGCCGACGACCGCGCTGGACGTCACGGTGCAGGCGCAGATCATGGACCTTCTCACCCGGCTGCAGGCCGAGGAGGGGATGTCGCTCGTCCTGATCACGCACGACCTCGGCGTGGTCGCCGGTGTCGCGGATCGGGTGGTGCTGATGTACGCGGGGCGTGTTGTCGAGACCGGTCCGCTCCGCGAGGTCTACGAACGCAGCGCGCACCCGTATACCACCGGACTGATGGCGAGCATTCCCGCCCTCGAAGGACCCCGCAACCGCCTGACCCCCATCCAAGGCTCCCCGCCCGACCTGCTCGCCCTCCCCACCGGCTGCCCCTTCCGCCCCCGCTGCCCGCACGCCGACGCCCTCTGCGAAGACGTCGAACCCATCCTCGAGCCCTTCCCCACCCGCCCCCTCCACCAAGCCGCCTGCCACCACCCGAAAGGAGCCCCCACCCATGCCCACTAACCCGACCCCACCCCCCAAGGGCTCCACCACCGACCCCGCGTCCCGGGAGCCGTTGTTGTCGGTGCGGGAGTTGCGTACTTCTTTCCCCTTGCGGTCGGCGGTTTTGCGGCGGGCTGTGGGGGAGATTCAGGCCGTGGCGGGGGTGTCGTTCGAGATTCCGGTGGGTGGGACGCTCGGGCTGGTGGGGGAGTCGGGGTCGGGGAAGTCGACCGTCGCCCGGACCATCATCGGGCTGGAGAAGGCCCGCTCCGGCAGCATCGTCTTCGACGGCGAGGAACTGACCTCGTTGCCCAAGGCATCCATGCGCCGAGTACGCCGGCAACTCCAGATGATCTTCCAGGACCCGTACGCCTCGCTCAACCCACGCGCAACCGTCGAGCAGATCATCGCCGAGGCCTGGCAGATCCACCCCGACGTCGTCCCCCGCAACCAGCACCGCACCGAGGTCCGCGAACTCCTCGAGCGCGTCGGCCTCAACCCCGACCACGCCCTCCGCTACCCGCACCAGTTCTCCGGTGGTCAGCGCCAGCGGATCGGCATCGCCCGCGCCCTCGCCCTCCGCCCGAAACTCGTGATCTGCGACGAGGCCGTCTCCGCGCTGGACGTCTCGGTGCAGGCGCAGGTCCTGAACCTGCTCGACGACCTACGCCGCGACCTCGGCCTGGCGTACTTGTTCATCGCCCACGACCTGTCCGTCGTACGCCACATCTCGGACCGCGTCGCGGTGATGTACCTCGGCCGGATCGTCGAGACCGCGTCCCAGGACGAGCTGTTCGAGCGACCCCTGCATCCGTACACACAGGCGCTGCTCTCCGCCGTACCGGACCCGAAGCCGTGGGACCGACCGCCGCGCGAGCAGATCATCATCGGCGGGGACGTCCCGTCGCCCGCGGATCCGCCGTCCGGCTGCGGGTTCCGCACGCGTTGCTGGAAGGCCGACGAGACCTGCGCACACGAGGTTCCCGAGCTCACGACGCGCCTCGACCTGCACCCGACCGCCTGCCATTTCGCCACCGAGCTCACCGGAGCCGCCCGATGACCGAACTCGTCCTGCTCCGCCACGGCGAATCGCTGTGGAACGCGGAGCACCGCTACCAAGGCCAGCAAGGCACCGGGCTCAGCGCGCGCGGGCGCCAGCAGGCGAAGGAAGCCGCGGACTACCTGCAATCGCTGCAGATCGACGCAGTGGTGGCGAGCGACCTCCAGCGCGTGACCGAGACACTGCAGCCGTACCTCGACACGCGCGACGACGTACCGGTACGGGTCGACCCGCGATGGCGTGAGATCGACGTCGGGACGTGGGGCGGGCGGACGTTTGCGGACGTGTACGCCGACGAGCCCGAGGTCGTCGACGCCTTCGGACGCGGTGAAGACGTAGCGCGCGGCGGCGGTGAGACGTTCGCACAACTGCGAACACGGGTGTGGGCCGCAGCTCGGGCGATCGCCTGCACAGACGTCGACCCGATCGCCTGCACAGACATCGAGCCGATCGACCCCGGCGATGGTGGGGATGCGGATGCGGGGATGCGCGCAGCCGGACGCGCACAGCGGGTGCTGGTGGTGACGCACGGCGGCCCGATTCGGGTCGCGGCGGCGTCCGCGCTCCAGCTCCCGGCAGGGGCGGAGATGTTGCTGGATCCGCCGGTCAACTGCTCGCTCACCACCCTCCGCCTCGACGGACTCTCGTCGTACAACGTGCCTACTGTGCCGATCGGGATGGACCGATGACCTTCACCTTCGTCGCAATGACCTACAACCTGTGGGCCGACTTCCACCTCGATCAGCGCCGGGACGCGATCGGCAGCCTGTTCACGATCAGGCCGCCGGACCTGCTCGCCGTACAGGAACTCCGGCCGGTCACCCGCCAGCTCCTCGACGACCTCCTGCCCGACCACGAGCGCGTCGACGGCACCGCGGGCTGGGAGACGCAGAGCAATCTGTGGTGGCGGCGCAACCTGTTCACGTACCTCGAACACGGCGCCGAGGACGTCGGCATCCTCTCGCCCGACGCGCGCCTGTTCTGGGTCCGCCTCCAGACCCCCGACGGCACCGAGTTGATCTTCAGTACGGCGCACCTCACCTGGCCCGGGCACCCGGACGAGCGAACCGACCACGTCAACCGCCGGATCGCCCAGGCGCGCGCCATCGGCGAGGCGCTCGAACGGCTGGCCGGTGACGGCGCCTGCCTGTTCACCGTCGACATCAACGACATCGGCCCACCCCAATGGGAGCTCGGCAACGCCGGGTTCCTGGACAGCTTCACCGCCCTCGGCCGGCACTCGCCGGTGACCCACCCGGTGGTGCCGACGGTCGCGACCGGCCCGATCGGAACCAAGCTGTCGCCACTCGCCTCACCACCCAAGGCGATCGACTGGATCTTCGCCCGCGGCCCGCTCGCCGCTCGATCCAGTGAGGTCGTCGAGTTCTTCCATGACGGCCGCGCCCCGTCCGACCACTACCCGGTCGTTGCTACCTACACGCATCACCCCTGAGGAGAATCCTGTGCTGAGGAAGCGATTCGTGGCCGCGCTCGCCGCTGTCACCCTGGCCGTACCGCTCGGTCTGGCCGCGTGTTCACCGGCCAGTGAGCCGAGCAGCGGCGAGCAGGTCCTGCGGTACGCGCCGGCGATGTTCCCGGTCTCGCTGGACACCTACAAGTACGCCGGCGAGGAGAGCGTGCAGACCGCGATCCAGCAGATCATGGAGCCGCTGGTCCGCGTCGACGACGGCAAGATCGTCCCGGTACTGGCAACCTCGTGGCAGAACCCGGACCCGAACACGTGGGTGTTCAAGCTCCGTACCGGCGTGAAGTTCTCCGACGGTACGCCGTTCACCGCGAAGGACGTGGTCGCGTCGTACGAACGGCACCAGAAGCTCGACGGCCCGCTGGTGCCGCTGTACTCGACGGTGACGTCGTTCGCGGCGACCGACGACCAGACCGTGACGGTGAAGACCAGTAAGCCGCTCGGTACGTTGCTGAGCTCGCTGACGCTGCTGTTCATCGGGCCGGCCGCCAAGCTCAACACCGACGGGTTCTTCAGCAAGCCGATCGGGACCGGGCCGTTCACGGTCACGGCGTTCCAGCCCGACGAGAAGCTCGAGCTTGCGGCCAATCCGACGTACTGGGACGGTGCTCCGAAGCTGAGCAAGCTCGAGTTCGTGAACATCCCTGAGGTGGCTGGGCGGATCACCGGGCTGGAGAACGGGGAGGTCGACGTACTGACGCAGATCCCGCCGGACCAGGTCGGGTCGGTGAAGGGGAGCGACGCGATCACGTACTCGACGACGCCGAGCTGGACGTACTACTTCGACTGGTTCAACTCGAACCGGAAGCCGTTCAACGACAAGCGGGTCCGGCAGGCGATGTGGCATGGGCTCAACCTGGATCGGACCGTGAAGGACCTGTTCGGTGATCTCGCGTCGGTCGCGCAGGCGCCGCTCGCCCAGGGCGTGATCGGTGCGCCGAAGCTCGCGCCGTACAGCTACGACCCGGCGAAGGCGAAGCAGTTGCTGACCGAGGCCGGGTACCCGAACGGGTTCAGTACGTCGATGCAGTGGCCGCTCGAGGGCGGGCCGAACATCCGGGCGCTGGCGCAGGCGATGATCTCGGACTGGGCGAAGATCGGCGTCACGGTCAAGCCGCTGGAGAAGGAACGGGCGCAGTGGCTCGAGGACTTCGGCAAGCTCAACTGGGACATGAACCTGCAGACCAACGTGACCGGCACCGGTGATGCCGACTACACGCTGGCCCGGCTGTACGTCTGCAGCGCCAAGCGGAACGGGTACTGCAACCCCGCGGTCGACAAGCTCCTGCTCGACGCGCGCTCATCGGTCGACCAGGCCGCCCGTCCCAAGCTGTACGAACAGGCCGGCCAGACGCTCTGGGACGACGCCGTGGGGATCTTCCCGGCCGACCTGGCCTCGAACGCCGCCGTCCGCTCCCGCGTCCAGGGCTTCGTGATGCCCCCGAGCGGCCGCCCCCTCTTCACCAAGGTGACCGTCTCGGCAAGCTGAGCCGGACCGCCACGCAGGCAGAACCCGCCGATCGCGCCCTCTGGAACGATCAAAACGCGGGTTCTGCCTGCCTGGCGGTCCACCGTCGATTGGGGTGCAGGGGGTTGACGCCCCGGACGCGCACGATTAGCGTCCGGGAAATCGATTACTCGCCCCAGGATCGCGGAGGTGTTGTGTGCCTGACCTCGTGCGGTTGAGTGGGATCGGGAAGCGGTACGGGGGCGTGCAGGCCTGTGACGGAGTGGACTTCGTGCTCGGGGCCGGGGAGGTGCATGCGCTGCTCGGCGAGAACGGTGCCGGCAAGAGCACCCTGATGAAGATCCTGTCCGGCGACGTCACCGACTACGTGGGCAGCATCGCGATCAACGGCGAGCCGGTGCACTTCAGCGGGCCGACCGACGCACAGGCCGCCGGGATCGCGATGATCCATCAGGAGCTCGACCTGGTGCCCGGCCTCCCGGTCGCGGACAACATCTTCCTCGGCCGCGAGCTGCGGACGCCGTACCGGACCGTCGACCGCCGCCGGATGGAACGCTCCGCGCGCGAACTGCTCGCCCGCAGCGGCGTCGACCTCGACCCGCGCCGCCTGGTCGGCGACCTGCGCGTCGGCGAGCAGCAACTGGTCACGATCGCGAAGGCGATCTCCCTCGACGCGCGGGTGCTGATCATGGACGAGCCGACGTCCGCGCTCACCACCTCCGAGGTCGAGCGGCTCTTCGACGTGATCCGCGAACTCCGGCAGAGCGGCGTCGGCATCGTCTACATCTCGCACCGGATGGAGGAGATCGCTCAGGTCGCTGACCGCGCGACGGTGCTCCGCAACGGGCGAATCGTGACCAGCTTCGACCCGCGCGAACTCAGTACGGCCGAGGTCGTCGAGGCGATGGTCGGCCGCCCGGTGCAGACCATGTTCACGACACCCGACTCCGCCACCGGCGACGAGCTGCTGCGCGTCGAGAACCTGCGTCTCAAGCCCCGCCGCCCACGCGCCGGCCGCCGCGACCCGGACAGCATCTCGCTGACCGTCCGCGCCGGCGAGATCGTCGGCCTCGCCGGACTCCTCGGCGCCGGCCGCACCGAACTCCTCGAGACCCTGTACGGCGTCGCGCCCGGCGGTACGCTCAGCGGCCGGATCCTCCTGCAGAACAAGCCGATCCGGCCCCGCGGACCCCGTCAGGCGCTTGCCCAGGGCATCGGATTCGTCCCGGAGGACCGGCGCGCTTCGGGGCTCGTACTGTTCCACTCGATCCTCGCGAACTCGGTTTTATCCAGCCTGCCGGCGTACGGCCGGCTCGGGGTGGTCGCGCGCCGGATGGAGCGGACCGCGTCGCTGTCGATGGCCGAGCGGTTGCGGCTCAAGTTCGGCCGGCTGCAGGACGAGGTGGGCTCGCTGTCGGGCGGGAACCAGCAGAAGGTCGTGTTCGGCCGGATGCTGCTCACCGAACCCCGGCTGCTGCTGCTCGACGAGCCGACGCGCGGCGTCGACGTCGGTGCGAAGGCCGAGATCTACCGGCTGCTCGGCGAGCTCGCGGCGCAGGGTCTCGGGGTGTTGCTCGCGTCGTCCGAACTGCCCGAGCTGGTGGGGGTCTGCGACCGCGTCGTCGTTCTGCGGGACGGCCGGGACGTGGCGTCGTTCAGTACCGCGGACTCGGGCGAAGGTGACCTGCTCGCCGCCGCGATGGGGCACGGCGCAGTCTTCGACGAGGTCTTCGACAGCACCGGACCCGACAGCACCGAACCCGCCAGCACGGCACTCGACAGCACGGGACTTGACGGCAGTGGAGGAGCGCAATGACCGGCGTACAGGACCGGCCCGTGGTGGCCGCGCCCACCGAGCAGCGCAGCCTGGCGGCGACGCTGTTCCGGTTCCAGAGTGTCTTCGGCCTGGTCGCGGTCGTGATCGCGGCGATCATCGTGTCGCCGCGGAAGAACGGCCAGATCCTGTTCATCAGCGCGGACAACCTGGCGAACGTGGTGCGAGCGGTGTCCGAGATCGGGATCATCGCGGTCGGGATGACGTTCGTGATCCTGATCGGCGGCATCGACCTGTCGGTCGGCTCGGTGCTCGGCCTGGCGGCGGTCGGATCCGCCGTCCTGATGGTCGAGGACAACTGGGGCTTCGTGCCGTCGGTGCTGCTGGTCCTGCTGATCGGGCTGGTGTTCGGCGCGCTGCAGGGCGCCGCGACCGCGATGATCGGGATCCAGTCGTTCATCGTCACGCTCGGCGGGCTGCAGATCGCCCGCGGGCTGGCGCGAAAATGGTCCGACGGGCAGGGCATCGCGATCGCGTACGGCGACGGGAAGAACGAGGCGCCCGCATCGTTCGCGCTGCTCGGCGAACGCACCTTCGGCGGTACGGTGCCGATCCCGGTACTGATCTTCGCGGTGGTTGCGATCGCCGCCGTGGTGTTCCTCCGGGTCAGCGCGTTCTCCCGGCACCTGTACGCGGTCGGCGGCAACGAGAAGGCCGCGCGGCTGTCCGGCGTACCGGTCGTCCGCGTGAAGATCGCGGTGTTCGCGATCTGTGGGCTGCTCGCCTCGCTGGCCGGGATCGTGCACGCCGTGCAGCTCAACCAGGGCAGCCCGAACGACGGCACCGGCTACGAACTCGACGCGATCGCGGCCGTGGTGATCGGCGGCACCAGCCTGTCCGGCGGCCGCGGCTCGGTGGCCGGCACCGTGGCCGGCGCACTGCTGCTCGGTGCCCTGAACAACATCCTCGCCCTGAAGAACGTCGACCCCAACATCCAGCTCCTGATCAAGGGACTGGTGATCGTTGCCGCGGCCACGCTGCAGCGGCTCCGCCCCACCTCGTAAGGAAGGCTCCGTCATGCGCTCAGTGAGAATCCCCTTGGCCGCCGCGGCTTCGCTCGGGTTGGCTGCATCGGCTCTGGCCGGCTGCGGGACGACCAGCGACCGGACTTCCGGTGGCGCGTCCCCCGGGTCGTCGAAGTCGTGCAAGGGCAAGGACGGCAAGTACACGATCGGGATGAGCCAGGCGAACGTGGCCGAACCGTACCGGCAGCGGATGGACGACGACATCAAGGCGGCCGCGAAGGAGGTGCCGCAGTTCGACGTGAAGTTCGCGGACGCGGCGCAGGACAACTCCAAGCAGGTCGCGGATGTGGAGAACTACATCACCCAGCAGATCGACCTGCTGATCATCAGCCCGAACGAGGCGAAGCCACTGACCGCGGTGGTGAAGAAGGCGTTCGACAAGGGCATCCCGGTGATCGTGCTGGACCGGAAGGTCGAGGGTGACGCGTACACCGGGTTCATCGGCGGCGACAATGTGCAGATCGGGCGCGAGGCCGGGAAGTACATCGCGGAGAAGCTGCTGCCGCAGGGCGGAAATGTGGTCGAGCTGAAGGGGCTGGCGGGTGCGACTCCGCAGGCCGAGCGGCACGAGGGGTTCGTCGAGGGGATCAAGGGCAACCCCAAGGTGAAGGTGATCGCGACCGCGAGCGGTGACTGGCTGCGGGAGAAGGGGCAGTCGCAGATGGACGCGCTGCTGAAGGCGAACCCGAAGATCGACGTGGTGTTCTCGCACAACGACCCGATGGCCGAGGGTGCGTACCTGGCGGCGAAGGCGGTCGGCCGGGAGAAGGAGATGAAGTTCACCGGCATCGACGCGCTGCCGATCCCGTCCGGTGGGATCAAGGCGGTCGAGCAGGGGCGGCTGTCCGCGACCTTCACCTACCCGACCAACGGCAAGGAAGCGATCGCCGCCGCCAAGAAGATCCTGATCGACTGCGGCACCATCGAGAAGACCCAGACCCTGCAGACCCGCCTGATAGACCCCACCAACGCCGCCAAGATCTACGCCGAAGAAAACCCCGGCAGCTGACACCCGCCCGCATTCCTCCGAGCTGCCGTTTGAGGGGTGAACCTCGCAAACGGTCCGTTCATCTCTCGCCTGCAGTGGGTGAACGGGTCACTTGCGAGGTGAACCTCTCAAACGGGGCCGGGCCGGCCGGGTCGGGTCAGGGTGGCTGGGGTGGGGTCAGCGGGTTGAGCTGGCTCGGGGGATCAGGCGGGCGGCGAGGGTGGTGGCTGTGGGTGGGCGGGTGTTGTCGGTGATTCGGGCCAGGAGGAGGCGGGCGGCTACGGTGCCTAGTTCGTAGGCGGGTTGGGCGACCACGGTGAGGGGCGGGTTGACGAGGGCGGCCCAGGGGGCGTCGTCGAAGGCGACCAGGCCGACGTCGCGCCCTGCTCGTACGCCCCGCTCTTGCAGGGCTTGCAGTACGCCGACCGCCATCGCATTGTTCGCGATCAGCAAGGCGTCGGGCGGATCGGGCTGGGCGAGCAGGTCTAGCGCCGCCCGGTGCGCACCAGCCGCCTTGTACTCGCTGCGCCGAACCAGCCTCGCAGCACTCCGTCGGCGCGCGCCCTTCAACGCGTCCCGGTACCCGGCCAGCCGGTCGTCGGCGGTCCGCACCCCGGCCGGCCCGGTGATGCAGCCGATCCGCTCGTAGCCCTGGGCAACCAAATGGTCGGTGGCCACCCGGGCCGCGACCCGGGTGTCGACGAGCACCACATCGCTGTCCGCGCCGGGCAGCGGCCGGTCCACCGCGACGTACGCCGTACCACGGGACGCCAGTTTCGCGACCGAGGACTCCGGCCCGCTCGGCGACAGGATGACGCCCGCGACGCGTTCCTGGATGGCGATGTCGACGTACCGGCTCTCCTTCTCCGCGCTCTCGTCGGAGTTGCAGAGGACCACCGAGTACCCGACCTCGTGCGCCACGTCCTCGACCCCGCGCGCGATCGCGGTGAAGAACGGGTTCTCCACGTCGGAGATGATCAGCGCGACCACCGCGGCCTCCTGGCGGCGCAGGTTCCGCGCGGGCCCGTTCGGCTGGTAGCCGAGCTCGGCGGCCGCGGTCCGGACCCGCTCGGCGAGCTCCGGATCGACGCTGGGCTTCCCGTTCAGCGCCCGCGACACGGTCGCCGTCGACACCCCGGCGCGCGCGGCCACATCGCTGACAGTCGGCACAGTGACTCCCTTCCTGCCCGCACCCTAGCCGGGCGAGTAATGGATTACCCAGCGCTCTGTCATGCACTTTACGTACGTAACCCTTGAGCCTTACCAGTGACATGAGAGGATCACCCGCGTGACTGCCTTGCCGAGTGTTTCGTACTCCATCACCGTTCGCCTCGAGGTGCCTGCGGGCGGCTCGACGGTGAGCAAGCTGACGACCGCGGTCGAGCAGGCCGGCGGTCTGGTCACCGCGCTCGACGTGACCGCCTCCGGCCACGAGAAGCTGCGGATCGACGTCACCTGCGCCGCGGCCGACACCGAGCACGCCGGCCGCCTGGTCGAGGCGATGCGCGCGGTCCCGGGCGTCGAGATCGGCCGGGTCTCGGACCGGACGTTCCTGATGCACCTCGGCGGCAAGATCTCGATGGAGGCCAAGCACCCGATCCGCAACCGGGACGACCTCTCGATGATCTACACGCCCGGCGTCGCGCGGGTCTGCCTGGCGATCGCGGCCAACCCCGAGGACGCGCGCCGGCTGACCATCAAGCGGAACAGTGTCGCGGTCGTCACCGACGGGTCCGCCGTCCTCGGCCTCGGCAACATCGGCCCGAAGGCCGCGCTCCCGGTGATGGAGGGCAAGGCCGCGCTGTTCAAGCGGTTCGCCGGCATCGACGCCTGGCCGCTGTGCCTGGACACCCAGGACCCGGACGAGATCGTCTCGATCGTGAAGGCGATCGCGCCGGGCTTCGCCGGGATCAATCTGGAGGACATCTCCGCGCCGCGCTGCTTCGAGATCGAGGCCCGGCTGCGCGAAGAGCTCGACATCCCGGTCTTCCACGACGACCAGCACGGTACGGCGGTGGTCGTGGTCGGCGCGCTGTACAACGCGCTGCGCGTGGTCGGCAAGGACATCACGAACGTCCGCGTGGTGCTGTCCGGCGCCGGCGCGGCCGGTACGGCGATCCTCAAGCTGCTGCTCGCGGCGGGCGTGAAGGACGCGGTCGTCGCCGACATCGACGGCGTCATCCACACCGAGCGGGACGGCCTGTCGCCGGAGCTGCGCTGGATCGCGGAGAACACCAACGCGGCGAAGTACAGCGGCAACCTGAAGGGCGCGCTGGCCGGTGCCGACGTGTTCATCGGCGTCTCCGCGCCGAACCTGCTGACCGGCGCCGACATCGCCACCATGAACGACGGCTCGATCGTGTTCGCGCTCGCGAACCCGACGCCCGAGGTCGATCCGAGCGAGGCCGGCGAGCACGCCGCGGTGGTCGCCACCGGCCGCAGCGACTACCCGAACCAGATCAACAACGTGCTGGTCTTTCCGGGCGTCTTCCGCGGTCTGCTCGACGCGCAGTCGTCGAAGGTGTCGATCGACATGGAGCTGGCGGCCGCGAAGGCGCTGGCCGGCGTCGTCACCGACGAGGAGCTGAACGCGTCGTACATCGTGCCGAGCGTCTTCCACCCGGAGGTGCACACGATGGTCGCGCACGCCGTCCGGGAGGCCGCGGGCGGCAAGGCGCCGGCCCACGAGACCTACCCGGACGACGCGCCGGCGTGACCTCCACACAGACCGGACGGCCGGCATCGCGGATCGCGGTGTGGGCCTGGTGGATCGCGTTCGGCGCCGCGGTGGCCCTGCAGCTGTACGGCGTGTATGCGCCGCGTGAGGCGGGCCCGAACGTCGGGATCCCGCAGATCGACAAGGTCGCGCACTGCTTCCTGTTCGCGGCGGTGGCGTTCACCGGGCTGAGGGCCGGCGTACCGGCCCGCTGGTTGCTCGGGGCCCTGGTCGCGAACGCGATCGTCAGCGAACTCGTCCAGCACTACCTGCTGCCGCAGCGCGACGGGGACCCGTTCGACGCGCTGGCCGACCTGGCCGGGGTGGCGCTGGGTGCCTGGCTGGGAGCCCGGACGGCCCGTCGTACGCCATGATGGAGGCATGACGGTCTCGACCCTGACCGGTTCGCTGCTGGTGGCGACCCCGTTGCTCGACGAGCCGCCCTTCCGCCGTTCGGTGATCCTGCTGCTGGATCACGACGACGACGGCGCGCTCGGGGTGGTGGTGAACCGCGCCGCGGACCTGTCCGTGGACCGGGTCCTGCCGAACTGGTCGGCGGCCGTCGACGAGCCCGGCGTGCTGTTCATGGGCGGCCCGGTCGGCACCGACAGTGCGCTCGCGGTCGCCGAGGTGACCGCGTCCACGGACCCGCCCGGGTGGCGGGAGTGCTTCGGGCGGATCGGGCTGGTCGACCTCGACGTACCGCCGGAGCTGCTCGAGGGCGCGATCACCCGGATGCGGATCTTCGCCGGGTACGCGGGCTGGTCCAGCGGGCAGCTCGAGGGCGAGATCACCGAGGGCGCCTGGTACGTCGTGGAGTCGGAGCCCGCGGACGTGTTCGGGCACGACCCGGACACGCTGTGGCGCCGGGTCCTGCGTCGCCAGCCCGACCAGATGGCCTACGTGTCGACGTACCCCGACGACCCGAGCCAGAACTAGCCGGGGCTACTCCTCGCCGCCGCCGCCGTCGCCGCCCTCGTCGCCTGGGTTCAGCGAGTCCCAGATCTCCTTGCACTCCGGGCAGACCGGGAACCGCTGCGGGTCGCGGCTCGGGACCCACACCTTGCCGCAGAGCGCGACCACCGGGGTGCCCATCACCATCGCCTCGGTCAGCTTGTCCTTCGGCACGTAGTGCGAGAACCGCTCGTGATCGCCTGGCTCGGCCGGCGAGGTCTGGGTCCGCTCGTCGACAACCGTCTCCGCGCCGGGGGTCAGCTGAGTACTCATACCCCCGAGTGTAGGACGTGTCACCAGCCAACCCGGAACTTTTCCACAGCATCAAGATTCCCGGGGCAACCAGGGGCAGATCGCGGCACCTTCTCTGCCGTGACCAACCAAAGGAGGCACTATGAGTCTCGTGGAACCTCTCCCGACGCAACCCGCAGTGCCCTGGCAGCCTTTCAAGGCGCTGACCAGGGACGATCTCGATCGGATGCCCGATGACGGGCACCGGTACGAACTCATCGACGGGGTGCTGCTGGTGACTCCGAGCCCGTCGTTCAACCATCAGGACATCGCGGCCAATCTGTTCATCCACCTCAGGCAGGCGTGCCCGCCTGAGCTCTACGTCATGATCGCGCCGTTCGACATGGTGCTGGCCGATGACACGGTCATGATCCCGGACCTCATGGTCGCGCGTCGCGACGCCTTCACGAAGCGGGATCTGCCTGGAGCGCCACTGCTGGCGGTCGAGGTGCTGTCGCCGAGCACGCGTCGCTTCGACGTGATGGTCAAGTTCTCGCGCCTCGAGGCGGCGGGGTGCCCGGCGTACTGGGTGGTGGACCCCGACACGCCGAGTCTGATCGCGTGGGAGTTGCAGGACGGGGCATACGTGCAGGTCGCGAAGGTTACCGGCGACGAAGCGGCGGGGTTGACCAGTCCGTTCGATGTGACGGTGGTGCCTGCGGATCTGATCTCGTAACCGATCTCGGGTAACCTTCCTGCCCGGCGCACTGTCGACTTTCGGGGGAGTAGCTGTCTGTGGAATCGCACGTGCCGGCCAATCCTGCTGTCCTGCCACCGGCCTATCCGGACCGTGCGGCGTGGGGTACCGCGAGCAAGCTCCGTGCCTGGCAGGCAGAGGCGCTCCAGCAGTACCTCGACAACAACCCGCGGGACTTCCTCGCGGTGGCGACACCGGGCGCTGGGAAGACGACGTTCGCGCTGACCGTGGCCGCCGAGCTGCTGCACCGCCGGCAGATCGAGCGGATCACCGTGGTGACCCCGACCGAGCACCTGAAGACCCAGTGGGCAGATGCGGCGGACAAGGCCGGGATCGCGATCGATCCTGCGTTCGCCGGGCGCCGCGGCAAGACCAACAAGGACTTCCAGGGCGTCGCGGTGACGTACGCCGGCGTCGCGGTGAACCCGCTGGCCTTCCGTGTCCGTACGGAGCGGTTCAAGACGCTGGTGATCCTGGACGAGGTGCACCACGGCGGTGACGCGCTCAGCTGGGGCGACGGGGTCCGGGAGGCGTTCGAGCCCGCCGCCCGCCGGCTCTGCCTGACCGGTACTCCGTTCCGCAGCGACGACAACCCGATCCCGTTCGTCACCTACGAGGAGGCGCACGACGGCGTCGCCCGGAGCAAGGCGGACTACACGTACGGGTACGGTCATGCGCTGCGCGACCACGTCGTACGCCCGGTGATCTTCATGTCGTACTCCGGCGAGATGCGCTGGCGTACCAAGGCCGGTGACGAGGTCGCAGCACGGCTCGGCGAGCCGCTGACCAAGGACCTCACCGCGCAGGCGCTGCGCACCGCGCTGGACCCGACCGGCGAGTGGATGGGCGCGGTCCTCGCGGCGGCCGACAAGCGGCTGACCGAGGTACGGCGGCACATGCCGGACGCCGGTGCGCTGGTGATCTCCGGCGACCAGAACTCGGCCCGCGCGTACGCGAAGACGCTCCGCGAGCTGACCGGCGAGGCGCCGACCGTCGTGCTGTCCGACGAGAAGGCGGCGAGCAAGAAGATCGCGAAGTTCTCCGAGGACGAGTCCCGGTGGATGGTCGCGGTCCGGATGGTCTCCGAGGGCGTCGACGTACCGCGGCTCGCGGTCGGGGTGTACGCGACGCCGACCTCGACGCCATTGTTCTTCGCCCAGGCCGTCGGGCGCTTCGTGCGGGCCCGCAAGCGCGGCGAGACGGCGTCGGTGTTCGTGCCGTCGGTGACCCGGCTGCTCGGGTTCGCGGCCGAGATGGAGGTCGAGCGCGACCACGTCCTCGGCCGCAAGAACAGCAACGAGGACGGCGACATCTTCGCCCTCGAGGACGACCTGCTGAAGCAGGCGAACCAGGCCGAGGGCGCCAGCGACGAGCTCGAGGGGAACTTCGAGGCGCTCGGGTCGGACGCGAGCTTCGACCGGGTGGTGTTCGACGGCGGCGACTACGGCACCGGCGGCGACAACGCGTCCGACGAGGAGCTGGACTTCCTCGGGTTGCCCGGCCTGCTGGAGCCGGACCAGGTCCGCGAGCTGCTGCACAAGCGCCAGCAGAAGTCACTGGCCGCACAGAAGAAGGGCCAGCGGTCCACGAGCGACCGCGAGGACCCGACCCCGACCGAGCTGGCCACGCACGAGCAGATCGCGCTCCTGCGCCGTGAACTGAACGGTCTGGTCGCCGCCTGGCACCACCGCACCGGTCAGCCGCACGGCGTCATCCACAACGACCTGCGCCGCAAGCTCGGCGGACCGGCCGCCGCGCACGCCTCGTCGATCCAGCTCAAGGAGCGGATCGAGCTGATCCGCGACTGGGCCACCCAACGCCGCGCCTGACCACCCGCCCCTGACCAGCCACGCCTGACCGCCCACGCCCGACCCTCTGCGGCTGACCTCCCAGGCCTGACTGCTTGCGCCTGACCGCCGAGGCCTGGCTACTCGCGCCTGACCGCCGAGGCCTGGCCGATCGCGGCTGGTTCTGGGGCTTGAGGTGTTGACGCGGCGCGGGAAGTCCAGCAACATTCGACTACCCGCGCTGCAAAAAATCAGCAAGCTTGTGAAATTTCTGTAGCGCGCGACCTCCCACCGCCCCCACGATGGAGGACCACCCCGCATGCGCGCACACCCTCTGCGGCGACTCCTGCTCGCCCTCACCCTGATCACCGCCACCCTGCTGACGGCCCCGTCCGCCGCCCAAGCCGCCCCCGCCGATCTCGCTGCTGGGAGACCGATCGAGGCGTCGAGTTCGGTGTTCAACTTCGTCGCCCCGAATGCGAACGACGGGAACGTCGGCACCTACTGGGAGTCGAACGGCTTCCCGTCCACCCTGACCGTGAAGCTCGGCGCGAACGCCGACGTCAGCTCCGTCGTGATCAAGCTCAACCCCGACCCGATCTGGGCCGCCCGCACCCAGAGCATCGAGGTGCTCGGCCGGGAACAGGACGCGACCGGCTTCACCTCGGCCGTCGCCCGGGCCGACTACCACTTCGATCCTGCGTCGAACCAGAACACGGTCACGATCCCCGTCACCGGCCGGTACGCCGACCTACGTCTGCAACTGTTCGCCAACACCGGCGCCCCCGGCGGCCAGGTCGCCGAACTGCAGGTCCTCGGTACGGCCGCCCCGAACCCGGACCTGGTGGTGACCGCAGTCGACTCGTCGCCCGCAAGCCCGACCGAGTCCACGCCGATCACCCTGTCCGCGACGGTGAAGAACAACGGCTCCGCGCCGGCCCCGGCAAGCACCCTGAACTTCCTTCTCAACGGCACGGTCGCCGGCACCGCGAACGTCCAGGCGCTCGCCGCCGGCGCGTCCGCCACCGTCACCGCCGACACCGGAACGCATGCTGAAGGCAACTACACGATCGCCGCGGCCGCCGATCCCGACGATGCGATCGCGGAGCAGAACGAAGACAACAACACCCGCCAAGCACAACTGACCGTCGCGCAGGCGCCCGGCCCGGATCTCCAGATCACCGGCATCACCTCCATCCCGGCGAACCCGGCTCCCGGCGCACCGGTCTCCTTCACGGTCGCCGTCAACAACCGCGGTACGAGCTCCGCAGCAGCCAGCACCACCAAGCTGACCGTCGGCAGCACGACCCTGACAGGCAGCACCCTCGCGATCGTGGCCGGCGCCACGGCGACCGTAGCGATCGGCGGCACCTGGACGGCCGTCACCGGTGGCGCAACCCTCACTGCCACAGCCGATGCGACTGGTACCGTTGACGAGACCAACGAAACCAACAACAGCTTCACGAAGCCGGTCGTCGTCGGCCGGGGCGCCGCCGTGCCGTTCACGTCGTACGAGGCCGAAGCTGGTGCCTACACCGGAACGCTGCTGACCAGCGACGCACAGCGCACCTTCGGCCACACGAACTTCGCGACCGAGTCGTCCGGCCGCGCGTCGGTCCGCCTGAACGACAGCGGCCAGTACGTCCAGTTCACCTCCACCGTACCGACGAACTCGATCGTGATCCGCAACTCGATCCCGGACTCCGCCGACGGGCAGGGGCTCGAGGCAACGATCAGCCTGTACGTGAACGGCACGTTCAAGCAGAAGCTGAAGCTGTCGTCGCACAACAGCTGGCTGTACGGGAACAGTGACGGACCTGAGGCACTCACCAACACCCCCGGTGGTGACGCCCGCCGCCTGTTCGACGAGTCGCACGCCCTGCTTGGTGAGTCGTACCCGTCCGGCACCACGTTCCGGCTGCAGCGCGACGCCGGCGACACGGCGTCGTACTACATCATCGACCTGGTCGACCTCGAGCAGGTCGCGCCGCCGCTGACGCAGCCCGCCGGGTGTACGTCGATCACGCAGTACGGCGCCGTGCCGAACGACGGAATCGACGACGCGGACGCGATCCAGCGCGCGGTCACCGACGACCAGAACGGCGTGATCAGCTGCGTGTGGATCCCGGAAGGGCAATGGCGGCAGGAGAAGAAGATCCTCACCGACGACCCGCAGAACCGCGGGCAGTACAACCAGGTCGGGATCAGCAACACCACCATCCGCGGCGCCGGGATGTGGTATTCGCAGCTCTACTCGACGATCGAGCCGCAGAACGCCGGCGGCATCAACCACCCGCACGAGGGCAACTTCGGCTTCGACATCGACAAGTTTGTTCAACTCAGCGACATCGCGATCTTCGGGTCGGGACGGATCCGGGGCGGCGACGGGAACGCCGAGGGCGGTGTCGCGCTGAACGGGCGGTTCGGGACCGGGACGAAGATCAGCAACGTCTGGATCGAGCACTCGAACGTCGGCGTCTGGGTCGGCCGCGACTACGACAACATCCCCGAGTTGTGGGGACCGGCGGACGGGCTCGAGTTCAGCGGGATGCGGGTCCGGGACACGTACGCGGACGGGATCAACTTCTCCAACGGTACCCGGAACTCGAAGGTGTTCGACTCGTCGTTCCGGACTACCGGCGACGACTCGCTCGCGGTCTGGGCGAACAAGTACGTCAAGGACCCGTCGGTCGACATCGGGCACGACAACGCGTTCACCAACAACACGATCCAGCTGCCCTGGCGGGCGAACGGGATCGCGATCTACGGCGGGTACGGCAACAAGATCGAGAACAACCTGGTCTACGACACGATGAACTACCCCGGCATCATGCTCGCCACCGACCACGATCCGCTGCCGTTCTCCGGGATCACGACCATCTCCAACAACGGGCTCTACCGGTGCGGCGGTGTGTTCTGGGGCGAGGCGCAGGAGTTCGGCGCGATCACATTGTTCCCGTCGAACCTGCCGATCACGGGGGTGACGATCAAGGACACCGACATCTACGACTCGACGTACGACGGGATCCAGTTCAAGACCGGCGGCGGCGAGATGCCGAACGTTGCGCTGAGCAACATCACGATCGACAAGTCGAACAACGGCTCGGGCATCCTAGCGATGGGCGGCGCCCGCGGCAGCGCGAACCTGTCGAACGTCACGGTCACCAACTCCCGTGACGGGGACATCGTGAAGGAACCCGGCTCGACCTTCACCTTCACCGGCCAGTAGCCCCCGAGGCCCAGCACCCACGTCCCAGGGTGCTGGGCCTCAGCCTTTTACGGTCGGTACACGTGGACGTAGTCGACCTGCATCGACTCCGACGTGACCTCCGGCGGGATCTTGCTGTACACGAACAGATCCAGGATCAGCGCGCCGCTGCCCGCGTACGCGCCCTGCCGGCAGACCTCCTTGCCGTCGAGGTACCACACCGTCTCGTCCGGCCCGAGCTGCTCGGCGATCGTGTGCCAGTCGGCGGTCAGGTCGGTCGGCGACTGGTACGCGCACTGGCCGCCACCGGTCTGGTGGTTCGTGAGGTACAGCGCTTGGTGGTTGTCGCTGTAGAACTCGTACGTGTCCTGCTCATTCGAACCGCTGCCGTTCCAGGTCCACGTCGACGGCCAGAAACCCTTGGCGGCCGGGAGTTTCAGGCGCGTCTCGACATAGTCACCCGGCTGTACGGCGAACGCCTGCGACGGATCGTGCCCGCAGGCCTGCCCGGTGGTGATCAGTGCGCCCGACCACTCGTACCCGGATGCCGGGTTGTTCTTCCGCGCGGTCATCGTCAGCTTGCCGTCGCTGACCGACAGCGCGTCCCAGGTGTGCCACTCGAGCTGCTCGTTGCCCTTGTTCCCCAGGCATTGGTCGCCTTCGGCGTTCGAGTGGATCGCCCACTTCGCCCGGTCGACCGCCGTACCGTCGAACTCGTCGGCGAACACCAGCTTGCCGGGCTCACCTGTATCGGCGGCATCGGCAGCGCGCAACGGCACGACGAACAGTCCGAGCGCCACCAGCGCTGTAAGTAACTTACGCATCAGGCAAGCCTCTCCGTCGGAAACCAACGGGTCAAACAGTCGCTTGATCAGGGCTTGGTTGTCAACTCCTGCGTACCGATCACGGCCAGCAGCCGGAGCGCCTGATCCGACGGCGAACCCGGCTCGGCCGCGTACAGCACCACCCGCTGATCCCGTTCCGGAACGACGAGCACCTCGCAGACCACATCGATCCGCCCGACCTGCGGATGAAAGATCGTCTGGCACAACGTCTGCTGCCGCCCGACCTCGTGCCGCGCCCAGATGTCGGCGAACTCGCGGCTGCCGGCGCGCAGATCGCCGACCAAGCGGGCGAGCTCCGCGTCGTCCGGGTACGTGCTTGTCGCCGCGCGCAGGTCGGCGGCGGCCTCGCGGGCGAACTCCTTCGTTGCCTCTTCGCCGAACAGTTGGGTCTGCCGGTCGGTCAGGAACCGCAGCCGCAACAGGTTCCGTTCGCGGGGCGGGATCGCGGAGAAGTCCGTGATCAGCGCGGCCGCCAACGGGTTCCAGGCGAGGACGTCGTACTTCGCGTCCAGCACCAGCGCCGGTACGTCGAGGCGGGCGAGCATCCGCAGTACGCCGGTGCGAACGTCCGACGGCGGACCAGGCGGGGGGCCGGGCTGCTCGCCGGCCAGCCGGAACAGGTGATCGCGCTCGTCGTCGGACAGCCGCAGGGCGCGGGCCAGTCCGGTCAGCACCGGCCGGGACGGGTGTGGGCCGCGGCCCTGCTCGAGGCGGGTGTAGTAGTCCGTTGACATGGTCGCGAGGCTCGCCACCTCTTCGCGACGGAGTCCGGGCGTACGGCGACGCAGTCCGGCCGGGAGTCCTACGTCGGACGGTTGCAGCGCCTCCCGTCGTACCCGGAGGAACTCCGCCAGCGCATCGCGATCCACGCTCCCAGGATCGCAGGCGGCCGGTGGCCTATCCAGGGACTGCCGGTCCCGGGGTCGGCCCGCTCTGCCACGCGCGGGCGATCCGCCGCAGCGTTGACGGCATGGACACGAACAAGATCGCGCTCGTCACGGGCGCCAACAAGGGCATCGGCAAGGAAATCGCGCGGCAGCTGGGGGAGCGCGGGTTCACGGTGCTGGTCGGGTCGCGGGACGCCGAACGTGGTGCGGTCGCGGCGAAGGAACTGGTTGCCGAGGGCCTCGATACGAGGGTGCTACAGCTGGAGGTGACGGACGCGGCGTCGATCCGTACGGCGGCGGGCGAGGTCGAGGCGACGTACGGGCGGCTCGACGTACTGGTGAACAACGCTGCGATCATCCCCGAGGGTGACGACGGCGTGTCGTCGATCGAGGCGGGCGTGCTGCGGTCCGCGTTCGAGACCAATGTGCTCGGGCTGGTGGCTGTGACGCAGGCGTTCCTGCCGTTGCTGCAGCGGGCCGGACAGGCGCGGATCGTGAACCTGTCGACCTCGCTCGCGTCGTTCGCGCAGGTCGGCGACCCGGAGTCGAGGATGTCGACGGTACGGACGCTCGGCTACAACGCGTCCAAGGCGGCCGTGAACATGGTGACCGTCATGCTCGCGAACGAGCTCCGGGGGACCGGCGTCCTGGTGAACGCAGCCGATCCCGGCAACTGCGCCACCGACATGGGTGGCTGGAGCGCGGCGCGCACCCCGGCACAGGGCGCAGCGGTCGCCGTCCGACTGGCGATGCTCCCCGCAGACGGCCCCACCGGCTACGTGTACGCCGAGGAGGGCCAACTGCCCTGGTGAAACCTGCCGACCGGACCACGCCGGTCGGATGAGACCTGTCAGACGATGGCGCCGGACCAGGCGAGGGCCTGTTTGAGGAGTTGGCCGCGGCCGCCTTCGAGGTCGTTCAGCAGGCTCGGGGCCAGCGCCTCCTCGGGCGTCAGCCAGGTGAGCTCGAGGGCGTCCTGGCGCGGGTTGCACTCGCCGGTGACGGGCACGACGTACACCAGGGCGACCGCGTGCTGGCGCGGGTCGTGCAGCGGGGTCATCCCGGGGAACGGGAAGTACTCCGCGACCGTCACCGGGACCAGCGTCGCGGGCAGCCGGGGAAACGCGGCCGGGCCGAGGTCCTTCTCGATGTTGCGCTGCAGCGCGTCCCGGATCGACTCGTTGTGCATGACCCGGCCGGAGACCAGCGTCCGGATGATCTCGCCGGTGGCGGCCGAGGTCCGCAGCAGGACCCCGATGTGCTCGATCTGGCCGAGGGCGTCGACCCGGGCCGGGACCGCCTCGACGTACAGGATCGGGACCCGGGTACGGGTCTCGGCGAGCGCGAACTCGGACAGCCAGCCGGGATTCGGGTCAGGCGTTTGCAGCGACGACGTCATGCCCACATCTTTGCTTACGGGGTGAAACCGGCCCGGCACCGGGCGGCTCCAGGATGCTTATGGGCGGAAGGTCGATCGGTAGCTGGAGGGGCTGAGCCCGAAGACGGCGCGGAACCGGCGGGTGGCGTGGCTCGGATCGTGCCAGCCGACGGCCGCGCCGATGCTTGCAACCGGGAGCTCGGTCTCGATCAGCAGGCCGGCGGCGCGTTCGGCGCGGATGCGGTTCAGGTACGCCATCGGTGACATGCCGGCGGACCTGCCGAACAGGCGGATCAGGTACCCGGGAGCGAGATTGACGCCCGCCGCGAGCCGCTCCAGCGTCCAGGGCTCGGCCAGGTCGGCCTCCAGTAACCGCATCGCGTGCTGAACCGCTGGATGCACCGCCTCACGTACGCCGCCGGTTCCCGGTACGAGTGCGCCTGACAGCAGCCCGAACACGTCCGGCCCGAGGTACGCGTTCCGCACCACCAGGCCGTCGCAGTCGACATACCCGTGCCACTCGCCGGGCCGGATCACCACCATCGAGTCCGGCACCAGCTCCACCTCGCCACCGGCCGACACGTGCACGCCGCGCCCGGCCACCACGACCGCGATCTCGAAGAACGCATGGCTGTGCACCGCGACGTCGGCGATCACCTCGATCCGCTCGCCCGCGACCGGCAGCCGAGGGTCCGGGAACACCTCACTGCTCAGCATCTTGTGCAAGCCCAACCTCCCAGAGGTCAAGATCGGTCAACCCGTGGTCAACAACATCCTGTCCCTGGCGCCGTCGACCCGCGAGGCTGGAAACACCTTCCAGTACGCCGGAATCCGAGGAGCACCGATGACCACGACCGACCCTACCGGGTCCGCGCAGGCACCTGCAGCGCTCGACAAAGAGACCATTTCCGCCTACCGCCGCGATGGGGTCGTCCGGATCAAGAACGTCATCGGGCGCGACGAGGCGGCCCGGTTCGCAGCGGCCGCGACCGAGTGGACCGCGGGCGCCGACGACCTGTCCAAGGAGTCGAAGATCTTCAACCAGTACGTCAACGTCTGGCAGCAGAACGACGTACTGCGCGAACTCACGCTTGACCCGCGCCTCGCGGCGGCCGCGACTGCGCTGGCCGGTGTACCGCTGCGGATCTGGCACGACCAGTTGCTGATCAAGCCGCCGCACAACGGGGCCGCGACCGAGTTCCACCAGGACGCGCCGTACTGGCCGCACGCCGGGTCCCGCGCCTCGCTGTCCGCGTGGGTCGCGCTTGTCGACGTACCGGTGGAGAAGGGCTGCATGACGTTCATCCCCGGGTCGCAGCAGCACCAGGACCTGCGCAGTCAGGACCTGTCGGATCGTGACGACATGTTCCGGGCCGCGCCCGATCTGCGCTGGGAGGAGCGGCTGACGATCCCGCTGCAGGCCGGCGACTGCACCTTCCACAACGCGTACCTGGCGCACTCCGCGACGCCGAACCTCACCGACGACCCGCGGATCGCGCACGTCGCGATCTACATCGACGCGGCGGCAACCTTCACCGGCGGCGGCCACGTCTGCACCGACGGCTTGGAACTGACCGTCGGCGCACCCCTGGACCACCAACTCTTCCCTACTGTTTAAATTTTCATGCCGTGACATAAGTTGTCTGCGTGCGTCTGCTCACCGACATCCGTCCACTGCGTGAGTCCGCCGACTTCCGGCGGCTGTGGATCGGGTCGACGGTCTCGCAGCTCGGGCAGCAGATGACTGCGGTGACCGTCTCGATCCAGGTGTACGCGCTGACGCAGTCGACGTTCGCGGTCGGGCTGGTCGGGCTGTGCTCGCTGGTTCCTCTGGTCGTCTTCGGGTTGTACGGCGGTGCGATGGCCGACGCGATCGACCGCCGTACGCTCGCACTGGTCTCGTCGGCGGGGCTGTGGCTGCTGTCGATGGTTCTCGTCCTGCAGTCGCACCTCGACTGGGGACAGGTCGGCGTGCTGTACGGCGTCGTGGCCTGCCAGTCGGCGTGCTTCGCCGTCAACAACCCGGCCCGGTCCGCGATCATCCCGCGGCTGATCCGGCCCGAGCTGCTGCCGGCCGCGAACACGCTCAGTCAGGCCGCGTTCAACCTGGGCTTCACCGCCGGCCCGCTGCTCGGCGCGGCGGTGATCGCATGGCAGGGGTTTGCGGCGGCGTACCTGGTCGACGTGATCACATTCACCGCCGCGCTGTACGCCTTGTTCCGCCTGCCCGCGGTGCCGCCGACCGGTGCAGTACGCCGGGCCGGGCTGCGGTCCGTACTGGAAGGGTTCACGTTCCTCCGCGCTGCACCGGCGTTGCTCGCGACGTTCCTTGCGGACATCCTCGCGATGGTGTTCGCCCAGCCGCGGGCGCTGTTCCCGGCCGTCGCCGGGTCGTTCTTCGCAGGCGGCGTGCGGACGGTCGGCGTACTGCAGGCCGCGCCGGCGATCGGGGCGCTGATCGGCGTCCTCTTCTCCGGGTGGGTGACCCGGGTCCGCCGGCAGGGCGTCGCGATCGTGTTCGCGATCATCGCGTACGCGGCCGCCGTCGGCCTGTTCGGGCTGTCCCGGACGATCTGGCTGGGCGTCGTGCTGCTCGCGATGTCCGGGGCGGCCGACATGGTGAGTTCCGCGTACCGGAACACCGTGCTGCAGTCCGCGGCGCCGGACGCGATGCGCGGGCGGCTGCAGGGCGTGTTCATCGTGGTCGTCGCCGGCGGGCCGCGGCTCGGCGACTTCGTCGTCGGTACGTCGTCGTCGCTGACCAGCCCGACCGTGGCGCTGCTCGGCGGCGCTGCGGTCTGTATTACCGGGCTGCTGATCCTGCTGGCGCGGAACCGACCGTTCCGCGTGTACGACTCGCAGACGCGTGCGCTGAGCTGACCTCCGCGGTCAGCCGCCGGTGGCGAGCTTCTTCAGGACGGTGAACCAGGAGTCCAGGTCAGGGTTGATCTCGGTCATCGGCTTGTCGCCGACGGTGACGATCTTGCGATCGCCGAGCGGCTTCTTCAGCTCGATCGCGAGCAGCGAGATGTTGCTGTCCGGTGGGCACGGTACGTCGGAGTCGACGAACACCTTGATCCGGTCGTCCAACTGCTGCACGGTCAGGTCCCCAGAGCACTTGCCGCGGACGCCGACCAGCAGCTGTGCTTCGTCGTACTTCGGCGCGTTCTGGATCCACTTCAGGTACTTCGGGTGCTTGCCCTTGACGACCTGGTAGTACTCGACGGGCTGTCCCTTCGGCTCGGACGGATCGTTGGTGCCGTCGTTGAGGAACGAGCCGTAGATCATCTCGTAGCACGGGTCCTTGGTGTCCGGGCCGTCGTCGGCGCCGAACGCGCGGGCCGCCTTGTAGCAGCCGACTGCCTCCCGGTTCAGCGAGATGTTGAAGCCGATCAGTGCGACGGTGCCGAGCACCAGCGTGATCGCCAGCATCCGCCGCGAGCGGATCTGCTGCGGACCGAGGACGCCGGCCGCCCGGCGGGTCTCCGCGTCGGTGGCGTCGGCCGGCAGCGGCGCGGTGCGAAACAGCGCCATGATCGAGCTCGTCCACTGCGGGTTGATGATCGTCGGAACCGCGTAGAGCAGGATCAGCCCGACGACCACGAGCACGGCGGGGAGCAGCGACCAGTAATTTCGCACGGCAGCAAGATACGGCCCCATCGGTCCGCGCACGAATAACGGATACCCTTGTCGGGTGCCAGCCGAGACCTCGCAGACGCTCGACCGGGGACTCACGGTCCTCGAGTTGCTGGCGGACGCCCCGGACGGGCTCTCCATCACCGAGCTTGCCGCGGCGCTGGGGGTCAGCCGGACCGTGGTGTACCGCTTGGTGAACACGCTCGAGTTGCACCGGTTGGTGCGGCGCGACAGTGAGGGGCGGGCGCGGCTGGGTCTGGCCGTACTGCACTACAGCCGCCGGGTGCAGCCGACGCTGCGTGACGCCGCCCTTCCGGTGCTGCGCTCGCTCGCCGAGGACACCGGCGCGACGGCGCACCTGACGGTCGCGGACGGTGAGGAGGCGCTCGCGATCGCGGTCGTCGAGCCGAGCTGGACCGACTACCACGTCTCGTACCGGATGGGTTCCCGGCACGCTCTCGACCAGGGCGCTGCCGGGAAGGCGATCCTCGCCGGCCGACGCAAGCCCGACCCCGCCGGCCGCCCCTTCGTCATCACCTCCGGCGAACTCCAGGCCGGCGCCCAAGGCGTCTCCTCCCCGGTCCTAGGCGTCCCGGGCGTCGAGGCCTCCATAGGCGTAGTAGTCCTAGGCAAACTGGACCGAGACTTCGTAGGCCCCCGAGTAGCCCGAGCCGCAGTCGAGGTCGCCAAGCGCCTCGCCTGACCGCCCGCCCCACCCACGCACCCCGCCCCACCCACGCACCCCGCCCCACCCACGCACCCCGCCCCACCCGGCCTCGCTCGCCCCATTTGCCTGGCAGACCCACCAAATTGGCTGGCATGCCAGCGATATCTGGGGTTCTCCACCGTGGATCCGGGTCAACAACCCCGCATTTGCCTGGTCAGCCAGGCAAATGGGGGTGGGGCTTGGGGGCTGCGTTGGCGGTGGCTGGTGCTACTTGGTGGCGGCTTCTACCAGGGGGAGTACTCGGTGGGGGATTTGTTCTGCGAGCGCTATGACGGTTGAGGCTCGTTGGATGCCTCGGACCTTGACGACCTGGTCGATCACGCGTTGGAGGTCTGCGTTGGAGCGGGCGACGATCCGGCACCAGAGGTCCTCCGCACCGGTGATCGTGTGCACCTCGAGCACCTCGGGAATCCGCGCCAGCGCCTCCGCGACCGTCGTATGCCCGGAGCCCTGCTCGATCTGCAGCGTCGCGAACGCCGTCACCGGATAACCGATCGCGGTCGTGTCGATGTCCGGCCCCCACCCGCGCACCACCCCGTCGCGCTGCAGCCGGTCCAGCCGCGCCTGCACAGTCCCGCGCGCCACCCCGAGCCGCCGCGACGCCTCCAGTACACCCACCCGCGGCTCGCCCGCAAACAACCGCAGGATCCGCGCGTCCAGTTCGTCCACCGACATCCAAGCCTCCGGCGATAGTCAGACTGACCAAATAGCCTAGCAAGGTCGGCACAAGAGTGTGCAGCTTGCCTAGTAGAACAACAAACTGTTGCGCAACCTGCCCTCAAACCACAAGGCTCGGTGACAAGTACCCGCGACCCGGGAGGACCCCGATGACCAGCACCGACCTCACCCCCGCAGAGCTCGACGCCGATCTCGACCTCGACCAGCTGAAGCAGCTCGTCGGCCTGGTGCCGTACGACGAGAGCACCGACCCGTTCCCGGTCACCGCGATGGACGCCGTGGTGTTCGTGGTCGGCAACGCCACCCAGACGGCGAAGTGGTACCAGCTCGCGTTCGGGATGGACCTGGTCGCGTACTCCGGCCCCGAGACCGGCAGCAAGGACGCCAAGTCGTACGTCCTCAAGGCCGGCTCCGCGCGCTTCGTGATCTCCGGAGGGGTGAGCCCCACGAGCGCGCTGCTCGACCACCACCGCAAGCACGGCGACGGCGTCGCGGACATCGCGCTCGAGGTCCCGGACGTGGACAAGTGCATCGAGCACGCCCGCAAGGTCGGCGCGACCGTGCTCGAGGAGCCGAACGACGTCACCGACGAGCACGGCACGATCCGCCGCGCGGCGATCGCGGCGTACGGCGACACCCGGCACACGCTGATCGACCGCAGCCGGTACGACGGCCCGTACCTGCCCGGCTTCGTCGCGGCGACCACTCAGGTCACCCGTCCCGAGGGGCACCCGAAGCGGCTGTTCCAGGCCGTCGACCACGTGGTCGGCAACGTCGAGCTCGGCAAGATGGACGAGTGGGTTGCCTTCTACAACAAGGTGATGGGCTTCGTGAACATGGCGGAGTTCATCGGTGACGACATCGCCACCGACTACTCGGCGCTGATGAGCAAGGTCGTCGCCAACGGCAACCACCGGGTGAAGTTCCCGCTGAACGAGCCGGCGGTGGCGAAGAAGAAGTCCCAGATCGACGAGTTCCTGGAGTTCTACGACGGCGCCGGCGCGCAGCACATCGCGCTGGCCACCAACGACATCCTGCGCACCGTCGACATCATGCGGGCCAACGGCGTCGAGTTCCTGAACACGCCCGACTCCTACTACTCCGACCCGGAGCTGCGGGCCCGGATCGGTGAGGTCCGGGTGCCGATCGAGGAGCTGCAGTCGCGCGGCATCCTGGTCGACCGCGACGAGGACGGCTATCTGCTGCAGATCTTCACCGCCCCGATCGGCGACCGGCCGACGGTGTTCTACGAGATGATCGAGCGGCACGGCTCGCTCGGCTTCGGCAAGGGCAACTTCAAGGCGCTGTTCGAGGCGATCGAGCGCGAGCAGGAGCGCCGCGGCAACCTCTGATCGGGGGCTCCGGGCAAGGTTTGACGATCAAATCCTTGCCCGGAGCAACTGGACACGGCGTGTCGCCGTCCGATTACCGGAATGACTGTCGGGGCAGGCTCCGTTCGCGTAATGTGCCTTCCTGAGTCCGCGTCGGGGCGTGTACTCAGGAAGGTTTCCTCATGAAGACTCTGGGCATTCTGCTCAGCACCGCCGGGCTGGCGGGGATGGGCACGTTCGCCCTGTCCGCAGCACCGGCCGAGGCGGTCAGCACCGCCAGCTGCTCGAGCGCGCGATCGATCGCATCGGCACCGATGCTGCGCAACCACCAGCCGCCGAGCTGGGGCACCGTCCGGCTGGTCCGGGACGGCTGCTCGCAGTACTGGGCGGAGATCACCATGGCGTCGCAGGTCGTGGCCAATGCGAAGGCCAACGCCTTCCTGGTGCAGTACGGCGGCGGCAGCAACGGCCGGGTGCTCAGCTGTGACAGCAGCGGCGGCAACGGATCGGTGATCCAGGGCCAGCGCACCTGCCGGACGCCGAAGGTGAAGGCGACCAGCGGCAGTATCACGTTCGCCGCGATCGGCCGTGAGTACCACAACTACGGCGGCGGCTACGAGGAGATCTCCGAGAACGCCACCAGACGCACCCGCTGAGACGCGGGCGGGCAGTACTGCGCAGTAAATACTAGGCTCGACAACATGAGTGAGGTTGTCGAGCAGTTGCGGCAGGTGCTGCCCCCCGAGGCGCTGGTGACCGATCCGGACCGGATGGAGAGCTACCGGTACGACCGGGCGATGTTCTGCCCGGCCGGGATGCCGCTGGCGGTCGTCCTGGCCCGGGAGACCGCGCACGTCCAGGCGGCGGTACGGATCGCGAACGAGGCCGGCGTACCGATCGTGCCGCAGGGCGCGCGGTCCGGCCTGTCCGGCGCCGCGAACGCCCTCGACGGCTGCATCGTGATCTCGCTGGAGAAGATGGACAAGGTCCTGGCCGTCGAGCCGGTCGACCGGTACGTCGTCACCCAGCCGGGCGTCTACAACGCCGTCCTGTCCCGTACGGTCGCCGAACACGGGCTGTTCTACCCGCCGGACCCGTCCAGCTGGGAGTTCTGCTCGATCGGCGGCAACCTGTCCACGAACTCCGGCGGCCTGTGCTGCGTGAAGTACGGCGTGACCACGGACTACGTGCTCGGACTGGAGGTCGTGCTCGCGGACGGACGGATCCTGCGGACCGGCCGGAAGACCGTCAAGGGCGTCGCCGGGTACGACCTGGCGAAGCTGATCGTCGGCAGCGAGGGCACCCTCGGCATCATCACCGAGGCCACCTTGATGCTCCGCCCGGCGGCCGCGAAGCCGCGGACGATGGCGGCGCTGTTCGCCTCCGGGGTCGAGGCCGGCAACGCGATCCTGGAGATCATCCGTAGCGGCGTCTCGCTGAGCCTGCTGGAGATCATGGACCGGACCACGATCCAGGCGGTCAACAAGTACAAGCGGATGGACCTCCCGGAGGAGGCCGGCGCGATGCTGATCGCGCAGTCCGACGCGGGCGGCGAGGCGGGGGCCGCGGACATCGCGACCGTCGCCAAGCTCTGCCGCGACGCCGGCGCACTCGAGTGCATCGAGGCCGAGGACGACGCCGAGGGCGAGATGCTGCTCGAGGGCCGGCGGGTTGCGCTGACGGCGCTGGAGCAGCTCGGTACGACGATGATCGACGACGTCGCCGTCCCGCGGTCCCGGCTGGCGGAGTTCATCGGCCGGTTGGAGGCCCTGTCGGCGGAGCTGGACATCACGATCGGCGTCCTGGGGCACGCGGGGGACGGGAACATGCACCCGACGGTGGTCTTCGACCAGGCCGACCCGGCGCAGGCCGAGCGGGCGCAGGTGGCGTTCGACCGGGTGATGGAGATCGGGCTGGAGCTCGGCGGCACGATCACCGGCGAGCACGGCGTCGGCGTCCTGAAGCGGACCTGGCTGGCCGAGGAGATCGGTCCGGTCGCGCTCGATGTGCACCGCGCGATCAAGAACGCACTGGACCCGAAGAACCTGCTCAACCCGGGCAAGATCGTGGCCGGCTGAGGTTGTGACGCAACCGCAACAGAACTGCCGAACCCATTCGACGTCCACGGCCATCGAATGTGACGTCAGGACTGGATCCTAGATAGCTAGTTGCCGGAACTCGCGGGGGAAATGATGCAGGGTAGGAGGCGCCCGATGGGTCTGTGGCGCCGCGCCGTGCTGCCCGCGATCGCTGCCGTGGTCTCGACCGCGGCCCTGTCCGCCTGTGCGAACGGCGGCGGGCTGCGGGTCGAAGGCCCCGAGACGCCACCGCCGGACACCCCGACGCCGTCGGTCGCGCTGGGCACCAACAGTGCTTCCCCGAAGCCCGAACGGACCCCGGAAAAACCCGTTGACCTGTACAAAGTCCGGGCCCGGCTGCTCGCCGACAAGCGGCTGCCGGCCTACGCCCGGACAGTACTTTCGAATTGCACGGTGATTTCGCGTTGCCTCAGCAGGGGTAAGACCGTTGATGTAATGCACAGCGGTACACCTCAGCAGATCGTCTTGATCCATACCCTGGAAAAGTTCGTCTTCGGGATCTTCCTGATCGCCGTCGAGCCCTCGGGCCCGCGACCGATCTGGAGCCTGGAGGTCGAGCAGCCGACCGTGAACGCCAGTCCGCAAGGAGAACTGGTGGTCGAGTCGAAGATCTTCACGATCAACGACCCGGTCTGCTGCCCGTCGGGACGCCGGGTCGAGGTCTACCGTTGGAACGGTCGGCAGATGACCAAGGTGAGTTCGACGGACCAGTAGGGAGACTGAAGTTCGGTGGTACCGGAAGAACCGGCAGCGCGCATTCTCATGGTCGAGGACGACGCGGTGATCCGTGAGGCGACCCAGTTGACCCTCGAGCGGCACGGCTACGACGTGACCACGGCCGAGGACGGCCTGGAAGCGATCGAGCGTTTCGAGAAGATCCACCCCGACGTCGTGATGCTGGACATCATGCTGCCCGGGCTGGACGGCATCTCGGTGTGCCGACGGATCCGTGAGACCAGTACGGTCCCGATCGTGATGGTCTCGGCGCGTGGTGACGCGCTGGACGTCGTGCTCGGCCTGGAAGCGGGCGCCGACGACTATGTGACCAAACCCTTCGACACCCAGGTGCTGGTGGCACGGCTGCGGGCGGTGATGCGGCGCGCGGTCTCGGATCCGGAGCGTCCGGCACCGGCGGCCGGGTCCGGCGTCGAGTCGTTCGGCGACCTCGAGCTGGACCGGGAGGCTCTGGAGGTACGCCGTGGTGGCGCCGCCGTCCAGTTGACGCCGACCGAGCTCAAGCTGCTGATCGAGTTCGCGAACAACCCCGGCGTGGTGCTCAGCCGCTCGACGCTGTTGCAGCGGGTCTGGGACTACGAGTGGGGTGGCGACGGCCGGCTGGTCGACGTGCACCTGCAGCGGCTGCGGACCAAGATCGGTGCCGACCGCATCGAAACCGTCCGCGGCTTCGGGTACAAACTCAGGGCCTAGCGGATGGGGCTCCGGGGCAAGCTCGGTCTCATCTTTCTGCTGGTCTCGGCACTCGCGATCCTGGTGCTGTGCGTCGCGGTCTACACCCAGGCCCAGTCGGCCCGGCTGGACCGGACGCGCAGCTTCGCGGACGAGCGGATCCAGCTCGCCGCGCAGAGCTACGACACCAACGACGTACCGGTGTTCGGGGCGAAGATCGACGATCCGGACCTGCCGCCGCAACTGCGGGACGCGGTACTGGAGGGCAAACGGGCAACGTTCAAGACCGGATCGCCGCGCGCGAAGATGTGGGCGGCGGTCGCGGTCAAGGACGGCAAGGTGCTGTCGATCGAGCAGGAGTACGAGAGCACCGACGACTCGATGAAGGCGCTGCAGAAGGCGCTGATCCTCGGCGGGATCGGCACGGTCGCGCTGGTCGCGCTGGTCAGCGTGATCCTCGCCGGCGGTCTGTCCAAGCGGATCGTCGCGGTCGCGGGCACCGCCCGGCGGATCGCCGCCGGTGACCTGCAGGCGTCCGCGGCCGAGGCCGTTGGCAAGGGCAAGGACGAGGTGCAGTCGCTGGCGACCGCACTGGACACGATGGCCAGTTCGCTGCGCGGTCAGCTCGAGGCCGAACGGCGATTCACCGCGGACGTGGCGCACGATCTGCGGACACCGGTCACGGGGCTGACCACGGCTGCCGAGCTGCTGCCGCCCGGACGTCCGAGTGAGCTCGTCCGCGACCGGGCCAAGGTGCTGCGGCGGCTCGTCGAGGACCTGCTGGAGATCGCCCGGTTCGACTCGGGGGTCGAGCAGGCGGATCTCGAGCTCGTCGGTCTCGGTGCCTTCGTCGGCTCCGCGGTCGGGCGGCTGCGGATGCAGCAGGCGCTCGCGGCGGACGACGTGATCGTGCACCAGCTCGGGCCGGACGAGACGGTCTCGACCGACTCGCGGCGGATCGAGCGGATCCTCGCGAACCTGATCGTGAACGGTCTGCGGCACGGCAAGCCGCCGGTCGAGGTGACGGTCAGCGGCCGCACCGTCGAGGTGGTTGACCACGGCAACGGTTACCCCGAGGAACTGATTGCCGAGGGCCCGCGCCGGTTCCGGTCCGGGATGGCCGAACGCGGCGTCGGCCACGGTCTGGGCCTGACCATCGCGGCCGGCCACGCCAAGGTCCTCGGCGCCGAGCTCACCTTCGGCGATGCGCCAGGTGGTGGTGCGCTCGCGCGGCTCGTACTGCCCGCCGGACCTGAGACGCAGTCTTAACAACCATTGCCGGCGGCACCGCGTCTTCCTCTCCGTAACACCAACAAAACGAGGGGAAACCAATCATCATGCGCACTCAGCTCGTCCGCCGCACCGCCGCTGCCTTCGCCGGCATCGCACTGTCCGCAGCAGGCCTCGGCGTCGCCGGAGCCCTGCAGGCGAACGCCGCCACCACGCAGCAGGCAGCGGTCACGACGCCGGCCGTGGCGAAGTCGATCACGATCAAGTCGGACAAGGCCACCGCCAAGGCCTGGGCCAAGGTGTCCTTCACCGGCAGGACCGCCGGGATCGCGAAGAACACCGTGGTCCAGGTGCAGCGGCTGGAGAACGGCAAGTGGGTCAAGTTCCCGGCCACCACCAAGGTGACCAGTCGCGCGACGTACTCGGTCTGGGTGCAGAGCGGCCGGGTCGGCGTCAACAAGTTCCGTGTCGTCGCGGCGAACACCGCGTCCGCACCGGTCTCGGTGACGATCACCAAGTAGCACCAGGTCAAACGGCGCCCACTCCCCACAGGGGCAGGGAGTGGGCGCTGTTCTAGTGCGTGCCGTAGACGTTCAGTTCGGCGGCCGAGCCGAACACCGCGCCGTTCAGCGAGCTGGTGCCTACCAGCTTCACGTAGCGGCCGGGCTTGGCGGTGAAGTCGATCCGTTGGACGGCGGTGGAGTTGGGGAACTCACCCGTCGCCACCGGCGTACCCCAGTCCTGCCCGTCCGCGCTGACATAGATCTCGTACCCCTTGAACATCCCGTTCGTCCCGCTCTGCCGGGGCAGGTAGCTGAACCCGTCCACCTGGTACGTCGATCCGAGGTCGAGCGTGATGTGGTGCGGATAGCCGGCCGGCGTACTGACCTCTGACCAGGCGGAATGCCAGATGGTGCTGGGGTTTCCGTCCAGCGCCATCGTCGCCGCACCACCGGTTGCCACGTCCTCACTGCTCACGTCCGCGACCTTGATCCGCGACTGCGGCACGATCCCCGGCGGCAGCACCGTCGCCTCCGCGCCGATCGTCGCCTGCCCGCCGGTAACCGTCAGCGGGTACTTGCCCTCCGGCGTGCCGGCCGGTGGCGTCACGTCCCAGGTCGTCGTCACAGTGGTGCCTGCGGCAACGGTCTCGTACGTCGACGGGCTGGTCGCGGCGACGGTCCAGCCGTCCGGTGCGGTCAGACCGAGGGTGATGTTGCTCGCAGCAACCACATCGTTGTTCGTGAACGTTGTCTTCACCGTGTTCGCCTCGCCCGGCACGAGCCCGGTCAATCCGGATGCCGCGACCGACGTACAGTCCGCCGGCTCCGTCGACGTACCGAGATCCTGAACGGCGAAGTTGTCCATGATGAAGTCGGTCTGGTCACCGCCGTCGGTGAGTTTGCGCAGCCCCACCCAGTAGTCGCCACCGCAGCCGGCCACGAACTCCTGGTTGAACGTCGACTTGGTGCGCTGCTCGCCGATCGCGGTCGCCTTGACCTCGACCGGGTCCGGACGATCCACGCCCTGGATCCAGGCGTACTGCCCGGCGCGGCCGCTCTCGTAGTCGAAGCTGACCCGGTACTTGTGCCCCGGCTGGAAGTTCACCGTCCATGGCGCGGTCCGGTAGACGAGGCCGGCGTTCTCTTCGTGGGACTTGAGCGACCAGTTGCCGTCGAGTACGTCGTCGACGAGCTTCCCGTTCCAGCCGGCCTGGGTGTACGGCGCATGCTCAGGCGCGAGCACCGTCCGCGGATCGGTCACCCCGCCTGCATCTCCCTTGACGAACGGACCCCACCCCTGGTCGACGTTCTCGAAGTCGTCCACCAGCCCCGCCGCGGCCCGCTTGGTATCCACCACCCGCACGTCATCCATCCGAACCTGTGCCGCGCCGGCTGCTGCTCCGATCGACAGCTCAGCGGTGCTTCCCTTTGCTGCGAACAGGGTTCGCACCCGCTGGTAGGACATGCCGTGCTTGTCGTCGGCGGCAACCATGTTCTGCACGGTCGATCGGGTGACGACGTTCTTCACCCCGTCGACCGAGATCGTCGTCGGCCGCGACTTGCCCGGCTCGACCTCCACCCAGGCAGACGCGCTGTAGGTACGACCGCGGGTCAGGCCGGTGAGGTGCTGCTTGAGCGACGACGCCTTCGTGCCGAGCTGGGCGACGTGCTGCCCGTTCTCGAGCGTCGCGATGGTCGCACCGCCGATCGGGTTCCAGGCGTCCAGGTTGCCGGCGTTGAAGCCGGGATCCTTCACGTGGCTGCTCGCACCCCAATTGGCCGGCTGCACCTTCGGGGCGACCACCGGGTAGAGCACGTACGGCTGTCCCTGCACCGCGTCGAGCGTGAGCGTGCCGTCGTGCACGGGAACGCTGGTCACCTTCACACGACCGGTGTCGGTCAGCTTGTAGACGGAGAACGTCCGCGCACCGGCGAACGCCGCCGGGACCTGCCACGTAGTACGGCCGCCGGCCGGGTTGTAGTGGTACAGCTTCTTGTTGCCGTCCCACGGCAGCAGGTACTTGTCGCCGTCGAGCACCTTCGCGTTCCCGGCGTACACGGTGCGCTTGCCGTTCTCGACCGCGCCGCGGATCCCGCCGGTGAAGGTGATGTCGTCGGCGTTCCAGTCCAGGATCTTCTGCTGCTGCAGGAACTTCGCGGGCAGGTTGCGCTGCCAGATGTTGGTGTAGAACGCGTGCCAGTCGGTCTCGCCGGTCCAGCCCTCGAACTCGACGATCGCGGACTGGCCGAGGATCGGGTCGTTGTTCCAGACGTCCTTCTCGTGGTTGCGGACGAACCGGATGATCTTGCTGTTCAGCCCCTTGTTGGTGGCGCCGCCGTAGTCGAGGTCGTTGGCCCAGTGCGACCACAGCGACGTCCGCTCGTGCCGGTCCGCCCACTCGGTCGCGATCTGCCAGCCCTGGTCGGTCAGCTGCCGGGTGAGGCCGTCGGCGAGCCAGCCGGACTGGTAATACACGTCGATGTACAGCTCCTGCAGGTTCTTGTCGGTCTCGTTCCGGAGCTGCTGGAAGCGGTCGATGATGTTGCCCGAGGCAAGATCTGGACGCTGCTTGATGTAGTAGCTCTGGCCGAGCCAGTTCCAGCCCTTGGCGTTCTTGTCGACCAGGTCCTCGCTGAACGCGTGTGCGTCCGGGTACGCCTCGGTCGCGTTCACGTGCACACCGAACGCGGCGTTCCAGGACTTGCCCTGCTTGAGCAGGGTGTTCAGGTCGGTGAGCCCGCCGGCGCGGGTGTTGTAGTTGCCGCCGTAGTCCGGGTGCGCGGAGTCGTGGCCCTCGGAGGCGTACCCCTTGAGGATCGCCATCTGGCCGAGGCCGTCGGTCGACAGCGAGATCCGCTTGACGTCGTCGAGCGTCCGCAGGAATGGGTGCGTGGCCTGGCTCGCGAAGTTGAACGGGATGTGCGTGATCACCCGGTTCTTGACCTGGTCGCCGCCGTTCGGCTCGGTCATGATCGAGCGGAACGCGACCGCGCCGTCCTCCCAGTCGACGGTCTTGTCGTGGTTGGCGTCGGGGGTCACTACGACCTTCGCCCAGGGCAGCGGCTCGGTGTACGGGGAGGTGTCGGCGCGGTAGGTCCACTGGCCGCTCCAGACGCCGACGCGCGTACTGCCGTCGGCAGCCTTGCGGGCGCGATGCCAGAACCGGGCGCCGTCGTCGACCGACGGGCCGGACGGTTTGTCGTACGTCGAGTTCGACTCGATGCCCGCTGCGAGGCCGCTGGTGTTGACGAACGCGTATGCGGCGCCGGTCGCGGACGTCTCGGCCGGTGTGGTCGCGGTGACCGGCGTGATCTTGTCAGCGGTACGGGTCGAGTCGGGGTCGAGCGTCGTGAACGCGGTCGTGGCGCCGGCGTCCGTACTCGCGACCGAGACCAGGTCCTGGTCGGGGATGTCGATCGTGTGCACGCGACTGGTGGCGGTGTCGCGCACCGCGTCGATCGCGAACGTCGTCACCCGGCCGGCGAGATTCAGACTCGCGTCCAGCTGCACGTCCGGAAGTGCGTCGAAGGCGAGTTTGTACGTCACCTTGGTGCCGGTGCCGGTGCCGGTGCCGGTGCCGGTGCCTGTGCCTGTGCCTGTGCCGGTGATCGTGGCGGGGCCGGCGAGGTGCGCCGTTCGCGCAACACCGTCGATCGTCACGGTCGAGATCGCGTCCGGCTGTCCACCGAGAGCCTGCCCGGACGCGTTGTCGACGTACCTGATCACCCGCGGGAAGTCCGCCGCGACGGTGACCGTCAGCTCGGCGGACCGCAGTGTCAGGTCGCCGCCGGTGCTCTGTGCTTGCGCACCTGAGGGCACGCCCAGCACACCGGCGGCGAGCGCTACAGCCAGTACTCCACACCCCACTGAACGTTTCATGCGGACGAAGTTCGCACGTAACAGTCACTAGGTCAAGAGAAACAAACACTTACGAACAACATTCACCTCAGGTCGGGCCTCGGCACCGAAGGCGGGAGGGGTGGGTCAAGCCGGGGTAATGCGACCGGTTACCTCGCCTAGGCCTAGGCCCGGGCCCGCCCAGGCGGTGATGGTTACTTCGTCGCCGTCTTCGAGGAAGGTGCGGGGTTTGCCGTCGATCATTAGTGGGTCGCGGCCGGCCCAGCTGAGTTCTATGAACGAGCCGCGTTGGTCCTTCGCCGCGCCGCTGACGGTTCCGGAGGCGTACAGGTCGCCGGTCCGGACGGTCGCGCCGTTCACCGTCATGTGCGCGAGCATCTGCGCGGGCGACCAGTACACATCGCGGTACGGCGGCGAGCTGACGAGATGACCGTTCAACCTGACCTCGAACGTGATGTCGTAGTTCGTCAGGTGCGACCCACGGAGGTACGGAAGGACGGGCGGGTCCTGCACCCCGAGCGGCACGGCCGACGCGGTGAGGGCGTCGAGCGAGACCACCCACGGCGAGATCGACGTCGCGAACGACTTGCCCAGGAACGGGCCGAGCGGCACGTACTCCCACGCCTGCAGGTCCCGCGCAGACCAGTCGTTGACGAGCACCACGCCGTACACATGTTCCTCGAAATCCTCAACGGAGACAGGCTTTCCGAGCGTCGACGGCGTGCCGACGACGTACCCGAGCTCGACCTCGATGTCGAGCCGCTGCGACGGCCCGAACGTCGGCGCGCCCGCGTCCGGCGCCTTGCGCTGCCCAGAAGGGCGGACGATCTCGGTGCCGCTGGCAACGATCGTGCCGGCCCGCCCGTGATAGCCGACCGGAAGGTGCTTCCAGTTCGGCAGCAGCGGCTCCGAGTCCGGACGAAACAGCCGGCCGAGGTTCGACGCATGCTGCTCGGAGGCGTAGAAGTCGACGTAGTCGGCGACCGCGAACGGCAGCTGCATGGTGACCGCCGACTGCGGGATCAGATGCGGCTCGACCGTGTCGCGGTCACCGGCCGTGCGGACCAGGTCGAGCAGCCAGTTCCGGGTCGCGCGCCAGGCCGGGCGCCCGAGGGCGAGGAAGGCGTTCAGGGTCGGCTCGGCGAACAGTTGCGCGCCGTCGAGCATCTGCGCCGACGCGAGCGGCGCGAGGTCGATGACCTGATCGCCGATCGCCGCCCCGACCCGCGGCTCCTCGTCCCCGTGCCGGAACACGCCGAGCGGCAGGTTCTCCGGCCCGAACGGCGAACCGTCCGGGATCTCGATCCAACTCGTCACATCAGCCCCAGGGTCTGAAGGTCCGTCCGCGGCTCGTCGATGCTGCAGGAGCCGAACGAAGTGAACCACCGGCGGGTACTGGCCGCCTGATCGTCGGACAACTCGCGCGCTCGCGCGGCCAACTGCGCTCCGTCGCGGCTCTCCAGCAGTTGGACGAGCTCATCCTGCACTGCGCCATCCAGCGAAGCCCGGGTGGCCAGCAGTACGTTGAGGAAGCCATGGTGCTCGAAGTCCTCCGCGGTGTGGCGGACCGCGTTGTGCAGCCCCGCCGTGCACTTGAACGGCACCTCGCGGTCGAGGCACGCGGTGATGAACGAGGCCACCTGAGCGCTGGACGGGAACAGATACGCGTCGAGTCCACCCGTACGGAGCTTGGCGGCGTACCCGGCGTCGGCGACCACGTCGAGGGCGCGTTCCCAGGCCCCGTCCAGGCCGATCTCGACGTACGCCGTCTCCTCGTCGAGGCAGTCGTCACACGCCCGTACGACGCGCAAAGCGTTCCGCGACAGGTCGTCCTCGTCCCGCAGCCGTACCTCGACCGCGGTCACCTCGACGTCCTTCGACCGGTCGCCCCAACGCACCGCCGGCTCGATCCCGCCGGCCCCGCCGGAGATCACCACCGAGACCCGCAGCGGGCCGGTCGCACCCCGGGCTGCTTCGGCGACCTTCATCAGGTTGTCGTCGGTGCAGACGAACGGGCCGACCAGGTCGGCGGACGGCGATTGCAGGTGGGCCTGGTGCGCGGCGACCGCTTCGGCGAGCGGCAGGTTGCCCGGCGGGAACATCGACGCGTCGTCGACCAGGTGCCGGTACAGCGCGGGGACGGTTGACATGTTCCGAAGCCTAACGGATGCTTTCGGTAAGCGGACACACGCGTTCGATTATCGTACACCGAGGCGGGAGCGATGGCGTTCTACCGGCAGGTCGGACAGATACCACCCAAGCGGCACACCCAGTTCCGGAAACCGGACGGCGGCTTGTACTACGAGGAGCTGATGGGCGAGGAGGGGTTCTCGTCGGACTCGTCGCTGCTGTACCACGCCGGCGTACCGTCCGCGATCGTCGACTCCCAGGTGTGGGAGCTGCCGGACCTGGCCACCACGCCCAACCACCCACTCACGCCACGGCATCTGAAGCTCCACGACCTCTTCACCGACACGTCCAAGTCGAACGCGGTCGAGGACCGCAGGCTCGTCCTCGGCAACGGTGACGTGCGGATCTCGTACGTCGTCGCCGAGCAGCCGTCGCCGTACTACCGCAACGGGATCGGCGACGAGTGCGTGTACGTCGAGAAGGGCTCGGCCACCGTCGAGACCGGGTTCGGCGTCCTGAACGCGGTCGAGGGCGACTACGTGATCATCCCGCGCGCGACCACGCACCGCTGGCTGCCCGGGCCCGACGGCGTGCACGCGTACTGCATCGAGGGCAACTCGCACATCGCGCCGCCGAAGCGCTACCTGTCCCGGTACGGCCAGTTCCTCGAGCACTCGCCGTACTGCGAACGCGACCTGCACCCCACCACCGAGCCGCTCGTGGTCGAGGGCACCGACGTCGAGGTGCTCGTCAAGCACCGGGGCAACGGCGCCGGTGGGATCGTCGGGACGCGGATGACGTACGCGACGCATCCGTTCGACGTGGTCGGCTGGGACGGCTGCCTGTACCCGTACACGTTCAACGTGAGCGACTTCGAGCCGATCACCGGGCGGGTGCACCAGCCGCCGCCCGTGCACCAGGTGTTCGAGGGGTACAACTTCGTGGTCTGCAACTTCGTGCCGCGGAAGGTCGACTACCACCCGCTGTCGGTACCGGTGCCGTACTACCACTCGAACGTCGACTCCGACGAGGTGATGTTCTACTGCGGCGGCGACTACGAGGCCCGGAAGGGCTCCGGGATCGGGCTCGGCTCGATCTCGCTGCACCCCGGCGGGTACGCGCACGGCCCGCAGCCGTCCGCGATCGAGGCGTCCCTCGGCGCCGAGCGTTTCGAGGAGCTTGCGGTGATGGTCGACACCTTCCGCCCCCTCGAGCTCGGCGAAGCAGGCCGCGAGGTGGACGACGGCGTCTACGCCTGGACCTGGGCGGGTCGCCGCAAGAACTGACCTGTTGTGGGATTCTTTCCCGGTGAGTGAGGACGGGGTCGCAGAGATCGAGCCGGAGGTACAGGTGCCGCCACGGGATCCGGGGCAGCCGTTCGTGGTCGGGATCGACCGCGACGCGGTGCTGCGCCGGCGCGAGGTGGTCCGGACCGTGGAACGGCGCGGCGCCTGGGTGACGGCGGCGCTCGGTGCCGTCGGCATCGTTGCCGCGGTCTACGCGCTGATCGCGTTCCCGGGGTCCGGGATGTGGCCGTTCGCGCTGTTGTTGATCCTGGCAATGATCCCGCTGGTGCTCAGCACGGTGCTCGTGTACCGCATCCAGACCGACCGCAAGGCCTGGTACGAGGCCAACGAGCTGCCGCCGGTCGCGATGCGGATCTCGGCCAAGGGGCTCGAGCTGGCCTGCGACGGCGCGGCGTACCCGGTGGTGCTGCCGTGGCCGACCGTGCGCGGCTTCACGCAGCACAAGCTGCTCGGTCAGTACATGCTCGACATCGCCCTGGAACGCGGCGTCGGCGCGACGACCGCGGGCGTCCGCGGCCTCGACCAGCCGTCGGTCCGCAACGTGGTCCGGCCGAACCCGCTGCTCCGGCCGACCGGGATGTTCCTGATCAAGGCCCTCGACCAGCCCGTCCACGTCATCGACGAGGCACTTCAGCATTTCTCGAACGGTACTGCGGGCGTTCGGCGCTGACCGGTCCGATCTGCCAGGCTCGGGTCATGAACGAGAGTTTCGTGGTCGGCCTGCGGCACGACGAGGTGCTGCGGCGGCGCGCCGCTGTCCGCAGGTCACGCCTGATCGGCGGCATCGTCATGGTGTTCCTGATCACCCTCGGCCTCGTCGTCGGGGTGCTGATGCTGAGCCTGCTGGGCGCGGGCTGGTACCTCGGGCTTCCGATGATCGTCGCGTTCCTGCTGCCGTTGCCGGGCGTGGTCCTGATCTTCAAGCTGCTGGGCGACCAGAAGCGCTGGTACGACTCCTCGGAGATCCCGCCGTACGCGCTGCGGATGACGCCGGCCGCGCTCGAACTCGGTGTCGACGGTGCGCCGTGCGCGGTCGTCCTGCCCTGGCCCGCGGTCGCCGGCCTGCGCCACGAACGCCGCTTCGGGCAGCCCGTGGTGTCGGTTGCGCTGCAGCCAGGCGTCACGCCCGTCAGCCCGGGCGTCAGCGGACTCGAGCACCCGGCCGCCCAGGCGACCCTGCGTCCCAGCAAGTGGATCAAGGCTGCCGGGTTCTACCCCGTTGCCGCCCTCGACCTGCCCCTCGAAGCCGTCGACCAAGCCCTCCGCCACTTCTCGAACAGTACGGCGGGCGTGCGGCGCTGACCTGCTGGATCAGCAGGGCAGCGAGCGGTAGGTGTAGCCCTGCTTGGTGAGCTGGGTCAGGGTGTGGTCGAGGGCCGCGACGGTCTGCGAGCGGTTGCCGCCGCCGTCGTGCATCAGGATGATCGCGCCGGGGCGGGCGCCGGCCATGATCGCGTGCTCGATGTGCGCGATGCCGGGCTTCTCCCAGTCCTTCGTGTCCACGTCCCAGAGCACCTGGCGCTGGTGGTACCCGGCCGCGATCGCCGCGATCTTCGCCGTGGTGGCTCCCTCCGGTGGGCGCAGGCACTTCGACTTCACCCCCATCGCGATCTCCTGATGCACCTTCGCGTCGGGCAGGTGAGTCAGCGTCTTGTGGTCGTACGTGTGGTTGCCGACGTGATGCCCGGCGGCGCGTTCGGCGGCGACCAGTTCCGGGTACTGCGCGACCTGGATCCCGAGGACGAAGAACGTGGCCTGCGCGTGGTGCTTGCGCAGCACCGCGAGGACCTTCGGCGTCCACTCGTGCTGCGGGCCGTCGTCGAACGTCAGGTACAGGACCTTCCCATGCTTGGTCAGGTTCCAGTCGTCGGCCGGCGGCTTCGGCGGCTTCACGGGCGGGGGCGTCGGTCGCTTGGACGAGGACGGTTCGCCCTGCTTGGACGTCGTCGTACTGAGCAGACCGTGGTTCGGCGTCGCGGTCACAGCAGGCGCGGCGGACGTCACGGACGAGGAGGAGGACGGCGTGGCAGCTTGAGCGACGACGGCACCGCAGAGGAGGGCGGCGACCAACGGCAGCACTTTGCCGGGCGGCTTGGTCACGGGGCCTCCCGCCCTGGACTGAGGAGCGGAGGGAGCGAAGCGACCGGAGCGACGAGGGAAGGGCGGGAGGTTGAGCCCCGTGACCCGCCGCGCCGGAGGCGTGGCATGAGGGCGGTCATAGGCGGCATCTTCTCTCCTCCCCGGGGGCATCGGTTCGGTGGGTGGGGGTGTGTCGGCCGTATCGTGTGCCTTCGTGCCGGAGATCCCGGCGAAACGACCTGTGAGGCGGGGCGATGACGGACAGCGGCGAGCAGACGACTGAGCTGGCGAGTGGGCGGGCGAGGATGACACGACGCACGGTGATCGGTGGCGCGGCGGCGCTGGCCGCGGCCGGGTTCCAGGCCGTTCCGGCGTACGCGGGTGCCGACCACGGACCGGGGCACGGGCCGGGCAAGACCGTCCGGCTGACCGTGATGGGCACCACCGACCTGCACGGCAACGTCTTCAACTGGGACTACTTCAAGAACGCCGAGTACGACGACACCGCGCACAACGACATCGGCCTGGCCAAGGTCTCCACGCTGGTGAGCGCGGTCCGGGACCGGATCGCCGCGGACCGGCACGCGCCGCGGCCGCTGCTCCTCGACGCCGGCGACACCATCCAGGGCACCCCGCTCGCGTACTACTACGCGAAGATCGAACCCATCACCGACGGCCCGACGCACCCGATGGCGGCCGCGATGAACCGGATCGGGTACGACGCCGCGGCGCTCGGCAACCACGAGTTCAACTACGGTCTCGACATCCTGCGCAAGTTCCAGCACCAGTTGCGGTTCCCGCTGCTCGGCGCGAACGCCCAGGACTGGACCACGGGCCTGCCGGCCTTCCCGCCGTACGTGCTGAAGCGGATCCATGTACCGGGGGAGAAGCCGATCACCGTCGGCATCCTCGGCCTGACCAACCCGGGCATCGCGATCTGGGACAAGGCGAACGTCGAGAACAAGCTGAAGTTCGGCGGCATCGTCGAGCTCGCCAAGCTCTGGGTGCCGCGGGTCCGCAAGGCCGGCGCGGACATCGTGATCGCGTCCGTGCACTCCGGCATGGACCTGTCCTCGTCGTACGGCGACGCGCTGCCGTACCCGGAGAACGCGTCCGTCCTGATGGCCGAGTCCGTCCCGGGCATCGACGCGGTCCTGGTCGGCCACGCGCACCTGGAGATCCCGGAACGCCTCGTCACGAACAAGTCCAGCGGCGAGCAGGTCGTGCTGAGCGAGCCGCTCAAGTGGGGCATGCGGCTGTCGCTGTTCGACCTGGACCTGCAGAAGGTCCGCGGGCAGTGGAAGGTCGTCGGCCGGCACAGCCAGGTGCTCAACGCGAACACCGTCGACGCCGACCCGGACGTGGTCGCGCTGCTGCAGAAGGACCACGACAAGGTCGTCGAGTACGTCAACTCGAAGATCGGCACCTGCACCGAGGCGATGTCCGCGGCCACCGCACCCTGGGAGGACACCGCCGCGCTCGACTTCGTGAACTTCGTCCAGGCCGACGCCGTGTCGAAGGCGCTCGCCGGTACGCCGCAGGCATCGCTGCCGGTGCTCGCGATCGCGGCCCCGTTCAACCGCGAGGCGGCGATCCCGGCCAGTGACGTGTCGGTTCGCGACGTGGCCGGCCTGTACGTCTTCGACAACACGCTGCTCGCGGTCACGATGACGGGCGTGCAGGTGAAGGAGTACCTGGAGTTCTCCGCGGCGTACTTCCAGCAGATCAGCGGCACCGGACCGTTCCCGTCCGATCAGGTCACCAACGCCCCGACCTCGACCGCGCCGAACGGGACGCCGGACTACAACTACGACATCCTCGGCGGCCTGACCAAGCCGCTGACGTACAAGATCGACATCGCCAAAGCCGTGGGCGCCCGCATCACCGACCTGGCCTACGACGGCACGCCGGTGACCGACGCCCAGGAGTTCGTTGTCGCGGTCAACAACTACCGGCAGTCCGGCGGCGGCAACTTCCCGCACGTCAAGACCGCCCCGGTCGTCTACAACCGCCAGGTCGAGATCCGCCAGTTGATGATCGACTACGTCACCACCACCGGCACCGTCGACCCGAAGGCCTTCCACACCGGCGACTGGTCGCTGGTCTCGAACGGCAGCCCGATCACCGTCACCTCCTGACCCTTCAGCCGTAGGCAGCTTCCTGTGCGTTCCGCTTGCCCACCAGGAACCACAGGAGGCTGCCGATGAAGGGCGCGATCACGATGAAGACGATCCAGACCAGCTTCATCCCGGCCGTCGCGGAGGAGAACAGCGCGCTGAAGAAGGCGCCGACGACGAGCAGCACGTAGGCGACGAGGGCGCCGATCAGGAGCGCGCCGCCGATCACGCCGAAGGTCTGGTCGGTCTGGGTGGCTGTCTGCAGGAGCATCATGTCTCCAGACTCCCGGTTCCGCCGTCGCGGGACATCGGCCGGACAGGGCAAAGCCGGCTAGTACGAAAGTGTTAGGCGTCCCCGCACTTCGTTGAACCTCTACGGTGGGGGCATGCAGCTGGCGTGGTGGGACGGCAAGGTGCGGATCCTGCTGTTCGACGTACTGTTCGCCGCCGCGGTGGCCGGCGGGACGCTGCTCGACATCACCAACAACGGCAGTCTGCGCTGGTACGGCGGTGTCTTCCTCGGCGTGCTGTTCGCGGCGATGGTGGTGCGGCGGCGCTTCCCGCTGCTGTTCGTGGTGCTGGCGCCGGTCAGCCAGGTGTTTCCGAGCGTGCCGGTGACGATCTCCGCGTACACGATGGCCAGCCGTAAAGGCCTGCACTGGCAGACGGCTGTTGCCGGCGTGGTCGGCGCGATCGTGATCGTCGTCTGGCCGATCCCGGGGCGGGACCACCTGTCGTGGGGCGAGCAGGCCGCGTCGGTGGTGTTCTTCGTCGGCGGGCCGCTCCTGCTCGGACTCTGGGTGTACCAGCGGCGCGCGCTGCTCGCGGCCCTGCGCGACCGCGCCGAGCAGGCCGAGCGGGAGCGCGACCTCCGCTCGGAGCGTGCCGTCACCGACGAGCGGCGCCGGATCGCGCGCGAGATGCACGACGTGGTCGCGCACCGGGTGAGCGCGATCGCGCTGCAGTCGGGCGCGTTGACGATGACGGCGGCGGACGAGCAGACCGAGCGGGTGGCGGAGATCATCCGCAAGTCCAGTACGGCGGCGCTCACCGAACTGCGAGAGATCCTGCAGGTACTGCGGGACGAGCTGCCCGGCGAACCCGGCCACGTCGCGCCGGCACTCGGCGCAGTACCCGTGCTGGTCGCGGACGCGGTCACGACCGGTCAGACGGTCACCCTCGAGCTGCCCGATCCCGTACCGGAGGTGCCGCCCGCGGTCGGCCGGGCGGCGTACCGCGTTGTCCAAGAGGCGCTGACGAACGCGGCGAAGCATGCACCGGGCGTGCAGGTGACGGTGAAGGTCGTTGCCCAGGGCGACGACCTGACCGTCGAGGTGACGAATCCGCGCGGACTCACACCCGCCGCCGTACCAGGATCGGGGTACGGCCTGCTGGGGATGCGGGAACGGGTGTCGCTCGCCGGAGGGCAGCTGGAGACTGGTTGGGTGGACGGCGTGTTCAGAGTACGGGCGACGTTCGGACGGGTGGCGGAATGATCAAGGTGGTGCTTCTCGACGACGAGGAGCTGGTCCGGAACGGCATCCGGCTGATCCTGCAGGCCGGCGGCAACGCCGAGGTCGTTGCCGAGGACACCGATGGGGCGCGGGTCCTCGAACTGGTGGAGAAGTACGAGCCCGATCTGGTGCTCACCGACATCCAGATGCCGACCGTCAACGGGATCGAGGTCACCCGCCGCGTGAACACACTCGCGGATCCGCCGCCGGTGGTGATCCTGACGACGTTCGACCTGGACGAGTACGTCTACGAAGCACTGCAGGCCGGCGCGACAGGCTTCTTGCTGAAGGACACCGCACCGCGAGCGCTGGTGGCCGCTGTCGAGCAGGCCGTCCACGGCGACTCCATGTTGTCGCCGAGCATCACCAAGCGCCTGATCGCGGCATACACGTCGGCGCCCCGCACCGCGCGCCCCACAGCCGACGTACTGCGTGATCTCACACCGCGCGAGCGAGAGGTGGCCGTCGCGGTCGGGGAGGGCCTGAGCAATGCGGAGGTCGCGCAGCAGTTGGGGTTGAGCGAGGCAACGGTCAAGGTGCACGTCACGCACATCATGGCCAAGCTCGAGCTCCCCAACCGCACCAAGATCGCCCTCCTGGTCCACGACGCCGGCCGCGCCTGAACAGTCAGGATGCCTCAGGATTCAAGGCGGCGAGCAGCGCAGAGGTGCAGATCGCGCGCAGCTCGGCGCGGGTGCAGTGGGGTTCCGTCAGCCAGTCGACGGTGAGGACCCGGACGAACAGCAGCCAGCTGTGCAGGATGCTTGATGTCAGTGCTCGCCGTTCACCGGTCAGGTTGGTTGCGTCGAGTACGCGTTCGCGCAGCACGGACAGCTCGTCGGAGATGATCGCCTGGATGGCGGGGTCGCCGGCGAGCGTCCGGTTGGCCGCGATCACCGTGGCCCGGTTCGCCTCGAAGTAGTCGAAGTGCGCGTCCAGCCCGGCGTCGATCTGCGCGCCGAGCGGACGGTCCGACGTCAGCTGCACCTGGTCGAGCAGCCGGTCCGACGCACGGCGGTAGACAGTCGCGAACAGGTCCCGCTTGGTGGCGAAGTGCTGGTAGAGCAGCGCCCGCGACACCTCGGCGTACCGCGCGACCTCCTCCATCGTGACGTCGTCGTACCCGCGCCGCGCGAACAGTTGCTCCCCGGCATCGACGAGCTCATCGCGGCGCTGCTCCGGGCGCAGCCGACGGCGTGACATGGCTTGAGCTTATCCTTAGTAGACACCTGTCTAGTAAGGATGGCCGATGAGGACCGTACTGAAGTGGCTGATGATCGTGCTGGGTGCCGCCTGCATCCTGATCGGGCTGGCTCACGTCGTGGGCGGGATCCACTCCGAGCCGGGGCTGTCCGGCGCGGGTCCGACCGTCGACAGCCGGGAGCGCTTCTTCGGCGCGATCTTCGCGTTCTACGGGGTTGCCTGTCTGGCGTCGGTGCGCGGGACGATCAAGGCCAAGGAGGTGAACTGGCTTGCCGGGTTCTTCCTGCTCGGCGGGCTCGGCCGGCTGCTGTCGTGGGCGCTCGAGGGGCGGCCGCACTGGTTCCAGTTGCCGCTGACCGCGCTCGAGCTGGTCGTGCCGCTGATCATCTTCGGGTTGGTGCGAGGTCTTGACCGCACGAAAGAATAAGTGATTTAGTCAGTTTGTGAGTTACTCAGCTGCGGAGCTGCCGCCCAGCCTGTCCGACCGGTTGACCGAGTCGATCCTCGGGATCATCCGGGACGGTGGGCTGCGCCCCGGTGACGCGATCCCGTCGGCGCGCGAGCTGGCGAAACGGTTCGCGATCACCACACCGACGGTGCGCGAGGCGCTCCGCAAGCTCGAGGCGACCGGGGCCGTGGAGTTCCGGCACGGTTCCGGGACGTACGTCGGCCCCACGATCAACAATGTCGTCCTGGCGAACCCGCACCGGCCGCCGATCACCAAGGACTCGGTGCTGCAGCTGATCAGCGCCCGCCTGGTGATCGAGCCGGCGGTGGCGGCGCAGTCCGCGGCCGCACGTCAGCCGGAGAACCTCGAACGCCTGGAGGCCGCGGTGACGAACGCTCTCGTCCCGCCGGGTGGTCCGGCGTTCGCCCTGAACTTCCACGTCGAGCTCGCAGCCGCGTCCGGGAACCCTTTGCTGCAAGAGGTTCTGGCCTCCTTGCTGAAGGTCCGGGTCCGTGAGCAGCAGCAGATCCGCGCACTGTACGACAACCGCGAGCGGGACCACGAGGAGCACCAGGCGATCGTCGAGGCGGTCCGCGCGCAGGATGCCGTACGGGCCGAGCGCCTGACGCGTACGCACCTGGACAACATTCGTCAGGCCGTCGAGTCCGCCCCGGAGTTCTCATGAGACTCGCCGAGATGACGACCGACCAGGCCCTCGAGGCGGTCCGGACCGCGCCGCTGGTGATCATTCCGGTCGGTGCGCAGGAGCAGCACGGCGGCGGGATGGCGATGTCCACCGACACCGTCCGCGCCGTCGGGGTCGCCGACCGCGTCGCCGAGCGGCTGGCCGGCCGCGCGGTCGTCGCACCACCGGTCCCGTACGGGGTCTCGCCGCACCACATGGCCTTCGCCGGCACGATGACGTTGTCACCGGCAACGTTCATGCAGGTGCTCCGGGACCTGGTCGCGAGCCTGCACACGCACGGCTGGAAGCAGTTCCTGGTGATCACCGGGCACGGCGGGAACAATCCGGCGCTTTCCGTGCTCGCGCAGGAGTACGTCCGTACCGGCGTGACGTTCGCGTGGACTCCGGTCACGTCCGTGGTGGCGGACCTGATCACCGACGTCAGCGCCGTCCACGGTCACGCCGGCGAGGCCGAGACCGCACAGATGCTGTACCTCGCCCCGGAGCTGGTCCAGGCCGATCGCCTGGAGCCGGGCGCGCTGACCCTCGAGGAACTGACCGTTCCGTCCCGGCTGGCCCGGGACACCCGCGGTCCCCGGCTCTCGGTCGGGTTCGACGAATATCACAAGCGTGGTGTGCTGGGGGATCCCCGGCGCGCCACCGCCGCGGACGGCCGTCTCCTGGTGGAGACCGCCGCCGACCGGATAGCCGCCTTCGCCGACGAGTTGCTGTCGGCCTGACGTACAGCCGAGTTACTGGACCTTCGCTCAGGGAGGTCCAGGCGCGAGCCTGCCCGCCTGCAGGCCGCCTGTCCCGAGGAGGTACCCCTGATGAACCTCGCACGCCCGAAAACCCTCCGGCCGTCCGGCCGGCTGCTCGCTCGGCGGGCCGGTGCACTGCTGGCGTCGGCGGCCCTGGTGACCGCCGCCACCACGTTGCCGACGGCAACCGCAGCGACCGCCGCGCGCACCGCCGGGTGCGGGAAGCAGGCTGCCCCGACCGGCGACTACACCGTGGTCTCCGGTGGCATCACCCGTACCTACCGCTTGCATGTCCCGGACAGCTACACGCCGAACAAGGCGAAGTCGCTGATCCTGGTGTACCACGGCCGCGGCAAGACCGGTGCGCAGACCGAGGCGTTCTCGGACCTGTCGAAGCTCGACGCGATCGTTGCCTACCCCAACGGTGTGATCGGCGACGAGAACAAGCAGGCCTGGCAGGGCGCGCCGTACTCCGCACCGGGGGTCGACGACGTGAAGTTCACCGCAGACCTGCTCGACCAGCTGGAGTCGTCGTACTGCATCGACACCAAGGCCGTCTTCGCGACCGGCAAGTCCAACGGGGCCGGGTTCACCGGGATCCTCGCCTGTCAGCTCGCCGACCGGATCGCCGCGATCGCCCCGGTGTCGGGAGCGTTCTACATCCAGGGCACGCGCTGCGCACCGAGCCGCCCGGTGCCGGTCCTCGACATCCACGGGACCGGCGACACCACGATCCCGTACGGCGGCGACGGCGAGCGCGATCTGCCCGACGTACAGACCTGGGTCCGGGACTGGTCGGTACGGGACCACTGCCGGCAGGACCCGAAGACCGGTCAGCTCGGTGACGACGTACTGACGTTCACCTACCAGGGTTGCAAGGCCGATGTGGTGCATGTCGCGGTCACCGACGGCGGGCACAGCTGGCCCGGCTCCGACTCGTCGTCCGGCCCCGGCTACGTGACGCAGACGTTCGAGGCGCACGAGCTGATCGGCGCCTTCTTCACGAAGCACAGGCTGTCATGAGTACGGCGACCGACACGAGGGAGCTGCCCCGGCTGGTCCGGGCGATGGCGGTCATCGAGCGGGTCGGGAACGCCCTGCCGCACCCGTTCTGGCTGTTCTGGATCCTGTCCGCGATCCTGGCCGTGGTCAGCGCGATCCTGTCCGCGCTCGACGTCTCGGTGATCTCGCCGAAGAACGGCAAGGAGGTCGTCGTCCAGAACCTGCTGTCCGGCGACGGCCTGCAGATGGCGGTCTCGACGGCGATCTCGAACTTCGCCGAGTTCCCGCCGATGGCCACGATCGTCGTGGTGATCATGGGCGTCGCGCTCGCCGAGCGGACCGGGTTTTTGCAGGCCCTGATGCGGGTCAGCGTGTCCCGGGTGCCGACTTCGATGGTCGTCTTCGCGGTCGCGTTCGCCGGCACCATGTCGCACGTGGCGTCCGCGGCGGCGTACATCATCCTGGTCCCGCTCGGCGGGCTCGCGTTCCGGGCCGTGGGGCGGTCGCCGATCCTCGGCATCGTGGTCGCGTACACCGCGATCGCGTCCGGGTACGACGCCAGCCCGATCCCGACGCCGAACGACGCGATCTTCGCGGGCATCACCACGGCCGCCGCGCGCACGGTGCATCCGGACGCGCACGTCTCGGTGCTGTCGAACTGGTTCTTCAACATCGCGTCGTCGGTCCTGCTCGCGCTGGTGATCACGCTGGTCACCCGGCTGGTGCTGAGCAAGCGGCCCGACCTCGACGCCGACCCGGACGCGCCGGGAGACGACCCGGACCAGCTGGCCGTATCGGTTGCCGAGCGCAAGGGTCTGCGCCGGGCCGGGATCGTGTTCCTGGTCGCAGCGGTGGCGATCGTCGCGATCCTGCTGCCGCACGACTCGCCGTTGCGCGGCAAGGACGGCAGCATCGTCGACTCACCGTTCCTGGACGGCATCGCGATGGTGGTGGCGTTCCTGTTCGCGCTGGTCGGCATCACGTACGGAGTGACTGTGAAGGCGATCGGGCGCGCCGCCGACGTACCGAAACTGATGGCCGAGGGCATCAAACAGATGGCGCCGGTGCTCGTGCTGTTCTTCGCGATCGCGCAGTTCCTGGCGTACTTCGACTGGAGCAACCTCGGCGATCTGCTGTCCGCGGAGTCGGCCCGGGCGCTCGGTGACCTCGGGGCACCGAAGGTGGTGATCTTCCTCGGCATCCTGGCGCTGCTGACGATCATCAACGTACTGGTGACCAGCGGCTCGGCGATGTGGTCGCTGACCGCGCCGATCCTGGTGCCGATGATGCTGCTGCTCAACGTGCCGGCCGAGACCACGCAGGCGCTGTTCCGGATCGCCGACTCGGGCTCGACCGCGATCACGCCGATGAGCCCGTACTTCGTGATGGCACTGGGCTTCCTGCAGCGCTACCGCAAGGACGCCGGCGTCGGAACGCTCGCGTCGTACACCGTCCCGCTGGCGATCTCCATGACCGTCGCCTGGACCCTGCTCTTCCTGGCCTGGTGGGCGCTCGGCATCCCGCTCGGTCCCGGAGCTCCGGTCAGATGACGAAACACAGCGTTCACAATCGAGCAACAGGTCCGTAATCGCTGGTTGACACTGTCGTAGCGGCCGTTCAGAAACACCTGAGGGAACGGCCGCGACGAAGGGAACAGACGGGTGACCTACAAGGCCGAGTACATCTGGATCGACGGTACCGAGCCGAGCGCGCGGCTCCGCTCCAAGACGAGGGTGCTCGCCGACGGCGCCGAGCTGCCGGAGTGGGGCTTCGACGGTTCGAGCACCAACCAGGCGCCCGGCGACAACTCCGACTGCGTGCTCAAGCCGGTCTTCTCGTGCCCCGACCCGATCCGCGGCGGCGACCACTTGCTCGTGCTGTGCGAGGTCTACCTCGTCGACGGCACCCCGCACCCGACCAACCACCGCGCCACACTGCTCCCGATCGCCGAGCAGTTCGCCGAGCAGGAGTCCTGGTTCGGCATCGAGCAGGAGTACACCTTCTTCCAGGAGGGACGGCCGCTCGGCTTCCCGGCGGTCGGTTTCCCGGCGCCGCAGGGCCCGTACTACTGCGGCGTCGGTGCCGACGAGGTCTTCGGCCGCGACATCGTCGAGCAGCACCTGGACGCCTGCCTCGACGCCGGGCTGAAGATCTCCGGCATCAACGCCGAGGTGATGCCCGGCCAGTGGGAGTTCCAGGTCGGCCCGGCGGGTCCGATCGAGGTCGCCGACCACCTGTGGGTGGCGCGCTGGCTGCTCTACCGGATCGCCGAGGACCACGACGTCGCCGCGACCCTGGACGCCAAGCCGGCCAAGGGCGACTGGAACGGCGCCGGTGCGCACACGAACTTCTCCACCCGGGCGATGCGCGAGGGTTACGACCCGATCATCACCGCCTGCGAGTCGCTCGGCGCCCCGGGCAAGGTCGAGGAGCACATCGCCGGCTACGGCGACGGCATCGAGGAGCGGCTGACCGGCGCCCACGAGACCGCTCCGCACGACGCCTACAGCTACGGCGTCTCCGACCGGGGTGCTTCGGTCCGGATCCCGTGGCAGGTCGAGGTCGACAAGAAGGGCTACATCGAGGACCGCAGGCCGAACGCGAACATCGACCCGTACAACGTCACCCGCCTGATCGTGAACACCTGCTGCACCGCCCTGGAGAAGGCCGGCCAGGTCTGACCGGCAGGGTCAGGTCAGATTGACGCCGGAGTTGCGGAGCTCGGCCAGCGCCTTGTCGGTGCTGGTCTCGGCGACTCCGGCGGTCAGGTCGGTGAGGACCGTCGTACCGAACCCTTCCTGGTGGGCGTCGAGGGCGGTCGCGCGGACGCAGTAGTCGGTAGCGATACCGCAGACGTCGACGTCCGTGACGCCCTTGCCGCGCAGCCAGTCGGCGAGCGTGTGGCCGCCTTCGTGGGACTTGCCCTCGAAGCCGGAGTAGGCGGCGGCGTACTCGCCCTTGTCGAAGATCGCGTCGAACGGCTGCGGATCCAGGTTCGGGTGGAAGCTGACGCCGTCGGTGCCGGCCACACAGTGCCGCGGCCAGGAGTCGACGTAGTCGGGATGGTCGGAGAAGTGGTCGCCCGGGTCGATGTGGTGGTCCCGGGTCGCCACGACGTACGCGTACTGACGCTCGTCGGGATCGGCCTCGTGCCAGTGGTGCAGCAGCTCGCCGATCCGGAACGCGACATCGGCACCGCCCGCGACCGCCAGGCTGCCGCCCTCGCAGAAGTCGTTCTGCACATCAACCACGATCAACGCCCTGGCCATCGCGCTACTCCTTCTGACGAGTACGTCCTGAGCCCACCGTACAAGCGCAGGCGCCGTCCGCGCCGCATTGCGCGGGCTCACCCCGGATCAGGTCACTCGCGGCTGCGGTACGTGAGGAGTCCCTCGACGCCGCGCAGGAAGGTCTCGCCGATCGGTTCCGGGTCCGTGAGGCAACCGGCGGCCATCGCGCCGTCGCGAAGCATCACGAAGTGCCGGGCGGCAGGGCCGGCGTCGATCTTGCCGAGCTCGGTGAACAGCTCGGTCATCGTGGTGAGGAACCACTCCCGGTGCCGCAGGACCGCCTGGTGCACGGCGAAGGTGGGATCGGGGTACTCGGCCGCGGCGTTCAGGAACGCGCAGCCGCGGAACCCGGACTGCTGGATGTCATCGGCGATCGACTGTGCGACGGCGCGAATCACGTCGGCCGGGCTCGCGTCCTCGGTCCGTGCCGCGGCGAGCCGCGCGCGGAGGGCCTCGTCGGTCTGGGTCAGGTACGCGACGATCAGGTCGTCCTTGCTCGGGAAGTGCCGGTAGAGCGTCGCGCGGGTGACCTTCGCCTCGGCGATCACCCGATCGACGCCGACGGCATGGATCCCGTCGGCGTAGAAGAGCCCGGTCGCCGTGTTGAGCAGCCGCAGCCGTGCTTCCGACATCGCACTTCTCCCATCCCTTGATCTGCCGTTCGAGGCTAGCAGATAGAACGATCGGTCTTGACAGCGATCGGGTCCATGCTGCACGTTCCAAGTGTACCGATCGTTCTATCTACATCTTTGAGAGAAGGACCTGGTGTCCAGTTCATACGAAACCCTCGGCGCGACGGGCACAGCGACCGCAGCCGGCACGACCGCGGCCACCAAGGCGCTGCGGACCCTGTACTACTCCCGCTTCGGCTTCGCCGTCGTCTGGGCGGTGCTGACGATGGCGATCGCGAAGACGATCAATCCGGCGGCCGCCGTACTGCTCGTGATCTATCCGCTGTTCGACGTCGCCGCGGCCGTGATCGACTTCCGTACGGCAGGCAGCGCCCGCCCGAAGTCCCCGCTCTACGTCAACATGGCGCTGAGCCTGCTCGCCACGGTCGGATTGGCCGTCGCGGCCGCCTCGGGCATCCCGGCCGTCCTGCGTGTCTGGGGCGCCTGGGCGATCACCGCCGGCATCGTCCAGCTGGTCGTCGCGATCCTGCGCTACCGGCTCGGCGGGCAGTGGCCGATGATCCTCAGCGGCGGCATCTCCGTCCTCGCCGGTGGTAGCTTCGTCCTGATGGCAGGCAAGCCGGACCCCTCGCTCACCAGCATCGCCGGGTACGCGATCCTCGGCGGCATCTTCTTCCTGAGCTCCGCGATCCGGCTGCACCGCCTGGCCGGAAAGGCCAACTGACATGACCGAAGAGAGCCGGCCCAACCACTTCGACGTCGTGATCCTCGGTGCCGGACCGGTCGGTGAGAACGTCGCCGACCGCGTGGTCCAGGGCGGCCTGACCGCGGCGATCGTGGAACGCGAGCTCGTCGGCGGCGAGTGCTCGTACTGGGCCTGCATGCCGACCAAGGCCCTGCTCCGCGACGCCGCGGCGCTCCGCGCAGCTCGCGCGCTGCCGGCTGCGGGGAAAGCCGTGACCGGCAAGCTGGATCCGGCCGCGGTCTTCGCTCGGCGGGACCGCTTCGCTTCCAACTGGGACGACTCGGGCCAGGCCGAGTGGCTGAACCACGCGGGCGTCACGCTGCTGCGCGGACACGGTCGTATCAATGGGACCCGTACGGTCACCGTCACCCAGGCCGACGGCGTGACAACAGAGGTGCATGCGCGGCACGCCGTTGTGATCGCGACCGGTAGTAGTGCCAGCCTGCCGCCGATCCAGGGACTCGCGGACGTCTCGCCCTGGACGAGCAGACAGGCAGCCGCTGCGCAGACGGTTCCGAATCGGTTGGTGATTGTCGGTGGCGGCGTCGTCGGGTCCGAGATGGCCACTGCATTCAACGCCCTTGGCGCGCACGTCACGCTCGTTTCGCAGACCCGATTGTTGCCAGGTGTCGAATCCTTCGCCAGTGAGTACGTGACGGCCGCGCTCCGCGAGGCCGGGGTGTCGCTGCACCTCGAGGTCGACGCCACCGCGGTACGCCGGGACGATGCAGGAGTGCACCTGACGTTGTCCGACGGCACGACGGTCGACGCCGACGAGATTCTCGTTGCCACTGGTCGTACGCCCAACACCAAGGATGTCGGCCTGGATCACGTCGGCCTCGCTCCGGGGGATTGGCTGCACGTCGACGACGGGCTGGCTGTCATCGACGACGCAGGCAAGCCTGTCGGTGACGGTTGGCTGTACGCCGCGGGCGACGTGAACAAACGCGCCCTGCTGACGCATCACGGCAAGTACCAGGCGCGCGCTCTGGGCAACGCGATCGCCGCGCGGGCGCAGGGCAAGAAGGTGGATCTGAGTCCGTGGGGGCGGCATGCGGCCACCGCCGACGATCGTGCCGTCACCCAGGTGGTCTTCACCGATCCCGAGGTCGCCGCCGTCGGCCTGTCCGCGGAAGCCGCCTCGAAGGCGGGGCTGAAGATCAGGGCGGTCGACTACGACCTCGGAGCCGTCTCCGGCGCCGCGCTGCACGCCGACGGTTATCGCGGACAGGCGCGCATGGTGATCGATGCCGAGCGCAACGTTCTGGTCGGCTTCACCGCAGTCGGTCCGGACGTGGCCGAGCTGCTGCAGGCGGCCGCGATCGCCATCGCCGGCGAGGTCCCGCTGGATCGCCTCTGGCACGCGGTTCCGGCGTACCCGACGATCAGCGAGATCTGGCTGCGGCTACTCGAGACCGAAGGGCGAGAGAGCGTTCGCGGCGGCGGTGAAGAGCAGCGCGGCTGAGGTGGCGCCGGGGTCCTGGTGGCCGACGCTGCGTTCGCCCAGGTAGCTGGCGCGACCCTTCCTGGCCAGCATGCCGGTCGTCGCGTCGCGCCCTGCCTCCGCGGCGCGCAGGCCTGCCTGCACCATCGCAGGCAGGTCGCGGATGGCACCCATGGCGTCGATCGCGGGCGCGAGTGCGTCGTACATGGTCTTGTCGCCCGCCTCGGCCCGGCCTCTGGCGACGACTCCGGCGAGACCAGCGCGAAGCCCGGTCGCGAAACGCCCGGCGCCCACCGTCGGGTCGTGACCGAGGCTGTCGCCGAGGGACAAGAAGAACGCACCGAAGAGCGGTCCGGCCGCGCCGCCGACCTTGCTGACGACGGTCCCACCGACGTGGGTGAGCAGGGTGCCGGGGTCAGCGATGGTCCCAAGATCCGCGACTACGGCGCGAAACCCACGATCGAGGTTCGTGCCGTGGTCGGCGTCACCGATCGCGGCATCGAGCGCGTTGAGGCGATCCGTGTGGCTGCTCACCAGGTGCCCGAATTCACGGACCCATGCAGCCAGCATCGGCGCGGTGATCGACTGGGTCACGGTCACCCTTCCCCTGCCCGAACGGCTGCGGGCAGTACGACGCGCTCGTCGGTACTGCGCGAGAGCGCGAGGAACGTGAACCCGGCCAACACGCCTGCGCTCAACTCGGCCAGCAGGTAGACGGGCAGCTGGCTGAACTGGACATGGCCGCCCGCGAACTGCTGGACCAGCATCGGACCGACCGTACGGGCGGGATTCACCGAGGCGCCGGTGGCGGGAGCGACCGGGATGATGACCGCGAAGACCACCAGGCCGATCGCGAGCCCGGCGAAGCCCGCCGCGGCCTTGCGGTGCGTCGCGCCGAAGACCGTCAGTACCAGGATGAAGGTCCCGACGAACTCGGCCGTGAAGGCCTGCACGTTCCCGACGCCCGGTCCGTACGCGGCGACGCCGAGCCCGACGTCGCTGGCCTTGGACCCGAGGACGCCGAGGATCGCGACGGCGCCGAGCAGTGCACCGCACAGTTGCGCCGCCAGGTAGGCCGGAACGCGCGACCAGGGGAACTTGCCCGCCGCCGCGAGGCCGACGGTGACGGCGGGGTTGATGTGGTTGCCGGAGATCGGACCGAGCGCGTAGACCGTCGCCACCACGGCGGCGGCGAACGCGAACGAGATCACCCCGAGGTCGGCCATCGTGAACGGTGCGGCGCCGTTGGTCATCAGCGTCGCAGGCACCGCGCCGACACCGACGAACACCAGGATCGCCGTGCCGAGCACCTCAGCGGCGAGCCGCTGCGGCAGGTTGTTGTCGTCCATGGAAGTCCCTCCAGGGTGCGCCCCGAGGCGAAGATGTTTCCGAAGAACGTTCGACATTATCGAACGTAGGTCGGAAGTTACGCCTGTGGTTCACTGATGTAAAGGGTTGTTCGCTCAGCAGAGGGGTTGTCGATGATCCAGTCCGTCGATCGGGCTGTCCGGATCCTGGGAGCGTTGCAGGGTGCGCGCCGGCTGAGCCTGTCCGAGCTCTCGGCCCGGCTCGACCTGCCGCCGTCGACGACGCACGGGATCCTCAAGACCCTGCAGGCGCACGGCATGGTGCTGCAGGACCGTGACTCGAACCGCTATCAGCTCGGCCCCGCGGTGCTGAAGCTCGGCAACGTCTACCTGGACACGCTCGAGCTGCGATCGCGGGCGGTCACCTGGTCCGAGGAGCTCGCCCGGCGCAGCGGTCATGCCGTACGGACCGGCGTGCTGACGTACGACGAAGTGGTGATCATCCACCACGAGCCGCGGCCGGACGGCAGCCGGCAGATGCCCGAGGTCGGGATCGTGATCCCGGCGCACGCGAGCGCACTGGGCAAGGCGATGCTCGCGTTCCTGCCCGAGCAGGCCGACGAACTGCTCGCGGGGGAGACCCTGCGCAGCATGACGTCCGAGACCGTGGTCGATCCGAGCCTGCTGCGCAAGCAGCTCGACGACGTGGCGCGGGACGCGCTGGCGACCGAGCAGGAGGAGGCGGTGCTCGGCGAGGCAGGGGTTGCCGCGCCGATCTTCGACGCGTCCGGACTGGCGGTCGGTGCCATCGGCATCGTTCTGCCGTCGGTCGACTGGGCACAGGCGGACGCGACCTTCACAGCCGTCCGTGAGGCGGCCCGCAACATCTCCCGCGAACTCGGCGCCGCCCACTGGCCGGTCCAGCCGCGCTGAACCTCCTCCTCTTTACAGCCGGATGAACCGCGGCCTATGCTCCGAAACTCATTCGACATTATCGAATGATATTCGAAGCAGCGAGGAGTGGTCCGACGTGAAGAAGCTCATCAACGATCCGGCTGAAGTCGTCCCCGAGATGCTGCAGGGTTTCGTCCTGACCAACCCGGGCGTCACGCTGCTCGAGGACGGCGTCGTCGTCCGCGCCGATCACGCCGACCTGAGCCGGCGCGGCCAGGTGGCGCTGGTGTCCGGCGGCGGGGCTGGCCACGAGCCGGCGCATGCCGGGTACGTCGGCCCGGGCATGCTGACCGCCGCGGTGGCGGGTGACGTCTTCACCTCGCCGTCCGTGGACGCGGTCCTGACGGCGATCCGTGCGGTCGGCGGCTCCGGTGGCGTACTGCTGATCGTGAAGAACTACACCGGCGACCGCCTGAACTTCGGGCTCGCGGCGGAGATCGCGCGGACCGAGGGACTCGAGGTCGAGTTGGTCGTGGTCGCCGACGACGCCGCGCTCGCCGCGGACGGCGGCAACGCGGGCCGCCGGGGTCTCGCCGGAACCGTGCTCGTGCACAAGGTCGCCGGTGCCGCGGCCGAGGCGGGTCTTCCGCTCGCCGAGGTGAAGCGCGAAGCGATCGCTGCGGCTGAGTCCATCGCGACGATGGGCGTGGCGCTGTCCGCCTGTACCGTTCCCGCGGCCGGGCGGCCCGGCCTGGAACTCGCCGCGAACCAGATCGAGTGGGGCCTCGGCATCCACGGCGAACCGGGCATCGAGCGGGGCGAGCTTCGTCCGGCCGACGAGGTCATCGAGACGCTGCTCGCGCGCCTGATCGCGGACCTCCGGATCGCGGCCGGCGAGCGCGTCGTGTTGCTGGTCAACAATCTGGGCGGTACGCCGACGATGGAGCTCGGCATCATCGCCGGCCGCGCGGTCGGCTACCTGGCCGAGCAGGGCATCAACCTCGAACGCGCCTGGGTCGGCACCTTCCTGACTGCGCTGGAGATGGCTGGATGCTCGTTGTCCCTCGCGCGGGTCGATGACGAGCTGCTGACTCGCCTGGATGCGCCGACGCAGACGATCGCGTGGCCGGCCGCCCACATCGGTCGTGTTGCCCAAGGCATCTCGGTGCACCGCCAGCAGGAGATCGTTGCCGCAAGCACCGTTCGGCTCGACGAGGATTCCGTACTCTGGCGGACCGTCGAGGCGATCTGCGAACAGCTCGTCGCTGCGGAGCAGGAGCTGACCGATCTCGACCAGCTCGTCGGCGACGGCGACCTGGGCATCAGCCTCGCCCGCGGCGCGCGGGCGATCCGCAACGACAAGGCACAGTACGACGGAACCGACGACGTCACGGTGCTCCGTGGGATCGCCGGCACCGTACGGCGGGTTGTCGGGGGTACGTCGGGACCGTTGTACGCGGCACTGATCCTCCGGATGGCCGCGACACTGAACGCCGGAGAGCCGTGGCCGCTGGCGTTCGAGGCGGGCGTCGACGCGATCGCCGAACTCGGTGGTGCCAAGGTCGGCGATCGGACCATGCTGGACGCGCTGGTGCCGGCCGCGACGGCGTTGCGTACGGGGAGACTGGCCGATGCGCTGGCCGCAGCGCGCGTGGGGACCGAGAGTACGGCTGACATCCAGGCCGCGCGTGGACGGTCGAGCTACCTCGGTGATCGGGTGCTCGGCGTCGTCGATCCTGGCGCCCGGGCGGTCGTCCTCCAACTCGAAGCGATCCGCGCGGCGCTCGAGGCCCCCGCTCCGGTGAACTGAGCCGGTTGCCGGCCGTCCTGTGCTGACAGTTATGGTTTGACGGCGCATTGTCACCAAATCATGGGGTCGGCATCTTCCGCCGGAGCGGACCCTTGGGGGTTCGCTCATGAAGAAGGCCGTCCTAGCCGTTGTCACCGCGGGCGCTGTCGCCGCCGCGGCGCTGGTTCCTTCGGGGCCGTCCGTGCAGGCTGCCGTACAGTCTGCCGCGGCGCACAGTGCGCCGCGGGGTTTCGGGTCCGCGCTGTCGTCGGTGCAGCAGACGTCCTGGCAGACGAACGCGAGCGTGAACGCGGTCGCCGTCGCCGGGAACCTGGTGTTCGCGGGCGGCCTGTTCACGCGGGTCCGCCCGCCCGGCAAGGCCCGGGGCGTTTCGGACGCTCCGCGGAAGTACTTCGCGGTCTTCGACCGGACCACCGGCGTACCGACGCGGTTCGCGCCGAGCGTCAACGGGCCGGTGTGGAGCGTCGCCGCATCTCCGGACGGCCGCCGGGTCGTGATCGGTGGCGACTTCACCGCTGTCGACGGTCTGGCCCGGTCGCGGGTGGCGATGTTCGACGTTGCCACCGGCAAGCTTGTGGTCGGCTGGGACCCGGCGGTGAACTACCGCGTCGCGGCGCTGAAGGTCACTGGCAGCACGGTCTACCTCGGCGGCTCGTTCGGCACGGTCGACAGGGTCGCGCGCAGCCGGGTCGCCGCCGTCGCCCTGAGCACCGGGGCGCTGCTCCCGTGGAACCCCGCCGCGGATGACGACGTGCACGCGATCGAGGTGTCCACCGATGGGTCTCGCGTCTTCGTCGGTGGCGGCTTCAGCCACATCGGCGGCCGCGCCTCGCACGCACTCGCGATGCTGAATCCGGCCAGTGGTGCGGCGTACGCGATGCCGGCCGCGGCCGCGATCCCGGCTCTCACGCCGGACTGCGACAGCCGGGTGAAGGACCTGGAAGTCCAGGGAAACAAGGTGTTCGCGGCCAATGCGGGCTCCGGCATCGGGTGCTACGACGGAGTGCTCGCCGCGGACACGAAGACCGGCAAGCTGATCTGGCAGAGCCACTGTCTGGGAGCCACCGAGGCGATCGTGGCGATCGGCAACTGGCTGTACAAGGGATCGCACGCGCACGACTGCAGCGCGGACGGCGAGTTCCCCGACAAGACCGGCATGCATCACCTGCTCGTCTACAGCGCGATCACCGGCAAGCTCGGCCCATGGTTCCCGAACACCGACGCCGGCGGCACGACACTGGTCGGCCCGCTCGGGTTCGCCTCCGGCGGCAACGACCTCTGGGCGGGCGGCGACTTCACCGAGGTGAACGGCGTGCCGCAGGAGGGCCTGACGCGCTTCACCAACCTTCCAGGTGGTGCCGCACCGGCTCGCCCGGCCGTACCGAAGGTCGCGAGCGCCCGGCCGAACAAGGTGACGATCGCGTTCCCCACCGTGCTCGACCGCGACAACCTCACCCTCACCTACCTGCTCTACCGCGGCACCACCCGAATCGGCACCTGGACCCGAACCTCAAACTCCTGGACCAAGCCCTACGTCACGTCGGTCACCGACGCAGGCCTGACGACCGGCGGCACAGTGTCCTACCACCTCGAGGTAAGTGACGGCCGCAACCTCCAGAAGAGCCCAGCAGCATCCGTGAAGGTCCGCTGAGAAATCTGGTGCGAGTCGCGGGTGCGGCGGTTAGGCTGACCGCCGAATCGAGTCTTGAGGAGTTGGGGATGCCCGGTCGACCGGGCGCGCGCTGACTGAGCTGTCATCGCGTGCCGCCTGCAGAGTGACAAGCGGCGCCTCCCCCTGCCCTGGGGCCGGTGTGCCCTGGGCTCGACTCCCGGGACTTCTTCGTGTCGCTGTGGACGCATCGTGATTTCCGGTGGCTCTGGATCGGCCAGACCACCTCTCAACTCGCAAGCTTCGCCGGTCAGGTGACTCTGCCGCTGGTCGCGGTTACCACGCTCGGCACCGGCGCCGCGCAACTCGGCGTACTGCGTGCCGTCGAGCAGGCTCCGATCCTGCTGTTCTCGCTCGCGGTCGGCGTTCTCGTCGATCGCCTGCGGTTCCGTACGGTGCTGGTCGCGGCCGACCTCGGACGGGCGGTCGTGCTGGCGTCCGTACCGCTGGGGGTCGCGCTCGGCCTGCCGTTCCTGTACGTCGTGGCCTTCGTCGCCGGCACCTTCACCGTGTGCTTCGACGTCGCATCGATGGCATCGCTGCCGCAGCTGGTCGAACGCGATCAGATTGCCCAGGGCAACAGCATGCTCGAGACCACCCGGTCCGCGGCGCAGATTTGTGGTCCGGCCGTCGGTGGTGCGCTCGTGTCGTTGCTGAGCGCCCCTATCGCGGTCCTTGCCGGGGCGGTGCTGTTCGCAGGGTCCAGTCTGTCCGTCAGCCGGATCCGCAGTCGGGCGAGTACGCCGGTGGCGCAACATGGCGTACTGCGACAGATCGGTGAAGGACTGCGCGTGGTTGTAAGGGATGCGTCGTTGCGGGCGATCGCGGCCGCGACCTGTGCGTACCAGTTCTCGTTCACCGCGCTGACGACCGTGTACCTGCTGTTCCTGAGCCGGACGCTCGGGCTGCCGGGCGCGGTGATCGGCCTGGTGATGGCGTCCTTCGGGCCCGGTGTGCTGGTCGGGTCGCTGCTGTCCGCATGGTTGCCGAGGCGGTTCGGGTACGGCCGGGTGGTCGTGTTCGCAGCGCTCGTCTCGGACCTCGTCATGCTCGTCACCTCCACGCTCCATGGACCAGGTCCGCTCACGATCGCCGCACTGATCACGATCAATGTGCTGTACGGCGCCTTGAGTCAATCGGTCGACGTCGCGATCGTGGCGATCCGGCAGCTCGTCACTCCGCTGCGGGTACAGGGGCGAGTGGTTGCCACCATCAACTTCCTCGGCCTGGGCCTGACCCCGATCGGTGCGTTGCTGGGGGGAGCGGCCGCAGGTGCCTTCGGCATCCGTACGGCATTGCTCGCCGCAACCGCGGGCCTGTTCCTGTCCCCGTTGTGCCTGACCAGCCTCAGCCGCAGCCTGACCGGCCGGGTCTAGAGGTTCGGGATGATTGAGACAGCGGCGATGGCCAGGCAGATGGCGCCGTTGAGGTACGGGTGACTGGCGAGGATCGCGACGAACTCGCGGATCGTTGCCGTCGGCCAGTAGTAGCGGGCCGTCGGCGAGCCGATCACCTGGCCGTTGACCTTGGCCTTGCGGGCGGTCAGCGCGGCGCGGAACGCGTGGAAATTGTTCGTCACGATCAGACAGCGGTACTTCGGCCGCAGCTCGACCATCAGGTCCCGGCTGAACGTCAGGTTCTCCCAGGTCGTCGTCGACTTGTCCTCACGGAGGATCTGGTCGTCGGGGACGCCGTGCTCGACCAGGTACGCCGCCATCGCGTGCGACTCGGGTAGGTCCTCGCCGGGGCCCTGCCCGCCGGAGGTGACGATGAGCGGCGAGCGGCCCTTGCGGAGTGCCCGTTCGTACACCTGCCGCGCCCGGTCCAGGCGGCTGGCCAGCAGCGGCGGGACCCGGGAACCGATTACGCCGGAACCGAGGACGACAACAAAGTCGACCTTCCGGGACGACCGGACCCGGCTGTAGACGAACGCGTACACGAGGAAGCAGAGGAACAGGAACGAGATGTAGGTGAGGATGCCGAGCAGTACCGACCGGAGCACCGCCAGCGGCTGCCAGCCGATCGTCTGCACCAGCACGCTGAAGATGACGAAGCCGATGATCCCGAGGCCGGCCAGCAGCGACAGCAGGTTGGACAGCCGGCGGCGCTCCCGGCGCAGCATCGTGACGCCGTTGATCACCAGGAACACCGCGAGCACCGCGATCGCCACCGGGATCGCGACCAGGATCGCGACCACCAGGAACCGGCCGGCGTCCTGATTGATCGCCGCGACCGTGAAGACCAGCCCGAGGCCCGCGAACATCAGCGTGAGCACCAGGAAGATCGCGTTCTTGAACAGGCGCCGGTCGTGCAGGAAGCCGACGCCGAAGATCAGGAACCAGAAGGCGGCAATACCGAAACAGATGAGCATCGCGCGCCATCCAACACCAGCCACCGGCCACCTGCCGGACGCCGGGCCGTCGGAGATCAGAATGTGCGACAGTTCGATGCGGAACGGGATCCGGCGGAAGGGGCACGGAATGACCACGAACTGGGCGGGCAACGTCGAGTTTGCGAGCGAGCTGCAGCGGCCGCAGACGGTCGAGGAGCTGCAGGAGGTGGTCGCCGGCGCCGAGAAGGTACGCGTGCTCGGCACCGGGCACTCGTTCAACCGGATCGCCGACAGCGCCGGCGCACTGGTCAGCGTGCAGAGCCTGCCGAAGGTCGTCGACGTCGGCGAGCCCGGTGCGCAGAGTGTGACGGTCTCGGCCGGTCTCCGGTACGGCGAGGTGACGGCTGCCCTGCAGGCGCAGGGACTCGCGCTGCACAACCTCGGGTCGCTGCCGCACATCTCGGTCGCCGGCGCCTGCGCGACCGGAACGCACGGCTCGGGCGACAAGAACAGCACGCTGGCCTCCGCGGTCAGTGCGATCACCTTCGTCGACGCGGCCGGCGGGCTCGTCACGCTGACCCGCGACGACCCGGACTTCGGCGGGTCGGTCGTCTCGCTCGGTGCGCTCGGCATCGCCGTCAGCCTGACCCTCGACGTACAGCCGACGTACCAGATCAGTCAGGTCGTGTACGACGGGTTGCCGGTGGACCGTCTGCGGTCGGACTTCACCGGCGTGATGGGCAGCGCGTACAGCGTGAGTGCGTTCACCGACTGGGTGGACCCGGACGTGATGGTGTGGCGCAAGCGCCGCGAGCTGACCACGCCCGACCCGGAGTGGCTGGGCGCGAAGCTCGCGGACGGTCCGCGGCACCCGATCAAGGTGATGCCGGCCGACTACGCGACCCAGCAGGGCGGGGTGCCTGGACCGTGGAACGAGCGGCTGCCGCACTTCCGGCTGGAGTTCACGCCGAGCAACGGGGACGAGCTGCAGTCGGAGTACTTCGTACCGCGCGAACGGGCTGCGGAGGCGATCGACGTACTGCGCGGTCTGGGGGAGACGTTCGCACCGGTGATCCAGGTGTCGGAGGTCCGGACGATCGCCGCCGACGACCAATGGCTGAGCCCGAGCCAGGGCCGCGACACGGTTGCCCTGCACTTCACCTGGATCCAGGACGAGTCCGCGGTCCGGCCGGTCGTCGCGGAGCTGGAGGAACGGCTCGCGCCGTTGGACGTCCGTCCGCACTGGGGCAAGGTGTTCGCCGCCGACGCGGCGACGCTGGCCGAGCGCTACCCGAAGGTCAAGGACTTCATCGCGCTCGCCACCAAGTACGACCCGGCCGGCAAGTTCCGCAACCCCTACCTCGACACGTTCCTGCCGCGCTAACGACAGGAGGTAGTGGCCTCACCTCCGCCGCGTCGCGCTCAGCCCGGCCCGCCGGGCGCCGGAAAGGCGGACTACCTCCTGTCGTTAGAAGCCACTCAGGCGTGGCTGCGGGCGCGGAAGGGGTTGCGGCCGTCGTAGTCGCCGACGTACTCGGTGGGGATCGCGGGCTCGCCGCGGCTCAGCTGGTTCGCGGAGCGGGGGAGCTCGTAGCGGACCTTCTCGTGGTGCGTCTGCGACTCCTCCGGCGTCGTCCGGCCGACGACCTTGCCGGCCTCGACCAGTGACTTGAGCAGCATCCGGTCGTCGCCGTCGTCGACCGGCTGCTCGCCGACGCCGATCAGCTCGACCTCCGCGACACCGGCCGCGGACCGCCGGCGCAGCGCCCACTTCCGGCCGCCGATCGAGATCTTGTCCGGGCTCTTCTTCGCCACCGGTTGCAGGGTGCCGCCGGCGTCCTCGCGCGCGACCAGCTTGTACACGAAGCCGCAGGTCGGGTAGCCGGAGCCGGTGACCAGCGACGTACCTACGCCGTAGCCGTCGACCGGCGCCGGGGCGAGCGCGGCGATCTGGTACTCGTCGAGGTCGCTGGTGACGATGATCCGGGTCTTGGTCGCGCCCAGCGTGTCCAGCTGCTCGCGCACCTGCCCGGCCAGCGACGGGAGGTCGCCCGAGTCCAGCCGGACCGCGCCGAGCTCCGGACCGGTCAGCTCGATCGCGGTGCGTACCGCCTCCGCGACGTCGTAGGTGTCGACGAGCAGCGTGGTGCCCTTGCCGAGCGCGTCGATCTGCGAGCGGAACGCGTCGCGCTCGCGGTCGTGCAGCAGTGTGAACGAGTGCGCTGCCGTTCCAGTGCTGGGGATGCCGAACCGGCGGGCGGCCTCCAGGTTCGACGTGGCGGTGAAGCCCGCGATGTAGGCCGCCAGCGCCGCGGCGACCGCCGCCTCCTCCTGGGTGCGCCGCGAACCCATCTCGATACAGGGCCGCCCACCGGCCCACCAGGTCATCCGGGACGCCGCCGAGGCGACCGCGGAGTCGTGGTTCAGGATCGACAAGAAAACGGTTTCCAGCAGCACCGCCTCGGCGAACGAGGACTCCACCACGAGCACCGGCGATCCCGGGAAGAAGATCTCGCCGTCGGCGTAACCGGAGATGTCGCCGGAGAACCGGTAGTTCGCGAGCCAGTCCCGGGTAGCCTGGTCGACGATGCCGCGGTCGGCCAGGAAGGCGATCGTCTGCTCGTCGAACCGGAACTGCTCGAGCGCGTCCAGCAGCCGGTTGACACCGGCGACCACGCCGTACCGGCGGCCGTCGGGCAGCCGGCGGGCGAACAGCTCGAACACCGAGCGGCGCTCCGCCGTGCCGTCGGCGAGCGCGGCCTGCAGCATGGTCAGCTCGTAGTGGTCCGTGAGAAGTGCCGTCGAGTGGGTCACGAGCCAAGCCTATTGTGAGACCGGAGCCGATGATGGAGAGAATGGTCAGGTGAGCACCGCACCGAGCGAGCTGGAGAGCCCTGAGGTCGACGAGGCGATCGAGCTGAGCCCACCCTGGGTGACCATCGTCTGGAACGATCCGGTCAACCTGATGGACTACGTGACGTTCGTCTTCCAGACCTACTTCGGCTACTCCAAGCAGAAGTCCGAGAAGCTGATGATGCAGGTGCACGCCGAGGGCAAATCGGCGGTGTCGAACGGGAACCGGGAAGCGATGGAACGCGACGTGGAAGCGATGCACTCCTACGGCCTGTGGGCCACCTGCGAGAAGTCGTGACGCGGTTCCGTAAGCGCCGTAAGACCGTCGTCGTCAGTTTCGCAGAGCACGAGGCGGACATCTTGGCGAACCTGCTCAGGAACCTCGTCGAGCTGCTGTACGACGGGCTGCCGCCGCGCACCACGACGCCCGTGGACCCGCTCGAGGCGCTGCTCAGCGACAACGACGGCCCGACGTCCCCGCCCGAGGACGTCGTACTGCAGCGGCTGCTGCCGGACGCGTACAAGACCGACGACGTGGCGTCGGGGGAGTTCCGGCGGTTCACCGAGCGCGGCCTGCGCGACGGGAAGGTCAACGACGCGAAGCGGGTGCTGTCCGCGCTCGAGGAGTCCGGCGCCGACGAGATCGCGCTGGAGCCCGACGAGCAGCTGTCCTGGCTGCGCGCCCTCAACGACCTCCGCCTGGCGATCGGCACCCGTCTCGACATCAAGGACGAGGACGACTACAGCACCTGGGAGAAACTTCCCGACGACGACCCCCGCCGCCTCACCTACGACCTCTACGACTGGCTCGGCTACCTGCAGTCCGCCCTCCTCCACAACATGCGCTGACCTGTCGGATCCGGGGCGGCGCCGTTCGTCAGCAGTAGGGGGCCCGATCTGAACAGGAGATGTGGACGCCATGGTGGCTGACGGAAAACGAGCGGTGTACCGCGCGCTGGAGGACCGCGTTGTCCACGGCGCGGGGACAGCGTCTGCGGCGCTGCGGGCGGACGCGTTCGCCAACGAGCGACTGGCGCCGCCGGTGAGCGTGCTGATCGGCAAGGTGGCGGACGAGCCGGCCTCGGTCACGCAGGGGGATCTGCGGGCCGTCACGGCGGCCGGGTTGAGCGAGGACGAGGTCTTCGAGTTGGTGGTCTGCGCCGCGGTCGGCAGTTCGGCGCGGATGTACGACCGCGGGCTGGCGGCCTTGGCCGAGGCGATCGACGAGGGCGGTCGCGATGCGTCTTGACATCCTCAACCGGGGCTACAGCCGCGGGACCAAGGTGCTGTTCGGCGTCGTCCGGCTGTTCTCCGGGCAGCCGCTGCCGGACGCGGCGAAGATCGTCTTCTACCGGCCGGACTTCTACGGCGAGCACGCGAAGACCTTTACCCAGCAGGCGATGCGCGGACCGTCCGCCTGGTCGGTGGCGGACCGGGAACTGATGGCGGCGTACGTCTCCAAGGTCAACGAATGCACGTTCTGCATCGGCGCACACACCGCGACCGCGGCGCAGGCGTCCGGCGACGAGTCCCGGGTGGCCGCGGTCCTGAACGACCTCGACTCGGCACCCGTCGAGGAGCCCCTGCGCGCCACCCTCCGGGTCCTCGGCCGACTGACCCGCTCCGGATCGGTCGACGCGGACGCCATGCGCCGGGCCCTGGATGCCGGAGCCACGCCCGATCAGCTCACGGACGCGCTCGCCGTCGCCGCCGCGTTCAACACCACGAACCGGTTGGCCGATGCCTTCGGCTTCGAGATCCTCGACCCGAAGGGCTTCGCGGCCGGCGCGAAGTACCTGCTCAAGCGCGGCTACGGCGGCCGAAGCGCCGCAGGTACCGCCGATTAGGGTGTGTCTCCTAGTCCGGCGCCGTAGCGAGGAGGCGCTCGGTGCGGTGCATCGTGGCCTTTGCGCCCGTGCGGCGAGGTGCCGTGCCGAGTGCCCCGCAGTAGGCGCGGGACTAGGAGACACACCCTAGGGTTGCGGGTATGGAGACGCGGCGGCTCGGGCGTACCGGGCGAGATGTTGGTGTGGTTGGGCTCGGGGCTTGGCAGCTCGGGGCTGACTGGGGCTCGGTGGACGAGAGCGACGCGGTCGCGGTGTTGCGGGCCGCGATCGACGGTGGGGTGACCTTCATCGATACCGCGGACGTGTACGGCGACGGGCGCAGCGAGCGGCTGGTCGGTGAGGTGCTCAAGTCCGCTGAGGGTCTGACCGTGGCGACGAAGATGGGGCGCCGCGTCGAGCAGGTCCCGGAGAACTACACGGCGGCGAACTTCCGCGCCTGGAACGACCGCTCCCGGCGCAACCTCGGCGTCGACACGATCGACCTGGTGCAGCTGCACTGCCCGCCGACACCGGTGTACTCCAACGACGAGGTCTTCGACGCGCTCGACACCCTCGTCGACGAGGGCCGGATCGCCTCGTACGGCGTGAGCGTCGAAACCTGCGCGGAGGCGCTGACCGCGATTGCCCGGCCGAACGTCGCGTCGGTGCAGATCATCCTGAACGCGTTCCGCCTGAAGCCGCTCGACGAGGTCCTTCCCGCCGCGCAGGCCGCCGGCGTCGGCATCATCGCCCGCGTCCCGCTGGCGAGCGGGCTGCTGTCGGGCAAATACGACGAGAACACCACGTTCGGGCCCGACGACCACCGGACGTACAACCGCCACGGCGAGGCCTTCGACGTCGGTGAGACCTTCGCGGGCGTCGAGTTCGGCACCGGTCTGGAAGCAGTACGCCGCCTCGCCCCGGCCGTCCCCGCCGGCGCCACCATGGCCCAGTTCGCCCTTCGCTGGATCCTCGACCAGCCCGGCGTCTCGGTCGTCATCCCGGGTGCGCGCAATCCACAACAGGTAGCCGGCAACCTCGTGGCCGCCACCTTCAGCCCCCTCACCGAGGACCAGTTGGCCATCGTGCAGGCGACGTACGACGAGCTGATCAGGCCGCAGGTCCACGACCGCTGGTAGTCAGCGCGCGTAGCCGTCCCGGATCAGCTCAAGAAGCGTCTGAAGTTGACCACCTGTGCGACCGGTCAGGGCGATGCCGCTCACCAGAGCGAGCAGGTCCGTGGTCGTCAGCTCGGCCCGGACTGCTCCGGCCGCCCGGGCCCGGTCGAGCAGGCGTTCGGCGGCGCTGTGCATCGTGGCGTGCCAGCTCGCGAACTGCGCACCACGATCGCGACCGGGCTCGTCCGGGACGGCCTGCGCGAGCTCGCGTTTGGTGGCGACGTGATCCGCGAAATCCCGTAGCCATTCGCTGAGCGCGCGGTCCGGGTCGTCGTCGGCGGCGAGCTCCTGGCTGCGGCGTTCCAGCCCGGCGACCTCGTCGGCGTACACCGCGACGAGCAGGTCGGCGCGGGTGGGGAAGTGCCGGTAGAGGGTCGCGTTGGCGACGCCGGCGGTCTTCGCGATCTCGTCCAGCGGTACGTCCGGCCCGCGCTCGTCGAACAGCCGGCCGGCGGTGACGAGCATCGCCGCGCGGTTGCGTTCGGCGTCGGCGCGGCGTCGCCGGGCGGGCCGCGGCTGGTTTTCCGGGGACATCCCCGTTAGTGTAGCGGGACTAACCGGGGAACTCCGCGGAAAGGATCCGGCATGCTCACCGCCGACGACAAATGGGCCATCGGGGAGACGCTGGCGCTGCACGGGCACCTGTTCGACGAGGGCGAGCTCGAGCGCCTGGACGAGCTGTTCACCGATGACGTGATGTACGACGTCAGCGCGCTCGGGTCCGACGTACTGGTCGGGATCGACGCGGTCCGGGATGCCGCGCTCCAGCTCGGCGCCGGCAATCCGCTCGCGCACCTGGTGACGAACGTGGTGATCACCGAGCTGGACGACGACACAGCGACGGTGCGCTCGAAAGGCATCGCCGTCCTGGCCGACCGCGGCTCCGTTACCGCAACGTACGTGGACACCGTCCGCCGCGGCCCGAACGGCTGGCGGCTCGCCCACCGCGAGATCGTCCCGCGCCGGATCCCGCTCGGCGGCCGGACCGCCGGCTGACGCCGTCCCAGCATCCGGACGCAGAGTGCTGTCGCGAGGGTGCGGCGGTTCGGGCCTCTACCGTGGAGTTGTGCTGGTCATCGAGAAGGCGACGTACGACGCGATCGTGGCGCATGCCCGCAAGGACCATCCGGACGAGGCGTGCGGGGTCGTGGCGGGAGCCGAGGGGTCGGACCGGGCGACGCGGTTCGTGCCGATGCTGAACGCGGCGATGTCGCCGACGTTCTACGAGTTCGACTCCGGTGACCTGTTCCGGCTCTACAAGGAGATGGACTCCCGCGACGAGGAGCCGGTGGTGATCTACCACTCGCACACCGCCACCGAGGCGTACCCGTCGCGTACCGACATCAACCTCGCGCAGGAGCCGGGCGCCCACTACGTGCTGGTGTCGACGCGTGACGGCGCGGACTCCGCGGCGTACGACGGACCGGTCGAGTTCCGCTCGTACCTGATCGTCGACGGCGAGGTCACGGAAGAAGAAGTACGCGTGGTTGGTTCCTATACGGAAACTCTTGAAGGAGAAGACTGAGATGGCGATCGAGCTGCGCGTGCCGACGATCCTGCGCACCTACACCGGTGGGGCGAAGGCGGTCACCGGCGACGGCACCGACCTGGCCGGGTTCATCGATGATGTGAACGGCAACCACCCGGGTCTCAAGGAGCGGATCGTGGAGGGCGAGCCGGAGGAGCTGCGCCGATTCGTGAACGTCTACGTCAACGACGAGGACGTCCGGTTCACCGGCGGGCTGAAGACCGAGGTGAAGGACGGCGACGTCGTGGTGGTCCTGCCCGCGGTCGCCGGCGGCTCCATCTGATGCGTTTCGACAACCTTCTCGACTCGGTCGGCGGTACGCCGCTGGTCGGGCTGCCGAAGCTCTCGCCGGCGCCGGACGTACGGCTCTGGGCGAAGCTCGAGGACCACAACCCGACCGGCTCGATCAAGGACCGGGCCGCGCTGCGGATGCTGCTGGACGCCGAGAAGGACGGCCGGCTGCGCCCGGGCAACACGATCCTCGAGCCGACGTCGGGCAACACCGGCATCTCGCTCGCGATGGCGGCCAAGCTGCGCGGGTACCGGATGGTCTGCGTGCTGCCGGAGAACACCTCCGAGGAGCGTCGCCAGATCCTGCGGATGTGGGGCGTCGAGATCATCTCGTCGCCGGCCGCTGGTGGGTCCAACGAAGCGGTCCGGGTCGCCAAGCAGGTCGCGGAGGAGCACCCGGACTGGGTGATGCTCTACCAGTACGGCAACCCGTCGAACGCGCTTGCGCACTACGACGGCACCGCGCGGGAGATCCTCGACGACCTCCCGTCGGTCACGCACTTCGTTGCCGGCCTCGGCACGACCGGCACGCTGATGGGCGCCGGGCGGTTCTTCCGCGAGCACAAGCCGGAGGTGAAGATCGTCGCCGCCGAGCCGCGGTACGGCGAGCTCGTCTACGGCCTGCGCAACCTGGACGAGGGCTTCGTACCGGAGTTGTACGACGCGACGCTGATCGACGCGCGGTTCTCGGTCGGGCCGCGGGATGCGGTCCGCCGGGTCCGGGAACTGCTCGACAACGAGGGCATCTTCGCCGGCATCTCGAGCGGCGCGATCCTGCACGCCGCGCTCGGTCAGGCGGCGAAGTGTGTGCGCGACCGCGAGCCCGCGGACATCGCGTTCGTGGTCGCGGACGGCGGCTGGAAGTACCTGTCGACCGGCGCCTACGAAGGCACGATCGACGAAGCCGAGGACCGCCTCGAGGGCCAGCTCTGGGCGTGAGCCGGCCGCCGATTGTTGCCGTAGGCACCTAAAGGATCAGGTCAGCTCCGGACACTAGGGTTGTTTGAAGAAGACCTTGCGGCCCAGTCGGGGTTGGATCCCGCGGCCCTTGCAGCTGTTGCACGGGCGTTGGGCGTAGCTGAACAGGCTGCCGTGGTGCCGGCCGGCACCTTTGCATCGGTTGCACTTCGCATTCGGGTGCAGGGACAGCGAGACGACGTACAGCGCGAACGCCGCCATCAGGAGCAGCAGCAGCATGCCGAGCGGGCCGATGGCCGTCACGACGTCTGCGGCTGTGCTCGTGTTCGGGTCCGTGGCCTGGTTGGCCGCCTGTCCTGCGGCGGCGACGTGATCAGGCTGTGGAGTTGGTGCGGTGCCCAGTACCACCGCGATGTGGAGCGCCAAGTTCATGGCATCACGAGGGGCGGTCGAACAAACATCGCTCCAGAGTGGCGTGCATCACGCGAAAAGGCAATTCCATAACGTAAAGATGTGGACAACCTCGGCGTGTCGGTTCGAACGCTTAGGTAAGGCTGTACTTGGGATCTGCCCGTCGCCGGACCTGTATAAGCTCTTCTCGTGGCTGACGCACCGGTGGGGATCTTCGACTCAGGCTTCGGGGGACTCACCGTCGCCCGCGCGGTTCTCGATCAGTTGCCGCACGAGCCGATCCTGTACCTCGGCGACACCGCCCGGCAGCCGTACGGGCCGAAGCCGATCGCCGAGGTGCGTGAGTACGCGCTGGAGTGCCTCGACCATCTCGTCGACGCCGGCGTGAAGATGGTCGTGATCGCGTGCAACTCGGCGAGCGCCGCGATGCTGCGCGACGCCCGCGAGCGCTACGACGTGCCGGTGGTCGAGGTGATCCTGCCGGCCGCGCGCCGCGCGGTTGCCGCGACGCGCAACCAGCGGGTCGGCGTGATCTGCACGCAGGCGACGGCTCAATCGCTTGCTTACGAGGACGGCTTCACCGCCGCGCCGCAGGTCGAGCTGTTCACCCGCGCGTGCCCGAAGTTCGTGGACTTCGTGGAGTCGGGGGTGACATCCGGGCCGGAGTTGCTGGAGGCCGCGCACGAGTACCTCGGCCCGCTGGTCGAGGCCGGCGTCGACACGTTGATCCTCGGCTGTACGCACTATCCGTTGCTCACCGGTGTCATCTCGTACGTGATGGGCGACAACGTCACGCTGGTCAGCAGCGCGGAGGAGTGCGCGAAGGACGTGTACTCCGTCCTCACCAAGTCGTACCTGCTGCGCCCCGACCACCTGCCGGCGCCGGAGCACCGCTTCGTCACCACGGGCAACCCGGCGGAGTTCGCGGCGATCGGCTCGCGCTTCCTCGGCCCCGCCCTCGGAGTTGTCGACCAGTTCGCCTGGGTCCGCTGACATGTGACCCGTGTCGCACCCATAACGTTGTTCGAGGCACCTAGGGTCAAGAGTATGAAGCTCACCGTGATCGGTTGCTCCGGGTCCGTCCCCGGGCCGGACTCGGCCGCCTCGAGCTATCTGGTCACCGCCGACGGGTTCAATCTGGTTCTGGACCTCGGCAGTGGCGCGCTCGGTTCGCTCCAGCGGCACCTCGCCGTCCCGGAGATCGGGGCGATCGGCCTGTCCCACCTGCATCCTGACCACTGCATGGATCTGTGCGGGTTGTACGTCGCGGCGCGTTACGGGCCCGGGGCACCGATCCCGCGGATCCCCGTGTTCGGTCCGCCCGGTACGTCCGAGCGGATGGCGCTGGCCTACGACCTGCCGCTGGATCCGGGGATGGAGGAGGAGCTGGAATTCCATGCCTGGCAGGAGGTTCAGCAGGTCGGGCCGTTCACGATCCGTACCGCACCGATGGTGCACCCGGTGCCGGCGTACGCGATCCGGGTCGAGCGCGGCGACAAGTCACTGGTCTACACCGGCGACACCGGGCCGAACGACGCGCTCGTCGAGCTGGCGCGCGGCGCCGACGTACTGCTCTCCGAAGCGGCGTTGCCGGACGGCGAACCGGATAATCCGATTGACCTGCACCTGTCGCCGTCAGATGCTGGCGAGCATGCCAAGAAGGCCAATGTGAAGCGCCTCGTCATCACGCACGTCCCGCCGTGGTACGACCGCGTGACCCAGGCCGAGCACGCCCGTCGTACCTTCTCCGGACCCGTCGAGATCGCCACCCCGCATGCCGTTTTCGACATCTGACGGCGTCCGGTTGTGGACCGCAACCACCGGTAAGGCGACCGCGCTGCCGGCGGTCGTGATCCTGCACGGCGGGCCGGGGCTGTGGGACGACTACGCCGTCCTCGCGGAGATGCTGGACGACCTCACGGTCGTGCACCGCTTCGACCAACGCGGCTGCGGCCGGTCCGGGCCGTCGGAGCTGCAGTCGATGCAGCGATCGGCGCAGGACATCGACGAGCTCCGACAGTACTGGGGGCACGAGCGGATCGTTGTCATCGGCCACTCGTTCGGCGCCTCGCTCGCACTGGAGTACGCGGGCCGGTACGGCGACCACACAGCCGGGCTCGTCTACCTGGACGGCGTCGGCATCGGTGACTGGCACGAGCCGGCCCGCTTGGAGCAGGAACGCCGCATGACTCCGGAGCAGCGCGACCGGCTGGAGAACCTGTCCGGCCGGAAGCGCACCGCGTCCGAGGAGACCGAGTTCCGGGTCCTGTCGTGGTTCACCGACTACGCGGACTCCGAGCGCGCGATGGAGTGGGCGTACGCGACCGCGTCCGTCGACCTGCCGATCAACTTCGCCGCCAACAACGCGCTCACCGCGGACATGCGGAGCCGGCCGGACAGCTACCTGTCCGGTCTCGCAGCAGGCCTCGAATGCCCGGTCACGTTCATCCACGGCGAAGGCGATCCACGGCCGGTCTCCGCCGTACGGGACCTCGCCGCCCACACCCCGAACCACACCTTCGAGCTGATCCCGGCCGCCGGCCACTCACCCTGGCTGGAAGAACCAGCTCTGGTACGGGGCGTACTACGACGCATCGTCTCAGGCAAAGAAGGCCCGTAAAGACTGAGCGACCTCGGTGGGACCGCCGTCGTTCGTCGGGCCGGAGTGGTCGAGCTTCGGGATGATGGTCCGGGCCGAGTGCGGCAGTAGCCGCCCGCGGGCCGCGGCCTGCACGCAGCCGCGCCGAGATCGCCACGGCCGCCGCCTCCGACGGGCGACTGGCGGGCCGACCTGGAGGCGGTGGCCTCGTGGTACGCGGCCATGTCCTCGAGGAGCTGACCGGATTCGCCGTCGGTCGCGATTGAGGCTGGACAGGGGGTAATTCTGAGATCTACTCTCAAATTAGAGTAGATCTCAGAAAGGTGGCTGTGGTGCTGGATCCGCGGCGGTGGTGGGCGTTGGGGGCGATGTCTCTCAGCCTGATCGTGATCGGGCTGGATCTGACCGTGCTGAACGTCGCGTTGCCGACGCTCGCGACCGAATTGCAGGCATCGACGAGTCAGCTGCAGTGGTTCGCGAACGCGTACACGCTGGTGCTCGCGTCGCTGCTGCTGCCGGCAGGTCTGCTCGGTGACCGGTTCGGGCCGAAGCGGCTGATGCTCGGAGCGCTGGTCGTGTTCGGGCTGGCGTCCGCGGCCTGTGCGTTCGCGCAGTCGCCGGGGCAGTTGATCGCCGCCCGCGCAGCCCTCGGGATCGGATCGGCGTTCCTGATCCCGCTGTCGATGTCGCTGCTGAACCTGCTGTTCGCCCCCGAAGAACGCCAGCGGGCGATGACGATCTGGCTGATGGCGAACTCGATCGGCATCCCGCTCGGCCCGCTGCTCGGCGGCTGGCTGCTCGATCACTACCGCTGGGGCTCGGTGTTCCTGATCAACCTGCCACTAGTTGCCATCGGACTAGTTGCAGTGGCACTACTGATCCCGAACACGCCCGGCCATCGGGCGCGGCGGATCGATGCGCCGGGGATCGTGCTGACCGCTGCCGGGCTGGTTGCGCTGACGTACGGGTTCATCGCTGCGGGGGAGCACGGGTGGGGTTCGGTCTGGGCGCTCGGTGGGATCGCGGCCGGTCTGCTGCTCCTGCTCGCGTTCTGGGCGTGGGCTCGGCGTACGACGGATCCGTTGATCGAGCTGTCGTTGTTCCGGTCGGCCGGCTTCACCTGGGGCACGATCCTCGCCACGTTGGCTTCGTTCGCGCTGGTGGGGTTGCTGTTCGTACTGCCGCAACTGTTCCAGGCCGTGCAGGGCGCGGACGCGTTCCAGGCCGGATTGCGGCTGCTGCCGATCATCGGCGGGATGCTCGTCGGCGCGAAGGTCGCCGAGCGCCTGGTCGCGACGGCCGGCGCGCGGGTCTCGGTGGTCATCGGGTTCGGGCTGATGCTCGCCGGGCTGGCGCTCGGCGCGTTCACCACCGCCGGCGACGACTACAGGTTCACCGCGATCTGGATCAGTCTGGTCGGGGTCAGCATCGGCTTCACGCTGCCGCCGATGAACGGTCTCGCGCTCGCCGCGCTGCCGCTCGATCGCAGCGGTTCCGGATCCGCGCTGATCCAGGCGTCCCGGCAGGTCGGTGGCACGCTCGGTGTCGCCATCCTCGGTACGGTGCTCAACGCGACGTACCGCAACCACCTGGACGTCACCGGCCTGCCGCCTGCGGCCGCGCACGCTGCCCGTGACAGTGCGGCCGCCGCGATCGCGATCGGTTCGCCGGGGCTCACCCGCTCGGCGCGCGCGGCGTTCGTGGACGGGATGGACGTGACGCTGTGGGTGTGCAGCGGCCTCGCGGTCGCGTCGATCGTCCTGGCGGTGACTTTCCTGCCACGCCGTACGGCCGCGATCGCACCGGAACCCGTCACAATCAAGGCATGAGCGGTTTGCGCGAGCGGAAGAAGGCGAAGACCAGGGCTGCGATCCAGGAGCATGCGCTGCGGCTGTTCCGCGAGCAGGGGTACGCCGAGACGACGGTGCAGGAGATCGCCGCGGCGGCCGAGGTGTCACCGGCCACCTTCTTCCGGTACTTCGCGACCAAGGAGGACACCATCGTCCTCGACCGGCTGGACCCGCTGATGATCGACCTGTTCCGCGGCCAGCCGCCCGAACTGAACCCGACCGAGGCGTTGCGGGCCGCGATCCGGCAGAGCCTCGGCGAACTCTCCGACGACGAGTGGGCGCTGGAGTCCGAACGCCAGAAGCTCGTGATGAACGCCCCCGAGCTCCGCGTCCGGATGCTCGACCAGCTGTACGAAGGCATCAACCTGCTGGCCGTCCTGGCCGCCGAACGCACCGGCCGCTCCGCCGACGACTTCGCGGTCCGGGCCTGGGCCGGCGGCGTCGTCGGTGTCGTGATGGCGACGTACCAGTTGCTGGCGATCGACGCCCCGCTCCCGGAGTACCTGGCGACCATGGACAAGGCCCTCGACCAGCTCTCGAACGGCCTTTCCCTCGAGCCGTAGTCGGTCAGGCCACGTTCTCGCTGACGGCTTCCAGTGCGGTGTCGCCTGGTTGCAGGCCGAACGCGTCGGCCGCGGAGGCGCCGCGGATCACCAGTTCGGTGAAGCCGTTGCCGGAGCTTCCTGGGACGATGCCCGGCGCGTTCCGGGGTACGGCGGTCAGGTGCGGGTAGCACGTCACGTCGACGATCGTCGTACTGCCGTCATCGTTGCGCTGGGCAACCGGCAGGGTCTTGCCGAAAGTGAGGTTGAGGCGCCGGTCCAGCTTGCAGTTGCCGAAGTTGTCCACGACGGTCACCACCGGCTCGCCGTCCCGGACCTGTGGCACAGTGGTCTCGACAGCAGGCACGGGACGACCATCGGCGACCCACTTGGCCAGCAACGGCAGGTACCAGAGGCTGCGGAACTGCGTGTCTGCGATCTTCTCGACGTCCGCAGTGTCGAACCCGGCCGCAGTCACCGCTGTGCGGATGTCGGTGACCTGGACGTGGTCGATGCCGAGTTCACGCCGTACGAGCGAAAGCACGCGAGCGTTGAAGGTGCTCGCGACGAGATGCTTGCCGTACCAGAAGAAGCAGAACGGGACGCCGTTCGGCCAGATGCCGTCGCGGGGCGCGATGTTGAGCAGCGTGATGGTCGGGTGGCCGTCCTCGCCCAGCAGGTCGAGTGATTGCAGGCAGTCGAGCAGGGTGAGCGCGGCGAACGACTCCGGATCCGGCCCGTCGGCGGCGACGATCGTCGGCACCTGGCCGAACAGGGCGCCGATCCGGGTACTGAGCCGGGCGCGCGCGTTGCCGTCGAAACAGTCGGTGACGTAGGTGATCGGGTACATCGGTGTGGCTCCTGGTGGTTGCAGCGATCAGAAAATGAAAGGGGCCCCCGACATCGGGGGCCCCTCGCTGCAAGCACACGTGCCTACGCCGCTGAAGTCCTCCCGCATCGAGGGCTCAGCATTCGCATTGCGGCGTACCAGGTCACGGTCATGAGCGTAGCACTCTCAACGTGCCTGGCCGTTGTCGAAGTAGGTGACCAGGGTGGGGTCCAGTGCGGGTACGTCCTGCGGTACGCCGTCGGCGCGCAGGGACTGCGTCGCGGCGTAGCCGGCGGCGACCGCGGCGCGGGCCGCGACCGGGGAGGTCAGCGTCGCGCCGCCGTCCCGGACGAAGTTCACGAACTCCGCGACCAGGTGCGGGTCGGCGCCGCCGTGGTTCTCGGAGTCGCCCTCGATCTCGACGACCTGGTCGGCGTCCTCGCGGTACCCGGAGCGCTTGCTGTTCCACACCTTCACCACGCCGCCCGGGCCGTCACCGAAGTTCTCCAGGCGGCCGTGGGTGCCGATCACCGTGTAGTTGCGCCAGTAGTCCGGCGTGTAGTGGCACTGCTCGTAGGTGAGGAAGACGCCGTTGTCGAGCCGCAGGTTCGCCATCGAGATGTCCTCGACGTCCATCACCGGCGCCAGGCCCTTCTGCTCCAGCGGAGGCCAGTTGTCGCTGGACACGAACTCCCTGAAGCGCTGCCCGGAGCGGTCCTGCCGGTCGGTGATGCCGCCGTACAGCGTGAGCGCGCCCATCGCGTTCACCCGGGTCGTGTAGCCGCCGGCCAGCCAGTGCATCACGTCGATGTCGTGGGCGCCCTTCTGCAGCAGCAGTCCGGTGGTACGGCTGCGGTCCGCGTGCCAGTCCTTGAAGTAGAAGTCGCCGCCGTGGCCGACGAAGTGCCGGCACCAGATCGCCTTCACGTCGCCGATCGCGCCGTCCTGGATCAGCTTGCGCATCGTCAGTACGACGGGCATGTGGCGCATGTTGTGGCCGACGTACAGCCGCGCGCCGGAGTCGTACGCGGCCTGCAGGACCCGGTCGCAGCCCTCGGTCGTGATCGCCAGCGGCTTCTCCACGAAGACGTTCACGCCGGCCTTCAGGAAGTCGATGGCCGGGCCCTCGTGCAGGTCGTCGGGCGTGGTCAGGAACACCCCGTCGAGCTTCTGGCCGAGCAACTCGGTGTGGTCGGCGTACGCGGTCGCGTCCGGATACAGCTCGAGGGCTGCGTCACGCTGCGGTGCGGACGGATCGGCCAGGGCCACGACCTCGGAGCCCTCGCCGGGACGATGCGCGTACTGCGCGATGCGGCTGCGGGCGCCGAGGCCCACCACGCCAAACCGAAGATCACTCATACCAGGCAACTCCTGCACGTAGTTGTTTGTAATAGCCTAACTCCGAGCAATTCTGGCAAGCAATCACCGATCCTCCCTGTGGAGTTGGGCTGCCCGTCACCCGCCGCACATCGGGGTATCGCTCCGTGCCGTCACCATGGCGGAATGTGAGCCTCCACTACGTGGCACTGGGGGACTCGACCACCGTAGGGGTCGGGGACCCGCTGAACGGCAGCAGTACGACCGATCTGTCCGGTGCCGGTGCGCGCCCGGGCGAGGGGTGGCGGGGCTGGGCCTCGCTGCTCGCCGACTCCCTGGCCAGCTCCCACCGTGTGACGTTCTCCAACTTCGCGACCAGCGGCGCCACCGTGCCGGTCGTCGCGACCGACCAACTGCCCGCCACCGGCGATGATCCGATCGACATCGCCTCACTGATCGTCGGCGTCAACGACACGCTGCGGTCCACGTTCGACGCCGGCCGGATCCGCGAGCACCTCCAGCAGTGCGCGGAGCAGCTGACCGCGCGCGGCGCGTTGCTGCTGACCGTACGGTTCCACGACCACGGCAAGGTGTTCGGCCTGCCGCGCTGGCTGCGGCGGCCGCTGTGGCAGCGGATCGAGCAGGTGAACCTCGCGTTCGACGACCTGCACGCGCGGTACGGCGGGATCCGGCTGGACATGGCCGACTATCCCGAGGTGTACCGGCGGGACTTCTGGAGCGTCGACCGGCTGCATCCGGGGGAGCGCGGGCATCGCACGCTGGCCCGCGCGTTCGCGGACGAGTTGGCGGTGCGCGGGCTGCGGATCGACGTACGGCCGGAGGTGGACTGCTCGTACCGCCCGCCGAGCCGCTGGTCGGATGCCGTCTGGCTGGTCAAGGAGGGCGTGCCGTGGGTCGGCCGCCGGGCGAACGACCTGCTGCCGTGGGCGGCCCGGATGGCGGTCACGCAACTCCGGCCGATGCGGTCCGCGCCGGGGCCGCTCACCCTGCCGCCGTCGACGCATTCGGAGGTGCGGCGCATCGAGGCATAGGGTTTGAGTCATGGCCCGTATCGATGGACGTAATGCTGACCAGCTCCGACCGGTGAAGGTGACCCGGAACTGGCTCGACCACGCCGAGGGCTCGGTGCTGGTCGAGTTCGGGCGGACCCGGGTGCTGTGTGCGGCGAGTGTGACCGAGGGCGTGCCGCGCTGGCGCAAGGGCTCCGGCCTCGGCTGGGTCAGCGCGGAGTACTCGATGCTGCCGCGGGCCACCAACACCCGCTCGGACCGCGAGTCCGTGAAGGGCAAGATCGGTGGTCGCACCCACGAGATTTCCCGGCTGATCGGGCGTTCGCTGCGGGCCGTCATCGACTACAAGGCGCTCGGTGAGAACACGATCCTGCTGGACTGCGACGTACTGCAGGCCGACGGCGGTACGCGGACCGCGGCGATCACCGGCGCGTACGTCGCGCTCGCCGACGCGGTGTCCTGGCTGCGCGAGCGGAAGCTGCTGAAGAGCGAGCCGCTCGTCGGGTCGGTGTCCGCGGTCTCGGTCGGGATCATCGACGGGGCGCCGATGCTGGACCTCTGCTACGAGGAGGACGTCCGCGCGGAGACCGACATGAACCTGGTGATCACCGGCGACGGCAAGTTCATCGAGGTGCAAGGGACCGCCGAGGGCGCGCCGTTCGACCGCTCCGAGCTGGACAGCCTGCTCGAGCTCGGCCTGGCCGGCTGCGCAGACCTCGCAAAGCTCCAGCAGGAGGCGCTGGCGTGACGAAGGTCTTGCTTGCCTCGAACAACAAGAAGAAGCTCGAGGAGCTGCGGCGGATCCTGACGCCGATCGTGCCCGGTATCGAGGTGCTCGGGCTCGGCGACGTACCGGCGTACGACGAACCGGCCGAGACCGAGCCGACCTTCGAGGGGAACGCGTTGCTGAAGGCGCACGCCGCGCTGAAGGCGACCGGCCTGCCGGCGATCGCCGACGACAGCGGGATCTGCGTCGACGCGCTGAACGGGATGCCTGGCGTGCTTTCGGCGCGCTGGTCGGGCCCGTTGAAGGACAACCACGCGAACAACGTGTTGCTGCTCGGTCAGCTGGAGGACGTACCGGACGAGCGGCGCGGGGCGTCGTTCGTCGCGGCGGTCGCGTTCGTCCAGCCGGACGGCCCAGAAGAGATCGTGCTCGGTGAGATGCGTGGGTCGGTCATCCGGGAGCTGCGTGGGACCGGCGGCTTCGGGTACGACGTACTGTTCCAGGCCGAGGGCTACGACCGGACGACGGCCGAGCTGACGGTCGACGAGAAGGACGCGATCAGCCACCGGGGCAAGGCACTGCGCACGCTGGCCCCGATCGTCGCCAAGGCATTGGGGAGATAGTCATGTTGTTCGCGGGGTCCGACAAGGACGGGGTCGAGAGCGGGCGGATCACCGTGGCGTACCGGCGGTGGGCCGAGCCGCGGGTGGTCGAGGGCCGGATCTACCGGACGAACGCGGGCCGGATCGAGATCGACAGCATCCGCGAGGTGAATCCGGAGCTGATCGCGGACACCGATGCGGATCTCGCGCTCGCCGACCGGCAGAACGCGCGCGACGTCCGGCGCCGGCTGCGGGGCGACGACGCCCAGCCGACCTTCCTGATCCGGTTCCATCTGGTCGCGGGGCCGGATCCGCGCGAGGAGCTGGCGGCTCGTACGTCCTTGAGTGCCGATGAACTGGCTGAGCTGCAGGAGCGCTTGGCCCGGTTCGACGCCATGAGCCAGCACGGGCCCTGGACGGTGCAGACCCTCGAGCTGATCGAGACCACGCCTGCTGTCCGGGCCGGTGACCTGGCTGCGTCTCTTGGACGGCAGACCGCGCCTTTCAAGCTCGACGTACGGAAGCTGAAAAACCTTGGTCTGACCTACAGCCTCGAGGTCGGCTATCGGATCACGCCGCGCGGTGCGGCGTACCTGGATGCGACTAGGAGCGCTTGAGTCCGAGCGTGGCGATCAGGTCCTCGTGGAGCTCGAACCAGACCCGGTGACACGAGTCGACGTCGCTGCGGTCGACCCATCCTTGCCCGAGAGCATGTGAGAACCGCGCGTCATAGCCCTTGAAGCGGGGGCGCGTCAGCCTGGCGTTGAGCGGGCCGAGGGCGCGGGCGAGCGCTCCCAGTTCGTGCAGTACGCCCGCGTCCCAGTCGGGGTCCGAGTGATCGTTCGCGGCGAGCGGATCGGTGCTCGTCGGCTTGAGCTGCCAGTCGGTGCAGGCCTGCTGCAGCAGGGCGTTCAGCGGCAGGAACTCGTCGTACACCTCCTGAATCGCTGTCGTGTCGCCCTCGCTGTGGAGGAGGCGTTCGTCCTCCGTACGGCCGTCTTCGGTGAGCGACCAGCCTGACGTACCGGCGAAGCTGCTGTATGTCACCCACCCGCGCACCTTGGCGTCCTCCAGCGCCGCTCGCGTCTCGTCGACGCCCAAGTTGAAGCGTCCGGCAACTGCGGGAGTGTCCGCGAATCCGAGCAACCGGACCGCATGCAGTACGAGCAGCATCAGGACGCCCCGTCCTGTCGCGCGGCGAGCCGGTTGAACCGCTGCTGACACGCCTGCGGGGAACTGAACCCCATCGCGTCCGCCATGTCGGCCCACGTCAGCCCGGAACTCCTTGCCAGGAACAACAATCCCGCCTCGACCTCGTCCACCTCGGCACGCGCCGCCGGCAACAGCGCGAGTGCTGCGAGCAGATCGTCGTCGGTCAGGTCCTCTGACCGCCAGGCCGCGAACTGCGTGAAATCCACGGCAGACAAGGGAATCGGCGCCGGCCGCCAGGGGCGCGCGGGCACCTCCTTCGCCCCTCTCGCCAGGAGCAGCTCCCGCGCCGCGCGTTGCCGCTCGGCCTGCCGCTGATCCGCGTCGTGGTTGCGTCGCATGCGCCAACAGTGGATCATCAACGAAACGTTGTCAACGTTCCGTTGATAGAGAGGCGCTCATGCTGATCCCGCTGCCGGCAGCCACCGCCGCCACCTGCGGCGCCAAAGCCGCCAACCTCGCCGCCCTGACCCACGCCGGCCTCCCGGTCCCCGAGGCCCTGGTCATCCCCTTCGGCGCCCCCACCCCACGACGCGGTAGGCACGAAGATATTGATGTTCGGGGAATCCAGTCTTGGCTGGCTAGTGTGGGGAATCCGCCGGTGGCGGTTCGGTCGTCGGCGTCGAACGAGGACACTGCGGCGGCGTCGGGGGCGGGGCAGCACGACAGCTTCCTCGGCGTACAAGGGATCGACGCGGTGCTCGACGCCGTACGGGCCTGCCGGGAGTCCCTCTGGTCCGCCCGTGCAACGTCCTACCGCGGTGACGTCCCCACCCCGCAGATGGCCGTGATCATCCAGTGCCATATAGACGCCGACGTCTCGGGCGTCATGTTCACCGAGCTCAACGGCCCAACCCTGATCGAGTCCTCGTGGGGCCTGGGTCCAACCGTCGTCGAAGGGCGAATCACCCCCGACCAGTACGAAGTCACCACCACCGTGACCCGCACGATCGCCGACAAACCCACCGCCCTGCACCGCGCCGGCGCCCACCTCGAGACCTGCGCAGTCCCCGAAGCCCAACGCCGTACGCCAACCCTCACCGACGCCACCGCCCAACGCCTGGCAACCCTCGGCCATCGCGCCGCCGCCGTCTTCGAATCACCCCAAGACATCGAATGGGCCATCGCCGACGACACCATCTGGCTCCTGCAGGCCCGCCCCATCACCGCCCACCTCCCAACCAACCCGCGCGGTCACGAGCCAACCGGCGCGCCGGCCCACGCGCCGACCAGCCCCGCATACGCGGGCCCCACCGGCCCTTCGACTGCGGCAGCCTCGAGAGCTGTTCTTCTTACTGGCATCCCCGGCAGTCACGGGACCGCCACCGGTCCCGCTCGCATCGTCCGCGGTCCCGCCGACTTCGCGTACGTCCGCCCCGGCGACATCCTGGTCTGCCCCCACACCGACCCCGCGTGGACCCCACTCCTGTCCATCGCCGCCGGCGTCATCACCGAGTCCGGCGGCCTCCTGTCCCACGCCGCCATAGTCGCCCGAGAACAAGGCATCCCCGCCGTCCTCGCCGTCCCCGAGGCCACGACTCAACTCACCGACAACACCCCAACAACCATCAACGGCTCCAAGGGCACCGTAAACACGTGAAAAGACTGGGGTTGGGGAGGATCCTGTCCCGAATCGGGCAGCAGATCCTCCCCAGCCTCGCGTTGCAGCGCGCGACGCGCGAAGTTGTGCCAGAGGCGGGAGTTGAACCCGCACGCCCGGGGGCGCCGGCACCTAAAGCCGGTGTGTCTGCCGTTCCACCACTCTGGCCGAGGAGACGTTGCCTCCCCTAGGTCTACATCCTAGGGGAGGGCGGGAATTCGGCGTCAGCGGCTTTGGAGGGCGTCGATGAAGACGCTCTTCAGGTCGTCGGGGTTCTTGGCGACGTAGGCCTGGCCGCCGGTGGCCTGGGCGATGGCGCTGAGCTCGTCGATGTTCGCCTCCGGGCCCATGCCGAGGGCGATGATGCGGACCGGACGGGCCGGGTCCTGCTGGGCCTTCAGCTTCTGGACGGCCTGGGCCAGGGTCGGGCTGCCAGGGTCGTCGTTCTTGCCGTCGGTGAACAGCAGGATCGTGTTCACGGCGTTCGACTTGTACTGCTGACGTACGGAGGTCATCGCGGCGATCGCGGTGTCGTACAGCCCGGTGCCGCCGCCCGGGATCGGGTGCTGGGCGCTCAGTTGGCCGATGATCTTGGCGCGCTGGTTCTTCGACAGCGGCGCGATCGGGACCAGTGGCACGTAGTCGGCGCTGTCCTTGCCGATCTTCGTCGAGAACGTCCAGAGGCCGAGCTCGGCGGTGTCCGGGAACAGGCTGAGGCCGCCCGCTGCCGCCTCGACGGTGAGCTGCCAGCGGGTCTTCTTGCCGACCGCCTCCGCCATCGACCCGGAGACGTCGATGACCGCGAGCGAGTGGGCGGACAGCGAGAGCCGGGTCCAGTTCTGTAGCGCGGTGTTGATCGCCTCGCTGGTCGGCTTGGTCAGCTGGGTGATGTCGCCCACGCCGCGGCCGCCGCTCAGCGGAGTGAGCGTGCTGTCGCGGAAGCCGGCGTCGTCGCGGGCCTGTGCGGAGCTGTCGGTGAGCAGCTCGCTGGCCAGCGCCTGGGCGGCGTCGTTCGCCTGCTCGGTGTCGGACTTCGCGGTGACCACGATCGGGTAGTCGAGCATCAGCGTGCCGCTGGCCGGCTGGACCGCCGTCAGCTGCGCGTCCGGGTGCTCTTCCTGGTACTTGACGAAGCTCTGCTCGGAGGCAGGTACGACGGTCTTGCTGCCGGCCTCGTCGGCGCGGCCGAAGAGTGCGTTCACGTCGTTGTACGGCTTGGCCATCGACCCGAGTTTCTGGGCGAGCTGTACGACGACCGCCGACACCTGACTGTCCGACGCGGACGTCTTCTGCCGTTCCATCTGGATGGCGAGCAGCGTGAGCGCCCCGGGGGACGTGTTCAGCGGGTCGAGCAAGGCAGGCTCGGACGCGCCCAGCAGCCGGAGCCACGTGGAGGTGTCACCGAAGTTCGTGTTCCGGCCCACCAGGACCAGTGGAGAGGTGGCGATCGAGGGGACCGCGACGTTCGGCACGGTCTCACCGTCGTCCGCCTGGGCGACCCAGAGCGAGGAGTCCGGCACCCAGAGGTCGGGCCGGGTGTCGCTGCCGTGCGCGACGTCCCGGGCGACCTGCGCCGACTGCGCCGCGCTGATGGTGACCTGGTAGCAGGCGTTGCCGTCCTTGCCGCCCTTGGCGGCCAGAGACTTGGCGGCCGCCTCGAGCGGTGCTTGCATCTCGGGCGTGGTGGCCAGCCGGACCTGGGTCGGGTCGGAGCAGGCCTTCCCGCCGCCGAGGAACCCGTCGGCGCCCGACTCGGATCCGAAGGAACGGACCACAAAGACCGCGCCTAGCGTGAGCACCAAAATCCCGACAGCGGTGAGATACACCGTGCGACGGTTGTTGTTGCTGCTACCGCGCGTCACCGCAGAGGAATGTTTTCCCATCGCGGCACGTCCCTCCCTCCCAGAGAGCTGACTGCGCGCGCAGATTACCCGGTTTCTGCACGTCGCGGCGAAGGCCGGGGACGGTCGTGACACACCCGTCGCTGAACCGGAACCCGCTGCTGAGTACGGCTCTTTCACAAGAACCCTGAAAAACTCACCGTCCGTGCCGGTAACACTGCGGTCCGCTGAGATCCCGGTGTGACCCAAATCACAGCGGGAGTTTGCTCAAGCGACCGTTCCATGGACCAGGTCCGTGAAACGGTCGGAGGTTCCCACCGAAGTACGTCCTGACAAGGTTGTCTTCTTACCTCCGGTGTCAGAGACCGAGGTCGCGGCGCAGCTTGGCGACGTGCCCGGTGGCCTTCACGTTGTACTGCGCGACCGCGACCTTTCCGTTGGCGTCGACGACGAACGTGGACCGGATCACGCCGGTCACCTTCTTCCCGTACATCGTCTTCTCCCCGAAGGCGCCGTACGCCGTCAGTACTTCCTTGTCCGGGTCGCTGAGCAGCGGGAACGTCACGCCGTCGCGCTCCCGGAACTTCGCCAGCTTGGCCGGCTTGTCCGGCGAGATGCCGAGGACGGCGTACCCGGCGGCCTGCAGCGAGTCGAGCGAGTCGCGGAAGTCGCATGCCTGCTTCGTGCAGCCCGGCGTCATCGCGGCCGGGTAGAAATAGACGATCACGTTCTTGCCGCGCAGATCCGCGAGCGCCACGTCGTTGCCGTCGGCATCGGGCAGGGTGAAGTCGGGTGCGGTGTCGCCGACGGACAGACGATCGGACATCAGGTCCTCCACGGGTAGGTCTACGGGTCGCCATCGTACGTGCGCGACGCGCTGGTTAGCCTGACCCGATGCGGGCTATGACGGTCAGGCCGGGCAAGGGCAACTCGGCGGCAGTGGGCGATGTCCCCCAGCCTCCGGTCGCCGACGGTTCCATCCTCGTCGAGGGCCTGCTGACGGGCATCTGCGGGACGGACATCGAGCTGGTCTCGGGAGCGTTCGGCAGCGGCCGCCCTGGTGCGGACACGCTCGTCATCGGGCACGAGTCGCTCGGACGCGTACTGGAGGCACCTGGGAGCTCAGGCTTCGCGGCCGGGGACCTGGTGGCCGGCGTGGTGCGTCGGCCTGACCCGGTGCCCTGTCCGGCGTGTGCACGTGGCGAGTGGGACTTCTGCCGCAACGGGCAGTACACAGAGCGCGGTATCAAGGACATGGACGGGTACGGCGCTGAGCACTGGCGGGTCGACCCGTACTTCGCCGTACCGGTGCCTGCTGCGTTCGGACACCTCGGCGTACTGGTAGAGCCCACCAGCATCCTCACCAAGGCGTGGGAGCAGATCGACCGCGTCGGAGCCCGGTCCTGGTACGCGCCCCAACATGTACTGGTGACGGGTGCCGGTCCGATCGGCCTGCTGGCCGCACTGATCGCTCGGCAGCGCGGGTACGACGTACATGTCCTGGACCTCGTCGACGACGGGCCGAAGCCGGAGCTGGTACGGGCGCTCGGCGGGACGTTCCTGACCGACCTGAGTCGGCTGGAGGTCGTACCGGACGTGGTGATCGAGGCAACCGGTGTCGGGCAGTTGGTGTACGACTGTGCGTCCCTCCTGCCGCCGGCCGGTGTCATGTGCCTCGCCGGCATCCACCCCGGTCCGGCGACCGTCGACGTACAGCTGGATGCGCTGGTACGGCAGTTGGTGGTGCGCAACGCCGCGCTCGTCGGAACGGTGAACGCGGGTAAACGGCACTACGCAGACGCCGTCGACGTACTGATGGCCGCGGCTCGGCCGTGGCTGGAGCGGCTCGTGACGCGGACCGTACCGCTGTCGACGTGGCCGGATGCGTTGGTCCGGGAACCAGATGACATCAAGGTGGTCGTGGACTTGCAGGGCTGACCTGCGAGGATGATGTGACCAGGGGCAGCTCGGGACCTGCCCCGCCGACGGAAGGGAGCCGACACGTGTCGGACACGAAGGCTCGGACCGCCGAGCAGATCGAGGCGGACATCGCCGCCGCCCGGGTACGGCTCGCCTCCACCGTGGACGAGCTGGTCGACCGGGCGAACCCGAAGAACGTGGCCCTGCGGCAGGTCGAGCAGGCCAAGTCCCAGGTCTTCGACGCCGAGGGCCAGTTGCGGACCCAGAAGATCGTCGCGGTCGCCGGTGCGGTCGTCGGCGTGGTCGGCGTACTGCTGGTGATCCGCAAACTGGTGGGTCGCCGGTGACCTCACGCAAGCGGCTCTCCGACGACAAGCTGCCGATCCGGATGCTGCACGACCGCGTCCTGGTCTCCCTCGAGCAGGAGGGCGAGCGCAAGTCGTCGGCGGGCATCCTGATCCCGGCCACCGCGCAGATGGGCCGTCGGCTGGCCTGGGCGAAGGTGGTCGCGGTCGGCGCGAACGTGCGCACCGTCGAGGTCGACGATCGGGTGCTGTTCGACCCGGAGGACCGGGCCGAGGTGGAGGTCCGCGGCGACGACTACATCCTGCTGCGCGAGCGCGACCTGCACGCGGTCGCCGCCGGCCGTCTCGAAGACGGACAGACCGGCCTCTATCTCTGAGCGGTCTGGGAGAATGGCCGGGTGATCTTCGAGACCTCCAGCCGGTTGCCCGATTTCCCCTGGGACAAGCTCGCCCCGTACAAGCAGAAGGCGGCCGGGCATCCCGACGGCATCGTCGACCTGTCCGTGGGCAGCCCGGTCGACCCGGTGCCGGAGCTGGTGAAGCAGGCCCTGGCCGCCGCATCGAACGCCCCGGAATACCCGACCACCATTGGTACGTCGGCGGCCCGGCAGGCGGCTGTGGACTGGCTGGCGCGACGGCTGAGCGTGACCGGTGTCGACCCGGAGAGCGGCGTACTGCCCGTGATCGGCACCAAGGAACTGATCATGATGCTGCCGACGCTGCTCGGTATCGGCGCCGGCGACACAGTCCTCATCCCGGATCTCGCGTACCCGACGTACGAGGCCGGCGCGGCGCTGGCGCGTGCGACCAGCGTGCCGGTCGCGGATCCTGCGGCGTACGACGGGCCAGTACGGGTCGCGTACCTGAATTCGCCGCGCAACCCGTCCGGTGAGATCACCCCGGCGGCCGACCTGCGGCGTGCGGTCGAGTGGGCGCGCGCCAACGACGTACTGCTGGTCAGCGACGAGTGCTACACCGAGTTCGGCTGGGACGAGAAGCCGGTGTCCGTGCTGCACCCGGAGGTGTCCGGGGGGAGCTTCGACAACCTGCTCGCGGTGCACTCGCTGTCCAAGCGGTCCAACCTGGCCGGGTACCGCGGTGGTTTCGTTGCCGGCGATCCGACGGTCGTGGCCGAGCTGCTCGCCGTACGCAAGCACGCCGGTCTGATGGTGCCGTCCCCGATCCAGGCCGCGATGGCTGCCGCGTTCGCCGACGACGTGCACGTGGAGGAGCAGCGGGCGCGCTACCTGCGCCGCCGCGCGGTGCTGCGGGACGCGCTGACCGACGGCGGCTGGGAGATCACCCTGTCGAACGGCGGGCTGTACCTGTGGGCCTCACACCCGTCGTATGACGCGTACGGTTCCGTCGGCGCGCTGGCCGACCTGGGCATCCTGGTCGCACCCGGAGCGTTCTACGGGACTGCCGGCGAGCGGCACGTGCGCGTGGCACTCACCGGGACCGACGAGCGCATTGATGCCGCAGTGAAGCGCCTGCAGGGGTAGCAGCCGGTCCGCACTCGTCTGCTCCCTGTCTGCTCGGGCAGAAGTTGTATTACCTTTCAGTATTTCGTGACTTACACTCCGGTTATGGGTGACTTCGACCGGTATGCCCGCCTGACCGCGCGGCTCGACGCGCCGTACGCGGTGATCGACCTGGCCGCGTTCCGGCGGAACGCGGACGACCTGCTCCGGCGCGCCGCCGGGACGCCGATCCGGATCGCTTCCAAGTCCGTACGCTGCCGCCCGCTGCTCGCGGCCGCGCTGGAACGGCCCGGGTTCCACGGCGTGATGAGCTACGCGTTGCCGGAGGCGCTCTGGCTGGCGCGGAACGGCGTCGACGACATCCTGCTCGGGTACCCGACCACGCACCGGTCCGCGCTCCGCGAGCTCTCGGAGGATCCCGAGGCGGCGTCCCGGATCACGCTGATGATCGACTCGCCGGAGCACCTGGGCTACTTGCGGGCGAACGCGACCGGCAGCGCGCGGATCCAGGTCTGTCTCGACGTCGACGCCTCGCTCCGGATCCTCGGGCAGCACCTCGGCGTCCGGCGTTCTCCGCTGCGGACCCCGGGCGAGGTCGCGACGCTGGCGCGGACCGTGGCCGCCGACGACGCGTTCGAGCTGATCGGCGTGATGTTCTACGAAGCGCAGATCGCCGGGCTGCCGGACACGTCGCCCGCCGTCCGCTGGGTGAAGCGTCGTTCGGCCGCCGAGCTCGCCGATCGGCGCGGTGCCGTCGTCGACGCGGTCAAGCAGGTCGCGCCGCTGCGGATCGTGAACAGCGGCGGCACCGGCAGCCTCGAGATCAGCAGCGCGGACCCGGTCGTCACCGAGGTCACCGCCGGCTCCGGTCTGTACGGCCCGACGCTGTTCGACAAGTACGACGTCTTCCAGCCCGAGCCCGCGATGGCGTACGCCCTCGACGTCGTCCGGCGTCCGGCGCCGCGGATCGCCACGCTGTTCGGCGGCGGGTACGTCGCGTCCGGACCGGCGAAGAAGTCGCGGCTGCCGCAGCCTGCCATGCCCTCCGGCCTGAAGCTGCTGGGCACGGAAGGCGCCGGCGAGGTGCAGACTCCGGTCCAGGGGCCGGAGGCCGATCGGCTGCGGATCGGGGACCGCGTCTGGATGCGGTACGCGAAGGCGGGCGAGCTGCTGGAACGGTTCGACGTCCTGCACGCCATCGACGGCGAGGACGTCAGCGAGCTCCGGACGTACCGCGGGGAAGGGATGAACTTCGGATGAGCACCTGGCGGAACTGGTCCGGTACCGAGTCGGCGAGCGGCCTGGAGTCCGTGCGCCCCGGCTCGGTCGACGAGCTCGCGGCCGCGGTGAAGTCCGCGGCCGAGCAGGGCAAGAAGCTCAAGGCGATCGGCTCCGGCCACTCGTTCACCGGTTGCTCGGTGCCACAAGAGGTGATGGTGCACCTCGACGGCCTGGCGTCGATCATCCATGCGGATCGCGAGTCCGGCCGCGTGACGGTCGGCGCCGGCACCGGGCTGCGGAAGCTCAACCAGGGCCTCGCGGCGTTCGACCTCGCGATGGCGAACCTCGGGGACATCGACAAGCAGACCGTCGCCGGCGCGATCTCCACCGGGACGCACGGGACCGGCGCGCGGCTCGGCGGTCTGGCCACCCAGGTCGTCGGGCTCGACCTGGTCACCGCGGACGGTTCGGTACTGCACTGCTCCGCCGAGGAGAATCCGGACGTCTTCGCGGCGGCCCGCGTCTCGGTCGGTGCGCTCGGCGTGATCAGTGCGCTCACCCTGCAGTGCGTACCGGCGTTCCTGCTGCGTGCGCAGGAGATGCCGCTGCCGTTGGGCGAGGTCCTGGACGGGTTCGATGAGCTTGCCGAGGGCAACGATCACTTCGAGTTCTACTGGTTCCCGCATACCGACGTCGCGCTCACCAAGCGGAACAACCGGGTCGGCGCCGGGGTCGGCGCGGCACCCGTCAGCCGGGTCCGTGGGTGGATCGACGACGAACTGCTGTCCAACAAGGTGTTCGAGCTGACCAACCGGCTCGCGGTACGGCAGCCCGGCCTGGTGCCGCGGATCAACCAGCTCGCCTCCCGCGCACTGTCGGCGCGCGAGTACGTCGACGCCTCGCACCGGGTGTTCTGTTCCGAGCGGAATGTGATCTTCCGCGAATCGGAGTACGCCGTGCCGCGGGAGCACGTGGTGGACGTGATCCGCCGGCTGCGGGGGTGGATCGACGCGTCGGGCTCGCGGATCCCGTTCCCGATCGAGGTCCGGGTGGCGGCGGCCGACGACATCTGGCTGTCCACTGCCTCCGGCCGCGAGACGGCGTACGTGGCCATCCACCAGTACCACCGGCTGCCGCACGAGCCGTACTTCCGGGCGTTCGAGAAGATCGTGGCCGACTACGACGGCCGGCCGCACTGGGGCAAGCTGCACACGTTGACCGCGACCGACCTGCGGTCGCGGTACCCGCGCTTCGACGACTTCCTCGCGGTCCGTGACCGGCTGGACCCGCAACGCGCCTTCGAGAACCCCTACACCCGCCAGGTCTTCGGCAGTTAGCCTTCGAGCATGAACGCAGTGGACAAGCTGGAACCGGTCGTTGAGGACTGGCAGAAGGCGCTCGCCGTCGTGGCGCATCCGGACGATCTTGAGTTCGGTGCGGCGGCGGCGATCGCACGGTGGACCGGTCAGGGCAAGCAGGTCGTGTACTGCCTGCTCACCTCCGGCGAGGCGGGGATCGACGGCGTCGACCCGGCGGAGTGCGGCCCGTTGCGGGAGGCCGAGCAGATCGAGTCCTCCCGGATCGTCGGGGTCTCGGCGGTGGAGTTCCTCGGCCAGCCCGACGGCACCATCGAGTACGGCGTGGCGCTGCGGCGCGTGATCGCGGCCGCGATCCGGCGGCACCAGCCGGAGATCGTCATCACCAACAACTTCCGCGACACCTGGGACGGCGACGTCACGCTGAACCAGGCCGACCACATCAACACCGGCCGCGCGACCGTGGACGCGGTCCGGGACGCCGCGAACCGCTGGATCTTCCCGGACGCCGGCGACAAGTGGGACGGCGTCCGGCAGGTCTGGGCGTCCGGCTCACCGAACTCACGGCACGCAGTGGACACCACCGACACGTTCGAGGTCGGCGTCCGCTCGCTGCAGGCGCACAAGGCCTACATCGACGGCCTGAACTGGCCCGACTTCGACCCTGAGGAGTTCCTCGAGGGGGCGTCCCGGCCGGCCGGGACGCTGCTCGGGACGAGGTACGCGGCCCGCTTCGAGGTCCTTACTCCGTGAGGTCGTCTGGGTCGCCTAGGTCGCGGTAGGCGAGCAGGTGCGGCGGCGTCGGCCTCGGGCGCCGCGGCTCACGGTCGCCGGCCGTGCCGGGGCCGGGCGGGTTGTTCGGCCCGGCCCAGGAACGGACCAGCGCGCGGCCGCCCTTGCGGGTCATCCGGTGCAGGTCGATCCGCTGCACCTGAGCGGCCGGGATGCCGAGCTGCGCGAGGCTGCGGTTCACCATCTCGCAGGCCGCGTCGTGCTTGCGCGGCGACATGTTCTGCTGCAGGACGACCGCGATCGAGCCGTCCGGCAGATCCTCGATCCGCTGGAACTTCATGCCCTTGTCCAGCGACCAGGAATGCAGGGCCAGGTCGATGTAGTCGGCGTTGGAGAGTCGCCGATCGGGCTTCGCACGCGCAACCACTTCGTATCGGGCCATATCCCGATCATCCGTCGCCGGCGCCGGGATTTCCAGCAATCTGCGATCAGCGAAGTGCGTCGATCGCGGCGGCGACCTCAGTGGGATTCGAGATCAGGGTCAGGTGGTTGGCGCCGGGGATCAGCGTCGGCGCCGGAGCCCCGATCCGCGTCGCGGTCTCGGCCGCATTGCCGCCGTTGGTGTCGTCCGCTCCGAAGACCACCGACTTCGCGACGTCGACGTCCTTGAGCTTGGCGAGCCGTTCGGGTGCGACCGCGGGGATCCCGTGGGCGGTCATCTCCCACAGCGCCTTCTCGGCACCCGGCTGCCGGAATGGCCGCGTCCACTCATCGACATCCATCGCGGGGCAACCGGGGGAGCAGACGCTGTTGTAGATCTTCTTGAGCAGCCAGCCCTGATCGAGCACCAGCCGGAACAGCGAGGTCCGGTACGGCGGCACCACGAGCCACCTGGGTGGCCCGGCCTGCCCGCCCGGCAACGGCAGCCCGTCGCCGTCCAGGAACATGATGCCGCCGACCCTCTCCGGCGCCTCCAACGTCGCCTCGGCCACGATGCCCGCACCGAGCGAGTGCCCCACCAGGATCGGCCGCGGCTGCCCCGGCCCGCCGAGGTGCATGGCGTCCAGGAAGCCGAGCAGTTGCGCCGCGAGGTGCTCGATCGTGTACGGGGCCTTGCGCTCGGAGTACCCGTAGCCGGTGATGTCGTACGCGTACACGCGATGGTTCTTCGCGAGCAGTGGGACGAGCCGCGACCAACTGTCGACGGACTCCGCGGCACCGTGAACGAGGACGACGGGCGTTCCCGACGTACCCAGGAGTCGTAGGAACCCCCGCCACAGGAACCGTTTCACGGCTCCTAGTTTTACAGCTGCAGGATGCGCTGGGCCTCGGTGAGGACCGTGGGGGAGCCCAGGGACTGCCAGCGCGGCAGGAGTTCCTGGAGGTACGGGCGTAGCCGTACGGCCTGCTCGGCGTCGTTGTCGAGGACGTCGAGCTCGTTGACGATCGTCAGGTCGACGAAGTCGCGGAGGTCCTCGGCGCCGAGCTCCTCCGACGTACCGGTGAAGCGGTCGGCGGTGGTGCGGTGCTCGGCGAGGTCGCGCCAGGTCGTCTGCCGGTCGCAGGCCCCGTACCGGTAGACGATTGCCTCGGCCGCCGGGCCGATCACCGACTCGAGCACCGGGCGTTCGGTCCGCCAGTCGAACAGATGCGTCGGGAAGCCGTCGGTCCCGTACGCGGCGTGCGCCAGGGCAGCGAGCACCAGCGTGTCGGACGCACCGAGCGATCCGAGACGCTTGGCGACGCGGTGCAGGTGCACGTACAGGCTGCCGCCGGCATGGTCGAGCTCGTCCGCGCCACGCACCATCAGCAGCGAACCCAGATCCTCGAAAGTGCTCATCTGACCCCTTCTCACCTCGGAGCGGTCAAACCCGCAGATCAACCACGGTAAAGCCTGCGCCTACCCCCTGCCCATCACTCCGGCGTGGCTGCGGGTAACGGGGTGAGAGTGTGGCGGGTCTGTTCCAGGAGCAGGTGGAGCATCGGATTCGCCGTGTGCCGGGGCCAGATGAGGGCGAGGACGTTCGGCTCGGCGTCGATCAACGGGAGCCAGGTCAGTCGCGGGTGGGCGAAGTACGTGACTGTGGAGGCCGGCGCGATCCAGCAGCCGTGCCCCGCCGCCACCAGATGCAGGCACTCCTCGGGCGTCCGCGCCTGGGGGCCGAAGATCGCTCGGGTGCCGTCCGGGCGCGGGTCGATGAACCAGAAGTCGATGACGGCCGCGGGCATCCCGTCGCGAGGACCGACCACCGGTACGTCGGCGAGGTCCGCGATGCGCAACGCCGTACGGGACTCGAGCCGGTGCCCTGGTGGCAGCGCGACCCACCGCTCCTCGGGCAGCAGCGGATGGACGGTGAACCGCGGATCGTCGCCGATCGGCAGCCACAGGAACGCGGCGTCCGCACGCCCGGACGTCAGCGCGTCCAGCTCGTCCGGCAGCGTGTGCACCGAGAGCGGCCGGATCTCGAGCTCCGGCACCTGCTGCCGTACGGCGGCCTCGACCGCAGGCATGAAGTGCGCCGTGCTCTGCGCCTTGAACGCGATCCGCAACGGGTCCGGCCGTCCGGACGCGGCCACCCGCGCCTCGGCCACCATCGCCTGCGCCGACGACAGCAACGCAGCGCCCTGCTTGAGCACGACCTCACCGGCCGCGGTCAGCTCGATCCCGGTGGGCCGGCGTTCGACCAGCGGCGTACCGACGACGCGCTCCAGTTGACGGATCTGGCCACTGACTGCCTGCTGCGTCAGGTTGAGGGTGCGCGCGGCCCGGGTCATGCTGCCCTCGGCCGCGACGGCGTCGAGCGCCTGCAAGAGCCGCAAGCTCAGATCCACCCGATCATCGTGCCACAAGGGTCTCTTGTGGCCCGCCAACCAGACTCTGTTTCCGCACCGGGCGATCACGGCGCAGGATCGAACCATGGCAGACAGAACGCTCGACGGGAGAACCGCGCTCGTCACCGGTTCGTCGAAGGGCCTGGGCCGGGCGATCCTGCTCCGGCTCGCGGCGCTGGGCGCGGACGTCGTGGTCAACTACTCGCGGGACGCGGCCGCCGCGCAGGAGGTCCTGGACGCGGCGAAGGCCCTCGGAGTTCGTGCGATCGCGGTCGCCGCCGACGTGTCCGAGGTGGCCGGCATCCAGCGGCTGTTCGACGCGACGCTCGACGAGTTCGGCCGGCTCGACATCGTGGTCGCGAACGCCGGGATGGAGAAGGTGAACGTACCGGTCGCGGAAGTCACCGAAGAGGACTTCGACCTGCTGTTCCGGGTCAACACGAAGGGCCCGTACTTCGTCCTGCGCGAGGCGGCCCGGCGGATCGCGGACAACGGGCGGATCATCACGATCTCGTCGAACACCACCACCGTGCCGCAGCGGGGCGTCGGCCTGTACGGCACCAGCAAGGTCGCGACCGGATACCTGGCCCGCGTCCTCGCGCTCGAACTCGGGCCGCGCGGGATCACCGTGAACACGATCGTCCCGGGCCCGATCGACGGCGCCGGGATCTTCACCGACCCGGCCAACGACGGGTACAAGCAGAGCCTGGTCGCGATGGTGCCGATCGGGCGCCTGGGAACGACCGAGGACGTGGCCGGCATCGCGGCCTTCCTGGCCGGTGACGATGCCGGACTGATCACCGGGCAGCAGCTCATCGCCGACGGCGGAATGCACTGAAGGGGAAGTTATGACTGGAACTATGCGGGCAGCCCAGGTCCAGCAGGCGGGTGGACCGTTCGTCGTCACCGACGTACCGATCCCGGAGCCCGGCGCCGGGCAGATCCGGGTGCAGGTGCACGCGTGCGGCATCTGCGGCGGCGACGCGATCCCGCGGAACGCGCTCTTCGGGACGACGCTGCCGCGGATCCCGGGCCACGAGATCGCCGGCGTCGTGGACGCGGTCGGCGCGGGCGTCACGGTCTGGGAGACCGGGCAGCGGGTCGGCGTCGGCTGGTCGGGAGGCGTCGACTTCACCTGCGAGTTCTGCCGGAGAGGCGACTTCACGAACTGCGTGAGCCGCACGATCGTCGGTACGTCCTACGACGGTGGGTACGCCGAGTACCTGGTGGTGCCGCAGGACGCGGTGGCGCGGATCCCGGAGGCGCTGAGCTTCGAGGATGCGGCGCCGTTGATGTGCGGCGGGATCACTGCGTTCAACGCGCTGCGGCACGCGCACGCCGGGCCTGGGGACACGGTCGCGGTGCAGGGCGTCGGCGGGGTCGGTCACCTGGCGATCCAGTTCGCCGACAAGATGGGCTTCCGGACCGTGGCGATCAACCGCGGACGGGACAAGGAGAAGCTCGCGCGGCAGCTCGGGGCCGACGAGTACATCGACAGCACGGAGGGCGACGCCGGCGAAGCGCTGAAGGCGCTCGGTGGCGCAGCCGCGATCCTCGCGACAGTGTCCCGTGCGGATCTCCAGAGCGACCTGGTCAAGGGCCTGCGCCCGAACGGTCAGCTGATCGTTCTCGAGGGCGGCGATCCGATCGAGGTCACCGGACACGTGCTGTCCGACGGCCGGCTCTCGGTCTCCGGCTGGTACTCCGGGGTGGCGCAGGACTCCGAGGAGACGCTGAACTTCGCCGTCCTGAAGAACATCCGGCCGATCATCGAGACCTACCCGCTGGAGCAGGCCGAGGAGGCCTGGCAACACCAGCCGAAAGCGAACCTCCGGATCGTCCTCAAGACCCAGCCGGAGTAGCGGCCGAGTAGTTGCTGAGCAGTTACCAGGACCCGCCCGCAACCACCTCACACAGTTGCGGACGGGCCCTGCCCGTGGTCATCAGGGAAGTTGACCACCACGGGAAGCATGCGTCGGGATGCGGCGGTCAGTCCAGGTCGGCGAGCGCCTGGCGGGCGGCCTCGAGCTCGGCCTCCAGGGCGGCGACCTTGGCGGCCTGCTGCGAGCGGGCCTCCTCGATGACCTCGTCGATCGGGGTCGACAGGTCTTCGTGCAGCTCCTTGGCGGCGCGGGAGACCGCGGCGGCGGCCACGGCCAGGTCGCGCGCGAGGTACGTCGTGCCCTGCTTGAGCTCGGCGCGCCACTCACCGTCCGCCGTCCCGGTGACGGTCAGCGTGAGCTCGATGGTCTTGGCCTTCTTGCCGGCCGCCTTCTTCGCCGGGGCCTTCTTCGGCTTCGGCGCCTCGTCGACAGGCTCCGGCGAGGTGGCCGGCTCGGAAGACTGGGTGGGCGTCTCGACGGTGCTGGGAGTGTCGATGAGGTCGGACGGCGCTTCTACTGCCAGAGTGTCTACAGTCATCGTTGCGGCGATCTCCTTCGGACTGGCGCTGGACGACTATTAGAACATATGTTCGATCGACACGCCAACCAGCTTCTGCAGGAAGCGATCGACCTGGTCCGCCAGCGGTGGAAGGTCGGCCTCCGGCTCGTTGATCCGGATCGACACCGCGCCGTGCACGGCTGAGCGCAGGTCGAGCGCCACGGCCGCAGCATCGTCCGCCGGCGCCAAACCGGCATCCATGCAGGCCTGTACCGCGGCAATCGCGCGCACCGACAGCTCTTCCTTGAAGATCAGGTGCATTCGCCGGTTCAGGGTGCTCTCGTGCAGCACCTTGTAGAGGCCGGCGTACTCCCGCGTCCAGCTGCCGAGGAAAAGCAGCCGCGCGCGGAGTCGGCGGACCGGATTGTCGCCGCCGCTCGCCTCGGCCTGCTCAAGGTTGTGCAGCAAGTCGGTGGTGGACTGCTCGAGCGCTGCGAAGACGAGCTCGTCGCGGTCGCTGAAGTGGATGTAGACCGACGTCGCCGCGATCCCGACCTCGCGGGCGACCGCGCGCAACGAGAGCGCCTCGTCGTCGCCGAGCTCGTTCAGCATCCGCAGCGCGGCGTCGATGATCTCGCGCCGCAGCAGGTCGCCCTGCCCGCGCCGGTTCCGGCTCCGCGTCGTCCCTGCGTCCATGCAGCCGATTGTATTGCAACGCACGTTGCCATACAGTCGTAGCACTACAGCTGTTCACTTAAGGATGATCATGAGCGAGCGGAACAAGCAGACCGTCCTCGACTTCTACGAGCTCGGCCTGAATCAGAAGGACTTCCACGCCGCGGCCAAGCTGCTCGGCGACAGCTACGTCCAGCACAACCCGCGGATCGCGGACGGCGTCGAGGGCTTCGAGGCGTTCCTCGCCACCCTCCGCCAGGACTTCCCGGACCTGAAGGCCGAGGTCAAGCGCGTGTTCGCCGACGGCGACCACGTGATCGCCCACGTCTACGGCGTCCGCGTGCCGGGGCAGCCGGGGACGGCGATCGTCGACATCTTCCGCCTCGACGGCAACGGCCGGATCGTCGAGCACTGGGACGTCATGCAGCCGGTTCCGGACACCTCCGCCAACCCGAACGGCATGTTCTGATGACAACCACGGACGCGCCGCCGCAGGTGGACGTACGGCGGTGGTGGGCGTTGGGTGCGGTGGCGACGGCGCAGTTGATGGTCGGGATCGATCTGACGATCGTGAACATCGCGCTGCCGTCGATGCAGAAGGATCTGGGGCTGTCGGATCCGTCGCGCCAGTGGGTGATCACGCTGTTCGCCCTCGGGTTCGGAGGACTCCTACTGATCGGCGGGCGGATGAGTGACCTGATCGGGCGGAGGAGAGCGCTCCTGATCGGGCTGACCGGCTTCGCGCTGGCGTCGGCGCTCGGGGGAGCCGCCACGGGAGGGGGGATGTTGCTGGCAGCACGTGGTCTGCAGGGCGCCTTCGGTGCGCTCCTGACACCTGCCGTACTGGCAACACTCGCTGCCTCGTTCCCGTCGCCCGCCGAGCGTGGCAAGGCATTCGGGATCTACGGCGCTGTCATGGGCAGTGCGTCCGGCCTGGGCGTACTGGCCGGTGGCGTGCTCACGGAGTACCTGGACTGGCGCTGGTCCATGTACGTCAACCTCCCCATCGCAGCGCTCGCCGCGGCCGGCGTCCTGTACGCAGTGCCCGCGGTGCAGCGCACCAGTGGTGTGCGGATCGACGTACTAGGTGCAGTGCTGGCGACTGCAGGACTCATGGGCGTCGTGTTCGGCTTCGGCCGGGCAGAGTCGGACGGCTGGGGTGCACCCGCGACGTATGGGCCACTGGCCGCCGGTGTGGTGCTACTGGCCGCGTTCCTGGCCGTACAGGTCCGGGTGACGTCGCCGCTGCTACCGCTGCGGGTCCTCAAAGATCGCAAGCGCGGCGGTTCGTACCTGGCGGTGTTCAGCCTGGCGATCGGGATGTTCGCCGCCCTGTTCTTCCTGACCTTCTACCTGCAGACCGTGCGCCACTACTCGCCCCTCAGGGCCGGGCTGAGCTTCCTTCCGCTGACGGTCGGCCTCATGGCCGGTGTGCGCGTTGTCAGCCGGCTGCTTGCCAGGGTCAGCGTGCGGGCGCTCATCTGCCCAGGAATGCTCGCCATCGCGGCAGGGCTTGCACTGCTCGGCCTGCTCCGTGCTGACAGCAGCTACTGGCTACAGGTCGTCCCAGTGTTCCTGCTGGTCGGCCTGGGGTCAGGGTGGGTGCTGGTGACGGCGAACAGCACCGCAACGCTCGGGGCCGGCGCAGACAGCGCAGTGGCCGGAGCCATGGTGATGACATCCCAACAGGTCGGTGCCTCACTGGGTACTGCGCTGCTCAGCACAGTCGCCGGCACCGTGGCCGCCCACTCCGACGCCGTCCACGGGTTCAACGTGGCCGGCGTCGGAGCGGCAGGCTTCCTGTGTGTTGCCGCGGTCGCGGTCTACTGGGTGCTCTCGGAGCGGTCGCCGGACCACTCCAGGTGGAAGCTGCCCTCGCGGTCCACACGCTTGTAGGTGTGCGCGCCGAACAGGTCGCGCAGACCCTGGATCAGTGCGGCCGGCAGTCGCTCCGCCCGCAGACCGTCGTAGTACGACAGGGCGGCCGAGAAGCCCGGAGCCGGTACGCCGACGGTCGCCGCGGTCGCGACCACCCGGCGCCACGCCTCCTGACCGTTCGCGACCGCGTCCCGGAAGTAGTCGTCGACGAGCAGCGACGGCAGCGCCGGGTTCCGGTCGTACGCCTCCTTGATGCGGTCCAGGAACCGCGCCCGGATGATGCACCCGCCCCGCCAGATGGTCGCCATCGCGCCGAGGTCGATGTCCCAGCCGTACTCGTCGCTGGCGGCCCGGATCGCGTCGAAGCCCTGCGCGTAGGCGACCAGCTTCGACGAGTACAGCGCGTGCCGGACGTCGTCGATGAACTGCTGCCGGTCGACGTCCGCCTTCGCGTCGGCCGGTCCGGGCAGCACGCCGGCGGCAGCCTCCCGCCGGACGACGTCACCGGACAGCGAGCGGGCGAAGACGGCCTCTGCCATCCCGCTGACCGGGATGCCCAGGTCGAGCGCGGACTGGACCGTCCAGCGGCCGGTGCCCTTCTGCTCGGCCTGGTCGAGGACGACGTCGACGAACGCACCGCCGGTGGTCGGGTCGGTCTGGCTGAGCACCTCGGCGGTGATCTCGATCAGGAACGACTCGAGGTCGCCGGTGTTCCAGTCCCGGAACACGTCCGCGAGCTCCGCCGGGGACAGCCCGAGCACGTGCCGGAGCAGGTCGTACGCCTCCGCGATCAGCTGCATGTCGGCGTACTCGATGCCGTTGTGGAGCATCTTCACGAAGTGACCGGCACCGTCCGGACCGACGTGCACGCAGCACGGCTCGCCGTTCACGTGCGCGGAGATCTTGGTCAGCATCGGCTCGAGCGCGGCGTACGACTCCGGGGAACCGCCCGGCATGATGCTCGGGCCGTTCAGCGCGCCCTCCTCGCCGCCGGAGACTCCGGAGCCGACGAAGTGCAGGCCCTTGTCGCGGAGTGCGGCCTCGCGGCGCCGGGTGTCCAGGAAGTGCGCGTTGCCCGCGTCGACGACGATGTCGCCCTCGTCGAGCAGCGGCACCAGTTCGTCGATGACGGCGTCGGTCGGGGCGCCGGCCTTGACCATGATGATCACCCGGCGCGGCAGCTCGAGCGACTCGACGAAGCCCGCGAGGTCCGTGGACGGCACGAACTCACCCTCGGAACCGAACTCCTTCACCAGCGCATCCGTACGGGCCTGGGACCGGTTGTGCAGGGCGACGCGGAACCCGTTGCGCGCCAGGTTCCGGGCCAGGTTGCGGCCCATCACCGCAAGGCCGGTGACGCCGATCTGGGCTTTCTCAGAGCTCATCGAATCTCCCGCAAAGTCTGAAGTTGTGTGCGGGGTCCAGTCTGCCTGAGGCCTTCTCATCGGCAAACATCGGTGGTAGACATCTCAGAAATCGATTTCCCATGACGAAGGAACCGCCCATGCTCCGTCGTGCCGTCGTACTCCTGGTGTCTTCCGTCCTGCTGCTGACAGGCTCGGTATCAGCTACCGCCGCGGCGTCGACGGGGGGTGACAACGGTCCCGTCGGATGGGACGTCTACCGCCAGCTCGACCGCCTTCCCGAGTTGCAGACCGGCGTCCGTACGAAGCAGTTCTCCAGCTTCGGACGGGACGGGACGAACAACGACGGCTTCGACGGTACGTACTCGTGCCTGCGAACCACCGACGCGGGCTGTGTGATCGCCGAGGACAGTGGACCGGGCGAGGTCGCCTCGATCTGGTTCACCCGCGACGAGGGCAACGTGACCAGGACCGGCACGATCACCGTCGAGCTCGATGGCAAGCAGGTGCTGCACGGTTCGCTGCAGGACGTCGTCGACGGCAAGCTCGGCGCACCGTTCAGCTACCCACTGGTCGCGAACGGCATCCAGTCCAGCGGCGGTGTCTACCTCCGGGTCCCGATGCCGTACCGATCCTCGATGCGGATCACCACGCAGACCAACCCGCTCTTCTACCACGTCGACTACCGCCAGTTCCCGGATGCGAACGGCATCAGGACGTTCGACCCGAACGACAAGGCGGAGGACGTGCTCGCGCTGCTGAACGCGGCCGGCACCATGGACCCGAAGCCGGCCGCCGCCAACGCCCGTACGACCTCCACGCCGTTGAACGTTGCCCCGGGCAAGCAGGTCACCCTGGCCGATGCGTACGGGCCCGGTGAGCTGAGCGCCCTGCGGCTGAAGCTGCCGGACATCGTCGGGCTCGACCTGAAGAGCTTCGCCGACGACGGCCGCGCGTTCCTGGGCGGCAGCACATTCACCGTGAAGATCGATCCGGCCAACACCGGCGTACGGCTGACGCGGCGGATGGACCTGCGGATCGGCAACCAGCGCGCGAAGATCCTCGTCGACGGTGCGCCGGCCGGCGAGTGGGCGCCGCTCAAGGCGCAGGGCGCGCAGTGGTACGACCAGTCCGTCGACCTGCCGGCCGCACTGACCGCGGGCAAGTCGCAGATCACGATCACCAACCAGTTCGTCTCCTCCGACCTGGACTTCAACGAGTTCGCCTACTGGGTGGACTCCGCAGCAGGCCGTACTGACACCCTCGATGTCGGCCCCAATCACGTCGCCGACGAGCAGGCTCACCGGTACGCGATCACGCAGCAGAACTGGAGTGGCGAGCACGCGATGGCGTACGCGGCGACGGACGCGGACGCGGCGCGGGTGAAGCCGTCGGACACGCTGCTGGCCGGTGTTCGCGTCCAGGTGACCGTCGACGGGCAGAAGCGCGTCGACGCCCCGTTGGGCGAGTTCTTCGGCTCCGGTCTCGGTGAGGACCCGGTCCGGTCGCTCTTCTTCGCCATGGATCCCGACGGCTGGTACTCGTCCTGGTGGCCGATGCCGTACGTCGCCCGTGCGACGGTCAAGCTGGTGAACACCACGGCATACCCACTGAAGGGACAGGCCGAGGTGACATCCGCAGCGGACGGGCGCAAGGCGGCCGAACTGGCGACCGGAAAGATCGGCTACTTCACCGCGATCTCGCAACGCGGCGAGACCACGCAGGGCAGCGACTGGAACTTCGCGGACGTCGTCGGGCGGGGGAAGTTCGTCGGCGTCTCGCAGACGATGGAGGGACTGCTTGCCGACGGCAACACTCGCGGGTACCTCGAGGGCGACGAGCGGGTGTACGTCGACGGTGAGCGGACGCCGGCCATCCACGGCACCGGGACCGAGGACTACTACGAGTCCGGGTGGTACTTCAACGCCGGCACGTACTCGAGCCCGTTCCACGGCAACTCGGCGCACGAGGTCCGCGCCGGGTTCTGCACGAACGAATGCGACGGCGCGTGGCGGCTGCACATCACGGACTCGGTCGCGTTCGAGAACCAGTTGAACTTCGGGATCGAGCACGGGCAGCAGGACGACCATCCGGCGATCTACGGCTCGACGGCGTTCCTCTACACGGCGGCCGGCTTCGGTGCCCGCGAAACCGACCGGGTCGACGTCGGGTCCGCGGCGAGCCGGCAGCAGCACGGGTACACCGACACCGGTACGCAGGCGGACCTCAGCGCCGCGTACGAAGGTGACCACGACAACATCACCCTTACCGACCAGGTCCGCTCCAGCTCCGGCCCGGTCCGCTTCCGCGCGAAGATCGATCCGGCCAACCAGGGCGTCACTCTTCGCCGTACCAGCGATCAGAACAATGCCGGGCAGTCCGTGCAGGTGATTGTCAACGGCAAGGATTCAGGGCTCTGGCTCCAGCCGCTCGGCAACACTCATCAACGCTGGCTGGACGACAACTACCAGTTGCCCGCAGCAATCACCGTCGGCCGCGACCACCTGGACATCGAGCTCCGGCCCAGTGGACCGGCGTGGACAGCGTCGTCGTACGTCGTCCAGTCGCTCACGCGGCCGTACGTGGACCGTCGTGCACCGGGTGCGGTCGCCGGGCTCGCTGCCGTCGGGCGAAGCGACAACGCGATCAACGTGACGTGGAACGATGTCGCGGACGAGAGTGGGATCGCGCAGTACAAGGTGTACGGCGCTCGGGCGGGCGGCGCGGAGAAGCTGCTCGGGACGAGCCCACTGCCTGGATTCCTGCACGACGGACTCGGGCTGGGCGAGACCTGGACGTATCGCGTCGCGGCCGTGGACCTCGCCGGCCACACCGGTCCGAAGTCGCCTGCGGTGGCGGGAACGAGCGGTACGACGCTGCGGGTCGAGGGCGAGTCGATGTTGCCGCCGGTGTCGTCGACGGTCGCAGTCGATCCGCAGGGGAACTGCTGCGGTGCCAGTTGGTCGGGCGGCGCACAGGCCTGGATCCACAGCGCAAAGGTGGGCGACAAGGCCGTGTTCGGTTTCAACGTGCCGACGACCGGGTCGTACCAGCTGTCGACCACCCTGACCAAAGCGGCCGACTACGGCCTCCTCGACGTGCAGGTCGACGGCGGAGCGGCCGTCGCGTTCGACGGCTACCAGGCGTCCGGAGTCGGTACCCAAACGGTTGACCTAGGCAACGTTCAGCTGACCGCCGGTACGCATCAACTAGCTCTGACCGTGACCGCCAAGAACCCAGCCGCAACCGGCTACCTCGCCGGGCTGGATGTGCTGAACCTTAAGCTCACTCCGTGAACCCTTTGGAAGCCCGCCGTACTGCACTCGTGCTGATCGACCTGATGCCACGGATCGTCCAACTGGAGACCGGACCGCTGAGCGGTCCGGAGGTCCTCGAACGATCCGTGGCGGCGGCCGCCGCGACCCGCGCGGCCGGCGGCCTGGTGGTGAATGTACGGGTCGAACGACCGGGCGTCGATGTGCAACCCGAGGGCAGCGGCTTCGCGCCGGAGGCCGCGCCGCAGCCGGGCGATCTGGAGATCGTCAAGCGGGCGGTGGGCGCCTTCGGGCGCACATCGCTGGACGCCGAACTCCAGTCCCGCGGCATCGCTAACGTCGTGCTGGCCGGCATCGCCACCAACTTCGGCGTCGAGTCGACCGGCCGCGCCGCCTCCGACCTCGGCTACGAGACGCTGTTCCTCACCGACGCCATGACCGGCCTCAGCTCCGAGGCCCACGCGTTCGCCGTCATGCAGATCTTCCCGCGCCTGGGCACGCCCTGCAGCACCGCGGAGTACCTGGACGCGCTCAGGTAGTGCGGTTCCGGTGAGGGTGCCGTGGCCGGGGAGGGGGTCAGGCGAAGCGGGCCGCGTTCTCCTCGATCCAGGAGCGGAGGGTCCGGGCCGGGTGGCCGGTGACGTTCTGGACGGTGTCGTTGGTCGAGGTCTCGTCGATGGTGCCGTCGGCGAAGAAGGACTCGATGGCGGTGGCGTAGGGCTCGGGCATGGACGCGTTCAGCTCGGCGTGGGTCTCGGCGCGCGTCATCGGGTACGTCGTGAGCGGGCGGCCGAGGGTCTCGGCGAGGATCGCGACCTGTTCCGCGGGGGTCAGCGCGACCGGGCCGGTCAGGCGGAGGATCTCGCCGTTGTGCCGGCCCTGCAGCGCCTGCGCCGCGACGTCGCCGATGTCGCGCGGGTGAATCGTCGCCACTGGTACGTCGGGGAACTGCACGCGGACCTCGTCGCCGGCTTGGAGCTGGTCGTGCCAGCGCAGCGTGTTCGACATGAACGAGTTCGGGCGCAGGAACGTCCACTCCACGCCCGCGGCCCGGGCGGCCTCCTCGGTCGCGTGGTGATAGGCCGCGACCGCATTCGTCAGCTCGCCGTCGAGTGAGCTGCTGGACAGTACGACGACGTTGCGTACGCCGGACTTGACCGCGTTCGCGAGCAATTCCTCGAGTCCTTGATAGCCGCTCAGCAGGAAGATGCCGGTCACGCCGGGTAATGCGTCCGCGAACGTCTCCGGCCGATTCAGGTCGCCGTACACCGGCTCGATGCCGGCCGGCAGCTCCGTCGCGGCCCGGATCAGTGCCCGGGCGGGGATGCCCTGCGCTGCCAGCGATTGCACAACGGCGCCGCCCGCGTTTCCGGTCGCGCCGGTAATCAGGATCGTCACCGGCCCAGCGTGCCACGATCCCGGCCGACGGCGGGACACTTCGGCACGCTTGGAAGTCAGCCTGGACCGCCACGCAGGCAGAACCCGCTGATTTGCGCGGTTTCAGGCCTCCAAAGGGGACTTCTGCCTGCGTGGCGGTCCAGCGATCACGCGATGCCAGGCTCGCGGACCGGAGCGGACGACCGTCGGCGCGGTCAGGTCGATCGGGGCGGCAGGGTCGTCGTGGCGCCGGCTGTCGATGGTGACGGCGCCTTGGCGGACCAGCCGTCGGAGGCTGGAGTTGCTGGCCGACGGGTCGATGGCGCGCAGTACGTCGAGGACGGTCGGGCGCTCCTGCGTGACGGTGATCGTAGGGATCTCGCCCGGTTGAGCGCGGTCCGTGAACGTACGGCGGAAGGCTGCGAGCTCGGCCTTCGCGGTGCCGGCGCCGTGGTAGCGGGTGACGACCGCGGCGGCCAGCCGGAGCTTGGCGTCGCGTGCCGCCGGACCGGTGGCGTCCGCGAGCGCGGCGACCGTCTCGAGCGGGAGTTCGGTGTACACCCGGGCGTACACCTCGACCAGCGAGTCCGGGATGCTCATCAGCTTGCCGAACTTGTCCCGCGGGCTGTCGGTCAGTCCGATGTAGTTGTTCAGCGACTTGGACTGCTTGGCGTGACCGTCGATCCCGGGCGTGATCGTCGTCGTGATCACCGCCTGCGGCGGCGCGCCCAGCCGCTGCTGGAAGTGCCGCCCGAGCTGCTCGTTGAACAGCTGGTCCGAACCCACGATGGTCAGATCGCTCTGCATCGCGAAGCTGTCGTACCCCTGCAGCACCGGGTACACCAGCTCGTGGACGGCGATCTCCCGCCCGGCCGCGACCCGGACCCGGAACATGTCGCGGCTCATCAGCTGCGCCTGCGTGACCTGGGCGAACAGCGTCAGCAGCTCCGCCACCGGCATCGCGTCGTACCACTCGGAGTTCCGGCGCACCTCGAAGACCTCGGGATCGGTACGCAGGACCAGCGACACCTGCTCCAGGAACGAGGCAGCGTTCGCGTCGATCTGTTCGGGGGACAGTACGGGGCGGGTCGTGGAGCGTCCGGTCGGGTCGCCGACGCGCGTGGTGAGGTCGCCGAGCAGGAACACGACCCGGTGCCCGAGGTCCTGGAGTTGGCGCATCATCCACAGGTTGACGGCGTGCCCCAGATGCAGGTCCGGCGCGGTGCAGTCGACGCCGTACTTGATCCGCAGCGGCCGCCCGGACTCCAGGCGTTCCCGCAGGTCGTCCTCGCCGACGATCAGGTCGGTGGTCCTGCGTAACCGGTCGATCACAGAGTTCATCGGGGTTCCTCTCGAGACAGCGGAGGCACCTCGATTGACCACCAGTGCCTCCGGGAAACGGAAAGAGGCAGGAACCGGACGGTTCCTGCCTCGGAGGCTCTGGGTGTTGCGACTGCGGGACTACCGAACGCCGGCTCCACCCAGAGCCGGTCGATAGGTCACGCAGTGCTTGGTCACACCGGGAGGCTAGCAGGCGTGAGGGGCCGCCGGAATCCGATTACGCTCGACCGGTGATCGACGAGCGGGTGGTACTGGTGGACGAGCGCGGGCGCGCGATCGGGACCGAGGCGAAGGCCGCGGTCCATCACGCGGCGACGCCGCTGCACCTGGCGTTCTCCTGTTATGTCGTCGACGCGGCAGGGCGGGTGCTGCTCACCCAGCGCGCGCTGCACAAGCTCACCTGGCCGGGCGTCTGGACGAATAGTTGCTGCGGGCACCCACTCCCCGGCGAGCCGGTCGAGCAGGCGGTCCGGCGCCGGCTCGCGGACGAGCTCGGCATTGTCGTGGACGCGGTGGACCTGGTGCTGCCCGAGTTCAGGTACCGCGCCGAGATGCCGACCGGCATGGTCGAGAACGAGATCTGCCCGGTGTACCGAGCGTGGTGGACCGGCGACCCGGCCCCCAACCCAGCCGAGGTCGCCGCCTGCCGGTGGGCCGAATGGCCCGAGGTGCAAGGCATCCCGGACCTCTCGCCCTGGTGCCTCCTGCAACTCGACCAGCTCGTCGGACTCCCCGCCGACTGGCCGGTCGCGGATCGTTCCCGGCTACCAGCCGCCGCCCAGCTCTAGCTCCAGAAGGTCGCTGTGTACGGCGACCGCCACCGTGCTGGCATGCCCCGCTGCACCGATCGCGAGCAGCGCCGGTACGGCAGTAGTGCCGACCGCGTAGACCCCGGGCACGGTGGTCCGCCCGCTCCCGTCCGCGACGACCGCACCGTCCGCGACCTGACAGCCGAGGTGCTCGGCCAGGTCGCTCTGCTGGTGCTGCCGTACGACGACGAACACCCGCCGCGCCGCCAGGTCCTCACCGGTGGACAGCCGCACGCCCGATCCCACCTCGGTCACGCGCTCGGTCCGCACCTTCACCCCGGCAACCGACAGCCGATACGACTGGGCATCGGTGAGCTCGTCGCCGTCCGTGCAGAACACCACGTCGTCGCTCCAGCGGCTGAGCAGCAATGCGCGCGCCACCCCTCGGTCCGGCGCACCGCGCATCCCGATCTGGACGAGCGGCTGATCCCGCACCTCCCACCCGTGGCAGTGCGGGCACGCCACCACCGACTGACCCCAGCCGTCGGCCACACCGGGCACGTCGGGCAGCTCGTCCCGTAGGCCGGTCGCCAGCACGACCGTACGGACATGGGTGCCGTCGACCACGAAGCCGTCGTCGTCGGCAACCACGTCCTCGACGCGGGCGTCCCGCACCTCGACGCCGTACTCGGCAAGCTGCCGGCGCCCGGTTGCCAGCAGCTCGCCCGGCGCCGGATCGACCGCGCCGAGGAAGTTGTGCACGTGCGACGCGGCACGGTTCCGCGCCCGGTCGTCGTCGAAGAGCAGCACCTGTCGGCGCGCCCGTCCCAACGTCAGCGCGGCCTGCAGTCCGGCCACGCTCCCACCTACTACTACGACATCCATCTGCTCATCATACGAGAAAGTCTGTCTCACATCTTAAAATCACTGGCTTGACCCACGATCCGGACTGCCTAATGGCGCCATGATCCAGATCAGGCCGGTCGTGACCGATGCCGACTACGAGGCCTGGCGGCAGATCCGCCTCGCCGTGCTGCCCGGCGAGCGCGCGCCGAGTGTCGCCGAGCTCCGGCAGGCCGCCACGCCGCAACGGCTGTTCCTGCTCGCCGAGCTGGACGGCACCGTCGTCGCCCATGGCCTGGCCGATCGGTCGAACGAGGAGGATCGCGCCGCCGTGATGGCGCGGGTCCATCCGGAGGCCCGCCGGCACGGCATCGGTACGGCCCTGCTCCGCGAGCTGGCCGAGCATGCCCGGGCCGAGGGCTTCACGATCGCCGGCTGCAGCGTCGACGACGAGGGATCGTTCGCGTTCGCGCAGCGCTTCGGCTTCACCGAGTTCCTCCGCCAGGTCGAGCAGGTACGCCCGATCGCGCCCGACGAGCCCTGGCCGGCCACCCCGACGGAGTACGCCGTCGTCACGGTCGCGGAGCGCCCCGAGCTGTGGGCGAAGGCGTACGAGCAGGTCGCGATCCCGACGCTGCCGGACCTGGACACCACCGCACCGCTGCGCGTGACGCCGGAGGAGTGGGCGACCGAGTGGATCAACGACCCGGCCGCGATGTTCCTCGCCGTGGACGGTGACGACGTGATCGGTGTCGCGGGGCTGATGCTCGACACCGACCGGCCCGAGCGCGCCGAGGTCGCCTACACCGCCGTACGGCAGGAATGGCGGGGCAAGGCGGTGGGGTCGACGCTGAAGCGGTCGAGCATGGCGTGGGCGGCCGAACACGGCATCACCGAGATCTACACGTGGACGCAGCAGGGCAACGCGAACATGCGGCGGCTGAACGAGCACCTCGGCTTCACGTACGGCCAGGTGGGGATCAACGTGCGCGCGAACCTACCGCTGAAGTTCCCGGAGCAGGCCGGCTCCTGACCAGGAGCGCCGCGCGGTCTCGGCGGCGCGGATCAAGGCGATCAGCCGGGCGTTGACCGGCGCCTCGCGGCCGAGCGACTCTGCGAGCCGGACGACCTCGCCGTTCAGGTGGTCGATCTCGGTGGGGCGCCCGGCCTCCAGGTCCTCCCACATCGACGTACGGGCCAGTGGGTCGACGGCCAGCACCTTGCTCGCGAGCCGGCGGAACAGGAAGTCGGGCATCCGCAGTACGGCGGGGAAGCGGTGCATCGGTACCGCCAGGAGTTGCGCCGGGCGGATGCCGGCCGCGTCGAGGAGAGCGAGCGCCTCGGCCTGCGCGGCGGCGAGGCAGCGGCGGTACGCGCGCTGCGACAGCTCGTCGCGCAGCGGGAGGTTCGAGAGCGCGTTGATCGGGTTGTTCAGGTTCAGCAGCAGCTTCGACCACTGCACCGGGACGATGTCGTCGTGCTGTGTGAGGGGAAGGCCCGCACGGTCGAAGGCGTCCAGGTACGGCGCGAGAGCTGGATCCTGCTGGACGTCGAGCTTGCCCTCGGTGCCCTGGTGGAAGACCCCACCGCCCCGATTCAGCACGTTGAACGGGACCATGCCGGACACCACAACCTGCTCCACGAGCCTCGATCGCAGCACGTCACCGTTGCGCAGGCCATTCTGGAAGCTGACAACCACAGCGCCGGGCTTGAGTACGGATGCCAGCTCGTCAGCCGCCTGTGCGGAGGCCGCGGACTTCACCGTGACCAGCACAAGGTCCGCGTCGGCGGCACCAGCCGGGGTGGTGCTGAACGCTACGCCAGCGATCCGGAGGTCGGCGCCCAGGTAGTCGGTCAGCCGCAGCCCGTTCGCGGCCAGCTCGGTCGCCATCCGGGTCCGCCCGACGAATGTCACCGGCGTACCTGTCGCGGCGAGCCGGCCGCCTACATAGCAGCCGATTCCACCCGCACCATAGACGGCGATCATGGGGAACAACGTACCGAAGGACGGGTAGTGGTCGGCACTGGAACGTTTCGATCCTGTCCGCTGAGCCGAAACCACCCACCACTACCCGTCCTTCGGTACACCAGGGCAACCCGACCAAGGACCCTGGATGTTCAGTGCAGCCGGACCCGCGGATCCAGCACGGCATACCCGATGTCGACCAGGATGTTCGCCACGACGACCGCGGCCGAGGCGAACAGGACGATGCCGATGATCACCGGCAGGTCCTGCTGGTTGATGGCGGTCACCGCGGTCTGTCCCAGTCCCGGCAGGCTGAACACGGTCTCGATCACGACCACGCCCCCGATCAACTGCCCGAGGTCGATCCCGAACTGCGTGACCACCGGCGTCAGCGCGCTGCGCAGGCCGTGCCGGACGATCACCCGGCTCTCCCGGATGCCCTTCGACCGCGCGGTCCGGATGTAGTCCTCACCGAGAACGTCCAGCATCGAACCGCGGGTCAGCCGGGTGTACGTTGCCGCCAGCAACAGTGCGAGCGCGACCCAGGGCAGCAGCAGGTGCTGGAACCAGGGCCCGACGCCGCCGGCCAGCGGCGAGTACCCGCCGGCCGGGAACCAGTTGAAGCCTGCCAGCGTGAGCCGGAAGTACAGGAAGTACAGCAGCAGCAGGCCGAGCAGGAACGACGGGAACGAGTAGAAGAACAGCGAGAACAACGTCAGCCCACGATCCGCCAGCGAGCGCGGATGGATCGCGGAGACGACACCGTTGAACACGCCCAGCAGCAGCCACAGGATCGACGCGCCGATCGCCAGCGACACCGTGATCGGCAGCGCCTGCCCGATGATGTGTGTCACCGAAACCTGGTGGTAGTAGTCGTACCCGAGGTTGCCCTTCAACGCGTTGCCGAGGAAGTGCAGGTACTGCTTCCAGACCGGTAGGTCGAGACCCAGCCGGTGCTTGATCAGTGCGATCGTCTCCGGTGTCCCCTGACGGCCGGCGAGCGTCTGCGCGACGTTGCTCGGAGCAACGAAGAACAGGGCGAACACCGCGACGCTGATCAGCCACATGACCAGGATCCCGTGGCCGATCCGGCGGAGCAGGAACATGGCCATGGTTCAGCTCCGATCTGCGCGGGGGTCGAAGGCGTCCCGGACCCCGTCGCCGAAGAGGTTGAAGGCGAGCGTGGTGATCAGCAGCGCCAGGCCGGGGAACAGGATGAACCACCACGCGGTCGTGTAGTAGTTCTGCGACGCGCTGATCATCCCGCCCCAGTCGGCCGTCGGCGGCGGCAGTCCGAGCCCGAGGAACGACAACGTCGCCTGGACCACGATCACCACCGGGATCAGCAGCGTGGTGTAGACGATCACCGGCGCGGCCACGTTCGGCAGCACGTCGACGAACATGATCCGCCGGTCGCTCGCCCCGAGCGACCGGGCCGCCTCGACGAACTCGCGTTCGCGCAGCGACAGCACCTGGCCGCGGACGATCCGCGCCACCGACGCCCAGCTGAAGCAGCCGATCACCAGCACCGTGACGCTCAGGCTGGGCCCGGTCACGGACACCAGCGCGATCGCCACCAGCAGGAACGGCATCGACAGCACCACGTCGATCAGCCGCGCCAGGATCGTGTCGGTGATCCCCCCGAGGAACCCCGCCGCGAGTCCCAGCACGACTCCGATCGCGACCGTGATCGCGGTCGCGATCACGCCGACGAGCAAGGAGATCCGGGCCCCGTACGCGATCCGTACCAGCACGTCCCGGCCGAGGTCGTCGGTACCGAACCAGAAGGTCCCGTTCGGCCCGCGCGGCAACCCGTCCGGGGTCAGCCCGATGTCTCGGTACTGCTCGTTCGGCGGATGCCCGGTGAGCGCGGTGAACACCGGCGCGAAGATCGCCATCAGCACGATCAGCAGGATCACGACCAGCGAGATCATCGCCACCTTGTCCTTGCGCAGCCGCCGGAGCGCCAGCGAGAACGGACTCCGCCCCTGGATCGCCTTGGGCTCGTCGACAACATCCACCATCTCGATCGCGGCGGTCATGGGGCCTCCCGGTCTGGACTGAGGAGCGAAGGGAGCGAAGCGACTGGAGCGACGAGGGGAGACCGGGAGTCACAGCCCCATGACCCGTCGCGACGGAGTCGCGACATCAGTACCGTCATGATGCCTTCAAATCGGGGACGGCGGTGGAGAGGTCTTCTCCGACCGTCAACGGGTAGAAGCAGGCGGTGCGGTGGTCCTCGGTGTCTCCGAGTACGGCGGTCAGCGGCGGCTCGCCCGCGGCACAGTCGGCCCGCGCCTTCGGGCACCGCGTGTGGAACCTGCACCCCTCCGGCGGGTTCGTCGCGGCCGGGATGTCGCCACCGAGGATGATCTGCTCACGGCTGTCGGCGGTGTCCGGGTCGGCCACCGGCAACGCCGACAGCAACGCCCGGGTGTACGGGTGCCGGGTCTGCCCGAACAGCTCGGCGGTCGGCGACAGTTCGACGATCTTGCCCAGGTACATCACCGCGATCCGGTCGCTCACGTGCCGGATCACGGACAGGTCGTGCGAGATGAAGACGTACGTCAGGTCGAACTCGCGCTGCAGATCGGCGAGCAGGTTGATGATCTGGGCCTGGATCGAGACGTCCAGCGCGGACACCGGCTCGTCGCAGATCACCAGCTTCGGCCGCAGCGCGAGTGCCCGCGCCACGCCGATCCGTTGCCGCTGGCCACCGGAGAACTCGGCCGGGAACCTGTTGTAGTGCTCGGGGTTCAGCCCGACCAGCTCCATCAGTTCCTGGACCTTCTTCTTCCGTTCGTTGCCAGTGGCAATGTTGTGGATGGCGAACGGGTCGCCGATGATCGACCCGACCCGGCGGCGCGGGTTCAGCGAGCCGTACGGGTCCTGGAAGATCACCTGTACGTCGCGGCGCAGCGGCCGCATCGCCTTCCGGGACAGGTTGGTGATCTCCCGGCCCTCGAACCACACCGAGCCCGACGTCACGTCGTACAGATGCGCCATGCACCGGGCCAGCGTCGACTTCCCGCAGCCGGTCTCGCCGACCAGCCCGAGGGTCTCGCCCTTGTGCACCTCGAGCGAGACACCGGCAACGGCCTGCACCACCTCCTTGGAGTGGGTCGGGAACTCCTTGCGGACGTCGTCCACCTTCAGGAGTACTTCACTCATGAAGCCACCGCCTCGTCCACGTTGTGAGGGAGCCAGCACGCGGAATCGTGCCGCGGATCGCCGCCGACGCTGAGCAGCGGCGGTGGCTCGGAGCACTTCTCGAACACGTGCGGGCAGCGGGCCGCGAACGGGCAGCCCTTCGGCAGGTTGATCAGACTCGGCGGCGTGCCCGGGATCGGGGTCAGCCGATCATTGCTGCGGGCCGGCAGCGAGGCGAGCAGACCTTGCGTGTACGGGTGGTGGTTGCGGTAGAAGATGTCCCGGCGCGGAGCGCGTTCCATCACCGCGCCGGCGTACATCACCACCACCTCGTCGGCCATCTCGGCCACCACCCCGAGGTCGTGCGTGATCAAGATGATCGCGGTCCCGAACTGTTCCTGGAGCCGGCGCATCACGTTCAGCACCTGGGCCTGCACGGTCACGTCGAGCGCGGTGGTCGGTTCGTCCGCGATCAGCAGAGCCGGGTCGAGCGCCATCGCCATCGCGATCATCACCCGTTGCCGCATCCCGCCGGAGAACTGGTGCGGATAATCGTCGATGCGTTCCGCCGCGCGCGGGATGCCGACCAGCGTGAGCAGCTCGGCGGCCCTTTTCCGGGCCCCCTGCTTGCTGATCGACAGGTCGTGCGCGCGGATCATCTCGACGATCTGCCAGCCGATCCGGTACTGCGGATGCAGGCTCGACAGCGGGTCCTGGAAGATCATCCCGATCTGGTCGCCGCGCAGCCTGCGCAGCGTCGACTGGTCCGCGGTGATCAGGTCCGTACCGTCGAAGAACGCCGTCCCCGAGACGGTCGCGCCCCGGGTGAGCCCGGTGATGGTCTGGGTGGAGACGCTCTTCCCGGACCCGGACTCGCCCACCACGGCGAGCGTCTGGCCGGCCTCCACGTCGTACGACAACCCCCGGACGGCACGGACGGTGCCGTCCGGGGTGTCGAAGGAGACCCGAAGATCCCTTACTTCAAGCAGAGCCATGAGGTCAGCCGCCCTGCTTGTCCTTGGTCAGCCAAACATTGGTCGGGTCGTAGTTCTGCAGGCTCGGTACGTAGACCGCGTTCTGCACCTGCTCGGCGTGGTAGTTCGCCTGCTTGTTGCTCGTCAGCGGGAAGAACGCCGCCTGCTCCATGACCCGGGCGTCGGCCTTGGCCCACAGGGCGCCGGCCTCGTCGGCGGTCTTCGCGAGCATCGCCTGCTGGATCAGCGAGTTGGTCTCCGGGTCGTTGTAGAGCCCGTAGTTGCTGCCGACCGGCGGGAACGACGGCTCACCGGAGAACAGCGGGTTGAAGAACGACAGTGCGCCGTTGCCGTACCAGTCGGCGCCCCAGCCGGCCAGCGACAGGTCCCAGACTCCACGTCGCGCCACGCTCGGCACCTGCATGTACTTCACGTAGAAGTCCGCGTTCGGCGACGGTACGCCGGTGACCGTGATGCCGACCTTCGACAGGTCCTGCTGCACCGTCTGGAAGGACTTGCTGCTGCCCTCGGTGGCGTTGCGGTACAGGAACTTCAGCGTCAGGTGCGGGTAGCCCGCCTCGGCCAGTAGTTGCTTGGCCTTGTTCGGGTTGTACGGGTACGGGTCGATCTGCTTGGACCCGGTGATGACGTCCGGCAGTACGTGGGTCAGCGGCGGGTTCAGCGTCTTGCCGCCCAGCACCTGCAGGATGTTGTCGCGGTTGATCGCGTAGCTGATCGCCTGCCGCACCTTCGGGTTCTGCATCGCCTTGTTCTCGTTCGGCGAGGCCGTGTTGTACACCACGTACGGGTTCGAGCTGGCGGTGTCACCGATGGTCAGCTTCTTGTCCTTCTTCGCCTGCAGCGCCGGGATCTGCGACGCCGGCGGTGCGACGTCCCATTCCATGTCGGCACTCGGCGTACCGGTCTGCAGCTGCTGCTGGATCGAGTCCTGGCTGACGGTCTCGTTGACGACGATCTTGTCGACGTACGCCTTGCGGACCGGGTCGGACGCCGGGTCCCAGGCGGGGTTGCGGGAGTACGTGACCGACTTGGTCGGCACCCACTTGTCGACCTTGTACGGCCCGTCGGACGGGTAGTTGTTCCCGAGCTCCGTACTGGCCGGCAGGTAGTTCAGGCCCTCGACGGGCGCGGGGGAGAAGGCCGGCATGGTCAGCATGTCGACGAAGTACGACGCCGGACGGGTCAAGTGGAAGACGACCGTCGTGTCGTCCTTGGCCACCACCCCGGGCAGCGGGGTCTTCTCGATGTAGTCCTTGATCCCGGCAACCGTCTTCGGCACCTTCGTGAAGCCGTCCTGGAACGCCTGGTAGCCGTCGATCAGCGTGGCGAAGTCCGGGATGCCGCCGAACGGCTGCACCGGGTTCGCGGTCCGCTTCACGCCGCGGACCACGTCCGCCGCGGTCACCTGACGGGCCGGCGAGGTGCCCCACTTCGCCCCCGGCCGGATGTGGATCGTGTACGTCTTCCCGTCCGCGCTGATCCCGCCGTTGGAGGTGCTCGGGATCTCGGTGGCGAGGTCCACCACCGGTGTGGTGTTCTTGCCTCCGGGTTCGGCCGGATAGGTGAACAGCTGCCGGCTCCACATCCGCAGGTTCGTGTAACCCAGGGAGTAGTAGCTGATGTTGGGGTCCATGTAGTCGACGTCGCCCGCCCCGAGCATGTTCAGCGTCCCGCCGCTCACCGGGGTGCCGGCGGTGCTGGATCCGGACGGCGTCGTGCCGCCGTTGCTGCAAGCTGCGAGTGTGAGACTCGCAACGGCGGCAAGGGATAATGCCGCCAGCCGTCTTCTGGCCATTGGTCCTCCTCCGGGACTCGATAGCGCCGAAGTTAGGACTTCCGGCCGCGACCGGAACCGCGGTCACGCAACCGTCAAGGAGTTGTCACCGCGACCCCGCCCGAAGATGACGGATTCATGACAACCGTTACCGCCCAACGGCCTGCGGGTGAGCGACACTGGTTGCGTGGCACACAGCCTGCTGTTGGTCGACGACGAACCGCGGATCCGGCGGGTACTGCGACTTGCCCTGGAGGACGAGGGGTACCAGGTGGCCGAGGCGGCCAACGGGTACGACGCCCTGGCCGCACTGCGCCGGGAACCGCCGGACGTGGTGCTGCTGGACCTGATGCTGCCGGACCGGGACGGTTTCACGGTCTGCCGGGAGATCCGGCGCTCGAGCGACGTACCGGTGATCATGGTGACCGCGCGGACCGACAGCCACGACGTGGTCGCGGGCCTGGAGGCCGGTGCGGACGACTACGTCACCAAGCCCCTGGTCGCGAAGGAGCTGTCCGCGCGGATCAGGGCACTGCTGCGGCGGGTCGAGCCGGCGAACGCGCGCCAGGCCGAGCTGCTCGAGGTCGGTGACCTGCGCATCGACCTGCCGGGCGCCGAGGTGACGCGCGACGGCGAGGTGCTGCCGCTGACCCGGACGGAGTTCAAGCTGCTCGCCGAGCTGGCCGGCGCCGAGGGCAAGGTGCTCAGCCGCGAGCAGCTGTTGTCGAAGGTCTGGGGGTACGGGTACTTCGGCGACAGCCGGATCGTCGACGTGCACGTCCGGCGGCTGCGGCTGAAGATCGAGCGCGACCCGGCCAGCCCGAAGCATCTCGTCACCGCCCGTGGCCTCGGCTACCGCCTGGTGAGCTGACCTTGCTCGGACGAGTCACCCTCCGCGGCCGCGTGATGCTGGCGTACGGCCTGCTGGCGCTGGGGCTGTCGTCGGTGCTCGCGATGGTGACCTGGGGCGTCGTCTCGGACTACCTGACCCACCAGCGCGAGCAGTCGGCGCGGCTGGTGACCGAGGACAGCACCACCGCGTTGCGGTACGGGTTGTACGGCGTACCGAAACCGTGTCAGCCCGCGCGCGAACGGGCCGAGTGCCCGCTCCCGACGCTGCAGGACGGCGTGCTGCCCATGGCCGTACTGAACAGCCTGCCGACCGGGGACGCAGCGGCCTCGATGCTGTACCTGGAGCGTGCCTGCTCGGACCAGACGACCGTCACCTGCATGCGGTGGTACGCGCTCACCGGGAAACCGTCCGACCTGCCGCCGGACGTCATCCAGACGGCTCTCGGCGGTACGGCGGTGGAGCGGCGGATCACCGTCGGCGGCCAGCAGGTGCTCGCGGTCGGCGTACCGATCGGGCTCGGACTGCGGGGCGCGTTCTTCGAGTGGCATCCGCTGTCGGAGCTGGACGGCACGCTCCGCACGCTGAAGATCACGCTCGTAGCGGCGGCAGTCGCGACCACCCTGGTCGGGATCGCGGTCGGGCGGCTGGCGAGCACGCTCGCGCTGCGGCCGCTCGCCGAGCTGGCGCGGGTCGGCGACGAGGTCGCGCGCGGCAAGCTGGACGCCCGGCTGCAGGCGGAGAACGACAAGGACCTGGGGAGCCTCGCGCGGTCGTTCAACCAGACCGCCGCGGACCTGGAGCGCCGGGTGGCCGCGGACGCCCGGTTCGCAGGCGACGTCAGCCACGAGCTGCGGACGCCGTTGATGACGATGCTGAACTCGATGCAGCTGATCCAGAACCACCGCGACGAGCTGCCGGCCGCCGTCCGGGAGCCGGTCGAGCTGCTCGGCGACGACCTGGACCGGTTCCGGCGGTTGGTGATCGACCTGCTGGAGATCTCCCGCGACGACGGTGGGGACCGGGGGAGCCGGGAGACCGTCCGGATCGCCGACCTGGTCCGGGCCGCCGCCGACGCGGCTGCCGGACGAGAGGTCACCGACGTGGAACACGAGGCCGAAGGCCTCACCCTGCGCGCGGACAAGCGGCGGCTGGAGCGCGTCGTCGCGAACCTGGTGGAGAACGCCGAGGATCACGCGGGCGGCTGCAAGGGCGTCGGCGTCCGCACCGGTGGGCTGGGCGTGGTCATCACCGTCGACGACGCAGGTCCCGGGATCGCACTCGAGGACCGGGCCCGGATCTTCGAGCGGTTCGGTCGCGGCGAGACCTCCGGCCGTGGGCGCGGTGTCGGCCTCGGCCTGGCGATCGTCGCGCGGCACGTCCAATGGCACCGCGGCACGATCCGCGTCACCGAGCGGCCCGGCGGCGGCGCCCGCTTCGTGATTGAGCTGCCCGCGAAAATCAGCTGACGGCTCTTGCCCGCTCCGGTTAGTGTTGACGCATGGCTACTTGCCTCTGTGTCTAGCTGGCGCACTCACATCCACAGGTGAAGTGCGTCTACTAGTAATCACGGAGAGTAACCATCATGATCACCGCTCGCGGTGTTGACATCCGCGTCGCCGCTCAGCTGCTGCTGGCCGACATCTCTTTCACTGTCGGTGCGGGCGACCGCGTCGGGCTCGTCGGCCGCAACGGCGCCGGCAAGACCACCCTCATGAAGACCCTGGCCGGTGAGGCCCGCCCCGCCGCGGGCCAGATCACCGTCGCCGGGTCGGTCGGCTATCTGGCGCAGGACCCGCGGGCCGCGGATCCCACCGTCACCGTCACCGACCGGATCCTGTCCGCGCGAGGCCTCGACGACGCCGTCCGCCGGTTGCGCGCGGCCGAGACCGCGATGAGCACGGCAACCGGCGAGGCCCAGGAGAAGGCCATGGCGGCGTACGCGCGCGCCGAAACGACGTTCCAGGCGGGCGGCGGGTACGCGGCCGAAGCCGAGGCGGCACGGCTCGCGGCGGGCGTGGGCCTGCCGAACCGCGCGCTCGAGCAGCCGATCGGTCAGCTGTCCGGTGGGCAGCGGCGGCGCGTCGAGCTGGCCCGGATCCTGTTCGCGCAGCACGAGACGCTGCTGCTCGACGAGCCGACCAACCACCTCGACGCCGACTCGGTGCTGTGGCTGCGGCAGTTCCTGCAGTCGTACCCGGGCGGCCTGATCGTGATCAGCCACGACCGCGAGTTGCTCAGGGCAACGGTCAACCGGGTCTTCCATCTTGATCCGCAGCGGCTGACGATCGACGTGCACAACACCGGCTGGAAGAAGTACCTCGAGCAGCTGGAGCTGGACGAGCGCCGGCGCAAGCGCGAGCGCGCAGTCGCCGAGCGGAAGGCCGCGGTTCTGCACGCGCAGGCGGCGAAGATGCAGGCCGGTGCGTCGACGGCGGTCGCGGCCAAGAACATGGCGCGGCGGGCGGACAAGCTGCTCTCCGGCCTCGACCCGGTCCGCCGGGCGTCGCGGGTGGCCAAGATCCGGCTCCCGGCTCCGGCGCCGTCCGGCAAGACGCCGCTGTCCGCGGTCGGTCTGAAGAAGTCGTACGGCGCTCTGCAGGTGCTGAACGGCGTGGACCTCGCCGTCGACCGTGGCAGCCGGGTCGTCATCCTCGGGCTGAACGGTGCCGGCAAGACCACGCTGCTGCGGCTCCTCGCCGGGCGCGAACAGCCGGATGCAGGTCGTGTCGTACCCGGTCATGGTCTGCGGCTCGGGTACTTCGCCCAGGAGCACGACACCCTGGATCTGGCCGGCACCGTACGGCAGAACCTGGCGTCGGTCGCGCCGGGGCTGACCGACGGCGAGGTCCGGAACGTGCTCGGGTCGTTCCTGTTCAGCGGTGACGACGTCGACAAGCCGGCCGGCGTGCTGTCCGGCGGCGAGAAGACGCGGCTGGCGCTGGCCAGGCTGGTGCACTCGAGCGCGAACGTACTGTTGCTCGACGAGCCGACCAACAACCTCGACCCGGCGTCGCGGGACGAGGTTCTCGGGGCCGTCGGCAGCTACCCGGGCGCGATCGTCATGGTGACGCACGACGAGGGCGCCATCGAGTCGCTGCGGCCGGACCGGGTGCTGATCCTCCCGGACGCCAGCGAGGACCTCTGGTCCGACGACTACTTGGAGTTGGTCTCGCTGGCGTGAGTCAACCCTGGGGTTGAGGCCCGGATCCACCCGGGTCTCACCTCGGGGCTGACGCTCCGGAGTCAGGTTCGGAGGAGGGTAGTGGTCAACAACGAAACCTCCTCGGAAGGAACCTGAAATGTCGGCCGTTCTCGGAATCCTGATTGGCGTCGTGGTGCTGGTACGGGTGATCGGCCGGCAGGTGACCGGTTCACTGGTCACGCAGAAGTCGCTGGTGCTGATGCCCGTGATCCTGCTGGGCCTCGGCGTCGCGTCGCTCTCGTCCGTCGTGCACACGGCGAGCACCGGCGAGCTCGCCTTCCTCGCCCTCGAAGCCGTCGTCGTGCTCGGCTTCGGCCTCGCTCGTGGCGCGACGGTCCGGCTGACCCGCACCGACCAGGGGCTGTACCAGAAGGGCACCGCCGCGACGCTGGTCCTGTGGCTGCTCACCATCGCTCTGCGGGTCGGTACGTCGTTCGCGGCCGCCGCGCTCTGGCCGGGCAGCGCGGTCAGCCGGGCCGCGATCATGCTCACCATCGGCATCACGATCGGCGCCCAGAACGCGATGGTCTACCGCCGGGCGCTGGCGATGAACGTGCCGCTGGCGACCCAGAGCGCCTGATATGGGCATGATGTGGGCATGAACTTGCGGCTGGCAGGCCGGGCACGGAACACCTCCGTGCCCGGCCTGCTGCTGCGCGCTGCACCGGGCGTGATCACGATCATCTCGGTGGTCGCTGCGGCTCGTAGCGACGACCTCCAGCGGCTGCCGTACTGGGCGATCGTCGTGCTCGGCGTGGTCGTTGTCGTCAGCAACGGGTCGCTGTTCGGGCTGAGGTACGGCGACCGGCCGGGGCCGGCGGGCTACGGGATGCTCGTCTTCACGATCGCGGGATCCCTGCTGTGGTACGCGTTGCCGGCCAGCGCGATGCTCGTGATCCCGTTCTGGGCCAGCCGGGCGGCGGTGCGGTACTTCCGCGCCGGGCGGCTGGAGTGGGTGGTCGTGGCCGTCAGCATCGTCGGCGCGACCGTGCCGCTGTACATCACCACGCATTCGATCCCCGGTGCCTGTGGTGCTGGGTTCGGGCTGCTGACGCTGACGCTGGCGTCGGTCAACCGGCGGTCGCGGGAGCAGCAGCTCGAAGACCTCGAGGTGTCGCTGGCCCGTAAGCAGGCCGCGATCGAGGAGCATGGCCGGGCCGCGGCGCTGGCTGAGCGGGCCCGGATCGCTCGCGACGTGCACGACGTACTCGCACATTCATTGGCCGGGTTGTCGTTGAACCTGCAGGGTGCGCGGTTGATGCTGGCTCGCGACGGCGCGTCGCCGGATGCCATTGAGCAGGTGACGCGGGCGCAAGGGCTGGCAGCGGAGGGGCTGGCCGAGGCGCGGCGGGCGGTGGCGGCGTTGCGGGAGGACGCGGTTCCCGACGTACGGGCGCTTGGTGATCTGGTCACGGCGTACCGGCTGGAGAGCGGGGCGACGGCGGAGCTCGAGGTGTCCGGTGCGGAGCGGGAGTTGCCGGCGGAGGTGATGAGCACGCTGTACCGGACGTTGCAGGAGGCGCTCGCGAACATCCGCAAGCACGCGCCGGGCGCGCCGGTGACGGTGCAACTGTCGTACGAGGAGCCTGTTCGGCTGACTGTTGTGGACCGGCAGGACAAGCGGCCCGAGCGGGCGGCTGCGGGCGGCTATGGTCTGCTCGGGATGCGTGAACGTGCCGACCTGGTCGGTGGATCATTGGAGGCCGGCCCGACCGCGACGGGCTGGCGGGTCGAACTGAAGGTGCCGGCGTGAGTGTCAGAGTGGTGGTTGCGGACGACCAGACCGTGGTGCGTGAAGGGCTGGTGACGTTGCTGAAGCTGCTGCCCGGGATCGACGTGATCGCGGCCGCGTCCGACGGGCGGGAAGCTGTGCAGCTCGTCGCCGAGCACGATCCCGACGTACTGCTCGTGGATCTGCGGATGCCCACGATGGACGGGGTCGAGGCGACCCGGCAGGTACGTACGGATCATCCGCGCACCGAGGTCGTCGTGCTGACGACGTACAGCGACGACGACTCGGTACTGTCGGCGCTCCGGGCCGGCGCCCGCGGGTTCCTCACCAAGGACGCCGACGCCGAGTCGATCGGCCGCGCCCTCGAGGCGGCCGCGAACGGCCAGTCGATCGTCGACGCCGACGTACAACGCCGCCTGATCGAAGGCACCACCACCAAACCGGTCCCCGTCCCCGACTCCGGCCTGACCCCCCGCGAGCTCGAGGTCCTGCGCTTGATCGCCGAGGGCCTGTCCAACACCGAGATCGCCCGCCACCTGGTAGTCAGCGAAGCCACGGTCAAAACCCACATCAACCACCTCTTCGCCAAAGCCAACCTCCGCGACCGAGCCCAAGCAGTCGCCTACGCCTACCGCCTAGGCCTCGCCTGACCCACCGCATCCACCAACAGATCCAACCTCCTCAAGCATGTGCAGATGGACAGGAGGTGTTGGGTGGGGACGTAGTGCACTTGAGTCTGAGTTTGGAGTTTGTGTACAGCGTCTCGGGGTGCTCTACCTGTCGAGCTGGCGCATGGGAGGCCGGTGGCGTGAGCACGGCGGATGGCGTACCTTGAATATATGAACAGGTCTGCAGATGTTCAGCTGGATGTTTGTGGTGTGCGGGTGGTGGATCCCGAGCGGGTGGCTAGTGTCAATGCCAGGATGCCGGGGGAGCAGGACGTCGTCGACACTGCGGATGTGTTCGGGCTGCTTGGGGATCCGCGGCGGTTGAAGTTGCTGGTGGCGCTGCTCGACGGGGAGCTGTGTGTCTGCGATCTGGCTGTGATCACCGGGTTGAGCGAGTCCGCGACTTCGCACGCGCTCCGGCTGCTGCGCGCGCATCGGGTGGTCGCCGTACGGCGGGACGGGCGGAACGCGTTCTACCGGCTCGACGACGCGCACGTACGGATGTTGCTCGACCTCGCCGTCGCGCACACCGAGCACACCGACGCCATCCACCCGGAGAGGTCGGAGCCGTGAGCGCCGGTCACGGGCATGGTCACGGGCACGGCGTGAGCGCCGCCGCGGACCGGAAGTTGCTCAGTGGTGCGCTCGCGCTGATCGTCGGATTCATGATCGCCGAGGTGATCGTCGGTCTCGCGGCCGGTTCGCTGGCGCTCGTCACCGACGCGGCGCACATGCTCACCGACGCGATCGCGATCGCCCTCGCGCTGCTCGCGATCCGGCTCGCCGCGAAACCACCGGCAGGCGGATTCACGTACGGCTTCAAGCGGGTCGAGATCCTGTCCGCCCAGGCCAACGGCATCACCCTGCTCCTGCTCGCGGTCTACTTCGTGTACGAGGCCGTGAACCGGCTGATCGACCCGCCCGAGGTCAAGGGCGCGCTCGTACTGATCACCGGCGTCGTCGGCATCGTGGTGAACCTCCTCGCCACCTGGCTGATCAGCAAGGCGAACCGCACCAGCCTGAACGTCGAGGGCGCGTTCCAGCACATCCTGAACGACCTGTTCGCCTTCGTCGCGACTGCGATCGCGGGCCTCGTCGTACTGCTGACCGGCTTCGCCCGGGCCGACGCGATCGCCGCCTTCGTGGTCGCCGCCCTGATGCTGAAGGCCGGCATCGGCCTGGTCCGCGACTCCGGCCGGATCTTCCTCGAGGCCGCTCCGACCGCGATCGACCCGCAGGCACTCGGCGCCGAGCTGTGCGGCGTCGAAGGCGTCGTCGAGGTGCACGACCTGCACGTCTGGGAGATCACCTCCGGCGAACCGGCCGCGTCCGCGCACATCATGGTCGCGGAGGGCCTGGACTGCCATCAGATCCGGATGCGGATCGAGGAAGTGCTTGCCGAGCGCCACAACCTGACGCACTCCACGCTCCAGGTCGACCACGCGACCGCCGGCCGCTCCGAACACTGCACCGACTCCCACGGCCCCGTACACACGACAGGACACATCACAACCGCTGCGCCAGCACCTGACCCGGCCAGTCCGGCGCATTGACCCGCGGTACGGCGAACTCGACGTCCCGCGTGAACCCCTGCCGCTCGTAGTACCGGACGAGCGCCTGGTCGCCGCCCGCGAAGCAGTCCACTCGCAGCAGCCGTACGCCGCCCGCGCGGGCCAGCTCCCGCGCATGGTCGAGCAAAGTCCCGCCAAGGTTCTGCCCGGCCGACGCACGGTCGGTGACGAGCAGCCGGACGTACAGCTCAGGCTCCGTGGCAGGCGGTACGTAGTCGAGCGCCGCGCCGACTGCCAGCGCCCCGACCACCTGGTCGTCGAGCGTCCCCACCCAGAGGCCGCCGTCCGCGGCGAACGCGGTGATCTGCTCGACGCGGCGCGGGCTCGTCGAGTGCGGCGACGTACCCCACTGGTCCGTCCACCCGCGAGCGACCAGCCACTCGGTCGCACCATCGAGGAGCGCCAGAACCGCCGGTACGTCGTTCTGCCCCGCCCGCCGGATCCTCATCTGCACATCATCCAGAATAAGTTGCCCGAGGATGTCGAAAGCGCCGTCGCTGTCTCTACCTAGGGATGGAGAGAGGAGCTCACCATGAGCAAGCTGGACAAGACGTTCACCGCGCCGCTGCAGAAGAGCGACGCCAAGGGCGGCTGGACCTACGTGCAGATGGCCGGATCGGCGGAGTACTTCGGGACGCGCGGGCTGGTGAAGGTGCGCGGAACCATGGACGGGCACCCGTTCGAGAGCTCGTTCATGGCGCTCGGTGACGGGACCCACAAGCTGCCCGTCAAGGCCGCGCTCCAGGCCCTGCTCGGCAAGCAGCCCGGGGACCCGATCACCGTGTATCTGGAGGAACGCATCAGATGACAGTGACTGTCATTTGATCTGAGATCACCGTCACAGGCGGTCATGTTCTGAGTAAGGACTGTGTGAAGAATCAGTGCTGACCCCCTGCACGGGTAGGGATCCCTGGGAACCGGACCGTAAGTTCGATCCGGGTGGTCCGACGAAGAGGAGTGAACGAAGTGCTACGGGGCTCATGGGGCAGGTTGTTGGCATGCCCAACACCAGGCCCGACACCAGGCCGGATCGCGGAGCCGGACAGACCGTGATCACACTGAACAAGGTGCTCGGTGCCGTCGGAGTGGTGCTGCTGCTCGGCGGCGCGCTGCTCGGGTTCCGGACGGTCTCCGCGAGTGGGGTCGACTGCGGTTCGGCGTTCCGTCCGGCCGCGGGGATCACGCCGATGGCCTGCGACAACGCGGTGAACGGCGCCAGCACGCTGACCACGATCGTGATCAGCGTCGGTGTGCTCTGCCTGATCGCCGCCGTCGTGGTCAAGGTCGTCAAGGACCGTACGTCCGAAAAGGTCGGCGCCTGACCGACACCTCGTGTCATGGTGCGTCGGTGACGATCGAACCGTTCCGGCTGGACGTGCCGGAGAGCGAGTTGGACGACCTGCGTCGACGCCTGGACCTGGTGCGCTGGCCGTCGGAGCTGCCAGCGGCCGGCTGGTCCCGTGGCGTACCGCTGGCGTACCTGCAGGAGCTGGTCGCGTACTGGTGGGACGGGTACGACTGGCGAGCCGCTGAAGCGCAGTTGAACAGCTGGCCGCAGTACAAGACCGTCATCGACGGCGCGGTGGTGCACTTCGCCCAGCTCCGCTCGGCGTCGCCGGATGCGATCCCGCTCGTGTTCACGCACGGCTGGCCGGGTTCGATCGTCGAGTTCACCGCGATCGCGCCGCTGCTGACCGACTTCCATCTGATCTTCCCGACCATTCCGGGGTTCACGCTGTCCGGTCCGACGACCGAGCCCGGATGGGAGTTCAAGCGGGTCGCCCGCGCGTGGACGGAGCTGATGACCCGGCTCGGGTACGAGCGGTACGGCGTACAGGGCGGGGACTGGGGCGCGGCGATCTCCCGTGAGGTCGGGCGGATCGATCCGGAGCGGGTGATCGGTGTCCATTTGAATCTGATCCCTGGTGCCGGCGCGACGTCCGAGCCGACCGCTGCCGAGCTCGCTGGGCTGGATCCCGCCGAGCAGGAGCGGACCTGGGCGTCGTGGCGGCGCCAGCAGGAGTTCGCGACCGAGCGGCAGGGGTACGCCGACCTTCAGTCGACCCGGCCGCAGACGCTGGCGTACGCGCTCACCGACTCACCGGTCGGGCAGCTCGCGTGGATCGCGGAGAAGTTCGAGGCGTGGTCCGACCAGCCGATCGACCGCGACGTGCTGCTCACCGACGTGATGCTGTACTGGCTGACCCGGACCGGGGGATCGGCCGGTGCGATCTACTACGAGCGCGCGCACGCGGCGTACTGGGGTCAGCCGCCCGAGCCGTCCCGGACGCCGACCGCGGTCCTCGACCTCGCGCACGAGAACTTCATCCCGTTGCGGCACAAGGTCGAGCACACCGACAACATCGTCCGCTGGACGAGTCATCCGCACGGCGGGCACTTCGCGGCCCTCGAGCAACCGGAGCTGCTGGCCGCCGACGTACGCGCGTTCTTCACGGCCTGAGTACGAGCTTGCCGGTGGTCCTCCGAGCCAGTCGTTGTCCAAGGCAACGTCAGCGCCGAGCTCCAGGGCCAGCTCGCGCTTGGCCGGCGTGGACGCCGCCGCGTTCACCAGGACCGACTCGCCGCAACCGAGCCGTGCGCTCTTCCGCAGAACGTGCCACGCGATCAGCCCCTGGATAAGCAGCGCGAGCTCCGCGGAACCAGTACCTCGGGCCCGCCGAGCTGGGTGACCTGGATCGCGCGCATATGGGGGTGCCTGTCCGATCTGTCGGGCGAACTACTGTTACCGCATGAGTTTTACCGGCTTTCCGGCTGCGGCGCTGGATTTCTACGACGATCTCGAAATGGACAACACCAAGAGCTTCTGGACGGCGCACAAGCACGTCTACGAGGAGTCGGTGCGGGCCCCGATGGCGGACCTGCTTGCGGAGCTCGAGGAGGAGTTCGGTACGGCGAAGCTGTTCCGCCCGTACCGGGACGTGCGGTTCGCCAAGGACAAGACGCCGTACAAGACGCATCAGGGTGCGTACGTCGCTGTGGCGCCGGCCACCGGCTGGTACGTCCAGGTGGCGGCGCCCGGTGTCCGCGTCGGTGCCGGGTTCTACGACGCTACCTCCGAACGGCTGGCGCGGGTCCGTACCGCCATCGACGAGGACCGCCGCGGCAAGCAGCTGGAGAAGATCCTCGCGAAGCTGGCGAAGGCCGGCTGGACGGTCGGCGGGGAGAAGCTCAAGACCAGCCCGCGCGGCTACGACCCGGACCACCCAAGGATCGACCTGCTCCGGCACAAGTCGCTGAGCGTCGGCAAGGACTACGGTTTCGAGCCCGTCATCCACACGGCCGACCTGGCCGCGCAGATCCGTACCGACTGGCAGGCGACGAAGCCGCTGATCACCTGGCTGACGGACAACAGCTAGTTCTCGAACTCCTTGCGGATGTTCATGATGAAGTCGCGGGACTTGGCCGGCTGCGGAGCCGCGACGCAGAGCGCCTCCATCGCGGCCGTGTACTGGTCGAGCTCCTCAGGAGTGTCGAGGTACAGCGCGCTGGTGAGGTGCTCGATGTAGACCTTGTCCGGCAGGTCGGGCTCGCGGAACCGGAGGATGGTGAACGCGCCGGCCTGGGCCGCGTGCCCGCCGAGGCCGAACGGCGCCACCTGAAGGGTGACGTTCGGCATCTCGGAGATCTTGATCAGGTGGTCGAGCTGCTCGACGATGCAGGTGACCCCGCCGACCGGGCGGCGCAGGGCCGCCTCGTCCACGACCGCCCAGGGACGGATCGGCTCGGGCCGGGTGAGCGCCTCCTGGCGCTGCAGGCGCAGCGCGATCCGGCGCTCGACCTCCTCGGTCGGGACACTGCCCCGGCCGAGCTGGACGACCGCGCGGGTGTATTCGGGCGTCTGCAGCAGCCCGGGGATGAGCTGCAGGTCGTAGAGACGGATCAGCTCCGCGGTGCCTTCGAGGTCGATGTACGACTGGAACCAGCTCGGCAGCACGTCGCCGAAGCGGTGCCACCAGCCGGGGTTGTTCGCCTCGCGCGCGAGACCAAGAAGCCGCTCGCGCTCTTCCTCGTCGTCGAGCCCGTAGAGAGTGAGGAGATCGCTGACGTCGCGCTCGCGGAGTCCGACCCGGCCGAGCTCCATCCGGCTGATCTTGGACTCCGAGGAGCGGATCTCCCATCCCGCGTCGGATCGGCTGATACCGGCCGCGACCCGCATCCGGCGAAGATGCCCGCCGAGAACGATCCGCAGCGCGGTCGGCCCGCTTTGCGCGCCCGACACGGTCACACCCACCTCCCAGCGGCCCCAGCAGTCCTCATCGCAACCTCACCCGCAAGTGCACATCATCGCACGTTGAGCGACGGATCTGGCGAAGCTCCGGCCATCGAGTTCGGGATCCGCAGCGATGGTCACGGATTGTCAGCATAGTCGACGCGCCGACGCCCACTATGTCAGTACATAACAAGCGGCCAAATCGCCGTCGAACGCCGTTCGACGGCCTTGAACCCCCCGAGATCACGCCTGAAGTCGGTCGATGTGGTCTCGAATTGGAAAACGTGCCGATGCACGTGCATCGGGCGCTTGCATTCGCTCTGTGCCGACGCCATGATTGTTTCATGCACAGAAGGTGAGCCGGATCGTGCGAAACGTGACATCACGTGATCCGGCGGGCCGGTCCTACAGAGCGCCAGCGGCCCCCCGTTGGCATGACTGGTTGGGGAACCCGAGTCGATGAACGACGACAGTGAAGTGGTGGAGCGGACCGCAGTCAGTGCCGGCGGCCGCGCGCCCGAGGAACTGACGGAGCGGGAGATCCAGGACCTGGTCGCACGGTGCCCCGAGCAGCAACGGTGGGCGTTCGAAGGCTGGTTGCGCGGTGTCCGTCAACTCGACGGTGACCCGATCGTGAGCCTGGCCCCATGACCACCGAGACCACAGGAGGAGGACGGAAGATGGTGCGGATCTGGCTGGGTGACCACTTGATCGCCGAGTACGCCGCTGAGCCGGACCGCGCGTCACGGTACCAGCGGGTGATGACGCCGAAGTTCACCGGATTGCGAATCACCGTTGACAATGCGGCCACCGGGAAGGCTTCGGAGCTGCCGAGCGAGCAGCTCTGGCCGCTCACCGTCCAGTAGGACCGTACCCGCCCCTCAGGCACGCCAGGGCCGACTCTCGCCGGAGAGTCGGCCCTGGCGTTTCCATGTCGTTTGCAGGTCCGCCGCTCCCCGGTGGCCCGGGGCGATCCGGGCACACGAAAGGGCCCCTTCGTCACTCGCCTGGCGAAGGGGCCCTTGCTTTTCGGGTGTTGCCGTGTTGCAGCGTTGCGGTCGTGCAGTGTTACAAGTGGTGCTCAGGCGAGGTCGTCGAACTCGCCGTCGTGGACGCCGCCGAGAAATGCTTCCATCTCAGCCTTGGTGAATACCAGCGCCGGGCCATCGACGAAGCGCGAGTTGCGCACCGCGGCACCGCCGTCCGGCAGCTTCGCTACCTCGACGCACTGACCGTTGGCGTTGCTCCGCTGGCTCTTGCGCCAGATCAGCTCGCCGTTCGCGTTGCCAGCCATGCCGTTGTAGATGTCTGTCATGGGCTGCACCTTCCGTCTTCACTGGCAGATGCACGTGCATCTGAGCTTGCATCTGCATCGTACACACTTTTCGGTCACGTGTCCGCACCCTTACTTGTTGTGATCTTGATGCGGTCAAGCGAGCGTTCGATCTCGGTTGCCCGTTGCGATCGGTGACGATTTTCACGGCTCCGTGAGCGCGTGCATGAGTTCCGCGGAGGTGGGTACGTGTTCTGGTGCAGGCATGACCGTGGTTCAGCTAAGTGCCACGCCGTGACATCAAGGTCGCGAGGTCATACCAATGGTTACGAGCATCATCGAGCGGGCTTCGGCCCCGAAGGGCGCGCCGGATCGGGCCGCCCGTGAGACAGCCACCCGGGAACTGATGGAACGCCGGGCGGCGAGCACCTCCGAGGACGAGCGGCAGGAACTTCTCGAGCAGGTCGTCGAACTCAATCTGGAGATGGCCAAGGGCATCGCACGCCGCTTCCGCGGTCGCGGCGCCGAGGCCGACGACCTGGAACAGGTCGCGTACCTGGGGCTGGTCAAGGCCGCCCACCACTACCGGCTGGAGGCGGAGACCCCGTTCATCGGGTTCGCGATCCCCACCATCCGCGGCGAGGTCAAGCGGTACTTCCGCGACTGCGCCTGGACGGTCCGCATCCCGCGCCGGCTGCAGGAGATGCAGGGCACGATCGCGAACAAGCTGCCCGAGCTGGAACAGGAACTGAACCGCGAGCCCACTCCGGTGGAGCTGGCCGCGCATCTCGAGGTCGAGGTGACCGAGGTCGAGCAGGCGCTCGCGGCGAAGGGCTGCTTCAACGTGCTGTCGCTCGACCGGCCGAGCGATGCCGACGCCGAGCTGACGCTGGCCGACGTGGTCGCGGACGACGACGACGCGAGCATCGACCAGCTGGAGACGGTCGAGATGCTGGAGCCGGTGCTCGCCGACCTCGGTGAGCGGGACCGCCGGATCCTGCAGCTGCGGTTCATCGAGGGCTGGACACAGTCCGAGATCGGCAGCGACATCGGCGTCAGCCAGATGCAGGTCTCCCGGGTCCTGCGCCGGATCCTCGACGACCTGCGCGAAAAGCTCGCGCCGGGCCAACTCGCCGCCTAGCGGATCTCCGGGCCATCACAACTGCAGGCGGCCGGCGCGGTTCAGCGTGACGCGCCTCGTCGGACGGCGATTGTGATGGCCTGGGGATCCGTATCTTCACGACTCGCTGACCGTTGATCTAACTCAGGGTGCCGGGGCAACGGCACAATGGGTGAGAACGAGGGGATGAGTCGTTGCTGCTGGCCTTGCGGATGTTCAGGACCGTGCCCGCGGACGCGGTCACGGTGCTGCGCGCGTATCCACCGATGGTGGTCTGCTTCGCGGCCGCGCTGACCGGCACCGCGCTGGTGTTCGACGTCTTCTATCTCGTCGCCAGCCCGGGCCTCACCCTTGCACTTGTCTATACAGTGCCGGTTCTCGCCGGTCTGATCGCCGGCCTGGTGGCCGCCGCCGACGACGTCGGGCTGGAACGCCGCGTGCTGCTGTGTACGGTCGGCCTGGCCGTTGCCCTCGGCATCACCAACGCGATCGTGGTCGCGATGGTGGCCGCGATGGTCCGTACCGATCCGTCGAACTGGGCGGCCGGCGGCCAGTCGGTGCTGTTCGCGGCCTGCACCGTCGGCGCGGTCGCCCTCTCGATCGTTGCCTGCAGCAAACTGCTCGACGCGCTCGGCCTCGAGTTGCGCACCCGGCTCCCGCACCGCCACCATCAGCAGCACCGCCCCGCGGTCGCGGCCCCGGCGGTCTCGCTCGCGGCGCCGCGCCCTCGCGTAAGTAAGGAGTCGGCCGCCCGGGCCGAGCCGCCACCTCCGCCACCTCCGCCGATCGCCGATGAGGAGGAGACCGTCCCGGTCTTCGTCCCGCCGCCGCCCAAGGTCGTCGACCCCGACGAGGCCCGCCCGGTCACGTCGCTGGGTGCGCCGAGCCCGAGCGCGGCACGTCCGCGCCGCACACCCCGCCGTACGAACAAGCCCGGCCGCCGCCCAGGCACCTGATCGGCCACGCCCTAGGGCGTGTCTCCCACTCCCACGCCTACTGCGGGGCACTCGGCACGGCACCTCGCCGCACGGGTGCAAAGGCCACGATGCTCCGCATCGAGACCTTCGCCCCCGCACGCCGAGCTACCGCACCGAGCACCTCCTCGCTACGGCGCGGGATCAGGAGACACGCCCTGGTGCCACACTGTGCGGAATGTGGGACGTGATCGTTGTCGGAGCCGGGCCGGCGGGTGCGTCGGCCGCCCTCGGTGCGTTGGCGGCAGACCCGAGCTTGTCAGTACTGCTGCTCGACCGGCATGACTTCCCGCGCGACAAGGCGTGCGGGGACGGGATCGCGCCGCACGTCCTCGACCTGCTGGCCGGCGTCGGCGTCACGGGACTCCTCGACGACTGGATGCCGGTACGCCGCTTCGTACTGAACCGCGGTGCGGCCGGTGTCGATCGCGAGCTCGCCCGGCCCACGTGGGTGGTCCCGCGGACCGTGTTCGACCACCGCCTCGTCGAGGCGGCGCAGGCGGCCGGTGCGCACCTGATCCGCCGCCGCGTTCGGGACCTGACGATCGGCAGCGGGCCGGTCGCGGTGGACGACCTGCACGCACGCTTCGTTGTCGGCGCGGACGGCGCGCATTCGATCGTACGGCGAGAGCTCGGCGTCAAGCCCGCACCGGTCGCGCTGGCGATCCGTGGGTATGCGCCCACCCCTCCGGAGCGGGCGGCGGCGCAAGTGATCGCGTACGGTCCCGGTCGGCAACCGTCGTACGCATGGTCCTTCGACCGCGGCGACGGCCTGTCGAACGTCGGGTACGGCGAACTGCTCGCCGGCACCCGCCCAACACGGGCCGACCTGCTGAAGCACCTGGAAGAGCTGCTGCCTGGCGCGACCGAGGGCGGCGAGTCGTGGTGGGGCCACCACCTGCCGCTGGCCGGCTGGAACTGGCGGCCACAGCGCGGGCCGGTACTGCTGGCGGGCGATGCGGCCGGCCTGATCAACCCGATGACCGGCGAAGGCATCTATTACGCGGTCGCCACCGGTCTGCTGGCCGGCCGGTCGATCGCGGACGCACTCCGTGCCGGCTCCGGGGACGCCGGTACGCCGTACCGTCGCCGCACGTCGCGCCTGCTCTCCCGGCATCTTCGCGACACCGCACTCGTTGCCCAGCTCAGCCGTTCCGACCGGATCCTCGACGCCGGCATCCGTGCGGCCTCGGCCGACCAGCTCATCTTCGACGACCTTGTCGAGCTAGGCCTGGCCGACGGCGGTCTCACCCGCCGCCTGCTCCGCACCATCCTGCCCTGAGCTCTTCACCGCGTAGTCGAGCGCGTCGGTCACCCGCTGGACCGGCCAACCGAGCACGGCGGCGAGCTCGGGTGCTCCGAGCCTCTGGTCGGCCTGCCAGAGCGTTGCGAGCACGGCCAGGCAGTCCTGGAAGCCGGCGCCGCCGGTCATGTCCTCGCTGAGCCGCTCGAAGAAGTCGGCCATGTGCAGCAGGCGCTCGCCCGCAGGAGTGTCCCGGCCGACGAGCTCGATCCCTTCGGCGGCGGTCTCCGCCCAGTTGTGGTTGGTCCGCGCGCTCACCTCCCACGCCTTCAGCCAGACGTCCTCGGCGATCACGTAGTGCTGCAGCCGCCGGACCGGATCGGGCTCGCGATGCACCATGCCGACCCGTTCGAGGTAGCCGATCGCCTTCGAGATCGAGGCCGGGCTGACCTGCAGCTCCCGGACCAGCTCGGCCGCGGTCAGGGTCCGCGAGTCCGACGTATAGAGGAGCGCGAGCACGCGCGACGCCATCCGGGGCAGGCCACCGTCGACCATCATCGCCGCGAACCGCTCGACATACTCACGCCGCGGGTCGACCGCCGCGCGCCACGAATCGGCCACGCGCTGATCGGCCGCGTGCTGATTGGCCGCGTGCCGGGGATCGATCGTGCGCGCGCCGTCACGTGCCGGCGAGACCGCTCGGCGGCGTGCTCGCGCGGACGTCGCGTAGTGCGCGTGGTCGGCCCGGTATCCGCCCACGCCGCCGTTCCGCGCGACCTCACGGCTGATTGTGGACGTCGGCCGCCGCAACTGCCGCGCGATCGCGGCGTACCCGAGCCCGCCCTCCAGACCGGCCGCGATCTCGAGCCGGTCCTGGTGGCTCAGCCTGCCTCCCGGCATCGGTGACCTCCGTGCGTTCATCGTCAGCTCATTGCAACGAATTGCGTTCCGTCTCAGCCTCATTGCACAGAATGCCATGTTTTACAGGCATTAGTGATCAGCAAGCCGAGATTTATGATTGCCGATCGAGTGAACGCAACTTACCTTCGGCGCATGGTTCTGATGGTTGACGGACTCCGGATGCGGTACGGCGACACCGACGTACTGCACGACGTGACGTTCGAGGCGGGTCCCGGAGAGGTGCTAGCACTGCTCGGGCCGAACGGTGCCGGCAAGAGCACCACGATCGAGATCCTCGAAGGCTTCCGGCTCCGGTCGGCGGGCCGGGTCGAGGTGCTGGGCGCCGACCCGGCCACCGCCGACGAGCGCTGGCGGTCCCGGATCGGCATCGTGCTGCAGTCCTGGCGCGACCACGGCAACTGGCGGGCCGGCGAGCTCCTGCACCACCTGGCGTCGTACTACACCCCGTACCGCAGCCCCTGGCCGGCCGCTGAGCTGCTCGAAGCGGTCGGCCTGACTCCGTCCGCCGGCCAGAAGGTCAAGACGCTGTCCGGCGGGCAACGGCGCCGGCTCGACGTCGCGATCGGAATCGTTGGCCGCCCCGACGTTCTGTTCCTCGATGAGCCGACGATCGGCTTCGATCCCGAGGCGCGCTCGGAGTTCCATGCGCTGGTCCGCCGGCTCGGCGCCGAGCAGGGCACCACGATCCTGCTCACCACCCACGACCTCGACGAGGCGAGCAAGCTCGCGCACCGCATCCTCGTCCTCGCGGCCGGCCGTGTCATCGCGTCCGGGACGAGCGCCCAGCTCACCCAGCTGATCGCGGGGGAGGACGAGGTGCGCTGGACGGTCGACGGGCAACCGTTCCGTACGTCGACCACCGACTCGACCGCGTACGTCCGCGACCTGTTCTCTACGTACGGCGATGCGCTCGGCGAACTCGAAGTACGCCGGGCGTCCCTCGAGGACACGTACCTCGCACTGGTCCGGGAGCAGTCATGAGGGCGGGCTGGAATCGCGGACTGATCGAGCTGCGGCAGTCCTTCACCAACGGCGCGGAGCTGTTCAGCCATTTCCTCTGGCCCGCGCTGATGCTCGTCGCACTGTTCTTCCTCCGGCATCGCGACTTCGGCTCGACCGGGCTGCTGCTCGGTGCGCTCGCACTGCCCAGCATCCTCGGGATGAACGCCGCGATGGGCATGGTCAGCATGAGCCAGCAACTCACCGCGGATCGCGAGGACGGCACGCTGCTGCGCGCGAAGGCGGTCCCGGACGGCGTGCGTGGGTACGTCGTCGGCAAGGTCGTCTCGGTTGCGGGCGGGCTGATCGTCGACCTGGCGATCCTGTTGATCCCTGGGTTGATCCTGGTGGACGGGATCGCGCTCGGGTCGGCGCACTGGTTCACCCTGGTCTGGGTGCTGCTGCTGGGGCTCGTCGCGACGCTGCCGATCGGTGCGATCCTCGGGTCGGTCTTCACCAGCGCGCGGGCGCAGGGGCTGATCCAGTTGCCGATGCTCGGGCTGATCGCGATCTCCGGCATCTTCTATCCGATCAGCGCGCTGCCCGGCTGGCTGGCGTGGATCGGCCAGCTCACACCGGTGTACTGGATGGGACTCGGCATGCGGTCCGCATTGCTGCCGCCCACGGCCGTGCCGGTCGAGGTCGGCGAGTCCTGGCGGCACCTCGAGACGGCCGGCGTCCTGACGCTCTGGGCCGTTGTGGGCCTCCTGATGGCGCCGGTCGTACTGCGCCGGATGGCGCGGCGCGAGTCCGGTTCCAAGGTCGCGGAGCGCCGCGAACGCGCGCTGCTCGGCGGCTGAACCGGTCACCGGCTGGGTGCGTTAGAACACTGTGAAGATTCCTCCGACCGGCCGTTCCGAACTTCAGCGCCGGCTGCTAGCTGCGTTAGATTTGATCAAATCTCACCGAGCTGAGCGAATTGTACCGAGTGGCAGGGAGTAGACGTGCGCGCAGAGGATCTGACCCACCATTCGTGGTCGGTCCTGGCGATCGTTCGGCCTGGTACCGGAGAGGGCGGCCGGTGCTGAGCAAGGTCCTCGGCGCGGTGGGTGCTGTCCTGCTGATCGTCGGGGTGGTGCTCGCTGTGCGCCCGGTGCACGCCGGCGGTGACGGCTGCGGCTCGGTCTTTCGCCCCGACGAGGGCATCACGCCGATGCAGTGCGACGCCCGGCTGAGCAGCCGCGGCACCCTGGTCACCGGCTTCGGCGCCGGCGGCGTGGCCCTCGTCATCACCGGCCTCACCCTCAGCGCCGTCCGCGACCGCCGCGCCCGCACCACCTCCTGACCCGCGATACTCGGTGCAGGTCGGCTGTTGACCTTGACACTGTGTCAAGCCGGAAGGTGGGGGCATGTTCACCATCGGAGACTTCGCGGCGTTCGGGCAGGTTTCGGCGCGGATGCTGCGGCACTACGACGCCCTCGGGCTGCTGCGGCCGGCCGTCGTCGACGAGGCGACCGGCTACCGCTTCTACTCGGCCGACCAGTTCAGCTGCCTGAACCGGATCGTTGCGCTCAAGGGACTTGGGTTCAGCCTGCAGCAGGTCGGTGAGATCGTCGACGCGAAGCTGTCGGCCGAGGAGCTGCGCGGGATGCTGCGGTTGCGGCAGGCCCAGCTCGAGGACGAGCTCGCCCGCAGTACGGCCCGGCTGACGAGTGTCGAGGCGAGGCTCCGGCTCATCGAAAGGGAAGGTCACATGCCCACCGACGACGTCGTCCTGAAGCGCATCGCCCCGATCCAGGTCGCGGAGCTGTCCGCGATCTCACCCAGCTACGACGGTGAGGACATCGGCCCAGTGCTCCAGCCGCTGTTCGGCCAGCTGTTCGAGCGCCTCGGCGCGGCTGGCCTGGACCCGTGCGGGTCGCCGCTCGCGTACTACGAGGACGCCGAGAACGACACGATCCGCGTGCACGCCGCCGTACCGGTCGACGACAGCAAGGCGGCCGAGGTCGACCTGCGCGAGCTCCCGGAGCTCGCGCAGGCCGCAACCATCGTCCACCACGGCGACATGGCCGAGGCCGAACGCAGCATGCAGACGCTGGCCCGCTGGATCGAGGACAACGGGTACCGCAGTCACGGGTACGCGCGCGAGGTCACGCTCCAGTTCGACCCGGACAACCCGGCGAACTGGATCCACGAATTCCAGATCCGGGTCACAACGCCAGACTGAGCGTCGCGAACGAGTGCGGCGGCAGCGTCACCCGCAGGCCGCGTGGCTCCGGTTCCACCGTGAGGGGGACCGGGGCCACCGCGTCCGGAGCGTCCACCGTGTTGAACGTCTGCGGTTTGGATGCCGCGAGCAACCTTCCCGTCGACTCCCGGATGTCGGCGCCCCGCAGATCCAGGACGATCTCCAGGGTCGCCTCGGGATCCAGGTTGCTGAGCGACACCAGGCCGCGGCCGTCCTTCACCGACGCGGACGCCGACACCAGCTCCATCGCCGTACCGTCGAGGTCGTACGTCGGCCGCTCGACCACATGCACCGGTACCGACCGGGCGTCGTGATGCCCCTTGTTCATCTCGAACACGTGGTACGTCGGCGTCCGGACCAGCCCGCCCTGCTCATCGGTGAGCAGCATCGCCTGCAGTACGTTGACGGTCTGCGCGATGTTCGCCATCACCAGCCGTTCCGCGTGCCGGTGGAAGACGTCGAAGTGCAGGCTCGCCACGAGTGCGTCGCGCATCGCGTTCTGCTGGTACAGGAAGCCCGGGTTCGTGTCCGGCTCGACGTCCCACCAGGTGCCCCACTCGTCGAGCACGAGCCCGATCTTCCGTTCCGGGTCGTACGCGTCCATCAGCGACGAGTGTGCCCGGATCACCCGCTCGATGCCCTGCGCCTTCGCAATCGTCCGGTAGTAGTCGTCGAGAGTGAAGTCGGTCGCGCTGCCCTTGTGCTCCCAGGTCCCAGCGACCGTGTAGTAGTGGAACGAGATCGCCTGGAAGATGTTCTTCGGCTCGCGTCCACATCCCAGGCAGCTGACCGCCTTCAGTAGCGCCTCGGTCCACGCGAGGTCGTCGTCGGCCGCGCCGGCCGCGATCCGGTACAGCTTGTTGTCGCCGTGGTCCTTCAGGAACGTCGCGTACTGCCGGGCCACGTCGGCGTACGCCTCGGCGCGCTGATTGCCACCGCAGCCCCACGCCTCGTTGCCGATGCCCCAGAACGGCACCCGCCACGGCTCGTCGCGCCCGTTCGCCTTCCGCTGCCGCACCATCGGGCTGTCGCCCTCGCGGGTCAGGTACTCGACCCACTCGCTCATCTCCCGTACGGTCCCGCTGCCCACGTTCCCGTTCACGTACGGCTCGGCGCCGAGCAGCTCGCACAACGCCATGAACTCGTGGGTGCCGAAGTGGTTGTTCTCCTCGACATTGCCCCAGTGCGTGTTCACCATCGACGGGCGGTCCGCCTTCGGCCCGATGCCGTCCTTCCAGTGGTACTCGTCCGCGAAGCAGCCGCCCGGCCAGCGCAGGTTCGGGATCTGCAGTGCGCGGAGCGCCTCGACCACGTCCTGCCGGATCCCGCCGACGTTCGGGATCGGAGAGTCCTCGCCGACGTAGAAGCCGCCGTAGATACACCGTCCGAGGTGCTCGGCGAAGTGACCGTACAGGTGCCGGCTGATGGTCGCACCGGGTACGTCGAGGTCGATGACGACGCGTGCTTCAGGCATGGAGCCCTCCTGGGTCCTTACAGTGGTCGGCATGGGCAAGGCATCGAGCGTCGTGACGATGGCCGATGTGGCGCGGTTCGCCGGCGTCTCGACGATGACGGTGTCGAACGTGATCAACGGCCGGCCGCGGGTCGGTCCGGAGACCCGCGAACGGGTGCTGGCGGCGATCGGCGAGCTGGGCTATCAGGTCAACCTGGCCGCGCGGCATCTGCGCGCCGGTCGTACGGGCGTCGTCGGCCTGGCCGTCCCCGAGCTGGAACGCCCGTACTTCGGGCAGCTCGCCGGCCGGCTGGCCGACCGCTTCGAGGCGCACGGCCTGCGGGTCGTCACCGAGCGGACCGGCGCCAGCCGGGAGGGCGAGCTGGACGCGGTCGCGTTCTCCCGCCTGCGGATGTACGACGGGCTGATCCTGAGCGTGGTGGACCTCGACCCGGCCGAGCTCGGCCAGCTCCGTACCGACGCGCCGGTCGTGATGATCGGGGAGCGCGCGCTGCCGTCCCGGTTCGACCACGTGATGATGGACAACGTCGACGGGTCGCGGCAGGCGGTCGCACAGCTGCTCGCACACGGCGCCCGCCGGGTCGCGATGATCGGCGGCGACCTGTCCGGTTCCGCCACGATGCCCGCGCTGCGTGCCGCCGGGTACGTGGCCGCGCATGCCGACGCCGGCGTACCGGTCGATCCGGAGCTGAACATCCGGTGCTCGTTCGGGCTGCAGGACGGGTACGACGCGATCCGGGCGCTCCGCGAACGCGGCATCACGTTCGACGCGGTGTTCGCGCTGACGGACGTGGTCGCGATGGGCGCGCTGCGGGCGCTCGCGGATGCCGGGCTGCGGGTCCCGGACGACATCCAGGTGGTCGGCTTCGACGACATCGACGAGGCGGCCTACCTGGTGCCCGCGCTCTCCACGGTCAACCCCGGCCACGACACGATGGCCGACGCGATCACCTCGTTCCTGATGGCCCAGCTCAACGGCACCCCGAACGCCACGCCCCAGGAACTCATCGTCCCGGCGCAACTCGTCCTCCGCGGCACGACGAAGTAGGTCCACGCCGCATGTATATCGATAAACCACCTGAGAAACAACCCTCGCCCCGGGCCACTGGCGGGTTATGTCGCCGATGGCCTGCTACAACAGGCCACCGGTGAAACAACCCGCCGGCGGCCGGGGCCTACGGGTTAGGTCCAGAGGTGGCTTTGGTTGCCAGGGCTTGGTTCATGGCTTCGAACTGGGGCTTGATGGTGTTGGTGAGCATCGAGCGGGTGAAGGGGACGGCGGCGCCGGTGAACTTCTCCTCCTGGATGAGGCGGGTGCGGCCGTTGGGAAGTGCGACGAGGCGGAAGGAGTGTTCGCCGTCGAAGATCGCGCCGGGGCCGACGCGGCCGATCCAGCGGAGTTCCTGGTTCGGGACGACCGCGAGCAGTTTCGGGTCGAACGTGGTCTCGCTGCCTTTGGTGTCGCGCAGCACGTTGACGATGGTCTCGCCGACCTTCAGCTCGCCGGTCGACGAGACGATGAACGGGTTCCAGTCCGGGTAGGACTGGCGGTCGGTGAGGGCCTTCCAGACCTGCTCCGGCGAGGCGCCGATCTCGATCTCGGTGTGCAGTACGAACGGTCGTGCGACCGTGAACACGGTCCAGCCGGCGACCACCACGACAAGGATGCCGAGGGCAACGAAAATCTTCTTCATGACTGCTCCGGTCCGAGCGTGCTGAGCAGCAGCAGGCTCACGTAGGCGGGATCGATCGGCTCACCGGTGACGAGGAGCCGGTAGTACAGCGCGCCGACGAGCTGGTCGACGATGACGCGCGGATCGGCGTAGGCGGGCATCAGCCCGTCGGCCTGGGCCTGCGCGATGGCGCGGGCGACGGTGGAGTGGCGGTCGGCCCAGAGGGCACGGACGCCTTCGCCGACGCGCGGCTCGCGGGCGGCTGCCGCGACCAGGTCGGCGACCAGCGTGGTCGGGATGGCATCCAGTGCGGCGGCGATCCCGGCGACGAACTCGGTGAGGTCGCCGCGCGGATCCCCACTCGGATCGAACGGCACGCCGCTGGTCAGCTCGGTGATCATCGCCATCACCAGCTCGGCCTTGCTCGGCCAGCGCCGGTAGATCGTGGTCTTCGCCACCCCGGCCCGCTCGGCGACCCGGTCCACCGACAACCCGTCGTACCCACGGGTCCGCATCTCGGCCATCGCGGCCTCCAGTACGCGGGCCTCGACGCCGGCGTCCCGCGGCCTTCCGCGCCCGACCATCCCTGACTCCTTTCCGCTACTGCAGTATCGAAAAGAACCATAACAGATTTCCGCAACGGCGGTAGCGTAAATGATCGCTGCCATCGGCTGTCAGGGTTTGCTGCGAACGTTGAGCGCGTGACCTCGCGACCACGGTTGCTGCTGCCGGCAGCCTTCATCACGTCCCTCGGCAACAACATCCAGCTGCTCGGCGCCGCATTGCTGCTGGTCCGCGCGCAGGGGTCGATGCTCGACGTCGGCTGGCTCTTCATCGCCGTCGCCGTACCGCAGGCCGTCCTCTCGCCGTACTTCGGACGTCTCGCCGACCGCTTCGACCGGCGCCGGCTGTGGGTGCTCTGCGACGTACTGAGTGCAGCGGCCGCCCTTGCGCTACCGATCGGCCTCGCGCTCGGCGCCTCCCAGCAGCCGCTGGTCTATGCGACGAACTTCGCGCTCGCGGTCGTCGCCGCCCAGTTCGCTCCGGCGAGTGCCGCGCTGATTCGCGAACGCGTACCCACCGACCAGCTGCGTCACTTCAACGCCCACTACGAGATCGCCCTGCAATCCGGCATGCTGCTCTCCGCCGCGGTCGGCGGGCTGGCGCTCCAGTACTTCGGTCCCAAACCCCTCTTCGCCTTCAACGCCTGCACCTTCGCGCTCTCCGCCGTGCTGGTGTCCGCAGTCGGACGCGGTCGACCGGTGGAGGCGTCCGTCAAGTTGCCCCTGGCAACTGCTGGGCGATCCTCCGGGTTGGCTTTGGCGCCATTGGCGATGCTGTTCGGGCAAGGGCTTGTCGTGGTGACGGTGTTCAACGCGCTGATGCCGGTGCTGGTCGTAGGGGAGTGGCATCGGGGCGCCGCGGTGCTCGGGATCACGGATGCGTTGGGTGGGGCCGGGTTCTTGCTCGCGGCCGCTGTCTATCGACGATCTTCGGCGCGGTTCGGGGATCTCAGACTCGCCATCGGTGGGTTTCTGATCTGTAGTGCGATGCTCGTTCTGCAGCCGCTCTTCGGCGTACCGGGACTGATGGCGCTGGTGCTGCTGGGCGCGTTCCTCTTCGGTCAGTCGCGGATCGCGACCCGTTCGCTGCTGATGACCTCGGTGGACGAGTCCCGCGTCGGCCACGCGTTCGGTCTGGCCAACGGCTACGGGCTCGCGGCAACGGTCGTCGTGATGCTGATCGCGGCGGTCGTCACCGGGCACGCCGACACCCGGTTCGGGTTCGCCGCGCTCGCCGTGATCAGCCTGCTCTCCGCGAGCCTCGCCGGTGCCTGGATCGCGGCCCGGAGCAGGCGGCAGGCCGATGTAACAGTACTTATATAAGTGCTGTTATGATCCGGCCATGGAAGATCCCACTGAGGCGAGTCTGTGGCGGCCGTTGCACGAGCTGCTGGAGCGGCTGGACGGCGATATCGGCCGGATCTACACCGACCGCGAGATCAAGGGCCTGAAGCCGGCGTACGTCCGTGAGCTGCTCACGCTGCAGGCCCGGGGCCCGCTGACCATCACCGAGCTGGCGACGGCGATCGGGCGGACGCACTCGGCGCTCAGCCAGAAGGTGTCCGGGATGCGCGCCGCCGGCCTGGTCCGGACCGTGCCGGGCTCGGACGCCCGGAGCAAGCGGGTCACGCTGACCGCAAAGTCCAAGAAGCTCGTCGAGCTGCTGGCGTCGGAGTGGCAGGCGACGGAGGCGGCGCTCGCCGAGCTGGAGTCCGAGCTGCCGTACCCGATGAGCCAGGTCGTCCGGGACGTCGAGGCGGCCCTGGCGCGAAAGAGCTTCCACGACCGGATCGCGGAGAAGCTGCGGTGAAGGGCGCGTTCATCGACCTCGGGCCGTTGCGCGTCCTGACGTACCGGCGACTGTGGATCGGCCAGGTGCTCTCCGGGTTCGGCGGTCAGCTGACGTTCGTCGCGGTGATGTTCCAGGTCTGGGACCAGACCTCCAGCCCGGCGTGGACCGGCGCGGTCGGACTCGCGCAGGCCCTGCCGCTGATCGTGCTCGGGCTGTTCGCGGGCACGCTCGTCGACCGGTTGGAGCGGCGCCGGATCTACCTGGTCACCACGATCGGTCAGCTGCTGGTCGCGTCCGCGATGGCAGGTCAGTTGGCGTTCGGCCGGGTTCCGGTCGGGGTGCTGCTGGCGCTCATCGCCGTCCAGTCGTCGTTCAGCGCGACCGCCGGTCCGGTGGCGCGGACCGTCCTGCCGAAGTTGCTGTCGCGGGACCAGTTGGCGGCCGGGATCGCGCTGAACCGGATCGGGTTCCAGGGTGCGATGCTGCTCGGCCCGGCGCTCGGCGGGCTGATCATCGGGGCGTGGGGTGTCGGCGTCTGCTACCTGATCGATGCGGTGAGCTTCCTTGCGGCGCTGTACGGCGTGCTCGGCCTCCCGCGGATGCAGATCGAGACGTCCGCGAAGCCCGGTCTGCGCGGCGTACTGGACGGGCTGCAGTTCATCACCGCGACGCCGGTGATCCGCGGTGCGTTGATCACCGACCTGGCCGCGACTGTGTTCTCGATGCCGATCAGCCTGTTCCCGGTGATCAACGCGGAGCGGTTCGGCAACAACCCACGGACGCTCGGATTGTTCCTGACCGCCATCGCCGTCGGCGGGGTGGCCGCGTCGTTGTTCTCCGGGACGTTCACCCGGCTGCCGCGGCACGGGCTGGTGATGTTGTGTGGGTCGGCGGCGTGGGGGATTGCCCTGTTGTTGTTCGCGTTCTCGCCGGTCCCTTGGCTCGCCTTGGTGTGCCTGGCGGTTGCTGGTGCCGCAGACACGGTGGCTGTGGTGTCCCGCAGCACGATCGTCCAGCTGCACACGCCGACCGAGTTGCTCGGCAGGGTCAGCGCCGCCGAGCAGATCGTCGGTCAGGCCGGGCCTGACCTCGGCAACCTGCGGGGTGGTGTCGTGGCGCAGCTGACCTCACCTGTCGCGTCGCTCGCTTCGGGTGCTCTGCTGTGCATCGCGGCGGTGGCTGCAGTGGCCAGTACGACACCTGGGTTGCGGGCGTCGGAGGCGGTGCCGGTCACAGACTGACGGTGCGGAACCCGGCGTTGCCCATCGAGGAGTCCGGGGTGTTCGAGGAGCGCGCGGCGTTGCGGTAGCGGTTGCAGTACGAGTCGTGGCACAAGTACGAGCCGCCACGCATCACCCGCGCCGCGCCGAGCGACGGGCCGGCCGGGTTCTCGCCGGGCGAGAACTTGTAGTACCGCGGGCCGAACCAGTCGCCGCACCACTCCCAGACGTTCCCGACCATCTGCCACAGGCCGTAGCCGTTCGGCCGGAAGGTCCGGACCGGGGCCGTGGTGAGGAAGCCGTCCTCCTCGGTGTTCTTGCGGGGGAACTCGCCCTGCCAGATGTTGCACGGCCAGTCGTCGCTGCCTTCGAGCAGGTCGTCGCCCCACGGGTATCGCTTGCCCTCGAGGCCGCCGCGGGCCGCGTACTCCCACTCGGCCTCGGTCGGCAGCCGCCGCCCGGCCCATTTGCAGTACGCGGTCGCGTCGTTCCAGCTCACGTGCACGACGGGGTGGTCGTCGAGCCCGTCGAGATCGGAGCGCGACCCGCCGGGGTGCCGCCAGTCGGCGCCGCGGACACCGGCCCACCACGGGGTGCCGGACGCCGGGCCCATCACCTCGTCCGGCTCGGCGGCGAGCGCGAGATGGAACACGGCGGAGTACCCGAAGGTCTCGGCCTCGGTGCGGTATCCGGTGGCGTCGGCGAAGCGCGCGAAGTCCGCGTTCGTCACGCTCGTCGCGTCGATGCTGAACCCCGCCAGCTCGACCTGATGCACCGGCGTCTCACCGTCACCAGCGTTCTCGTCGCCGTTCCCGTTCCCCATCGAGAACACTCCACCCGCCACCACAACCTGCTCCACCAAGTGCACCCCCCGCCCACCCGGCACCCCAGGAGGCGGCAGCACCTCCCCACCCCGCGAAGGCGCACAACAAGCAGGCAACTCATCACTCATACCAGCAGTTTAAGTTCAGTACAGATCGAGGAAATCACGCAGCCACTGGTCGAGCTCGTCCAGGCAGTGGGTGTCGACCTGGCCTGCCGACCGGCTCACCCGGTCACGGGTGATGGCGCGCGGCTGCTCCGTCAGAGCCCAACTGGCCTTGCGTAGCGTGAGTTTGGCGCCGCTCAGCCGTACGTGATGAGGCCAGCCGCGGTCCTTCGTCGTGACCGGCAACGCGATCGCCAGGTCGGGCACCGCGTCGAGGTACTCGTTCGAGGCGATCTCAGATGGTGGGTGGGCCCTGGTTGATGCGGTTGAGGACTGGGGGGAGGCGGTAGAAGTCCTGGCCGTTGATGAGTTGACGTTCGTCCCACCAGGTGGCGCCGGCTTCGGCCAAGGGGGCGATGAGGGATCGGGCGGCGGCGGGGGTGGTGGGGCTGATGCCGCCGACGACGACGTCGTACGGCGTGGTTTGGTCGGTGCGTTGGGCGTCCAGGAACGCGATCAGGTCGCGCAGTTCCTCGACCGCTGGGGCATTGCCGTGGTTGGCGCTGCGGAACAGCGGGACGGCGCCGTCCCAGCGGGCTGCGCGGCGCATGGGGGCCTTGCGCGGCCAGTAGCCGGCGATCCAGACCGGCGGGCGCGGGCGCTGGACTGTTGCCGGTAGCAACTCCACGTCGTCGGCCCGGTAGTGCTTGCCGGTGTGGTCGACGCGGTCACCGGACCAGTACGCCGTCAGCAGGTCGAGGCCCTCGTCGAGCCGCTCGGCAAGCACCTTCGGGTCGGTGGTGTCGCCGAAGCTGCCGAACTCGTCGTCGATCGGCCCGCCGAGGCCGGCGCCGAAGATCACCCGCCCGCCGCTCAGCCCGTCCAGGGTCGCGACCTGCCGGGCGAGCTGCTCGGGCCGCCGCCGCGCGACCGGTGTGACCAGCGGGCCGAGCTTGATCCGGGACGTCGCCAGCGCCGCCGCGGTCATCAGCATCCACGGATCGCCGAACGCCTGCCCGCGCCGCTGCTGCTTGCTGTGCACCACGTGGTCCCAGACGAACAACCCGTCCCAGCCGGCCTCCTCGGCGGCCGCCGCGACCTGCGCGACCGTCCGCGGATCGGCGAAGTCCCCGAAGTTCGGAATGTTCACGGAAAAACGCATGGTCACAACCGTAGTTCGACGAACGGAACGGTGTCACCGGGCAGCAGGTACGTTTCGACCTCGGCGAAACCGTGCGCCTTCGCGAACCGGAGCCCGTCGGTGTTGCTGCTCAGGATGTGCGTCTCGATGCCGTCGCCGAGCTCCCGCCCGCGCGCCAGGCAGTGCTCGTAGATCGCCGCGCCGAAACCACGCCGCCGGTACGCCGGAAGCACCCGCGCGATCACTACTGCCGCGGACGTCTCGGCGGACGGCGGGCGGACGGTGGAGCAGCCGACCAGTACGTCGCCGTCGTACGCGACCTCGAGGACGTTCCGTGTACGGCGCTCGCGGATCTCGTCGACCGACAGCGGCGCCGTCGGGATGATCTCGTTGTGCACCCGCTGCCAGTCCAGCAGCGTCACGTCGTCGCCCACCGGCACGATCCGAAGCCCATTCACCCCGCCAGCCAACAGTCCTGTACGCGACCGGTCAACCGGATTGAGTGCAGGTTGCCGGGGGCTGGTAGTAGCGTGCGGGGGTGCGGATTCTCTTTGTCGGGAACAGTTTCACGTCCAACAACAACCTGCCCAAGCTGCTGACCGGGCTGGCCGCGGAGCGCGGGATCGAGATCGACCACAAGGTGATCTCGGCCGGCGGGGCCTCGCTGCGGCAGCACCTGAACGCGGGCAAGGCCCTCGACGCGATCGCGACCGGTGGCTACGACGTCGTCGTACTGCAGGAGCAGAGCACGCTGCCGATCAAGAGCCCGGCCCGGTTCCGGGACAGCGCCCGCGACTTCGCGAAGGCGATCACCGCGGCCGGATCGCGGACCGCGTTCTACATGACCTGGGCGCGGAGCAATGCGCCACAGACGCAACAGGCGCTCACTGACGCGTACAGCGGAGCCGCGAGCGAGCTCGGCGGCACGCTGATCCCGGTCGGCATGGTCTGGGAGCGGTTCCTCGCGACGTACGACGAACCGGTGCTGCACGAGTCGGACAACAGCCACCCGACGCTCGCCGGCAGCTACCTCGGCGCGTGCGTCTTCCTGATTGCGCTGCTGAACGAGGACCCGGTCGGCATCACCGCACCCGTCAAGGGACTCGACCCGGAGACCGCCGCCCTCGTCCAGCAGGCGGCCTGGGACATCTGCACCCAACTCAGCGAATCCTAGGATCTCAGCGAATCCTAGGAAACATTCGGAAACATGTTGCCGGAACCGTTCCGTGGTTGTCAGGATGGGACGGTGACGACCACAGACCAGGGACCGGCCGCGCCGGTGGCAGCTACCGCACTGCGTCCGCTCGGGTTGCGCGACGTGCAGCTCGCCGGCAGCTTTCTCGGCGACCTGCAGGCAACCAACGCGACGGTGTCGATCCCCAAGGGCGCCGAGCACCTCGACGAGCAGTGGGCGAACTTCCGGAACGTCGCCGAGGGGGTGAAAGGGGCCGACTACCACGGCCCGAACTACGAAGACGGCGAGGCCTACAAGTGGCTTGAGGCGGTCGCGTGGGAGGCCGGCCGGGACGCTGATCAGAGTACGGATCCCCGGCTCGCCGAGTGGCTGCAGAGCCGGACCGCGCTGATCGCGGCCGCGCAGGACGACGACGGCTACCTCGGGACGTTCGTGCAGTCGGGGCAGCGCGACGAGCGGTACGGGCAACTCGACTTCGACCACGAGATCTTCAACATGGGCGCGATGATCCAGTCCGCCGTCGCGCAGTACCGGGCCACCGGGCGGACCGAGCTGCTCGACGTCGCGCGCCGGGCGGGCGATCACCTGCACCGTACGTTCGGCATCGGGCCGGAGCAGCGCGAAGGCTTCTGCGGGCATCCGGTCGCGGAGCTCGCGCTGGTCGAGCTGTACCGGGCGACCGGCGAGCAGCGCTACCTCGACCAGGCCAAGTACTTCGTCGACGCGCACGGGCGCTCGATCCTCGCACCCGACCACCCGGGGCGGGCTGCGTACCTGTCCGACCGCATCCCGGTCCGCGAAACCACCACGCCCGAAGGCCATGCGGTGCGTGCGATCTACCTCGCTGCCGGTGCGACCGATGTCGCGATCGAGACCGGGGACACCGACCTGCTCGCCAAGCTCGAGACCCAGTGGCAGAACATGGTCGGCACGAAGATGTACGTGAACGGCGGCCTCGGCAGCCGCTGGGACGGTGAGTCGTTCGGCAATCCGTACGAGCTGCCGAACGACATCGCGTACGGGGAGACCTGTGCGGCGGTCGCGAGCGTGCAGTGGAGCTGGCGACTGCTCCTGGCGACCGGCAAGGCCCGGTACGCCGACCTCATCGAGTGGCAGCTCTACAACGCCGTACTGCCAGGGGTTTCGCTGGACCGGTCGAAGTACTTCTATGTGAATGCGCTGCAGGTGCGCGCCGATTCTGATGACGCGGACAAGCGGGCTCCGGGCAACGGCCGGCAGCCGTGGTTCGGGACCAGTTGCTGTCCGACCAACCTGATGCGGACGTTCGCTGCCCTGCAGCATTATGTTGCTACGAGCAACGAGGATGGTGTGCAGCTGCATCAGTACGCTGCCGGGTCGATCCGGGCCGGCGAGTTGCGGCTGACGGTGAGCACCGACTACCCGGTCTCCGGGCGGATCGTGATCACCGTCGACGAAGGCGCCGACACGGCGATCAGCTTGCGGATCCCTTCCTGGGCGGCCGGTGCGGAGGTTGTGGTGGCCGACGGTGAGGCGATTCCCGGTATGCCCGGCGCCTATACAACGGTACGGCGCGCGTGGCAGCAGGGCGATCGCCTTGTGCTCACGCTGCCGATGTCGCCGCGCCTCCTGCACGGTCATCCACGCGTCGAGGGCATCCGGGGTTCGGTCGCGATCAGCCGCGGCCCGCTGCTCTATGCGGTCGAGCAGGCCGATCACACAGCGCCTGTCGACGACCTGGCGCTGACCGCGACGACGCTGAGCGAGATCCCGGCAGCGGACGGTCCGCCGCAGGTCACCGGGACGGGCGCCGCGTGGCAGCCGTCAACCGGCCTGTACGCCGACGAACCCGCCGCGTTGGGCGACGCCCTCCGCATCACGGCCGTGCCGTACTACCAATGGGGCAACCGCGAGCTCGGCCCGATGAAGGTCTGGCTCCCGCTCGCAACCTGAGTAGTGAACCTCCGAAATGGCCCCTTCGTCCGCGGTGTAAAGGGGATGAAGGGGCAACGGGAGGGGTTAACCTGCCGTCTCGTCGGTGGAGGCGCGGACCACTAGTTGGCACGGGACTTGTTCTAGGCCTGCGTGGGGGCGGCCTTCGATGGCGTCCAGTAGGCGTTGGGCGGCGATTCGGCCTACGTCGGCCAGCCGGAGGTCGACGGACGTCAGTGGAGGGCGGGCGCCCTCGGCGATCAGCTCCCAGTTGTCCGTACCGGTGATCGCCACGTCCTCCGGGATCCGGCGACCGAGCTCGCGGAGCGCGTCCGCACCGCCGCGGGCGAGCAGGTCGCTGCCGTAGTGGATCGCGTCGATGTCCGGGTTCTCGCGGAACAGGATGTGCGTCGCCTGCCGCCCCCAGGCCTCGGTCCAGCCGCCGTACATCGCCATCCCGGTCAGCTCGAGACCCGCGGCGCCCAGGGCCGAGGTGAGACCGGCATGCCGATGGCGCGCAGGGTCGAAGCGCTCCGGCCCGGTGACGTGCGCGATCCGGGTCCGGCCGATCCGCAGCAGGTGCTCGGCGACCAGCTGTCCGGACGCGGCGTCGTCGACGACGACCGAGCAGTCGTTGTCGTCGGCCGACGGCGTCAACGCGTAGACGACCGGTACATTGCCGGCGCCGGCCAATGGCGGCCGGCGGTTGAAGTTGCGGCCGGTGACGATGAAGCCGTCCACCCGGCGGCCGAGCAGTACGTCGACGTAGTGCCGCTCGCGGATCGGGTCGCCACGGCTGTCGCAGAGGAACACCGAGATCCGGCCGGCCCCGAGCGCGTCCTCGGCGCCGAGCATCACCGGGACGCTGAACCGCTCGAAGCTGTCGGTGGTGAGCATCCCGACCGTGTAGCTGCGCCGCTCGAACACGCTGCGGGCCAGGGCGTTCGGCCGGAAGTCGACCTCCTCGGCGGCCCGGCGGATCCGGTCCCGGGTGGCTTCGCTGATCTGGCCGGTGCCGTTCAGGGCCTTCGACACCGTGCCCGGGGACACCCCGGCGCGGGCCGCGACGTCGCGGACCGTTGCCCGTCGTTCCTGGCTCAATCGACCTCCTCAGATCCGTGTTTCCGGAAACACACCATACCCGCCGGTGCGCCGATCCGCTCTTGTTACAACGTTGACCCTTGACCAGTTTCGGCCCGCCTCCTATTGTCAGGAAACATGTTGCCGCCGTGTTTCGGTGGCCGTGCTCACCGCCCGAGGAGGGCTTCATGTCAGCAACCATCGGACGTCGCCGCGCGCTGCAACTCGGCGGGCTGTCCGCACTCGCCGGGCTGGCCGGCTGTAGTGGGAAGTCGCTGGGGGACAGCGGCTCCGGCTCCGGCGGCGGGTCCAAGAACCTGCAGTTCATGTTCTGGGGATCGACCGCGGAACAGAAGGCGATCTCGAACATGCTGGACGCGTTCGAGAAGGAGAACTCCGGTGTCACCGTCAAGCCGGTGTTCACCCCGGCCGACTACGACACCAAGCTCAACGCACTGGTCGCGAGCAATCGGCAGCCCGACGTCTGCTACATGCAGGCCCCGATGGGCTATCGCCTTGCGGAGCAGGGAAAACTCGTCAACCTCTACCCGTACTTCGACAAGTACCCGGACCTCGCGAACCGCCTGCCCGGCACGTACTTCTGGTGGGACAAGGGCAAGACGTACGGGACGCAGAGCGCCAACGAGATCATGGCGCTGTGGTACAGCAAGGCCGCGCTGAAGGATGCCGGGGTCGAGACCCCACCGGCCGCGGCGGACAAGGCGTGGAACTGGGACACGTTCGTCCAGAACGCCTACAAGCTGACCATCGACCAGAACGGGAAGCACCCGGACGAGGACGGCTTCGACCCGAAGCGCATCCGGCAGTACGGCGTCTCCGCCGGCCTCGGCCCGACCGTCTACCAGCCGTTGCTGCTCAGCCGCGGCATCAACTTCGCCGACGAGACCGGCCGCAAGTCGATGCTGGACACCCCCGAGGCGATCGAGGTGTTCCAGAACCTCGCCGACCTGATGTACAAGCACCGCGTCGCGCCGACGCCGGCACAGCTCGGCAACAACGCGCCGAGTACGACCGTGCAGCTGAAGACCCGCCGCGTGGCGATGGTGATCGACGGGCAGTGGACGCTGCTCGATCTTGCCCAGGGCAAGCTCGAGTTCGGGATGGGGGTGCTGCCGAAGTACGACAAGCCGATGACGATCACGCTCGGCGGTGCGACCGCGATCTTCGCCGGCACCAAGCACGAGCAGGAAGCCGTCGAGCTGTACCTGTTCCACGACAACCCGACGAAGGTCGACCTGTTCAGCAGCGGGCTGTGGATGCCGCTGGAGAAGCGGTACTACACCGACCCCAAGGACATCGACGTCTGGACGAAGAACGACGCGCATCCGGCCGAGTACCGGACCGCGGGCGTCGACTACACGATCAACCACTCGGCGCCGTACTTCTACCAGAAGCTCCGCAATATCGAGGCGATCGACAAGGTGCTGACCCCGGCGGTGCAGGTGATCCAGCAGGGCAAGACGCCGGCTGCCGACGTACTGAAGAAACTCGCCGGCCAGTTGAACGGCAGCCTGCTCAAGGGCACCTACCCGGTCAACGGCAGCTGATGCGGGCAGAACGCCGCTGGGGCCTGCTGCTCGCCGCGCCGGCGATCCTCGGCTTCGCGATCTTCACCATCGGCCCGATGATTGCCTCGCTGTTCTTCAGCCTGACCGACTGGCGGATCGGCGCACCGGCCAAATTCATTGGTCTGGGCAACTACCAGCAGCTCGGGCACGATCCGCTGTTCTGGAAGTCGTTGAACGTCACCACCTACTACACCCTCGGTGTCGTACCGCTGACGCTGCTCGTCGGGTTCGCGGTGGCGATGCTCGTCAACCAGGGCGTTCGCGGCAAGGGGTTCTGGCGGACGGTCTACTACCTGCCGACGCTGGTGCCGGCGGTCGCGAGTTCGGTGCTGTGGATCTGGATCTTCAACCCGGACTTCGGCCTGCTGAACAGCATGCTCCGCCAGGGCGGGTTGCCGACGTCGAGCTGGATCTACGGCGAGCGCAGCGCCGTGCCGTCGCTGATCCTGATGAGTACGTGGGGCTTCGGCAACGCGATGGTGATCTTCCTGGCCGGGTTGCAGGGCGTGCCGCGGCAGCTGTACGAGGCGGTCGCGATCGACGGTGGCGGGACGTGGGCGCGCTTCCGGCACGTGACGCTGCCGTTCATGACGCCGACGATCTTCTACAACCTGGTCACCGGCACGATCGGCACGTTCCAGGTCTTCAACCAGGCGTACATCATGACGCAGGGCGGGCCGAACAACGCGACCGAGTTCTACATCTACTACCTCTACACGAAGGCGTTCACCGACAGCGAGATCGGGTACGCGAGCGCGCTCGCCTGGGTGCTGTTCGTGATCGTCCTGGTGATCACCGTGCTGTTGTTCCGGAACGCGCGCCGATGGGTGTACTACGAGATGGGAGCGGCCCGGTGATACGAGACGGTTCGGTGGTACGGCGTACCGCGGTCGGGATCCTGCTGGCGGCCGGCGCGCTGATCATGGTGACGCCGTTCGCGTGGCTGGTGCGCAGCGCGCTGATGGGCGACGACCAGATCTTCGTGTCGCCGCCGGAGTGGATCCCGAAGCCGTTCGCCTGGGCGAACTTCAGCGGTGCGCTCGGGTCGCAGCCGTTCGCGCGGTACTTCCTCAACACGATGATCATCGAGGTGCTGGTGGTCACCGGGACCGTACTGACCTGCGCGCTGGCCGCGTTCAGTTTCGCGCGGCTGCGCTGGCGTGGCCGGAACCTGGTCTTCGGGTTGCTGCTGACCGGCGTGATGCTGCCGTACGCGGTGACGCTGATCCCGACGTTCGTGATGTGGGGATCGGTCGGCGCCCTCGACACGTTCATCCCGCTGACGGTGCCGGCGTGGTTCGCGGGCGCGGGCGGCGGGGTGTTCAACATCTTCTTGTTCCGGCAGTTCTTCCTGACCATCCCGTACGAGCTGGACGAGGCGGCGTACATCGACGGCGCGACGCCCTGGAAGGTCTTCTGGGGCGTGATCATGCCGCTGTCGAAGCCGGTCGTCGTGGTGGTGGTGATCTTCACCTTCATCGGCGTCTGGAACGACTTCCTCGGCCCGCTGCTCTACCTGACCTCCGACAGCAAGTTCACCCTCGCACTCGGCCTGGCAGGCTTCCAGTCCACCTACACCGCCCAATGGGGCTTCCTGATGGCAGCCTCCCTGGTGGTAATCCTCCCCATCATCCTGATCTTCTTCGTCCTCCAGCGCTACTTCGTAGAAGGCGTCACCCTGACCGGCGTCAAGGGATAGTCGGCTGTCCTGACGCATATCCGCTCGCGTTGAGGGTTCTCTGTTGGTGTGCGAGCGAAGAACCCCCAAGAGCAGCGGATACCTACCCTGATGACGCAGGTGTGGGCGCTGCCTGCGGCCCGTGGGACCAGGCTACGAGTCACGACCATCTGTCGCAGCTCCCGGATCGGGTGATCAGCACCCACACATCGGACAGAAGAGCCGCATAGTCATTTCGCGTCGTGGAAGACGAGGCCGAGGGTGTGACGCCGGCCCGAGCGGATCGCGGACACACCATGCCGCACCGGGGACGCCGACCATCCACGGGCTGACTTCACCGGGCGGTCACGGGTTGTGAACACCAGGCCGTGGCCGTGCGGGATCAACGTCGACGTACCGCGGGACTGGGCTCGTGGGCGTTGTTCGACGAGGAGGAACTCGCCGCCGGTGTGGTCGATCCCGGGCTCGTTGAGGTTGATGACGACCTGGAGCGGAAAGACCTTGTCGCCGTAGAGATCACGGTGCAGTGCGTTCCAGTCGCCGGCCCCGTACCGCAGCAGGATCGGGGTCGGGCGCGTCTGGCCGGCGCGATGACAGATGTCGAGCCATTCGTCGAGGGTGTCCGGCCACTCCGCGTCCCGGCCGAGCTTCGCGGACCAGTCCTGCGCGATCGGCAGCAGCCGCGGGTAGAGCGCGTGCCGCAGTGCGTCGACCGCCTCCGGGAACGGCGCGTCGAAGTACCGGTACTGTCCCTCGCCGAACCGGTGCCGGGCCATGTCGATCGTCGCCCGGAACTTGCGCACCTCGTCGTACATCCCGGCGATGCCCGCCGCCTCGGCCGGCGTCAGCAGTTGCGGCAGGAGCGCGCAGCCGAGGTCGTTCACCTCGGACGTCACTGCATCCCAGTCGGCCCCGGCCACTCGTCGCTCGTAGCTGTTCATACGAGTGGAACGGCCGGGGCGGCAGGTACGTGAGGGCTACTTCGGGAGGACGAGGAGGCTGCCGTAGTGGTGCATGGCGATGCCGGCGAAGCCTGGGGCGGTGGCCTCGGCGGCGTAGACCTTGTCCAGCTCGGACTCGAGGTAGGCGCGGCCCTCCTCGTAGAACGTGACCGACTCCGGGTCGCCGGTGCCGGAGAGGTCCTTGGTCTCGATGCCGATCACCACCGACCCGGGCTTGCCGATCGTCGCGGCGTACGCGACCTCGTGGTCAGCGCGTGCGATGATCCCGGTCGCGGTGTCGGTGTAGTCCATCAGCGAGACGTAGTCGGTGAGGTCCTGGACGTGGTCGCTCAGCGGCGCGGTCCGGCCGTGCCAGGTGATCGCCGTACAGCAGTCCGAGCTGTCGAACCAGAACGGGATCGCTGGGCCGACGAGCAGTTGCTCACCGGACGCGTCGCGCAACTGCATGAACTTCTCCAGCAGATCGAGCCAGTGCGCCGGCAGCGTCGTCCCAGCCGCTTTCCACTGCGGCAACAGGTACGGCTCGATGTCCACGTTCACCCCGTCAAACTGGGCGTCGGCCGGTACGGCGAGGTTGTAGTCGAGCACCTTGGTGAACTCGGCGACGGCGCGGTCCTGGTACTGCGGCAGCGCCCCCAGGTACGGCGGCACGGTCCCGCCCGCGATCACCGCCTGCACGTGATACCCACGCCCACGGGCCCAGCGAACGAACGCGGCCACCTGACCGCGCGAGTCCTTCAGCATGTCGCGCCCCTCGTACGCCGCAACGCCGACGTACAACGTACGGATCGGATCCGACCCGTACGTGGTGGTGTCGTCCATGAACCGGCCGAGCTGATCGCGCGCCGTCCGGTCGAAGACGGCCGGGTACGAGTTCTGCTCCCACAACCACATCGCCCGATCCTGGTTGTACCGCTGCTGCACCGGCCGCACCGCGCCGTCGACACCGACGTACGTGGTGGCTGACGTCCCGACCTGTCCGGTGACGTCGACCGCACGCGCCTCGATCCCGGCGAAGCCCTTCGCGGCCGCGAACTGCACGCGATAGCCACTGCCCGTCCGTTGCGCGGCCCGCCAGGCGCCACCGTTGACCCGCGCCTCGACCCGACGGATCGGACGAGTGGAGCTGACCGCGATCGTGGTCATGATCCGGGACCCGCCCAGCGCCGCACCTATCGCGGGCGAGGTGATCGTGACTACCGGCCTGGAAGCGCGCGGGTTGTGCACGTCCACCGTGACGAACGGCGACCACTGGTTGTACAGCGTCTCCAGGTTCTTGCCGTAGGCAGCGATTCCGACGGTCCCGTTGCTGTCCTTCAGCGAGACCTTCGCACTCCACGTCCCGGTCGCGGCATCCATCGTCGCCGGCACGGTCCGCTGCGCGTCGACAACCAGCTGGATGTCCGACACCTGGGTGTAGTGCCCGCGGACCGTGACACCACCGGCGTCCGCACCGGCACCGTCGGTCGGCGAGTCGATCGTGATCTCCGGCGCGACCACCGCCACCTCGGATGCCGCGGCGGGGGTGAACGACCCGGCGACGAGCAGCAACGTGAGTGCCGCGACGAGTCGCTTCACACCTGTTCCAGAACGGTGATCGGGGCCAGCATCGTCGCGTCGTCGAGCGGGCGCTCGCCGGTCTCCAGCATCTTGAGGAAGACCTTCAGCCCCGGTACGACATACTCCGAGTCCAGCTGTACGTCGCGGCTCACGAGCGCCGTTCGCCCGACGACCTCGGCGTGGAACGGGACCCGCCCGGCGTCCGTCGGCTTGACGAGTTGCAGCGTGACGAGCACGTCGTTGCACCGGTACCGCACGACAACCGTCGACCCGACCCGCTCGACCTCAACCGGCCCTGGCTCGCCCGGCGCCAAGCGCTGCGCCAGGTCGGCCGCATGGATGCCGTAGAAGAAGATCCCGCTGTACTCACTGTGCGGATCGGCCGGCCCGGTCACCGTGACCGCCTGCAGCTCGCCGACGTCACTCGCCGCGAGTGCATCGGCGTCCGCGACCCACCGCACCGCGGAGTACGACGTCACCGGCGCGCCACCGCGCTGCGCAGCGTCGAGGATCGCCCGCGCATCCGCCGTACTGGCAGCCAGCGGCTTGTCCACCCACACCGGCACGCCGGCCTCGAGGAACGGTACGGCGTGCTCGCGATGCGCCGCGCCGTCGCGGTTCGTGATGATCAACGCGTCGACGCTGCCGAGCAATTCGGTCGTGGTCGGGACGATCTGCTCGATCCCACCGGCGGCGGCGAGCTTCCGGGTGCGCTCGTCGTCGCCGACCAGCGCGACCACGCGGGCAGTCTCGGAAAGCTTGTCGACGTTCAGGTGCTGGACGATGTGATCGGCGTGGCTGTTCTCGGTCCCTACCAAGGCGATGCGCATCAGCTCTCCAGTTCGACAGGGCGCCCGGTGCGGGCGGATTCGTAGACGGCAAGCACGGTCGCCAGCGACCGGCGGCCGGCGGCGGCCGTGACGGCCGGTTCGCGCCCTTCGCGGACGGCGGCGATGAAGTCGCGGTACTGCGCGAGGTGCGCGAGCTCGGTCGCACCCCAGCCGGCCGGCCCGTCGAGGACCGGCGCCTCGGGGCGTTCGGCATCGGCGGCCGAGAAGTACGCCAGCTCGTCGTCGTCCAGGATCGCGGTGCCCTGGTCGCCGTGGATCGTCAGCCGCACCGGACGGCCCGGGTACGCGGCCGTACTGGCGAGCAGCAGCCCGATCGCCCCGCTCTCGAACAGGATCGACGCGCCGGCGAGGTCCTCGACCTCGATGCCGTCGTGCGCCAGCCGGCCGGTCTGCGCGCTGACCTGGACCGGGCGGCCGAGCATCCACACCAGGAGGTCCAGCGCGTGGATGCCCTGGTTCATCAGGGCGCCGCCGCCGTCGACCGCGAGGGTTCCGCGCCAGTCGTCGCCGTCGTAGTACGACTGCGGGCGGAAGAACGCCGACTCGGCGATCCCGGAGGTGACGCGGCCGAGCGCACCGCCGTCGATCGCGGACCGGATCTGCGTCACCGGCGGCTGGAACCGGCGCTGGCTGATCACGGCGACCGTACGGCCGGTGGCTCGCTGCGCCTCGATCATCCGGTCCGCGGCCGCGAGCGTGATGTCCACGGGCTTCTCGACAATCACGTCCTTGCCGGCCTGCAGCGCCTCGATCGCGTTGTCCGCGTGCAGGGCACTCGGCAGGCAGATCGCGACCGCGTCCACCTGCTCCGCGGCGTACGCCTCGGCGGCACTCGCGTACGCGTGCCCGCCATACTGCTCGACGAGTTTGCCGGCCCGGTCGAGGTCCCGGTCGACGACCGCGACCAGGGCGGCCTCGTCGCCGAGCGCTTCGATCAGGCGGGCGTGCACGGCGCCGATCACACCGGCACCGATGATGGCGAAACGCATGGGATCTCTCCGATCAGTTGCGGACGACACTCAGCCGGCGTTCCAGGGCAGCGCTGCGCCACCGGTCTCGGCGGATTGCTGGGCGAGCAGCGCGAGCCGGGTGGCGAGCAGGCTGCGCTCGGTGCTGATGTCCGGTTCATTGCCTGTGGCAAGCGCCTTGAGGGGCAGCTCGGCGGGGCGGTGGCCGGCCGGCAGTGGGACGTCGTGCGGCTCGAGGTCGGTGGTGGTGAGGACGAGACGGTTGCGGGCCCAGAGAAGTTCGGCCGTGCCCTCGGTGCCGGTCAGCTTCATCCGGTAGTCGCCGTGCATCGGTGATCCGGCCGGCGTCATCCAGTCCACTCCGGCGGTGATCAGCGCGCCGGGTCCGGTCAGCGTCGCGACGCCGTACCGGCCGTCGACGATCGCGCCGCTCACGGTGCCGCTGGTGAGTCCGGTGAAGAGGAGTGCGACGTCGAGGTCGTGCACGGCGAGGTCGTTGAGCAGGCCGCCGTACCGCTCGCGCTCGAAGAACCAGTCCGGGCGGGTCGGGCGGTTCAGCTTGTGCGGTCCGGACGACGTGACGCCGTGGATCGTGCCGAGCCGGTCGGCGATCTCGCGGGCCGCGAGCGTCACGGGGTAGTAGCGCTTCTCCAGGAGCAGCGTGACGTGCCGGCCGGTACGGTGCGCGGCCTCGGCGATCGCGTCGAGCTCCTCGAGCGTGGTGCACAGCGGCTTGTCGGCGATCACGTGACTGCCCGCGTTCAGTGCGTCGACGACGACCCGGCCGCGGTCGCCGTAGATCCCCGCGACCATCACCACGTCCGGCTCGACCTCGCGGAGCAGTTCCTGGTGGTCGGTGAAGACCTTCGCGTCGTACGGCCCGGCCCAGCGCTCGGCCGTCTCGCGGGACGGGTCGGCGACCGCCACCAGTTCGTACTCGCTTGACCGGTCGACCTCCGCGGTCGCGTAGGCCACGTGCGGGTGAGCGGCGCCGGCGATGGCGATGCGGGTCATAGCGGTGAGTCCACCATGCAACCGGTTGCATTGCAACCGTCCATTCCGTGAGATGCAGACCAGTAAGTCGATCTAATTAGTATCTTTTGATCACACACCGTGACCCGAGAGAAGGACGAGATGACCGAACCCAGTTGGTCGTTCGAGACCCGGCAGGTCCATGCCGGCCAGACCGCCGACCCGACCACCAAGGCCCGTGCGCTGCCGATCTACCAGACCACGTCGTACACCTTCGACAGCACCGACCACGCGGCCGGCCTGTTCGGGCTGAAGGAGTTCGGCAACATCTACACCCGGATCCAGAACCCGACCCAGGACGCGGTCGAGCAGCGGATCGCCCGCCTGGAGGGTGGTACGGCGGCGCTGCTGCTCGCGTCCGGGCAGTCCGCCGAGACGCTCGCGCTGCTCAACGTCGCCGAGGCCGGCGATCACATCGTCAGCAGCCCCAGCCTGTACGGCGGGACGTACAACCTGTTCCACTACACGTTCCCGAAGCTCGGGATCGAGGTGTCGTTCGTTGAGGATCCCAACGATCTCGAGTCCTGGCGGGCCGCGGTTCACCCGAACACGAAGGCATTCTTCGCCGAGACGATCGCGAACCCGAAGAGCGAGATCCTCGACATCGCCGGCGTCGCGGGCGTCGCGCACACCGCCGGAGTACCGCTGGTCGTCGACAACACGGTCGCCACGCCGTACCTGATCCGCCCGATCGAGCACGGCGCGGACATCGTCGTGCACTCGGCGACCAAGTACCTCGGCGGGCACGGGACCGCGATCGCGGGCGTGATCGTGGACTCCGGCACGTTCGACTACGCGGCGGACCCGGAGCGGTTCCCCGGCTTCAACAACCCGGATCCGAGTTACCACGGGCTGACGTACGCGCGTGACCTCGGCGTCGGGTCGGACCTCGGCAACCTGGCGTACATCCTGAAGGCCCGCGTGCAGTGGCTGCGCGACCTCGGCCCGGCGGCGTCGCCGTTCAACGCGTTCCTGATCGCCCAGGGCCTGGAGACGTTGTCGCTGCGGATCGAGCGGCACGTCGACAACGCGCTCAAGGTCGCGCAGTGGCTCGAGCAGCGTGACGAGGTGGAGTCGGTCGCGTACGCGAGCCTGCCGTCGTCGCCCTGGTACGAGCTGGCCCAGAAGTACGCGCCGCGTGGCGCGGGCGCCGTCGTGTCGTTCGAGATCAAGGGCGGCGTGGACGCGGGCAAGCGGTTCGTGGACGCGCTGCTGTTGCACAGCCACGTCGCGAACATCGGCGACGTACGCTCACTCGTCATCCACCCGGCCTCGACGACGCACAGCCAGCTCGCCGAGGAGGATCTGGCCGCGGCGGGGGTGACCGCCGGCCTGGTGCGGCTGGCCGTCGGGATCGAGCACATCGACGACATCCTGGCCGACCTCGAGGTCGGCTTCGCGGCGGCCAAGGCCTAGGCCCGGCCTGGTGAAGCAGTTCGCCGAGGTCGGGGACCTGAAGCTGGACAGCGGTACGACGCTTCCCGGCGTGCGGATCACGTACGAGACCTGGGGCCGGCCGAACGCCGCCCGGGACAACGCCGTACTGATCTGTCACGCGCTCACCGGCGACGCGCACGTCGTCGGCCCGGCCGGTCCCGGTCAGCCGACACCCGGCTGGTGGGACGGGCTGACCCGGTACCTCGATCCGGCGGACTGGTACGTCGTCGCGGCCAACGTGCTCGGTGGTTGTCAGGGAACCACCGGGCCGTCGACCGAGGCCCCGGACGGGCGGGCGTGGGGGAGTCGCTTCCCCCGCGCTCACCGTCCGGGACCAGGTTGCTGCCGAGGCGCTGCTCGCCGATGCGCTCGGCATCGACCGCTGGGCGGCGGTGATCGGCGGCTCGATGGGTGGCATGCGCGCGCTGGAATGGCCGCTGCTGTACGCCGACAGGGCGGCGACTACTACGGCACTGGTCGTGCACCCATGGCCGGCCTCGGAATCGCGCGCCGGATCGCGCACGTCACCTATCGCTCCGAACCGGAACTCGCCGCACGTTTCGGTCGCGCCGCCCAGCCCGGCGAGGATCCGCTGTCCGGAGGTCGGTACGCCGTCGAGTCGTACCTGGATCATCATGCCGACAAACTCAGCAACCGCTTCGACCCTGGTTCCTACGTCGCTCTGACCCGCGCCATGAACACCCACGACATCACCCGCGACCGCGGCGACCTGCCCGAGACCTTGACCGGCCTGAAGGCGCGGACGGTGGTGGCCGCCGTCGACTCCGACCGCCTCTACCCACCGTCTCAGTCCAGAGCCATCACCTCAGCCCACCCGGCGGCCGGTCCGCTCCACCTCATCAATTCGCCGTACGGCCACGACGGCTTCCTGATCGAACTGGATCAGGTCGGCCAGCTGATCACCGAACAACTGCGAACCGGAAACTGAGATTCTCGTCCACCGGCCACGTCAGCCTTCATTCAAGCCGTCCGGCGAGTAACACTGGGGTAGGAGCCGTCGGACTCCGGTTGGAGGACCGGGTGATGGGGCACTGGGTGAGCATGGTGGACGTCGGGCTGCGCTATGAGCGAATCTGGCGGGCGGCCGTGGGCCTGCTTGCCGCGATCGGGGTGGTCACCTCGCTGGTGTTCGTGTCACCGGCGACGAATCTGGCGGCGTTCCTGGTCGCCGTGTTCACGGTCGGCGCCGTCTGCCTGAGCATCGGCCTCGGCCGCGACCTGCCGAACGGAGACCTCCTCCGGGTGGTGCCGCGCGGGGCCGTCCTCGGCGGGCTCGGCGTGCTCGCGATCTGCGGGTACGCCGCCGCGGTCGGCGCCCGGACCGTGATGCTGGTCCTGCTCGTCGTCGGCGTCTCCCCGCCGGTGATCGGCTGGCTGCGCGCCGGCCGTCCGGAGCGTCCCGCGGCCCCGCACCGCCGCCGTACGGTACGGTTGCCCAAGGCATCCAACAGACAGCTGAAGGCGGTCTCGGCCGAGAGCTCGGCAGTCGCCGACCTGCCGCTGCCGAAGTACCTCACCGCCGTCGTGCGCAGCGTCGGTGAGCTCAGCGACGACGAGCTCTGCCTGGCCTGGCGGCGCAGCTTCACGCAGCTCCAGCGGGCCGCGAGCGCCGACCGCCGGCAGGCGATGGTCGATGTCCGGCGGGCCTACCTGGACGAGCTCGAGCACCGCCACCCCGACTCGTTCGCCACCTGGCTGGCCTCGAACCCGCGGGCCGCCGGCGACCCGGCCAGGTTCTTCACCCACCGAGCCGACCACTAGCGCCGACCACTAGCGCCGACCCTTGGCCCCGACCACTAGGAGAACCAGTTGTGAGCGGGACGGACACCGAGCCGACCGGCCGTACGTTCTTCGGGCACCCGCCGGTGCTCGCCAACCTCTTCGGCGTCGAGCTGTGGGAACGGTTCTCGTTCTACGGCATGCAGGGCATCCTGCTGATCTACCTGTACTACTCCGCCGACCGCGGCGGTCTCGGCATCGACGAGGGCACCGCGACCAGCATCGTCGGCGCGTACGGCGGCCTGGTCTACCTGTCCACGATCCTCGGCGCCTGGCTCGCCGACCGGCTGATCGGCCCCGAACGCACCCTGTTCTACAGCGCCATCGTCGTGATGTGCGGGCACATCGCCCTGGGCCTGCTGCCCGGCATCGGCGGGGTCGCGGTCGGCCTGGTGCTGATCGGCTTCGGCAGCGGTGGCGTCAAGGCCAACGCGACGTCCCTCGTCGGCACCCTGTACGGCGAACACGACGAACGCCGCGACGGCGGCTTCTCCTTGTTCTACCTCGGCATCAACCTCGGTGCACTGGTCGGACCACTGCTCACCGGCCTGCTGCAGAAGAACGTGGGGTTCCACTACGGCTTCGGTCTGGCGGCCGTCGGGATGTTCCTCGGCATCGTGCAGTACGGCGCCGGACGTCGCCGGCTGAGCGCCGCCGCCCGCGAGGTCCCGAACCCGCTGCCGCGCGAGGCAGTCCGCCGTACCGCCCTGGTCGCCGCGGCCGTGCTCGTCGTGGTCGTCGTACTGCTCGTCTCCGGTGTGCTGCCGGCGTCGGGGTACGCGACCGCAGTGGCCGTGATCAGTGCGGTCGCCGCGGTCATCTACTTCGCGGTGATCCTGCGCAGCAGCCAGTTGAGCGACGTCGAGCGGCGCCGCGTCCAGGCGTTCATCCCACTCTTCATCGCCAGCGCGGCGTTCTGGTCGCTGTACCAGCAGCAGTTCACGGTCGTGACGATCTACTCCGACCAGCGCCTGGACCGGAACATCTTCGGCTGGCAGATGCCGGTGTCGTTCGTGCAGTCGATCAACCCGGTGATGATCATCGTGCTGTCCGGGGTGTTCGCCGCGCTGTGGACGAAGCTCGGTTCACGGCAGCCGTCGACACCGGTCAAGTTCAGCGCCGGGCTCGCGGTGATGGGCGTCGCGTTCCTGCTTTTCCTGACGATGGCCGGCGGCGGCCCGAACAGCGCGCCGCTGCTCGGGCTGTCCGGCATCCTGCTCGTCTTCACGATCGCCGAACTGCTGATCTCGCCGGTCGGGCTGTCGCTGTCGACCAAGCTCGCGCCGGAGGCGTTCCGGACCCAGATGGTTGCCCTGTTCTTCCTTTCCGTCGCCCTCGGTACGGCGTTGTCCGGCGTGCTCGCGAAGTTCTACAGCGCCGACCACGAGTCGGCGTACTTCGGAGTGATCGGCGGGGTCGCACTGGTGCTCGGCGGCCTGCTCGTGCTGGGCGTCCGGCCGATCCGCCGGCTCATGAGCGGCGTGCACTGAAGGGCGTACTGAAGGGCGTACTGAACGCCGCCTGCAGGTCCGCGGCGATCAGTTCGACTGCGTGTCGTCCGGCTGAGAGCGCGGCGGGGAAGTTGAGGAACGCGTGCATGGTGTCCACGTACTCGACGAGTTGGGTGGGTACGCCGTCGTGCTCGAGCCGGGCCGCATACGCGACCGCGTCAGCCCGCAACGAGTCCCGCTGGGCAGCAAGCAGGAGAGTAGGTGGGAGGCCGGCAAGTGAGTCGGCCCGCAACGGCACAGCGGCCACGGGCAGCGCGGCTTCGGCGCCTGCGGCATCTGTTGGCGGCGTTTCGACGGTGCCGAAGTACCAGTGGTGCCAGTCCTCTTCGGGGTGCAGGTCGAGGACCGGGTAGCAGAGGATCTGCCGATCGGGCGGCGGCGTCCCCGCATCCCGTGCGAGCAGGCAGGCGCCGGCGGCCAGCGCAGCGCCCGCGCTCTGGCCGCCGATCGCGATCCGCCCGTCGCCGACGAGGTGCTCGCGGATCCACCCGAGAGTCTCGTACGCATCGAGAAGCCCTGCTGGACAAGGGTTTTCAGGGGCCAGGCGATAGTTGAGCGAGACCACCGTAAGGTTGCCTGCGGCAGCGATCCCGGACGTCGCGTACTCGATGTCGCGCAGGTGCCCGCCGACGAATCCGCCGCCGTGCAGCCACAGCAGGATCGGCCGCGGGCGCTCCGGCATCCGGTAGACGCGGGCCTCCAGCGATCGCCCCGGCAGCTCGATCACCAGGTCCTCGACGCTCGGCCGCGGGTCCCGTACGCCGGCCAAAGCCGGATCCGGGAGGTCCTCGCGATCGAGCAGCAGCGCCTCGTACGGGTCAAGCTCCGGCGTGCCGGGCAGGTCGGCGAGGTGCTTCAGCAACGCGTCGGTCTCGGGCCCGAAGTCCGGGCTGTCGATCCGCGTCACACTGGCACCGTCACAGTCGCCGGCTGCAGGTGCCGCGCCGCGTGTGCGAACAAGAACCCGTCCGGCGTCGTCGCGACGTACTCCGCCAGCGCTCCGATCCCGCCGTCGAACCCGCCGCCCGTCGCCGGATCAGCCCAGGCACGTTCGTCGTACTGCGAGATCTCGGCGATCAGCGCAGCGCCGACGCTGTGGAACCGATGCAGTACCAGCTCGGACGGGATCCGCCGTCCGGCCTCGACACCACCGTGGTTGAGCGCGCTGCCGATCTCAGTGGTCTCCCAGCGCGGGTCGAGGCTCCAGTGCCGGCGGCCGGCGCGGGCGTCCGTCAGTACGGCGAGATTGATCTCGTCCCACATCAGGACGTGGGCGACCAGGTCGTGCAGCGAGTCGCAGAAGTGGCCGAGCGGGCCGTCGTTCACGGCGTACGGCATCCGCAGCTCGTGCTCGGTCCGGCCCTCGACCAGAGTCAGCAACAGTTCCTGGTCCTGGCGGATCATTCCGGCCGCCTGTGCCGGGGTCGTCGTCGGTGTACGCATGCCCGCACTCCACCAGTTCCCAGTGCGATCCCTGCCCGGATTGCGCGAAGTCCTCAATCGGCTCAGGGTTGCGTTGGCTTGAAGCCGAGTTCGCCGAGGATGTCGTCGACCGGCCGGGCGGGTGCAGCCGCGCTGACCAGGCCGCGGATGCAGGCGGTCATGACCATCCTGAAGTAGGCCTCCCCGCTGATCTGGGGGAGCTCGGCCTGGGCGCGGGCGAGGACGTCGTCGGCGGCGAGCAGCGCGTACACCTTCTCGAGCTCGCGGCGGTGCGCGCCTTCGAGGTACGGGCGGTGTCGTTCCTCGGCGGCGCTGAGGTTGATCGCGAGCGCGGCGACGCCGCCGGACAGCATGACCGCGGCGCCGGGGCCGTACCCGCGACGCCCGAGCGCCTCGACCGCCTCGCGCTGCAGCCGTACCCCGGCGGCGCCGCGCGGGAACAGGCTCTGCATGTACACGGCCAGCCCCGGGCGGGCGAGGACGAAGTCGCGGACCTGCTGTGCGAACGACAGCAGGTGGGCCTTGATGCCGTCCTCCGGGTCGTCGGCGATCTGCAGGTCCCGCAGCAGGGCCTCACCGACCAGCGCCTCGAGACCGAGCTTGCCGTCGACGTGCCGGTAGAGCGCGGTCGGGCTGACGCCGAGCGCGGCGGCAACGCCGTTCACCGTCAGGTTCTGCAGGCCGAGCCGCAGCCCCTCGCGTTCGATGTCCGCGACGGTGATCTGTGCCTGCCGGCCGCCGGTCTTCCGGCGGGGCGGATTCGCTGTCACAACCCTCCTCGATCGGGGCTGACCCCAAAGTTATGCTACTAACTTAGATCGACACCGTCACCGACGGTGATCTGTACTCGTCCCTTACTCCTCAGGAGATCATGGTGAGCGCACCTCGCCCCACCCGGCGCACGATGCTGAAGGCCGCCGGCGGGCTGACCGTCGCCGCCGGCCTCGGCGCCGGCACCATCCTGGCCACCTCCCTCGCCGCGAACGCCGCGGGCGACGGGTTCGGCCTGCACATCACCGAGCGGAACGAAGACGATCCGCGGATGTGGTACTACCGCTTCCAGACCGCCGAGATCAGTTGGGCGCCGGGCGTGAACGTCCTGCTGCCGAGCGATTATCACACCAGCGGCCGGACCTACCCGGTGCTGTACCTGCTGCACGGCGGCAACGGCGACTTCATGGAGTTCGACCACCAGGGCATCCGGGAGAAGACCGCGGGCAAGCCGGTGATCGTGGTGATGCCCGACGGCGGCAAGGCCGGCTGGTACTCGAACCCGGTCAGCAGCAACTCCGGCCCGCACAACTGGGAGAGCTTCCACCTGAACCAGTTGGTGCCGTGGGTGGACGCGAACTTCCGCACGTACGCCGAGTTCGCCGGCCGTGCGGTGGCGGGCTTCTCGATGGGCGGCTTCGGCGCGCTCAAGTACGCGGCGAAGTACTACGGCCACTTCGCCTCGGTGAGCGCGCACTCCGGCCCGCCCAGCTTGCGCCGCGACAACGGCCTGGTCGTGCACTGGGCGAACGTTTCCTCGGCAGCCGTCGACCTGGCCGGCGGCACGATCTACGGCGCACCGGCCTGGGACGAGACCCGGGTGACCAACGACAACCCGATGCAGAACCTCGAGCGGTACCGCGGCAAGCGGATCTTCATGGTCGCGGGCACCAGCCCGAGCCCGGACCCGTTCGACTTCACCAACGAGCGCGAGGTGCTGGCCGGCCAGCGTGAGTTCAAGGCCGCGCTCGACGCCGCCAAGATCCCGTACACCGCCTACGAAGAGCCGGGCGGCCACATGGTCCGCCCCAACCGCCTGGTCGAGGACATCGACGGCGTCATCGCCCACCTGAAGAAGGCCTGACTCCCCGGTCCTGGTTCTCCAGGCAGGCAGAACCCGGGCAAAACCCCTCATTTCGGCCCGAAATGGGGGGTTCTGCCTGCGTGGCGGTCCAGGTCACCCCTCGGCGAGGCGTTGGAGGAGGGTGGCGAGGGTCTGCTGTTCCGCCGGTGACAGGCGGGTCAGTTGGGTGACCATGACGTCGCGGCGCTTCTCGCGGAGGGTGGTCAGGATCTGGCGGCCCTCCGTGGTCAGGTCGACCAAGGTGGCTCGGCGGTCGTGCGGGTCCGGCTGCCGGGCGACCAGGCCCGCCGCCTCCAGGTCGTCGACGACCGAGGTGGCCGAGCGCGGCACGATCCCCAGCCGCGCCGCCAGCTCGCTCAGCCGGATCGGCTGATCCGCCTGATCCAGCGTCCGCAGTACGCGGAACTGCCCGTGCGTGACGCTCTCCCCGAAGCCTTCCCGGGAGGCCCGCCGCTGCCGCCGGACGATGCCGTCCAGCAGGGCCGCGATCTGCTCGGCGGTGTCGGTCGAGTCATCGGGGGCGTGCATGTGCAGAGCCTAGTGGCCCACGTCCGGGTGCTTCGGTCGCGCACGCGTGGGAATGAACAGGGATCTTGTGAGGTTGTCTCATAATGAGTTAACCTCAGTATATCTGGTCCCTGACGAAAGGAACTGCATGTCGCAGATCTCCGGAATCCCGGGTGGGGGAGGCGGGGGCGGGCGCGCGATGCGCTCGCTGCTGAAGGACTCCTCCGTCCGGCACCACAAACTGTCGGCGGGAACTCTCCGCCGGATCCTCGGCTTCGCCCGCCCGTACCGCGGCTATCTGGCCGTCTTCCTGGTGCTCGTCGCGTTCGACGCCGGCACCGGCGCGGTCACCCCGCTGCTGTTCCGCGCGATCATCGACAAGGGCATCGTCCCCGGCCACGCGAACGTGGTCGTGTGGCTGGCCCTGGTGATCGCCGTCCTCGCTCTCGCGAACAGCGCCATCACCCTTGCCGAACGCTGGTTCTCGGCCCGGATCGGTGAAGGTCTCGTGTACGACCTGCGCACCGCCGTGTTCGACCACGTCCAGCAGCTGCCCGTCGCGTTCTTCAGCCGTACGCAGACCGGCGCCCTCATCCAGCGGCTGAACGGTGACGTCCTCGGCGCCCAGCAGGCGTTCACCTCGACGCTGTCCAACGTGGTCAGCAACCTGCTCAGCGTCGCGCTCGTGCTCGGCGCGATGTTCGTGATGTCGTGGCAGATCACCCTGCTCGCGCTCGTCGCCCTCCCGCTGTTCGTGATCCCGGCCCGGCTGCTCGCCGGTAAGTTGCGCGAGGCAACGGCCGAGACGTACAAGCTGAACGCCACCATGGCGCAGACGATGACCGAGCGCTTCAACGTCGCCGGCGCGGTGCTCGCCAAGGTGTTCGGCCGCACCCAGGACTCGTCGAAGGACTTCGCCGGCAAGGCCGCCCGGGTCCGCGACATCGGCGTCACCACATCCATGTACGCAGGCGTGTTCCGCGTCTCGCTGACTCTCGTCGCGGCGCTCGCGGTCGCGCTCGTGTACGGCGTCGGCGGTGTGCTCGCGGTCGGTGGCGCGCTCGGAATCGGTACGGTCGTCGCGCTGACCGCGTACCTGAACCGGCTCTACGGCCCGCTGACCGCGCTGTCCAACATCCAGGTCGACATCATGACCACGCTGGTCAGCTTCGAGCGGGTGCTCGAGGTGCTCGACCTGGCCCCGATGGTTGCCGACCGCTTGGATGCGAGGGCGCTCCCGGCGACCGCGGAGCCGTCGATCGAGTTCGACCACGTGTCGTTCCACTACCCGTCCGCCAAGGAGGTGTCGCTCGCCTCGCTGGAGTCGGTTGCGACGCTGTCCGCGGAGACCGGGGAAGAGGTCCTGGAGGACGTGACGTTCACCGTCGAGCCTGGTCAGATGGTGGCCGTCGTCGGCCCGTCCGGCGCCGGCAAGTCCACGCTGTCGTCGCTCGTCTCCCGGATGTACGACGTGACGGGTGGAGCCGTGCTCGTCGGCGGGCACGACGTCCGCGAGGTCACGCAGAGCTCGCTGCGCGCGGCGATCGGCGTGGTCACGCAGGACTCGCACATGTACCACGACACGATCCGCTCCAACCTGCTGCTGGCGCGTCCGGCCGCGACCGACGCCGAGCTGCACCAGGCGCTCGAGGCCGCGCAGATCGCGACGCTGGTCGACAGCCTGCCAGACGGGCTGGACACCGTGGTCGGCGATCGTGGCTACCGGTTGTCCGGTGGTGAACGGCAGCGTTTGGCGATCGCCCGGCTGCTGCTCAAGTCGCCGTCGATCGTGATCCTCGACGAGGCGACCGCGCACCTCGACTCCGAGTCGGAGGCAGCTGTCCAGACCGCGCTCGCGAACGCGCTGGTCGGCCGGACGTCGCTGGTGATCGCGCACCGGCTCTCGACGATCCGCAATGCCGACGTGATCCTGGTCCTCGACGAGGGCCGCATCCAGGAACGCGGCACCCACGCGGAGCTGCTGGCCAACGGCGGTCTGTACGCCGACCTGTACGCCACTCAGTTCGCCAAAGCCGCCTAGGGCAGCTGACCAGCAGCCGGACCCCCGCTCGCGCGGCAAGGGGCGGTCGGGGAGGATCTGGGCATGAGAGATCGGATGACTGCCGCGACCGAGCTGACGTACGACGCTCCGGCGGCGAACTGGCTCGAGGCGCTCCCGCTCGGGAACGGCCGGATCGGCGCGATGTGGTTCGGCGGTACCGGGCAGGACCGGATCGCGCTCAACGACGAGACCTGCTGGTCGGGAAGTCCCGAGACGGCCCGCCGGCTGGCCACTCCGATCGGTGAGGTCGGACCCGCCGCGCTCGAGCGGGTGCGGTCTGCGGTCGCCAGTGGTGATGTGCGGACGGCGGAGGAGTTGGCGCACGGGTTCCACAGCGGGTACTCGCAGTCGTACCTCCCGCTCGGTGATCTGCTCCTCGACTTCGAGCGGGACGGAGCTGTCAGCGGCTACCGACGGCGGCTCGATCTGGACTCGGCGGTCGCTCGTGCGGAGTACGTGGTCGGCGATGCCGACGTCTGGCAGGAGGTGTACGTCAGCGCGCCGGCCCGGGCATTGATCCTACGTCTGGGCGCCGCGCAACCGTTTTCGATGACGCTCCGCCTGACCTCGCAGCTTCGCTCGACCACGGAAGCGGTCGGGGACAACGGACTGGCCCTGCTCGTCACCTGCCCGTCGTCGGTCGCGCCGCCGCACGGGGATGTCGACGAGCCGATCCAGTACTCCGACGGCGACGACCGCGGGATGAACGCTGCAGTCGTACTGCGGGCGCACACCGACGGCACGCTCAGCTCCGACGACGAGTCGCTGACCGTCACCAACGCCACCGAAATCCTGGTCGTTCTCTCCACCGCCACGGGCTACGAGGACCCATTCACGGCACCGACCCGTACGCACGCCGACTGCCGCCAGCAGGCAGACACCGCCGTCCACGCCGCCATCGCCCGCGGCGCGGATGACCTGCGAGCCGAACATGTCGACGACTATCGGAGTTTGTTTCGGCGATCTGTACTCACCCTGCCCTCGAAGGTGGACCTGACGACCGACCGCCGCTTGCGCGAGGCCGGGGACGACCCGGGGCTGGCTGCGCTGATCTACAACTTCGGCCGGTACCTGATGATCGCCGGCTCCCGCCCCGGTGGGCTGCCGACCAACCTGCAGGGGATCTGGAACGAGCAGCTTCAGGCACCGTGGAGCAGCAACTACACGGTCAACATCAACACCGAGATGAACTACTGGCCGGCCGAGACCACCTCGCTGTCCGAGTGCCACGAGCCGCTGCTCACCTACGTACAGAACCTCGCCCAGGCCGGCCGCCGGACGGCGGAGCTCCTGTACGGCACCAACGGCTGGACCGCGCACCACAACGCCGACGCCTGGTGCTGGACCGCCCCGGTCGACGGCAACCCCAAGTGGTCGAGCTGGCCGTTGGCCGGAGTCTGGTTGTGTCGTCACCTCTGGGACCACTACGCCTTCACCGGCGACCGTGAGTACCTGCGAGAGGTCTGGCCGACGCTCCGCGGCGCCGCCGAGTTCGCGCGGGACTGGCTGATCGACCTGCCGGACGGCACCCTCGGTACCGCGCCCTCCACGTCACCGGAGAACGAGTTCGTCGCCGCCGACGGACAGCCCGCCTCGGTCACGACGTCGGCCACGATGGACCTGCTGCTGATCGTGGACCTCTTCGACCGCTGCGTCCGGACCGCCGCCGTACTCGACCTCACCGACCCGTTGATCGACGAGCTCGCGGCAGCCCGCAAGCGTATCCCGGACCCGACGGTCGGTGGCCGAGGGCAACTACAGGAATGGCTCGCCGACCTCCCGGAGGCCGAGCCGCAGCACCGGCACACGTCGCACCTGGTCGGCCTGCACCCCGGCGACCAGATCACCCCGGACGGCACGCCGGAACTCGCGGCGGCTGCTGCCCGGACGCTGGAGCTGCGCGGGGACAAGAGCACCGGTTGGTCGCTTGCCTGGCGAATCTCCTTGTGGGCCAGGCTTCGCAACGGCGCGGCCGCCCACCGGCTGGTCCGCGAGCTGCTGACGCCCGCGGGCGACTCGGGGACCGACTACGTCGGCGACGGCTCGGGCCTGTACCCGAACCTGTTCTGCGCGCACCCGCCGTTCCAGATCGACGGCAACTTCGGTGCCACCGCCGGCATCGCCGAGATGCTCCTGCAGAGCCACGCCGGTGAGCTCGAGATCTTCCCGGCGCTCCCGGACGCCTGGCCGGAGGGCACGATCACCGGGCTCCGGGCCCGTGGTGGCATCGGCGTGGAGCTGACGTGGTCCGCCCAAGCTGCGAGCGCCGTCCTCACGGCGGACAGTGACACCGCGGTCGTGCTGCGGCACCAGGATCGCCGCGAGGAGGTGTCCCTGCGCCGCGGTGTTTCGCATACCTGGAGAATTGCCGGATGAGCTTCGTCATCGGCGTCGACATCGGTACCGGCAGTACGAAGGCTGTCCGCTGCACGCTCGACGGTGAGGTGGTCGCGGTCGCCCGCCGCGACCACGCCCCGAGCCTGCCGCAGCCGGGCTGGGCCGAGATGGACCCCGAGCGCGACTGGTGGGGCGACGTCGTCGAGGTGCTCGCCGAGCTGGACACCACGGACGTCGACGCGGTCTGCGTGTCGGGTCTCGGTCCGTGCGTCGTGCAGACCGACGACGACCTGCGCCCGCGGCGTCCGGCGATCCTGTACGGCGTCGACACCCGGTCGACCCGGGAGATTGCCGAGCTCACCGAGCAGCTCGGCGCCGACGCGATCCTCGAACGCTGCGGGAAGGACCTGTCCAGCCAAGCGATCGGACCGAAGCTCGCCTGGCTGCGGCGCGAGGCCGGCGACGCGTGGCGACCCCAGGGCCGTTGGTTCAGCGCGCATACGTACGTCATCGCGCAACTGACCGGTGAGTGGGTGCTCGACCATCACACCGCGAGCCAGTGCGACCCGTTCTACGACATCCACCGCCAGGAGTGGGCGACCGACTGGGTGCAGGCGGTGCTGCCCGGCCTCGCGCTGCCACGCCTGGTGTGGCCGTCCGAACAGATCGGTGCCGTACGCGGGGATGCCGCGGCGCGGACCGGTCTGGCCGAAGGAACCCCGGTGATCGCGGGGACCGTCGACGCGTGGGCGGAGGCGTTCAGCGTCGGCGTACGGCGTCCCGGCGACCTGATGCTGATGTACGGCTCGACGATGTTCTTCGTACAGGTGTTGGAGGCCCCAACGACTGTGCGCGGACTGTGGACGACGTCCGGCGTCGAACGCGGATCGCACACGCTGGCCGCCGGGATGGCGACGTCCGGAACCGTCACCACCTGGCTGCAGGACCTCACGGGTGGTGTCCCGTTCGAGACGCTGCTCGCGGAAGCGGCCGCCGTACCCGCCGGCAGCGAAGGGCTCGTGCTGCTGCCGTACTTCAGCGGCGAGCGGACCCCGATCTACGACCCGCTCGCGCGCGGCGTGATCGCCGGGCTGACGCTCCGGCACGGCCGCGGTCACCTACTGCGTGCGACGTACGAAGGCATCGCCTGCGGGGTGCGGCAGATCCTGGACGTGTTCGGCACGGCGGAACGCCTCGTTGCGGTCGGCGGCGGGACCCAGGGCGGCCTGTGGACGCAGATCGTCAGCGACGTCGCCGGCGTCGCACAAACCGTTCCGCAGCAGACGATCGGGGCCTCGTACGGGGACGCGCTGCTCGCGGCGATCGGCGTCGGCGCAGTACCCCCGAACACGGATTGGACCAAGCCCGATCACGTCGTCGTCCCTGACCCGTCCACGGCAACGACGTACGAGGAGCTGTTCCGAACGTACGGCGATCTGTACCCGGCGACGCGCGAACTGGTCCACCGCCTCGCTAAGTGACCTCCCGCAGGTGCAAGACGGTCCCACTGTCCAACTCCTGCTCCAGCAACCCCCAGATCGCCCGCGCCACGCTGTCCGGAGACTCGAACCTGTCGAGCGGGCCGGGCGCCACGGAGATCACCCGGCAGCCGGGACTTCGGCGCTGTTGTTCCAGCCCGACCGACCGGACCCATTGATCGATCGCGGCCTTGCCGGCGCCGAGGGTCGACTCGCCGACCTGCGGGCGGTACGCGTCACCCGGCGACACCATGATCAGGTGCTGTTCGCAATCCGAGCCGGAGAGCGCACCGAGGAACGAATGCCCGAGGACCTGCGCGGCGGCCGAGTTCAGCAGGACGCTACGTGTGTACTGCGCAGGGTCGGCGAGGTCGGCAGGCCCGGCGGGCGTCTGGGCCCCGGCCGTGTGGATGAACACCACCAGGTCCGGGTCTTCCGCCTCGATGCGCTGCCGGAAGTCCTTTTCCACCACCGGCCACGACTCCGGATCCGCGAGGTCCACGGCCACGTGCTGCGCGCCGGGCACACCGCCGCGCCGGGAGATGTCGACGAGCTCCGCGCCCTCGAACGGGATCGTCGCCGCCAGCGCGGCACCGAGCCCGGCCGACGCACCGGAGATCCAGATCAGTATCCGACGGAGCGGACTGCGTGCCGGCCCGCCGCCGAGCGCAGGCCAGAAATCCCGCATCATGCAGTTCCCCCCTGCAAGCACCAACATCTGTGTCAGAGCAGCAGGGTACGTCCGGAAGCGCCGCAGGCGAAGACCTGCTGGCGTGTTCCGCTACGGATCGCACGGCCGGCGGCCACGGGGTGCGTGGCCGCTCGGACGTGCGGGAGTCAGGCTGTGCTCAGACTGCCGTCAGGACTGGTTGTCCTGGTTCTCGTCCTGGCCTTCGCCGTCGCCCATCCGGTCCCGGGCGAAGTCCTGGCCCTTGTCGATCTGCTCCTCGAACTTGCCGCCGGTCTTCTCGTTGGCGAAGTCGCCGGCCTTGTCGAGGCCCTCGTTGACCTGGTCCGGGTGCTCCTTGGCCAGGTCCTCGGCCTTGTCCTTCATGTTGTCGAACATGCCCATCGTCTTTCCCCGTTCCTCGATGGTTGCCTTCCACTACTCAGCCGCCCGTACCCGATCCGTGCAGATCCACACCCGCAATCACCGGGAAAACGGATTCCGATCGGCAAGCAGCGCCGGCAGGACGCTGCCGGCGAAGACTCCGTACAGGTGCCGCTGGAACATCGGCCCGAAACTGATCCGGGCCACGCCGCGCTTCGCGTAGTCGGCGACGGAGTTCGCACCCATGCCGTACGCAACGTTGACCGGACCCACGAGTTGCCCGGTCAGCGTGCCGATCACGTCCAGGTCGCCGACCGCGATCGGATACACACAGTCCGCGCCCGCGGCCAGGTAGCGCGTACCACGATCGATCGCGGTCCGTAGCTGTTCGCCGGCCGTACCGGCCTTGCGGATGAAGGTGTCGATCCGGGCGTTGATCACCAGCGCGTCACCGGCCGCGGCGCGGACCGCGGCCAGGAAGTCCGCCTGCTCGGCCGGGTCGGCCATCGTCCCGGTCGCCGGGTCGGAGTCCTCGAGGTTGAGGCCGACGGCGCCGGTCGCGAGGAAGCGCTCCACCAGCTCGGCCGGCGGCAGCCGGTATCCGCGTTCGAAGTCGACCGTGACCGGGACGGACACCGCACGTACGATCCGCGCGGCCGCGGCGAGGACCTCGTCGACCGGTGCGTGCTCCCCGTCGTCGTAGCCGAGGACCGCGGCCGTCGCGTTGCTGCTGGTGGCGACCGCGGCGAACCCGGCCTCCTCGATCAGGTGCGCCGACGCGGCATCCCACGCGTTCGGTACGACGAGCGGAGTGCCGGGAACGTGCAGTGCGCGCAAGGTAGTTGCCGATGACATCAAGAACTCCTGTGGACGAGAGACAGCCCGAAGGCCGGGAACAAGGCAGGTTGGTGGAACGCGAGGACGGCCGAGACCGCGTTCCCGGTGATGGTCAGCGCCATCAGTGAGTGCGCATGGAACCGGCCGTCCGCGCCGAGGCTGTACATCGCGAACGCCGGCCGGCCGTTCGCCGAGGTCTCGACCAGGACCCGTTGTCCCGGACCGGACCGGAGCTTCGCGTCGAGCAGCCGCAGGACATCGGTACGACCGTCGAACCAGGTCGGGATCGGCGGCATCTCCCACCGGGCGTCCTCGGTGAACAATCCTTCCAGGAGGACCAGGTCCTTGCTCTCCATGGCGGCCTGGAACTGGTCGAGCAGCGCGCGCCGCAGCGGCTCCCGCGGTTCGCTCAGCTCGTCCTCGCGCGGCCGTTGCCGGGCGAGCTCGGCCCGGGCCCGCTGCAGCGAGCTGTTCACCGCGGCGGTCGTTGTGTCGAGCAACGACGCGACCTCCGCGGCCGGCCAGGTGAGAACCTCGCGAAGGATCAGTACGGCGCGTTGCCGCGGTGGCAGGTGCTGCATCGCCGCGACCACGGCGAGCCGGAGACTCGCCTGGCCGCCGACGACCTCGGCCGGATCCGACCCGAGCAGCCGGCCCGGGAACGGCTCCAGCCACGGCACCTCGAGGGCCTGGGCGTGCAGGTCGTCCGGATCGTTGCCCGGGGCACCCAGCGCCGACGGCACCACGCGCCGGCTGCTGTGCTGCAGGAGGTTGAGGCACACGTTGGTGGCGATCCGGTACAACCAGGTCCGGATCGTCGAACGGTGCTCGAAGTCCGCGTGGCCACGCCAGGCGCGCAGGTACGTCTCCTGGACGGCGTCCTCCGCGTCGTGCAGCGAGCCGAGCATCCGGTAGCAGTGCGCGACCAGCTCGGCCCGATGCTGCGCGAACTCCTCCTCGAGGTCCATCAGACCTCCTCCACCACTTTCTTCGGCACCTTCGTGACGGTCGGCGTGCTCGTACGGCGGACAGCGATCGCCAGCCCGGAGACCGCCGCGAGCAACGACAGTACGCCGCACCCGGCGAGCGCCCGGCTGAAGCCGTCGCCGGTGTAGCCGCCCGCCGCGGTGAACACCGATCCGAGCACCGCGACGCCGGCCGCGCCACCGAGTTGACGGTTCATGCTGTAGATCCCGGATGCGATCCCGACCGCCTCGCGGGGCAGTCCCGCCATGGCCGCGCTCTGCGCCGCGGGCATCGCGAGCGAGATCCCGGTTCCGGCGACGACGAACGGCGCGATCAGCTTCCAGTACTGGTCCGCGCCCTGGCTGACCCAGAACATGCCGGCCGTCTGCAGCGCCATGCCGATCACGACCAGCGGCCGCTCACCGACCCGGTCCACCAGCCGGCCCGCGATCGGCCCGACCACGAACAGGGTCGCCGTCCACGGCAGCAGTTGGAGGCCGGCCTTGAACGGCGCCGAGCCCTGCACCGCCTGCATGTACTGCGACATGAAGAAGACCGCGCTGAACAGAGCCGCGCTGAGGAGGAAGCCGGCCGCGTTGGCGGCGGTGAACGAGCGGTTGCGGAAGTACGTGAGCGGCATCATCGGATGGTCGGTACGTTGCTCCCAGAGCCCGAACGCGGCCAGCATCACGACCCCGATCGCGAACGCGCCCAGGACCTCGGCGCTCGTCCAGCCGGCGGTCTCGCCGCGGACCGTGCCCCAGACCAGTCCGAGGACCGCGAGACTGATCAGTACGGCGCCGAACAGGTCGAGTCGCCGGACCGGGCCGGTACTCTCCGGAATCTTCGCGCGGACCAGGGCGATCGCGATCACCCCGATCGGGACGTTGATCCAGAAGATCCACTGCCACGACAGCCCTTCGGTGACGGCGCCGCCGATGATCGGCCCGCCGAGTACGGCGATCCCGGTGATGCCGCTGAACACGCCGATCGCCCGGCCGCGGCGCTCCGGCGGGAACGCTGCCCCGAGCAGGCCCATGGCCAGCGGCATCACGAACGCCGCGCCGACGCCCTGCACCGCGCGGGCGGCGATCAGGAACGGCAGGGAGGTGGCCAGCGCGGCGGCGACCGACGCGAGCGTGAACAGTGCCAGTCCGGCCGCGTACGTCCGGCGGCGGCCCAGACGGTCGCCGATCGCGGCGGCCGTCATCAGAAGCATCGCGAAACTCAGTCCATAGGCATTGACGGTCCACTCGAGCTGCTCGGACGTCGCGCCGAGGTCGGCGCGGATCGTGGTCAGCGCCGCGGCCACCACGAGGGTGTCCAGCGCAACCATGAACGCGCCCAGCGAGGTCAGCCCGAGAACCCAGCGTTCTCTGGTTCGTTCAGAAGTTTGCTTCACACCAGTACAGACCGCCGCCGGCACCAGAACTCATCGCTGAGCGGAGCACCGATTTTCGTCAGGTCAGCGGGATGATCGCGGAGGCGGGCATTGTCGGCTTTGCTGATCCGCCGTCGGGCTCCACGGTCAGGCCGAACGCGGCCATTCCGGTGGTGGAGCCGTCAATCACCCGGGTGAGGTCGCCGCCGGCGAGTCCGACCGAGTGGGCGGTCTGCTGCGGGTCGATCATCCACAGCTGCCAGGTCCGGTCGTTCGGGAGCTTCGGGAGATCTCGCAGTACGACGACGGACCGGTTCGCCTGCGCGGACAGGACGACCGTGGCCTGGCCTCCGCCCTCGACGGCACCGTGCACGGTGCGGGCATCGGGCTGGGTGAGGACCGCGGCGACCTGCTGGTTGGCCTGCTCGACCGCGTTCCGGTCCCGGTACTGGTCGATCGCGATCCCACCGCTGGCGGCGATCACCGCTGCGGCGGCCGCGAGGGCCAGCAGCGATCGGCGACCGAACCGGCGGTGTGCGGCGGGCTGGACCGGCTGGTCCTGGACGACCGGCGGCAGTTGGCGGACATGCTCGATGGCGGCCATCACGTCCGCCTTCAGGGCGGGCGGTGGCGGGGTCGAGACCTGGGTGGCCAATTTGACCGCGGCGGTGCGGAGCTCGGCGACCTCGGTGGTGCAGAACGTGCATTCGCCCAGGTGCGCCTCGAAACGCGTCCGCTCGTCGTCCGGCAGCGCGTCCAGGACGTACGGGCCGGTCAGGGTGTGCACGTCGGGTTCCGTCATGACCCCTCGCCTCCCTTCGTGGTTCCGAGGCAGTCGCGGAGCCGGATCAGGCCGTCGCGCATTCTCGCTTTGATGGTTGGAAGCTTCGCACCGAGCTGCTGGGCGACCTCAGGGTAGGTGTACCCGTTGTAGTACGCGAGCTCGATCGACTCGCGCTGCAGCTCCGTCAGGGTGCCGAGGCAGCGGCGTACCTGCTCGGCCTCCAGACGGGTGCTGACGGTGTCGGCCACCTGGTCGAACTCGACCTCCGCCGACCGCGCGCCGACCTGCTCGGTGCGGTCGGCGGACGCCTGCTCGGAGCGGACCCGGTCCACCGCGCGGCGGTGCGCGATGGTCAGGATCCACGAGTGCGCCGAGCCACGCCCGGCGTCGTACCTGCTGGCGGTCCGCCAGACGTCGAGCATGACTTCCTGCATCACTTCCTCGGACTGCGCGGGGTTGCGCAGGATCCGGCGGACCAGACCGAAGACCCACGGGGCGACCCGGTCGTACAGCGCGCTGAACGCGGCGGTGTCGCCGGTCGCGGTCAGCGCCAGAAGATCGCCGTCGGCGACCGCGCCGGATCGCGAGTGCGATCCGGCGGGCCACGGAAGTGCGGTGGGCTCGGTCACGGGGTCAGGCCGCCGGGGGCATCAGCACGGAGTCGATGAGGTACACCGTAGCGTTCGCGGTCTTCACGCCACCGCAGATCACGTTGGCGCCGTTCACCTTCAGCGCGTCGCCCGAGCCGGTCACCATGAGGTCCTGCTTCTCCACGGTCGGGTGCTTGCCGACGACTGCCGTCGGGTCGAGCTGCCCGGAGACCACGTGGTAGGTCAGGATCTTGGTGAGCAACGCGTCGTCGGTCTTCAGCTTGCCGATCGTCGCGGCCGGGATCTTCGCGAACGCGGTGTCGACCGGCGCGAAGACGGTGAACTGGCCACCGTTCAGGGTGGAGACGAGGTCGACCTTCGGGTTCAGCTTGCCGGACACCGCGGCGACCAGCGTCTTCAGCAGCGGGTTGCCGGAGGCGGCGGTGGCGACCGGAGCGGCGGCCATGCCGTCGATGGAGCCGGCGCCGCTCGGGTTGGCCTTCGCGTACGCGGCGCAGCCCGGGCCGACCATGCCGGTCGCGGCCGCACTGGTGCTCTCGCTCGGGCTCATGCTCGGGGTGTCGGCCGCGGACGAGGAGGAGCTGCTCGACGGGGCGCTGCTCGAGCTGTTGTCGTCGCTACCACCGCAGGCGGATGCGGTCAGGGCGAGGGCCAACGCAGTGACGGCGAGGCCGGCGCGGGTGAGGTTCTTGGACATGACTTCGTCTCTTTCCTGAGGAGGTTGCGGACTGTTGTTACGGGAGTACTTCGGGGCAGATCGCCGGCCGGATAGGTCACGTGACCATCACGACTGTGTTGTGCAGGCCACTCGACCCGTTCGGGCGCGGCGGGGCCTGGGTGGCGGTCTGCAGATCACCGTTGCTGTCGGTCGCGCGGACGGTGAGCTTGTGGGTGCCGGGTGTCGCGTTCCAGCGGTAGGTCCACTGGCGCCAGGTGTCGGTGCTGTCGACGGGTGCCAGCCGCGCGGGTTGCCACGGGCCGTTGTCGACCTGCACCTCGACCTTGCTGATGCCGCGCTGCTGCGCCCAGGCGACGCCGGCCGCGACCGCCGGCCCGGCCTTGAGGTTCGCGAAGCCTTTGGGTACGTCGATCCGCGCGGACGTCTTGATCGGCGCCTCCACGGACCAGCCACGATCGGTCCAGTACGCGCTGAAGTCGCGGAACCGGGTGACCTCGAGGTCCACGATCCACTTCGTCGCGGAGACGTACCCGTACAGGCCGGGCACCACCATCCGTACCGGGAAGCCGTGCTCGAACGGCAGTGGCTCGCCGTTCATCGCGACCGCGAAGATCGCGTCCCGCCCGTCGGTGAGGGCGCCGAGCGGCGTGCCGATGGTGAGACCGTCGACGCTCGTCGACTTCACCGCGTCGGCCCCTTGCTGGACGCCGGCCTCCTGGAGGATGTCCGCGATCGGTACGCCGATCCACCGCGCGTTCCCGACGTACGGCCCACCGACCTCGTTGGACACGCAGGTGAGCGTGATGTCGCGCTCGATCAGCCGGCGCCCGACCAGGTCGCCGAACGAGAGCCGGACCTCTTTGTCGACAAGGCCGTGCACCCGGAGCTCCCAGTCCCGCGGATCGATCCGCGGCACCTGCAGCAGCGTGTCCACGCGGTAGAACTTGCCGTTCGGCGTCGTGAACGGGCTGATCCCCGGTACGTCGACACTCGCCCGCAACGGGCCTGCGGCGTCCTGCGGCCGGGGTACGCGGACCCGGGCGCGCAGCTCCTGGCCGGACCCACCGGCGAACCGGGACGCACCGGCCGCACCGGCACCGACAACCACCAGGGCCGATGCCGTGAGCAAGAACTTGCGCCGATCAAACCCGTCCGGTTGCTCGGCCACGCTCTCCGAAGTCGTCGCGTTCGGTGTCGGCTCCGTCGGCTTGGTCTGCAGTGTGTGGGTGGCCAGCAGCATCGCGACGACGGCGACCACCAGCGTGACTGTTGCCGGCAGCAACCGGTCGAGGGTGTTGCCGGCCGCGGACCGGCTGAAGATCGCGAACGCGAGGCCGACCAGGCCGAGCCCGCCGGCGATCCCGACCGCGGTCCGGCGGCGGCCGCGGGCCGCGAGGACTCCGGCGACGGCGGAGACCAGGACGAGGATCGTGCAGATGCCGACCCGCAGCAGCGGGCGGTCGGCGGTGCCGAGCGTGCGCACCGCCCAGTCCTTGACCGGTCCGGGGGACCAGTCGATGATCTGGACGCCGACCGCATCGACCGGCCACGGTCCGCCGGTCAGGTCCGCGACGAGGTAGCCGACCGCGAGTGCCGTACCGGCCGCGATCACGCCACCGAGTGCTCCGAGCGCCTTGTGCATGCAGGTGGTTCGGTGCGGACCGCCCGCCGGATGGTTCGAACCTGGTGAAAGTGAACGGCCGTGCACCTGCGGCGGCGTACAGTCACCTGCCGTTCAGGACCGTTGTCGGAGAGGGTGGACCAAGTGCGTCGAAAGCTGATCACCGGAGCTGTGGCCGCAGCCACGATCGGCACGTCCGTGCTGCTGATGCCGACGGCGAACGCCGCGCCGGCCACGGCTGTGCGCGCCGAAGGGGTGCAGGGGACCCGCGTGACGTTCGACGGGCTCACCGAGCTCGTCATCCAGCGGATCCTGGTCGGTGACGACGTCGCGGCCTCGAAGTACTTCAGCGGCAAGCCGGTCGAGGACCCGGTCCGCGAGCAGCAGATCATCGAGTCGGTCCGTGCATCGGCCGTACAGCTCGGCATCGACCCCGATCAGACCGCCGCGTTCTTCCAGGCGCAGATCGAGGCCAGCAAGGTGGTGCAGCGTGGGCTGCTGGCGTACTGGGCCGCGCACCCGGACCAGGCTCCGACCAGTGGGCCGGACTTGAACGTCATCCGCGACAAGCTGGACTCGCTGAGCACGCAGCTCCTCGCGGAGTTGGTGCGCGTCGACGATCTTCGCCAGTCCGGCCTGCGCTGCGACATCTCGCTCGTGGTCGCCGACGCGACCGGCGCGGCCCGCCATCACCTGGACCAGCTGCATCGGCAGGCGCTGCGTACGGGATCCGCAGCGACCTGCTGATCAGCCCATCCGCGCGAGGGCAGTCTCTGACAGTTCGTACTGCAGGGGCTGCCCGTCGGCGTACCGCTCGATCTCGCTCGCGGTGATCGCGCCCATCTCGAAGTAGCACTCCACCGTGGCCGCGGCCTGGTGCGGCGTGAGCAGGACGTTCGGCAGGCCGCGGAACGCGCTGTCCGCCGGGAGCGGCTCCACGTCGAACACGTCCAGCGCCGCATCCAGCCGCCCGCTGCGTAGCTCGTCGAGCAGTGCGTCCATGTCGATCAGCCACGAGCGCGCGGTGTTCACCAACCCGGCGCCGTCCGGCATCAGCGCCAGCTCGCGCGCGCCGATCAGGTGATGCGTTTCGGGCAGCGTCGGCGCATGCACGGCGACCACCCGGCTGGTGCGGAGCAGGTCGTCCAGATCGATTCGCCGTACGCCCAACTCCGCCGCGCGATCGTCGGTGAGGTACGGGTCGTAGACGACGGTCTCGGCGCCGAGCGCGACGAGCATCCGGATGTACTCGAGGCCGGTGCGGGATGCGCCGACGACGCCGATCCGCGACGCGGTCAGGCCGTGTTGCGGAGGCACGGCCGTACCACCGGAGCCATCCGGACCGTCCCGCCAGCCGCCAGCGTGCATCGCGTGGTCGAACCGCTGGAGGCGATGCAGCAGGCTCAGCGTGAACGCCAGCGACACCTCGGCCACCGGCTCCGCCATCGCCTGCCCCGCCTGCGTGATCCGCAGCCCGCGCCGGAACAGCTCCTCGGTGACGAAGTGCTTCACCGAGGAGGCGCTGTGCACGATCAGCCGTAGCCGGTCCGCGTGGTCCAGGACGTCGGCGGTGAGCGGCGTCGCACCCCACGAGGTGATCAGTACGTCGGTCCCGGGCAGCGCCGCGCGCAACGCATCGGCGTCACCCGGATCGTCCAGCACGGCGACCTCGCCGAGCGCCTCCAGCCGCGCCACACTCTCCGGCGCGAACACCATCTCCCGGTACGACGACGTCGCCGCCAGTACCATCCGCAGCTTTTCGGCCATGACCGAATCCTATGCCCGCTGCATTGCCCCGCGGACGAAGGCCCGGACGCCGTCGGCGTAGGTGTCCTCGACCGCGAGCGCCGACCAGGTGTCGGCGACCGCGGCGACGTGCGGCAGCCGGGACTCCTGCAGGCTGATGCGAAACGCCGGGTTCACCGGCTGACCGTCGGGACGCCGGACGTCGGTCGAGCGGGACCGGACGAGCACCTCGCCGACTGTGTAGTACCAGACGTGGCGGAAGATCTGGACCGCCTCGTCGTGGCTGCAGCCGCTCTCGACGGCCGCCGCCAGGATCGCCTCGACGAACCACCGGGCGTCGTCGTCGAACCGGCCCATGAAGCCGTCGACGGTCAGCACCTCGGCGGCCCAGGGCCACTCGGCGAGCGTGTCACGGGCCGCGACGGCGACCGCGACGATGCGCTCGGCCGGGTCGTCGGGCAGCTCCGGGCGGGGGATCCGGCCGATGTACTCGTTCAGCATCAGCAGCAGCAGATCTTCCTTGTCGCGGAGGTGGTGGTACAGCGTGGTCGATCCGATGCCGAGCTCGGCGGCCAGCCGGCGCACGGTCAGCTTCTCCCAGCCGTCCCGGTCGATCAGCTGCCGGGCCGCCGCCAGGATCTGCGCCCGGGACGTGACCGGTGGCCGCCCGGTCCGTCCACCGGCGGCCGCGGACTTGGGTGAGGTGGGTCGAGGCACGGCTCCCATCATTCCTCCTGGACACCTCCCGCTGGTCGTGTGTTACTTTCGGAACATGTTCCTAAAGTCTACCGGAGTCCGGCCCGGGCTCACGCTGGCGGCCGTGGCCGTCGTGCAGTTCATGGTTTCGCTGGACCTGTCGGTCGTGAACGTCGGTCTCCCGGAGATCGCGGGCGGCCTCGGGTTCAGCGCGGTCAACCTGGCGTGGGTGATCCACGCGTACGCGCTGACGTTCGGCGGCCTGTTGCTGCTCGGCGGCAAGGCGTCCGACCGCTACGGCCGGCGGCGGATGCTGCTGCTCGGTCTCGCCCTGTTCGGCCTGGCCTCACTGGCCGGCGGTTTCGCACAGCAACCTGGCCACCTGGTCGCGGCCCGCGCCGTCCAGGGCGTCGGCGCCGCGACGCTGGCGCCGGCCGCGCTCGCGCTGCTCACCGCGACGTTCCCGAGCGGACGGGAACGCGTACGGGCGTTCGGGATCTGGAGCGCGACGAACGCCGCGGGCGGCGCGATCGGCGTACTGGCCGGTGGTCTGCTCACGCAGTACGTCAGTTGGCGCGCAGTGATGTTCGTGAACGTACCGATGGTCGCGATTGCGGCGCTGATGGTCGCGCGGATCCACGACGGCCGCGCAGGGCAACCGGGGCAACGCGGCGGTCGTCCGGACATACTCGGTGGGCTGCTGGCGACCGCCGGGATGACGACGCTCGTGTTCGGCGTCGTCCGGACCGACCGGCACCCGTGGGGTTCGGTGACGACTCTGGTGACTATCGCGGCCGCGGTGCTCCTGCTCGCCGGCTTCGTGTACGTCGAGCGCACGACACGGCGCGAACCGTTGCTCCGGCTGGGCCTGCTGGCGAACCGCTCGGTCAGCGGCGCGAACGGCTTCAACCTGCTGGTGGGTGCCGCGATGGCTTCGTCGTTCTACTTCATGTCGCTGTACCTGCAGGAGGTGCTACGCCATGGACCGGCTGCGAGCGGGTTGATGTTCCTGCCGTTCGCGCTCGCGGTCGTCGTCGGTTCGTTCGTCGCGATCAAGCTCGGATACCGGTTCGCGACCCGGGATCTGCTCGTCGGCGGTGCCTTGCTGACCGCGATCGGGTTCGGCTGGTTCAGTCTGATCAGCACGGACGGTTCGTTCCTGGCGAACGTTCTCGGTCCGTCGATCTTCGTCGGGACCGGGTTCGGGCTCTGCCTCGCGCCGCTCGTGTCGACCGCCACCGGTGGGGTCGCGCCGGAGGAGGCCGGTACGGCGTCCGGCCTCCTCAACAGCTCGCGGCAGATCGGTGCTTCGCTCGGCCTGGCGGCGCTCGGGACCGTGGCACACGACCGTACCGGCGAGCTCGGAACCGTTGGCGCCCTCAACGATGGCTACGCGCTCGCCCTGCGGTTGTGCGCTGCGCTCCTGCTGGTGGGCGTGGTGATCGTGCTCGCCGTCCTCCGTCGTACGCGGCCCACCACACCCGTCAGCGCACCCGACAGTGCACCCGCCAGTGCAACTGTCAGCGAGTCAGCGTGACGTCGTCGACGAGGAAGGTCGTCGGGGTGCCGTCGTACTCGCTGCTGTTCCAGGCGAGCGTGACGGCCCGGCCGCGGTAGGCAGTGAGATCGACCGACTGCGTCTTGTACGACGAGCCGCCGGCCGCGAAGGTCCGTACGGTCCGACCGTCGACGGTCAGGTCGAGCGAACCCGTCCCGCCCGCGGCACGCAGCGCGAACCTCAGCGCCGGGTGGCCGAACGACGGCACCTGCACGCGCTGGCTCAGCGTGTCCGTGTGCTCCACACCCGTTCCACCGAGCCACGCGTACCCGAGTCCGCCGTTTGCATACTGTCCGTCGGCGCGGATCACGTCGGCGCTCTGCGTCCATCCGCCGGCACCCGCCTCGAAGTCACCGTTCACCACCCCGCGCGCACCTTGCCGCGTGCTGACGACCCAGTTCACGACGGTGTTTCCGCGCGCCTTCGTCGAATCGGTCGCGGTGACGGTCACGGAGTACGTCCCGGCCTGCGTCGGCCGGCCGTAGATCAGGCCACTCAGCGGATCAATGCGCAGCCCCGCGGGCAATCCGGTCGCGGCGTACCGGACGAGTTGCCGGCCCGAGTCCGTTGCGCGGGCGCGCTGGACGACGATGTCGCCGACAGCGTTGAACTGCTGCGCAGGCGCCGACACGGCGATGTGGTTCGAGGACGTGGGCGAGGTCAGGGCGCGCAGGCCGTTCGGCGTACCAAGGCCGGTCGGGCCGTCCCAGCCCGCCTGGGCGGTGCAGAGCGGCGCGGGCGTGCACGCGCCGTTGTTGCCGTCGACAACATCATTGAGGTTGCCGGTGGCCCCGTACGGGTAGCTGGCCGGACGGGACCCCGGTGCAGGGTCACCGGCAAGTGCGTAGGTCGCGGCAACGATCGGAGCGGCCGCGCTGGTCCCGCCGTACACGGCCCAGCCGGCGCCGCCGGTGGTCTGGTAGACGGCGACACCGGTCGCAGGGTCGGCTACGGCCGAGACGTCGGCGACCGCGCGCTTGCCGCAGACGTCCGCGGGGATCACGGACTGCCATGCGGGCTTGCCGAGGAAGGCCGAGCAGCCTGATCCGGTGCCCTGACCGGGTCCGGAGTTCCAGACCTTCTCGTTCCAGCCGCGGGCCGAGTCGTCCTTGGTCAGCGACGTACCGCCGATCGCGGTGGTCGCCGCGGAGCTGGCCGGGTACGAAACGCCCGCGTCGTAGTCGTAGTCCCCGGTCGACGCGGCATACACGACGCCGTTCGGGTCGAAGTACTGCTTGTCGAGCTCGGTCAGGTCGGACGACTCCGGCCCGCCCCAGCTGAGCGACACGTACTTCGCTCCCAGCCGGTCCGCGGTCTTCACGGCCTCGAGCAGGTCGTTGGTGGGGGAGTCGGCCTCGATCAGCGTGATCCCGCAGTTCGGGCAGATCGCCGAGACCGAGTCGAGGTCGAGCGAGATCTCGCCGGACCAGGACTGCGACGGCGCCGGCAACGGGCTCGGCAGGCCGTGCTGGTTGAGCTTCTGGAAGCACCCGTTCGCGGTCGTGCACGGCGGCAGCCCGTACTGCTTGCGGTAGACCGCGAGGTCCGCTTCGGCCGTCGGGTCGTCGAACGCGTCCACGATGTAGACCCGCTGACCCTTGCCAGCCGTTGCTGACGGCAACTTGTACGCCGACTGCAGGTCGGACGGGCCGTAGCCGGCCGGAGTGTTGCCGAGGCTGCGGAACCCGAGGTCCACCCGGCGCTGCGCGAAGCAGGTGTACTCGCCGGGCTCTACGTGCGGGTCGCAGCTGGCGACCACCTTCGGCGACTCCTGGACGTCGGCAGCTGCCACCGTCGTCGTCCCGGTGACCAGGACGAGCGCGAGCGGGATCGCTAAGCGGCGCAATGAGATCACGGTCGTACTCCTCAGTGGATCTGGGCGGTCGTCTGCTGCCAGCTCGCGCCGGCATCACGGCTGACCCAGAGCTGCGTGTTCTGGGTGTACGCGGCGTCGCGCTCGACGAGCCACGCGGTCGTACCGTTCTGTTGCACCAGGTCGTGGATGCGCTCGCTGTTCTCCAGCCACTCCTGGTCGATCCGCCACGCCTTCGACAGCGCCGGGCGGTTGTAGACCAGGCTCGCGGTCAGCGTCGTCAGCATCACGGCACCGTCCGGGTTCACCGAGAGTTGGCTGGCCAGACCGAGTCCGCCGGGGATCGCGTCGTACCGGAAGGTCCTGCCGCCGTCGCCGGAGACCATCAGGGTCTTGTCGGAGTGGCCGCGGCCGGCGTTCGCCAGGCAGAGCACGAAGACCCGGCCCGGTCCGTTCGTCGCGATGTCGCTGACGCCGGCGTCGCCGCCTTCGGCGCAGGCGACCGCGGTGGTCGAGCGGACCTTGCCGTTGCTGATGGTGGTGAGCCGGCCGGGGCCGATGTACGGGGCCGCCATGAGGTAGACGGTCGAGCCGATCGCGTCGATCGCGACGTGGTCGGAGGCGTCCACCTGGACATTGACCTGCTTCCAGCCGGTGGACTTGCCGGCCGGTGCGCGCCACACCTTGAGCGGGCGCTCGTCGCAGACGCCGGAGCCGATCTCGCAGCCGGACGTGACGACGTACGTGCCGTCCTGGGCTGCGAACAGGTCCAGGACCTTGGCGTCACCCCCGGGCAGGTCGACCTGCGTCCAGTTTTTGCCGCCGTCGCGCGTGACCTCGAGGAACGGGTCGTACGCCCAGCCGAACTTCTTGTTCGCGAACTGGAGGCTCGTGAGGCCGGGCTCGCCGCTCTTGGCCAGCCCGTTGTGCAGCCGGCCGGCGGTCGACCAGGTCTTGCCGCCGTCGTGGGTGGCGAGGACCTCGGCCGGACAGGTGGTCGCCGGACCGCAGGTGACGCCGCCGAGCAGGTAGCCGTCGGTCGGCGTCGGCCAGACGATCGACTGCGGGGCGAACGCGGGTTCGCTCGGATCGGCGGTGGCGACGTCGGCTCCGGAACCGACCAGGAGCGCAGTGGCGACGGTGCCTGCCAGAGCCACCGCCAGACGACCGGGATGCAGACGCACAGTTCACTCCTCGGACAGACGACGTTTCCTGGGACACGCTAAGCCCAGATCCGGCCGGTCCGCCGCCCATTTCGGCCAAACGCCGATCCCGGCCATCTAAGGTTCTGGGCGTGGCTGAGTGGGAAGCAGTGGGACTGTCAGGGATCGACGCGCAGGTGTACCGGCAGCTGCTGCGCGATCCGGGGATCGGCGTCGGTCAGCACAGCGAGGTGCTCGAGCTGCCGGAGGCCGAGATCGAGGCGGCGATCGGGCGCCTGGTGGCGGCCGGGCTGGTGCGGTCCGGGTCGGAGGCTGCGCCGGCGCCGGTCGACCCGCGGTCCGGGCTCGGGATGCTGGTGCGCGAGCGCCGGGCGGCGCTGGACGGCGTGGCCGCGATGACCGACCAGTTGGCCCGCGAGTTCAGTGCCGGGCAGTTGCAGGCGGAGCCGTCGCGGCTGATCGAGATCGCGGTCGGGCGGGACGCGATCGAGGCCCGGATCGACGACATGCTCCGGGGCGCCACCGAGCAGGCGGTCGGCACCGACACGCCGCCGTACGTCGCCGACGGCAGCCATCAGGTGTCGAGCGCCGAGCTCGGGTTGCTCGAGCGCGGCGTGCGGTTTCGCGCGATCTACGCCGCCGAGGTGCTGGACCATCCGGGGTGGGTCGAGCGGCTGCGGTCGATGGCCGAGCGCGGCGAGCAGTCCCGGGTGCTGCCGCAGGTGCCGGTCAAGCTGCTGATCGTCGACGGCACGACAGCGATGTTGCCGCTGGCCGGTGGCGGCTCGTCACGTTCGGGGCAGCCGCGAGCGGTGGTGGTCAGCGACTCGGCGCTGACGAGTGCGCTGCAGGTGCTGTTCGACCAGCTGTGGGGTCAGGCGACGCCGTTGCGGCTGGCCGCGAACGCCGATCCGAACCAGACGCTGATCAATCTGCTCGCGAGCGGGATGAAGGACGAGGCGATCGCGCGGCAGCTCGGCGTGAGCGGCCGGACGCTCCGCCGCCGGATCGCCCAGGTCCAGGAGGAGCTCGGCGCCACCTCCCGCTTCCAAGCCGGCCTCCAGGCGGCTCGCCGAGGCTGGTGAATGGATCGCCAGGCAGGCAGAAGTTCCGATTTCGGACTGTTTCGGGCCCGTTTCAGGGGGTTCTGCCTGCCTGGCGGTCCGCTCAGGCGGTGGCAGTGCGGGTGGCGCGGGCCACCAGGAGGTGGAGGGTGACGGTGATAGCGAGGACGACGGCGGAGACGCCGAGGAGGCCGTTGGCGGCCGCGCCGGCGGTCAGGGCGACGCCGCCCAGGCCGCTGCCGAGCGCCGAGCCGAGCGAGATCGCGCTGCCGTTGAGCGCCATCACGATCGCAGCCGAGTCCGGCGCCATCGACGCGAGCCGGGCCTGCTGCGGCACCGCGCCACCACCGTTGCCGACACCGGCCGAGAAGAACCACACCAGGCCCCACACCGCCGCCACCACGGCCGGCGCGAACATCAACGCGATCATCCCGAGCACGGCGTTCAGGAACAGCCCGACCAGGACGACCGTCAGCACGCGCAGCGCGGTGAACTTGTCCACCAGCCGCCCGGTGATCGCATTGCCCGCCATGCTCGCCACGCCGTAGCCGAACATGATCGCGATCATCGCCCATTTCACATGGAAGTGCGGGCCGAGGATCAGCGTCGCGTACGTGAAGCAGGCGTAGCTGCTGCACAGGATGCCGGTGGTGACGAGCAGGCCGGCGACCAGCCGCCCCTGCTTGAGCGGCCGCAGCCGTTCGACCAGCGTCCCACCGGGCAGATGCAGCCGGGGGAGGCGCAGCATGATCCCGGCCAGCGCGATCGTGCCGACCACCGCGACCATGATCATCGGGAACCGCCAGCTGGACTGCCCGATCACCAGCCCGATCGGGACTCCGAGCGCGGTCGCCGTCATCCAGCCGCCGAGCACGAACGACAACGCCTTGCCGTGGTGCTCGGCCGGCGTCAGCGCGATCACGTACCCGGTGACGGCCGCGTTCAGCAGGCTGCCGCCGAGCGCCGCGATGATCCGGCCGCCCATCGCGATCGGGTAGTTCGTCGCGACCGCGACCACCACGTTCCCGAGCACGAACACGCCCAGCGCCAGCGCGATCGTCGTCCGGCGTTCCCAGTGCGACGTCAGCGTGCCGAGCACCGGCCCGGCGAGCGCGGCCGTGAATGCGAAGACCGCCATCAGCTGACCGGCCGCGGCGGCACTGACCTTCAGGTCGCCGGCGATCTGCGGCAGCAGGCCGGCCAGCACGTAGCCGTCGATGCCCATCGAGAACGTCGCGACCGCCAGCCAGATGAACGGGCGGTAGGAGAACTCCCGCCCCTGCGCCGAATCGGCGGCTCGCGTGTCCGTCATCCGACAATCTCACCCCGTGCTGCCCCCCGCGGCAAGAGGAATCTGATCAAATCTGCCAGAAACGGCGATTTCAGGTGCAGCTCCGATCACACTTACGGAGGCTGAATGCCATAGTCGTGGATCTTGCGGTAGATGGTGGCGCGGGACATCCCGAGCGATTTGGCGGCGTGGCCCTTGTGCCCGTCGTTGGCGATCAGGCTCCGGATGATCGCGTCTCGCTCGAGCGCCTCCAGCTGGCTCAGGCTGCGTCGGCTCACCGCCTGCGTACGGGCCGGGAGGTCCGCGGGGACGATCACACCCGCGCGCCGGCGGTGCACGACGACCTGCTGCAGCACGTGGCACAACTCGGCCGTGTTGCCGGGCCAGGCGGAGCGCAGCAGTTGCTGCATCGTGTCCGGTCCGCACGTCAGCTCACCATGGCTCACGTGGTCGAGGAAGTACGGAACGAGTTCGCGGACGTCCTCGATGTGGTGACGGAGCGGTGGCACCTCGACGGTCAATGGGAACAGCGTCAGCAGCTCACTCAGGTCCGGAGTCCCGGTGTCGTCGCCGGTGATGGTCAGCGCGACCCAGGGCGGCTCGGACGGCCGCCGCTCGAGGACGCCGTACAGCGCCTCCACCAAGCCGGCGACGCCGGCTGTATCGAGCGCCTCGACATGCCGGATGACGAGCGCCTGCACCGCGTCGTCGGCCAGTTCCGCTTCGAGTTCGGCGGTGAAGTTGTCGCCCGGTCGCCCGGCGTCGACGAGATGGAACAGACCGGCCGGGTTGTTCTGGCGGTGCGCCGCCCGCGCCAGCGCGACCTTGCCGACACCGCGCTCGCCGGTCAGCACCACCCACTGACCGGCCCGGCACGCGTTGTCCACGTCGCGGCTGCTGCCGAGCCAGGGCGCGCTCCGGCCAACCAGCCCGGGCAGCACCGGACGCGGCGGCGGGCGGTGCGCGGGCGCCGGTGCCTGCAGGTCCGCACCCCGGGCCTGCGGGCTGACCTGGATGATCCCGGCTCCGAGCCGGCCGCCGACCGGACGGCAGGTGATCCGGACCCAGGTGCCGGTCGGCAGCTCGGTCAGGATCGCCTCGGTCGATCGGCGCGCGAGAATCTCGGAGGCGTACCCGAGCACCGCGCGCTGGTCGGCGGGGTCGAGGGCCTGGCGTGCCTTGGTGTTCATCAGCAGCAGATCGTCGTCGACCGCGATCACCAGGTCGCCGAGCCGGCGGGAACTCTGCAGGTAGGCCTCCAGCAGCGTCAGCTCGCGCGTCGTGCTGTCCTTCAGCAGCGCGACCCGGATGTTCTCCGCGGTGGTCTTGGCGAGCGCCATCAGCAGTGACCCGGCGTCCTTGCGCCAGCATGTGAGGTCGATGGCGCCGATCGTCTTGCCGTTCAGCGGATGCTTGATCGGTACGCCGGCGCAGGCGAGGTCCTCGAGGTCCTCGGCGTAGTGCTCGTGACCGAACACGTGCATCGGGCCGCCGCCTTCCAGCGCGGTCCCGATCCCGTTCGTCCCGGCGAACTCCTCGGCGTAGCTGAAGCCCGGTGCGAGATAGACCTTGTCGAGGTGCCGGGCCAGTCCGGCGTCCGCAGTCAGCCGCTGCAGCACCATGCCGGAGCGGTCGGTCAGGATGACGCTGATCGGCTGGCCGTCGAGGTTCTCGTGCAATTTGCGCAGCACCGGCCCGGCGCTGCGGGTGAGCGGGAGATCCAGGTCCGGGTCGGCGACGTACGGCAACTGGATGCGATCGGCGGGTAGTTTCCAGCGTTGGGATCGCACCCAGGAGGCGAGGATCGGCGGCCGGACGTCGCGCGCCTCGACCGGGTCGAGCGTGAGGAAGTTCAGTCGGGCCGTCGCAGTCCGGCTGTTGTCGTCGGCCGTCGGTGCGAGCTCGTCCACGCCTGCCTCCCTGACGTTGCTTCGAGCGTAGTGCAGTCCGCCGCAAGTGCGGTCTCAGAATGAGACAACCGATCGCCGCCGGCCGGGGTTGTGATGGACAGATGGACGAGGAGACCTACAACCCGTGGACCGTCGTCCACCTGGTCTTCGAGCAGCTCGCCGACGCCGGCCTGCACCCGGTCCTGGGCAGTACCGGGAATCCCGGTGAGCCGGCCGCGGAATTGCTGCGCTGCCTGGGCATTCGGCCTGATCCACAAGGCGATCAGCGGATCGCGGAGCAGAAGGACAGCACGCTCGCGGAGCTCCGCGAGACCTTCTTCGGGAAGTCCTGACGCGCTTCTCAATTTGAGACCTCCGGCCTCCTGCCGTGCGGGCTGTACTGCTGGTGACAGCCGGTTACACGAGCGGGAGGAGTGCCATGAGTCGCCAGAGTGTGGCGAAGGCCCACCAAAAGATCCAGGAGTTGTCCTGGGAACCGGCGTACCACGAGCCGGTCTCCCAGTACGGAACCGACTACACGTTCCGGAAGGCCCAGAAGAAGGATCCGCTGAAGCAGGTGCTGCGGTCGTACTTCCCGATGCAGGAGGAGAAGGACCACCGGGTGTACGGCGCGTCGGACGGCGCGATCCGCGGCAACATGTTCCGCCAGGTGCAGGAACGCTGGCTGGAGTGGCAGAAGCTGTTCCTGAGCATCATCCCGCTGCCGGAGATCTCGGCCGCCCGGGCGATGCCGCTGCTGTTCCGTACGGTGCCGAACCCCGAACTGCACAACGGGCAGGCCATCCAGATGATCGACGAGGTCAGGCACTCGACGATCCAGCAGAACCTCAAACGCCTGTACATGAACAACTACATCGACCCGGCGGGCTTCAACTCCAGCCTGCGGAACTTCCAGAGCGACTACTGCGGCACCATCGGCCGCCAGTTCGCCGAGGGGTTCATCACCGGTGACGCGATCACCGCGGCCAGTATCTATCTGACGATCGTGGCCGAGACCGCCTTCACCAACACGCTGTTCGTCGCGATGCCGGCCGAGGCCGCCGCGAACGGCGACTACCTGCTGCCGACGGTGTTCCACTCGGTCCAGTCCGACGAGTCCCGGCACATCAGCAACGGGTACGCGACGCTGCTGATGGCGCTCGCCGACGAGGACAACCACCAGCTGCTCGCCCGCGACCTGCGCTACGCCTGGTGGAACAACCACCGCGTCGTCGACGCCGCGATCGGCACCTTCATCGAGTACGGCACCAAGGACCGCCGCAAGGACCGCGAGTCGTACGCCGAGATGTGGCGGCGCTGGATCTACGACGACTACTACCGCAGCTACCTGGTGCCGCTGGAGAAGTACGGACTGGAGATCCCGCACGACCTGATCGAGGAGTCCTGGAACCAGATCTGGAACAAGGGGTACGTGCACGAGGTGGCGCAGTTCTTCGCCACCGGCTGGCTCGCGAACTACTGGCGGATCGACCCGATGACCGACAAGGACTTCGAGTGGTTCGAGTACAAGTACCCGGGCTGGTACGACAAGTACGGTGCGTGGTGGGAGAACTACAACCGGCTCTCGACCCCGAACGGGCACAAGCCGATCGTCTTCGAGGACGTCGACTACGAGTACCCGCACCGCTGCTGGACGTGCATGGTGCCGTGCCTGGTCCGCGAGGACATGGTGATGGCCAAGGTCGACGGCCAGTGGCGGACGTACTGCCACGAGATGTGCAAGTGGACCGACGAGACCGCGTTCCGGCCGACGTACCAGGGCCGGCAGACGCCGAACATGGGCAAGCTGATCGGCCACCGCGAGTGGGAGACGCTCTACCACGGCTGGAACTGGGCCGACGTGGTCTCCGACATGGGGTTCGTCCGCGACGACGGCAAGACGATGGTCGCGCAGCCGCACCTGGACCTGAACCCGGACAAGATGTGGACGCTCGACCACCTGCGCAAGTGCCCGCCGCTGGCGAGCCCGAACGTACTGCTGAACGAGATGTCCGACGACGAGCGGACCGCGTTCGCCGCGCGCTACGTGAAGGGTGGTCCGGCCGGGCGTCCGGGTGTGGCCTGATGAAACATGTCGTGAGGTTCGAACCGGTCGGCATCGAGATCGAGGTCGACGAGGACCAGACGATCCTGCGGGCCGCGGCCGAGCAGGGCGTGATGCTCATGCACGGCTGCAAGGAAGGACAGTGCGCGTCCTGCAAGTCGTTCGTCCTCGACGGTGAGGACATCGACCTGGACCGGTACTCGACCTTCGCGCTGCCGGAGTACGAACTGGACGAGGGCTACACGCTGCTGTGCCGGGCGCACGCCTTCGAGGACCTCACGATCGAACTGCTCAACTACGACGAGGAGATGATCCGCTCCGGGCTCCCGATCCAGGAACGGACCGCCGAGGTCGTGGCGATCACCCCGGTGACCCACGACCTGCGGCACCTGGTGCTGAAGCTCGACGATGCCGGCGAGCTGAAGTTCTTCCCCGGGCAGTACGTCGACATCGCCGTACCGGACGGGGACCAGACCAGGTCGTTCTCGATGGCGAACACGTCGAGCAGAGAGAGCGGCCAACTGGAGTTCGTCATCAAGGTCTATCCGGGCGGGGTGTTCTCGGAGTTCCTGGACCAGCGGTTGCAGGTCGGCGACTCGCTGGAGCTGACCGGGCCGTTCGGGGTGTTCACCCTCCGGGACAACCTGGACGCCCGGTTGGTGTTCCTCGGCGGCGGTGCCGGGCTGGCGCCGATCCTCGCGTTGCTGCGCTCGATGGCCGAGCGCGGGATCGACCGGCCGACGACGTTCTACTACGGCGCGCGGACGCAGCGCGACCTGTGTTTCGAGGACGAGTTGCGGGCGCTGGAGGAGCGGCTGCCGCGGTTCCGGTACGTACCCGCGCTCTCGGACGCCGAGTGGGACGGGGAGAGCGGCCTGATCACCGACGTGGTGAAACGGCTGGAGCCGAACCTGGCCGGCGCGGACGCCTACGTGTGCGGGCCGCCACCGATGGTCGAGGCCGCGATTCCGCTGCTGGAGCGGCTCGGCGTGGCGACCAAGCACATCTACTACGACAAGTTCACAACGACCGGCGACGCCGGTGACTCGAAGGTGCTGGAGGCAAGATGACTACCACCCAGGACTCACCTAAGACCGAACGCAGTGTGCCGAGGCCGGTCTTCACCGACGCCGAGGCCGGCGCCCGCGAATTCCCGGACTCGACGCTGCGGCACTACAACTACTACAAGCCGCAGAAGCGCAAGCAGAGCCACTACGAGGACGTCACGGTCGACGTCCAGCCGGATCCGCGGCACTACCTCAGCCAGGGCTGGCTGTACGGCTTCGCCGACGGCCGCGGCGGCTACCCGATGGACTGGACCGTGCTCAAGGCGTGGGGCTCCGACAAGCCGTCACCGGAACGCGGACCGGGTACCGGCGGCCTGTTCGTCAAGGAATGGCCGGCCACCGGCTGGCACGAGTTCCGCGACCCGAACGAGGAGTGGGAGCTCACCCTCTACCGCTACAACTCGAACGTCGTCCGGCAGGTCACCCAGAACGTCGAGGCCGCCAAGCAGTCCAAGGCCTTCGAGCAGTGGAACGCGAACTGGGTGAAGTTCGTCGAGCAGCACATCGGCGCCTGGATGCATGTCGACCACGGTCTCGGCCTGTACCTGTACGCGAACGCGAACCGGCGGGCGCCGACCAACATGCACAACAACGCGATCTCGGTGAACAGCATGCACCGGATCCGCGCGGCCCAGGACCTCGCGCTCTACAACCTCACGCTGTCGGAGGAGATCGACGGCTTCGACGGCAGCGCGCACCTGGAGACCTGGAACAACGACCCTGCCTGGCAGGGCGTCCGGGACGTCGCCGAGCAGCTGACCGCGATCGACGACTGGTGCGAGGCGATCTTCGCCGCGAACGTCGTCTTCGAGCCGCTCGTCGGCGAACTGTTCCGCAGCCAGCTCGTCCAGCAGGCAGCGCCGCGCAACGGCGACTTTGTCACGCCGACGGTGGTCGGCGCCGCGGAGTACGACTTCGCCGAACGGGACCTGCGCTACACCACCGCGATGTTCGAACTGCTGACCGGCGACAAGGAGTTCGCCGACCACAACAAGGCGATCCTGGACGGCTGGGCGAGTTCGTGGACCGCGAAGGCGCTCGCCGCGGCCCGCACCCTGCAGCCGCTCTGGTCGCAGCCGGACGCCAAACCGCCACGGTTCGAGGACGGGCTCGACCGGGTGAAGAGCCGGTTCAGCGGGATCCTCAGCACGCTGAGCCTCACCGAACCGAAGGAGTTGGCACAGTGACCACGCTCAAGGCAGTTGTCGAGAGCCCGTTCAAGTCCGACAGCACCGCCTCCAACAAGTGCGGCGTGACCCTGATGAACAACCAGGTCGGCGTGGTCGTCGCGGACGTGATGAAGGCCTACGACAACGTCACCGTGACGCCGTTGCCGTCGATGATCCGCGTCGACGCGATCGGCAAGATGGAGTTCGTCTACGACGACATCTCCGAGGCGCTCGGCGAGGAGCCCGGGTACTTCGACCAGGCCGAGTTCGAGGAGAACATGTCCACCCACTACGGGCGGATGGTGCACCTCGACGACCGGACCATCATGTTCGCCAACCCCGAGGACGCCGCCGACTACATCGGCTTCGACCTGACCGCTTCCAGCTGACCGCAGGGGGTCTTTCGTGTACGAGAAGAATGGTGAGAAGTACTTCGTCGTCGACAGCCACATGCACATGTGGAAAGCCGGCCCGGACAACTGGGTGCCGGGTGCGGAGCAGTACGCGAAGGGCTGGATCGAGTGTTTCCACGCCTACCAGGGTCTCGGCCCGCCGGAGACCCACTGGCCGATCGAGAAGTTCATGAGTTACACCCAGGACGACCTGATGAAGGACGTCTTCGAGGACGGCTACGTGGACGTGGCGATCTTCCAGCCGACGTACCTGAAGGAGTGGTACACCGAGGGCTTCAACACCACCGAGCAGAACGCGAATCTCGGCGAGAAGCACCCGGGGATGTTCGTCATGAACACCCGGTTCGACCCGCGCGACGGCGACGCCGGCCTGGACGAGCTGGCAGCGAACGTGGACCGGTACGGCTCGAAGGGCGTCAAGCTCTACACGGCCGAGTGGAACGCCGGGTCGCGTGGCTACAAGCTCACCGATCCGGCCGCGTACCAGTACCTGGCGAAGGCGCAGGAGCTCGGGATCAAGAACATCCACGTCCACAAGGGCCCGACGATCTGGCCGCTGGACAAGGACGCGTTCGACGTCGCCGATGTCGACCACGCCGCGACCGACTTCCCGGAGCTGAACTTCATCGTGGAGCACGTCGGGCTGCCGCGGATCGAGGACTTCTGCTTCATGGCCACCCAGGAGCCGAACGTGTACGCCGGTCTGTCGGTCGTGATCGGCGGTCTGATGCACGCGCGGCCGCAGTTCTTCGCCAAGGTGATGGGCGAGCTGCTGTTCTGGGTCGGCGAGGACAAGATGACGTTCGGCAGCGACTACGGCATCTGGGAGCCGAAGTGGCAGATCGAGGGCTTCGTGGACTGGGACTTCCCCGACCAGCCGGAGTTCGCCGACTACCCACGGCTCGGCGTGGAGGGCAAGAAGAAGATCCTCGGGCTGAACGCCGCCAAGCTGTACGACCTCAAGGTGCCGGACGAACTGCAACTGAAGGAGGCGACGCCGGCCGCGCAGGACGACTCGAAGTTGGTCGTGTCCTGATGACAGCGGTGGCGACTGAGCGGGACCGGGTCCTGGACGCGCTGGGCGCGGTCCGGGACCCGGAGCTGGACGAGCCGATCACGACGCTGGGTTTCGTGTCGACCTGCGTCGTGTCGGCCGCCGGCGACGTCGTCGTCCGGCTGCGGCTGCCGACGTACTTCTGCGCGCCGAACTTCGCCTTCCTGATGGTCGCCGACGCCTACGACGCAGTCACCGCCCTGCCCAACGTGCGTGCCGCGGACGTGGCGCTGGAGGACCATTTCGCCGCGGCCCAGATCAACGCCGGGGTGGCGGCACGGGCCGGGTTCGTCGGTTCGTTCGCAGGCGAGGCCACCGACGAGTTGGACGACTTGCGCCGGACGTTCGTCCGCAAGGCAGTACTGGCCGGCACCGACGTGGTGTGCCGGCCGTTGGTTGCTGCGGGCATCAACCCGGTGGAGCTGACGATCCGTGACGTACCACCGTCGCCGGAGCTGGACCGGCTACTGCGGCGGCGGGCCGAGCTCGGGCTGCGGACCGACGCCGACGCACCTCTGCTGGTCGATGTGGGTACCGGTACGCCGATCGCCGGCGCCGACGCCGCGCGGCACCTCGGCCTGGCCCGGCTGACCCGGACCGGGATCGAGGCCAACACCGGCATCTGCCGGGGAATGCTGAGGCACCGGTACGCCGAGTCCGGTGCAGGCGAGGAGGAGCAGGGATGAAGGCTGTTCGGCTGCACGGATACCACCAGCAACCAGTGGTCGAGGACGTACCGGAACCGGTCGTCAAGGGGCCGCTGGACGTGATCGTCAAGATCGGCGGCGCCGGAGTGTGCCGTACCGACCTGCACATCATCGAAGGTCAGTGGGACGCGGCGATGCACCCGGCGCTCCCGTACACGATCGGCCACGAGAACGCCGGCTGGGTGCACGAGGTCGGCTCGGCCGTCACGAACGTACAGGTCGGCGACACGGTCATCCTGCATCCGACACCGACCTGCGGGCTGTGCCGTGCCTGTCGCGCGGGTGACGACATGCACTGCGAGAACAGCTCGTTCCCGGGGCTCGACAGTGACGGCGGGATGGCGGAGTACCTGCTCACGTCGGCCCGCGCGTGCGTGAAGCTGGATCCGAACACCCGGCCCCAGGACGTCGCGGCGCTGGCCGACGCCGGCATCACGGCGTACCACGCGGTCCGCAAGGCGTTGCCGCTGGTGCCGCCGGGGACGACCGCCGTGGTGATCGGCGCGGGCGGCCTCGGACACATCGGCGTGCAGTGCCTCGCGGCGCTCACCGCGGCGCGGATCATCGTCGTCGACCGCAACCCCGACGCGTTGAAGCTGGCCGAGCAGCTCGGCGCCGACCAGACAGTTGTTGCTGACGGCAAGCAGGTGGAGAAGGTGCTGGAGCTGACCGGCGGCGCGGGCGCGCACGTGGTCCTGGACTTCGTCGCCGAACAGGGCGCGGAGCAGGACGGCTTCGCGATGACCGGGCGCGGTGGTTCGTACTTCGTGATCGGGTACGGCGGGCAGGTGCAGATCCCGACCCTCGACATCATCTCCACCGAGCGGAACATCGTCGGCAACATCGTTGGCACGTTCAACGAACTCGCCGAGCTGATGGCGCTCGCGGAGGCCGGGAAGGTCACACTGCACACCCGGACCTACCCTCTGGACGCGGCCGTCGATGCGGTCGCCGACCTCGACGCCGGCCGCATCCGCGGCCGCGCAATTCTTGTTCCGTAAAAGACCGTTCCGGAGGGAACTCATGTCTAAAGAGTTACGGTTCGGAGAGCCTGCTCGTGCGTTGCTGCTGGCCGGGGTCGACCAGTTGGCGGACGCGGTGAAGTCGACGCTGGGCCCGAAGGGGCGCAACGTGATCCTGGAGAAGATCACCGGCTCGCCGGTGGTCACCAACGACGGCGTGACGATCGCCCGGGAGGTCCATCTCAAGAACCAGTTCGAGAACATGGGCGCCCAGCTGGTCAAGGAAGCCGCGATCAAGACCAACGACATCGTCGGCGACGGCACCACCACCGCGACCGTGATCGCGCAGGCGATCATCCGCGAGGGGATGGCGGCGATCGGTTCCGGCGGCAACCCCGTACTGGTCAAACGCGGGATCGACCTGGCCGTCGGCAGGCTCGTCGACCGGCTCCGCGAGGTCGCGCATCCGGTCGCTACCGAGCAGGACTACGCCCGCGTCGCGGCGATCTCGGCGAACGACGACGACCTGGTCGGCGCGGTGATCGCGAAGGCCCTGCACACCGTCGGCGACGGCGGCATCGTGACCGTCGAGGAGTCGTCGGTGAACGGGATGGGCGTCGACTTCGTGGAGGGGTTCGAGTTCGACAACGGCTACCTGTCGCCGTACATGGTGACCGACCCGGGCAGCCTGCAGGCCGTTCTCGACAACCCGTACATCCTGTTGTGCAGCGAGAAGATCACCAAGGTCCAGGAGGTGATGCCGCTGCTCGACCGGATCATGCGCGAGCCGCGGCCGCTGGTGATCATCGCCGAGAGCCTCGAGGGTACGGCGCTCAGCATGCTGGTGCACAACCACGTCAACGGGCTGTTCCAGTGCGTCGCGGTGAAGGCGCCGGGGTTCGGCGACCGGCGGCTGCACAAGCTGGAGGACATCGCCGCGATCACCGGTGGCGCGGTGTACAGCCGGCATTCGGGGTTCACCCTGGAGACGATGACGCTGGCCCAGTTGGGCCGCGCGGACCAGGTGCGGGTGACCGCGGACCGGACCGCGATCGTGGCCGGCTCCGGGCACGAGCAGGACGTCGCGTTCCGGATCACCCAGCTGCGGGCCGAGCTGGACCGCGCGACGTTCGGCGTCGACGAGGACGTACTGACCGAACGGATCGGTGCGCTGTCGGGCAAGGTCGCCGTGATCCGGGTCGGTGCGCCGACACCGGTGGAGCTGAAGGAGCTGCAGCATCGGGTCGAGGACGCACTCTCGGCGACCCGCGCCGCGATGGCGGAGGGGATCGTCGCAGGTGGCGGGATGGCGTTGCTGCACGCGACGCCGGTGCTGGACGACCTCGACGTCCGAGGTGACTACCAGACCGGCGTCGAGATAGTCCGGCGCGCGTTGCGCGAACCGGCGTACCTGATCGCGGCGAACGCCGGGTACTCGGGCTCCGAGGTCCTGGAACGTACGTCCCAGATGGACGTCGACGAAGGTTTCGACGCGCTCGAGGGCCGCTACGGCAACATGCTTGCCATGGGCATCATCGACCCGCTCCGGGTGGCCCGTTCCGCCCTGCAGAACGGCGCTTCGGTCGCCGGCCTGCTCCTCACCACCAACACCCTGATCGCCGAGGAACAGACCCCGTGGGGCGGCAGCCCCGCCCTGATGACCGAGTACGGCGCCCTCGACGAGGGCCTGCACCAGCCGTCCCCCGACTCCAGCACCCCGCAGTCCCTGGGCCTCGGCCCATCAGTTGGCTAACCACCCCCACAGCGGAGGGCCGTCCCCCACCGGCCCTCCGCTCCTCACGAGGTCCTGACCGCTCGATCGGGGTTCCTGCGCCGGTATCGGAAGCTGGGCTCCGGGGAGCGAAGGCCGGGCTGGTGCTGCTGGACAGGGCATGCATCAATCAGGCACGGAGCGTGTTCTTCACCGGAACGCGGCCGGTCGGCGACTGGGGGTGGGGCTGCGGTGACGGCACTGGCTCGGGAGTATCGAGCCCGGTTGAGCGAGTTGCTCGGCGAGCCGGTGATGGTCGACGACCCGCTGATCACGACGGCACAGGCAGCGGTGTTGCTCGGAGTCTCTCCGCAGCGCGTGGCCGGGCTGGTCCGGGCGGGGCACCTGCCGGCCCGGTCGCGGGCGCATCGACGGCTGTTGCTGTCCGATGTGGTGCAGTCAGGTCTCGACCAGTGGATGTCGGTCGCGGAGGCCGGCATGGTGCTCGGTCTCGGCCTCACCGGCGTACGGCGGCTGATCTCGGCGGGACTGTTGTCGGCGCACGGCAAGGAGCTGCCTCTGCGCCGGGTCGATGTGGACGTGCTGGCCCGGCTGCGTGAGGGCTGGCTGACGTTGTCGACGGCGGCGGAGACCTTGGGGGTGCAGGTCGACGAGGTCCAGCGGATGCTGCGGACCCGGCACCTCACCCACACCTGCGACGTCGCCCGCCCGGTCTACGGCCACGAACTCGCCTCGGTGCTCGCGTCCCGCAGCTGACTCAGTGCAGGCGGAGCGTTTCGCCGGGAGTGCGTCCGTACGCAGCGCGGTAGTGCCGGCCGAACCAGCCGGTCGAGGTGAAGCCCCAGCGGAGCGCAATCGCCGTGACCGTCTCACCGGGGCCGGCGTCCTGCAGGTCCCGGTGTGCCCGTTCGAGGCGGACGCGGCGCAGGTACTCGCGTGGCGTGCAGTCGAGGTGCCGGCGGAACGCGTACTGCAGCGCTCGCGCACTCGTACCGGCAGCCGTCGCGATGTCCTCGACCGTGATCGGCCGGCCGGCGTTCCCGTCGACGTACGCGACCGCTCGGCGCAGGGTTGCCGTACCGACGTCACCCGGCGACTGCACGTGCGACAGCTGCATCGTGGCGTTCGGGAAGACCGCGAGCATCGACGCGGCGACGTACTCGAGCAGCTGCCCGGCGACCAGCGGATGCTCCGCGACCGACGGCGCCGCGGCGAGGGTCTTGCGGACGAACCCGGACAGGGCCTGCCAGTGCGTGTTCATCGCCCGCGACACCGGCCGGGCGGCGGCCGGCCACAGGTCGGCCGGTACGACGCCGAACTGCCGCGACGCCATCCGGGCGACGTCGGCCTGCCCGACCCGGACCACGACCAGCTCCAGCGGCTGGGCGTGGAACTGCATGACGTCGTTGGTCGAGTACAGGAAGCTGTCGCCGGCCGTCAGGGCGTGCTCGCCGGTCCGGTCCCCGAGGCCGAGCCGGCCCTTGATCAGCCAGACCGCGTTCAGGTCCGGCCACGGGTCGGTGAGCGCGTCGAACCGCATCTCCATCCGGCACCGGTCGGCGCCGACGCCGCGGTAGTCCGCGGTGTTCAGGGCCAGCGTTCCGTTGTCGTGGGTGCGGCCGACCAGGCGGACCCGGCTCGGGTAGATCTCGTTGAGCAGTTGCACCGTCGCGTCGAGGCCGGCGCTGCGCACACTCTCACGCCGTACGCCGCCCGGAGCTGATGTCATGCCGTAGTCATACACCGGCAAATACGAAACGTGACAGACTCGCAGGGTGAACGAGCGGGTGCAGGCGGCGGTCAGCGGCCTCACGCCTGGGTACTTCGCCCTCGTGATGGGGACCGGCATCGTCTCGGTCGGCATGAACCTCGAGGGCTTCACCGTGCTGTCCCGGATCCTGCTGGTGCTCTGCGCGACGGCGTTCGTCGTGCTGCTCGTCCTGAACGCCTGGCGGCTCGTCGCGTACCGCGCGGCGGTGGTCGAGGATTTCCTGGATCCGCGACGGGCGTTCGGGTTCTTCACGTTCGTTGCCGGGATCAACGTGCTCGGCGTCCGGCTCGGGCTGGCCGGGGCCCACACCGTGACGCTGATCCTGCTGTTCGTCAGCGGTCTGTGCTGGCTCGTCCTCGGGTACGTCGTGCCGTGGACCGCCGTACTGGGACGGACCGAGCGTCCCGGGGTCGCGAGCGCGAACGGCACCTGGTTCGTCTGGGTGGTCGCGAGCCAGTCGGTGGCCGTGGCGGCGGCGACCGTCGAGCCCTTCGTCGACACCGGCCGTCGGGAGCTCTCCGTCCTGTCCGTCGTGTCGTGGTCCGTGGGCGTCTTCCTGTACGGCGCGGCCGGCATCTTCGTCGCACTCCGGCTGCTGCTGTACGAGGTCAAGCCGGCCGATCTCACCGCGCCGTACTGGGTGGCGATGGGGGCGCTGTCGATCACGGTGCTCGCGGGCGCCCGGATCGTCGAGATGGCCGACACGCCGATGGTGTCGGTCACCCGGCACTTGATCGCCGGCCTGGCGGTCGTGTTCTGGGGTTTCGCGACCTGGCTGATCCCGGCGCTGGTCGCGGCCGGCTGGTGGCGGCACGTCCGGCACCGGATCCCGCTGCGCTACGACGCGACGCTGTGGAGCATCGTGTTCCCGCTCGGAATGTACGCCGTCGCCGGCATCTACCTCGGCCGCGCCGACCAACTGCCGGTGGTCGAGGCGATCGGCCGCGCCGAGCTGTGGGTCGCGTTCGCGGCCTGGCTCGCAGTGTTTGCCGCGATGCTGCGGCACCTGCTCCGAACCCTGCGACGAACGGCTCTGTAGCGAGCCGACCCATCAGCTCAGCGGTCGGCCTCGGTCAGTTTGTGGGGCGGGCGCGGTTCAGGGCGGCCGGGGTGAGGACGGGGTGCGCGCGCAGGTACGCGATGAAGCCCTCGTGGTCGCGGTCGTTGCGGACCGGGTTCGTGAAGCCGGTGAACACCGTCGTACCGTCACCGCCGATCAGCGTGTAAGCGAGCGCGGCGACCCGGTAGTTCCGCTTCAGATCGAGCGGCTTGCCGCTGATCAGGACCGTCGCGGGATCCACCCGCTGTCCGACCGGCTTCGTCGTGTCGTACGTGTAACTCACGTTCTGCGAGACGGCGAACGGTGCGAACTTCTCGGTCCCGTTCGCCTGCGGCAGCCACTGCGCCTCGAATGCAGCATGCAGCTGGGTGCCTGGCAGCGTGACGGTCAGGATCGGGTTGCCGTACCCGAACGCGCCCCACGCCTCGCCGAACAGCACGGTCCCGTCCGCGTCCGCCGCATTGGTGCCCTTGGCAAACAACAGGTCGCCGGTCAGCGCGTTCGAACCGGACACCGGCTTGGTCGAGATCAGCGCCAGGTCCGCGCGCCCGTCGCGGTGCTGGTTCGCGTCCCAGTACGCGAAGTCCGCTGCCAGGTTGCCCATCGTCGACTCGCCCGACGCGTTCGCCGTCCGGGTGAAGTCGCCGGTGATCTTCGCGAGCGGTGTCGCGTAGCGCTGCTTGCCCTTCGCGGTCCAGTAGTCGGCGATGTACTGCAGTTCCTCGTCGACCGGTACGTCGCGGGTGTTCGCGTGGTTCGTGGACGTGGTGAGCTCGCGGATCACCTCGCCGGTGCGTGGGTCGAGCTTGAGGTTGATCTCGTTGATCAGCGAGCCGTGGTTGCCGGCCTCGACGACCGGCCGCAGGACGCCGTTCGGGTCCGGGAGCATCATGTTGAACCGGCAGTGCCAGTGCCCGGTGACGATCGCGGCGATGTCCGGCGACGCGTTCGCGGCCAGCTGGAACACCGGGCCGGACGGGTTCGTACCGGCGTTGTAGTCGTTGCCCGCGACGCCGCCGTCGTGGATGTTGATGACGATCGCGTTGATGCCGCGCTTCTTGAGCTGGGCGGCGAGCTTGTTGGCCTGCTCGACGTCGGACAGCGCACGCATGTCGGGCTGGTACGACGTGGAGCCGGTCGGCGTGTCCATCACGGTGAGGTGGATGAACGCGATCGGCAGCTTGCGGCCGCGGCCGGCGTCGACCCACTCGACGTTGTACGGCGGGACGATCGTCCGGCCGGTGTCCGCGTGCACGATGTTCGCGGTGTAGAAGCGGAAGTTCGCCCCGCGGAAACGGTGCCCGGTGGAGTCGACGAAGTTGTCGTCGCGGCCGTTCACCGGGTACGGCGCGCCGTGCTCCATGTGGTCGACGAGGTACTTCACCGAGTGGTCGAGCTCGTGGTTGCCGACCGTGCTGAACTGCAGGCCCATCGCGTTCAGCGCCTCGACGGTCGGCTCGTTGGCGTGCGCGTCGACCTCGAACGGCCAGCCGGAGAAGTTGTCGCCGGACGAGAAGAAGAGCGAGTTCGGCCGGCCCTCCCGCAGTCGCTTCAGGTGCGTGGCCAGGTACCCGACCCCGCCGACGGTCACCTGGACGCCACCGGCGCCGGTGATCACGCTGCCTTGGCTCGGTGTCGTCGGCTGCAGATAGCCGTGCAGGTCGGTGATGTTGAGCAGTTGTACGTCGACGTACCCGGCATGGTCTTCGACGGCGTGCGGCGTGGCGTACGCGACGTCGCCGACGGCGGTGGCGGTGGCGAGCGCGCCGGTGGCGGTGAGGAACGTCCGGCGGCGGATCCGACTGTTCACAGCGAACCTACTTCCTGGCAGGGGGTGCGCGTTCTTGCGCATTATTGCCTGTTTCCGACATTATTAAGCCCCTGGATCGGATGCACGTCAACGGTCTGCTGAACAAAGACCGATCGGCGGCTGAACTCAGATGCTGCGCGCGGCGAGGTGCGGGAGGGGCCCGCGGGCAGGGGTGAGGAGGCGCTCGTCGAGGGTGTCGAGGGCGAGAGTGGCGGCGCCGAGCGCCACGCAGAGGGCGCCGAGCTCGGACGCGCGGACCTCTGGGACGCGGGGGGAGAGTTTGGTGAGCTCGGCCTCGAGCGGTTCCAGCAGTACGTCGGCTGCTTGGGAGAAGGCGCCGCCGAGGACGAGCAGCCGGGGGTCGACGATCGCGATCGCGGTGGCGGCGGCTACCGCCATCGCCTGGGCGTATTTGCGGACGGCGGTCCGGGCGGCGCGGTCACCGGCGCGGGCGGCGGCGAAGGCGTGCTCGGCCTTGTCGGTGATCGGTACGTCGGTCGGCGCGACCGCGTGGAGGTGTTCGAGGGCCGCTTCCCAGGCGACGCCGCGCAACGCGGACATGTCTGCTGCGGCTCCGTACGCACCTCGTCGGAGCTTCCCGTCCAGCACCAGAGCAAGCCCAGTACGCCGCCCCGCATGCAAGAACACCATGTCTGTAGAGGTCTTGCCGTGGCGTTGTTCGGCCAGGGCTGCTAGCTGGCTGTCGTTGTCGGCGACGGTCAGGCGGGTGGTGAAGTGGGTGGTGAGGTTGGTGCCGGCCCAGTCGGGGATGGCGTTGGCCTGGACCACAGTGCCGGTTGTGTCGACGATGCCTGTCGTACCGGCGCCGACCGCCCACACGCGCGCCACCGGCACGCCGGCGTCGCTCGCGCACTCGTCGATCACCTGGTCGGCCGTGGCAAGACGTTCGGCGCGCGGCAGTCCGGGGTTCACGGTCCGCCGGGTGCTCGTGAGCATCCGCCCGTCGAGGTCCGTCAGCACACCACGGACGGAGTACGCCCCGATGTCCAGCCCGACGACGTACCCGGCGTCCGCACGGAACCGGTAGCTCCGCGCCGGCCGCCCGCGTCCGCGGATCGCCGGGCTCTCCTCGACCAGCCAGCGCCGATCCACCAGGCTGGCCAGCACCTCCTCGACCGCCGTCCGCCCGAGCCCGCTCTGCTCGACGATCTGCGCAACCCGCAGCTCCCCGGCCGACCGCACCGCAGCGAGCACCGCGCGCTCGTTGAGCTGCCGCAACCGCGAGGGATCCCCACCGTCCGACACCATGATCGGCCCAGCATAGAGCGTCGCGTACCGAAGAACGGGTAGTGCGCGGGTCAGCGACCATCGGCCAAGCGGGCCGACCGGGCCAACCGGTCCGCGAGCAGCACCACTACCCGTTCATCGGTACAAGACAGTGATCGCAAGGGCGGCAGCGCAGGTGAGGAAGTAGAGCGACCAGGGCGCGAGGCTGTGGTCGTGGACGCGGAGGTGTGCGGTCAGCGCGCCGAGGAAGTAGAGCACGAGCCCTGCCGCTGCGAGGACGCCCAGCGCCGGTACGGCGAGGCCGGCGAGCAGGCCGACGGAACCGGCGCCGAGCAGCAGACCGAACGGCAGGATCCATTTGTGGTCGACGCGGACCTTGTCGGCCTGGGCCTTCGGGTACGAATGGCCGATCAGGTTCGCGACCGCGGCGCTGCCGGTCAGCGCCGCGGCGAACAGCGTCAGGGCCAAGTAGGCGGCGTACACAACGTCTCCGATCCGTGGGGGTGCCTCACGGACGAGACAGCTACGCCGGATGTGACAGGCCGGTCAGTTTTGCCGGATTGCTCACCACATGGAGCGTCTGGACGGCGCCGTCGACGAGGTGCAATGTGATCGCGAGGACCGGTCCGCCGGGGGAGCGGATGACGATGCCGGGCGCACCGTTGAGTTCCTCGATCCCGTACTGCGAGTCCGCCGGCCGTTGCCCGGACAGCACAACGAACGCGCGCGCGACGTACTGCGGTCCGTAGATCGGTTTGCGCGGGGCGCCGGTGAGTCCGCCGCCGTCGCTGATCAGCGTGACGTCCGGAGCGAGCACCGCCATCAGCGCTTCGACGTCGCCGCTCGCGCAGGCGGCGAGGAACCGTTCGGTGACCTGTTGCTGGGTGGCACGATCGGTGTCGTAGCGTCGGCGCCGCTCGGCGACCGCTTTGCGCGCACGGTGCGCCAACTGGCGTACGTCCGGCACCTGACGATCGAGGATGCCGGCGATCTCGGTGTAGCTGTAGCCGAACGCCTCGTTCAGTACGAAGACCGCACGCTCGGTCGGCGACAACGCCTCCAGCATCAGCAGTACGGCCGTCGACACCGCATCCGCCCGTACGACGTCCTCGGCCGCATCCGGCGCCGTGATCATCGGCTCGGGCAACCACGGCCCGACGTACGACTCCCGGCGTACGACCGCACTGCGCAACCGGTCAACCGCCAGCCGCGCAGTAACCCGTACGAGGTACCCCTCAGCGTCCACGACGCTGTCGGCATCCACCCGGCTCCACCGCAACCAAGCGTCCTGCACGACATCCTGCGCATCGGCAACGCTCCCCAGCATCCGATACGCCACCGCATACAACAGCCCACGATGCTCGCTGAACCGATCACTCACCCCCAAAACATCCCACCCCACCAAACCGCCGCCACCGCCGGGGGCGAGTCGGTCAGCGGGCGCGGAGGGATTGGTAGTCGGATTCGGTGAGGGGTTCGGTGGTGAGGGCGCCGTCGGCGAGGAGGGCTTCGACGGGGACGCCGTTGCGGGAGAAGGTGACCTCGTCGACCGACGGGAGGGCGGTGACGGACAGGACGATCTGGCCGACGGCGAGGACGTTCTCGGTGGCGGAGCGGCCTTCGGTGTCGCCGGCGAGCTCGAGGACGACCTGGGCGCCGTCGACCTTCACCACCTTCAGGCTGGCGTTCGGCGGGAGGGCCGTGGTGACGCCGTTCGCCTGCTCGATCTCGCTCGGTCCGGCGATCAGGTCGTCGATCACGGCCTGGAGCCGGGCGGTCTGCGGCGCCTGCCGGCGGAGGGTGACCAACTGGTCGTTGCGGACGAAGTTGACCTGCAGCGACGTCCTGCCGGGACCCGTGCTCGGCCGGGGCGAGGATGCGTGACCGGACCCGCGGAGCTGGGACGGGACCGCCTCGGGCTCGATCGGATCCGGGCTCGACTGCACCGGCACCCCGCAACCTGTCAGGACCAGGACGGCCGCGAGCGCAACGAGCAGGCGCCTCACGACGACGCCTCCGGGAGCCGTACGACGAAGCGTGTACCGCCGGTCGGCGACGCCGAGCACCAGACCGAACCGCCATGCGCAGCAGCGGTTTCGGCGACCAGTGCCAGTCCGAGTCCCGTCCCGGACGACGAGCCGCGCTTGTTCGCGCCGGTCGCGAACCGCTCGAAGATCCGCTCCCGGTCCTCGGGTGGAATCCCGCTGCCGGCGTCATCGACCAGTACGAGTACGTCGCCGTCTGCCCGCGTCACCTTGACGCCGGTGAGGCCACCGCCGTGCGTGTCGGCGTTCTCGAAGAGATTGCGGAACAGCCGTCCGAGCCGCGCCTTGTCCGCGGCCACCTGCACCTCACCCACCGCGTCGAGCATCGCCGGCTCGTGACCGACCTCGCCGAGCACCTGACAGAGCAGCTGCCTGAGGTCGACCACCACGGTCGGGCGGCCATCCAGACCGGCATCGGACCGGGACAGCTCGAGCAGGTCGTCGAGCAGCCGGCGGAAGCGTTCCAGGTCCGCGGTGACCAGATCCAGAACGCGTTGCGACCGTTCGGGCAGCTCGTCGCGGCGGGCGTTCAGCAGATCGACGCTGCCGACCAGCGTCGTCAAGGGAGAGCGCAGCTCGTGACTCACGTCCGCGGCCAGCCGCGCGTCCCGATTGATCCGCTGCTGCAGCGTGTCGACCATGCTGTTGAACGAACCAACAATCGTCGCCAGCTCCGGATCATCGGTCGAGTCGAGGCGTTCGTCGAGTTCCCCGCCGGCGATCGACGCGGCCGTGACGGCGACCCGGTTGAGCGGCGTCACCACGGACCGGCTGGCCCAGGCGCCCAGGACGGCGCCGGCCGTGGTCGCCAGCAACGCGCCGCCGAGCAGGATGCTGCTGAGCAGCCGCAGGTTGCCGTCGAGCTCCGTGAGCGGCGAGATCTCGTAGAAGTCCGCACCCACCGACGGCACCGGTACGCCGATCACCATGGACGGCCCGTCCGCGCTGCGGAACCGCTGCATCGCCGCCTGCCCGGACGAGACCTGGTCCCGTACGTCGGCCGGCACCACGTCCCGCCCCTGGTCCAGCGCGGAGGCGTACCACTGCCCGCGCCACTGCAGAATGATCGTGTGGCCGGCCGGCGTCCCTGAGGCGGTAAGGATCTCCGACACGTCCGCACCCGCACTCTCCAGCCGGCGCTGTACGAAAACCGCGTCTGCGAAGGCCTGATGCCGTACGACCCGCTCCCGCTGCGCCAGCAGATACCCGCGGGCCAGCAGGTACGTACTGGTGGCGAACACGGCCGCGACGAGCAGCGCCATCAGCCCGAAGGCGAGAGTCAACCGGCGCCGCAGCCCGAGCGTCCGGCGCCTCATCGCGGATCGAGGCGGTAGCCCATCCCTCGCACCGTGACGACGATCTGCGGCTTGCCCGGGTCGCGCTCGATCTTCGTCCGCAGCCGCCGGATGTGGACGTCGACGATCCGCTCGTCGCCGTAATACCCGTGCTCCCACACCGATTCCAGCAGCGACGGCCGGCTGAGCACGCGCCCGGTCGGCTGGGCGAGCTCGGCCAGCAGACGGTACTCCGTGACGGTCAGCGGCACGTCCTGCCCGTCGAGCACGGCCGCACCGCGCGCGGTGGACAGTACGAGGTAGTGCTCAGAGTCCCGATCCAGGACGATGTCCGGCTCCGTGGCGTCGGCGCTGGTCCGCAGCCGGCGGCGCAGTGCGCGCAGGCGGGCCGTGATCTCCTTGACCTGGAACGGCTTGGTGACGTAGTCGTCCGCGCCCGCCTCCAGCCCGGCAACGATGTCGTGGGTGTCGGAGCGGGCGCTCACGATCACGATCGGGATGTCGCTCATCCGGCGGACCTCACGGATGCAGGTGTAGCCGTCGACCTCGCCGAGCATCAGATCGACCATCATCAGGTCCGGCAGCTCCGCCCGCGCCAGCTCCAGCGCGGTGGGCGTGTCCGCCGCCTCGGCGACCCGGTAGCCCTCGTCCTCCAGGGCGAGCCGCAGCACGGTACGGATACGGTCGTCGTCCTCGACGACCAGGACCTGCATCGGCATCGTCACATCCTCGCAAGTCGGCCGCTGGTTGTACGCCTCGGGGCTCCCATGTCATCCGATCGTAAAGAAGCGTCCCGAACCAGCGTCATCTGATCGTCAACTGGGCGCAGCACCGATCTCAAAGTCCGCACTCCAGAGTGGTATCACCACTTTCGGAGGGGATCCGCCATGACCGACACCGCCCACAGCCCGCTGCCACAGCGGGCGATCGTGACGTTGTCCGACAGCGACGCCGGCGATGACGTCGGAGGGGGCGCGGACGGCAGTTCGGCCGCCCTGCGCTGGCGGCTGCGCGGTCTGGTGATGGAGGGGGCGAGCCTGGTGATCGTCGACGTTTCGGACCTCGACCAGATCTCCTCGACCCTGCTGGCCGCGTTGCTCGACACCCATCGGGTCTGCCGGCGGCGCGGCGGTGGTGTGGTGATCCGGCACGCGAGCCGGAAGATGACGGACGTACTGCGCCGCACCGGGCTGGACCGGGTGTTCGACGTCGAGGCGGCCTGACCGGTGAGTGTTCCCGAGGAGGACCGCCGCCCGCGGTACGTCGATGTCACGATCGTCGAGTTCGCTGCCCACACGGCGTACCTGGATCCGCTGACCGGGGTCGGCTACCTGGTGGCGCCGCGGCCGGAGACCGACGTGGACGCGTTGATCGATCCGCTCGTCGAGGCGGCCTGGTCGGAACGGCTGGAGGGGGCCGGCGGGCTGAAGCCCCTGTCGCTGCACGCGGCCGATCGTGAGCGTGCGCTGTCGCATCTCAGCGAGCTCCGCTGGGCCCTGCTGTACAACGAGGACGGGAACGTGGAGACCGCGGGCCGCACCACCGACGGCCGCGAAGCCCTGTGCATCTACGGTGATCCGGAGACGCCGGATCCGTCCCTGGACGCGATCGACTGCGCGGTCATCGCGCTGGACATCGCGGCCGACCTGGATCTTTGACCTCGAGCTCTGGGCTCGATTTCTGGCCGGGCTGATCGGGTGCCGGTGACGGCCTCCCCCCAGAAATACCGTCACCGGCACCCTGACGCCCGACTGTAGGCGGTCACCCACCGTCCAGACCCGTGTCAGGACAAAGCGTCATGAACTCTCAAAGTCCGCTCAAACCCTTGAAAGCTGTAGTAACGCCGCCCGCGACAGCCAGCAGCAGGACCAGGAGCCGTGCTGTCCGGTCCGGGATACGCCCGGCCAGAACCGCGCCGAGCCCGGCACCGAGCAGGAGCGCGCCGGCCGCCACCAGCCATTCGTGGCCGGTGAGCGGCGGAACACCGCGCGTGACCAGCGAGAAGATGTTGACGAGGGCCCCGTAGAACAAGGCGTTCGGGACGAACTCGCGGATCGTCCAGTTCGCGTTGACGGCGTACAGGGAGACCGGCGGACCGCCCAGTCCGGCGGCCGTGTTCATGAAGCCGCCGGTCGCACCGGCCGTCAGCGCACCGCCGAGTCCTTTGAGCGCCCGTACGCGCAACCCGCTCAGCAACATCCCGGCGGTGGCCGTCACCAGAACGCCCATCACCAGCAGGAGTACCGGTGCGGGCAGGATGCGCGCGAACCATGCGCCGAGCGGAGCCGTACACGCGGCCGCGATCACCAACGGAACCATCGCCTGCAACCGCACGTGCCGCCACCCGCGCGACAGGCCGAGCACGCACACCACCCCGGCGGCGCAATTCGCGAACGAGACGCCGTCCACCGGGCCGAGAACCATCACCAGCGCGGGCACCGAGACGAGCGCGAAGCCCATCCCGGTCAGCCATTGCACGAACGCGCCGAGCAGTACGACACCACCGAGAAGAACGAGTTCCACTACAGGTCGGTGTAGCCGAGCCAGGGCCCGGCGCTGAAGTCGGCGGTTGGTGACTCGAGGGCTTCCAGCTCCAGTACGGCAAGGTTGTTGGGACCGTCGACGAGCAGCGGCGCGGGTACGTACAACGTCTCCTGAGGCCCGCGGCGCCAGTACCGGCCGAGGCAGAAGCCGTTGATCCACGCAAAACCCTTGCCCCAGGCATCGGTCCGGAGGAACAGGTCGGACTTCCCGTCGGCCTCGATCGTTGTCCGCCACGCCGTCGGTCCGATGCCGACTGCCGACGGAGTCGGGCCGGCTGACTGCCACAGCTGCGGCAGGCGGTCGAGGTCGACGGCGCAGACCGACCAGCCGGTGAGCTCCGTCGTGCCGAGCCGGACCGGCCCGATCAGGCCCTTGGCTTCGCCGATCCGCGGCCCGTAGTTGACCCGGCCCTGGTCCTCGACCACCAACTCGAGCCGTCCGCGGGTGTGCGGGAGCATGATCGCGCGCTCGTGACGTTCGCGCTCCAGGATGCCGACCGGTGCGCCGTCCAGGAACACCTGCACCCGGTCGCGGACCTCGGCGAACGTCAGCAACGCCGGCCCGCCCTGCCGCAGCTCGGTCCGGAAGATCGCCAGTCGCGCATCGAGTTCGTCGAGCGTCGGTACGGTCGCGTGGTCCGACCAGTCGCCTCCGGGACAGGCGAGCAGACCGACCGGATCGGCCAGCGGGACCGAGAACTCCGGCGCGGGCACTGCTGCGGCCGGTACGGCATCGGGCACAGGAGCGTACTTCGAGATGACCTCGCGGAAGGCGTGGTACTTCGAGGTCGGGTGGCCGGCCTCGTCGAGCGGCGCGTCGTAGTCGTACGACGTGATCGTGGGGCGGTATACGCCCTTGTCGTTGGCGCCGTTCGACAGTCCGAAGTTCGTACCACCGTGGAACATGTAGATGTTCACCGACGCCCCGGCCGCGAGCAACGCGTCGAGCTCCGCGGCGGCGTCGGCCGCACTGGTCGTGTGGTGCCGTCCGCCCCAGTAGTCGAACCACCCGTCCCAGAACTCCATACACATCAACGGACCGGTCGGCTGGTGCCGGCGCAGCGCCGCCAGGCGCTCCGCCGCGTGCGACCCGAACGACGCGGTCCGCAGTACGCCGTCGAGCGAGCCCGCGGTGAGCATCTCGTCGACGGGCTGATCCACCGTGACGAGCGGGACCGTGATGCCGGCGTTCCGGATCACCTGGGCCAGCGTCTTCAGGTACGTCTGGTCGTCCCCGAACGCGCCGTACTCGTTCTCGACCTGGACCAGGAGGACCGGCCCGCCCTGGTCGATCTGCAACGGCCGGACGATCTCCAGTACGTCCTGCAGGTACTTCGTCACCGCGGCCATGAACTTCGGCTCGTAGCGACGTACGCCCATGCCCTCCTCACGGAGCAGCCACGGCGGGAGGCCACCATTGTCGAGCTCGGCGCAGATGTACGGTCCGGGCCGGACGATCGCGTACAGCCCGGCCGCCGCCACTTCGCGGAGGAAGCGAGCTAGGTCGAGGATCCCGGTGGTGTCGAACGTGCCGGGGCGTGGGCTGTGCAGGCTCCACGGGACGTACGTCTCGATCGTGTTCAGGCCCATCAGCCGGGCCTTCTCGATCCGGTCCGCCCAGCAGTCCGGATGCACCCGGAAGTAGTGCAGCGCGCCGGAGATGATCCGGAACGGCCGTCCGTCCAACACGAACTCAGACCCACCAACCACAAACTCCGCCACAACCCCGCCTCTGTTTACGCAAACATTCCAGCCGAAACGCTAGTACCCAAACCACACCCCTGTCCAGACACCTCACCCGCCCCACCCACCGCGAGCCCGCTCCATCCACCGCGAGCCCGCTCCACCCACCGCGAGCCCGCTCCACCCACCGCGAGCCCGCTCCACCCACCGCGAGCCCGCCCACCCACAGCCGGCCCGCCCCACTCAACGCCAGCCAGCCCGGCCGGCCGTGATGTGCGCCGCCTTTCCGGAACCTTTTTGGCACCAGGTGCAACTTTGTTTCCGAGCAACCCCGGCGGGTTCCCCGAAGTCGAGCCGCGAGCGTGGTTAACCCCTCAGATGGTGGGTTCGCCCCCCGGCATGCAGCGGCGCAACCCACCAGCTCAGAGGCCAACCTCCGAGCTGGTGGGTTCGCCCTCAGCGCGGGTCGGTTCAGGGGCGGGGTGGTGGCCGAGCGGGGCAGTGGTGGTCCGGTGGGGCGGTGGTGGGGTGGTGGTTCGGTGGGGTGGGGTGGTGGCGGTCCGCTGGGGTGCGGAGGTGGTCCGGTGGTGGGGTGGTGGTCTAGGGGCGTTGGTGGGGTGGGGTGGTGGATTGGCGGATGATGAGGGGGGCGGGGACCGTGCCGTGGAAGTCGGTGAACTGGGTACGTTCGCGGAGTTGGCGCAGGATGAGGTCGACCAGGTCGTGGCCGATCTGCTGGAACTGCTGCCGGACGGTCGTCAGCGGCGGCCAGAAGTGCGCGGCGAGATCGATGTCGTCGAAGCCGACCACGCTCACATCGTGCGGGACCTCACGACCCGCCTCGTGCAGCGCGTGGATCAGCCCGCAGGCCATCTCGTCGTTGGCCGCGAACACCGCGGTCAGGTCCTTGCGTTGCGCGAGCGCCTTCCCGAGCTCGTACCCCGAGTCCGCCGACCACGCACCACGGACGATCGCCGGCACCTCGCAGCCGGCGTCCCGCAGGGCCTGTCGCCACGCCGTCGCCCGCAGCTCGGCCGGACCTGAGTCGTCCGGTCCGGCGAGGTGGTGGACGGTCGTGTGCCCGAGCTCCAGCAGGTGCCGTACGGCGGCGGTACTGCCGCCGACCTGGTCCGCGCCGATCGCCGGGTGGTGCCCGACGAACCGCGAATCAGATACGGCCACCGGCAGCGTCGGCGGCAGCGCGAGCGCGGTCGGCGTCGCGGTCTCGGCGCGGATGATGATCAGCCCGTCGATCGCCTGATGATTGAGCTGCTGCACCGCGTCGCTGACATCGCTCGACGACGGTGTCTCGACGTCGACCAGGCTGACCGAGTACCCCTCGCGGCGCGCGGCCTCGATCACCGCCTCGATCGTCTTCGACTCGCCCGTACGGATGACCTGGTGGGCGATCAACCCGATCGACCGGAAGTTGCCGCGGCGCAACGCCCGCGCCGCATGGTTCGGCGAGTAGCCCAGCTGCCGCATCGCGTCCAGCACACGTTCCTTGGTCTCCGGCCGCACCGGATCCGCCCCCGTGGACACCCGTGACACCGTCTGCGCAGAAACCCCAGCCAGCCGCGCAACATCCCCAATAGACGGCCCCGACCGAGGATGCCCCTTCACCCCACGCCGCACCGGCTCCACCATGAGCTCAGCATAGGTACTACACCGGTCGACGAGTGCGCAGGACGGTCAGGACAAGGAGCGAGCCGGTCAGCATGACGGCGGCGTCGATGGCGAGGGCCAGGTGGATACCTGTCGGTTCGAGGTCCGGGCCGCGCCGATGGCGCTCAGGATCGCTTCCTGTTCTGATGATCCGGACCGCATGTGCAACCGTCGAGTTGCACATGCGGTCATGCGTGTACGCCCATAGTTGAGGGGTCGGGGTATGGCTAGCTGCCGGGGGTGGAACGCGGCCGTTCGGCCTGCCGGCGGATGCGCTCGAGCCGTCGGTCCCAGACCCGTCCGATGCGTTCGAGTTCTTCGGCGAGCCTGCTGAGCTGTCCTCCGAGTGCGTGGAAGACCAGTTCGCGGCCCTCGGTCCGGGATTCGACGAGCCCGACCGCTTTCAGTACGTCCAGATGCTTGTTGATCGCCTGCCTGCTGACCGGCAACTGGCGGGCCAGTGCGGACGCCGAGGCCGGCTGGTCACCCAGCGACGTCAGGATCTGCCATCGGGTGTCGTCGGCGAGTGCTGACATGACCGAGACGATGGCCGGTGCCGGACTGGTCATGCCCCGGCGACGAAGGTACGCGCGGCCAGCAGTTCGATTCCCCAGCCTTCCTGGTGTTCCGCGACCGTGTTCTCGCGCTCGGCGGCCGTCAATGCCAAGGTCTCGAAACCGCTCTCGACAACGCGCAGGGTGATGCCGCCGGCCCGGTCCTCGAGGAAGAATTCGACAGTGGTTCCTTCGGTCGCGTTCTCGTTGAGCCATCGGTAGGACAGGTAGCGAGGCGGGTCCGCGTGGAGGGTGTGCACCTCGAAGTTTCCTTGCTGTGGGTGCCGCACGAGCTGTACGCCACTCGTTGCCACCGGCATCAAATCGGGCTCGATGTCCCCATCGTTGATCCACCAGCCCGGCCGGCACACGAGCTCCCACACGTCTTCGGCCGACGCGTCGATCGGCAGACTGCGCTCGACGCGGTCGAGTCCGGTATCGGTTTCAGTAGTCATTTGGTCCATGCGTCGATCCTGACACAGCCGTCGTCGTCCTGCAACCCTACGATTGCACTTGGCCGGGCCTACTCGCCGGTGCGGGAGACCATCAGCCAGCTGATTTGGATGTCGGGGGAGCGGGTTGGGGCGATCGAGACGGTGATGGTGCCGTCGGCACCTACTTGGATGCCGCCGTACGAGGCTGATGCGCCGGTTGCGGTGAACAGGCGTTGCTGGTCGACGACGGTGTTGTTGATGGTGACCTGTGCGGCGCGGTTGGCCCACGGCCAGGGGTCGTAGTAGCCGGCGTGGACGGTGTACGTGCCTGGGTCGAGGTTGCCGAAGGTGTAGACGAGTGGCTCGTGGTTCTTCGCGTACCGGAGCGTGGTGTAGAGGTCGCCGGTGCCGGACGGTGCGCTGGAGCCGGTGTAGCCCCAGGTCGTGCCGGTCGTGGGGTCGGTGCCGAGCGGTTGTTCGGGGGACGAGTTGAGCAGTGGCTGCTGGGCGGCGAGCCTGGTCCAGTCGGCTGTTGCAGTGCCGCCGGCGTTCACTGCGTACCGGAGATTGTGGGGGACCACAACGATTGAGCGCGTGAACGTCCGACCGTCGGTGAGTTTGCCGCTCAGGCTCCCCGGGCCCGGTTGCGCGACGCTCGACGGGTCCCAGGTGACTCCGACCTGTTGCGTGCCGCGCGCGGTCGTCACGGTGACGGTGCTTGGCAGGGTGCTGGTGTCGTTGAGCCAGACGTGGTCCGGGATGGTGCTGGTGACGGTCCAGCGGGTGTACGGGGTCAGGTCCTTCAGAGACCACTCGGTGTCCGGGCCGATCGTGAGGCTGCCGCCTTCGCCGAAGCGCATGGGCATCCAGACGTACGGTGCGTTCGCGAGATCGCTCGGTGTCCAGCGGTCGGCCATGAACAGGAACTTGTTGTGCTTCTGGTCGATCGTGATCACGTTGGTGCTCTGTGAGTTGTACGTCGTGGCGGCGCCGTCGCCGGTGATCGGGACGCCGCGGTCGGTGAACTGGCCGAGGACGTTCTGCGAGGTCGCGGAGTGCGCAGGGTTCGGGTCCCAGCCGGTCGCGCCGGACGTCAGCAGGTAGTACGTGCCCTCGGATTTGAACATCGCCGGCGCCTCGCGCTGGTTGCACACGAGCGTACGGGTGAAGTCTTTGCCCTGTACGGCGTTGTCGGGCGACGCGGACAGGTAGGTATAGGACTTGTTCAGCTTGGAGATGTACATCGTCCGGTTCTCTTCGGAGGAGTAGATGATGTACGCCGTGCCGTCGTCGTCCACGAACAGGTTCATGTCTCGCGCCATCCCGCCCGCGGGGTCGAAGGACGAGCCGCTGCCGCACCACGGGACCGAGTCGCTCGGTACGTGATCCAGCCGGTACGAGTCGATCCAGCGGAACGGGCCTCTTGGTGAGTCCGCGATCGCCACGCCGGCCTCGGCGCGGGCGTAGTTCGACGTGCTGGTGGGGGACGAGGGGCCGTCGGAGTGCACCCACATCACCCATTTGTGGGTCGCCTTGTTGTAGATGACCTTCGGGCGTTCGAGGATCGAGAACGTGGCCCAGCCGTCCGTACGGACGCTGTTGGTCGACAGGTCCCGCCAGACGATCTCCTTCTGCGCGGGCGTGTAGTGCTTGTACAGCTTGGCGAAGTACTTGTCGTTCTCGAACTGATCCCGGGAGCTCATCGCCCGCAGCGCGAGGCCCTCGTCGTTCCAGTGGTAGAGGTCGTGCGACGAGTACAGGTGCACACCGGGACTGTCCGAGTAGCCGTTGCTGCGATCCTCGCCGTACCAGTAGTAGACGGTCCGCCCGTCCTCGTCCTTGGCGGTGACCACCTGGCCGCCGTGCGCCTGGATCACCTTCCCACTGGTGTCCACCCAAGGCTGACCGGGGTGGAACGAGTCATCCGTCGCCGCCGCCGTAGAACTCGTTGGAACTCCCAGCAAACTGAGGCCGACCGCAGCCAGCAACACCCCAACCACCACCCGGGACCCGCGCATGTCCCCTCCTCAACGTGATGAATGTTTACGTGAACAGCGTCCGCCGCCCCAGCCTCCCCCGCCACCCCACCGCGTGTCGCGAGAGAGGCTGACCCTCGCTCAGGTGTAGGTGAGTTGGGCGGTGGCGGTGCAGGTGGTGGCGGGGACGAGGCGGATCCAATGGGCGCTGAAGCCGGTGGGGAAGGTAAAGGCTTCGTAGCCGGCGGATGCGACGGTGATGGTGCGGTAGCGGTGGAACGTGCCGGTGCCCTGGAAGTCGACCTCGACATGGAAGTCGACGGCGCTGTCGGCGTCGTGGGTGAGGTGCAGGCACTTGTGTTCGAAGCCGGTCATCAAGTACGGATCGGAGGGTACGTCGGCCTCGACCGGCGTCTCCCACCACGGCCCGCCCCAGCCCTGCGGCTTACCCCAGCTCCACAGGTCGTCGGTCTTCCCGAACCAGAGGTTCGCCTGCGGTTGCCCGGCGACCGGGTTGGCGTCGCCGATCGGTGTCGTCTGGTCGCCGGCGAGGACGAGCATCCCGTTCCAGGAGCAGAAGTCCCCGACGATCCGCAGGTGCGAGGCGATCGGCCGGATACCCCAGACGGCGTTCCCGTACGTGAGCGACGGCAGCTCGTAGAACATCCCGCTGGCGTCCATGAGCAGCCGCTCGGATTCGACTTCCCGGATCCGCGGCCATTCGGTGGTGAACGCGTGGTCCTGCGTGTGCGTCGACTTCGGCAGCCGGTACACCTTCCAGCCGGTGTCGGGCAGGAACACGTGGAACAGTGCGGAAGCACGATCCTGCCCGACCGCGTACAGCCCCGGACCCATGCCGTTCGCGCTGCTCAGGGTGTTGAACTGCGTCCGCGCAAGAACGGTCCAGGTCGTCCCGTCCCACTCGGCCAGCCGCCCGTCGCTGTGGCCGGCGAGGAAGTCCTTGTCATAGTACGAGTTGTTGACCACGACGACGCGCCCGTGCCGGGTGTACATGTCCTTGAAGTGCGGGTAGTCGTGCACATCCAGCTCGTCGAGCAGGTCGTACAACTGCGTGACCTCGAGGGTCCGTACGTCGACCTCGAAGAACTCACCCTCCATCCCGAGCACGTACACCTTGCCGGCCTCGTCCGTCAGATGCCGCGCGGTAGCGGTCAGCCGTACGTCGACCAACGCCTCGATCGTCCGAACGTTGCCGTCGACATCAATCACGTGCGGACCGATGAAGAGCTGGTTACTCTCCTTGTGAACAAGGCGATTCGCGTAAGTCCCGACCACACTCGCCGGATGCTTGGTGATCTCCAGGTCGTCATCAATCGAGAACAACCCCGTCCCACCACCGGTGTTGCGCGTGTGAGCGACGTACGTGACCATCCACAACCGATCCGCCCACGGCATCAGTGCTCCGATGCCGGTCTCACTGCGGGGGATGTGGTCGGCCTTCACGGCCAGCCGGGGCACAACGCCACTGATCGCGCCCGGGACACTCATCTGACTCATCGCAGCCTCACAATCGGTGCTTTGATAGCATCACAGTGGTGCTACTGTAGCGCCGAATGGGAGGTTCAGGCGGTGATGGTGTCGATTGTTCGGGCGGCTGCCTGGAGGCGGTGGAGGATGGTGGGGATGCGGCGGTCGGTGAAGCGGCCGGCCAGGCCGATGGCTGCCTGGTCGCTGTCGAGGGTTACGCCCAGGGTGCGGACGCCCTCGCCCTCCAGGGTTTGCGGGACCGCGTAACCCTGCTTGCGGACCTGGGCCAGTTGCGCGAGTAGGCCGCTGTCGCCCTCGAGGGTCACGGACGGTCCGGTCGGTGCGACGAGGTGCCGGCCGTCGGCGTACAGGGATCGAATGTCGTCGTCGGCCAGGTCGGCGAGCAGGGCCTGTCCGAGGCCCGACCAGGCTGCCGGGTAGAGCGACGATTGGGCGATGCCTTCGGCTGCGCTCTCGCCCGGGCTGTGGAGGTAGAGGTAGCAGACCTGGTCGCCCCAGAGGACGCCCATCGCGACCTGGAGGTCCAGGTCGAAGAGGGACTCGAGCGGGCCGAGCGCCCGGCGGATGAGCCCGGATCCGCGGAGGCTCTGGGCGGCGAGGGCGTGGATGCCGGGGCCGGGGAGGTACTTGCGGTTGCCGTCCTGCTGTGCGAGCCCGACGAAGGCGAGCGTCTTCAGGAGCCGGTTCACCCGGGTGGGTTCGAGTCCGAGCATCCGCCCGAGCTCCCGGGAGCCGACCGGTTGCCCGAGGGCAGCGAGTGCTTGCAGGCAGGCCAGTCCGTCGATCAACGACTGATTGGGCTGCGCGGGCTTCACGCCGTCAACCTAACATCGGGGCTCGGTACGCAGTCGCATGCTGGACATAGTTCAGTGATGCGGTCGACTTTCGGCCACAATTGGCGGCGTGACGAGTGACGAGCGTTATCAACGGCTGCAGTACCGGCGGGCCGGGCTGTCGGGGCTGATGCTGCCGGCGTTGTCGCTGGGACTGTGGCAGAAGTTCGGGACCGACTATCCGTACGGGCGGCAGCGCGAGATCGTGCTGCACGCGTTCGACCTGGGCATCACACATTTCGACAACGCGAACCGGTACGGGCCGCCGCATCGGGCCGCGGAGCAGTTCTTCGGGCGGGTCCTGCGGACCGACCTGGCGCCGTACCGCGACGAGCTGATCCTGACCACCAAGGCCGGCAACCCGATCGGCCCGAGCCCTTACCTGCAAGGCGGATCGCGCAAGTCGTTGCTGGCCTCGCTCGACCACAGCCTGCGCGACCTGGGCACCGAGTACGTCGACATCTTCTACCATCACCGCTTCGATCCGGCGACGCCGCTGGAGGAGACGATCGGCGCCTTGGTGAGCGCCGTTCAGCAGGGCAAGGCGCTGTACGTCGGTGTGTCGAACTATCCCGCCGATCGCGCGCGCGAAGCGGCCGGGTTGTTGCGGGGCGCCGGCGTGCCGCTGCTCGTGCATCAGCCGCGGTACTCGATCTTCGACCGGACGCCGGAGACGAGCAGGCTGCTCGACGTCGCGGCGGCGGAGGGGTTCGGGTTGGTTGCCTACAGCCCCTTGGCGCAGGGGCTGCTGACGGACAAGTACCTGGACGGGACGATCCCGCCCGACGCGCGCGCGGCGGCCAGTGCGTTCCTCAAGCCGGAGCAGCTCGACGACGTGTACCGCGAGCGGGCCCGCGCGCTCAACAAGCTCGCCCACGACCGCGGCCAGTCGCTGGCGCAGCTCGCCCTGCAGTGGGTGCTGCGCCGTCCGGAGATCACCACCGCGCTGATCGGCGCGAGCTCCACCGCCCAACTGGATCACCACGTCGCCGCTCTCGATTTCCCGCCGCTAACCGACGAGGATCTGGCCCGCATCGATCAGTACGGCATCCACGGCACCGCACAACGGTCCTGACGCCTTCGCCATCGTCACCTGAGGAGAACGATGACCGCCACCTCTTTCCGGCTCCGCTACGGCGCCGAGCTCCCGTTCGAACCGCCCGCCGTGTGGTCCGAGGTGATCGCGCGACAGTTGGATCACCGTTCGGTGCGCAGCTACCGTCCCGACCCGGTCTCCGACGACACGCTCACCGCACTGATCGCGGCGGCTCAGTCGGCCCCGACCTCGGGCAACCTGCAGCTGTGGAGTGTCGTCGCGGTCCGCGAGGACGGACGACGGGCCCGGCTGGCGGAGCTCGCGGGGGAGCAGCAGTTCATCGAGGATGCGCCGCTCTTCCTGGTCTGGCTGGCCGATCTGGCCAGAGCGCGGCAGGTGACGACCGAGCTCGCCTCGGCCACGGCCGAAGGCGCCGACTTCGTCGAGGCCGCCGTCCTCGCGTTCGTCGACGTCGCACTCGCCGCCCAGAACGCGTCGCTCGCCGCGGAGTCGCTCGGGCTCGGCACCGTGTTCGTCGGCGCGATCCGCAACCGCCCGCTCGAGGTCGCGGCCGAGCTCGGCCTGCCACCACACGTCTTCCCGGTGTTCGGTCTAACCGTTGGCCATCCGGACGATCTGGCCGAAACAGCCGTAAAACCACGCCTTCCGCAGGAGGCAGTGCTGCATCATGAGCAGTACGACCTGGTCCCGCAGGCCGCCCACGTCGCGACGTACGAGACCGTACTGAACACGTTCTACACCACGGAAGGCCTGCCCACCGGCTGGATCGATCGGGTCGCCAAGCGTTTCGGGACCGTTGCCGGACTCAACGGACGCGAACATCTCCGCCAAGCCCTTCACACCCAGGGTTTTCCGCTGCGCTGACCGATTGCCTCAGCGCGTGATGCCCGGTCCAGCTCGTGCTCCAGGGGGGACTCGAGGTAGCGGTCGAGGGCGAGCGCTGCTGAGGCGTGCGGCCAGTTGAAGGCGCGTTTGTCCTCGTAGTACCGGACGCTCGCCTCGCGGCCGACCAGCTCGCGGTGCCGTGCGCGGATCGCCTCGATGCAGGCCGCGATCTCGTCGCGGGTGCCCAGCCGGCCGCGGATCGTGGTCTCGGCCGGTGCGACCAGGCTCATGATCAGCGGGACCACCCGGCCGAGGTCCTGCGCACGGGACTGCCTCAGCGCTCGCAACTGGTCCGTGTCCTCGTCCGGGTAGAGGTCGCGCTGCAAAGCGCCGGGCGGGAGTATGCCGGCGTCGACGGCCCGCCGCAGCAGGGCATCGTCGGTGCAGGTCGCCTTGACGCAGCCGACCTGCCCGCAGTCGCACGGATAATCCGATCCTGGCACGACGATGTGCGACACCAGCCCGCCCGCATCGGGCCCGTCCCAGACGAGCTCGCCGCGACGCATCTGCGCGACCCGGATCGAGCGTCCGACGAGCACGGTGAGTACGTCGTCGCCGGCGCCGTCCCACCAGTAGTGCTCGACGGCCAGCGCGCGAACGTTCGGCTCGACCCGTACTGGGAGAGGCAGTCGTTCCTGCAGCCCGGCGCGCAGCTCGTCGTGGTTGACGTCTGCGACCAGCGGGGGCGGCTGCCCGTGGTGGACCTCGGCCCACGGCGTCGTCACCCCGATCCCGAGGACCGCCGCCGCACCCGCCTCGGTCACGACGTCATCGACCAGGCGGGCAGCCTCCTCGATCCGCTCGTGCTGGTTGCGGCCCTTGGCCGGCGCCGTCCGCCAGGCGATCCGCTCGCCGCGCAGCGTGAACGCCCCACACGACGTACTCTCCGGATGCAGGTGGGCCCCGACCACGAGTCGCTGCTTGTCGGGTACGTCGAGCGGCACGACGGGACGGCCCGCGCCCTGCGGCCGCAGCCGCGCCGACTCGGTCAGCGCCCCGAGCTCGATCAGCTCCGTGACGGCCTTGGTGATCGTGGTGAACGTGACCCCGGTCGCCGCCGCGAGCCCTTTCCGGCCGAGCGGGCCCTGGCGGACGATCGCACGCATGATCGCTGAGGCCGTCGCGTTCCGCTGACGCACCATCAGCTCAGTCCGCACCGCGCCGGAAGCCACCCTCCAATACTAATGTGGAGGCGCCACCGATCCTCGCAGGAGTGGGTCGTCGGTGTCGATCATCCAGCGGTTGAGGCGCTGCGCCAGGTCGGCCTCGACCGTCGCGGTCCTCGGGTCGCCGGCAAGGTTGTGCCGTTCGTGCGGGTCGAACATCAGGTCGTGCAACCGGGTGCGCGGCGCGGGTTGGTCCGCCCAGCCGGCGTCCACCCACAGGGTCTTGCTGCCCGAGGCGTCCACGTTGTTGAGGTTCTGCCGGTTCTGGTCGTCGAACGACTGGATGTACAGCCAGCGGTCGGTACGGATCGCCCGCTGCGGCTGGTAGGCGGCGTGATAGGTGATCTCCGCGAACGTCTCCGCGCGTACCGACCGGCCGTCGATCGTCGGCAGCAGGGACTGCCCCTGCAACCACTCCGGCTCGTCGATGCCGAGCAGCGCGCACAAGGTCGGGAACACGTCGACCTGACTGACCAGTGAGTCGACAGCGAGACCGCCCGGCAACCCAGGCGCGCGCAGCATCATCATCACGCCGGTCCCGGTCGCTCCGAGCGTGCACTTCATCCCCGGCATCGCCAGACCGTGGTCGGTCGTCACCAGTACGACGGTGTTGTCGGCCAGCCCCTCGTCCTGCAACGTGTCCAGCACCGCACCGAGCGTTTGGTCGACCTGTGCCGCGGCCGCGTGGAACGACGCCATGTCCCGCCGCGTGACCGTCGCATCCGGCATCGTCGGCGCGGGGGCGGTCCAGCGTTCGTCGCCACCGGGGTGCCCGAACAACCACTCGGCGCCCTTCATCGTGTGCGTTTCCAGCAGCCCGACCGAGAGGAAGAACGGCTGATCGTGGCGACGTCGCAGATACTCCACCGCCGCATCACGACGAGCTGGCGCCAGTTCGTCGGCGGTCGGCACCTGCTCGTCGTACCCGATGATCTTCGTCGCCGCGCCCGGACCGCTCGCCTCGTGCTGTACACCGACCAGCGCCGAGGTGTACCCGTTGCGGCGCAACGTGTGGACCAGATGCTGGTTGTAGTCCGTGAGGCTGTGACCGCGATGGGCCAGGCCGAGCATGCCCGCGCTGTGCGCCCACTGCCCCGTGAGAAGACCGGCCCGGCTGGGCGAGCAGGTCGGCGCGACCGAGTGTGCGTTCCGGAACACCACCGACTCTTCCGCGAACGCCTGCAGCCGCGGCGTCCGGATCGGCGCACCGTACGGCTCGATGTATCTCCCGGTGTCGTGGGTGTGGAAGTAGACGATGTTCGGTCGACTCATGGGGACTTGCTCCTCCTGGACGGACCCGGCCGGCGTGGCGGTCAGCGGGACGACTTGTATTCGGCGTACAGCTCATCGGCGATCTTGTCGCCGCCTCCGCTCTTCCACTTCTTGACGGCCGCCGCCCAGTCGGACACCGGCTTGCGGCCCTGGATGATGTCGTCGGACACCGCGTTGAGATCGCGGTTGAGTTGCGAGCCCTTGCGGTTGCTGGTCTCGGAGTACATGCCGTCGACGGGGTTGGCCAGCGCCTGCGGGCAGACCTCCTTCATCGCGTCGAAACAGGCCTCGGTGCTGCCCTTGCGCTCCGGCAGGAAGATCGCCCACGGCCCGTCGGCCTGGTACCCCAGGGCCAGCTGCGTCTCGCTGAAGCCCTTCTTGGTCAGGATCGGGTTGCCGTCGGTCAGCTGGTAGTCGATGCCGTTGATGCCGTACTTGCGGAACAGGTACTCCTTGGTGCCGAACGGCGTGGCCAGGTAGTTCAGGTACGCCAGCATCGTCTCGACCCGGGACTCGGCCGATTTGCTGATCGCCGTGACCTGCAGCGTTGGAGCGCCCAACAAGGTGTGACCGACGCCGGACCCGTCGTGCGCCGGCGGCGGGATGATCGCGATCTCCGCGTCGTCCGCCATCGTCTGCAGGTACGTCGGCCAGCCGCTGAACGTCGCCAGGACGAGCGGACCCGTACCGTTCCCGAAGCGCGTCTTCCGGTCCTGGTTCTGGCTGGTGAACGCGTCGGGGTGGATGTAGCCCGACTTCCAGAGCTGCTGGACGAGCGCGAGCGCCTCCTCCTGGGCCGGATCCTCGAAGGCGCTGACGAGCTTGCCGTCGGCCTCCTTCCAGCTGTTCGCGATGCCGAACATGTTCCGTACGTACCCGGTCGGCAGATCGGCCAGGGCGAAGCGGTTCTTGCGCTTGTCGGTGAGCGCCTTGCAGAGCCGGACGAAGTCGTCGGCGCTCTTCAGCTCGGCCGGCAGGCCCTGCGCGTCGAGGATGTCCTTGCGGGCGTACAGCACCTCGGAACTGATCGCGCCGCGCGGGATCGGGACGCCGTAGAGCTTGCCGTCGAAGATGCAGGCGTTCCAGCTGGTCGCGGGCAGGTTGGCCAGGTACGGGTACTTCTTGATTTTGTCGCCGGACAGGTGCGGCGTGAGGTCGACGGCCTTGGTCGCGAGCAGCTGCGGCTTCTGCGGCACGTTGCCGATCGAGAAGATGTCGCCGAGCTTGCCTCCGGCAACGGCCGTGGCGAACTTCTCGTCGTAGTCCACCGACGGTGTGAGGCTCACCTCGACCGGCGAGCCCACCTCCTTGTTGAGCTGCTGCCAGTACGCGTTCTGGGTGAGCTTCGGCGGGATCGGGGTGTTCGTACTGGTCAGCACCTGGATCGGCTTGCCGTCGCCCGGCGGCTCGGTGATCGCCTGCACCGGGTCGGCGGGGTAGCGGACGAAGCCGTCGGGGATGCCGTACTGGGCGCCGGGCAGGTCGGCCTGCACGCCGGCGTAGCGCTGGTACGTCGGGCGGACCTTTGCCTTCGCGGCCGAGTCGTTGGATCCGGAGGCGCCGCCGCGCCCGGTGTTCGAGCACCCGGGCAGCGTCGCCGACAATCCGAGCGCCGCGCCGGCCCCGAGCAGGGCCCTTCGTGACAACCGCTGGGAATCGAACTCAGGCATGGCGTTCAGACCTCCACAGTGACGAACCGGCAGACCGTGACGACAGCAGGTTCGACCGCGGCGGATAATTTGTCAAGAGGCTATTTTTAATTCCCGCTTGATAAATTACAGGGCGGGCGGATGAACGATGACGAGGGGGCCGCGGTTCAGGCGGAGGATGGTGTTGGTGGGGGAGCCTTTCAGGGTGCGGTGGAGCCAGTGGTGGCGGTCGGGGCCGAGTACGGTCAGGGCGGCGCCGGTGGACTCGGCGAGCAGGAGGCTGTCGACCGTGCCGGTGTCGATGCTCCACCGGACCGGAACCTCCGGGTACGCGGTCTGCCAGATCCGGACCGTGTCCTCGATCTCCTCCACGTCCGGCGACGAGAGCGCGTGGATGACCGTGAGGCCGATGCCACGTCGCCGGGCGGCACGGAACGCGAAGCCGAGCACGGAAGCGGGCCCACCGGTCGCGTCGACGCCGACGACCACTTGACCGGTCGCCCGCGCAACGAATCCGGGTGGCGACAGGCAGACCACCGCGAGCGACGCCGACGTACGGCGAAGCAGCCGTCGCGCCGGGATCCGTCCGGGCGCGTGATTGAGCACGACCAGGGCGTCGACGGTGTTGCGGGCCTCGTTGATCAGTGCGGTGGTCTGCCGGCCGGCGTACACACAAGCCCTGATCCGCAGCGACGGCATGGTCCGGCGCACCCGGCGGATCGTCGCAGCCACGAAGGCCTCGGCCTCGATCCGCGCCCGAAGATCCACGACGGGGTAGCCGCCCGCATCGACCTGCTGGGCCCACCGGAACGCGTGTACGACATGCAGCTCGGACCCCCGCGCCGCGGCCTCCGCCGCTGCCCAGTCGAGCACCAGCCGGTCGACGTCGACCGGCACGATCACCGGCCCGCGATCCGGTCCGAGCGACGCCCGCAAGGTCCCGGCCGACCGCGATCGGGTGGCGTCGGTCCGCCGGCTCCGGAAGTTCATCGTCGAAACCTCAGCCTGGTGTCGGTTCGGCGAGCGCGGCCCGCCCCGGCGGTGCCGGGAACGGGTCCGCGAAGTACTGCGTCTCGCGGACCACCTGATCGCCCGCGAACTCCATGACGGACACCGAGTACGTCGGTACGCCGTCGTACGTGATCGTGCACTGGCTGACCCAGAGGTCGTCACGGCCGACGATGCGCAGCACCGTGAAATGCCGGTCGGCGGGATGACCACCGCGCTGCGCCGCGATGGTTGCGCGACCACGGAACCGCTCGCCGGACTGCGGATACGTGAGCTCGGCGTCCTCGGCGTAGAGCGCGTGCTCGGCCTCGATGTCGCCGTCCTCCGAAGCCCGCCAGTGCGCCTCGACAGCCGCCTGTCTGCTCGTCATACGGCCAGCTTCCCGCGACGGCGTGGGGATCGCGCCCGTGTCACACCCTGGTGTGCCACCCCTGGCCCCAGTGATCTAGCCGCTCGCGACCCCGTAGTCGGGTTGGAAGAGCACGTCGCGCAACTGCCGGCGGGAGGTGATCGAGAGCTTCCCGAAGATCTTGCTCAGGTGCCATTCGACCGTACGCGGACTGAGGAAGAGGCGCGTGGCGACCTCCGGATTCGACAGGCCGTCGCGGACCAGCAGCGCGATCTGCCGCTCCTGCGGGGTCAGCGATTCGCCGGCCACCGCGACCTGGGCCCGCTTCCGGACGATCTCGCCGGTCGCCTGCAGTTCCCGGCGGGCCCGCTCGGCGAACGCCTCCATGCCGATCGCGGCGAACATCGTGTGCGCGGTCCGGAGCTCCGTCCGGGCGTCGATCCGGCGGCCCTTCCGGCGCAGCCATTCGCCGTACAGCAGGTGGGCACGGGCCAGGTCCGGGCGGAGCCGGGTGCCGGTCAGCGCGTCGATCGCCTCGCGGTACGCGGCATCGGCGCCGGCGTTGTCGTTCTCGACGAGGGCGCGCGCCCGCGCTTCGATCGCCAGCGCCCACGGTTCGTCGCTGTACTGCGTGCCGGCCTGCAGCCGTACGAGCGCCGCGGCTGCCTCGCCCGCGTGCCCGGTCCGGGTGGCCGCCTCGATCTGTTCGCTGAGCGCCCACACGGACACCCACAGCTCAGGCGTGTCCTCGCTGGCCAGCCGGGCCGTCACCAGCGCCTCGTCGTGACGGCCCAGGGCGTTCAGGATCACGGACTTGGCCCAGCGGGCGTACTGCACCGCGGTGCCTTGGCCCTCGGCAGTCGCCACGCTGATCGTGGCTTCGATCAACTCGAACGCCTCGTCCTCAGCTCCGCGGAACGCCGCCAGCACCAGCGCCCCGTACGGCGCGACATGGGTGCCGGTCGCGTCCCGTACGGCGTCGGCCTCGGCGCGCAGCGACGTCGCCTCGTCGAAGTCGCCCGCGAACGCGGCCACCTGTTCGAGGACGTTGACGCCGACGACGAGTACGGCCAGCGCACCGGCTCCGCGCGCTGCCTCGACCTGGCGGCTCGCGGTCCTGAAACAGGCCTCGAAGTTCCACGCGGTCGCGGCTGCAGCGGTGGCGAGCCATCCCCAGCGCAGCGCCTCCTCGGCCGAGATGTCCGGCCCGCCGAACGTCGTCGCGGCTTGCTGGAGCAGCGGCACCGCATCCCGGCGCCCTTCGACGACCACCATCGCCAGACCGTCGAGCAGTACGTCGGAAGTTCGCGGACCGCCCTCGGGCCGCGGAGCCGCTCGGGCGGCCGCCGAGACCTCGCGCAATCCGACGGTCCGGGCCAGCCGGCCCGCGAACAGCGCGGCGCTCCACGCGTCCAGATAGGCGTCCCGCGCCGTCCGCGCATCGAGCGACTCGAGCGTCTGCGCGGCGCGGAGCAGCAATCCCGGAGCGTCCCGGCCGCGCTGCTGCGAGAACGCCGCCTCCGCGCGCAGCTGATCGATCTGGGCGCGGCCGAGATCGTCGAGCTCACCGGCCTCGGCCGTGGCGAGCAACATCGAGGCGGTCGCGAACGCACCGGCTCGCAGGCTCGCGTGGGCACCGGCCATCGCGCGTTGCGTACGGCGCCCAGGATCGACCGTCAGCGCGACCGCCCGCTGCAAGCAGGCCGCTGCCGCAGCGAAGCCACCGCGGGCCTGCGCGCGCTCGGCCGACTGCTCCAGCGCCACGGCAACGTCCTCGTCCGGTCCGACGGCTGCAGCCGAGAGATGCCACGCGCGCCGATCGGGATCGGCCGCCCCGTCAGTCGCCTTCGCGAGGGCCAGATGAACCGCGCGACGCTCGATGGCGGATGCGGCCCCGTAGAGAGCGGATCGCACCAGGGGGTGCCGGAAGATGACGCGTTCGCCCAGAGTCAGCAGGGTGGCGATCTCCGCGAAGTCGGCGGCGATTCCGAGTTGGTCCGCGGCCCGCCGTACGACGACCGGATCTCCCTCCGGCTCTGCGGCCGCGACCAGCAGCAGTTGCCGGGTCGGCGCGGGCAGAACCTCGGCCTGGCGCAGGAAACTCTGCTCGATCCGCGTCGGGAGACCGAGACCGCCGGCGAGACCGAAGCCGGCCGCGAGCTGCGTGGCGGTGAGGCCGCGGGGCAGCTCGAGCAGCGCGAGGGGATTGCCTCCGGTCTCGGCCACCAGCCGGTCCCGGATCGGGCCGTCGAGCAGGAACTCGACCGTCGAGCCGAGCAGGGCGCGAGCATCGTCGTCCGGCAGACCGTCGACGGTGAGCTCGGGGAGGCCGTGCAGCTCCACACGCTGCTCGCGAACGCCGAACACCAGACCGACCGCTTCGGCGCCCAGTCGGCGGGCAACGAACCCGAGCGTCTGGGCGGTCGCGGTGTCGAGCCACTGGGCGTCGTCGACGATCACCAGGACCGGTTGCTCCGCGGCAAGGTCCGAGATCAGACTCAGGACGCCGAGGCCGACCAGGAAGCGATCGGGCGCGGGGCCTGGTGCCAGACCGAAGGTCGTCGCGAGCGCGCGTTGCTGCGGCTCCGGGATCCGGTCCAGCCGGGAGATGATCGGCGAGCACAGCTGATGGAGCGCCGCGAACAGCAGCTCGATCTCGGACTCGACACCGACCGCGCGCAGGATCCGGACCTCGGCGACCGAACTCGCCAGATAGTCCAGCAGCGCCGTCTTTCCGACGCCGGCCTCGCCGCGAACCACGAGGGTCCGGCTCGCGCCGCCCCGCAGATCCGCGACAACGGCGTCCAGCGCGGCGCGTTCGGCTCGGCGCCCGAGCAACCGCGTCGTCGTTGCACCCGCGGCCGCCCCACGGACCCCGTCTTCTAGACCCACGTCCGCCGCCCTTCAAGCGGTGAGCCCAACCTCCCGCAGCCTGCGAAGCACCGGCGCAGCCTGTCGAACCGTCCCCAGCCTAAGACCCACTTGCCCGCTTGACCAGCAGGCAAACTCTTGCGCGAAAAGCGCTGTAACGGTGCGTCGCGAGGTGGAAGAGATGGTGGATGTCGAGCGTTCTGTACGTCGAAGTCAACGAGTGATGGGACGGTCGGCATGCATCAGCGGCTGCAGCGGTCGGGGTCGGCGGACTCCAGCGGGACGGTTGCGCGTTCCCGGATCGGTTCGCACGTGGCGGTGGCCGGCGGGCTGGTGAAGGTCGGGGTGGGGGAGGCCGATGCGGTTGGTGCCGAGATCATCCAGCTCTTCGCGGGTAATCCGCGGAGTTGGACCCCGGCGGCGATCGATCCGGCGAGCGATGACGCCTTCCGCGCTGCCTGTGCCGAGCGGGAGTTGCCGGTCGTGGTGCATGCGCCGCATCTGATCAATCTGTGTTCGCCGTCGGAGCTCGTGGTGGAGCGGTCGACGGCGATGCTCGAGTTGACGATGCAGAGAGCAGCGGCGCTTGGCGCCGGGGCTGTTGTGGTCCATGCCGGTGCGTTGGTGTCGGAGTCTCGACGTACGGCGGTGCTCGGCGGGCTGCGTGACGTTGTGCTGCCGGTCGTTGATCGATCGGCCGAGGTGCAGTTGTTGATCGAGCCAACGGCCGGCGCTGGTGCGGCGGCGGCGTCGACGTTCGACAACTCCATCGAGTACCTGGATGCGCTGGCGGACGCGCGGATCGGGCTGTGCTTGGACACTTGTCATCTGCATGCGGCTGGGGAGGATCTGACCAGCGCGGTGGCGGTTGCCGAGGGGGTGGAGCGGATCGCTGCGGCGTTGGGCGCAGGGCGGATCGGGCTGATTCATCTGAACGACAGCCGGGATCCGTTCGGGTCGCGGCGCGATCGTCACGAGTCCGTCGGGCGCGGTGCGATCGGCCTCGCCGGGGCGGAAGCCGTTCTGGCGGCGCCTGCGCTGCGGGGCGTGCCGATCCTGGTCGAGACCCCGACCCACGCCCGCGACGTCGCTTTACTGAAGCAACTGCGCACAGCTAAACCGAAGTACGTGCCTGGTTCAGGTGGGTGAGGAGGGGCTCTGGGCCGGTTGCGCGGTCCTGGATGCCTGGGCGGTGCAGCGTTGGTTCGCCGGTGGGGTCGACCCGGATGATGGTGCTCGCGCCGTGCAGCTTGCTCGGGGTCCGGAGGTGGTCTGCGTCGACGATGACAGCGGCCGTCGGAAAATGCGCGCGCGCCTCGCCCCCGGTCGCCGCCGGCGCGTGGCCACTGCGGTTCGCACTGCTGCCGTACAGCACTGGAAAACGCTGCCAGATCGCCGCCAACGGAGCCCACGACCCGTCGAAGAACACCACCCAGCCGTCCTGCACAGCCGGTGCCAGCCACTCGGGTACGACCACGTCCGCGCGCACCGGCGCCAGAACGGAGATCCGCTCGCCGAGCGCGACATCGACCATCACGATCGCGTCCTCCGGCAGGTCCAGAACGCGGAACAGCTCGCTGCGCGTGGCCGGCGAATGCACGGAGATCCCGACGGCCTGCTCGGCGGGGCGTCCCTTGAAGACATTCACCGTACGGGCGTCCTGCGCGACCACCCCGTACGTCATCGGACTCGGGTTGGCCACCACGACGGCCTGCCCGTCTCGCAGTACGTCTATCGCTCGCCCCAGCGTCTGCTCGAAGCCGTCCGGCTGCTGAACCATGTCCCCATCCATCCGCCCAGTATCACCCGATCATCGCCTGCTGAACTCCTCTTGCCGTCGGTGCGTGACGGCGTGCTTGGCGACCGCGGCGGTCGCGGCGCCGGCGGCCGCGAAGAGTGCGCCGAGCGCGATCCAGCCCGGTGTGCCGTGATCGATCGCGGTGCTCGTGACCGCCGCCGGGCCGAGCATCAGCGCGAGGGCGAACCCGGTCTGGCTGAGCCCTTGGTACGCGCCCGCGCGGGCCGGGTCGGCGAGTTCGAACGCCATGCCCCAGCTGCCGGCCTCGCCTTGCGTTTCGCCGGCAGAGGACGCGATCGCTGCCAGCACCAGGACAGCTGTTGCGGCTGCGGCGCCGAGGTGGCCCGCGGTGGCGAAGAGCAGGCAGGCGACGAGGAGGAGCAGCCCCGCGCGACGTGCAGCTCGCCCGGCGGTGCGCAGGTTCTGCGTACCGCGGGATGCGCGGACCTGGAACAGGGCGACGTACGCGGTGTTGACGAGCAGGAGCACCGAGACGAGCACGGTCGGCGCATCGGTGTGGTCGGCCACCCACAGTGGGATGCCGACCGAGGTCAGTCCGAAGTGGATCGCGATCAGGGCGTTCAGGACGGTCACGGTGACGTACGTCCGATCCTGCAGCGGCGAGCGTCCGCGGGGCGCGCCGGGTGCTGCGGCCGCATCCATTCGTGCCGCGAGGTCGGGGACCCGGCGCCGCAGGCCGATCAGCGGAACCGTGCCTAGGACCGTGATCACGCCGACCAGAACGACCGTCAGGCGGTAGGCCGCGGTCGTGTCGACCAGCAGTGCCAGACCCGCGAGCAGGCTGCCGGCGCCGATCAGGACGTTCATTACCACGCGCAGGCGGGCGCGGACGGCTACGCGTTCCGGGCCGACGTACCAGCGGGCCAGCATCGTCATCTGGGCGGTGCTCTGCAGACCGCGGGAGGCCGAGACACAGGCCGCGACCAGGAAGAACGTGACGACATCGCCGGCCAGTGCGTACGCCAGCAACGACAACCCGTTCGCTGCGAGTCCCCACTGCTGCAGCCGATCCGCGCCGTACCGGTCGCTCAGCCGCCCGCCGACGTACGACGCGAGCACGCCGACCCCACCCGCCACAGTGAGCCCGAGGCCGACGGTGGTCGCGGAGAGCCCGACGCCGCGGGTGAAGTACAGGGCGCTGACGGCGAAGAACATTCCGCGCGACAGCGACATCGCTGCCACGGCAGACGCGAGCGCGCGCTCGACGGGATCGCGGAGGAGTTCAGGCACTCCGCAGTTGTCGCATCGGGACGCAGGGCGATGCCATCGATGTAGTGTTTTGCTTCATGATCGAGTACGAGCTCGGGGCGATCGACCTCGGCGAGGTGCGCTTCGCGATCTCCCCGCTGAACGAACTCGTCCTGTCCCTGCGGGCGTTGCGCGATCCCGGCCGGTTCCCACTGCAACTGCCCTGGCTGCGGGCGACCGAGGTGGCACGCGCCGGGCTCGACCTGGAGTTGCTCGACGCGTTGACGAACGACGTGCTCTGGGTGCCGGACTTCCTCACGCCGCGGCCGTACACCCCACTCGGCCGCGTCGACGAAGAGCTCGCGGCGGTCGCGCGTGCGCCGGCCGACGTCGTACGCGCCGATCTGGCGGAGGTGCACCCCTTAGCGCTGCCCGCGGTCCTTCGGGGCAGGCCGAGCCGGGTGCTCGAGCGGATGCTGGCTGCGCTCCATGAGTACTGGGACACCTGCTTCGAGCCGTACTGGGCGCGGATGCGGACCGTGCTCGAGGCCGACGTCGTCTACCGCGGGCGGGTGACGGCGCAGTCCGGCCTCGCGGCGATGTTCGCCGGCGTCAACCCGCACGTCCACCTCGAAGGCACGGTCGTACGGGTGCAGTTGCGTACCGAGCTCAACTATCGAGCATCGGCCGCCGGTCGCGGGCTGACGCTGGTGCCGTCGCTGTTCAGCAGAAGGGCTTCCACGCCGATCTCGCCAGACGAGCCGCCGCACCTGATGTATCCGGCCCGGGGCCTGGGAACGCTCTGGGAGACCGGGACCGCGCCGGCAACCCTGACCGGGCTGGTCGGCCTGATCGGCCGCGCCCGCTCGCATCTCCTCGGACTGCTCGAGACGCCGATGTCATCGACCGAGCTCGCCGTCCGCCTCGACGTCACCACCACCGCCGTGAACCAGCACCTCCGGGCAATGCGCGCCGCCGGCCTCCTAACCTCCGCCCGCCACGGCCGCTCAGTCCTCTACCACCGCTCAGACCTGGGAAACCGCCTCGTCCGAGGCGCCTGACGCTGGGTTGACTTATCGTGGCTGGTTGTGGACGAGTTGCTGGCGGAGCAGGTCGCGTACTACCAGGCAAGGGCCGGGGAGTACGACGAGTGGTGGCAGCGTCGTGGGCGGTACACATTGCCGGCCGACCTGGAAAGGCGCTGGTTCGAGGACGTCGCGGAGGCCGAGGCGGCGCTGCACGAATTCGCTCCGACCGGGCGGGTGCTCGAGTTGGCCTGCGGCACCGGCCTGTGGACGCGGCACCTCGTCGAGTACGCCGATCAGGTCACGGCTGTCGATGCCTCGCCGGAGATGATCGAGCTCAATCGGACGCGTCTTGCGGGAGCGCCGGTAGAACACGTCGTGGCCGACCTGTTCGAGTGGAATCCACCACCCGCGACGTACGACGCTGTGGTGTTCACGTACTGGCTTTCGCACGTTCCCGACGAACGCCTGGAAGCGTTCTGGTCAACTGTGCGGACGGCGCTCCGACCTGGTGGCCGCGTGTTTCTGGTGGACAGCACGCGATACCCGCCCGAACCGGCAGAGCCCACACCCGCCCGCGCCGAACGCCGTGAACTCAACGACGGCCGTACCTTCACCATCTCGAAGCGGTATTGGACAGCCCCCGAACTCCAGTACGACCTCGAAGCCCGCGGCTGGCAACCCACCACCCAAGAAACCACCAACCAAATGATCCTGATCTCCACCGCGATCAGCTGATCAACGGGACCGGTTGGTCGGGGTTGAAGTAGTCGGTCAGGACTGGGATGTCTGGGGCGAAGAGGGGTTCGGGTAGGTCTGCTTGGGTGACCCAGCGCAGTTCTGTGGCCTCGTGGTCGCGTTCGGCGATGTGCTGGAGGGCGGTGGCGAGGAAGACGACGCCGACGAAGTGTCGTAGGGCGCCACTGGGATAGCGGTGGATCTGTGTCGCGGGATCGCTGTAGACGCCGAGCAGCCCGTCGATGCGTGCATTCCACCCGGTCTCTTCGCGGCACTCGCGTACGGCGGCGTCGTGCCAGGTCTCACCCGGCTCGAGCCCGCCGCCGGGCAGGCCCCAGGTGTTCTCGGTCGCGCGGCGAATCAGTAGCACGCGCCCGTCACCGTCCCGAAGCACAACCCCAGCAACCGCCCGCACCACCAACGCCTCCGTCATACCCACCATCTCTCTCCACATACCCCGAGCGTGCCCGCCCAGCGCGCCCACTCCACAGGGCCGGATATCCACCGGCGTTGTGGCTTCTCCATTGGCATACGAGTGGAGAAGCCACAAGCCGAGCGGACATCCGCTGCCGGGTCGAGGTTAGCGCCGGGGTGGCGTGGTGGGTGGGGCTGCATCCCTGAAGGGGGCGGGAGTGGCGCGGCTTAGCAGGGGGCGGGTTCCGCGGGGGAGGGATCCGGTGGTGCTTACGTGGTCGGTGATTGCCTGATGGAGGGCGAGGGTGGCCTTGGAGGGCGTGATTTCTTCGCGGTAGGTGAGCCGTACGACGCGGTCGAGGCCGGGGGCTTCGAAGCGCGTGACGCGGAACCTGTCCTTCGCGACGGTGCTCGGTACGACAGCGAGGCCCATCCCGGCTTCGACACACTCGAGTACGGCGTCCATCTCGCCGCCCTCGATCGCGAACGAGGGCTCGAATCCCTCGGCACGGCAGGCATCCACGGTCGCGTCCCGCAGGTCGTACCCACGGCGGAACATCACCAGCGGCCGGTCCTCGAGGTCCCGGATCTTCATCCGCGCCCGGCGCACCGGCGCCGGCCGGTGCTTGGCGGAGATCACCACGAGTTCCTCGACGAACAACGGCTGTGTCGCGAGCCGGCCGTGGTCCCGCCGGCGGGAGTCGACGATCAGCGCGAGGTCGAGCAACCCCTCGGCGACATCGGTCTGCAGATCCCGCGAACCACTCTCGCGCAGGGTCAGCTCGATCCCGGGACGAGCCTCCCGAAACCCGGCCAGTACGGTCGGCAACAACCCGGTGCACAGACTCGGGGTGGCACCGAGCCGTACGCGACCGCGGCCCAACTCGTCGAGCTCCCGCACCGCCTGATACGCCGCGTCCGTGTCGGCCAGGATGCGCCGCGCGATCGGGAGCAGCGTCTCGCCGGCCTCGCTCAGCGACAGGTTGCCCCGAATCCGGTGGAAGAGCTCGGCGCCGACGTCGCGCTCGAGGGCCCGTACCTGCTGAGAGACCGATGGCTGCGCGACCCGCAGGAGCTCGGCGGCGTGGGTGAAATGCCGCGTGTCGGCGACCGCGACGAAATAGGCGAGCTGGTGGAGTTGCACCGCTCCATCATAGGCATTGCCTCTGACGATGAGACTGATTCTGTCTTTGCCCTCTGGTCGGTTGCCGTCTTACCGTCAACCATGTGCCAACAGAGCTAGCTCCACGAACGCGGACACCGGCCGGTCGTTTCTGGGCCTCGACGATCGGGAAGAAGGCCGTGATGGCGGTGACCGGCCTGGTGCTGGTCGGCTATCTGTTCGCGCACATGCTCGGCAACCTCAAGGTCTTCCTCGGCGCCGATGCGATGAACGAGTACGCGGCCTGGTTGCGCAGGATCGGCGAACCGGTGCTGCCGTTCGGCGTGTTCTTGTGGATCCTGCGGTGCGGGCTGCTCCTTGCGGTGGTCCTGCATGTCGTCGCGGCGGTGCAGTTGACCGCGAGGGATCGCCGGGCACGACGGGTCGGGTACGTCCACGGGCGGCGACTGAGCTTGCGGGGAGGACGGGGCCTGCGGAGCTTTGCCCCGAGCACGATGCGTTGGGGCGGCGCGACGCTGGCCGTCTACGTGGTCTGGCACGTGCTGGATCTGACCGTTGGGGTTGCCAATCGCGATTTCGTCGAGGGTGATCCGTACCACAACGTCGTCGCCGATTTCAGCGTGTGGTGGGTCAACCTGATCTACATCGTCGCGCTGTTGATGCTCGGGCTGCATCTCAACCACGGCATCACGAGCGCGGCCCGGACCCTCGGCTTCGGCGGCGGAACCGGTGGCTGGGTCGGGAATCTCGGCCCGCTGGTGGCTGTGGTGATCACCGTCGGATTCCTGGCGGTCCCGCTCGGTGTGATGACCGGATTGGTGAGGTGAGACCGTGGTAAGCCATCTTGTCGGTGGTCCCGTCTCCGACGCGAAGGCGCCGGACGTGGCTCTCGAACGGCGCTGGGACGAACGGCGCTTCGCGGCGAAGCTGGTGAATCCGGCGAACCGCCGCCGGCATCGGATCGTTGTCGTAGGCACCGGTCTGGCCGGTGCGTCGGCCGGCGCGACGCTGGCCGAGCAGGGCTACCACGTGACGCAGTTCTGCTTCCAGGACTCGCCACGCCGTGCGCACTCGGTCGCGGCCCAGGGCGGCATCAACGCGGCCAAGAACTACCGCAACGACGGCGACTCCGTCTATCGGCTGTTCTACGACACGGTCAAGGGCGGCGACTTCCGCTCGCGCGAAAGCAACGTCTACCGGCTCGCGGAGCTCTCCGCGCAGATCATCGACCAGGCCGTCGCTCAAGGAGTGCCGTTCGCGCGCGAGTACGGCGGCCTGCTGGACACCCGCTCGTTCGGCGGCGTACAGGTCGAGCGGACCTTCTACGCCCGTGGTCAAACGGGCCAGCAGTTGCTGCTCGGTGCGTACCAGGCCCTGTCGCGGCAGATCGATGCCGGACGTGTCGAGATGCACGCCCGGACCGAGATGCTGGACCTGATCGTCGTCGACGGCCGCGCGCGGGGGATCATCGCCCGGGACCTGATCACCGGCGAGATCACCACGCACCTCGCCGACGCCGTCGTCCTGGCCACCGGTGGGTACGGCAACGTGTTCTACCTGTCCACCAACGCCAAGGGATCGAACGCGAGCGCGATCTGGCGCGCGCACCGCCGCGGCGCGTACTTCGCCAACCCGTGCTTCACCCAGATCCACCCCACCTGCATCCCGCGCTCCGGTGACCATCAGTCGAAGCTGACGCTGATGAGCGAGTCGCTGCGCAACGACGGCCGGATCTGGGTGCCGAAGGTCAAGGGCGACCCGAGGCCGCCCGGCCAGATCCCGGCGGACGAGCGCGACTACTACCTCGAACGCCTGTACCCCAGCTTCGGGAACCTGGTTCCCCGCGACATCGCCTCACGGGCGGCGAAGAACCAGTGCGACGCCGGCTTCGGGGTCGGGCCCGGCGGTCTGGGCGTCTACCTGGACTTCGAGGACGCGATCCAGGAGCTCGGGCGGGAAGCGATCGAGGCCCGGTACGGGAACCTGTTCGACATGTACCAGCGGATCACGGCCGAAGATCCGTACCAGGTCCCGATGCGCATCTACCCCGCGATCCACTACACGATGGGCGGCCTGTGGGTCGACTACGACCTGCAGAGCACGATTCCCGGCCTGTTCGTCGTTGGGGAGGCCAACTTCTCCGACCACGGCGCCAACCGGCTCGGGGCTTCGGCGCTGATGCAGGGCCTCGCCGACGGGTACTTCGTCGTACCGACCACGGTCAACGACTACATCGGCAGCAACACCTTCGAAGCAGTTCCGGTGGAACATCCGACGGTGCTCGAGACCCAGCGCGAGGTACGAGCGCGGTTGGACCGGCTGCTCTCGGTCGGCGGTACGCGGACGGTCGACTCGTTCCATCGCGAGTTGGGCCTGCTGCTGTGGGACCACTGCGGCATGGCTCGCAACGCGAGCGGTCTGCGCAAGGCGCTGGAACGGATCCCGGAGCTCCGCGCGGAGTTCTGGCGCGAGGTCCGCGTCCCCGGGGACGGCGAGGAACTCAACCAGGAGTTGGAGAAGGCCAACCGGGTCGCCGACTTCCTCGAGCTCGCCGAGCTGATGCTGCTCGACGCCTTGGTACGTGAGGAGTCGTGCGGCGGGCACTTCCGTGAAGAGCACCAGACCGCCACCGGTGAGGCGCTGCGCGACGACGAACGCTTCAGTCACGTCGCAGCGTGGGAGTACGGAGAAAGCCCCGTACTGCACCGGGAAGAGCTGACCTTCGACCATGTCCACCCCACCCAACGGAGCTACACGTGAAGCTGACCGTGCGCATCTGGCGCCAATCGGGTCCTGAAGAGCGCGGCCGGATGGTTTCGTACGTCGTGCAGGACATCAGCCCCGACATGTCGTTCCTGGAGATGCTCGACGTACTGAATCAGGAACTGATCACCAAAGGCGAGGAGCCGATCGCCTTCGACCACGACTGCCGCGAGGGCATCTGCGGTGCTTGCGGCGTGGTCATCAACGGCAGCGCACACGGTCCGGAGCAGACGACCACGTGCCAGCTGCACATGCGGGCGTTTCGCGATGGTGATGTGATCGACGTCGAGCCCTGGCGGGCGACGGGATTCCCGGTGGTGAAGGACCTGGTGGTGGATCGGTCAGCTCTCGATCGGATCGTCCAGGCCGGCGGCTACATCACCGCGCCGACGGGCAGTGCTCCGGACGCGCACGCGGTGCCGGTGCCGAAACACGACGCCGAGCTCGCGTTCGACAACGCCACCTGCATCGGCTGCGGTGCATGCGTCGCGGCCTGCCCGAACGGGTCCGCGATGCTGTTCACGTCCGCGAAGGTCGCGCACCTGAACGTGTTGCCGCAGGGGCAACCAGAGCGCGAGCAACGGGTGCTCGGTCTGGTTGCCGCGATGGACGAGGAAGGATTCGGCGGCTGCACGAACACCGGCGAATGCGTGCAGTCCTGCCCGAAGGGGATCCCGTTCGCCAGCATCGCCCGGCTGAATCGCGAGTTCCTGCGCGCGTCCCGCTGACCGCTCAGGATGCGGCCGCGTGCAGGAGCCGGCGGACAGCTGGGCGGCCGTCGTCGTCGAGGCGGATGACGAGATGCGAGTCCCAGCGGTCATCGGTACGGGGATAGTCGGAGCGCCAGTGACATCCGCGACTGTCCTCCCGGGTGATCGCTGCCGCGACGACCGCGCGTGCCACTGTCGCCAGCGCGCCGTCGCCAACGGTGTCGAGCTCGTCCGTGGCGATCTGCAGTCCGGCACCGTCGCGGCGGATTCCCGCGTACTCACTCAGGATCGCGCGGATCCGCTCCGGCTCGCGGTCCTCGCCCACGGTCAGTGAGCTCGGCTTACCGTACGACGCTGCTGCCGGGAGGTCGAGGGTCAGCGCCGCAGCAACACGCCGCCCGAAGACGAGTCCCTCGAGGAGGCTGTTGGAGGCCAGCCGGTTGGCTCCGTGAACACCGGTGGCCGCTGCCTCGCCGATGGCGTACAGGCCGGGCACATCGGTTGCACCGTTGCGGTCCGTCCGGATGCCGCCGCACAGGAAGTGTTCGGCGGGAGTGACCGGGATCGGCTCGCGCAGCATGTCGACGCCGATCTGCCGGCAGGACTCCAGGACGGTCGGGAACCGCCGGCGGATGGTCTCGACCGGGATCGACCGGGCGTCCAGCCAGACGTGCTCGCGGCCGTCGCGGCGCATCGTCGCCTCGATGGCGCGGGCAACGATGTCCCGCGGGGCCAGATCGGCGCGCGGATGCACGTCGGCCATGATGCTGCGGCCCTGGAAGTCGCGCAGTACGGCGCCCTCGCCCCGGACCGCCTCGGTGACCAAGGGCATCTGACCGCTGACATCACCGGTGAAGAGCGCGGTCGGATGGAACTGCACGAACTCCATGTCGACCAGCGACGCCCCGGCCGCTAACGCCAGGGCCAGGCCGTCACCACGAACGCTCGACGGGTTGGTGCTCGCCAGGTAGGCGTTCCCGATCCCGCCGGTGGCGAGTACGACCGCGCGAGCGTCGATCTGGCTGACGCCGGAGTCCTCCTCGACGAGAACGCCGGCGATCTGCCCGGAGGCGGACTTGATCAGGCCGATGGCCCGCCCGGACACGGTCTCGATACCGCTGAGTTGTGCGGCGTCGTGGAGCGCCCGATGGACCTCGGCACCGCTGGCATCGCCGCCCGCGTGCACGACCCTGGGGCGATCGTGACCACCTTCGAGGGTCCGCGACAACGAACCGTCGCTGTCCCGGTCGAACCTGGCGCCGAGGGAAATCAGCTCCGCCAGACGCTGTGGGCCCTCCTCGACCAATGCGCGGACGTTGCGTGGATCGCAGAATCCAGCGCCGGCGATCTCGGTGTCGTGGGCGTGGTCGAGCGGGTCGTCGGCACCGTAGGCGGCAGCGATCCCGCCCTGTGCCCAAGGCGTACTGCCGGAACCGGCGCTGAGGACGACTACGTCCCGGGTGGCCGCGAGGCCAAGCGCGGCCGACAGACCGGCCACGCCGCTGCCGATCACGACAACGTCGACGGATCGTCTCACCGAGCACCTCCGGGCTTGCCGATGGCAACCATCCGCTCGACGGACTGCCGGGCACGCTCGGCGACGTCGGCGGGCAGCTGGATCTCGTCGCGGCCCTCGCGCAGGCAGCGCAGCAGCAGTTCGGGCGTGATCATCTTCATGAAGCGGCACGACGCCTTCGGGTTCACCGGCCGGAAGTCGGTCTCGTGGTTGACCTTGCGCAGCTGGTGGAGCATGCCGATCTCGGTCGCGATCAGCGCGGTCTTCGCGGTCATGTCGCGCGCGGCGGCGAGCATTCCGGAGGTGGACAGGATCCGGGTCCGGTCGGCCGGGAGATCACCGACGCCGGCGAGCCAGACGGCCGACGACGCGCAACCGCACTCGGGGTGCACGAGCACCTGCGCCGACGGATCGGCCTCCACCTGGGCGCGCAGGTCGGCCGCGGTGATCCCCGCGTGCACGTGGCACTCACCCATCCAGACGTGAACGTTGTCGCGGCCGGTCTGCCGGCGTACGTGGTTGCCGAGGAACTGGTCCGGAAGGAACAGCACCGGCTGATCCTCCGGGATCGACTCCACCACGGCCACCGCGTTCGACGACGTACAGCACACGTCGGCCTCCGCCTTCACGGCGGCGCTGGTGTTGACGTAGGCAACCACCGCGGCACCGGGGTGCTCGGCCTTCCAGGCGCGCAGCTGATCGGCGTCGATCGTGTCGGCCAGCGAGCAGCCGGCCTGGGCGGTCGGAATCAGCACGGTCTTGTCCGGGCTGAGCAGCTTCGCGGTCTCCGCCATGAAGTGCACGCCACAGAAGACGATCGTCGAGGCCTCGGTGGTGGCGGCGATCCGGGACAGCTCGAGCGAGTCGCCGACATGGTCGGCCACGTCCTGGATCGCGGGTTCCTGATAGTTGTGGGCGAGGATGACGGCGTCGCGCTCCCGCGCCAGGCGGCGCACCTCGTCCTGCCAGATCGTCGCGGTCTGCTCGGCGACGGACATGGGCTGCTCCTTCGGTTCGGCAAGTTTTCGCCTAACAGGCGATAACTAGGGATCACGCTACCATCGGCGGCATGCCCGTCGCCAAGGAAAGTGATCCGGTCAACGTTCCCAGCTATCCGCACGAGGTGCTGGCTGTGGTGCTGTCGGTCCGGGACGGCGAGCTGTGTGTCCTGCTGTGGAGGCGCGGGCAGAGCCCGTTCCGGCACCGCTGGGCGCTGCCCGGGGGCGGCGTCCAGCCCACGGAACGGCTCCGCGAGGCGATCACCGGTCACCTCGCGGCGAAGGTCGACGTCCGCGACGTCGCTCATCTGGAGCAGTTGGCGACTCACAGTGCGATCGATCGCGACCCGCGGGCGCGGGTGCTCGCGACGGCGTACCTCGGGCTGGTGCCCTCCGACGTACAGCCGAACCTGCCTGCGGACACGGCCTGGCACCGGGTGGACGAGCTGCCGCGAACGGCGTTCGACCATCACTTCTTCATCGACGCGGCGGTGGCGCGGCTGCGCGCGAAGCTCTCGTACACGAACATCGGCTTCGCGTTGGCTCCGCCCGAGTTCACGATCGCGGAGTTGCGCGACCTCTTCAGTGCCGCGTTGGGGTACGAGCTCAGCGCGACCAACCTGACGCGGGTCCTCACCCGGCGGCACGTCATCGGCGCGACCGAGCGCACCGCCGCGCACGGGCAGTCCGGCGGACGGCCCGCGACGGTCTACCAGTTCGTGGCCCGCGAGCTGACTGTGACGGACCCGTTCGCGGTACTGCGCCCGCCGCGATGATGTCGGCTCGTCGAGGAAAGGTCCGGCGGCGGTCGTGACACTGACGAGTTATGTCTACGGAATCGGGCTTCCACCTCGCGGGTGGTGAGCTGACGGTGACAGGTCCGGCCGAGCAGCTGATTGCTGACGGCCGGCAGGTCGACTTCGGCGTCACCGCGGAGCTGTTCGGCGGTGTCGACGGCGATGTCGTGATGCTGGCCGGCTGGAGCAGCACCCAGACGGACGCTGCGCAGACGGGCAGTGCCCAGGCGGACGCTGCGGGCGGTGTGCGGTCGGAGGACGGGCGTACGGTGCTGTCGTTGCGGACCCAGCCGGTGGTGCTCAACTCGCTGCCGAGGAGCGTGCGTGTACGGCTGTCCACAACGCCGGAGATCGCGGACACCGAGAGTGCCTGGGAGCTGGTTCTGCGGTTCCGCAATCAGGCCGGATCCGGCCTCACCTGGCGCGCCGGTCTGCCCGCCGAGGCGTTCGGCGCAGGCTGGTCCGCGCCCTTGGCCGATCTGCTGACGATCGACGACACGGCGACGGAGACAGCTGCCGGCAAGGAGGAGGTGCGCGTCGTTCACCACGCCGACGACGAGTACTACGAACTCCTGGTCGACGGTGAGCAGGCCGGGCTGCTGATCTACCACGTGATCGGTTCGCACCTGGCGATCACGCACACCGTGATCGAGCCGACGTACCGGGGACGAGGCCTATCGTGGGTGCTCGTCGGCCGCGCTCTCGACGACATCCGGACCAGATCCGTGAAGGTGTCGAACTACTGCACCGTCGTCCGCCGGTTCGTCGAGCTGAACCCGGAGTACGGCGATCTTCTAGGCGCGGCCTGAACCGGGCCGTGGCTACTTGGCGGGCGCCGTGGTGCGCAGCCGGACGGAGTCCATCGCCAGCTCGAGGGCGATCCGCATCGGCCCGGGATCGTGTGCCGCCTGGGCGAGAACGTAGCCGCCCTGCAGCGCGGCCATGATGCCGGTCGCCAGCGTCGAGGGATCGGCGTCGTCGGACAAGGTCCCGTTGGCCTTCATCCGCCCGAGTGCGGCGGTCAGCAGCGAGATCCAGGTCGTCAGGTGGGCGTCCAGGTCGATCCGGGCGGCCTCGTCCTGGTCGGAGAGCTCGGTCGAGAGCGAGCCCAGGTCGCAGCCCCGCGCTCCACGGCGGGCTGTGACGCGTTGCAGGATCGCCCGGCACCACCGCTCGAGGCCGCTGAACGAATCGACCCTGCGGAGGTACTGCTCCTCGCGCTCGAGCACCCGGCTGCCGCGCAGTGCGATCACCGCCTGGACCAGGGCGGACTTGTCGCCGAAATGCCGGTAGAACTGTGACTTGCTCGTCCCGCTCGCCGCGGTCACTTCGTCCAAGGTGGTCGCGGCGGCGCCCTTGAGAGCCATCAGCTCGTCGGCAGCGGCGACAATCCGGGCTCGCGTGGCCGCGCCGCGCGCGGTCAGGCGGCGATCCAGCTCGTTCACTGTCTCGGACACACCAAAAGCCTATCGAGGCCGAGCAACGATCGGTGCCGAATTCCAGCGCTGCTCTCTCATCGGGGGAGTGTACCTCGCAGTAACGTCCGCAGGCGGGTAAGTCCGCGCGCCGCTGCCGACACCAAATCTCGTGAGGCCGTATCGGCAGGACCGCGCACGGAAGGACCGCACTGCGAATGAGAACCCTGATGTATGACGCCGAGCGTGAGTTGAGCGTGGTCGAGAACGAGGAGTTGCGACGGTACGAGCTCCTCCTGGAAGGTACGACCGCCGGAACTCTCGACTTCCGTGTCCTCGGTGAACAGCGCGTCCTGGGCCACACCGAGGTCACCGCGGCTCATCGTGGCCGGGGTCTCGGTACGGCCCTGATCCAGGCGGTCCTCGACGACCTGATCGCCGAAGAGGTCCGCATCACCAACTACTGCCCGGCGGTCGAGCGGTTCCTCCAGGGCCATCCGACGTACCTGGTCGTACTCGATCCGTCCCACCCGGCGATCCGGCCCCGCTCCAGGTCCGCCCCGCTGCAGCAACTGGTGCACGCTCAACACTCGAGCCTGTGGGAGCTCGCGGCCGGCGCTCAGGATCCTGAGGTCGACGGGTTCGCGAGACGCCGCGTCCTGGACCAGTTCACGGCCGTTGCCGCGCAGCATGCCGCGGCCGTCGCCGACGTACTGCTCCCCGCCTCCAGAGCGGCCGCCGACATCGACACCGCGGTCCTCGTTGAGAATCTCAAGAGGTTCGAGCAGGCGCTGCGGGTGCTCAAGGGCAGGGCGTACGGGGATGCGCGCTTCCTGAACATCAGCATCGCCGAGACCTGGCGGGACGCCGAACGGCTGCTGACCGAGCACGAATCGTTCGAGGCCGACGTCGTGTCCAGCCTGGAGCAGCAGCACAGTGCTGACGGAGCTGATGGTGCCGTGGACGTAGCCCGGTCCCTGGCCAAGCGGCAGTGGAGCTCGGCGACCAGACCGCACCCCAATTCACCGCATGCGGGCCTCGCCGGGCGGATCGCGCGCCGGCTGTGGCGGATCGCCGACTCGACCTGGGACGAGCTGGAAGGCCGCGGGCTTCCCACGCAGCCGATCGAGCATGTGAACGAGCATTCGCCGCTGACGCACTACCTCCTGGGAACCGTCGACGACGCCACGAACACCCCCGAATCCGACCGAAAGGACCACAGTGCGAGCGACCATTGACGGCGTACTCCTCGCCGAGGCGGACACCGAACACATCATCTCGATCGAAGGCAGCCGCTACTTCCCACCGGACTCGTTGACGATCGGCACCCTGAAGGACAGCCCGACGCCGTACGTCTGCCCCTGGAAGGGACCGGCCCGGTACTACAGCGTGGAGACGCCGCACCGCGAGTACGTCGACGCTGCGTGGTGCTACCCGCATCCCAAACGGTCGGCGATCGAGACGGTCGGCCACGACTTCACCGGGTACGTAGCGTTCGACACCGCCCAGGTGGTCATCGAGTAGGTCGTACTTCCTTGTAGTGGTCGGCGAGCCGGTGCCGCCCGACCGCCGGGGAGAGTACGTCGTGGGTGAGCACAGTGAGCGGGAACTCGATGACCCCGTGCACGCGCAGCGGCGTCACCCACCGCAGCAATGTGAGGCCGGCGGTGATGACCCAGGTCGGGATGTGCCTGATGCGCGGCGGCGTCCCCGCGGCCCTGAAGGCCTCGTTGGCGATCTCTTCGTGGGTGAGGATCTCGGGCCCGCCCAGCTCCACCTCGTGCGCGGCGGCGTCGAGGGCATCGACCGCGGCCGCGGCGACGTCGGCGCCGTCGATCGGGTTGATCCGGAAGCTGCCGTCACCGAAGAGATAGACGCGACCGTCGCGGGCCATCTCGAGGTAGGCGTCGAAGTCGGAGAAGTACCCGTTCGGCAAGAGGATCGTGTACGCCAGCCCGGAACCGCGCAGCTCCGCCTCGAACGCACGCTTCGCGCGAACCAGTTGAAGATTCTCGAGCGCAGGTGCGCGCACCACCGACGTGTAGACGAACTTGCCGACCCCGGCACGGCCCGCCTCTTCCAGCAGGTTCCGATTGGCGGCATAGTCCACGTCCCAGGCCGTCTTCTTACCGGCCTTGCCGACGAGTCCCACAGAGCTGATAACCGCGTCCATGCCGTCACAGCAACCTGCGAGTGCCTTCTGGTCGGTGGCATCAGCCGTGAACACCTCGTCAACGGCATCCCGAACGGTCTCCAACCGCACAGCATCACGCACCAACGCCCGTACGAAATGCCCGCGATCCTTGAGCTCCCGAACAATGTGCCGCCCCAGATAGCCGGTAGCACCGGCGACCATCACCCTCATTGCCCGCCCTCCTCCATTCATGTACCACCTAGTCTATGAATGGCAGCTTAGCACCCTAGTGGGGTGCGATCAGGTCGTGGAGTAGGGCGATGGAGCGTTGGGGTGGGATGCGGCGGGCTCGGGTGCGGGGGTTGTGGACGGCCCAGTGGTCGAGGGTTTGCAGGACGGCGAGCGTCAGTTGGGCGAGGAGCTCCTCGGGGAGGTCGTTGCGGATGACGCCGTGCCTGCGGCCGTGGGCGAGTGCCTGCCGCAGCCAGCGCTCGACCTGGGCGCGGAATTCCTGCAGTTGCCCGTCGTCGTCGCCAGGGCGATGGAACATCTCGCCGAGGAAGCGGGTCTCGGGTCGCCGCTTCGACGCCCGGTCGAGGCGTTCGGCGAGCTCGGTCATGGCAGGCCAGAACTCGTCAGCTGACAGCCTCTTGAGGTCGGGCACCTGGAGTTGCTCGGTGAGGCGTGCTGCCAGCGTACGGACGACGTGGTCGTGCAGCCGGCGTTTGTCGGCGAAGTAGTGGTAGAAGGAACTCTTTCCCCAGTCGGCCTCCGCGATGACCGTGTTCAGCGAGGTGCCTGTGTATCCCGCGGCAGCGAAGTGCCGGGCCGCCACCAGGAGCAGCTGTTCCGCGCGCGCCGGTTCGAGGGGCTTGGGTGTTCTTGCCATGCCGTCAGTGTAGCCATTTATGGACCAATCAGTCCATAAATGCAGAGTAAGGATGTGCAGGCTCAAGGACACAGGGGTTAGCGAGCGGACAGTTCGGGCGTAACCATGCCGAAGGGGCGTGTCGATGAACACTGATGGGCAGTTGCCGGACGAGGAGCGCGGGCCTGCGCTGGGCGAGTTGGCAGCCGAGGTCGAGGCGGACCTGGAGCTGATCGCCAACAGCCGGCGCGACGGCGCCGAGCCCGAAACACCCGACCAGTGGCTGGATGACCCGGAGGAAGTCCAGGTGGAGGAGACCGACCTGCGCAGCTTGCTCGGTGCAGTCGAGGCGCTGGAAGTCGATCCTCCGCACGCCGCAGACTGAAGGACGGGCTACCGATGCTGCAGAAGCCCGAGTGGATATCCGGCTCTTGTGTCCGATGTGTGGGTGCCGACCACTCCCTTACTGAGCCGTGCACCGGGATCGGGCACAGGATCGGGCAGCGGGATGGGGGATGGCGGCACGGTTCGGTGATGCGGCACGTGAGCCGCGACCCTCTTGTCCTACCCCTCCATGCGGGCTCGCGCCGAGTCGTGGCGTTCGGCTGGCCCCCGGGACACCGAGTCGTGGATCGAGGCTGCGTTTGCCCCGTATTTCACTACCAAGATTCACGACTCGACGAAACCTGCCCGACTGCCGCACGGCAGTCGGGCAGGTGGCCATTCATCCCTACACCTCAGCAGCCGGATATCCACTCGCGTTGAGGTTCTCCGCCGGTGCACCAGCAGAGAACCCACACCACGAGTAGATGACCGGCCCTCCTGCCTTCTGCGTGTGGTCGGGGGTGGCGGGGCGGACAGTTCGACAGGACGTGTCGGTCGGTGTCTGGCCGGTGGGTAGTGCACCTGAGCGTGATAGTGCGTTGCGCGTACGGTGTCTCGTGGTGCACTACCTGTCGAAATGTCCCTGCCGGCCCGGTCGGTTGGTCGGTTGGCTGGTGAACTGGGCGGCGTGCGAGGGCGGTGGCGGAGGGTTCGGACAGGCAATGGTGGGTTCGGACAAGCAGTGGTGGGGGTGGACCGGCAGCGTGCGTCGTGGATAGGTCGTTATCTGTGGGCGGCACCGGTTACCTGTGCCAGCCCTCCAGTTCCGTCCCGGAATCGCCACGCCCGCCGTCGGTCCACCCACACATCCGACAGGAGAGCCGGATGTCCACTCGGGCTTCCGGATCGTCGGGTGCTCAGCTGGCGGCGATGCCTTCCGCGCCGGCAGCGTTGGGGACGAGGGTGGTGCCGATCTTGGTCAGGGATCCATCGGTCCCGACCCGGAAGGCGTCGACAGCGCCAACCTTCCCGGTCTGTACGTAGATGAAGCGCTGATCCGGCGTGGCAGCGGCGTCGACGGTGCCCGCACCCGTCGCGGTGTTGCCCAGGCTGACGGGCGAGCCGTCGCGCTCCGCGTGGTACCCGGCCAACGAGTTGCTGCCCGCGTTCGACAGGTAGTAGTTGCCGCCGGCACCGACAATCCAGCAGGTCGCCTGCTGGCCGGTCGCGGTCCGGTTCACCAGGCGCAGACGACGACCGGGCTCGACCGCGTACGTCGCGACGGAGTTCGAGCCCGCCTCGGCCACGGCCAGCCGACCGAAGCGGTCGAACACCGCCGCGAACGGAACGTTGCCGGCATCGTCGACAACCGTCGGTGCCTTGGTCAACTGCGCGAGGCCGTACCGACCGAACACGAGCAGGCTGTTGCCGGCTGCCTTGGTCGTCACGATCACCGAGGAGCCGTCCGGTGTCACGGCGACCTGGCCCGGAGTGTGCGTGAACTCCTGCGCGTCGGTCGTGACCGGCAGGCCGAGGGAGCGGTGCTCGCCGGGCAGCCGCACCAGATGGCCGAGAATGCTCAGATAGCCCTGCACCGCACCACCCGCACGTGCGTTCAGGACGTAGACCTCTGCGCCGTGTACGGCGACGCTGACCGGGAACGTTCCGCCGGAGTTGATGACCTGCCGACGGATCAAGCGGTCGCCGGCGACACCGAAGACTGTCACGGTGTTGCTGCCCGCGTTCACGGCGTACAGGGTGCGATGTGCCTTGTCGTACATGAGCGACCCCTGCGACGCGAGGCGGTCGACGACCGCCCCGTTCAGGGATCCGCCACGACCACCCGTCGGGTACGTACCGGCTTGGTGCAGCGAGCCGTCGGCCGCGCGACGGTACGCCACCACCTTGTTGCCCGCAGCGTCGTCGTTCTGCACGAAGACCATGCCTTGCGACACGGATGCCGAGACCGATGCGGGCGCGGCGCCGGCGGTCGCCGGCGTGCTGACCAGGCCGGCCGTCAGCGCGAGTGCGGAGACAGCGACAGCGGAGACAGTGCGTTTCATGGTTCTCCTCATGGAACCTCAGTGGGTAGATCCATGTCCCGGTGTCAGCGCTCCGAGCTGCTCTTACCTACCGCGCGGCACCTCGTTGAGAATTCATCTACCGGCCTCTCGCTCGGCCGCCTCGGCGGTCGCGCGATCGGGGTAGCCCGGGTGCCGGGGGTCGAGCAGGTCGGCGTCCTCCGTGGTTCGCGAGAAGTAGTCGGCCACGAACGGGCAGATCGCAGTGACCGTTCCGCCGCGACCGCGGATCTGGTCGAGAACCTGCCGGATCATCGCGCTCGCCACGCCCTGGTGCTGATGACTCGCCTCGACCTCGGTGTGCAGGAGGGCGTACCGATCAGGTCTCAAATGCGTGTAGTAGAGCCAGCCGACCAGCTCGTCGCCCCGGTACAACTCGAAGCGGCCCTGATCGGTGTTGTCGACCATCTTCTCGACGGCCGGCCCGCGTTCCTCGCTCGTCATCAGACGAAGGTGAACAGTTCGTCTGTGTCGAAGCGTGAGATCGGGTTGCTGTACTGCTTGCTGGGGTCGGGATAGCCGAGCGCCAGCAGCACCGTCGTGGCATGCCCGGTCTCGCGGATCTTGAACGCCTTGTCGACACTGGTCGGGTCGAACCCCTCGAGCGGCGTGGCCTCGACGCCGAGCTCGGCGGCGGCCATCATGGTCAGCCCCACCACCATGTAGGTCTGCTTCTCCATCCAGTGGTTGACGTCCTTGTAGCCGTAGTTGCGCAGGCTCAGGAAGTCGCGGGTCATCGACTCCCACAGCTCCTGCTTCGCCGGGTCCGGGAACCGGCCGTCGGCGCGCTCCTTGCTGAACACCGCCTCGACGTGGCTCTCGGGCAGATCCGCCCGGGTGGTGACGATGATGGTGTGCGAGGAGTTCAGTACCTTCTCGCCGTTGTCCTGGAAGCGTTCGCCCAGGTTGTCGGCGAGCCGCTTCTTGCCTTCGTCGGTGGCGAGGACGTAGAAGTGGTTCGGCTGGATGTTGGTCGACGTCGGCGTCGAACGCAGGAACTTCAGCAGCTGCTGAAGGGTTTCTGCCGGGATCGTCCTGCTGGGGTCGAAGTACCTGGTGAGGTGCTTGCCCATGAGCTTGTCGAGGTCCATGGCTGGCTACTTTCTTTCGGTGTTCGAAGGTCTAGTTCTTGCTCTGGGCAAGTAGTTCGCCGACGCGCTCGAAGCTGATGCCGGTTGCCGCCGAGGCCAGGTCGCCCGCGACCAGAGCCTTGGTGGCTTCTTCGAGGGCTCCCATCGCGTGGACGTAGAGCCACGGGCCCAAGCTGATGCGCTTGACGCCGGCCTTCTGCAGTTCGGCGACCGTCAGTACGTCGTCCGCCGGCGACACGAGGACGTTGACCGGTGTCGGTGCGACCGCGGTCACGATCGCGTTCAGCGCGTCGAGATCAGGTGGGTACGGGGCGTACAGCACGTCCGCGCCGGCCTCGGCGAAGGCCGTCAGACGCCGGATGGTGTCGTCGAGATCCGGGCGGCCCTGGATGAAGTTGTCGGTACGGCCGGTGACGACGATCCGTCCTCTGGCCGCCTCGACCGCGCTCCGGACACGGGCGACGGCTTCGTCGAAGTCGCGGATCGGTCGTTCCGGATTGCCCGAGGTGTCCTCGATACCGATGCCGGCCAGGCCGTACTCGACGGCCGCCTCGACCGTCGCCGCGACATCCGCGGGCGTTTCGCCGTACCCGTCCTCGAAGTCGCCGTTGACCGGCAGCCCGGTGAGCCGGCCGAGCAGCGCTGCATGTTCCAGATGCTCGGCGCGGGTGACTTCGTGACGTCCGTCCGGCCGGCCCAAGGCGGCGGCGAGCGCAACCGACGAGGTCCCGATCGCCTCGAAACCGGCGTCGGCCAGCAGCAACGCCGACAGCCCGTCCCAGGCGTTCGGCAGGACGAGGCCGCCGGCGCGAGTGTGCAGCGCCATGAACCTCTCGTACGGCTCGGAGCTCATCGGGTCAGCCCACCGAGTTGACGGCGGGGATGTCGATGTCGGTCTGGTTCACGTTGTTGATGAAGTTCGTGAGCAGCGCCTGCACCGCGACCGTGACGATCGCCAGGATCTCCGGGTCGGAGTACCCGGCGTCCCGTACGGCTGCGAGGTCGGCATCGCTGACCTGGCCGCGGCTGTCGACCACCAGTTGAGCGAAGTGAGCCGCTGCGGCGCGCTTCGGATCGGTCGAGCTTCCCGCCCGGGCGAGATCGATGTCGTCGCTCGACATGCCGCCGAACTCGGACGAGGAGTACGAGTGGATGGCCAGGCAGTAGTCGCAGTCGTTCACCTGCGACGCGGCCAGCGCGATGCTGTGCCGGGTCCGGGCGTCCAGCACCCGGCTCATCGTGGCTTGCAGGCCGGTGACGACCTCGAGGACCGTCGGGTTCGAGGCGATGGTCTTGAACATGTTCGGGACGAACCCGAGTTGCGCGCCGACCTTGTCGAGGATCTGCCGCGGTCCGGCCGGCAGCTCGTCCAGCGCGGGGGTCTTCAGTCGTGACACAGCGAATCAGCCTCCGGTAGTGGATTGCGAAGGATTGGTGTCCGGCCTGCCGCCGTTCTTACCGCCGCAAGCGCCCGCCGAAAGATCCGGATCGTGGTCGCCACCAACGAACGACGCCTGCCATTCGCAGCGAGGACGGAGTTGATCACGGTGGAAACGGAAGAGCTGCAGAGGCTCGCGGACCAGGTCGCAGTGAACCTGCCGGGCGCGGAGCTGGAGCACCGTCTGGACCCGAACTGGGACCTCTACAAGGTCGGCGGCAAGGTCTTCATGCTGATGACGGATCTGCCCGGTCGGCCGGTCGTGGTTCTGAAAGCCGATCCGGACAATGCTGTGGCCCTGCGTGAGCGGTACGTGGACATCACCCCCGGCTATCACATGAACAAGAAGCACTGGATCACGGTGGAAAGCGGGGGCACCGTGGACGAGCAGTTGGTACGGCAGCTTGTCGCCGACTCCTACCAGCTCGTGGTACATCGCAGGGCGTGATTTGTCCGGGCGGCGAGGAAAGGTCCGGCGCCGGCCATGACACAGGTGGGGTATGGCTATGGAATCTGTTGCGAACTCGGTGCAGTTGCCGCCGCTGGACAACCCCAACGAGCGGGCTGCCGTCGGTGCTGAGCTGCAGGTCGTGCTGCAGGACCTGATCGACCTGTCGCTGATCGGCAAGCAGTTGCACTGGAGTGTGGTGGGGCCGGCTGCGCACACCCTGCATCTGTTCCTCGACGAGTTGGTGGGGGACTGGCGCGAGCTCGCGGACGTTGTCGCTGAGCGGGCGGTGACGCTGGGATTCGTACCCGATGGGCAGAGCTCGGCAGTGGCGGCCGGATCGCGTGTCGAAGCTGTCCAGGTGCAGTCCTCGGCCGATCACGCGGTGGTCTGGGAGCTCGGCCGACGGGTCGCGGCCGTGGCTGAGCGGATCCGCGAGCGGCTGGGCTCGGTCGGTGGGGCGGATCTGGTGACGCAGGACGTACTGGTCAAGGTCGTCGGGATGCTGGAGAAGCACCAGTGGCTGCTGCGGGTCCAGCTGGGGAAGAAGGCCTGATGGCGGTCACCAGAGGTTTTCTCGGCCGACGACCGGCCGAGTCTTCGCGTGTACCCCCTGGGCAGTACCTGACCCGGGACTTCCCGGTACTGTCCGCCGGGCCGACGCCGCACACGCCACTGGACAAATGGGACTTCACGATCCGGGGGACCGTGGACGAGCCGGTCTCCTGGTCCTGGGCGGAGTTCCAGGCGCTGCCCCACGAGAAGTTCACCGTCGACATCCACTGCGTGACCAAGTGGTCGAAGCTGGACACGACCTGGTCGGGCGTCTCGCTCGACACCCTGCTCGACGCTTCGTCCGGTCAGGCGTCCCATGCACTGGCGTTCTGCGACGGCGGTTACACGACGAACGTTCCGCTGGCGGATCTCCGCGGTGGAAAGGCCTGGATCGTGGACGAGTACGACGGGCAGCCGCTCCCTTCGGAGCATGGCGGCCCGGCGCGGCTTCTCGTACCGCACCTGTACTTCTGGAAGAGCGCCAAGTGGATCCGTGGAGTGGAGTTGCGCAGCGCGGATCAGCCCGGGTTCTGGGAGATGTTCGGCTATCACAACTATGGAGACCCGTGGAAAGAGCAGCGCTACCAGGGCGACTGACGTGGCAGACCGGAACGGTGGTCTCGTCAACGGTCGAGACCTCGCGGGTGAAGACCATCGCGCTGGCCATGCCCGATTGGGCCGGGCACCGCGCCGGTCAGCACGTGGACGTGCGGCTGACGGCACCTGACGGGTACCAGACCGAGCGGAGCTATTCGATCGCGTCGGCGCCTGAGGACCCGTACCTGGAACTCACCGTCGAGCGGCTCGAGGACGGCGAGGTGTCGCCCTATCTGGTGGACGAGCTGCGTCCGGGGGACGAGCTCGAGCTGCGGGGCCCGGTCGGCGGCTACTTCGTCTGGGAGAACGAGCCCGGTGGTGCGCCGGTGTTCCTGATCGGCGGCGGCTCGGGGCTGTCCCCGTTCCGGTCGATGGTCCGGCATCACCGCGCGACCGGCAGCCGGGTGCCGGTCCGCGTGCTGTGCTCCTCGCGGTCGCTCGAACTCTTGATCTACCGCGAGGAACTCTTCAAGCTGGCTGCTGACGACCTGATCGATGTCTCGGTCACCTTGACGCGCGAGGCCCCGGACGACTGGCGTGGCTACCGCGGACGCATCGACCCGGCACTCCTGGCCACCACCGGCTGGCCGGCCGGGGAGAAACCGCTCACGTACATCTGCGGACCGACGGCGTTCGTCGAGGCCGCGGCGGCGGGCATGGTTTCGTTGGGGCACGACCCGGGACGGATCCGGACCGAACGGTTCGGCGGGACAGGAGGGTGACGGAATGCAAGCTCTCGACGGCAATGCGATGGCGGGCGTCATGCACGACCTTTTCGCGCGCGACATGACAACAATGGGCTACCGGTGCACCGGCTGCGGGAAGACCGGCGTCGTGGCCGAGATGGCCGTGTACATGTCCGGCCCCGGCACGGTGGCCCGGTGCAGGGACTGCGACACGATCCTGCTGATGCTCACCGAACGCCGCGGCATGTACTGCATCGATGCGCCAGGCCTTGCTTAGCCCTGACGTACGGCAAAATCTCTCGACCTGGAAGGTACCGATGACGATCCAGACCCCGCCCGACCCGACCGCCGACGACTCGGCGATGCACCTCCCGGAGGCCGTCATGCGGTTCCTGCGGGAGGCAGATCCGCAGCACAAGGCGAATGCGCACGACCTGCTGGCGGCGTTCGCGACCGACGCCACCGTGGTCGACAACGAGCACAGCTACACCGGTCACGACGAGATCCACCGCTGGCGGGAAGCGGAGATGAGCAAGTACACCTACACGGTGATGGCGACCCACGTCGAGAAGTTCGACGACACTCGCTACGTCGTCACCAACCGCCTCGAGGGCGACTTCCCCGGCGGCGTCGTCGACATCATCTACCGCTTCACCCTGGCCGGCGACCTCATCACCAGACTCGAGATCGCTCCCTGAGTTCACACAGCAAACGGGCCTCGCGGCTGATCCGCGAGGCCCGTTTTGCTTCTAGGAACGAACCTCGATGACGATCTTGCCCTTGGTGCGTTCGGTGGAGTTGAAGGTGGCTACGGCGTCGTCGAGGAGGACCACCTTGCCGATGTTCGTCCGCAGCCGGCCGTCGCGGACGCGTTCGACGATCTGGATGAGCTGGCCGCGGTCGGCCTCGACCACGAAGTCGATCGCCAGGCCGTCCGCGGGGCGTGATTCGGGTGGTCCGACGACAGTGACCAGGGTTCCGCCGGGGCGGATCAGGGCCGCGGAGCGCTTCTGGATGTCGCCGCCGATCACGTCGAACACCAGGTCGACGCCGCCGATGTCCTCGAGCGAGTCGTTGTCGAGGTCGACGAAGGCGTTCGCGCCGTACTCGAGTGCCTTCTCGCGGTCGGCGGCGCGTCCGGTGCCGATCACGTACGCACCGAACTCGCGCGCGAGCTGCGTCACCATGGTCCCGACGGCACCCGCCGCGCCGTGGGCGAGGACGGTCTGTCCCGCCTCGAGGCGGCCGTGCTGGAACAGCCCCTGCCACGCGGTCAGCCCGGAGATCGGCAGGCTCGCGCCGACCGTGAAGTCGACGTCGCCGGGAAGCGGCGCGAGATTGCGCGCCTCGATCGCCACGTACTCCGCCAGGCTGCCGTCGCGGTGCCAGTCCGCGAGGCCGAACACCCGTTGCCCGACGGACAGCCCGGTGGTGCCGTAGCCGAGCGCGGTGACCACGCCGGCCAGCTCGTGTCCCGGAATCGGCTGCTTCCGGTCACGGTTGGTGCGGTCGGTCCACGTCGACGACCACGTGACCTCGGTCGGGACGTAGCCCGACGCGTGAATCTCGACGACCACGTCGTTGATTGCCGGCACCGGCTCGGGACGCTCACCGAGCGTCATCCCGCCCGTACCCGCACTCTCGTCCGTCACCACAATTGCCCTCATCCGGCACCTCCCTGGATCCTGTTCTTGCTGACACCGCACTTTCGGTTCACATGGGTTGGCGGCACGCCACCCTCGACGTCTTACCACACAGGCCGAGTTCGCTCCGGGGCGTAAGATTTCGACCCGCACGACCACCAACGGTTATCAGAACGGGTTGCTGATCAGGGAAAGACGGAGGGTGAGAGGTCATGACCGCGTCGCGGGACAGGCTCGAGCGGTTCTTGGCCACCGACCCGCGGGACGTCGGGTGTGATGAGGCGATGGCTGTCATGCACCTGTACGCCGAGTTGCTCGCCGCCGGCACCGACGCCGCAAAGCAGTACCCAGGGGTGGCTGCGCACCTGGCGGCCTGTGAAGCCTGCGCGGACGATGTGGACGGGCTGCTTGCCGCTGTGCGGGAAGCCGAGCGCCCTGCGGACTGAGATCGCGGTCACACCGGGTTCGGCGGAACTCGGGACCAATTCAGCAGCCCACGGTGTTGTGCACAGTGACGGCGCAGCCAGCGACGTCAGAGAGGGAGAAATCGTGTCTCACGACTACAGGAAGACCCCGGAGGCGCTGAGCCGCCTCACCGCCAACCAGCTCCGCGTCACGCAGGACGGCGCGACCGAGCCCGCGTTCCGGAACGAGTACTGGGACAACCACGAGGCCGGGATCTACGTGGACGTTGTCTCCGGACAGCCCTTGTTCTCGTCGACCGACAAGTACGACAGCGGCACCGGCTGGCCGAGCTTCACCAAGCCGCTCGCGGCCGACGCGGTCCGTACCGAGACCGACAAGTCGTACGGGATGATCCGTACGGAGGCGCTGTCCACCGGGGCCGGCAGCCATCTCGGCCATGTCTTCGGTGACGGCCCGGTCGCCGAGGGCGGTCAGCGGTACTGCATGAACTCCGCCTCGCTGCGGTTCGTCCCGGTCGCGGAGCTCGAGGCAGCGGGCTACGGCGAGTACCTGTCACTGTTCGAGGCCACCAGTACGGAGGAGCACGCATCATGACGAGTGGAATTCACGACACCGGCGAGATCACCCGCCCGGCCGGCACCGAGACCGCGGTCCTCGCGGGCGGGTGCTTCTGGGGCGTGGAGGACCTGATCCGCAAGCAGCCGGGCGTGCTCGACACGCGGGTCGGCTACACCGGCGGGCAGAACGACCACCCGACGTACCGCAACCACCCCGGGCATGCGGAGGCGGTCGAGATCGTCTTCGACCCGACGCAGACGACCTACCGGGACATCCTGGCGTTCTTCTTCCAGATCCACGACCCGTCGACCAAGGACCGGCAGGGCAACGACGTCGGTACGAGCTACCGGTCGGCCATCTTCCCGCTCAGCCCCGAGCAGGAGAAGGTCGCCCGCGAGACGATCGCGGACGTCGATGCGTCCGGGCTCTGGCCGGGCAAGGCTGTGACCACGATCGAGCCGGAGGCGCCGTTCTGGGAGGCCGAGCCGGAGCACCAGGACTACCTGCAGACGTACCCGGCGGGCTACACGTGCCACTTCGCCCGCCCGAACTGGGTGCTTCCGCACCGCACGACTGCCTGAGTCCATAAACCCTTGAGGGCGTGTCCACCGCTGCGGCGATGGGCACGCCCTCAGTGCGTTGTCAGTCGTAGAACCGGGACAGGGCGGCGCGGGCCTTGTTGAGGGTCCGGCGCGGGGCGCGGACGCCGTTCTCGTCGGTGGCCGGCTCCAGTTCGTACCGGACGAGCCGCTCGCGGGCCGTCAGCGAGTACGCCTCGTAGACGGAGATGGGCTGGTGCTTCTCGGTGTACTTGCCGGCGGGGGAGCGCGTGATGATGCCGGTCTCCAGGCCGTGCCGAAGCCTGGCTCGGTCGGCGCCTTGCAGGGAGATGGCCCAGCGGCGGGCGATCCAGAACGCGATGACCGGGCCGAGGATGACAGCGAACCGCAGGAACCAGGTGACATGGTTGAGCGAGATGCCGAAGTGGGTCGCGACGATGTCGTTGCCGCCGGCGATCCACAGCAGGCCGTAGAAGGTCATGAACGCGACGCCGATCCCGGTGCGCGTGGGGACGTCGCGTGGGCGGTCCAGCAGATGATGTTCGCGCTGGTCGCCGATGATCCAGCCTTCGATGAACGGGTACAACGCGACCAGCGTGACGAACGCCGGGGGAATGATCAGCGCGGGGATGATCAGGTTCCAGCCCAGGGTGATGCCCCAGAAGTGCGACTCGAAGCCGGGGAAGAGGCGTACGGAACCTTCCAGCCAGCCCATGTACCAGTCGGGCTGTGAGCCTGCGGTTACCTCGGCCGGGTTGTACGGCCCGTACAGCCAGACCGGGTTGATCTGCATCAGCGCGCCCATCAGCACCGTGACGCCGAAGACCGCGAAGAAGTTTCCGCCCGCCTTGGCGACGTAGTCGGGGAAGAACGGGAAGCCGACCACGTTGCGCTCGGTGCGGCCGGGACCGGCCCACTGGGTGTGTTTGTGGTAGACGATGTAGAAGAGATGCACGGTGATCAGTGCGAGCAGCAGACCCGGCAGCAGCAGGACGTGCACGGTGAAGAACCGTGGGACGAACGTGTCGCCGGGGAACTCGCCGCCGAAGATGAAGAAGTTCAGGTACGTACCGATCACCGGTGACGCCTGGATCATGCCGTTGGTGATCCGCAGACCGGTGCCCGACAGCAGGTCGTCGGGGAGGCCGTAGCCGATGAAGCCCTCGATGATGCCCAGGAACAGGGTTCCGAAGCCGATCAGCCAGTTCAGTTCACGCGGTTTGCGGAACGCTCCGGTGAAGAAGACGCGCAGCAGGTGCACCATCATCGAGGCGATGAACAGCACCGCGGACCAGTGGTGGATCTGCCGGATCAGCAGGCCGCCGCGGATGTCGAACGTGATGTTCAGGGTAGAGGCGTACGCCTCCGACATGTGCAGGCCTTTGAGCGGGCTGTACGAGCCCTGGTACTCGATCTCGCCCATCGACGGCTTGAACCAGAGCGTCAGGAAGATCCCGGTCAGGATCAGGATGACGAAGCTGTAGAGCGCGATCTCGCCGAGCAGGTACGACCAGTGCTCCGGGTAGACCTTGCGCAGCCCTCCGGAGCCGTCCTTCTTCGCACCGGACTTGAGGATGCCCAAGCGCGCGTCGAGCCACTCGACCGGGGTCGGGAGTTGCTGGTCAGCCATTGCCTTCACCTCCGGGAACAGCGAGTCTGCCAAAAAGAACTATATAGTCCCTTTAACAATCCATAAGTGTCCTGTTTTGTGAGGCTTGTCGCCTGGTGATGCGGACGATATCGTCCATTAATCTGTTGCCATCAACGCCGGAGCTGCTGTGACGACATCTGAGCGGACTGCCCTCAGCGAGGTACAGGGGCCGCCGGCCGGGACGTACCCAGGGACGAAGCTGGCCGGGTGGCTGACCACCACTGATCACAAGCGGATCGGCGCGCTGTACCTGATCACCTCGTTCAGCTTCTTCTTGCTGGCCGGGGTACTGGCGCTGATCATTCGCGCCGAGCTCGCCCGGCCGGGGTTGCAGCTCGTGAACGAGGAGGTCTACAACCAGCTCTTCACCGTGCACGGCACGATCATGCTGCTGCTGTTCGCGACGCCGCTGTTCGTCGGGTTCGCGAACGTGATCATGCCGCTGCAGATCGGCGCGCCGGACGTCGCGTTCCCGCGGTTGAACATGTTCAGCTACTGGCTGTACCTGTTCGGTGCCTTGATCACCATCAGTGGCTTCGCCACCCCAGGTGGTGCCGCGGACTGGGGGTGGACCAGCTACTCGCCGCTGTCGGCGGCCACACGTTCTCCAGGAGTCGGTGGCGATCTCTGGATCCTGGGCCTGTGGCTGTCGGGTCTCGGCACAATCCTTGGTGCGGTCAACTTCATCACCACGATCATCACCATGCGAGCGCCCGGTCTGACGATGTTCCGGTTGCCGATCTTCACCTGGAACGTCCTGGTCACCTCGTTGCTGGTGCTGATCGCGTTCCCGGTCCTCGCCGGAGCGCTGCTGCTGCTCGAGGCGGACCGGTCTTTGGGAGCTCACATCTACGATGCCGCGAACGGTGGGCCGATCCTGTGGCAGCACCTGTTCTGGTTCTTCGGGCATCCGGAGGTGTACATCATCGCGTTACCCTTCTTCGGCATCGCCACCGAGATCCTGCCGGTCTTCAGCCGCAAGCCTGTCTTCGGGTACGTGGGGCTGGTCGCGGCCACCCTCGCTATCGGGGTGTTGTCCGTGGCGGTCTGGGCCCATCACATGTTCGTCACCGGTGCGGTGAACCTGCCGTTCTTCTCGTTCATGTCGTTCCTGATCGCGGTCCCGACCGGCGTGAAGTTCTTCAACTGGATCGGCACCATGTGGGGCGGCTCGGTCTCGTTCGAGACTCCGATGCTGTGGACCATCGGCTTCCTGACCACCTTCCTCTTCGGTGGTCTGACCGGCGTCATCCTCGCTTCACCCACGCTGGACTATCAGCTGTCGGACTCGTACTTCGTGGTCGCGCACATCCATTACGTGGTCTTCGGGACCGTGGTGTTCGCGATGTTCGCCGGGTTCTACTTCTGGTGGCCGAAGTTCACCGGGAGGATGCTGGACGAGCGGCTGGGCAAGCTGCACTTCTGGCTGCTGTTCATCGGGTTCCACACGACGTTCCTGGTGCAGCACTGGCTGGGTGTGGAGGGCATGCCGCGGCGGTACGCCGACTACCGGGCGAGCGAGGGATTCACCGTGCTGAACGAGATCTCGAGCATCGGTGCCTTCATCCTGGGCCTGTCGATGCTGCCGTTCTTCTACAACGTCTACAAGACGCGGAAGACACCGAAGGTGGGTGTCGACGACCCGTGGGGCTGGGGTCGCTCGCTGGAGTGGGCGACCAGCTCTCCGCCGCCGCGGCACAACTTCGAGAAGCTGCCGCGGATCCGGTCGGAGTCACCGGCCTTCGACCTGCATCACCCGCGGGTGGCCGGTAAGCACGCGAGCCTCGGGGGGCACCAAGGAATCGAAGGCAAGTCGAGCAAGGAAGGCGTTGGTCGCGATGGATGACGTACTGCAGGGGCTTCAGGTCGAGGACGGTGCGGCGGTGGTGGCTGCCGACATTCCGAAGGCGGTGACGGCCCGGCGGCTGGTGTACACCGACGGCGCGACCCAGGTCTTCACGGCCGACGGGAAGACCGTCTACACCGAACGCGGCGGCGACAGTGCGGGCGAGTGGTACGTCGACGACCAGGACCGGTTCTGCTCGTTCTGGCCGCCGTCCTACCGGGCCTGTTACGCGCTGCGCTGGATGGTCGACGGCACGCGGATCGTCGGGCTCAGGTTCACCGGCCTGAGCGACGGCGTCACGTTCGAGGGTCGCTACGAGTAGCGTCCCCGACCAGCGCCTGCAGTTCGGGGAGCACGTCCGTCTCGAACCATGGGTTCTTGGCCTGCCACCGGAAGTTCAGCGGTGACGGGTGCACGAGCGGAATCCGCTCCGGCACGTACTCCCGGCAGGCACGGACGGTCTCGGTCAGGTTCTTCTTGGCGCTGGTCCCCAGATAGTGCTTCTGGGCGTAGCTCCCGATCAGGACGGTGAGCCGAACGGCCGGCATCAGCGCCAGGATCCTCGGATGCCACAGCGGCGCGAAGTCCGCCCGCGGCGGGAGATCGCCGTGGGCGCCTTTGCCGGGATAGTAGAAGTCCATCGGCAGCAGGGCGATCGTGTCCGGGTCGTAGAACTGCGCGTCGGTGACGCCCAGCCACTGGCGCAGTTTGACGCCGCTCGGGTCGTTCCACGGGATCTGGCTCTCCTGGGCCTGCTTGCCGGGGGCCTGGCCGATCACAACGATCCTGGACCTCGGTGACGCCGAGTAGATCGGCTCGTACCCGAGCTCCGTCGCCCACGCGTTCGAAGCATGCTTCCTGATCTCGTCACGGATTCCTGCGAGGTCGTCCATCCAGCTCTCGATTCGTGGGAGTAAGGGCGCCGCAGCCCCGCGACACCGTCTAGGGCGTGTCTCCTGATCCCCCGCCTACTGCGGGGTACTCGGCACGCCCTAGCAATCATTCGTGTCGGGCTGTTCGGCCGACCTTCCGAGGGACAAGGTGGTCATCGATGACAGCGACGATCGGCATCGTGGGCTCCGGCGCGGTGGGCCGAGCGCTGGCAGCCCACATCGCCGCCTCCGGCCAAGACGTCCTGCTGTGCAACAGCCGCGGCCGCGAGACCCTCGAACCTCTCGTGGAGGAGCTCGGTCCGCGCGTCACAGCACTCGAGACCAGCGCGGTCGCCGCCGCGGATCTGGTCGTGTTCGCGATCCCGTGGCCCGCGGTCGTCCCCCTGCTCGAGGAACTGCCACCGTGGCACGGCCGAATCCTCGTGGATGCCACAGCGCCCGCGAGTCACTTCCGGATGCCGAGCCGGTACGAGCTCGGCGGGCTGACCTCGAGCGAAGTCGTACAGGCCTCTGCCGCCGGCGCCAGGGTGGTGAAGACGTTCTGTACGTTGCCGGCCGCGGTACTGGCTTTGCCGCCCGCGACCGAGGCCGGCCGGCGGGTGATGTTCCTGTCCGGCGACGACCAGGACGCCCGAGTGGTGGTCGGCGCCCTTGTCGACGAGATCGGCTACGCCGCGATCGATCTGGGGAGCCTGGCGACCGGCAGCCTGTTGCAGCAGCCCGGTGGTTCACTGGCCGGCCGAGAACTCTGGACCAGCGCTGAGGTTGTCGCTGAATAGGACTGTTTGGACCCGTTCTGTGACACTGAAACGATCAGTAGATGCCTTTTGGGTCTGACGATCGGGACAATTGGACCGCGTCGCAAATGGACGGTATCGTCCATGTTATTGTTTCGTCGATCAGCACGGACGTGCCGGACCTGTGGTCGCTACGGTGCGTTGATCGGGAGATTCCAGTGAAGAGAGAGAGTTCCGAGTCCTTGACGCCGGTGCGGGTCGTCTCTGCGGAGGTCGCAGGGGAGAACGAGGTCTGGGTCCGCGAGTTGAGCGGCGACGGCGACCAGCGCGAAGGCGCGAGCCGTCGCCTGTACGAGGTGCTCCTGCGGGCGGCGAGATCAGAGGTCGGGCGGCGCGCCTCGAGGCTGCGGCTCGCCGGACCGGAGTTGGACGACATTGCGCACCATGCGGCCGCGGACGCGCTGCTGACGATCTGCGGCAAGGTCGGGACGTTCCGCGGTGACTGCAAGTTCACCACCTGGGCGTACAAGTTCGTGATCTTCGACGTGGCCGCCAAGATCAACCGGCACTTCTGGCAGCGCGCCGGCGTAGCGTTCGACGACGAGGACTGGGAGCGGCTACCGACCCGGCTCGGCATCGGGCCGGAGGCGCATGCCGAGAGCCGGGATCTGATGGAGGCCGTGCATCGCGCCGTCAACGAGACGCTGACGGCCAAGCAGAAGTTGGTCTTTGTCGCGTTGGTACTGAACGGCATGCCGACCGATGTGCTCGCCGATCAGCTCGGCTCGACGCACAACGCCATCTACAAGATGATGTTCGACGCCCGCCGCAAGCTGCGGACCGCCCTGGTCGAGGCCGGCTACCTACCCGAGCAACAGCTCGCCTGAGCGGCTCACCGATCGCCGCAGTACGAGAACCCCTGCCTCGACAGGGCTGCCGTCACCGTCGGATGCGTCGCGCTGAGATACAGCCGGCATCCCGCGATCCAGCAGTGTCGCTGGATCTCGTCGACGAAACCAGGCAGGTCGAATCCTGCCGCGAGGCCGGTCACCCTGCTGAGATCGAGCAGTACGGCCTCCGCGAGCACGGCGAGGTCGTGGAACTCGGTCCGGACCGCCATCGCGGTCCGGGCGTCGAACTCCCCACAGACGGCGATTCTCGCCAGCCGGTCCTCGATCATCAGCCGGACCCGCCACGGCTTCGTCAGCATCACGGCTTGACGGACTCGTCGTAGAACGTACGGATCTCGTCGGCGATCTGCTCGAGGCAATCCTCGAGCGCGAAATGCCCGGAGTCGAGGCGGACCAGTTTCGCGTCGGGGAGCTCACGCAGGTAGGCCTCTCCGCCGGCGGGGGTGAAGAAGATGTCCCCCTGGCCCCAGAGGATCAGCGTTCTCAGCTGATCGCGGCGCAGTCGCGCCTGCCAGGCCGGGTACCTGGCGAGGTTCGTCCGGTAGTCGGAGAACAGTTCCAGTTGCGCCTTGCGCGCGTCCGGCCGGGCCAGGAAGTGCAGGTCGAGGTTCCAGTTGTCCGGGCTGATCTTCGCCGGATCCGGATGACCGGTGAGGTAGATGGCCCGCACCGTCTCCGGTTCGAGCAGGACGTCGACCGGTGGTTCGGTGCTGCGGCCGGCCCAGAGGCCGTTCCGCAGCCCGTCCCAGAGCTCGGTGAGCCCTTCCTCGTAGAGATTGGCGTTCTGGATGATCTGCCACCGGAACCAGTCCGGATGCAACGAGATCAGCCGGTTGCCCACCGGACCGCCGTGAGCTTGCATGTAGAGGCCCATCGGTCCGGTGAAGTCGATGGCCAGCAACGTCTCGTCGACGATCTCGGCGAGATGGTCGAACGTGTACTCCCAGCCGTCCGGATCGGGCAGCTCGGTGTTGCCCGAGCCGGGGTAGTCGATCGCGAGCAGATGGAACCTGCCGGCGAGCGCCGGCATCAGGTTCCGGAACTGGTGGGACGAGGCGGGGAACCCGCCCAGCAGCAGGAGTTTCGGTGCTCCCGGTTTGCCGGCCTCGCGGTAGAAGACCTCCAGCCCACCCGCGGACACGGTCCGAAAACTCGTCATCGACACTCCACACTCGTTCCAGCCGGATGTGATCGACTGCGCGCCCGGCCGCGGGGCGTCAGTTGCGGCCGGCCATCACGCCGCCGTCGACGTTCAGGATCGTTCCGGTGATCCAGCTCGCCTCCGGTGAGAGCAGGAACACGATCGAGGACGCGATGTCCTGCGCGGTTCCGACCCGTCCGAGCGGGTGGAAGCCGTCGAAGCTCTTCACGGTCTCCTCGAGCTTGTCGGCGGGGACGAAGCCCTCGTACAGCGGCGTGGCCACGACCGCCGGCGCCACCGCGTTGACCCGAATGCCGTCGGCGGCCAGCTCCATCGCCAGGTTGTGGGTCAGTGCGTGCAGGCCGGCCTTCGCCATCGAGTACGCGGTCGCCGGCGTCGCCGCGATCGCCTGGTGGGCCCACATGCTGCCGATGTTGACGATCGCGCCGCCGGAGCCTGCGGCCTGCATGCCCCGTACCACCGTCTGGGTGAGGAAGAACGTGGCCCGGCTCAGCTCCAGGTACGCGTCGTAGTCCTCCTGGCTGTAGTCGAGGAATCCCTTGGGGATGAAGAAGCCGGCCGCGTTGACCAGCAGCGTCGCGTCCGCGTGCTCCGCGGCGAGCTGCGCCTGGACGTCCTCGACCTGCTTGCGGTCCGCGAGGTCCGCGGTGATGCCCCAGGCCTTGCCCTTCTTGCCCAGCTCGGCGACCGTCTCGTCGACCTTGGCCTGCTGGCGCCCGACGATCACGGCGTCGGCGCCTTGCCCGACCACGTCACGGGCCGTCTGCAGTCCCATGCCGCTGCTGCCACCGACCACGATCAGCTTGCGACCTTCGAAGTATCCACTCATGACCGTCTCCCTCGATCCGTACGGGCCGGAATGACCCGAACGCCCTACTTGTGTGCCGATCGAGGGGCCGGCCTTACCGCCTCCGATGATCCTGATCGCGGCGCGTTACGTAAGAGACAGGTGCTGTCCGGACTCCAACTAACATGCATGGAAGTTTGAGCCCGGCACGGGCCTTCGTCGACAGAGTTGCTTTGGTGACAGGCGCGGGCCGCGCGGTCGGCCGGGCCATCGCCCAGCAGTTGGGTGCCGCCGGTGCGGCTGTCGCGGTGGTCGCGGGCTCGCGTGCGCGCGCCGAGGCCACAGTGCAGGCGATCCGGTCGGCCGGGGGCGAGGCGTCCGGGTTCGCCGCCGATCTGGCCGATCCCGGGTCGATTCCCGGCCTGGTCCAGAGCGTCGAGGAGGTGTTCGGCGAGGTCGACATCCTGATCAACAACGCCGCCACGGTGGCGCCGCTGGGCCCGGTGGCGAATCTCGATCCGGCGGCCGTACTGCGTGCCCTCAGCATCAATGTCGCGAGTGTCGTGACGCTGTCCGGCGCGGTGATCCCGGCGATGCTCCGGCAGGGCTGGGGGCGGATCGCCAATGTCTGCGGGGTCGTCGGCGACCTGGATTCCTGGCCCGGTGGCAACATCTACGCGGCCTGCGTCGCCGCGCTGGAGGCACACACCGCGTACCTTGCGACGGAGCTGGTCGGGACCGGCATCACGGTCAACGCCCTCCGCGCCCAGAAGATGGGCGAATCACTGCGGACCTGGATCGCGGCGATCGATCCGGAAACGATCGACGACCCGCTGATCCGCCGGTTCGTCATGAGTCAGAAGCACGCCGGTGGCGCCGACTCCGGCCGGCAGGCCGCAACCCTGCTGCATCACCTGGTCACGGCCCAGACCGGCCAGGTCTGGAACGTCGCGTACGACTCGACGGACTGAGCGAAATCTCTCTCACGACAGGATGGTAAAGATGGCAGTGATCGCTGAAAGCGAGCGGCTCGCGATTCGGGACTGGGCGGAAGCCGACGCGGAGGCCGCCCTGGAGATCTTCGGATCCGCCGACGTGGCGCGGTGGCTGGCGCCGGAGCTGGGCCGGGTGCCGAACAAGACGACCATGCGGCTGCTGCTTCGCGCCTGGATCGCGGCCGCCGAGAATCTCGTTCCGCCGGCTGGGCGCTGGGCGATCGTCAGCAAGACGGACGGTCGAGTGATCGGCGGACTGCGGCTGGGCCTGCTGCCGCCGTTCGAGGAGGACTTCGAGATCGGCTGGCAGCTCGCTCCGGCCTTTTGGGGCCAGGGATTCGCGACCGAGGCGAGCCACGCGTTGATGCGCTGGGCGTTCGCGACCGGGACGATCGACGAGTTGTACGCGGTCGCCCGGCCGCAGAACGTTCGCGCGTGCGCCACCGCGCGGCGGCTGGGCATGGAGTGGGTCGGTGAGACCGACAAGTACTACGGCCTCGCGATGCAGGTCTACCGCATCCGCGCCGCCGAGCTCGACGGTGCTGAGCAGGCGCACCGGAAAGGAGCGTGACGTCGTGCGCAGGATCTTGATCATCGGTGGTGGGTACGCCGGGTTCTACACGGCATGGAAGCTGGAGAAGAAGCTTCGGCGCGACGAGGCCGAGGTGGTTGTGGTCGAGCCGCGGCCGTACATGACGTACCAGCCGTTCCTGCCCGAGGTGGTGGCGGGTTCGGTCGAGGCGCGGCACGCGGCGATCTCGCTACGCCGCAATTTGCGCCGGACCAAGCTCGTGACGGGCATGGTCAACCACATCGGGCACGACGCGCGGACGGTCGTCATCCGGCCGGCGCACGGTCCGGACTTCACGATGACGTACGACATCCTCGTGGTCACCGCGGGCGCAGTGACGCGGACGTTCGACGTACCGGGAGTGGCGGAGCGCGCGATCGGGATGAAGCACGTCGAGGAGGCGGTCGCGATCCGGGACCGGGTGCTGACCGCGTTCGACGAGGCGGCCGGACTGGAGCCGGGGCCGGACCGGCGGCGGCTGCTCACGTTCACGTTCGTCGGCGGCGGGTTCTCCGGGGTGGAGGGATTCGCCGAGCTGATGTCGCTGGCCGAGGCGCTGGTCAAGTACTACCCGACGCTGTCGGTCGACGATCTCGCGTTCCACCTGGTCGAGGCGTCCGGGCGGATCCTCCCGGAGGTCACCGAGAAGCCTGGCCGCTGGGTGGTGCGGATGCTCGAACGCCGTGGAGCACAAGTGCATCTGAACACCACGATGGACTCGGCGGAGAACGGCCACGTCGTCTTGTCCGACGGCTCGACGTTCGACTCGGAGCTGATCGTGTGGACGGCGGGCAACGCCGCGACCCGACTGCTGCGCAACCACACCGACTTGCCGCACACGCCGCGAGGGCTGGTCCAGGTACGGGCCGATCTGCGCATCGGTACCGACGAGACGTTCGTGCCCGACGCGTGGGCCGCGGGCGACGATGCCGCCGTACCCGATCTCACGTCGCCGGGCGCGTTCACGGTGCCGAACGCGCAGAACGCCGTACGAGAAGGAAAACGGCTGGCGAAGAACCTGATCCGGGCGCTGCGCGGGAGGGAACCGAAGAACTACCTGCACCACAGCTTCGGTTCGATCGCGACCCTCGGGCTGGGGAAAGGCATCTTCCAGTACCGCGGTCTGGTCATCAAGGGTCTGCCGGCGTGGCTGATGCACCGCGGGTACCACGTACTGTCCATCCCCACCTGGGATCGCAAGGTACGGGTCTTCTCGACCTGGCTGACCGCGTTCTTCTACGGCCGCGACATCGTCTCGCTCAGCTCGGTCCAAACACCCCGCGAAGCCTTCCAGCTCGAGGCTACGGCGACCTCACTCAGCTCGGATCGCTCGCACTAGCGTCGGACGGGTTGCGCGCGGCGACGGTGGTGAATGCGGTCGAGAGCAGCGCGAGTGCGGCGTACCCGAGGGCGATGTGCGGCAGCGAGAAGACGCCGGTCAGCTGTGCGGAGATCAGGCTGGGAACGGTCGCCCCGGTGTAGCTGAGGAGGTAGACGACGGCGAAGATCGGTGCTCGGTCGGCCAGGGCGCTGCCGTACAGCAAGCCACGAGTGGCGGCGCTGATGGCGATGCCTTGAGCAGCTCCAGCCACCATGGTTGCCACGATGAACAAGGGGAGTGTGCCGGTGGTGACCGCGATGATGATGCCGATCCAGCCGGCCAGGAATGCGATCATGCCGATCCGTTGAGCCGCGGCCGGTGCGAACCGCCCGCCGATGGGGGCGCCCAGAGCACTGGGGCCCATGTAGGCGGCGAACGACAGTCCGAGTACGAGCGCGTTGCTGGTGTGAAGCTGATCGGCCACGAGTGCCGGTACGAAGGCTTGGTAGAAAGCGCCGGTCGCCCAGGTGGCCAGGAGTACGGCTGCCGTGGCGGGAAGCAGGTGCCGGACTCGGGCCGGTACGCGAGCGCTCGGGCGCATCGATTGCCACGCGCCCGGCTTCGGGGTGAGGGTCTCCGGGCTGATGGCGATCAGTGCGATGGACAGCAGGAGCAGGCCGATGACGACCAGATAGACAAGGTCCCGTCGCCACGGGCCGAACTGGACCAAGGCACCGGAAGTGATCGCGCCGAGGGCCAGGCCGAGCATGACTGTTTGGCTGGAGGCAACGGACGCCAGCCAGGCCGGCCTGGCTGGTGCCGCATCGACGATGTACGCGGTGATGCTGCCGCTGGCCAAGCCGGCGCCGAGGCCCATGACGAGCCGGCCGGTGATCAGGATGCCGATGTGATGCACGTTCAGCAACAGCAGGCAGCCCACGACGAGCAGGCCGAGACTGGCGATCGCGGGCGGCCGTCGACCGACGTGATTGGACAGTCGCCCCAGGACCAGCAAGGTGCCCAGAGTGGCGGCGGAGTAGGCGACTACGGTCAGGGAGATGCCGGCGTTGGTGAACCCGTCCTCGGCCCGATAGATGTTGAAGAGCGGGATCGTCGAGCCGACGGTGGCAAAGACCACCGTCAGGGCGATGACACCGGACACGAACGCCAGCCGGAGCCCTTGGTCTTTGTGCCGCAGCTCGATCACCGGTGCCAGCTTCTGCATGAGCCACGCCTCTCGTCAGTCCTGAACAGTGCCCATCTCATGAGCGTCGGTCAGCCGGAGAGTCTTACCAATCGCCCGCTTTCTCGGGTACCTGGCGAGATCAGAGCCAGCCGGAGCGGCGGAAGTTCGCGTAGAGGGCGATGCAGCCGGCCGCGATCAGGGCGAGGACGACGAAGTAGCCGTACTGCCAGTGGAGTTCCGGCATCCGGTCGAAATTCATGCCGTAGATCGCGCTCACCACCGTTGGCCCGGCGGCGATCGCTACCCAGGCGGAGATTCGGCGCATGTCGTCGTTCTGCTGGACCGAGACCCGGGCAATGTGCGCATCCAGCGCCGAGCCGAGCAGTTTGTCGAGGGAGTCGGTCTGCTCGCACACGCGGGCGACATGGCCGGCGACGTTGCGGAAGTAGACCGCCGCGTCCGGGTCGACGAGCGGGACATCGGCGCGCGCGAAGCGTTCGATCGGCTCGTGCAGCGGGACCACTGCCCGCCGCATCTCCACCACTTCACGTTTCAGCATGTAGATGCGTTCGGCTTCGCTCGTACAACTCGCTCCGAAGACTGCGGTCTCGATCGCGTCCACGTCGGTCTGGATGAATCCGGTCACGGACTCGTACCGGTCCACGACGGCATCACAGATCGCCCACAGCACAGCTGCCGGGCCGTGCGTCAACGCGGTCGGCGTCTCGTCCAAGGTGGTGCGTGCCTGCTCCTGGTCGCTGCGATCACCGTGCCAGACGGTCACGACGTAGTCCGTACCGACGAAGACGCTGACCTGACCGGTCTCGACCGCGTGTTCCTCCTCGACATAGCGCAACGTGCACAAGACCACCGCGAGATCGTCTCCGTAGCGCTCGATCTTCGGCCGCTGATGCGGCGTCTGCGCGTCTTCGACGGCCAGGTCATGCAGCCCGAACAACTCCTGCGCCTGCCGCAACTCGGCGTCCGACGGCTCGTGCAGGTCAACCCACGCGAACCCTGCCCCAGCAGCCAGCCGCTCCGCCGCCACCGCCGCGGGCCCACCACCCTGCCGCCGCCCGCCGACATAGACCTCACTGTGAACAATCACTGCCCAACCACCCAGCACCTCCTCAAACCAACCCCACCCCTTCGTTGCTCCCCAAGCCCGACTTCTTACGCCAACCCCCACCCCGGCCCGGCCGGGCTTTGGGGAGGATTTCGTCCCGAATCGGGCAGAAGATCCTCCCCAACCCTCATGGAGGCGCGGGGTGGACAGGGCGCGCTGGGTAGTGGCAAGCGTTTGCACAGGGGGTGGACGGTGCTTAGGGTGGCGATAGTTGGATAGAAACGTTTCTGTTGTTACTGCGGCGAAGGGCTCTTATGGTTACGCCTACGGTCTACCTTGATGTACCGCCTGGGCTCGAGGGTGAGTTGTTCGCGGATGAGGCGCTGGAACGGCTGGCGCGCCTGGCGCGGCTGATCCGGCGTGACGAGGTGCCATCGGACGACCACGAGGATCGGCGACTGCGTTCCGACATCCTGGTGACCGGGTGGGGATCGAGACCGTTGCCGGCTGCAGCAGGGCCTTCGGATCGGCTCAAGCTTGTCGTACACAGTGCGGGCACGATCCGTTCGCTGGTGCCGTTGTCGCTGCTGCACGGGGTCCGCGTCAGCCAGGCGTCGGCCGGGATGGCGCAGTCCGTGGCCGAGCTGGCCCTGTACATGACGATCGCGCGGCTCCGCGATCTCGATCGCGTCGACCGCTCGATGACGGCCGCCCGCTATTGGGGTGCGGCCGACTTCGGTCTCGGTCGTACGTTGGCCGAGACCACGGTCGGCGTGGTCGGAGCGAGTCGTGTCGGGCGCGCTTATCTCAAGCTGGTGGTGGCCGCCGGCGCAGACGTACTGGTCCATGATCCCTACCTGAGCGAGCGCGACGCCAAGGAGATCGGGGCCCGGCCGGCGCCGCTCGATGTGCTGCTCGAGCAGTCGACGGTCGTCGCGCTGCATGCACCGGTGCGGCAGGAAACCAGGCACATGATCGACGCGCGGCGTCTCGCGCTGATGCCCGACGGCGGACTGCTGGTCAACACCGCCCGCTCGGCGCTGATCGATACGGCGGCATTGCTAGCCGAGCTTCGTACGGGCCGCTTGAGTGCGGCGCTCGACGTGTTCGACGAGGAACCGCTGCCGCCGGGCTCCGAGTGGTGGCAGCTGCCCAACGTTCTGCTCACACCGCACCTCGGTGCCCGCACCTGGCACTCGCGGCGCACCCAGGGCGCCATCGTGGTCGACGAGATCAGGCGGTACCTCGCAGGTCTCGAACTGCGGTACGAGGTCCGCCCCGAAACCTACGACCTGATGGCCTGAAAACAGGTCTCTGTTTCAGAGATCAATCTGAGGTATTGCGAAACGATACTAGAAATGCATAGTCTCTGCGGGAAACGCTTACCGCTGAGGTGGGGAGCGACCGACAGGGAGTGGTGAAGGTGATGCAGCGAGGATTGAAGGCCGTGTCGGCAGCGGCGCTGACCGTCGCCCTGATGGCGATCGCCGCGTGTTCGTCCGGCGGATCCGACGGGCAGGAGGGGCAGGACCCGGCGTCCGCGACCGGCACCCTGCGGGTCGTGGTGCCGAACTTCCCGGCGAACAACGAGGGGCAGGCGGTCTTCCAGGGGATCGTCGACATCTTCCACAAGACGTACCCGCAGATGAAGGTGGAGCCGGACTTCGTTCCGTACGACAACCTGAACGAGAAGATCTCGACCTCGCTGGCCGCCGGCAACAACTACGACGTGGTGAGCGCCGGCATCGGCTGGGTGCAGCCGCTCGCCGACCTCGGCGCGATCCAGTCGCTGACCAAGCTGGGAGTGAGCACCGAGGACCTGCAGAAGTCGGTGTACCCGGCCTTCGTGCCGCCGATGAAGTACCAGGACGACCTGTACGCGGTCCCGATCGTCGCCAACCCGCGATTGCTTGCCTACAGCAAGAGTGCGTTCGCCGAGGCCGGCCTCGATCCGGCGAAGCCGCCGCAGACCCTGGCCGAGCTGCGCGAAGATGCGAAGAAGCTGACGAAGCGCGACGGGAAGGGCCAGATCACCAGGACCGGCTTCGACTTCTGGGCGCCGGCCAGCAACTACCGGCAGCAGTTCGTCGCGTTCATGGGCGCGAAAGGCGGCGAGATGTTCACCGCCGACGGTCAGCCCGCCTTCAACGGCGACCAAGGTGTCCAGGCGCTGCAGCTCATCCACGACATGGTCACCGTCGACAAGTCCTCCCGGTACGGCTACCAGAACTCGGCCAAGACCGCCCTCGTGACCACTGGTGAGGCCGCGATGGGATTCGTCAGCCCGTACGTCGACTGCTCGACCGGCGGCGACGGGATCGGTGCCAAGTGCAAGGACCTCGTCTACTTCAACCTGAAGGACAGCAAGGAGGTCATGTACGTCGGCGGCCGGGTCGCCGCGGTGGGCGAGGGAACGAAGTACCCGAAGGCGGCGCTCGCGTTCGTCAAGGCGATGCAGGACCAGAAGTCGCAGGAGGCCATCTCGAAGCTCGACGTCGGCGTCCCGATCAGCAACACCGCCGGGGACAGCGAGTTCGTGAAGTCGAACCCGGCGGGTTCGTTCGCCTGGAAGAACCTCGACAAGGCCATCTTCGAGTACGGCGGCGCGACCTTCCTGGACTTCCGGTCGAAGTTCGGGCCGTCACTCGACGAGGTGATCCTGGGCCGGAAGTCGCCGCACGACGCGCTCAAGGAGCTTGACGCGGTGGCTCGCAAATGACCGCTCAGACCCTCGAGCGCCCGGTGGCAGGCCGCGTCGGTAAGCGTCCGGCCGGCCGCCGGCGCGGGGGAGTGGAACGGGCCAAGGCGCGAGCGGGCTGGTTGCTGCTTTCGCCGGCCCTGGTCCACTCGGTGATCTTCGTCGCGCTCCCGGGCCTGATGGCCGTCTATCTGAGCTTGACCAACGCGCGGGTGGCGGGCCGTGGGGACTGGATCGGTCTGCGCAACTACGCCGACCTGTTCGCCGACGCGCAGTTCAGAGATTCCGTACTGCGGACACTGCTCTACACCGTTGCCGTGGTCCCCGTGGCGATGGGCTTGTCGCTGGCGGTCGCGATCGCGCTCAACCAGAAGATCCCCGGCCGGGCTTTGTTCAGAACGCTCTTCTACATCCCCGTGGTCACCTCCACCGTCGCGGTCGCCTCTGTCTGGCTCTGGATCTACAACCCCGCGGCCGGGCTCGGAAACCAGGTGCTGTCGTTCTTCGGGCTCGCGCGATCGGGGTGGCTGACCGACCCGGACGTCGCCCTGCCGGCGTTGATGGTGGTCGGCGTCTGGCAGGGTCTCGGCGCCAAGATGATCATCTATCTGGCCGCACTGCAGAGCATCTCCAAGGACCTGATCGAAGCGGCCACCCTGGACGGTGCCTCGCGCTGGCAGACGTTCCGGCACGTCACCTGGCCGGGGATCGCGCCGGTGCACTTCTTCGTCCTGGTCACCTCGATCGCCGGCTCGTTCCAGGTCTTCGACCTGATCTACGTGACCACCGGTGGCGGGCCCGCGCACGCGACCAACGTACTGACCTTCGACATCTTCACCAACGCCTTCGAACGCCTGCACATCGGCTACGCCTCGGCGGAGACCGTGATCATGCTGGTGTTCGTGGGCATCCTGATCGGCCTCGGCCGGCTCAGCATGCGCAATCGGGAGGGCTTGTGAGTACCACTGTCCGGCTGCCGCGGCCGACGGCCGGCAAGGCGATCCTGGTCGCGTTCCTGGCCGTCGGCGGGTTCTTGATGATCCTTCCGTTCATCTGGATGGTCCTGACCTCGTTCAAGTCGCTCAACGAGGTCAACCACTTCTCGTGGCTGCCGGACCGGATCGAGTGGCTCAACTACGTGAACGCTCTGAAGGCGGCGCCGTTCGCGACGTACTTCCGCAACAGCCTGATCGTGGTCGTCGGCCAGACCATTCCGGTCCTGCTGCTCTCGACGGCGGCGGGTTATGCGCTCGCCCAGCTGCCGATGCGCGGCTCGCGGGGCATCCTGAACTACTTCATCATCTTGCTGATCGTCCCGTTCCAGGTGCTGATCGTGCCGCTCTTCCTGGTTGTACGGCGGATTCCGTTCGCCGGTGGAAACGACATCCTCGGCAACGGCGGTACCGGCTGGCTGAACACCTGGGCCGCGTTGATCGTGCCGTTCATCTCGGCTCCGCTGTTCACCTTCCTGGCCCGCCAGTTCTTCGTCTCGCTGCCGGCCGAGCTCGCCGATGCCGCCCGCGTCGACGGCGTGTCCGAGATCGGCATCTTCTTCCGCATCATGGCGCCGCTGGCCGCACCCGCCTTCGTGACGATCACACTGTTCAATGTGGAGTCGGCCTGGAACGGATTCATCTGGCCGCTGGTGGCGACCAGTTCGGAGAGCCTGCGGCCGTTGCAGTTCGGTCTGGCGACGTTCGCGCAAGGACAAGGCGGCGTGCAGTGGCCGTTCTTGATGGCGATGTCGGCACTGGCGACGGTGCCGATGATCTTGTTGTTCGTGTTCGGTCAGCGATACTTCATCGCGGGCATGGCCACCTCGGGAATCAAGGGTTGATCCCCGAACCTCAGCGCACCATCCGACGAACAGGTGATCGATGATTCCCGTACTGCCCGAGCTCCAGCTGTCCGGCCCGCTGGCCGCGGTACTGCCGGCGGAGGACCGCGAGCTCAGCCCCTACACCGGCCTGACCCGGCAGCATTGGATCGCGGTGGCAGATCACCTGCTGGCCTCGGCGGCCGCGTACCGGTCACCGCAGGGCGCCCGGATCAACTTCCCGGGACGCCCGTCCCAGCAGGGTCCGGCGACCGACGGGCTGGAAGGCTTCGCCCGGACCTTCCTGCTCGCGGCGTTCCTGCATGCCGGCGGCGCGGACCACAACGACCATTTGTCCAGGTACGTCGAGGGCCTGATCGCGGGCACTCGCACGATCGGTGCCGATGACAAGGAGTCGTGGCCGGTCGTCGGACACGTCGGCCGCGACGGTCAACCGCATGTGGAGGCCGCCGGGATCGCGCTGAGCCTGCACCTGACCAAGGCCGACACCTGGGGCCGGCTCTCCGCGGACGAGCAGGACCGGCTCGCCGACTGGTTCCGTGCGACCATCACCCGCGAGCCGTCGCCGAACAACTGGTACCTCTTCCCGGCGACGATCGCGAGCTTCCTCGAAGGTGTGGGGCGGGGCGACGACCAGACCCGGTACGTGATCGAGCGCGCCCTGGACCTGGTCGAGCTCTGGTACCGCGGTCAGGGGTGGTACTCCGACGGTGCCGGTGAGGCGTACGACCACTACGTCGGCTGGGCGATGCACCTGTATCCCGTACTGCATGCGAAGCTGCACGGTCTTCCCGAGCTGGACGTGCTCGGTGGACGCCTCGAGGAGTTCTTGCAGACCTTCGCCCGGACGTTCGACCGGAACGGTTCGCCGCTGTACTACGGTCGCAGCATGACGTACCGCACGGCGACCCTCGCGGCCGTCGCGCTGGGTGAGGCAGTCGATCGGACGCCGCTGACCCCCGGCCAGTCCCGGCGAGTCCTCTCAGCCGGCCTGCGGTACTTCCTTGAGCGTGGCTCGATCACGGACAACGGCGTGCTGTCGTTGGGGTGGCACGGGGAGCATCTGCCCACGCTCCAGCGGTACTCGGGTCCGGGATCACCGTACTGGGCGTCGAAGGGCTTCCTCGCGCTGATGCTGCCGGAGGACCATCCTGTCTGGACGTCGACCGAGGCCGAGCTTCCCGGCGACACCGAGGACTACACGCGTGCGCTGGACATCGGTTTGTTGATCCAGAGCACTGCGGCGGACGGGCTGGTCCGGGTTCACAACCACGGCAGCGACCATCTGAAGACCGACGCGGCCGACAGTGGTGCGCCCGACCCGCTGTATTCCAGGTTCGGGTACTCGACCCGTACCGGGCCGACGTCCCTGCACGATCCGGCCGACAACGGCATCCAGGTCCGGATCCGGGGTGTGTGGAGCGCCCGCCGGAAGATCCATCGCGTCGCCACGGGGGAGAACTGGGTGGCGTCCTGGCATGCGCCGCGATTCCCGAGGTTCTCGCCCTGGGAGGGCAGCGACGCCTCCGACGGCGGCCCGGTCCTGCCGTCGGCCCGCATCGAGAGCGTGACCGCGGTCCGCGGGGCGTTCGAGATCCGGATCAATCGGCTGGTCAGGATCCCACCGAACCTGCCGGTGCGCTTGTCCGGATGGGCCGCCGCGGCGCAGCACCCGCGGGACATCGCGGCCGAGGTCGACGGTACGACTGCGGTCGTCGTCACCGGTGACCTGCGATCCACTGTGAAAGGTCTGTACGGATGGGAGGCGGCCGGTACCTCATCCGCCTCGTACGGAACCGCGTACGGTGACTGGGCTGTGGTGCCCGAGCTGCTCGGTACGGCCTCGTCGAACAGCACTGTGTATGTTGCGATGGCATCGCTGAGCGGCGTACCGATCGAGAACACTGTCGGCGCGACGGTCGACGGCGGCGTGATCGCCGTCGAGTGGGACGACACGCGACAGGTGCTCGACCTCGACGCGATCTTTGCAGGCATCAGGTAGGAAGGACCCGATGGACGACACCGAGGCGGAACCGAAGCGGCGGAGCGCACCGACACTGCGCGACGTGGCGCGCCGTGCGCAGGTGTCGGTTGCTACCGCCTCGCGGGCGCTGACCAGCGACTATCCGGTCGCCGAATCCACGCGGGCCAAGGTGCTGCGAGCGGTCGAGGACCTCAACTACGCCGTCACGTCCCGTACCCCGAAGCGGAACCAGGCAGCCTCGCACGTCGCCATGGTGGTCTCGGATGTCGTCTCGCCGCTGCGCAGCCACGTCGCGACCGGTGTCGCGGAGGCCGCGGGTGACGCCGGCCGGCTGTGCTCGGTGTACATCACCGGCGGGGATCTGCAGCGCGAGGAACAGATCTTCGCTCGGCTCGAGGACGAGGACGACCTCGATGCCGTCATCCTGGTCGGTGGTGTGGAGCTCACCGACGCGTACGAGCAACGGATGTCGGCACATGCCCGGGCCTTGCACGCGCGCGGTGCGCAGCTCGTCCTCTGCGGCCGGCCGCCGCTGCCTGCCGGAGTGCCTGCGCTCGCGGTCGAGTACGACAACCGCGGTGGTGCGTACGCCGCGACGAGCCACCTGCTCTCGCTGGGCCACCGGAAGATCCTGACCCTGACCGGCCAGGAACGGTCGACGACGACCATAGGCCGGATGGCCGGCTACCGCTCGGCCCATGAAGACTTCGGTGTCGAGGTCGATCCCGCCCTGGTGATCCCCTGCCGGGCGGACCGCAGCGGCGGCTACCAGGGCTGCCGCCAGGCGCTGGCAGATCGTCTCGAGTTCACGGCGGTCTTCGCCCACAACGACGTGATGGCATCCGGCGTGCTCGCCGCCCTGCGCGAGGACGGGCTCACAGTTCCCGACGACATCTCACTGGTCGGGTACGACAACATCCCGGTCGCCCAGGAGCTCTCCCCGCCACTCACAACCGTCTACATGCCGCACGAGGAGATGGGCAAAGCAGCCGTCCGCCTGGCCCTCGAACGCCCCGAACCCGGCTCCGGCCGCGAACGCCAACTACTAGGCACCCACATAGTCATCCGAGACTCAGTCCGCCCCCTACCCGCATCCCACAGATAGGACGCGGGTAGGGGTTCACTCAGCGGCGTACGTCGAGAGTCAGCGTGGCCGTACCGGAATTGACCCACCCGTCGTTCACTTTCCACCTGACGGTGAACCGACCGGCCCGACCTCTGGCCGGGATGTAGGTGAACGTCCGGTCGGACCTGATCTCCAGTCGTCCCGCAGCCGGCTGGTTGACGACGATGAGCTGGAGCGGGTCAGCGTTCCCGTCACTGGCCGGCAGCACCCCGGTGACCGGCGTGAACCTGTCGGTCGAGTACGTCGCGTCGGCGGCCGTCGGCGCGACGTTGTCGCTCGTCAGAGTGATCACGTCGAGACCGATCTTCGGGTTCGACGACGCGGGGTTCTTACCGGTGCTGACGAACTTGAACCCGTAGCGACCGGTCACCGGGAACGTGACTCGTCCCAGCTCGGCAGACCGAATCACACCCGCGCCCGGATCGTAGGCGTCGATCACTTCGTCGAGCGGCTGCCCGTCCGATGCCGCAGGGTCGGACGGCCCGAGGAGCGCGGTACGGAACATTCCGCGGGCCGACCGGGCGTCGTAGCCCAGCCCGACGTCGTAGGTGCCGGCCTCGACGGTCGCGTAGAAGATCGCGTAGTCACCTGCCTGCAGGAAGTCGACGATGCTGTAGCGCTTGTTGCTCGCGGTACTGCTCGAACCTCCGGTCTGGTTGACCTTGACGACTCCGGGTTGGTTCGTGACGACGTCGGACGTGGACGGCTGCGCCTCGTCGTACCGGAAGAGCTCGGCCTCGAACGCCGGGTTCGGCTCGCGGTAGGCCGGAACCGTGCGCGGTGCGGGAGCGGGCGGTCCACCGGGCTTGTACTCCAGTTGCAAGCGGCTGATGACGGCACTCCCGCTTGCTTCGAGCTTGAAGAACCGGAACCCGGACGGTCCCGAGTAGTCGTACCTGGTCCTGGTGCCGTCGGCGTACGTGGTTTGCCGGGTCGGCAGTTCGTAGTACGCAGCGCCGTCCTTGGAGCCGTACAGCGCCACCTCGGCGGGGGCGTTGTACGCGTAGACCGCCGCACTGGTCAGTGTCCCACTCATCGCGTACTGCACGTTGGTGGAGGTGCCGTTCCGGCTCTTCAGCACGCCGAGATCCTCCTGCTGCGAGGAGTTCCCGTACGACTTCGCGATCACCGCGTTCGGCTCGTGGTCGTACGTCTTGGAGAAATCGAAAAGGTCGTCGACGATCCACTGCCGATTGACGACGACTCTGGCCGAGACGTTCGACGGTGCTGAGGTCCCGCTGCTGTTCTGGGCGATGACCCGGTAGTAGTAGGACCGGCCCGGACGTGCTCCGGTGTCATGGAAGAGGCTGCTGTACGTGGGCAGGTTGTCGTACACCACTCCGGCCGCTGTCCACGGGCCGCGCCTGGACTCGCTGCGCTGGACGGTGTAGCTCTGCGCGCCTGTCGACCCCTGCCAGGAGATGTGGCCGACGTCGGCGATCGGCAGCAGCCGCGGCACCGAGGGGACCGGCAACGCGGGTGGTGTGCCGGCGTTCCCCGCGATCGTCCAGGCTTTGGCCGCGAGGATCTGCTGGAGTGTCAGCTCGGTCTGGATCTCCGGCAGATACCCGGCAGATCCCGGGAATCCTGGCCAGTTGAGATCCTCGTACTGCGAGTCGGCGTCGGAATGTTTGTAGAAGCCGCCGTCGCGACTGTGGAAGCGGGTACCCCACCAGTTGGCGCCGCTGGCACCGTCCGCGATCAGCTCGTCGAGTAAGGAGGTGAGCGTGGCAGGTGCGGTGTACATCGCAACCTCACCAAGCACCAAGGCGGTCTTGCCTCGGGTCAGCTCGCGGATGATCCTGAGGGTCGGGGTACTTCCGATGTCGCCCGTCGTCGAGGTCCGGATGCCGGCGGGCAACCGGCTGTCGGTCGCCGGGCCGGTCAGACCGACGTAGGTGTGGTACGAGAGCACGTCGATGTTCGGGTCGTCGAGGTACTCGCCGTAGTCGTCGGCGATGCTGCCGGCAACGAATTTGACCACGTCGTCGGGCTTGTTCCGTCCGTCGATGAACAGTTGCTGCGGTGCGGTCGTCTTGACGAATCTGGCCAGATCGTGCAGCCAGGCCGCACGTTCGGGCTGGTGGTCGATGACGATCTCGTTGCCGGACTCCCAGCCCATGATCGCCTTGTCCGCCTTGTAGGTGACGCCGGTGTAGACATTCCTGCGGTTCAGCAGTTGGCCGACCATGTCCTTGAACCGCAGGTTGGCCCGACTGCCGACGGTAAAGAAGTTCTCGCCGTACGTCGACGTTCCACCGCGCAGCGTGGCCTTGTAGTTGACCAGCGGGATGTACAGCCGGACGCCCTCCTGGTTGCAGATCTGCAGCAGCTTGTCGAGTACCCGCATTGCGGTCTCGTTGAAGCTGACGTGGTCGCTGCCGGCCGGCGCATTCACCATCGAGTACGGCGCGGTGCTTTGGTCGGAGCCGTCGGTCACCGTGACGACGAACGTTCGCAGCACCTGACCGTGCATCTGCTTGACGGTCGCGACCGCGTCGCGGAGCTCGTACTCGTTCGGTAGCCGCATCGCAGAATCCGACTCGAACTGCTTGTTCGTGATCGTCTGCAGGATGTCGGGCATGTTGGTGGAGACGAACCGGAACTCGTCCGGTCCGTTCATCAGTCTGTCCCCGCTCCTGGTGATGAAGTGCTGCAGTACACCACCACCGACAGCGTGGGCGGTCTGCCGGCCAACAGCCAGCGGCACGACCGTGATCAGCACCATCAACACACAGGCCACTCTGGCCAAGAGATTCTTCACAGCCACTTGTCCCTTCCTCGCACACCACCATTGGCAAGCGCTTGCCGGGACACGATGGCATTTCTAGTATCGTTTCGCAATAGCCTGAATTAGTGGCAATCAATTCTCTAGTAACAAACAGAAACAGACATTCGAATCGAGCCGTGGCTGCGGACTGCGCGGTTGGCGCCTGAGTGCGTGCTTTGTGTCGTGTGTGCCAGCATCGGAGTGCGACGTTTGTCGCGTTCATGGCCCGGGCAGGGGGACGGACGCTTGAGTGATGAGTTGCAGCGGGTTGTGGACTCGTTGGCGGGGCGGTTGGGGCGGGCGGTGGCCGTGGACGACACGAGCTTTCGCCTGCTTGCGTACAGTGCGCAGGTCGGTGCGATCGACGCCATGCGTGCGCGGGTGATCCTGACCCGGGAAGCGCCGCCCGAGGGGCTCGCGTGGTTGCGCCGGTTCCGGCTCGGCCAGGCTTCCGGCCCGGTCCGCCTGCCACCGGACGCGGACCTGGGGCTGCTCTCGCGGGTGGCGATCCCGGTGCGGCACCAGGGCTTGCGGTTCGGCTACCTCTGGCTGATCGACACCGATCAGACGCTGTCCGACGAGGAGCTTGCGGTTGCCACGGTCGCTGCCGGCGATGCGGGGGAGGTGTTGTTCCGGGAGCGGGTCATCGACGAGCTCCGGGATGCTCGCGTGGGTGAGCTGGTCCGGGATCTCCTGTCGCCTGACGCGGAGGGGCAGCAGTTGGCGGCCGACGGGCTGATCGAAGGCGGGTTCTTCGCGTCCCGCGGCGGTGTGGTGGCCGTCGTCGTACAGCCGCTGCCCCTGGCCGGCGAGGAGGTTCACGAGGGGGACCGGCTGGCGCTCAGTGCCGCGCTCCACTCGACGGTCAGCACCCTTCCGCCGCGCGAGTGCTTGTCTCTGGTGCGACCACGCCACGCCGTCCTGATCCTCCCGCAGTCCACCCTCGCGCGGTTCCCGCGGGTTGCCCACGACCTGCGTACCGCAGTGCAGGATCGGCTCGGCGCGGGCGGTCGCTGGCGTGCCGTCGTGGCAGGGGTCGGTGGCGCTACGCAACGTTTTGCGGACGCTGGGATCTCTTGTGAGCAAGCGCTTGTGGCGATCAGGGTGGCCGACGTCGTCCCGACCTTCCGGCCCGTCGCGGAGTACGACGCCCTCGGCATCTACGGACTGCTCGCGTCCCAGCCCCTTGAACAGCTGGACGCGCTGAAGGTCCTGCCGGCGATCGATGCCCTGCTGTCTCCCGATCCGGAACTGCTCGTCACGGCCGAGCTGTTCCTCGACCGCGCGGGCGACTCACGCGTGGTGGCGGAGCAGCTCGGTCTGCACCGGGCCAGCGTCTACAACCGGATCCGCCGGATCGAACAGCTGACCGGATTCGATCTCTCCGACGGTGAGCAGCGACTCGTCCTGCACCTCGGCATCAAGGTGGCGCGACTGCTCGGCCGGGCCTGACCCACAGCTCGACAACTGTCGAGTTTCAAGAGCACCAACATCGACGTCTTGCGCGTGCGCAGAGCACGATGAACTGGCACTGTTCGATGAACGCCGACACAGCGGGACGTCGTCGGCCGACACCGATCAAAGGAACTCCCGATGGCCGATCTGGTCCCCTTGCGTGCGCAGCTCGCAGACATTCTCGCCGCGCAGTCCACCGCGACCGGTGTCGCCGGGGCGGTGATCGGCGTCGCGGTGGGCGGCGATCAGTTCTCGCTGGCCCACGGCACCGCCAACCTCAACACCGGCCAGGAGTTCACGACGGACACCGGCTGGTTGCTGGGCTCGGTCACCAAGCTGCTGACGACGACCGCGCTGCTGCGACTGGTGGATGCCGGAGCCGTCGACCTCGACGCTCCGGTGCGCCAGTACCTTCCGGAGTTCGCTCTCGCAGATACCGATGCGGCCGAAGTCATCACGGTGCGGATGCTGCTCAACCACACCAACGGCATCGACGCCGACGACCTGATGCCGGCTGCCGTCCGCGGGCGAGACGCCACCCGGTCGTACGTCGCCGAACTGCCTGACTTCGGTTGCCTGTTCGAGCCCGGTACCGGGCTGCACTACTCCAACCCCGGATTCGTTCTCGCCGCGCGGATCATCGAGGAGCGGACCGGGCTGCCGTACGAGCGGGCGATCCAGACCGAGCTCTTCGACCCGTGCGGCATGCGCGACGCCACCGCGGTCCAGACCCAGGCGTTCTTGCGGCCGACCGCCATCGGCGCGCGTGCCTGCGACGAGGCGGGATCGCTGCGGGCCACGTCGCTGTTCAGCCTGCCGGAGTCGGCCGCCGGGGCCGGCGCGACCCCGATCGTGACGGTCGCGGACATGCTGACCTTCGGCCGCATGCACCTGGCCGGAGGCCTGGCGCCCACTGGCCGCCGGGTGCTGTCGGACGAACTCGCGGCAGCGATGCTGACCCCGACCTTCGACCTGGGCCTGCCGTCGGCGCCGCCCATCGGCCTCGGCTGGTGGCTGGATCCCCTCGCCGGGACGACGGCGGCCTGGCACGGCGGCGGTTCACCGGGCGGCGCGTCGAGCTTCTGCATCGTCCCCGAACACGACGCCGTCGTCGTCACGTTCGTCAGCGGCCCCAACGTCTTGCTCAACGACACCCTTCACACCACCGTCATCGAGTACCTCACCGGTCATCAGGTTGACGTGCCGTTCGCTGGAGTTCCGGCGGACACCGACCCCGCAATCGCGGGGGAGTACGCCGCCTTCCACGTCGACAAGAGCATCAGCGTCCTCGACGGCAATCTGCTCGTACGGACAGCTGTCCCGTTCTACGACGAGGAACTGGAGAGCGTCTTGGACGCCTACGGGATGCCGCGCGCATCCAGCGTCACGTACGTACCGGTCGCACCCGGCCTCTTCAGGCCCGAAGGTGCCGACCCGCGAACCACGACTGGCTTCTACGGACGGCTCGGGCTGCTCGCCGACCTCCCTTCGGTGCCTGGACGTCCACGTGGCATCCACACCGGGCTCCGCTTCGTACCCAGGATCAGCTGATCAGGAGGCTGACAATGTCGACATCCCCGCTCGCCGTCGCAACGCAACGCAGTACCGGAACTGTTGTCACAGCCGTACTCGGCGGCGTCGTACTCGTTCTCAGTCTGCTCGAATCGATGCTCGTTCCGGCGCTGCCGCTGATCCAGCAGGGCGTGGGAGCTTCGACCGCTTCGATCACCTGGGTGTTCACCGGGCTGCTGTTGTCCGGTGCTGTCTGCACGCCGCTGATCGGACGATTGGCCGACATCTACGACAAGAAGACGGTCTTCCTGGTCGTCCTCGGGGTGGTCGTGGCCGGAGTGCTCCTCAGCGCCGTTGCGACCTCGATCCTGGTACTCGCGACCGGTCAGATCCTCCAGGGCGCCGGGCTCGGGTTCGCGCCGCTGGCGATCGGCATGCTGGGTGACACGCAACCGTCTGCCAAGGCCCGTACCGGCAACGGGCTGATCATCGGCATGTCCGCGCTGGGCTCGGTCGCCGGCCTGCTGCTGTCCGGACCGCTGTTGTCCGTCCTGCCGTACAACTGGCTGTACTGGCTTCCGCTCGCCGCGCTCGTGGCTCTCGGCCTGGCGGCCGTCGCGGTACTTCCCTCCACACCGGCCGGTGGCGACGGCAAGGTCGACTGGATGGGTGCGATTCTGCTCAGTACGGGGTTGTTCGCAGTGCTCATCGCTCTCACCGAGGCTCCGACCTGGGGATGGTCGTCGGCCCGGTTCCTCGGACTGGCCGCGCTCGGGATTGCGTTGCTGGCCGCGTTCACCACGGTCGAACTGACGACGGTGCACCCACTGGTCGATCTTCGGGTCGGCGGGAGGCCGGTGATCGTCACCTGTGCCGTCGCCTTCGCCGTCGGCTGGGCAACGTACGCGGTCTACCTCGCACTCCCGACCATCGTGGCGGCGCCCCCCGCCGCCGGATACGGACTGGGCGAGACACCCACCACAGCAGGGTTTCTGCTGCTCCCTCTAGGGGTGGTCGCTGCCGCCGCGGCCGCGCTGACCGGCAGGCTGGAACGCAGACTCGGCAGCAAGCCGTTGATGATCCTGTCGTGCCTGCCGGTCGTGGCCTCCTCGGCGATCCTGTTCCTTGCCCGTCACGACGGTGCGGTGCTTGCGCTCGCTTCTGGACTCGCCGGGCTCGGCATGGGCATCGGGCTCACCCAGGCGATGAACATCGTGTCGTCGTCGGTGCCCACGGAGCGGTTGGCGAGTGCGAGCGGCTTTCTCCTGGTACTGCGACAGGTCGGCGGGACGCTGGGCGCGCAGGTCTCGGGCAGTGTCCTGGCCGGCGACCTCATTCCGGGTACGCCCTTGCCGACCTGGTCGTCGTTCGGTGCGATCTTCGTGATCTCGACGGTGGTCGGCCTCGCCGCGATCGCAACCAGCCTGGCTCTCCCTCGCCGACTGGCCGGCGCATGACTCTTCGATCAGGAAGGAACGCAATGGCACTGCTGCTGACCGGTGCGACCGTCATCGACGGCGTGTCCGGCAAGGGGGTCGACGATCGAGCGATCCTGGCCCAGAACGGCCGCATCGCGGCGATCGGCCGGCGGGCTGAGCTGTCGATCCCGGCAGACACCGAAACCCTCGACTGCACAGGGAGGTTCATCATCCCGGGATTGATGAACGCCAACGTGCATCTGTTGGTCAACGCGCTGTTCGAGACGCTCGTTCGGTACGAAGGGCGCTACGAAGACCTGATCACCGAGGCCGCGCAGGTTGCCCTGAAGAGCGGCCTGACCACGGTCTTCGACACCTGGGGACCACGGCGGGCGCTGATGGCGGTCCGGGACCGGATCGACAGCGGGCTGGTCCCAGGCAGCCGCATCCGGTGCGCCGGCAACATCATCGGATTCGAGGGACCGTTCTCCGACGATTTCGACAAGCGGATCCCCGGAGTCGGCAGCGCGCACTTCGTCGACCGGGTGAACGCGATGTGGGTCGAGAACACCGGCCGGCACTTGATGTGGCTGACGCCGGATGCGGTCGGCGAAGAGGTCCGCCGGTACATCGACCGTGGAATCGACTTCGTCAAGTACGCGTCGAACGAGCACGGTGGGGCATCGGCCGGCGCCTTCATCCAGTTCTCGGAGCGTACGCAGCGTGCCATCGTCGAGGAAGCGCATCGGGCCGGGGTGACCGCGCAGGCCCACACATCCTCGGTCGAGGGCCTGCGGATGGCGATCGAAGCAGGTTGTGACCTGGTGCAGCACTGCAACACGACCGGACCTACCGAGATCCCACCGGAAACCCTCGAACTCCTCGCGCAGGGGAACTGCGGCGCCGTCGTGTTTCCGTTGACCGGCAGCGGCCTGAAGATCCTGAAGGAGTCCATCTCGGACTTCGAGTGGACGATCTGGAAGGCCTCGGACGCCAACGCCCGCAATCTGATCACCTCCGGGGCCACGATCCTGCTCGCCGACGACGGCGGCATCTTCGCTCCGGAAGTCCTGAACGACCCGATGATCAAGGGTTCCTGGAACGGACTGCCCGAGGACGAAGGCCTGGGCCGGCTGGCGACGGGTCATTTCGTCTGGCTTCGGGCGATGGAGGAGAAGGGCATGTCACCGATGGCGTTGCTGCACGCGGCGACCCGGAACATCGCGAAGGCGTACCAGGTCGACAACGACCTCGGCACCCTCGAGGTGGGCAAGATCGCCGACCTGTTGGTGCTCGACGCGGACCCGTTGCAGAGCGCCGAGAACTACCGCAGCATCCACGCCGTCATCAAGGACGGCGCCGTGGTCGATCTCGACGCGCTGCCGCAACAGCCGCTGCTGACCGCGGACCTTCCCTCGTCGCTCGAGGAAGAGGCGGCCTACGAGAGATTCCTGCACCACGGCCCGCGGTTGCCTGGTTGTCCTTCGTGCCTGAACGGATCGCACTGATGCGGGAACCTGCGTTGGTGTGGGAACAGCACTGCTGCCTGCCGCTCGACCCGGACACCGACGTCGACGAACTGTGGCGGTACGCCGAGGCGGGGGCGTCGTTCGTGTCGGTGAACGTCGGCTACGCGCCGCACGACGTTGCGGACACGATCCGGGTGCTGTCGGGATTCCGCCATCAGTTGCTCGCCAGACCGGATCGCTACCTCCTGGCTCGTACGGTCGCGGACGTACGGACCGCGAAGTCCACCGGGCGGCTCGCGGTCGCGTTCGACCTGGAGGACACGCGCCCGCTGGGTGGGCGCCTCGACCTGGTGCAGACCTACTACGAGCTGGGCGTGCGCACCATGTTGCTGACGTACAACCAGCGCAACGCCGCCGGTTCGGGTTGTCACGACGAGGTGGACGGAGGCTTGACGAAGTACGGCAGGGAAGTCGTGGCCGAGATGAACCGAGTGGGGATGGTGGTCGACACCGCGCACTGTTCGTACCGGACGTCGATGGACGTCTTCGCCGCGTCGGCCGCTCCGGTGGTGATCTCGCACACGGCGGCACGTGCAGTCCACGATCATGAGCGCAACGTCTCCGACGATCAGATGCTGGCATGCGCGGCGACCGGCGGCGTCGTCGGGATCAACGGCGTGGGAATCTTTCTGGGCGCCAACGATGCGAGTACTGAGGCGCTGGTGCGGCACATCGACCATGCCGTTGAACTGGTCGGTTGGGAGCACGTGGGGCTCGGGCTGGACTATTGCTTCGGCGGTGTCGACGCCGAGGTCGCCGGCAACCCCGACCTGTTCCCGCCGAGCTATGCCCAGTGGGACCGGGTGGAGTTCGTCGAGCCGGAGCGCCTGCCCGCCATCGCAGCCGCGTTGGTGGATCGCGGATATGCACCCGAGGCCGTTGCGGGGATCGCCGGCGGCAACTTCCTGCGGGTGGCCGAGGAAGTGTGGTCGGTATGACCGGACCGTCTTCACCTGGACGCGTCGTGGTCGTGGGCGCGGGAGTGGTCGGGCTCTCGTGTGCATGGTTCCTGCAGGAGCACGGCGTCAATGTCACCGTTCTCGACCGGTCGGCGGTGGGGGCCGGTGCGTCGTGGGGCAACGCCGGCTACCTCACGCCTGCCATGGTGGCGCCGCTGCCGGAGCCGGGGCTGCTGCGCGAAGGTGCCCGGAGCCTGCTCACCCGCGGATCGCCGGTCACCCTGAACCGGCGGTTGTCCGTTACGACACTGGCGTTCCTGGCGGGCTTCGTCCGGAACTCGACCGCGTCGCGTTGGCAGCGAGGGATGGCTGCTCTGGGTCGGCTGGCCGTGGACAGCCTCGGCGCTTTCGACGAGCTCGCGAAGGGCGGCGTACCGGCAGAGGTCAACGAGCGGGAGATCCGGATCGGCTTGACGGCCGGTCAGGACGCCGGGGATCTCGAGCACGAGTTCGCCGCCGCTCGCAGTTGTGGGCAGGACGTGGCGTACCGGACCTCCGTCGGGCATGAGTCGCCGTTCTCCGGCCGGGTTACCCGGGTCCTGCACCTGGAGGGCCAGCGGTTCGTTGCCTCGGGCCCGTTCCTGGACGCGCTGGCCGGCTCGGTCCGCGAACGCGGCGGTGAGATCGTCGAGGGCGCCGCTGTCCGGTCGATCGGGTTCGGACCCAATGGGCTGCAGGTCGACACCTGGGCCCAGCCGGCGTACCGGACCGATGCCGTCGTGCTGGCCACCGGTGCGTGGCTGCCGGAGTTGGCGCGTCGCCTCGGCGTCCGGGTGCCGGTCCAGGCCGGGCGAGGTTATTCATGCAGCATCCGGCTGGCCGATGCACTCGCGGGGCCGGTCTATCTGCCCGGTGTCCGGGTCGCGCTCACACCGTACGGCGACCGGGTCCGCGTCGCGGGCACCATGGAGATCGCCGACCGCGACGCGCCGTTCGACCGTCAGCGTCTGGAGACGATCCTGGACTCGATCCGCCCGCTGATCGACGGCGCCGACTGGGACGACGTACGCGACCCATGGGTCGGCTCCCGGCCACTGACGCCCGACGGCCTGCCAGTGATTGGTGCCACCAACGTACCGGGCGTACACGTAGCAGGCGGCCACGGCATGTGGGGCATCACACTAGGCCCAATCACCGCCAAACTCCTGGCCGAGCAGGTGGCGACCGGCGCAACCACCCCCGACCTCACCCCGTTCAACCCCCTGCGCGCGAGGTTCGGATGAGTCAGCCTCGGCGCGGAGTTGCACGGAGTATTCGGGCTGAGGGTTCGGGGGTGTTGGTGGTGATGGTGAGGGTGTTGCTGGTTTGGGTGTAGGTCCAGTTGGTGTGGTCGGTGGGGAAGTGGGGAGCGACGCTCGGTCCGGACCAGGGGAGTGTGATGGTGGACGGGCCGGGGGCGCGGTGCCAGAGGGCGAGGTAGGAGACGGTGGGGCCGTTGAGCGCGAGGGCGATCCATTCGTCGTCCCAGCCTGGGAGGCCCAGGGGCCAGGCGGGGACGAGGGTTTCGAGGTCGGCGAGGATGTCGCGGTGTGCGGACAGTGCGGAGCGGACGAGGTCCAGTTCGGTGGCGGTCATCCGGTTGAGATGGCCCGACAGGTAGAGCCTGCCGGGGATACCGTTGACGAGCGCGAGGATGAACTCGTCCCGGGTGCTGCCGCTGATCGGGTACGCCCAGTGACCGGCCTGTTCGGGGAGTACGGCGGCCGGTGCCGCGGCGGTGATCGGTGCGTAGAGCAACGGATGTTCCTGGTCCGAGGTCGACTGCAGATGCAGCCGGGACAGCATCGCGTAGTCCATCCGCATCGCCCCGGAGGCACAGTTCTCGATCAGCAGCTCGGGATGGCGGGCCTGTACGCCGTCGAGCCAGTCGAGCAGTGCGCGGTTGTGCTCCAGCAGGCCGTGGCCGAGAGAGGTGCCGCCCTTGTCGGTGCCGGGACCGGTCGTCGTGTTGTTGTCGAACTTGAAGAAGCCGACCCCGAACTCGTCGATCAGCCGGTCGACCGTGTCGTCCAGGTGCCGGCGCGCGGCCGGGCTGCGCAGATCCAGCAGGTACCGGCCGGACTGGGTGACTCGCGTGCCGCGGCGGGTCAGGAAAGCGTCGTCGGGAAGCCGGCTCGCGATCGGCGACCGGGTGCCGATCACCTCGGGTTCGAGCCAGAGACCCGGCACCATCCCGTGCGAGTGGATTCGCTCGATCACCTCGCCGAGTCCCTGCGGGAACCGGGTCGTCGACGGCTCCCACGCGCCGACGGTGTTCCACCAGTCGCCCTCGGCGTACCAGCCGGCGTCGATGCAGAAGTAGTCGGCGCCGACCCCGGCGGCGGCATCGATCAACGGCAGGAGTTTCTCGGTGGTCGGATCACCCAGCAGCGTGTTCATGTAGTCGTTGAAGATGACCGGCATCCGGTCGTCGACCGGCCGACGACGGCGTACGGCGCGGCGCTGCCGGGTGAGGGCGGCGAAGGCGCTGTCCCGGTCCGACCCGACGACGAGCGACACCGGTACGGTGCTGAACGGGCTGTCCGCGGTGACCTCGACGCTCCACTGATGCTCTTGGTCCGTCGGCCCACTGAGCAGCAGATAGCCACCGCTCCGGCTCTCGCCGAGCTCGTAGTGCCACGGCCCGTTGTGCTCGATCTGCCATCCGAGGGCGTACGGGTTACTTCGATCGACCAGTACGCCGACGGGCAGCCGCTCGCCGGACGACCACGAGTCCACGCTCGTCACCGCATGCCGGCTCCTGGCGACATGACGATGTGCGTCGCGGACGATGTCGGCCAGTGCCGTCGAACGCAATCGTTGGACGGACCATCGACTCTCGGCCATCCAGCTGGTCACCGCCGAGTGCAGGTCGACGTCGATCGACCCGAGACCGACGACCAGTGAGGACACGAAGGTGAGCTCGAGCGTCCCCGGTCCGGCGACTGCTACCTCGGACCAGGCGCGAACACCGGCGCCCGCCTCGAACACACTCGTGACGCGCAGACCGGACTCGGGATCGTCCTGGACGATCCGCAGCGCGGTCCCGGTGTCGTCGTGGGAGGTGTACCGGAGCCGTTGACCCAGCACCGTGTCGACATGCCGGTTGCTGCTGAGCGCGTTGCCGTACCCGACGGCCGAGACCTCGACCAACGGCTGGCTCGTGGTCGGCGTACGGGTGTCGGCGGCCGAGTCGTCCGGCATAGCGATCACCCGGACCGGCCCGTCGTCGAGGATGAAGGTCAAGGTCAGCTCAGGCGTGGTCCAGCGCAGTGGGTTCATCCGGTGGCTCTCACTCCGGGTTCGAGTCGGTGGTGTTGAGTCCGAGGAGGGAGTCCTCGACGGTGAACAGATGGGTGGCCATCCGGGCGCGTGCCCGGTCCGGGTCATGGGTGGTGAGGGCGGACAGGATCGAGAGATGCTCCCGGTGCGCGGTCTCGTCCGCGCCCGGCTGCGTGATGGAACGGCGGAGCCGGTCGCGCATCGTGCGTCCGCCCAGCGCGTCGATCAAGGCCGCCAGTACGGGGTTGCCGGAGGCCTGCGCGATGATGCGATGGAAGGCGATGTCGTTCTCGATCACTGCCTCGTGGTTGGGCTCCGCGAGCGTCAGCTCGGACTCGTTGTGGCGCAGGAGTTCGGCAGCGGCCTCCAGTTCGTCGGGGCCGATGAGCCGCGCTGCCGAGCCCGCGGCCTCCGTCTCAAGCATTCGCCGGACGGCATGCAGGTGGTGCGTACCACGTCCGTCCTGCAGGTCCACCACGAATCCCATCGGGACCAGCAGCATCGACGGATCCAGCGTGGTGACGTAGGTCCCGTCGCCCTGCCGGGTCTCCAGGACGCCCATGATCGACAGTGCGCGGACCCCTTCCCGCAGCGGGTTGCGGGAGACGCCGAGCGCGGCGGCGAGGTCCTTCTCGACCGGGAGCCGGTCGCCGGGTCGCAGGCGGCCGTCCATGATCATCTGCCGGATGCCCTGCACCACCACCTCGCTCTGTGAGATGCCAGGGACGCGCGGCTTCTCGCTCAGGTTGGCCGCGGTCATGGTCGTGGTGCCTGACCTGCTCGGGACGACCAGTAGCTGCCGTCCGGGAACCGATAGGTGTCGAGTGACTGCCTGTGCATCTCGGCACTGTATCCGGGCGCAGTCGGGAGCACGTACGCTCCGTTGCGGACCACGCACGGGTCGACGAAGTGCTCGTGCAGATGGTCGACGTACTCGGTGACGCGGCCCTCGAGGTCGCCGGACACGGCCACGTAGTCGAAGACGGCGAGGTGCTGGACGAGCTCGCACAGTCCGACGCCGCCCGCGTGCGGGCACACCGGTACGTCGAACCAGGCAGCGAGCAGGTAGACCGCGAGGACCTCGTTGACGCTGCCGAGCCGCGCGGCGTCGAGCTGGCAGTAGTCGATCGCGCCGGCCTGGAACAGCTGCTTGAACAGCACCCGGTTCATGCCGTGCTCCCCGGTGGCGACGCCGATCGGCGCGACCGCCTTCCGGATCGCCGCGTGCCCGAGGATGTCGTCGGGGCTGGTCGGCTCCTCGATCCACAACGGCTCGAACTCCGCCAGCGCCTGCACCCACTCGATCGCCTCCGGTACGTCCCAGACCTGGTTCGCGTCGATCATCAGGTGACCGTCCGGACCGAGCACCTCGCGGGCGATCCCGCAGCGCCGGATGTCGTCGGCCAGATCGGCGCCGACCTTCAGCTTGACGTGTTTGTAGCCGTTGGCAACGGCTTCCTCGCAGAGCCTGCGGAGCTTGGCGTCGGAGTACCCGAGCCAGCCGGCCGAGGTGGTGTAGCACGGGTATCCGGAAGCCTCGAGTTGCCGGATGCGTTCCTTGCGGCCCGGCTCTTTCGCGGCCAGCAGGTTGACGGCCTGCTCGGGCGTCAGTACGTCGGACAGGTACCGCAGGTCGGCGGCGGCCACCAGGTCCTCGGGTGACATCTCGGACAGCAACCGCCACAGCGGTACGCCGGCCCGGCGCGCGGCCAAGTCCCACACCGCGTTCATCACCGCGGCGAGAGCGAGGTGGATGACGCCCTTGTCCGGGCCGAGCCACCGGAACTGCGAGTCCGACTGCAGTTCGCGGTAGATCGCGCCGAGGTCCGAGCAGACCACGTCGACGTCGCGGTCGATCAGCGGCTGGGCGCGCTGTTCAGCGGCCGCGGCGCACAGGTCGTTGCCGCGTCCGATCGTGAAGGTGAAGCCGTACCCGGTGAGGGCGGGGTCGTCGGTGTGCAGGACGACGTACGCCGCGGAGTAGTCACCGTCCTTGTTCATCGCGTCCGAACCGTCCCGGGTGAGCGAGGTCGGGAAGCGGACGTCGACGACCTCCACCGAACTGATGCGTGGCATGGAGACCCCTCACGAATGCAAATTGATAGCATCATTATCCAGTCTGACGAGGATCAAGTATGGACCAGGAGCGCGAGCAGCGCTACGATCCCGGAAATTCATGGGATTAATAGGCGAACTTTTCTCGGAAGGCTCCGATATGGGCGACCTGGAGAGCGCAGATCCCGCCATCGCCCGGCGGCTGTACTACGACCGGCCGGCCGACACCTGGCTGCAGGCGTTGCCGATCGGCAACGGACGGATCGGCGCGATGTGTTTCGGAGGCGTCGGCAGCGATCGCATCGGCTTGAACGACGAGACGCTGTGGTCCGGTGGGCCGGAGACCGCCCGGCTGCTGTCGGAGCCGCTCGGCGCGACCGGAGCCGAGGCTGTACAGGCCGTGCGCGACGCGCTGGCGACGGGTGATCTCCGCCGGGCCCACGTGCTCGCGGGTGGTTTTCACTCCGGTTACTGCCAGGCGTACCTGCCGTTGGGTGATCTCATGCTCGAGACGCGCATCGCTGGTCGAACGCCGATGGCAGCGGATGTCACCGAGTACCGGCGGGAACTCGATCTCGACGCGGCGATCGCGACGACGCAGTACGAGTACGGCGGCGTGCCGGTCCGGCAGGAGGTCTTCGTCAGCGCGCCGGACGGCGTACTGGTCCAGCGGTTGACCGCCTCCGAACCCGTGCTCGGCCTGGTGGCCCGGTTGACCTCGCAGTTGCGCGCGACACCGCACGAGGTCGAGGGCGGGCTCGGCCTGTTCGTGCAGGCACTCGCGGACGTGGCGCCACCGCATCGCCGGGTGCCGGAACCAGTCCGGTACTCCGACGGTGACGATCGCGGTATGGCCGGTGCGATCGCGCTGCGTGCCAAGAACGACGGTGACCTGCAGATCGCCGGCGGACAGCTTGTGATCGAGAACGCCACCGAGATCGTGCTCGTACTCTCCACCGCGACCGGCTACGACGGTCCGTCGACCGTGCCGTCCCGTTCGGGCGAGGAGTGCTGGGCTGCGGCGGATCGGACCGTGCGCGCGGCGCTCGGCCGGGAGTTCGCGGATCTTCTGGGCGATCATCAGCGCGATCACCGACGGCTGTTCCGCCGTTCGGCGCTCGAGCTGGCCGGTGCTGCCGACGCGTCCTTGCTGCCGACCGACGTACGGGTGTCCCAGGCGGTCGATGCCGACGATCCCGCGCTGGCGGCGCTCGTCTACAACTACGGCCGCTACCTGATGATCGCGAGTTCGCGGCCGGGCGGTCTGCCGACCAACCTGCAAGGCATCTGGAACGAGATCCTGCGGCCGCCGTGGAGCTCGAACTACACGGTGAACATCAACACCGAGATGAACTACTGGCCGGCCGAGACGACCAACCTCTCGGAATGCCACGAGCCCCTGCTCAGGTTTATCGATAATCTTTCGGAGGCGGGGCGCCGCACCGCGCAGGATCGCTACGGGTGTGGCGGCTGGACCGCGCACCACAACGCTGACGCCTGGTGCTGGACGTACCCGGTCGAAGGCGATCCGCGCTGGTCGAACTGGCCGCTGGCCGGTGCCTGGCTCGCTCGCCACCTGTGGGACCACTACGAGTTCACCGGCGACCTGGAATCACTCCGTGAGTCCTGGCGGGTGCTACGCGGCGCGGCGGAGTTCTGCCTCGACTGGCTGGTGGAGCTGCCCGACGGCAGCCTCGGTACGTCACCGTCGACCTCGCCGGAGAACGACTACATCGCCGACGACGGGCAGCCTGCCTCCGTCACGGTGTCGTCGACGATGGACCTGGCGCTGATCGCCGACCTGTTCCTGCGGGTCGAACGGGCCGCGGAGCTGCTCGACGTCGTCGATCCGCTCGTCGCCGAGCTGTCCACCGCACGTAAGCGGCTGCCCGACCCGCCGATCGGCGCTCGCGGGCAGCTGCAGGAGTGGGCCGCCGACCTGCCCGAGGAAGATCCGCACCACCGTCACATGTCCCACCTGGTCGGCTTGTACCCCGGTAACGCGATCACCCCCGACGGCACGCCTGAGCTCGCCGCTGCGGCGGCCCGCTCGATGGATCTGCGCGGTGACGAGGCGACGGGATGGTCGCTGGCGTGGAAGATCTGCCTGCGTGCGCGGCTTCGCGACGCCGCCGCGGCACACCGGCTGGTTCGCGCGTTCCTCCGGCCGGCCGACGACTCCGCCACCGGGCGACCCGGGAGCGGCGCGGGCGTCTATCCGAACCTGTTCTGTGCGCACCCGCCGTTCCAGATCGACGGGAACTTCGGGGCGACCGCGGGCATCGCGGAGATGTTGCTGCAAAGCCACACCGGCGACATCGACCTGCTGCCGGCGCTGCCTGCCGGCTGGCCCAGCGGACGGGTGACCGGTCTCCGGACCCGTGGTGCCGTGACCGTCGACATCGCCTGGACGCCGGCCGGCGTCGAGGCCGTACTCACCGCGGACCGGGATCAGGAGCGGATCGTTCGGCACGGCCGCGAACGCCTTCCCGTCCGGCTGACCGCCGGAATCGGTCTCCGGGTGCACTCCGTCACCGACCACGACGAGGAGGTCTGATGGCAACTCTGACAACGGTCCGGCCGCCGGCCGGCGAGCTTCCGGTCCGGCCGAAGCGACGACGACGGGAACGTCCCGGCCTCCAGGGGTTCCGGCGCAGCCTGCGACGGCACTGGACGCTGTACCTGTTGATGGTCGTGCCACTGATCTGGTTCGTGATCTTCAAGTACATCCCGATGTCGAACGCCGTGCTCGCGTTCAAGAGCTACAACGTGACCAAGGGCATCTGGGGCAGCCCGTGGATCGGCTGGCAGAACTTCGAGCTGTTCTTCCACAACCCGGTGTTCTGGACCCTGGTGAAGAACACCTTCGTGCTCTCGGTCTACACCGTCGCGGCGAGCTTCCCGCTCGCGATCGTGCTCGCCCTGGCACTGAACGAGATCCGTGCCGGCTTGTTCAAGCGGACCGTCCAGCTGGTGACGTACGCGCCGTACTTCATCTCAACCGTCGTGGTCGTGTCGATGACGATCCTGGTGCTGTCGCCCCGGCTGGGCATCGTCAACGAAGGCCTGGGGTTCTTCGGCGTACCGGCGATCGACTTCCTCGGGAACCCGGACTACTTCCGGCACATCTACGTCTGGTCCGATGTGTGGCAGACCACCGGGTACTCCGCGGTGATCTACCTGGCCGCACTGTCCGGGATCGATCCGGCGCTGCACGAGTCGGCGCGGATCGACGGCGCCACCCGGTTGCAGCGGATCCGGCACGTCGACCTGCCGGGCATCATGCCGACCGCGGTGATCATCCTCGTTCTTGCCGTCGGCAACATCATGGCGATCGGGTTCGAGAAGGCGTTCCTGCTGCAGAACCCGTTGAACCTGAGCGAGTCCGAGATCATCGCGACGTACGTCTACAAGACGGGTCTGCTGAACGCGGACTTCAGCGGCGCAACAGCGGTCGGATTGTTCAACTCGGCGATCAACCTGGTGTTGCTGCTGATGGTCAACGCGGTGGCCAAGCGGATCACCGGGAACGGATTGTGGTCATGAGTGTCCGGACCGAAGTGCGAACGGTGCCGAACAAGCGGTCCGAGCGACGCGCGGCGTGGGCCCGCCGGATCCGCGAGCCGCGCAGCGACCGGATGTTCCTGATCTGCGTGTACCTGCTGCTGACGGTCTTCCTCGCGGTGGTGCTGCTGCCGTTGCTGTACATCGTCGCGAGTTCGTTCAGCAGCCCGGAAGCGGTGTCGTCCGGGCGAGTGCTGTTCTGGCCCGTGGACTTCTCGCTACGCGGGTACGACGCCGTGTTCAGCAATCCGCAGGTCGTCCAGGGGTACCTGAACTCGTTGTTCTACACCGTGGTCGGGACGATCGTCAGCGTCACGATGACGATCGCGATCGCCTATCCGATGTCGCGGCGTACCCTCGTCGGCCGGAACGTCGTGATGACGCTGATCCTGTTCACGATGCTGTTCACCGGCGGGCTGATTCCGACGTACCTGGTGGTGCAGTCGGCCGGTCTGCTGGACACCAGGTGGGCACTGATCATTCCGCAGGCGATCGGGGTCTGGCAGGTGATCATCGCCCGGACCTATTTCCGTACGGCGATCCCGGACGAGCTGGTCGAGGCGGCGCAGCTCGACGGCTGCGGGGACCTGCGCTTCCTGTGGTCGGTGGTGATCCCGTTGGCCAAACCCATGATCGCGGTGGTCGCGCTGATGTACGCGATCATGCAGTGGAACTCGTACTTCGACGCCCTGATCTATCTGAAGAACCCGGATCTCTTCCCGTTGCAGCTGGTCCTGCGCAACATCCTGATCCTGAACACGACCGGCGGTGGCGCCGTCGACGCCTCCGTCGTCCTGCAACGCCAGCAACTGGCCGACCTGCTCAAGTACTCGCTGATCGTGGTGGCCAGCGTGCCGGTGCTGCTGATCTATCCGTTCGTCGCCCGCTACTTCACCAAGGGAATCATGATCGGCGCCGTCAAGGGCTGATCCTCCGCACCACCTCTACCCTGTGAGGGAACTATGTTTGTTCAGCACAAGAAGCGGAGGCGTGCCGCGATCGCCGGCATCAGTCTCCTGGCACTCGCCCTTGCGGCCTGTTCGGGTAGCGGCTCGAACGACGAGCAGGCCAAGCCATTGCCAACGGTCACCGGGAATCCGGCGGTCACCCTCGATGTGTTCGCACCGCAGGCGGCCGATTGGAACCTTGCCACGAACGACTTCACCAAGGTGGTGAAGGAGAAGTTCAACATGACCATCAAGTGGCAGACCACGACGTTCGACGGTGGTCCGGCCAAGGAGAAGCGGCAGATCTCGCTGGCCAGCGGTGACTATCCGGACTTGTATCTGCTGATCCCGTGGGTCGACCAGTTCACACCGCCCGACCTGCTCAAGCTGTCCAACCAGGGCGTCGTCGTGCCGCTGAACCAGTTGATCGACCAGTACGCGCCGAACATCAAGAAGGCGCTCGACTCCACCCCGGAGTGGAAGGCGATGGCCACAGCGCCGGACGGCAAGATCTACGGTATGCCGCAATGGGTGGACTGCTTCCACTGCACGTACCAGGACAAGTTGTGGATGAACTCGGCGTGGCTGAAGAAGCTCGGCCTCGAGCAGCCGAAGACCACCGAGGACATGCGTAAGGTGCTGGAGGCGTTCAAGACCCAGGATCCCAACGGCAACGGCAAAGCCGATGAGATCCCGCTCAGCGCCGATGTGCGAGATGTGCTGATCCCGTACTTCATGAACGCCTTCATCTACGACCCGCAGGGCACCAGCGGCAACAACCAGTCGACCCTGGTCCTCAACGACGGCAAGGTCGACATCCAGGCGAACAAGGACGGCTGGAAGGCAGGACTGAAGTACCTGAACTCGCTGTACAAGGAAGGCCTGATCGACAAGGGCGCCTTCACCCAGAACGGGGACGCCCTGCAGCAGCAGGGCAACCACGCCGGGTCGGTGGTCCTCGGTGCCGCGACCGCGCTGCACCCGGGGCTCTTCGTCGACACCCCTTCGCCGGACAAACGGGACATGCAGTACGACGCCGTACCGCCGCTGACCGGACCCGACGGGGCGAACTTCACCGGTTACAACTTCCCGAGTGCGCCCGGCGCGACCTTCGTGCTGACCAGCAAGGCGACGCCGGAGGAGCAGATCCAGGCGATCAAACTGCTCGACTACATGTTCACCGACCAGGGCCAGATCAACGCGTTCTGGGGCAAGGAGGGCAAGACGTGGCAGAAGCCGGAGCCCGGTGACGTCGCGCTCGACAAGTCGCTGAAGCCGGTGTTCAAGCAGATCCAGCAGAAGCCCGGGGCGAATCCGCCGAACTCGGGCTGGCAGGCGCTCGCGCAGTACAACAACAACGCGACCTACCGGAACTCCGAGGCGATCAGCACCGACCTCTACTCGCAGGCGGGCTACGAGCGTCGGTTGTTCGAGGCAACCAAGCTGTACGCCGGCCACGAGGACAAGTCGAAGATCTATCCGTACTGGAAGGTGTGGATCGACCCGACGCTGGCCAACGAGGTCGCGACGCTGCAGACCAATATCGACAGCTACGTGCAGCAGAACTCACTCCAGTTCATCACCGGCTCGAAGAACATCGACACCGACTGGGACGGCTACGTGAAGGGTCTCGAGGGCCTCGGCCTCAAGCGGTACCTGGAGATCCAGCAGACCGCCTACGACAAACTGCCCAGCAAGTAGGTCCGTCCGCCGGACCGGCCGGAGCCCCCGGCCGGTCCGGCGTCGTCATCGCGTCGTGTCGGCGACTCCCAAGACCGACAGGTCGGCAATCGCCGCCCTGAAGTCCTGCGTGGGCCGGATCCGTACACGTAGCTGAAGTGCAGTGATGCCATCGATCGCGATCCGATGCGTACCCATGTGCATCCTGGCCGCGCCGGCGACCGGGACCCAGTGCGCGCGGTCGTCGCTCGCTTCGACGACGAACTGCGGGGCCTGGTCGGGCTCGTGGAACGTGACGTCGACCCGCTCGACGGCGACCAGCCGTTCGAGGTCCACGAGGACCCACGGATCATTGTCGCCGGGTTCCGCCTCCCAGTACGTGAACGTGGAGCCGTCGTTGACGTACATCGACGGACAGCCGGAGCGCCCCGAGCTGGCCCGGGTCGGAGTGTGCCTGCCGAAGAGGTCCAGCGGATCCGCGACCAGCGGCGGGTCCGCTGGGGGAGCAGTCCGGTCGAGCGGAGCCGGATTCGGCCCGCGGAGGGCCGGTCCATCGATCGTCACGACCTCGAGCCAGGCATCCTCGAGCCCGGGTGAAGTTCCCCGGATCCGGGTCGTGCCGGAATGGTACGAGCGGAAGAACGCCGCGGCCTGTCCGTCCAGGACGGTGGCCGGTCCCGCAGCGGTGAACCTGATCCGGCGACCCGTGGCGAACTCACCGGGCCCGTCCTCGACGAGCAGCGTGATCGGAGCGCTCGACGACACCTGGTGCCCGTCGGCATCGGCAAGAGTGGCGACGACGTGCAGGTCATCGGTGCCGTCCGCCCGCTCGAGCACCGTACGGTCGGCGGACAGCAGCAGCCGTACCGGATCACCCGGCTCCGGCCAGCGCGGCGGCTCGATGCCGAGGGAGTCCTTCCGGTACCAGTGCCACGCCCGCTTCGGAAGCCGCGCGTAGTCGATCATCCCCATCGAGCCGAACCGCGGGCCGGCGATGCTGCCGTGGTCGAACCCGCACCACCGGACCTCACCACTGCGCCAAGGATGACGCCACGGGTACGGCGAGCCCTCGCTCGGCTCCTCGTCATGGGCCAGATCGCCCCACTGTGGTGTGTAGGCGCCGGGGCGATGCTCCATCGCCGATCCGTACTCAGACACGAGGTTCGGCACGCCGGGGTCCGGGAACATCCAGGCCCCGTCGCCGTTGTAGCCGGCAATGTCCCCGAGGTGATCCAGTTCGCCACGCTGGACGCCGCCGACGGCCGCCGGCCGGGTCGGGTCCAGCTCGTGGGTCAGGTCAACAAGTTCGGTGAGGAGTTCGCGGACGCGATCCAGCACCGCCGGGTCGCTGAAGAACGCTTCGTTGCCCATGCTCCACACGACGACCGACGGGCTGTTCCGGTTGATTCGGATCATCTCGGTCAGCTGCGTCTTCAGGTTGGCCTCGAAACGCTCCCGGTGCTCAGGCTCGACGGGATATGCGCCGCGTCCCCACGGCGAGTGCCCGAAGGGCGCGGTGCCCCAGAGCGGTCCTTCGGACCAGACCAGGAGGCCGAGCTCGTCGGCGTACGCCGTGAAGGCGGGAGCGTGCGGGTAGTGCGACCCACGGACGAAGTCGAAGCCCGCCTGCTTGACGAGTTCCAGGTCGCGGCGGATGGAGCGGTTGGTCACGGCATCGCCCCAGCCGGCCTGATCCTGGTGCACGTTGACGCCGCGGAGGTAGTGGTGGTTTCCGTTCAGGAAGAAACCACGATCCGCTGTCCAGGAGGTGCTGCGGAATCCGAACGTCGTCTCGTACCGGTCGCTGACGCCGTCGGGACCGAGCAGCACGCTCACCACTCGATACAGCACCGGCTGGTCGGGGCTCCACAGACGGACGTTCTCCAGGACCTCTGTCGTCTGCGTGCGGGTCGTGACGCCGGCTGGGTAGTCCTCGTCGTCGGTCAGCAGCTCGGCCAGCACCGAGCCGTCCGGAGCCAGAACGGTTGTCGACAGCCGGCCACGGAGGACCTGGTCCGTGCTGTTTCGGCCCTCGGTCTCGACGGTGACCCTAGGGCTGCCTTCGTCGATCCCGGAGGTGGTGACCTTGGTTCCGTACCAGTCGACGTGCAGCGGTCCGGTCGTATCCAGCCAGACGTCGCGATACAGGCCTCCGGAGAACACGTGCTCGCCCCCCAACGGAGCGATCTGCGGGTTCCAGGTGTTGTCCACCCGGACCGCGACGAGGTTCGCACCCTCGTGGGCGACGCCCTGGACCTCGAACGCGAAGCCGGTGTAACCGCCCTCGTGGCGGCCCAGGAGCACGCCGTTGAGGTAGACGTCCGCGACCTGGAAAGCGCCCTCGAAGTCGAGCCGTACGACCCCGGCCAACTGCTGCCGGTCGAGAACCAGCCGCCGCCGGTACCAGCCGGGCCCGCTGTAGAACCCGGGCTCCTGGAAGTACGGGATGCTGAACGAGTGCGGCAGGCCGACCTCCTGCCACCCTCCGTCGTCGAAGTCCGCCCCTCCGGCCGAGACGTGCTCATCAAGCGCGAATCTCCACTCGCGGTTGAGGTTGGTCCGTCGCCTCACGTCACTCTCCTCGCACCTGGCGGCTGCGTATAGATGGGATCTTTAGGTCGGTGCGATTGAACCAGTGGGCTCGGCACTCGCGCATATGAACGCTATGCTACCCAAATTCATAGGGTCAATCGTCTGCGATAGAACGTAGGCATGACTACCGCGGGTGGGCTGCCGGCCCCGACGTTTGCCGAGCCGGATCTGGTCCGGACCATGAATGCTTTCCTCGCGGCGTACGGGCTGGGGGACGGTGACTTCCGCACCGATCTGGAGAACGCCGCGACGATCCACTTCTGGGAAGCGGCCTTCATCCGGCAGACCCTCGTCGACGCGTCGCGGCTGACCGGGCAGTGGAAGGACCAGATCAGCCAGACCTACTACCGCTACGAGAACACGCACTCGGTGGATCGGTTCGGCAACCCGAAGTGCTGGATCGCCAACGACACGGACTGGAACGACGACTACTCCTGGGCGGTCCAGTTCGCGCTCGCGGCGTACGGGGCGACCGGCGATCGGCACCTGCTCGACCAGGCGAAGTGGCACACCGACTTCTTCTACCGCGACTTCTACGACAACACGCATGGTGGCGGGTTCTGGCGGGAGCGCGGCACCAAGGACCAGAAGGACGTGCCGTCCAACGGGTTCGCGATCGCCGCGGCAGAGCTGGCCCGCTACTACCCGACCGAGGCGGTGCACAACAATCCGCTGGACACCGACAAGACCTACCTTCAGATCGCGAAGGACACCTACGACTGGCTGAAGGCCAGCTTCCTGCGTCCCGACGGCGGATTCGAGAACTCGATCTCCGGCCGGCCCTGGGACGACAACCTGTACACGTACAACGCCGGCGTGTTCCTCGAACTGGCAGCAAACCTGTACGACCAGACGAAGGATCAGGCCTACATCACCGACGGTGTCCAGGTGGCGAACTTCGCGAAGGCCCACTTCACCACCGGCGATGTCGTCGTGTACGAGGACGATGCCAACGGCAACGGACTCTATCGGCCGGACCCGGTCGAAAGCTACGAGATCGTCTTCAAGGGAATCCTCCTGCGCGGCCTGTACAAGTTCATCACCCGCACCGGCCAGACGTCCTTCCTGGACTGGCTCTCCACGAACGCCCAAGCCGCCTACGACCACCGAACCAACGACCTACCGTCCGCAGCCTTCGACCAACCCCTCACAAACGCCCGCGCCACCGGCACAGCCACCGCCCTGGCAGCAATGACCTACACCCTCGCCGTCCCCACAGCCTTGGGTGGTGCCGTGGGGGCGGGCGGGGGTGGGGTCAGGCGCGGGTGAAGGCGCGGATCTCGACGCTGTACGGTGCCGCCGACAGCGAACCCGTACTGGTGTCGAATGCCAGGTCGGCGACCGTGACCTGCGGCGCTTGGCCGACCCTGTTGGTGGCGTCGAGGGTGGTGCCGGTGAGCCGCCAGAGCTTGCCGTTCGGCCGGGCCTTGAACCCGTTGAGCGACAGGTCGATCTCCTGCGTGTCGGGTGTGGCGTTGACGGTTGCGACTGTCAACGTCTTGCCGTCGGCCGACAGCGCGGCCATCGCGTCGACGGGGTACGTCGGGCTCCCCGCGTTGACACTGGGCTGGTCGCCACCGGGTGGGTAGTTCGGTGCCGGCTGGGGTGAGCTACCCGTGAGGGCGACCGGGGTGACGCCGAACCGCTCACGATAGAGCTTGAACAGCACTCCGGCTCCGCTGTAAGTCGAGTCGGTCTTGTTGTACGACAGCCACGACGTGCCCATCGTGTAGGCCGCCATCGTGAGGAAGTCGCTGGCCCGGAACATCTCGTGCAGCATCATGGCGAGGCCGAACAGCTGCTTCATCCCGCTCGCCTTCTGGAAGCCCCACTCGTCGATGCTGACCTTGATCTGGTTCTGCACCAGCTCCGGGAAGTCCTTCGTGTACAGCTCCCAGTTCTCGCGGACCGACTTGATGTAGTTGGCGCCCCGGCGGACCGAGTCCACCATCGGTTCGGCCGGCGTCACGTCGACGTACTTGCCCTGCTCGAGGTCGAAGCGCTGCGTGGTTCCGTAGCAGTGCTCGGAGATGATGTCGAACTTCCCGGAGCTGCTCGTCAGCAGCCGGTGGTTCCAGTCGGTCAGCGAGCCGTACTCGACCTTCACCGGCGTCGGCTGCACGATCTGCCGGCTGCTCGGGTCGATGTAGTACGGCAGCCGGTGGACGGTCATGCTGGCCGGGAAGGCGCCGACCGCGACGATCGCGATCGAGGAGTCCACCTTGCGCATCGCGTCCGCGAACAGGTTGTGCTTGATCATGTAGTGCGCCGGCGTCATGTAGCCCAGCTGCCAGAAGCCGAACATCTCGTTGCCGACGGCCCAGTACTTGACGCCGTACGGCTTGGGGTGGCCGTTGGCGGCGCGGCGCTGACCCATCGGGGTGTCGGCCTTGCCGTTGACGTACTCGACCAGCAGCGCCGCCTCGCGGGCGGACCCGAAGCCGGTGTTGACACACGGGTACGGCTCGGTGCCGAGCAGGTCGCACATCGCCAGGAACTCGTCGGTGCCCACGTCGTTGGACTGCGGGTTGTTGCGGTCGGGGTCGAAGGTCGTCGGGCGCAGGTCGGGATCACCGATCGCGTTCTGCCAGTCGTGGCCGGAGACGAAGTTCCCGCCCGGGAAGCGCCAGAAGCCGCCCAGGCCGCGGAGCAGGTCGATGGTGTCCTTCCGGAAACCCTTGACGTTGTCGCCGGGCATCAGCGACACGGCCCCGACCCGGAACGATCCCGTTCCGGTACCGGAGATCTCCAGTGAGCCGGTCGTCGTCGCGGCCTGGGACTTGAAGCGCAGCGGGATCGTCTGCCAGCCCTTCTTGACCGCGAGTGTCACGCTCTGGCTCTGCCCCGCGCCGTCGCCCCAGCTCAGTGTCGCGACAACATGGGTGCCCGGGTCGCCCGCGATCACCACCCGGCCGACGTACGCCTTCGCGGCAAGTCCCAGTCCGGTCTGTTTGATGCCCCGGGTCTCGGACCTGCTGAGCGTGACCCGTGGCGACTGCTCGCCGACGTACGGATCCCGCTGGTCCATCGTGACGTCCGCGGCCGGGCCGACCGGCCGCCACTTCCTGGTGTTCGGGCTCTGCAGGTCGACCGCGAGGTAGAACTTCCGGTCGGCGAGCACCTCCGACCAGAGGCTGTCGTAGACGAGCGTGCCGATGTGCTCGATGAAGGCGCCGTAGACGTACGGGAGGATCGGCGCGGACATCTTCGTGGCGTCGATGCCGGCGGTGATCGACGGATCCGCGGCGTACGCGGTGCTGCCGATGGTGGCCGACAGACCGGTCGCCAGCCCGGCTGCCACGGTTGCCTGGATCACGGTACGGCGGGAGATGCCGTTGTTCTCGGTTGACGTGCTGTCCATCTGGTCCTCAACCTTCCCTCAACGCTGCTGCTGTGGACGGGTCAATCTCTGGTGCTCGCACCGCGGTGGCGAGCCGATCGCGGGTAAGGCAGCGATCGAGCCGAAACGAGTCGGCCAGCTCTTGGACCTGCTCGACCCCGAGACCGGCGAACGTGCGCGCGAAGTCCTCGACCAGCGGCTCGGCGAGCAGGATGTGCCGGACCAAGGTCGCGATCCACTGCCGGCGGCCGAACGGCGGCGGGTCGAAGGACGGGAACTCCGTGTCGAAGGTCCGATCGATCGGGTCGAGCAGGTGCCGGACGCCAGTGTCGACGGAGCCCCAGGCGTCGACACCGAGTCGCGCCTTCTTGGCCAGCACCGGCGCGATCTGCCGCAGGTACGGCGATTCGGGTGCGACATGTACGAGTCCCTGGAGCCCGATGTCCTTGTACGTCCACAGGCTCCAGCCGGCGCCGTACCGGTCGTAGATCTCCAACTGGTCGTGAAGCACGCGGTACCGCGACTCGTCCTGCTCGGGGTCGCCGGAGTACACCGGCCCGAACTCGCCGACCCAGATCGGTGTGCCGGTCTCGCGCATGTACTGCGCCCGCTCCAGGAACTTCGCCTCGACCGTTGCCTGGTCGACGTACCGCCCGCGCGAGATGCCGGGGTACTTGCCGGAGTCCGCGAAGCCGGCCAGGGCGTAGTCGTGCAAGCTGTAGACGGTGTTCGGCCACGGCTCGCCGAAGAACGCGAAGTCGGTCGCGTGCTCGTTGCCGTCGAGGAAGATCACAGTGTCCGGATCGACCGCGCGAACTGCTGCATACAGCCGGGAGTAGAACGTAGCGAGACTGCTGCCGTTCGGGGCGGCCGGTTCGTTGAGCAGGTTGTAGCCCGCCACCCAGGCATTTGCGCGGTACCTGTCAGCCAGCGCCTCCCACAGATGCACCACGCGATCCTGGAAGTCCCGGTGCTGCCAGAACAGCGAGATGTGGGTCGGGTTGTCGCTGTGCCAGCGCTGGTTCTGGAAACCGGGTGCGGCATGCAGGTCGATGATCGTGTAGATGCCGTGCCGGGCGCAGATCTCGATCGCGCGGTCCAGCAGCCGGAAACCCTTGTCCTTCAGGACTTTCGGCTGCCCATCGTCCTCGAAATGGCGGTAGTTGACTGCCAGCCGGACACAGTTGAACCCGAGCGAGGCCAGGTACGCGGCATCCTCGTCGGCGAAGAACGTCTCGTAGAAACGGTCGAAGAACGCGTCGTAGACCTCGTCGCCCAGCACCTCGCGCAGTGTCTGGCGCTGCAGGTCCTCCGTCGCGGGGTAGCCGGTGACGAAGTTCTCCATGCTCAGCCAGCCGCCGAGCCCGACACCACGCAGCCGGACGCGCCGGCCGCTCCGCGTCTCCAACTCGGTGCCGGCTACCCGCAGCCTGACGTGGTCCTGCGATGGACGATGCATGACGAGGCCTTCCTCGACTCCGCAATGGCCCTGAAAGTTTCCGAATATTTCGACTGGAACGCTAAGTCCAAGTCCATTGGCCGTCAATACTTCGAAGCAATTCACGCGCCGCTGAGCGGCGATTCAGGCTGCACTCCGGCGTGTGTAAACTGTCGGAAACTGCGCCGAAATTTCTGCGAGGGTTGGTTGTGGCGAAATCAGGTCGGGTGAAGATCAGCGATGTCGCACGTACCGCCGGGGTGTCATCGCCGACGGTGTCCAAGGTCCTGAACGGACGCGCCGAGGTGTCCCCGGAGACTCGGGAACGCGTCCAGGAGGCGCTCCGGGCGCACAACTATCAGCGTCGTCCGAGCGGCAAGCAGCCCAGGGCGGGGCTGGTCGACCTCGTCATCAAGGAGCTCGCGACGCCCTGGTCGGTCGAGATCATCCGCGGAGCCGAGGACGCCTGCCGGGCGGCCGGCATCGGTCTCGTGGTGTCGGCGGTGCACAGCGCCCAGTCGGACGCGCAGCGCTGGCTCGACAACCTCGCCGGCCGGCACTCCGACGGCGTTCTGCTCGCCGTCTCGAACCTCGGGCCGGCCGAGCGCGAGCGGCTCGACGCACTCGGCGTGCCCCTGGTGCTGATCGATCCGATGGGCGATCCCGAACCGGGCATCCCGTCGATCGGATCGACCAACTGGGCCGGGGGACTGGCCGCCACCGAACATCTTGTCGATCTCGGCCACCGGCGGATCGCGATGATCGCCGGGTTGCCGCACCTGCTCTGCACGCAGGCCCGGCTCGGCGGATACCGCGCGGCGCTGGAACGCGCTGGGATCACGCCCGACCCCGAGCTGCTGCGGTTCGGCGACCACTTCCCGCCCAGCGGGGAATCGGCTGCGCTCGAGCTGCTGGACCTCGCCGAACCGCCGACGGCGATCTTCGCCGGCACCGACCTCCAGGCCTTCGGCGCCTACAAAGCACTGCAGCAGCGCGGCGTCCGCGTCCCCGACGACATCAGTGTGGTCGGCTTCGACGACCTCGCCGCCTGCGACTGGGTGACCCCACCGCTGACGACGGTCCACCAGCGACTCGTGGACATGGCCCGAATGGCCGTCGAGGTGATCGTCCAGGGCGGCGCCGACGCCGACGAACCCAGCCGCCTCGAACTGGCCACCCAGCTGACCATCCGCGAAAGCACCGCACCGCCACCTCAGCTCTTTACATAGACAGGATTCATTAATATCTTTCGCATGGTCGCTGGTTCCTCGGGGTGATCAGGAGAGGTCATGCGTCGGTCACTACAGTCCGCGTTAGCGCTCGTCGTCGTTGTGTTCGGAAGCGTGCTCATAGCTCCTGCCTCCGCGCTGCCCGCGCCACCAGGGCCCGAGCAGCGTGACTGCCGGGCGTCGTCCGCTCCGGCGCAGCAGGCGTTGTTCGCCCGGGTCGCCGGTCGGGTTGCGGCTCGTCAGGTGTGTTTCGAGATCAGGCCGGCGGCGGACGGCGTCGAGCGGTTCACGATCTCGGGTCATCGGGGCCATGTGACGATCAGTGCGACGACCGCCTCGGCCGCGAACCAGGGGGCAGGGTGGTACCTGAAGTACGTGGTGCACGCCGCCGCGAACCTCGGGAACCCGCATCCAGTGGTGCCGACGCCGATGCCGGCGCCCGCACGGCCGATCACGCAGACGGCCAACACCGCGAACCGGTACCTGGGGAACGACACCCACGACGGATACACCGATCCGTACATGGGGTGGGACCAGTGGCAGTCGATGCTCGACATCTACGCGCTGCACGGCATCAACCAGGTGTACGTACTGCCTGGATCCGATGCGGTGTACCAGCGGGTCCTCCAGGACTTCGGGTACTCGGCAGCGGAGACGCGGGCCTGGATCCCGTTGCCGACGACGCAGCCGTGGTGGGCGATGCAGAACGTGTCCAACTACGGCGCACCGATCTCTCAGGCGCTGCTCGACCAACGGGCCGCGCTCGGGCGCAGGATCGCCGATCGTGCGCGTGGGCTGGGTATCGTGCCGGTGCTGCCGGGCTTCATCGGAACCGTGCCCCAGGACTTCGCTGCCCATGCTCCGGCCGGAACGAAGGTGATCCCGCAAGGGAACTGGTCCGGACAGCCGCGGCCGGCCTGGCTGGCGCCGACGGATCCGTTCTTCGCCGAGGTCGCGGCGTCGTACTACCGGCACGCCGACGAGCTCCTCGGGAAGAGCTCGATCTACCGGATGAATCCGTTGCAGGAAGGCGGCTCGTCCGGCGGCATCCCGCAGCAGGACGTCACCTCGAGCATCATGGCGACACTGCAGGACAGCGAAGCCGGCGCAACCTGGATGCAGCTCGGCTGGCAGGGGAACCCGACGGCCGCACAGTTGGCCGGCATCGCCGACAAGAGCCGATTCGTCGTCAGCGACGGCCTGTCCGACGCCACCGCAACGTTCGGGCGAGAGACCGCCTGGCCTGACACGAAGTACCTCTTCGGCTCGATCTACTCCTACGGTGGGCACACGGTGATGGGCGCCACCGGACAGCTCTGGATCGATCGGTACTACAACCAGCTGGATGCTCCGGGCAACAACATGACCGGGATCGCGGTGATGCCCGAGGGGTTTGAGGACCCGGCCGCGTTCGAACTGCTGTCCGAGCTGCCGTGGCACGATGCGGCGTTCGATCTCGGCGACTGGATGAAGGACTATGCGCACGGCCGGTACGGAACCACCGCCGCCGCCACGGCGTGGAACATCATCGGCTCGACCGCGTACACCCTGCCGAGGCCTTCGAACGGTACGCACGCGGAGCCGGCTGAGTCGCTGTTCGTCGCACAGCCGAGCCTGACCGCGCGGAATGCGGATCCGGCGTCTCCGAAGCAGCAGCCGTACGACACTGCCCGGTTCGCGACGGCGCTTCCGCAGTTGCTGCTCGCGGCGCCGAGCGTCGTGCAGAAGGCGGCGTACGACTTCGACCTCGCCGAGGTGGCGTCGACGGTCACCGGCAACGCGACACGGACACTCCTGCCCAGGATCAACTCGGCGTACCAGGTCAAGGACGTCGCGACGTTCAACGACCTGACTGCGCGGTGGCTGAAGCTCATGGACCTCACCGACGATGTCATGGGGACTGTGCCTTGGTTCATGATCGGCAGCTATGTCGCCAGCGCGACCTCGACCGCAGGGCCGGACACTGTTGCTCAATCACAGCTCGTCACGTCCTTGCTTTACCTGTGGACGAGTTGGGTGGATCCCGCCGACGGCTACAAGGCGGGCTCACTGAACAACTACGCCAACCACACCTACAACGGACTGGTCCGCGGTTATTACAAGCAGAACTGGCAGGCGTACTTCGACACGCTGACGACGGCGATGCGGGACGGGACCGCGCCCGCGCCGATCGACTGGATCGCCCGCGCGAGCAGCTTCGTGACCTCCGCGCCGACGTTCGCGACCGCACCGGCCGGAAGCGCGGTCGCCGCCGCTACCAGGATCGCGGACGCGTTGTCCTTGTCCCCGCTCGTGGTCACGAACCCTGCATCGAACGCATGGCTGCCGACGTCTCCGTCTGTCATCGAAGGGATCGGAGCGCCCGCAGGCACGGTGGTATTGAGTGAGGCCGGTGTACCTGTGTGCTCGGCCGTCGTACGAGCTGACCACACGTGGGCTTGTTCGATCGCCACGCTGCCCAACGGCCTGCACGACCTCACCGTCAAGGAGACCGCCGGCGGCAAGCACTACGCCACAACCACGCGGTTCGTAATCGGACTGACGCTGGTCGACCACTGGACCATGGACAGCACCACGATCAAGGATGCGGCCCGAGGTGGCTACGACGGCACCCTGATCGGGGATGCGACCGTACAGCCCGGCAAGGTCGGTGGCGCAGTGCAGTTCACCGGGGGAAGCGGGACGATCACCACCACCGCACCGGATCTGCCCGGCCCGTGGTCGGTCGGAGCGTGGGTCAACATCACCGGCGGCTCGAGCAGCATGGCCTTGCTGAACAGCGACACCTCGATCGTCAAGATCAACTCCAGCTCGGGCAAGGTGGGCGTCACCCGACGCAACATCGCCGACTACACCGTCAACTATGTCGTCCCCAAGGCGACCTGGACCTATCTGACGTACGTCGACGACGGAAGCCACATCACCATCTACGCGAACGGTGCCGCGGTCGGCACGATCAACACCAGTACGTCTCTCGGCCGCGCGGCCGTCGGCAGCCTGCCACCCAAGGACGCGACGGTCGGCGCGGTCGACGAGGTCTCGGTATTCTCCGGGGCACTGACCGCTGCCCAGGTTCAAACCCTCTACACGTCAGCCCAGCAAGGACTTGCGCCGGGGGTGGGTGGCTGACTAGGGCGTATTTCCTAGGCGCCGGATGATCCGGCGGCGTCGTCGGCGAGGTATGTGCCGTGCCCGCGCTCGACCAGGCCGTGGTTGTTGAGCTCAAGCACCTCGCTGACGAGGGCGCCGGTGTGGTTGCGGTAGTTGATCACGATGGTGCTGACTCCGGTGTAGACGTGGACGACCTCGAAGTGCAGGTCGGGGATTTTCTCGAGCCCGACAGCCCAGTAGCCGCGGATCGCCGGCTTGCCGCGAAGGACGCCCTCCGTCTCCGGAAGCAGCTGTGCCGCAACCGGAGAGGAGAACTCGGCGTCGTCGGTGAAGTGCGAAAGCACGGCATCGAGATCGTGCGCATTCCATGCCGCAACCCACTGCTGAGCGAACACCTGAGCCGATGCAGTATCCATACGTGCACGCTACTGCTTGACGCCGAGGGCGCCGAGGAGCATCGGGAGTGACGCGCGCATCTCGCGCTTCCAGTACTCCCAGCCGTGCGTGCCGGGTCCGTAGAAGTTGGTGGTGAGGTGCTTGGCGCCGGCCTGCTGGAGGGCGTCGGCAAGTGCGTGGTTCTGGCGGTTGAAGTCGGCCTCGAGCGGGTCGAACTTGCCGGGCGGATCGAAGGGTCCGGCGGTGCCGTCACCTGCGGACAGGTAGACGGGGATGGACTTCAGCCGGTGTGCCAAGTAGTACGGGTCGTGCTGCTCCCAGATCTGACGCTGGGCGACAGGGTCTCCCCACACGCGCAGGGGATCGTTGCCCTGCCCGGCGAAGAAGCCCATGATGCGGTTGATCGACTCGTCGTTCAGCAGTGGGTGGGCGGAGCCGGAGTACGACGCGGCGGCGCGGAACATGCCCGGATGACGCGCGGCGTACAGGAGTGCTCCCTGGCCGCCCATCGAGAGGCCGGCGACGACGCGATCACTGCCGGCACCCCAGCCGTGTTCGAGCAGGTCCGCGAGTTCGACGGTGTGGAACGTTTCCCAGGCGGGGTCGCCGCCGGCGCCGTAGTTCCACCAGTTGCTGTACCAGCCGTTCCAGCCCGCTTCGGGCATCACGACGAGGACCCTGCGCAGGCTCGGGATGTCCGCGATGCCAGTACCGGTCCACGACTTGTAGTCGCCGCAGCAGCCGTGCAGCAGCCACAGCGTCGGCCAGTGCTGACTGCGGTCCGAGGGGTTCCAGCCGTCCGGGGTGAGCAGCCGGACGTTCACGGTGCGGCCGCCGAGCGCGGGCGACCGTACGGTCAGGTCGGTCAACCGGTCGGCGACCTGCGTAACGGCGACGACCTCGGCGTGCTTGGCCTGCACCTGGGAGGTCGGAGTGGGCGCCGACGCAAGCGTGGCCTGGGCAGCTGGTAGCGGCAGGAGAGCGACGAGGAGTGCGATGGCGAGCAGCGCTCGCCGGGCCAAGGCGGACAGGTGTGGAATCACGAGCAACCTCCGGGGCGGATCGGGTATGTGCTCACAGCTGATGTCAGCAGGGGATCAGTTGGTGTCGAAGGTGTCCGGCGAGTCGTTCTGGAAGGCGGGCTGGCCGGGCCGCAGGTGCTTGATCGTCGTACGCGTGAAGGTTCCGGTTCCGGTGACGCCGCTGTTCACCCAGATGCCCTGGCTCGCGGGCCCGTCGATCGTGGTGTCGGTGATCGACGCGTTGATGAAGGTGCGGTCGACGAACAGGCCGGCGCGAAGGGCTCCGCGTAGGACGTTCCGCTCCATCGTCACATTGGTGTAGGCGGTGGGGAAGAACGACTTCGGCCCGGGCGAGCCGATCCGGACGCCTTGCCGTACGCCGTTCCAGCCGCCGCCCCCGATCAGGACGTTGTCGCTCACGGTCGCGGATTCCAGTGGCCGGCCGGTGTCGCCGAAGATACTGATCTCCATCGCGCTGTCGGACGACACCGTGTAGACGAGATTGTTCCGGACCTCGACGTTCTTGCCGCCGGCGATCCGGATGCCGTTGGCCCAGTACGGTGCGACGGCGGTGTTGTTGAGGATCTTCGTACCGGTCATCTGGCTGTTGTCGGCCGTGGCGCCGGCGTCGGAGTACGTCGCGAAGGCGTCGTCGCCGGTGCCGCGGGCGAAGTTGTTCCGGATCGTGAGGTTGATCCCCAGCTTGTCGGGGTTGTACTTGTTGCTGTTGTTGGCGTTGAAACCGTCGCCGTAGCTGTCCGCGGTGCGGCTGTTCCGGACGGTCCCGTTGGTGCCGGACAGCCAGTTGGCGTCGGTGTGGCGCGTCCAGATCCGGTCGATCAGCCAGCCGGTGCCGCCGGTGTTGAAGCCGTAGTCGTCGCCACCGGCGTCATGCAGGCCGCGGTAGACGGCGTTGGAGTCGACCTGCAAGTCCGAGACCGTGGTGCCTGAGCCCACCACGATCTGCGACCGCCAGCCGATCGGCGGGGGTGAAAGCGGAACCCTCCGGTAGATGGTCGTGTACCACATGCCTGCGCCCTGGACCTTCACACCGGTGAAGTCGAGTGCGGTCGGTGCCAGGCTGTTGGTCAAGTACTTGCCCGACGGGATCCAGACCGACTTGTGCTGCGTCCGTGCGTCATTCACCGCGGTCTGGATCGCGATCGTCGAGTCCGTGCCGAACGTCGGGTCCGCGCCGTACGAGATCACCGAGAGGGAGTTGGCCGGCTGGGTACGGGCCGGGCCGACGTTCTCGAGGTCGACCGAGTCGATGGCGTACGACGGCGAGGTGCTGGACGGGTCCTTGCGAAAGGTGATTGCGCTGCCCGGGGCGATCGGGGGACCGCTGACCCAGACCGGGAACTCGTTGTAGAAGTGCAGGGCCTGACCGCCGCCGTTCGGGTCGTCCCAGTTCGTCTTGGACTGCCGGTAGACCCAGGACTGCTTCGAGCTCAGTGCGATGTTCTGCCGGAAGGCGCCGTTGACGTACAGCGCGATCGGCGCCGTGATGCCGCCACCGGTCGGCGTGTCGGGTAGCGAGGCGCGCACGACCAGCGTGTTCGCGGGCTTGCCTGTGGTGTTTCTGACCGTGACGGAATCGCCGGTGTTCGTCAGCTCGACGAGGCCGTAGCCGGACGCCTCCAGTTCGAGGTTGGCATCCTTCGGTACGACCATGCCGGGGGTGAATCTGCGGAGTGCGGCGCTGCCGTGCAGGATGCCGTTCTCGGCCTCGAGGATCGAGAACGGCAGGTTGGCACCGACGCTGACGGGCGGTGGCGGGACCGCGGCGGTGGCTGGTGGTGCCGAGTTGCCGGACACGACCAGGGCGCCGCAGACGAGGGCTGCCAGATAGGTCATTGTGCGACGCATGGGGGCGGGATGCATCGAGGTCCACCTCTCATTTAATATAGTAAGTGGAATTCGTATGCTAACCGCGTTTGGGAGCTGAGGGAATGGTCCCGCTGTATCAGCAGATCAAGCAGGCGCTGCGCGACGAGATCGACGGCGGCCGGTTCGACCCGGCGGAGCCGTTCGTGACCCAGCGAGAGGTGTGCGAGCGATTCGGGGTCAGTTCGATCACCGCGGTCCGGGCGCTGAACGACCTCGTCGCCGACGGTGTGCTGATCCGGCGCCGCGGCGTCGGGACCTTCGTGGCGCCGTCGCGGCGACGCGACCCCAACCCCGGGACCATCGCGTGCATCGTCAACGCGTTGCACGGGCTGCGCGGCGCGCACTTGGCGAGCATCCTCACGGCGGCCGAGGAGATCTGCGCCGACCAGGGGTACCAGTTGTTCCTGCAGAACTCCGCGGAATCGACCGAGCGTGAGGAGGTGGCCCTCCGCAGGGCGCTCAACCTCGGTGTCGACGGCATCCTGCTCTATCCGGTGCAGGGTCGCTCTGCCTCCGACGTGTACGCCGAGGCCGGCCGGCGCCAGGTGCCGCTGGTGATGATCGACCGCTACCGTCCTGACGTACCGACCGACGCGGTGGTGGCCGACAACGTCGACCTCGGACTGCGTATCACCGACCGGTTGATCGGGATCGGACATCAGCGCATCGCGACGCTGTGGGGCGAGACCGAGTGCACCAGTGTCACCGATCGTCACGCCGGGCACCTGCAGTCGCTTCGCAGGGCGGGCTTGCCGGTCCGGCCGGATCTCGTTGCACTGCGGCCGTACGAGCCACTGGAGGAGAAGCGCCGGCTGGCGATGTTGTCCGGCCTGCTCCGATCGGCTGAGCCGCCAACGGTCTTGCTCTGCGCGAACGGCTACGTGCTCGCGATCGTCGCGCACGACCTGGCGCGGCTCGGTCGCCGGATTCCCGACGACATCCAATTGGCCTGCATGGACGACTCCGGTCCGTACGAGACGCTCCCGCTCGCGGCGGAGGCAGTTCTCCCGTCGGCGGAGCTGGGGCGTCGCGCAACAGAGTTGCTGATCGAACGCATCACGCAGAAGGCATCCGGGCCGCCGCAGCAGGTGGTGCTGCCAGTCCAGGTGCGGGAAGCCCGGACTACAAGCCTTTAGTTACGGCCCTGTCGGACGGTGCGGCGTGCGAGACCCAGCGCTCCTACTCGCCGCACTCCACACGAGGCACCGTCACGGCCAAGGCTGTGTCCAAAGTATGTCGTGTTGCGATAGAACCCAAGGTGCCTGAGGGGGTTGCCGGGATTCGGCAACGAGGGCGTCCCAGCTTCGCCGATCGGGCACGTGGCCGGGCTGCGTACGAGACGGCATCGTCGGGATCGTACGGGCGTGGAGAGCGCGGTCAGCGCCGTTCCACGATCCGTGCCGACGAGGAGGTTTTCGATGACCGACCTGGACCAGGGCGCACCACCCAGCACCCCCCGAGACCGGCAGACCGTCGACACGCAGCGGTACCGCCGCGACCTCGAACACCAGCGCAGTCTCCGTCTCAACCAACTCACCGACCTGACGTACGAAGGGCTCGCCGCCTCCGACGATGCCCGGAGTGAGGTGACGGCGGCGCTGATGCGAGCCGCCCGAGCTGCGTTGGCAGAGATCGATGCTGCACTGTTCCGGCTCGCGATCGGCCGCTTCGGGAGTTGTCAGCGCTGCGGTCGAGAGATTGCACTGGATCGCCTCAAAACGCTTCCCATGGCGAGTCTGTGCGTGGAGTGCCAGTACACGGTGGAGGCGAACGGTTCGCTGCGATCGCAGGTGCCGCTGTGGACCGTACGGGAGTCTGCCGCCGAAAGGGCGGATCGCGAGCCGCCGGCCGCCGACATTGTTGAGGTGTGGGGCCTGGCGTCGTTTCCGGCCAGTGATCCGCTGGCCAACTGGTGAACGCGCGGATGACCGGCATCGTAGAGCGATCGACGGCACCGGCCATCAGTGGCCGTCGGCGGCCGAAAGGCCGGTTGATGATGAAGTGGCTGACGACGACGGACCACAAGCTGATCGGCCAGTTGTACCTGATCACGTCGTTCACGTTCTTCCTGATCGGCGGCGTGATGGCGCTGATCATCCGCGCCGAGCTGGCCAAGCCGGGCCTGCAGATCGTGAACGAAGAGGTCTACAACCAGCTGTTCACGATGCACGGCACGATCATGCTGCTGCTGTTCGCGACGCCGCTGTTCATTGGGTTCGCCAACGTGATCATGCCGGTCCAGATCGGTGCGCCGGATGTCGCGTTCCCGCGGCTGAACATGTTCAGCTATTGGTTGTTCCTGTTCGGTGGGCTGATCGCGTTCAGCGGCTTCTTCACCCCGGGCGGTGCGGCCGACTTCGGCTGGTTCGCGTACGCGCCGTTGTCCGACGCGGTCCGTTCGCCCGGTCTCGGTGGTGACCTGTGGATCATGGGTCTGTGGATGGCCGGTCTGGGCACGATCCTCGGCGCGGTCAACTTCATCACCACCGTCATCTGTCTCCGTGCGCCCGGGATGACGATGTTCCGGATGCCGATCTTCACCTGGAACGTGTTCATCACCTCGCTGCTGGTGCTGATCGCGTTCCCGATCCTGGCCGGCGCGCTGCTGATGCTCGAGGCGGATCGGTCGCTCGGGGCCCATGTCTTCAACGCGGCGAACGGCGGGCCCATCCTTTGGCAACACCTGTTCTGGTTCTTCGGGCATCCCGAGGTGTACATCATCGCGCTGCCGTTCTTCGGGATCGTCACCGAGATCCTGCCGGTCTTCAGCCGTAAGCCGGTCTTCGGCTACCTGGGCCTGGTCGGCGCGACGATCGCGATCGCGTTCCTCTCCGCAAGCGTGTGGGCGCACCACATGTTCGCGACCGGCGCGGTCAGTCTGCCGTTCTTCTCGCTGATGTCGTTCCTGATCGCGGTTCCGACCGGGGTGAAGTTCTTCAACTGGATCGGCACGATGTGGGGCGGGTCGGTGTCGTTCGAGACGCCGATGCTGTGGTCGATCGGCTTCATGACGACCTTCCTGTTCGGTGGCCTGACCGGCGTCATCCTCGCCTCACCCGTCCTCGACTTCCACGTCACCGACTCGTACTTCGTGGTCGCGCACTTCCACTACGTCGTGTTCGGCACCGTGGTGTTCGCGATGTTCGCCGGGTTCTACTACTGGTGGCCGAAGTTCACCGGGAAGATGCTGAACGAGCGCCTCGGCAAGCTGCACTTCTGGCTGCTGTTCATCGGCTTCCACACGACCTTCCTCGTGCAGCACTGGCTGGGTGTGGAGGGCATGCCGCGCCGGTACGCCGACTACAGTCCGAGCGACGGCTTCACCACCCTCAACCAGGTCTCCAGCATCGGCGCGTTCATCCTCGGCGCCTCCACGCTGCCGTTCCTGTACAACGTCTACAAGTCCCGCAAAGCGCCGGTGGTCCGCGTCGACGATCCGTGGGGCTGGGGCCGCTCGTTGGAGTGGGCAACCAGTTGCCCACCGCCACGACACAACTTCGACGAACTACCGCGGATCCGTTCCGAGAGCCCCGCCTTCGACCGGAACCACCCCGACCTAGCCCTCCACAAGCCCCATGCGTCAGAGGACAACCTGCTGGACAAGAGCCCTGACAAGCCTCCCGAAGAAACCGCAACTGGAGACGCATGAGGCACAAACACGACGGCCGCATGCAACGGGATCACCGACGGCTGCGTGAAACGGGATCACCGACGGCTGCGTGAACGGGATCACCGTAGGCTACTCGCTGGCTCGCTGGCTCGCTGGCTCGCTGGTCGCCGCTCGTTGGCTCGCTGGTCGCTGGTCGCTGCTCGTTGGGTCGCGGGTCGCGGGTCGCTGGGCCGGGTGGTGGGTGGTCGGGTGGGTCGGGTGGTCGGGACGTGATGACGTACGCGCCGCTGAGCACCCCCCGGGCACCCGTCCCCCTCCCCATTCCGCCGAGTCGTGGCGTTTGGCTCCAGCCGGGATCGCCGATTCGTGGATCGAGCCTGCAATCGGCCGCATTTCACAGCCAAAATCCCCGACTCGCCGAACCGTGAGCAACTCCCGCACGACGAGCCGACGAGCCGGCGGGGCGAGGACCGGCGGGGCGAGGATTGGCTGGGCGTGGGCCGGCGGGGCGAGGGGCGAGGTTGGCTGGGCGTGGGCCGGCGGGGCGAGGGTTGGCTGGGCGGGGTTGGCGGGGCGAGGGTTGGCTGGGCGGGGTTGGCTGGGCGGGGTTGGCGGGGCGAGGGTTGGCTGGGCGGGGTTGGCGGGGCGAGGGTTGGCAGGGGCGCGCCCGCTCGTGCGCTGGCAGAGGTGGATATCCGCTGGTCTTGAGGGTTCTTCGCTTGCACACCAGTGGAGAACCCTGTCCACGAGCGGATATGCGGCTCTCCTGTCGGATGTGTGGGTGGACCGACGGCGGACGGGCATACCCCCACCACTGCTTGTCCGAACCCACCATTGCCTGTCCGAACCCTCCGCCACCGCCCTCGCACGCCGCCCAGTTCACCAGCCAACCGACCAACCGGCCGGGCAGGGCAGGGCAGGGACATTTCGACAGGTAGTGCACCCCGAGACGCTGTACGCTCGGTGCACTTTCACGCTCAGGTGTACTACCCACAGGTCAGACACCGACCGACACGTCCTGTCGAATTGTCCGCCCCGCTACTCCCGGACCACGTGCAGCCAGAGCAGCGTCAGGTGCGCCGGTCGCGAGCGCGAGCCGACATCGCTGGTGTCGGCGCCACGCCGTCGTCCGCACAGAAGGTAGGAGGGCCGGTCATCTACTCGTGGTGTGGGTTCTCTGCTGGTGCACCGGCGGAGAACCCTCACCGCGAGTGGATGTCCGGCTGTTGTGATGTAGGGGTGAATCGCCACCTGCCCGCCATGCGGCAGTCGGGCAGGTTCCGTCGAGTCGTGAATCTTGGTAGTGAAATACAGGGCAAACGCAGCCTCGATCCACGACTCGGTGGACCGGGGGCCAGCCGAACGCCACGACTCGGCGCGAGCCCGCATGGAGGGGTAGGACAGGAGGGTCGCGGATCGCGTGCCGCATCACCGAACCGTGCCCGATCCTGCTGCCCCATCCTCCTGCCCCATCCTCCTGCCCCATCCCGCTGCCCGATCCGGTGCACGGCTCAGTGAGGGAGTGGTCAGCACCCACACATCGGACACAAGAGCCGGATATGCATTCGTGGTGTGGGGCGGGTGCTGACTGGCGAGGGCGCGGTCGGTACGTGGGTTGAGAGGTGGGCGTACGGCGAGCGGCGTTGTCGCCGATGGCACTACGCGGCCGGGACGGCGCTTCGGGACCGGGAGGGCGCTACGCGAGCGGGATGGTGCTGCGGGGTGGGGATGGTGCTGCGCGGTGGGGATGGTGCTGCGGGAGCGGGATGGTGCTACGCGGCGGGCCAGGAGGCGACGCGGGTGATGAAATCGGGGGGTGAGGCAACGATCATCATGACGGCGTGGTCGGTGCCTGGGTTGGTCAGGCTGACGCGTTCGCCGGTGGCCAGGTGTGCGACGGCGCCGGGGGCAAGGTCGTGCTGCTCGTCGCCTTGCCGCAGCCGGATCGAGCCCGAGATGTGGACGAGGACGATTTCGGACGGCCCGTGGTCGTGCTCGGGCAGGCCACCGCCGGGCGGGATCCAGACCTGGACCATGGCGATGGTGTCGGAGGTCTCGGGCGCTACGAGTACTTCCATCGTCGGCCCACCGGGGATCGGCGCCCGGCGCCGAGGTGTGCTGCCGATCCTCGTCAGGTACATCACTTGCTCCTCGTACGGCGTTGGCGGGTGTTGGTGGGGGATAGATGGACGATGCAGGCGTCGGGTTCGGCGAAGGGTTCGAGGGTGGTGGCGGTGATGGGGGCGCGGAGTTCGGTGAGGGCGCCACGCATCAGGCCGAGGTGGAGGGGGCAGAGGGTTGCTGAGTACTCCTCTGCGAGTTCCAGGAAGGGGCAGTGCCGCAGCCGGATGCGCTCGCTCGACTCTGTGTCGGGTTCCGGGGCGAACCCGAGGTCGGTCATCATCGCGGTCAACCGCTGGGTGGCTTCGGTGGCGGTGGGCTGGCGGGGTGGGGGGATGTGGTCGATGAGGTAGCTGCCCCAGTTGCGGCCCGCGGTCTCGGCGGTGGCCTCTGGGTTGGGGGCGGTGGAGAGTTGGCTGAGGAGGATTTTGGCGAGGAGTTGGTACTGGCGTTGGCCGCCGCGGTCCATTCCGGGGTGTGGTGTGTGGACGGTGCGGGGGCGGCCGCGGCCGGTGGGTTGTTCGAGGTGACGGTCGACGAGGCCTTGGGCGACGAGGGCGTCGAGGTGGAAGCGCACGGTGTTGGCGTGGATGCCGAGTTGTTCGGCGAGTTCGGTGACACCGAGCGGGGTGTCGGCGGTGCGGAGGGCGTCGAGTACTGCGCCGCGGTGTGACTTCGTACGGTCGTCCTGGATGCCTGTGGCCATGGTGATCTGGGCTCCTCAGCAGGTACTTGTATTTACTACAAATAGCACATGTGATAATTATTGGAAACCTTGTGGGAGGAGAGTGGCGTCATGGCGCAACCAACGGTCCGGGTTCTGGCCGACGTACGTGAACTCGTCGAGGACTCGGCCGTACCGTCAGGCGCTCGCTGGACGCTCGCCGAGCCAGGTCGCCAGCTCGATGCGAACCTGATCCATCTACCGGCCGGGCATCAAGTGGACACCCACACCGAGCCGGACCTCGACGTCGTACTGGTAGTCGTCGCAGGAGACGGCGCCATCGGCACACCGGACGGTGTACAGACTCTTGCCGAGGGCAACATCGCCTGGCTGCCACACGGCTCGACCCGCAGCGTCACCGCCGGCACCGACGGCCTGTCCTACCTGACCGTCCACCGACGCCGCCCCGGCCTGCAGATCAAGCAACGTCCCGCTGACTAGCTCTCCCGGAGAAGACCGGCCAGTACGGCTGCCTGGCTGTGCTCCACGTCCTTGGTTGCGGTCAGCAACGTCACCGTCGACTCCTTGGCCAAGGTACGCAGGTGGTCCAGGGCTTCTTGTTGTGCCGGCTGCGCAAGCTCGTCGCGGTAGCGAGTCTCGAACTCCGCAAACTTCTCCGGGACGTGGCCGTACCATTTGCGCAGCTCCGTGGATGGCGCGACGTCCTTCGCCCACTCGGTGATCGCGGCCGCTTCCTTGCGGATCCCACGGGGCCAAACCCGATCGACCAGGATCCTGAGTCCGTCGTCGGCCGCAGCCTGGTCGTAGATCCTGCGGACCTGCACTGTGTGGCGCGTCATCCGGCACCGCCGGTGGTGTCGCTCCAGTCGGGCGCTGCGAGGGCCGTACCCATGCGTTGAAGCTCGTCACGATGGAGTGCGCTCAGCCGCGCCAACGCCTTCTCGCCCTGGCGCGTCATCTCCACCCGGACAACCCTGGCGTCCGTCGGATCCGAAGCCCTGGTCACCAGGTCTTGCGCCTGGGCGCGGTTCACGAGTTCGCCGACGCTGTGATGACGCAGTTGAAGCCGATCGGCCAGTTCGCTGACGCTCGCCCACTCGCGGCCGGGAAATCCCTTCAATGCCAGCAGGAGCTGGTACTGCTGCGGAGTCAGGCCCTGACTGCGAACAACCTGCTCGCTGAAGCGCAGGTACCGGCGGATGGCGAACCGGAAACGGGCCAGCGCCTCGAAGTCCGCCTTCGTCAACGGCTCTACGGCCTGCTTGTTGTGCAACGTGTCGGCTGCATGTGAATCACGTCCTCAGTGGCTGCCCCGGAGGGCCGATTCTCTCCAAGCCTATCGTCCCGCGATACAAATCCGGGTCAGGGCGAGGGTCGCGGCGAGGAGGCACTCAGTTGTCATGATGTGCTCCTTCCAGGTCGCCGCATTCGGCCAGCTGCTGCAGTGTCCGTACGACGATTGCCTCGGCGTCGATGCCGAAGTGGCGGCGTAATGCATCGCGGGTGTCGGAGTGGCCGAATCCGTCGGTGCCCAGCGACGTCCAGGGCCTGCGGACGAAGGGCGCGATTTGGTCGGGCACTGCGCGCATCCAGTCCGAGACCGCGAGGACGGGTCCTGTGGTTTCGTCCAGTCGCCTTGTGACATAGGGGATCCGGGGAGGCTGGTCGGGGTACGAGTGGTTCCATTCATCGGCGGCGAGCGCGTCCCGACGAAGCTGGGTCCAGGACGTCACGGACCACACGTCGGCGCGGACTCCCCACTCGGTCTGCAGGAGATGTTGCGCTTTCATTGCCCAGGGCATCGCGATGCCGGAGGCAAGGATCTGCGCCTTTGGGCCGTCTCCTTCGGGAGCGGGAGAGTAGCGGTGCATGCCGGCGAGGATCCCGTCGATATCGACATCGGCGGGCTCGGACGGTTGGGCAATCGGCTCGTTGTAGAGGGTCAGGTAGTAGAACACGTTCTGGTCCTCGCCGGCCCGCGGTTCTCCGTACATGCGCCGGAGCGCGTCAGCGGTGATGTGGCCGAGCTCGAACGCATAGGCGGCGTCGTAGGCGAGGCACGCGGGGTTGGTCGATGCCAGCAGCAACGACTGGCCGTCCTGGTGTTGCAGGCCTTCACCGTTGAGAGTCGTACGTCCCGCGGTCGCGCCGAGCAGGAAGCCCCGGGTCATCTGGTCGGCCGCGGCCCAGAGTTGGTCACCGGTGCGCTGGAACCCGAACATCGAGTAGAAGATGTACAGCGGGATCATCGGCTCGCCGTGCGTGGCGTACGAGGTGCCGGCCGCGATCCAGGACGCTGCGGAGCCGGCCTCGGTGATGCCCTCGTGCAGGAGGACGCCGTGGACGTCCTCGGCGTAGCTGAGCATCTGGTCCCGGTCCACCGACAGGTACGTCTGCCCGTGCGGGGAGTAGATCTTCTTGGACGGGAAGAGCGAGTCCAGCCCGAACGTACGGGCCTCGTCGGGGATGATCGGTACGAACCGGTGGCCGATCTCCGGGTCCTTCATCAGCTCCTTGAGCAGCCGGACGAACGCCATCGTCGTGGCGACCTGCTGACGGCCCGAGCCGCGGCGCGCTACCTCGTACGCCGACTCGCCGGGAAGCGCGAGCGGTGCGTTGTGGACCGTACGGGCCGGCAGGTAGCCACCGAGGGCGCGGCGCCGCTCGTGCAGGTACTCCAGCTCGGGTGAGGCCTTCGGCGGCCGATAGTACGGCGGCGTGACCGCGTCGAGGTCCTTGTCGGGGATCTCCAGGAACAGCCTGTCGCGGAAGCCCTTCAGGTCCTCGAGAGTCAGCTTCTTCATCTGGTGGGTGGAGTTGCGGCCCTCGAAATGCGACCCGAGCGTCCAGCCCTTGATCGTCTTGGCCAGGATCACCGTCGGCTGCCCGGTGTGCGCGGTCGCGGCCCGGTAGGCGGCGTACAGCTTGCGGTAGTCGTGGCCGCCGCGCTTGAGGTTCCAGATGTCGTTGTCCGACAGGTGTTCGACCATCGCGGCCGTCCGGGGATCCCGGCCGAAGAAGTGTTCGCGGACGAACGCACCGGACTCGGCCTTGTAGGTCTGGAAGTCCCCGTCGGGGGTCGTGTTCATCAGGTTGAGCAATGCGCCGTCAGTGTCGGCGGCGAGCAGCGGGTCCCATTCGCGGCCCCAGATCACCTTGATGACGTTCCAGCCGGCGCCACGGAAGTACGACTCCAGTTCCTGGATGATCTTGCCGTTCCCGCGGACCGGGCCGTCCAGGCGTTGCAAGTTGCAGTTGATCACGAAGGTGAGGTTGTCCAGCTCCTCGCGGGCCGCCACCCCGATCGCCCCGAGGGCTTCGGGCTCGTCCATCTCGCCGTCGCCCAGGAACGCCCAGACCCGCTGGCCGCTGGTGTCCTTGAGGCCGCGATGGTGCAGGTACCGGTTGAACCGGGCCTGATAGATCGCGTTGATCGGCCCGAGTCCCATCGACACGGTCGGGAACTCCCAGAAGTCAGGCATCAGCCGCGGATGCGGGTACGACGGCAGTCCGCCGCCGAGGCCGGCGTACGAGAACTCCTGACGGAACCCGTCGAGCTGATCGCTGCTCAGCCGACCCTCCAGGAACGCCCGCGCGTAGATCCCCGGCGAGGCATGGCCCTGGAAGTAGATCTGATCGGCTCCGCCCGGCGCATCGTGGCCGTGGAAGAAGTGGTTGAAGCCAACCTCGTACAGGGCAGCCGCCGAGGCGTACGTGGAGATGTGTCCACCCACGCCGACACCCGGCCGCTGCGCCCGATGCACCATCACCGCAGCGTTCCAGCGGTTGTACGCCCGGATCCGCCGCTCGATGTACTCGTCACCCGGGAACTCGGGCTCGGCCTCGGGAGCGATCGTGTTGAGGTAATCGGTACTGAGCAGGTTCGCGACCCCGACGCGCCGGTCCCTGGCCCGCTGCAGAATGCTGAGCATCAAGTACCTGGCCCTGTTCTGCCCGGCGTGGTCCACGACCTGGTCCAGCGATTCCAGCCACTCCTGGGTCTCCGAGGGATCCAGATCGAGCAGCTGACTATGCAGCCCCAGACTCTCGGGCAGGCCTTGCGGCGTCGGCGTCATGCCTGCTCCTCCAGATCGGCGAACTGGTGCGCAGGCGAGCGTTTCGTAGCCCTCGTCCGGTGCGGGTGGACCACGGCGACCGGGCACGGAGCATGGTGCAGTACGGCCTGACTGACCGATCCCAGAAGCATCCCGGTGAAGCCGCCACGCCCGCGTGATCCGACCACGATCAGCTCCGCGCCGTCGGCTTCGTCGATCAGAGCCTGGGCGGGGTGACTGTGCACCAGCTTCGTTTCCACGTCGATGCCCGGGACCAGAACTCGTTCGCTCTCCATCGCGGCGGCGAACAGTTGCTGGTCGACCTGCTCGACGATGTCCGCGGGGACCTGCAGGGATGGATGCTGTCGGGTCGGCATCGCCGCGTGTACGGCGGTGATGCCGACGCGGCGGCGTTCGGCCTCCTGGAATGCGAACCGGATCGCGGCCGCCGAGACGTCCGACCCGTCCACGCCGACGACCACCCGGCCGACCGGCGAGACGGGGAACGCGGTGCCGTCGCGGTGCGGGTGGACGACGATCACCGGGCACGGGGCGTGCGCAGCAACGGTGGCGCTGACCGAGCCGACGAGCAGCCCGCGGAAGCCGCCGAGACCCCGACTGCCGACGACAACCAGTTGGGCGGCGTGTGCCTGGCTGAGCAGGGTCGGTGCGGCCGCGCCGCTGAACAGTTCGGCGGTCACTCTGACGTCGGGGGCTGCCGCGCGCCTGCTGTCGTTCATGGGTTCGGTCAGGTCGAGGCCGAACGGGTCCGCGATGACCGGCCAGCTGAAGGTGTGAACGACGTGCAGCGGACAATGCCGGTACGAGGCCTCAACCGCCGCCCAGGCGAGCGCCGCCTGCGCGGAGGCCGAACCGTCGACGCCGACCAGGACCGGCCGCCGGCCGCGATGATCTACCGCAGTTGTCAAGGTCATGTGGCCGCTCCCGTCGTGGTTGCCCCCGCGACCTCGACTCTGCCGCTCCGGGTCCACGGCGGATACGGCGACGATCGGCGAACCTGTGACTGGGCTTATGGCCGACGTCCGGCAACGACACGCCACCGGACGTGGCCCAGAGCCTGGCTCCGCAATGCAGCCGGGCTGCGGGCGGTCCGGAGAGCGTTGGCCGGCGGCTGGGTCAGGTTCCGGAGCCGGTGCTCAAGGCGGCCTTCGCCTTTGTTGCTGCGATGGTGGTCGCACCGTCGATGTCTTCCGGGGCGCCGGCGACGACGGTGACGGCGAGTACGACGTCGTCGACGCCGGTGGTGACCATGGTCACCTCGAGGCCGTCGAGCGGTCCGCCGGTGGCGCTGAAGCGTACGGCGAACGGATTGGTTCCCGCCTTGGGCGCCGAGACCTGGCTGACGCTGATCGGTGAGCGGCCCTCGCCGGGGATCGTCAGGGACATCGTCCGGCAGCTCGCGACGGCCTTCTGGAAGGACCGTTGCAGTGCAGCCACCGCGGTGGTCGAACCCATCCAGTCGAGGCTTTCATCGATGAACGGTCCTTGCGCGCCGCCGGAGTACGACCGGGCAGCGGACGACTTGGAACCGGGCGGGTTGTCGGCATTCGTGAGCGCGACGAGGCGGGCGCAGCGCGAGTCCTTCGACGAGACGGTCACGGCAGGTCCGTCGTCAGCGGTGTCCTTGTCGATCGAGAACCCCGCCGGCAGGTCGGTCAGCACCAGAAGGGCCTTGGTGAGCTCGGCAGCGGTACGTACCGCCTTCGGCGCGGGCGTCGACGGCGCAACTGTGGGTGTTGCGGCCGGCGTCGCAGAGGTCGTCGACGCGAGCGTGGGCGTCGTACTGGTCGTGCTCGTCGTAACGGAACTGCTCGCCGACGGAGCGGCCGACCCCTTACCGGAGCCGCCGGAGCAGCCGGCCAAGGTCAGGACGAGCGCGGCGCCGGCGATCGCAACCGGGCGAAGAGGATTGAGCACGATGGACTCCTGGTGTTCGGGCATAGGGCAGGACGTCGCCGACCAGACTTCCCGGCACACCTGTAGTCGCAAGCCTCCGTGGCTCTGTGCCCCGCTAATCGCCACAACCCAGCCCCGCGTTACACCAGTAACCAGATCGTGACGCCTCGCCCTCGCCGATGTCGCGCAGAAGCCGGAAGGCTCACCGACAGAGCATGGCCAGGACCGCGGGGTTGGTGCGTGCGGTCAGCGGGAGGTGTTGGAGAGGTCTTCGATGGTGGTTCGGAGCCACTCCATGTCCGCTTTTTTGGTTGTTGCGGCGAGGGTCAGCATGGCCTTGCGGAACGGATCGGTCATCTCCGCCGCGCGCATCGGCCGGCCGTCGTCGTAGAAGTAGCTCGCGGGCTGCTCGTAGAACTCCAGCCGCCGGCGAAGTACGCGCACCTGATCCGCCGGATCCTTCAGGTATCCGAGGAAGGCGAGCAGCGTCAGGAACGAGTTCCGGTCGGTGAGCTCCACCTCGGCGGGCTCGGCCAGGCGGCGCATGAGCTCGTCCCGGCCCGCCTCCGTGAGCGAGAGGACCTGGCGCGGCGTCGCCCCGCTGCCCGGCTCCTGATGGCGGGTGAGTTGGCCCGCCTTCTCCAGCCTGTTGATCGCCGGATAGAGCGCGCCGTCGCTGACCGGGCGGATGTGTCCGGACAGCCCGGAGAGCTTTCGCCGGAGTTCGTACGCATGCATCGGCCGCTCGTACAGGAAGCCGAGGATGCTCAAGGTCAGCATCCTGCCATCTTATCGACCCGACTCGAAAAGTGTTGACTCGAATCGAGTGCCTCGATTAGAGTCAAAGCATGCAGACAAGACAGCTCTCAACTCGCGACAACGTCCGGCTCGCCTACGTGGACACCGGCGGCTCCGGCGATCCGATCCTCGCTCTCCACGGCACGTTCGGGCGCGGACGCGCCTGGATGACTCTCGCCGACCGCCTCGGTCCGGCCTGGCGCGTCATCGGCCTCGACCAGCGTGGTCATGGCCTGTCGGACGAGCCCGGGGAGTACGGGCGGGAGGCCTTCCTCGCCGACGCCGCAGACGCCATCGAGGCGCTCGGGATCGGTCCCGCGGTCGTCGTCGGTCACTCCCTCGGTGCTCTCAACGCCTATCAGCTCGCCGCCCGGCGACCCGATTTGGTACGGGCCTTCGTCGCCGTCGACGTACCGGTCGAGGTCGGCGACTTCACCAACCCCTGGCTCGACGAGTTTCCGGAACGGTTCCCGACCTTGCGAGCTCTCCAGCTCGCGATCGGTGAGAAGGTGCGGGGCTTCGGGTCGGTCGACCACTTCCAGGAGAGCGCGTTCGAGGACGAGCGCGGCTGGGGCTTCCACTGGCGGCCCGCAGCCATGCATGCGACCAAGCGGGGCGTGATCGGTACGTGGTGGGACGACTGGACCGGAAGCGATCAGCCCGCACTCCTCGTCCGGGGTGGCGACAGCCCTGTCGTCCCGCTGGATCACGCGATGGAGATGATCGAACGGCGGCCAGGCACTGAGCTGGTGACCGTCGATGGCGCCGGCCACGACCTCTACCTCACCCACCATCAGGAGTTCGGCGACGCCGTCAGCGCTTTCCTGTCGCGCATCCCCACGCCGCTGGACGCCGTCGCCAGTTGAGCCCCGGAACAACCAGCGGAGGTACGTGATGGATCAGCGAGAGGCGATTGTCGCGGTGGTGCGACGATCCGGACGGGTGCTCGTCATTCAGCGCGGCCCGACGGTCCGGCTACCGGGCTATTGGGCTCCGCTCAGCGGCAAGCTCGATCCTGGCGAAACGCAGGCAGAAGCCCTGGTCCGGGAGGTACGTGAGGAAGTCGGCCTCACGGTGACACCCATCGCCAAGGTCTGGGAATCACAGACCGACGACGCCGCATTCATCCTGCACTGGTGGACCGCCGAACCTGAAGAAGGCAACCTGGTCATCCATCCGGGAGAGGTCAGCGACGCCAGATGGGTCACCGCCCGCGAGTTCTCCCAACTCGAGCCGGTCTTCACCTCCGACCGCGTGTTCTTCGAACAGATCCTGCCCAACCTCTGACAGCCGGTTTGGTACCGACGTTCAGGGGGTGAGATAATTACCGAGGTAGACAAGGCTGGGACTTCCGGGATGAACCGGGTCCCAGCCTTTGCGTTTGTCAGGGCACCTTCAGATCGACGAGCGCAGCAGCTGCTCGATCATCGGGCGCTCGAAGTCGGCCTTCCCGAATCATCTCCGTACGGACCAGAGGAGCAGTCGAGGAATGAACATCACAGCAGCCGCCGCCGGGGACTGGACGCTCGGCGACGTCACCGTCCACCGGATGGGCTTCGGCGCCATGCGGATCACCCCGAATCCCGATCGCTCGGTCGCGATCAAGGTCCTGCGCCGGGCGGTCGAGCTCGGGGTGAATCACATCGACACGGCCGCGTTCTACCGGTCGCCGGGTGGGACGCTCGGCGTCGGCGAGGGCGAGGTCCGGTACGCCAACGAGTTGATCCGCGAGGCACTGGCGCCGTACCCGGATGACCTCGTCATCACCACCAAGGTCGGGCCGGGCGAGAATCCCGAGCGCGGTTTCCACCACGCGGCGACCGCGGCCGAGCTGCGCGCCCAGGTCGAGACGAACCTGCGGCAGCTCGCCGTCGACAACCTGGACGTGGTGAACCTGCGGATCATGAAGAAGCCGGGCGCCGACTCGATCGCGGAGCGGTTCGGCGCGCTCGCGGACCTGCGCGACGCCGGCCTGATCCGCCGGCTCGGGATCTCGAACGTACGCAGCGACCATCTCGACGAGGCGCTGGCCATCGCGCCGGTGACGTGCGTACAGAACAGCTACGCGATCGACCTGCGCGGCGAGGAGGACGAGCTGATCCGGCAGTGCGCGGAGCGGGGCATCGCGTACGTGCCGTTCTTCGCGATCGCCGGTGCGCAGCGCGAGACCGGCGCGGATGCCGACCACTCCGCGGCCGTGGAGAAGCTCGCAGCACAGCACGGCGCCTCACCACAACAGATCCGCCTCGCCTGGACCCTCCATCAAGGCCCGAACGTCCTGGCCATCCCCGGCACCGGCAACCCGTCCCACCTCGAGGAAAACCTCGCCGCCGGCGCCATCCAACTCACCCCAACCGACCTCGCCACCCTCGCCTGACAAGGCCCGTCCCGGTAGTTAGCTGCCCCGCACCTACACGCACCGTGCCCGCGAGTCGGGCTCAGGCTGACCTTTCAGCGAACGAGGGGCGTCACAGGGCTGGGGCGAGGCCCTCGGAGCGCACCACCCAGCGGTCGTCGGCGGGGAATCCGGGGGCGTGGTGGTCCGGCGCACCGTGCCAGCCAGCGGTCATGAAGGCGACGGCGTAGAGGAGGGCGCCGTTGCTCGGGAAGTAGGGGAACGGTCCGCCGCTGGCCAGGCCGGCGTCGTCGAACTGGAAGCCGGCCGACGGGTGCAGCAGGAAGTCGACCGCGTCGTCCGGGCGTCCGAGACGCGCGGCGGACATCGCCAGCATCGGGAAGTCCCAGCCCCAGGTGCGTGAGAACCTCCAGCCGGTGAAGACCCGGTCAGCGGTGCGGCCCATCGTGGGGATGCCGACGCCGTCACCCGGCAGCCAGCCGAATGCGCCGATCAGCGCCGGGTGCTCGTAGTTCTTCTCCGTCCACATGTTCTCGACACCCTCGTACAGAACGTAGGAATCGTCCTGGACCGGTAGTGCCGCGAGCCTGTCGTGGACGCGCTGCCATTCGGGGTTGCAGGGCAATCCCAGCCGTTCGCGCCACTGTTGCGCGATCCGGAGGCCGAACCTCCAGTACGAGAGCTCGAAGGTGGGGTTCTGGGTGGTCTTGGGATCGGTGTTCTCCGACACGAGATGCATCGGCGGGCCGAGTACGTACCGGCTCGTGCTGTCGTCCCAGAACGCCCAGGAGGCGAGAAAGTCGGCGGTGTCGGCAACGATGTCGTGCCACTTCCGCAGCGTGGCCTCGGTGGGATGCGCCTGGTAGTCCAGCTCGGCCAGAAAGATCGGGTGCGGTTGCTGCCACATCAGCAGGGCATGGATGACGTGCGGGGCCTCCCTGCCATCGGCCGTCGTGCACTTCGGCCACCGTGCACCCTGGAAGCCCTGCTGCTGCGCGCGTTCCCGCGCCGAGTCGTGGAAGCGGTCGAAGACGGTCAGGCTGCGTTCGAGGATCGGCCAGCGGTTCCACAGCGCCCAGTGCGCACCGTGCCACCAGTACATCTCCATGTGGAACTTGCCGTGCCAGCTGTTGTTGACGAGGCCGGACTCCTGCGGTGGCAGTGAGCCTGCTTCGTTGACGCGCAGCAAGTACTGCGAGAGTACGATCCGTCGCTCCAGCTCATGCCAGCGCGGGTCCTTGCTCTCGGACAGATCGACCGCGCCGCCGGACAGCCAGTACTGCCGCCAGCCGCGAGTGCTCGCCGCGAACGTCTCCGCAGTCGACACATCGGCCGAAGAAGACTGTGCCGCCGGAGCCGGGGCGTACGTGCAGACGAAGTGCAGCCGATCGGTCCCGCCGACTGCGCCGAGCCGGTAGCGATGCCGGCCGGCGGCACCGATCGACAGAGCTTCGTTGTCGCGGGCAACAAGCTCGCCGCCGTCCGCCTCCGCGCTCGCGAAGACGCCGCGACCCTCCCAGACAATCTCGACGTGGTACTCGGTGGAGTCCATCCGATGGGTGATGTCGGCACGGTTGGCGTACGTCGTCGCCGTCGTCTGATGGGCATCCGGCTCGCCGTACGTCCCGACCTGTTCCGCGAATTCCTGCTGATCGGCGTACGGGAAATCGAGGAAGACGGCCAGCCGGCCGACCGCGACTAGAGGTGAGTCGATCTCCACGGCGACGGCGTCCTGGTCGGGGTGACAGCAGGTGCGGACGTGTACCGGTTCGCCGGCCAACTCGAAGTGGCTGTCGATGATGCCGGTCCACAGATCGAGCTCCTGCCGGATGGCCGTCAGGTCGTCGGCGACGGCGATACGGCCGTCGGGGAGGGTGAGCTCCAGGCCGACGCGGCCGAGGTTGATGCGCGCCGGGTTGGCATAGAGCCAGCGGGACTGTTCAGGTTGGGCCGGGTTCGGGATGGGGTACTCGACCGCGCGGCCGTGGGTGTCCCAGACCTCGCCGTGGAAATCCGATGGCTGCTGTCCGGGCGGCAACGGGAAGCTGTGCCATCCCCACTCCGACATCGTGTTGAACGGCACGAACGTCTGCAGGCCCGTGACGTCGACCCCGAAGGCGAACCGGCCGTTGCCGACCTGGAGCGGGCTGTGGGTGTTGATTGCGTCGCGCAACACCCGGTGCCGGGTCACCACGGCTTTCCTGTCGATGGCAAGCATGTCGCCTTCTTAGCAGCGTGAGACGTCGGCCGTCGATGGATCTGCGGCGAGTGACCGGAACCGGCCGGATCGCGCACCTGGCCGACCCATCGAAGGGATGAATACCGCACCCAAACGTTTCGACGGTTAGTCCTGGTATTGCCGCCGAGTCGGCTCGCGTTGAGTCCGAACTGTAAGGGCCCATCACGATTTCACCGGAAGGCAATCATGTCGTCAGCGACGAACGAAGAGTCCCTCGTCAAGGAAAAGGTGCGCCTCCCGCTGGGCGGCCTGCTGGCCCTGTTCGCGGCAGGATTCCTGGGAATCATCAACGAGACGATCCCCGCCGGGCTGCTGCAGGGCATGTCCCAAAGCCTCGAACGCTCGGAATCCGCCGTGGGCCAGACCATCACGGTGTATGCCTTGGCGACAGCGCTCACCGCCATCCCGCTCAATGCGGCACTGAAGACGCGAGGGCGCCGCTCCGTACTGGTTGCGGCGCTGATCACCTTCGCTGTGGCCAACGCGGTCGTGGGACTCGCCAACAGCTTCGCGTTGATCCTCGTTGCGCGTGTGGTCGCCGGTGTCGGAGCGGGACTGATCTGGTCGAACATCGGCGGCTACGCGGCCCGGATCGCCGGAGAAGCCTTCCAGGGCAAGGCGATCGCCATCGCGATGGCGGGCATTCCTGTCGCGCTCGCGCTCGGGCTTCCGGCGGGCACTCTGCTCGGAGACGCGGCCGGGTGGGAGGTGACCTTCATTGCAACGGCAGTGGTCAGCATCGCTCTGATTGCCTGGGTGCTCTTGTCTCTGCCCAACCTTCCGGGCCGGCCGGCGGGCGGCCATGTACCCGTCGCGACAATTCTCCGTACCCGTGGCATCGCGTCGATTCTTTGGGTCGTCGCGGGATTCATGATTGCCCACAACATCTTGTACACGTACATCGGTCCGCTGACAGCGGCCGCGGGCGTCGGCGGCCAGATCCAATGGGTCCTGCTGGCGTTCGGCCTTGCCGCGCTGCTCAGCATCTGGGCAACCGGTACGTTCGTCGACCCGCACCACCGCCGGCTCATTGTCCTCAGCACGGTCGTCGTCGGCGCCGGGGCTCTCGTCCTCGGGTTCGCGCAGGTGAGCCCGGTGCTCCTCTATCTGGGTGTTGCCGTCTGGGGCCTCGGCTTCGGTGGCTCCGCCACACTCTTCGTCACGGCCGGCGTACGCGCAGCGGCGACGGATGCTGTGCAGTCGATCCTGGTGACTGTCTTCAATCTGAGTATCGCGGCCGGAGGGATCGTCGGCGGCGTCCTCCTCGCAGGCTTCGGTATCAACTCGGTGCCTTGGGCAACCCTGGCAATCATGATCCCCACGACGGTCGCGACCATCGCCGGCAGGCAGCACGCCTTTCCGCGCTGGGCGCGCTAGTCCCATCCAGAAACACTCACAAAGGAGAGCGATATGGCAGGCACATTTGTCACCGGCGGTTCGGGATTCATCGGTCGGGCGCTGGTGCGCCGGCTCGTAGCGGAGGGCCACTCGGTTCGGGCCCTGGTACGGAGCGACGCGTCCGCTGAGGTCGTGGCCGACCTCGGTGCCGAACCCGTACGAGGTACGTTGCCAGACGCAACTACCTGGCGCGACGCAGTGGTCGGTAGCGACGTCTTGTTCCATCTTGCAGCCGAAACCGACATCTCCGCGGATCGTGCGCGGCAGGAATTGGTGTCTGTCGGCGGCACTCTGGCGGCGGTGGACGCGGCGCGCTTCGGCAACGTACCCCGGTTCGTCCACTGCGGAACCGAAGCCGCGCTCCTCGCGGGCGATCCGCTGGTCGAAGCCGACGAGACCGCACCACTGCGACCGGATTCGGAGGGCGTGTATTCAGCGGTGAAGGCCGAGGCCGAGAAGATCGTGCTCGATGCGAATGCCACGGACCTCGCCACGGTGTCGATCCGCCCGAGGTTCGTCTGGGGCCCAGAGAGCATGCTCGTCGAGGGCCTCGTGGCGTCCGCCAAGGCTGGACAGTTCGCATGGATCGAGGGCGGCCGGTTCACGACCGATGTGACGTACGTGGACAACGTCGTCGAAGGACTGCTGCTCGGATGGCAGCGCGGCCGGCCCGGCGAGGCCTACTTCGTGACCGACCAGCACCGGGTCGTCCTGCGCGAGTTCCTGGAAGCCCAGTTCGAGATCTACGGCGTGGACGGGCCGATTCCTGAGCTCGATGCCAAGACGGCGGCCGAGGTGGTTCCAGTACCGGCCCGGTGGTTCCTGGGGCAGGAGTGCACCCTGCGTACGGACAAAGCAGTAGCCGAACTCGGCTACGCGCCGATCGTTTCGCAGGCCGCCGGGCTTGAGGCCGTCAGGGCCTCCGTGGCTGTTCAGCACTGAACGACAAGCACAACAACTGTAGGAGGCACCAATCATGGCAAGCATCAGCATCATCGGCCTCGGGAACATGGCGAAGGTTCTGGGTGACCGAGCGGTGGCCGGTGGAAACACTGTCGAGTTCGTCGGTCGCGACACGGACAAGGCATCGACCCTGGCGCGCACCGTTGGAGGCGGATCCACGGCTGTTTCGATGGACGCCGCCCCGAGCGGGGACATAGTCATCCTCGCGGTTCCGTGGCAGAACGCCGTCCCGGTGGTGCAGCAGTACGGCACAGCGTTGGACGGCAAGATCATCATCGACATCTCCAACACCTTCGACCTCAGCGACTACGGCGGCCGGCATGTCGCGGCCGAGACGTCCGTAGCGCAGGAGATCGCCGAGGTGACAGGGGACTCCACCGAGGTTTTCAAGGCGTTCAACACGATCTTCGGTGCCGTGTTGTCCCGCAACGAACAGCTGGATGCGCTCTTCGCAGGCAATGAAGGTCCGGCAAAGGACGTGGTGACTTCGTTCATCGAAAGCCTTGGACTGCGAGCGGTGTACGCCGGTCCGCTGGTGATGGCGCGCGTACTGGAGGAAACCGGCCTGCTGGTCATGGGCCTGGGCCGCTGGGGCGAAAAGAACTACGACTTCTCGCTGGCAGTCAGAAGGGGAACCGATGTATGACAAGGTGAAGTGGCCGGAGCAGTACCACCCGAAGACATCGGCGATCTACGCGCTCAATGACATCGACGTGTCAGCCCCGCCCGAGAAGGTCTGGGAGCTTCTCGTCGACGCCGAGAACTGGTCTGACTACTTTCCCCCCGAGGACCAGGTCAGGATCTTGAGCGGTGAGCGGGAACTGGCGCTCGGAAGCAGGTACAGCCGGGTCACGGTGGGGTTTCCGATGAGCCTGCAGGTGACGGAGTTCGAGCCGTTCAGAAGGCTTTCGTGGGAGACCTTGGTCGACGGCGACGAGACCGGTTCGCGCGCCTACCACGGCTGGGTGATCACGCCGACCGACGACGGCTGTCACGTACTGACCGAGGAAACCCAGCAGGGCGCCTTCTTTCTCGAGGAGCTCGGGCGCAAGCGTCCCGGTGCGCTGTATCGCTACCACCAGGAGTGGGTCGAACGCCTGGCCCGCGCCGCGGAGGCGGCCAGTGCCTGACCCCGCGCCTACTTGGGAGAATCCGGTGCGTCGTCGGCGGTGAGTTGAGCCTTCACGTCGCGAGGCACCCGGACGCCGCGGGTGCCCAGGCCGGCGACGAACCGGGCGGCGAGCGGGTCCAGGTCTCCGGGCGAGACCGCGACAAGCTGCCTGATCCAGCGTGGTGAGAACGAGCGAACCGCTCCAGGCAGCCCGGCGCTCACCGCGCTGATCGGGGTGACGGCGACGCCCAAGCCGGCGGCGGCAAGCTGGGGTGCTGCCGCCGTGACCGACGTCCGCATCACGGTCTCGGGGCGAACGCCGGCGCTGGTCAGCGATCGATCGAGCCAGCCGCTCAGACCGTTATCCGCAGCGAAGTGAACGAGCTGAACGCCGTCGAGGTCGCCCAAGGTCACTGACGGCTGCTGGGCCAGGCGATGGTTGCTAGGCGCCGTCAGTACGATCTCTTCCTCGGCGACGGGAGTTGTCGTGTAGTGCTCGGACACGGGCCCCGGCACCAGCAGGATGTCGACCTCGTCGGAGTCGACGAGTCCGAGGAGCTCGCCCGGTACCACCGACTCTCGCAGGCTGATCGCCACCTGCGGGTGCCGACGGTGCCAGTCGCGGATGACAGGGGCGAGCATCGGCACGGTCAAGCTCTGCGCACAAGCCAGGCGCAGCGATCCACCGGAAGCATCACCGGCAGCGCGCGCCAGGCGCACAGCCGACGCGGCCGCCTCGATCGCCCGCCTCGCATCGGCAACCGCCGCTCGACCAGCCGGCGTGAGCTTGACGCCCCGAGGCTCCCGACGAATCAGCGCGGTCCGGGTCTCCCGTTCCAGAGCAGCAAGCTGATGCGACACAGCAGGTTGCGACGAATGCAGCATCCGCGCCGCCTGGGTAATGGACCCCGAGTCCGCGACCGCCACCAAACACTCCAACGCCCGCAACGAAGCCATCCACAAACCCTATCGCAATCCCCGAAACCATAAACCCCACGAAGGCCGTCGACACCGACCCGCAGCGAAGCCATGTGAGGCGACGCACAGTCACGACCAACTGAAGAAGCACCAGCCATCGTCGGGAAGATGCAAGCTCGCGAATAACGCGCCTGACATTCGCGAAGGTCACGCACGGTAAATTGGCGATCTCAGGCGGGATCGTAGAGTGACTGGCTCTGACGCCGCGGACCACGACCTGACGCACAACCCTCCCTGGCGAGACAGACCGCATCACGGTCCCGGAGTTGCCGCGAACAACTGGGCACGAGGGTGCCCGCGGTCGTGCACAGGCGGCCAAGGACAACACTGCCAGGACTTCAACCTGGGCCGCTCGGCTCGTCGAGCTAGAGGAGCGGTTGGTCGGTCCCGGAGGCGAGGTCGAGGCAGAGTGCCGCTGTCCAGCTGAAGTTGCGGGTGCCGTGGGCGGTTGCGGTCCAGGGGTTCACGTACTCGGGGAAATTGTTGCCGCGGGCAAGTTCTGCCGCTGTCGTCGCGAGCCGGCCGGCGACCTCGGTGTATCCGAGGTTGGAGAGCGCGATGATCATCATCCAGTTCATGTTGAACCAGGCGGGACCGCGCCAGTAGAGCTGCGGATCGATGTCGTCGGCGGTCGCGTCGTAGCTGGGCACGAGCGCTGCGCCGCTGCCGAGGAAGCGCGGCCCGAGCAGCGTGTGGAGCAACTCAGGCGTGTGCGGCGCGTCCGGGAGCAGCAGCGGGAGCAGACCGTTCACCGTTGCGGGTGTGGCGAGACTGCCGTCGCGGACGTTGCGCGCCGTGTAGCAGCCGATGGCCGGTTCGTACAGTGTGTCGAGCGCGTCGACGATCCGCCGGGCGCGTTCGGCGTGCGGGGTACCGTCGAGGCCGAGTTCGCCCGCGATCCGCTCCAGTGCGAGTTCGGACACGGCGAGCAGGGCATTGAAGCCGGGATCCTCCATCAGGAACGGGTACTCGGGGTCGGCGTCGTCGCAGCTGTGGTCGCGGTAACGTTCCGCGAGCCAGAAGTACCGGCCGTAGTCCCGTTCGGTGGGACGTTCCGTGGCGTCGGCGTGCAGCAGGTCCGGGCGCTCTATCGGAGTCCGCGCCTCGGTCGGCACGGTCCGCAGTACGTCGTCCCACAGCGGAGAGTTGTCGGTTCCGGATTCCCACGGATGCACGACGCACGCCAGCCCGTTGCGGCCGCGGTCTCGACGGGTCAGGAGATACTCGTGCCAGGCGATCAGCCGTGGGTACGCCCGCTGCAGGAACCATCGCCTGCTCGATTCGGCCGGATCGGCGACGTGGATCTTCCACACCGCCCAGGCGTGGTTCGGCGGCTGCACCAGTCCGGCGGTCAGTACGTCGTCCGGCGACGCGTCGAGGAGTTCCGACCGCCAGAAGGCCGCGCCGGGGGAGTACTCCTGGTCGCGGTGCGGGTCGAAGATGATCTGCGGGATGCGTCCGTCGGCCCACTGGCCGGCCAGCAGGGAGTCGAGTTCCTGGCCGGCTCGGCGCGGGGACACATGCCGCAGGCCCATCGCGATGAAGCCGGAGTCCCAGCTCCACTGGTGCGGGTACAGACCGGTCGCCGGGAGGGTGTGGGACCCGTTCCAGTTCGCTTCCAGGACGCGGATCGCGCGCGCGACCGTGGTCGAGGCGGTCACAGATACCTCCGCAAGAGTGCGGGGACGCGCGGCAGGACCGCCGCGGCCTCGCCGGACAGCCGCGATTCCACCGCGATGGTGCCGTCGTACCCGATCGAACGCAGTGTTGCGCCGAACAGCGCCCAGTCCACGTGTCCGGCACCGGGCTCCAGCCGGTTCGAGTCGCTGGCCTGGACGTGCCCGAGGCAGTCGGCGACCGACTGCAGAGCGGCGGCCGGATCCACCTCCTCGATGTTCATGTGGTACGTGTCGGCGACGACGCGTACCGAGTCGAGACCGACCTCCTTGATCAGCAAGGCAGCGTCCTGGAGCCGGTTGACCATGTGGTCCTCGTACCGGTTGAGCGGTTCCAGGTAGAGCTCGACGCCGACCGAGCGGGCGTGCTCGCCGAGTGTCCCCAGCGCTTCTACGAGAACGGCGTGGTCAGCCTCCGCGGACCGCGGCGGTTCGAACGGTGGGAGCCGCCGGGAGAACATCCCGTACGACGCCGGTGTCATCGCGCCGCGGCCCTCGATCTCAGCCATCACGGTCAACTGCGAGCGCAGCTGGGCGATCGCGTCGCGGCGCAGGTCGTCGTCGAACGCGCCGATGAAGTGGCTCATTTCCACGCAGACGGTGGGCATCAGCACGCCGTTCGCGTGCGCCCGCCGCAGCTCCGGCAACCGGGACTCGAACACGAAGTTGCCTTGGGCCCGTAGTTCGATGCCGTCGAACCCCCACGCGGTCGCGGTCTCGAACTTCTCCTCGAGGCTGGCGCCGGGAAGGTGCTGCTCCTGCAGCGTGATCGGCGTCATGAGAAGTCCAGAACGACTTGCAGGGCTGCGGCCGGATCGACGTCGAGCATCTCGTACGCCGCCGGTGCGTCCTCGAGTCGGTACCGGTGGGTGACCAGCGAAGTGGTATCGATCGCGCCCTTCGCCAACGTGTCGACCACGGTCCGCTGCAAGCGCGGTACGTCCCAGCGGGCGCGCAGCCGGTTCGGGACCGAGCCGATCTGCGAGGCGAGGATCTGCACGCGGTTGTGGTGGAACTCGTCACCGAGTCGCAGCGACGCCGCGTCGCCCTGGTAGAAGCCGGCCGCGACGACGGTTCCGTCCGCGCCCACTGTACGCACCGCGTCCCGGAGCGCCGCGTAGTTGCCGCTGAGCTCGATCGCGGTGTCGGTGCCTTGCCCGCCGGTCAGCTCACGGATCCGCAGGGCCACGTCCGCCCCGGGCTCGAGAGCATGCGCCGCGCCCCATGCGAGTGCGCGGTTCCGGCGACCCTCGATCGCGTCGATCGCGATGACAGTCGCGCCGTTCAGGACCGCAAAGCGAGTCGCCAGTAGGCCGATCACGCCTTGGCCGAAGATCGCCACGGTGGAGCCGACGCCGAGATCGGCCGCGAGTACGCCGTTCAGCGCGACCGCGCCGACCCGGACGAAGGCGGCGGCGAGCGGGTCGAGGCCGGTCGGCAGCTGGTGTCCCGCGACCGCCTCGACCGGTAGGACGGCCTCGCCGCGGTGGCCCCAGATACCCCAGACGGTGTCGCCCACGGAGACCGCGGCGCCTACGTCCGGAGCGGTCTCGATGATCTCGCCGACCTCGGAGTAGCCCCAACCGTCCAGCGGATAGCCGGGCGACTCCGGGGCGCCGTCGCGGAACAGCCGGATGTCCGGGTCCCATTGACGGGTCAGGTACGGGTTCGTTCCGCGGTACGCGGTGAGTTCAGTGCCGGCGGAGATGCCGGAGTACAGCGTGCGCACGCGCACTTGCCCCGGGAGCAGGGCGGGCGCCGGTACGTCGATCACCTCGACGACGCGTGGCGCGGAGAACCTGAGGAGTGTTGGCACGGTGTGACTTCCTTGCGCTGACGGTGACGGCGACATTAGCACTATCGGTTTACAACTTCTGTATAGACGCTATGCAGATGTTGCAGTACTGTCCAGTCGTGCCCCTTCGGAGAGGAGTTGGGATCATGGGTTCGCGCACAGCGGCGGCCGCGCTCCTGGTGACAGCGATGGCTACGGCGACGCTGGCCGGATGCTCCGGCAGCGACGATGGCGGCGACGCCGGCGCCCCGCAGACGATCACCGTGTGGTCGCTGGAGAACCAGCCGGACCGCATCAACACGACCAAGGCCATCGCCGCCGCGTTCACGAAGGAGACCGGCGTCAAGGTCGACCTGGTCGCGATCGACGAGGCGCAGTTCCCGCAGCTCGTCGCCTCGTCGGCCCTGTCCGGGAAGCTGCCCGACGTGATGGGCGCGATCTCGTTGTCGAGCACCCGCCAGCTGAACGACCAGAAGATCGCGAACAAGGACGCGGCCAAGGCGATCGTCGACAAGCTCGGGGAGAAGACGTTCGCCTCGTCGGCCCTCGACCTGACCAGGGACAACGGCGATCAGCTCGCGGTGCCGGACTCGGCGTACGCGCAGATCCTCGTCTACCGCAAGGACCTGTTCCAGCAGGCCGGGCTCGAGCCGCCGACGACGTACGACACCCTCCGGACGGCCGCGCAGAAACTGACCACCGGCGGCCGTTACGGCATCACACTGGCCACCGATCCGGCCGACGTGTTCACGTCGCAGACCTTCGAGAGCCTTGCCCTCGGCAACAACTGTCAGCTGGTCGGCGAAAACCGCGAGATCAAGCTGAACTCCTCCGAGTGTGGACAGACCTGGGGTCTGTACGGCGACCTGGCGCAGAAGTACTCGCCCAAGGGCACGCAGACCGTCGACACCACCCGCGCGAGCTACTTCGCCGGTCAGGCCGCGATGGTGGACTGGTCGACGTACATCCTGGACGAGCTGGCGGGCCTCCGGAAGGACGCGCTGCCGACCTGCCCGCAGTGCAAGGCCGACCCGGCCTGGCTGGCCAAGAACTCCGGCATCGTGACCGACATCCGCGGCCCGTCCGGGGGAGCAGGCGGCGGTACGTACGGCGAGATCACGTCGTGGGTCGTCTCCGCCAAGACCGGGAAGAAGGTCGATGCCGCGGAGAAGTTCGTCGAGTACATGATGTCCACCGGCTACCTGCAGTGGCTCGGGATGGCGCCTGAGGGCAAGGTGCCGGTGCGGACCGGGGACGCGAACGACCCGAACAAGTTCAGCACCGGCTGGAAGGCGCTCAAGGCCGGCGTCGACACCAAGAAGCCGCTCAGCGACATCTACGACGCCGCGACGATCACCGCACTGGAGAACGCGCCGAAGAGCATCAACCGATGGGCGATTCCACAGGGCCAGGGCGCGCTGCTCGGGCCGGTGAACACACAGTTGGTGGTCCCGAAGGTGATCGGTGAGCTCGGCAACGGCGCCATCGATGCCCAGAAGGCGGCGACTCAGGCGACCGACCAGGTCTCCCAGCTGCAGGCAAAGCTGAAATGACCGTCACGAACCTCGAACGGCCACCGGCGGCGACTCCGGCGCGTCGCCGGCGCCGTTCGGCGACCGCTCGCCGTGACAACCGGGCCGGACTGGCTCTGGTTCTGCCCGTGACGATCATCATCGTTGCCGTGATCGTGGTCCCGGTGATCTGGAATGTCATCCTCGCGTTCCAGCTCACCGACTTCACCACGATCGCGACCAAGGGCCTGGCGAATCCGCTCACGCTGGACAATTTCACCGCCGTGCTCGAGGACAGCGAGTTCTGGAGCTCGCTCGGGACGACGGTCGTGTACTCGGTCTTCTCGACGGCGGGCTCGATCCTCGTCGGGCTGATCGCGGCGCTCTCGTTCCGCACGCCGTTCCGCGGCCGGGGACTGTTCCGGTCGTTCATGCTGCTGCCGTATGTCGCCCCGGTCGTCGCGGTCGCGTTCGTCTGGCAGATCATGCTCAATCCGCAGTTCGGGATCGTGAACGCGTTCGGTACCCACGTCCTCGGCTGGTCGGATCCGGTGAACTTCCTCGGCCGCTCGCCGTACGCGCTGATGACCGTGATCGCCTTCGAGATCTGGCGGTACTTCCCGTTCGCGTTCCTGTTCATCACGGCCCGCCTGGTCGGGCTGCCGAAGGACGTCGAGGAAGCAGCGGTCGTCGACGGCGCGACTCCGTGGCAGAAGTTCCGGTTCGTCGTACTTCCGCAGCTGCTGCCGGTGATCGCACTGCTGTCGGTGCTGCGCCTGATCATGACGTTCAACAAGTTCGACGACGTCTTCTTGCTGACCGGTGGCGGAGCCGGCACCGAGGTTGCCGCCGTACGGGTGTACGACACGTTGCTCGGCAGCTTCGACATCGGCGGCGCGGCGGCGAACGCGCTCGTACTGTCGGCGATCCTCGCCGTCAGCCTGTTCGTGTACGTCAGGTTCTTCTCCGGCCGGGGAACGGAGGAGTCGTGAGCCGCATCGCCGTACAGACGCTGGTCTTCGGTATCCTCCGCTGGGTCGTCATCGTGCTGCTGGTCCTGGTGACGATCTTCCCGTTCTACTACATGGTCGAGCTGAGTTTCGTCCCGATCGAGCAGCTGCTGCTGCATCCGGATCGGCTCTGGATTCCACTGCAGGACCTGACGTTGACGACGTACCGGAACGTCTTGAAGTCGGTCGACCAGGGTGGTCAGGGGTTCGCGCACTTCATGGGCAACTCCGCGATCGTGGCGAGTGCGACGGGGATCGTGACGTTGCTGGTCGCGGTTCCTGGTTCCTACGCACTGTCGCGGCTGAAGTTCTTCGGCCGTCGTCAGATCAGTGCGCTGTTCCTGGCCGTCTACCTCTTCCCGAGCATCATCATCGCGATCCCGCTGTTCGTCGGGTTCTCCGCGCTCGGCATCCGCGAGTCGCTGCTCGGGCTCGTGATCGTCTACATCGCTCAGACGGTTCCGGTCTCGATCGTCATGCTGCGGACGTACGTGACCACGATCCCGATCAGTATCGAGGAAGCCGCCATGGTGGACGGCGCGTCGCGGTACCGGATCCTGCGCAGCATCATCACGCCGCTGGCGCTCCCGACGATCCTGTCGACCGGACTGTACGTGTTCATGATCGCCTGGAACGAGTTCCTCTTCGCCTTGCTCTTCCTCACCGCCAAACGTGACCTGTGGACCGTGTCGCTCGGTCTGTCCCAGCTGTCGAACGGCATCGAGGTGCCCAAGACCGTACTGATGGCAGGCTCGGTGCTGCTCACCGTCCCGATCGTCCTGCTGTACGGCGTTGCCGAGCGGTCGCTCACCGAAGGGCTGACCAGCGGCGCCGACAAGGGATGATGGCGTGGGTCAGGTCGAGAGTCAGGGGGAGAGGCGGCTGATGAGTTCGGGACCGGGCGATGTCTTGCAGTTGATTCGTGGCGGCGACGCGGCGACGCGGCGCGAGATCCAGGAAGTGACAGGCCTGAGCCGGGTGACCGTGGCACAACGCGTCGACGCGCTCCTCGAGAGCGGGCTGATCCGGGAGACCGACGGCGGTCACGCGACCGGCGGACGCCGGCCGTTGCGTCTCGAGTTCAACGTGGAGAACTCCGTACTCGCGGTCGCGGCCGTCGACACAACGCACAGCCGGACCGCGCTCACCCGGCTGGATGGTGCGATCCTGGCCGACGAGAGACTGGACGTCGCCGTCCTGGACGGACCGAAGGCCCTGCTGACAACGCTCGTGGAGTCGTTCCTGCGGTTGCTCGACGGCGCCGGCATCGACCGGCAGACCCTCGGCGGCATCGGGGTCTCGATTCCCGGTCCGGTCGACCCGCAGACCGGGCGGCCGAGTCAGCCGCCGATCATGCCTGGCTGGGACGCGTACCCGATCATCGAGCACCTGCAGGAATCGTTCGGGTTACCGGTCTTCGTCGAGAACGACGCCGACGCGATGGCGGTCGGCGAGCAGTCCGTGAACTACTCCGGCAGCCCGTCCCTGTGCCTGGTCAAGGTGTCGACCGGGATCGGTACCGGCATGGTGATCAACGGCGTCATCTATCACGGCATCGACGGCGGCGCCGGCGACATCGGGCACATCCGGCTCGCGGGGGAGACCGGACGGTGTCAGTGCGGATCGTCGGGGTGCCTCGCAACGGTCGCCAGCGGTCGAGCGGTCGCGCACGCCCTCGGTGTCAGGTCGGGCAGTGACGTGAAGCGATTGATTGCTGAGGGCAACGTCGATGCGCTGCGTCTGACGCACGAGGCAGGCAGCCGCCTGGGTGAGGTGATGGCGACCGTGGTCTCGATGGTCAATCCCGGCGTGCTCGTGGTCGGCGGCGATCTGGGGTCGAGCTCGCTGATCGGCGGTATCCGGGAGTCGCTGTACCCGCGCTCACTGGCCCGGGCCACCCGCAACCTCGACGTACGGCTGAGCACCCTCGGCGACGATGCCGGCCTGATCGGCCTGGCCCGGATCGCGGTCGACAACCTGTTCTCGGCGGCCGCCGTGAACAGGGCGATTGCCGCCACCTCCCGTCATACCTGAAGGAGACTCCGTGCTTGTTGCCGACTACCGGCCCGATGCAGTGCCCCGTCCGGCAATCGACGCGCTCCGTACGGCGGACGGGATCCGGTCCGTGGCGGCGTTCGAGGCGCCGGGTGAGATCGACGATCTCGCCGTACCTTCCATCGACTACCTGCGGCGCTGTGCCGCGATCTGAGGAGGATCTTGTGCAAGGTCATCGTCTCGTTTCGGCGCGCATCGGGGAGATGGAACTCGAACGGTTCGACCTGCCGGACGAGCTTCCGCCCGGCAGCATCCTGGCCAAGGCAGGCGTGACGATGGTGAGCGCCGGCACCGAGGTCGCCAACTACCTGGGCCGGACCACCGAGCGTCCGCCGGAGCGGGACGAGCCGTACTACCCGGGGTACTCGTTCGCCGGTGAGGTGCTTGCCGTGGGCAAGGGCATGGAGCGGTTCGGGCCGGGCGACCGGATCACCGGTCCGTTGCCGCACGCATCGATCGTGCTCGAGGCACGTCCGGAACGGCTCGCCCGGATCACTCGTATCCCTGATGGCGTCAGTGATCGGACGGCGGCCTTCAGCCAGTTGAGCTGTATCGCGCTGAACGGCGTACGGAAGGCGAGTCTCCAGTTGGGAGACCGTGTCGCTGTGGTCGGTGCCGGCCTGGTGGGACTGCTCGCCGCGCGGTTGGCGCGGCTGTCCGGTGGGCATCCGGTCGTCTCGTACGACCTGGTGGCGGAGCGTCGCGCGAAGGCGCTCGAGTTCGGGATGGCCGCCGCGATCGATCCAGCCTCCGGTACGGCGGACCGTGAGACTGCTGCGATCGCGCCCGGCGGGTTCGACGTCGTCATCGAGGCGACCGGCGCTGCGTCGGCGTTCGTGCCCGCGCTGCAGCTGGCAGCGCAGGGCGCGCGGGTGATCTTGCTCGGCAGTACGCGCGGTATCGTCGAGGGGTTCAGCCCGTACGCGGAGGCGCATCGCAAGGGTTTGAGCATCATCGGTGCCCACGTGTGGACGGCACCGACGCATGCGACGGTCCACGACAAATGGACCGAGCCGGCCAACCGCGCCGTACTGCTGTCGTTGATGGCGGAGGGATCGTTCGACGTGACGAGCCTCGTGACACACGAAGTCGCCCCCAGCGAGGCAGGCGCCGTTTTCGCCGGCCTGGCCGCCGAGCCGGAGAACTACGTTGGCGTCGAGATCGACTGGACCCGCTAACCGCGCCCGCTCCCCTGCGTGACGAGGGCGGCCAGCGCTCGACCAGTCATCCAATGTCGCCGACCTACTCCGGCGGCCGGTGCGTTTCGTTCGGGAACTCGTCGACTCTGGCACTTGAGTTCCTGGACCGGCGCCCGCCGACCCATCTTCCGAGCGGAGGTCGAGCGATGTGCGGGCACGCGGTCCGTGCACGACTGGCCGATGGGGGAGGGGGGAGGGGCGATTTTCGACTGGGGCAGTCGCGGAACGGCTCGATCTGAGTCGCGCCAGTGTCTATGGTCTAGCGAGTTTGGTGAGGAGGCTGCGTTCGGCCGCTGTCGTGGTGTTCCCGTAGGGCGAGATACCAGCTCAGTGCAGAAAGAGTCCGCGGTGAAGGACTTGGCTTGACCCTAGGGGCAAGGTTGGAGACTGAGCGCATGACCTTCACGCAGGCTGAACTCGACTATTTAGCAGACCAGCGCCTCGGCCGGTTGGCCACCGTCTCCGCCAGCGGCCGAGTGCAGAACAACCCGGTCGGCTTCTTAGTCGACGCCACCTCGGGCACGATCACGATCGGCGGGCACGCGCTCGGGGCTTCCCAGAAGTTCAGGAACATCCAGCGAGGGAGCACGGTCTCACTGGTCGTGGACGACTTGGCGTCGGTGGACCCTTGGATGCCGCGCGGCGTCGAGATCCGCGGCTCAGCGGTGGCGCTGACAGACCACGAGCCGCCGGTGCCGTACTTCTCCCGGGAGATCATCACGATCACGCCTGAAACGATCATCTCCTGGGGCCTGGACGGGGCTCGGTCGAGTCGCAAGGTGTGAGGACCCCGAACTGCGGGACGCCGGCACGGCACCGGCCGGCCACAGTGGTCGCTGCTGGTCAGGAACAAATGGGTCGAGACGCAAAGGGTGACTTGAGCCGGTACTTGCCTGGCCGACGAGTGGCTGAAGAAGGCATCGCCCAAAGCGACCCTTACCGAGTTTCTCAGGTCGGAGTGGGGTGCCGTCGCACGATATTCCAGGCGCAGCGGAGCAGACCCAAGGTGGTAGGGAATTCCCCGGACCGTAGCAGCATCAGCCCATGACTGTGCTGGATCCGTACCAGCAGGTCGTGGCTGCCCGTCCGAGCGGCGATGTCCTCCGCTGCTTCGAAGATCTGGGAGGCGTCCTTCGTGTACGAGGCGTCTAGATGTTCGACGGCCTGTTGTGTCCGTCCGGCGGTGCGATGATGGACGCCCAGCATCTGAAGCGCTCGCGACTCAGCGGTTCGGTCTTCCATGTCCCGGAAGAGTGTCAACGCCGCTTCCAGATAGTCGCCGGCGTCGGCGGCTGTGGCGCGTCGAAGGAGCACTGTGCCGAGCTCTAGAAGGACCAGGGCTTCAAGAGTCCGGTCGCTCGTGCGCCGTGCGACGTCCAACACGGCACGGCCTTCGGTCTCCGCTTCGAGCGGGCGGCCCGTTTGCCTGTAGAGGCAGCTGAGGTTCTCGCCCGGGAGGCTATCGAGGGTCTGGTGGGCCGGCTCGCCGCCGAGCAGCCCACCGACGAACAGCTCACTGAGCTCGAGGCCGTGCAGACCGAAATGACCGCAGTGCTGGACCGTGGCGCGTACGACGAGTTGGTCCAGCTGAACGCCGACTTCCACCGCCGCCTCGCCGACGCCAGCGGCTACCAGGTCCTGGGCGACCTGACTGAGCTGCTGCCGACGATCCGCCGCTACCGGATAGTCGCCCCGATCGACGAGCCGAGCTGGCACAGCGTCGTCCGCGAACGCGACGAGATCCTCGAGAACCCGAACCCTGACCCACCCTGACGACCCCCACGACTCGTCCCAGCCCGCGGACAGCCGGTATTCCGCGCCCACGATCATCCGTCGAGCCGGCGGCCGCTCGAAGCTGGTTGTCATCGACAACGGCTGCTGGTCGATCAACAACTCCGCCAATCACGTGACTCCAGAGCGTGATGGTGCGTCCGTGCTGTCGGGTCGTGCGTTGGCCGACCTGACTCGTGACCAGGTCGTCGATCTGATAGTCGATCTGGTCGTGCGGTCGGGCGAGATCGTCGGGCTGTACGGTCTTGGCCATGGTGACCGCGCCCCTGGTGGTGCTCGATCATCATCTGGGCCCACATGCGGTCGAACATCGCGCCATCGGCGTTGCCGAGGTCGGACATCTCGTCCTCGCTCATCAGGCCGGGCATCTCGTGCGTGCCGCGGTCGCCGTGCGACGGTGTCGGGACGGGCTTGCCCCAGTTGGTGAGCCGGCCCGACAGGGTATTGATCTCCGGGTCCTGGGCGGCTTTGATCGCGGTGGCGAGCTTCTTCACCTCCGGTGTGGTCGCGTGGTGGCCGGCCATGTTGGCCATCTGGACGGCCTGCTGGTGGTGGGTGGGATGGGCGGCAGTGAGGGTGCGCCGAGCGAGAGCGACCATGAGCGCGAGCAGGAGCGCGGCCAGCAGCAACCTGACGCACATCGCCCATCGCGTACAGATGCCCGTCGGTGCTTGACTCAACTGTCACCGCCGGCCTCGGCGCATCAAATGGGCTGCGGTGGGGCTCGAGGCCGCCTCGCTGCTGGCGGCGCTCATCGAGTCCGTTGCTGCGGTTGCCGTCGGCTCGCGATGGCTGGTTGATGTCGCGGGGGAACCGAGTTCGTGAGCCGACCCGGCGGCTGGGCTTCCCATGGCCATGGCGGCGTGTTCCCGCGGCGAGCCGTCCCGGGTCGGTGCGTGCCTCCAGCCGACATGGCGCGAACGCTGCGAGTGCTGCGGCAGCGATCAGCAAGGCTGGCACATCACCAATCAGGTGCCCCCAGCCGGGTTCGCTGCTGATCGCGCTGGCGGCCATTACGGCGGCGTGAGCCGCGCTCGACCAGACGGTGAACCACACCAGTGCCAGGTGCTCGGGCGGGTGGCGGGAGGCGCGGATCAGGAAGATCCCGAGGACGGCGTAGATGACCGCGATCATTTGCTCGTAGCCGGGATGGTGCGGCTGCCACCGGAAGCCGACCGGCCACAGATGGATCAGCGGATAGACCCCGGCGATGAAGCTGGCCCCGACGATCCTGAGCGTTATCCGCAGCCGCCGTTCTCCAGGGCGGGAAGATCCCGGCCCTCGACTGAATCGCGATGACGAAGCCGGGGTCGGCTATCGGCAAGCTCTCGAGTTGACCAGTAATGAGGCCGAGCAGGCAGTCCTGACCGAACGTCTCGCAAACCTCGATCAGCAGGGAGGACGCTAGCCGGCACCCGTAGCCAAATCCGATCAACCATCCGTGGCCTGCGGCGGTGAACGCGTCCGAGTAGAGCACCGGTTGGCTCGGTTGCGAGCTCCCTACTGTTGTGAGGGGTCGGCAGGTTTGCGTGGTCGCGTGTGCCGGCCTGGCGACGGATTGTTGATTGTGTTGGCGTCTTGTTTGAGGGTGCGTGCGGCGGCGAGGGCTTCGGGGGCGACGAGGTAGGCGATGATCAGGGAGATGGCGGCTGAGCAGAGGCACAGGGTGCAGAAGGCTCCGACGACGAGGGCTTGGAGCGCGATGAGCCCGAGGGCGGCCAGGCCGAGGCCGGCGGCGATGAGTCCTGCTGCGGCGGCGATCCAGGGGTTGTCGCGCCACCGGTTCGTGCCTCCGAGGGATTCCAGGATGGCTTCGAGCAGGTAGGCGACGGCGCCGAGTGAGGCGTCGGGGATCGGTAGCGCCTCCGAGACCGAGGAGGTCAGGACTTGCCGGCTTCCGTCGCCGAAGACCGGGTCCCAGATCGAGTCCAGGACTCCGACCTGGAACAGAGTCAGGACTGTCGCGATGGCAAAACCCACCAGGGACAGCACGATGACCGGGATGCGATGGCGGGCTGAGGAATTGTCGGTCATGGTCACCGGCTTCCGGAGGGGCGGGCTCGGCGGTGGCTGGGTCCTTGGGCGGAGTGCAGGTCGAGGGCGGTGTTGATGACGCTCAGGTGGGTGAGGGCTTGGGGGAAGTTGCCGACGAGCCGGTGTTGTTCGGTGTCGTACTCCTCCGACAGCAGGCCCAGGTCGTTGCTGAGGTCAAGGACCCGCTCGAAGATCTTGCGGCCTTGGGCTTTGCGACCGGTAAGCAGGTAAGCGTCGGCGAGCCACAAGGAACAGGGCAGGAAGGACGCATCGCCGGGCGGAAGTCCGTCGACCTGTTCGGACTTCTTGGTTGTGCTGTAACGGCTGACGAAACCGTCGTGAGTCAATTCGTCGGCGATGGCGTCGACGGTGCCGCGGTAGCGTTTGTCGGTGCCGGGCAGGAATCCGACCGATCCCATCAGTAGTACGGAAGCGTCGAGCGAGCGTGAGCCGTAGTACTGGGTGAAGGTGTTCCGGCCGGAGTCGTAGCCTTTGTCGCAGACCTCGTCGTGGATCGTCTCGCGGAGGCGTTTCCAGTCGTCGACGGGGCCGGCGAGACCGAAGTCCTCGACGCCGCGGACGGCTCGGTCGACCGCCGCCCAGGCCATGATCTTGGAGTGGACAAAGTGGTGGCGGCCGCCGCGCATCTCCCAGATGCCGTCGTCGGGGTCGCTCCAGTGTCCCTCGAGGAAGTCGAGGAGCTCCTGCTGAACCTCCCAGGCGGATTCCTCCGGTGGTATTCCGTGGACGCGCGCCTGGTGCAAGGCGTCCATCAGCTCGCCGTAGACATCGAGTTGGAACTGTTCGGAGGCGGCGTTTCCGACGCGGACGGGCTGGGAATTGGCGTAGCCGGGTAGCCAGTCGAGTTCGTACTCAGAGAGGTGTCGTTCGCCTTCGACGCCGTACATGAGCTGCATCTGCTCGGGGCGCCCGGCCAGCGCGCGGAGCAGCCATTCGCGCCAGGCTTTCGCCTCGTTCTCGTAGCCGGCACCGAGCAGCGCGAGGAGGGTGAAGGTGGCGTCGCGGATCCAGCAGTACCTGTAGTCCCAGTTCCGTACGCCACCTAGTTGTTCTGGCAGTGAGGTGGTGGGAGCGGCGACGATCCCTCCGCTGGGGTGGTAGGTCATCGCCTTGAGAGTGATCAGCGAGCGTACGACGGCGTCGCGGTAGCGGCCGTCGTAGCGGCACTGGGAGGCCCAGTTGTGCCACCAGCGCTCGGTGCGCTTGATTGCTCTGCCGACATCGACGTGCTTCGGGGGCCGGTCACGCGGTGCGGACCAGGTGAGCCGGAGCTCGGCGTGATCGCCCTCAGCGAGCTCGAACTGTGCGACCAGGTCGCCGTGATCGCGGTGATGCTCGACGTCGGAGTCCAGAGTCAACCTGTCCGGGCCGGCCAGCGCTGTACAACGGCGTCCGGTATCGCGGATCCAGGGTGCAACGTTGCCGTAGTCGAGACGGATGACTACCTCGCTGCGGATCGTGACCCGCCCGGACAGGCACTCGACACGGCGGTACACGTCGGGCCGTTCGCCGGTGACCGGCATGCAATCGGTGACGCGGACGGTGCCGTCGGCCGTGGCGAAGTCGGTCTCGAGCACCAGAGAGTCGCCCCGGTACCGGCGATCGGTGGCCCGATGGTCGCCGGCCGGTGCCAGCAGCCACCGTCCATGGCGTTCGTCGCCCAGCAGCGCGGCGAAGCAGGCACCGGAGTCGAAGCGGGGCACGCAGAGCCAGTCGATCGATCCGTCATAGCCGACCAGCGCCGCGGTGTGAGTGTCGCCGATCAGCCCGTAGTCCTCCAGCTGCAGAGGCATCGCGGCCTCACTTGGTCCGTGACCGTGACGCCACGATGCTTCCGGCGACCGCGGCGGCGCCCGCGCCGAGCAAGCCGAGCAGACCGTGATGCCGGGAAGCCCACACTTGATAACTGCGGGTGGTCGATCGGCTGTCGAAAACGCCGTGGGCGCCGTAGTCGTAACCGTCCTTGCCGTCGGCCGGTTCCCACAGGTTGGCAGCCTCGTGTGGGTCGAACTGGTCGACCTGCTGCGACTTGTAACCGGTGCGGGCGAGGTACCGATCCAGGATGCCGGGAGCGAACTTGTTCGCGATCAAGGTGGCCGCTGTCGGACCGCCGACCCAGTACTCGCGACGCTTCGGATGATCCGCGGCGTACACGACGGCGCCGGCGGCGACCTCGGGCTGGAAGATCGGCGGTACGGGTTGTGGGTGCTTCGGCAGCCGGGAAAGGACCCAGGAGAACTGGGGCGTGTTCACCGCCGGCATCTGCACCATCGTGACGTGCACGTTCGACTTGTCGTGCAGCAGCTCGCAGCGCAGAGAGTCGTGGAATCCCTGGACGGCGTGTTTGGCCCCGCAGTACGCCGATTGCAGCGGGATCCCACGGTAGGCCAGCGCCGACCCGACCTGCACGATCGCGCCGTGATCGCGAGGCTTCATCCGGTCGAGCGCTACCCGCGTGCCGTACACGTAGCCCAGGTACGTCACCTCGGTGGCGCGCTTGTATTCCTTGGGGTCGATCTGGGTGAAGGGTGCGAAAATGGTGGTGAAGGCAACGTTGGCCCAGACATCAATCGGGCCGAGTTCGTTCTCGATGCGTTGCGCAGCGCGTTCGACCTGGTCGTAGTCGGCCAGATCGAGTGGGATCGCCAGTGGCGTACCGCCCGCGGCTTCGACCTCCTTCGCGGCCCCGGCCAAGCCCTTCTCTCCACGGGCCAGCAGCGCCACCTTGGCTCCGCGCCGTGCGAACGCGATCGCGCTCGCACGCCCGATGCCTCCACTGGCCCCGGTCACAACGACAGTCTGCTGCTTGCCCGTCACACTGTTTCACCCCTACCGATCTATAGACATTTGACTGGGCGCGCTCCGTGGATCGGCCGTGGTGCAGCCCTTGCGCCCGTCTACACCTTGCGGTGCCCATCGACCGTTCGGCCTATTCGTGTGGTAGTTGTGAAGTGCTAAAAGTACATATAGGACAACTGATAGCCAGCTGAGCGGATCAGTGGCGATCCGGTTTGAGAGCGGCGGACGCAGCGGTGTCGAAGGACGCCAGGCCGTGGATCAGCGCCTGACGCCGATCGGGTGGCATAGCGTCCAGTACGTCGCTGATCTCGCGCTGGCGTCCACGCCGCAGACTGCCGAGTTGGCGGCGGCCCTTGGCTGACACGACCAGTTCGACTTGTCGGCGATCGGTTTCCGGCGTACGTCGCAACATCAGGCCGTCGTCGACGAGTTTGGTGACCAGACGACTCGCTGACGGCTTGGACAGATCAAGTAGCCCGGCAACGTCGCCGAGATTCAGCGGGCCGTGCTGCTCGACGGCCAGCAGTACCCGCAACTGCAGTACTGACAACTGCCGCGACGCCGACAGAGCCTTCAGAGTGAGCTCGAACAATGCCAGCGAAGCCTGCTCGACGGCTGCAGCGTCGCTTGCCCTGCTGCCGTCGCTGGTGCGGGACTTGTTTGTCTCGATCACCACTCCATAGTAGTTGTCAAAAAACAACAATTAAAAGAAGTGAATCAGATCTGGCGTGTTGGCCGGCAATTCGGGTACCGCGAACGACAGGGGGCAACTGCCCGGCACAGGACCGAGGCAAGGCAATTCGCGCCCGGTAGATCCTCGAGGGCTCCATTGCCGGTGTCCGCGGTTAGTTCGGGTTGTGTTCGAGGGCTCGTGCGGGTGGGCGGTAGTGATGGTGTCTGGGGCGAAGCCGTGTGATGTGTCGGCGTACCAGGTGAGGAAGCCGATGGTCGCGCCGGCGGTGGTCAGGCGTGAGCTGAGTACGCGTGCGGACGCCGAGTTCGGTCAGCGAGCGGTTCCAGGCGGGCCAGCGGGGTTCGTCGGCGGTGTCTTCGACCAGGATCTCGCCGCCTCGTTCCGGGTGTTCGCCCTGGATGGCCGGACCGTTCGTTCGATCGACCAGCGCAGCGGTACCCAGGCAGGGGCGCGCCAAACTCACCGCACCGTCCGAACCTGCGGACCTCAGCGGTCTGGAAGGTGGCGGCTGTTGATCAAGCTCTGGGCTACCTCGCGGAGTTTGATGTTGCTGTCCTGGGAGTAGCGCTTGAGGACCTGGAAGGCTCGGTCGCTGTCCAGGTCGTAGCGCTCCATCAGGATTCCCATCGCCTGACCGATCAGCTTCCGGGCATCGACCGCGACGCGCAGGTTCTCCTCGCGCCGGGCGGTCGCCAGCGCGACAGTGGCATGCCGGGCGAGGATGTGCGCGACGGCCTCGTCGTCGGGCCCGAACGCGTTGTCGCGCTTGCTGTACAGGCCGAGAACACCGACGGCGTCGGCAGTGGTCCACAGCGGTACGTCGAGCACGCTGCGTACGCCGAGTCTGAGAACTTCTTCGGCCCAGCGCGGCCACCGTGCATCGTGGGCGACGTCGGGAACGCTGATGGTTGTCCGGCCGTCCATGCAGACCACCAGAGGACCGACGCCGGTCGCGAGCTGGAACGAGTAGATCCCGGCGACCACCGGATCGGTGACGGCAGGGATGTCTGGCCGGCCGCCGATGGCGCGGAGCGCCACCCCTGCGTAATCGCAGGTCAGCGCGTGCAGCGCGAAGTCGACCACGGCTTGGACAGTCTCTTCCACACTGGACGCCTGGTGCATTTCAAGGGCCAGGCGCGAAAAGGCATCACCTGTCACGCCGGGCCCGCTGCGCCGCGGCTCGGTGACCGGGGCCTGGACTGGATTGCTCGGTGCCATCTGGGGCTTGGTCTGCCTGTGTTGTCCCAGCCGGTGCGGCGCTTGGTTGTGCCGGTGCTGGTGCCAGTCAAGAGTACTCCGGGCCGCCTGAGAGACCGTCGCGAATCGCGACTTGTATGAAGGATCAAGCGGTCAGTTGGTGAGTGCTCTCCGCAGTCGCTGTCAGCGGGCCCGCGTCACCGTCGCAGATCTGCGCCGCGAACTCGGTCCGGCCGGTCGCAGGCTCCAGCTCGTGGGGCGCCGTGCTCATGAAAGCGCTCCAACCGAAACACCGCGAGCCCGGCGAAGCCACATCTTGGACCTCTCGCCCGCGATATATCGCACGTTACGCGGACGAGGTTGCCGACTCAAGCCCGGCCTGCGCAGCCAACCGCCGAGATGGGTTCGAGTAGCGCCGTGGCGTGCGGGTACCGAGCGCCCTGACCGGAGACAAATGACTGCGGTGGAGGACTCGTGAAGGCGTTGACGTGGCAGGGTAGACGGAAGATTGAGTACGCCGACGTACCGGACCCCCGGATCCAGGAGCCGACGGATGCGATCGTCAGGGTGACCTCGACGGGAATCTGTGGCTCCGACCTGCACCTGTACGAGGTGCTCACGCCGTTCTTGGACGCCGGCGACGTGCTGGGGCACGAGGCGATGGGCATCGTGGAGGAGACCGGTACTGCGGTCCCAGGGCTCAAACCGGGCGACCGGGTCGTCGTACCGTTCAACATCGCCTGTGGCAGCTGCTTCATGTGCGTCCAGGGGCTGCAGACGCAGTGCGAGACGACTCAGGTCCGCGATCAGGGGATGGGTGCGGCGCTGTTCGGCTACACGAAGCTGTACGGGCAGGTTCCGGGCGGGCAGGCGGAGTACGTTCGGGTGCCGCAAGCTCAGTACGGCCCGATCAAGGTGTCGGAGGGTCCGCCGGACGACCGGTTCGTCTACTTGTCCGACGTGCTTCCGACGGCCTGGCAGGCGGTCGAGTACGCCGGGATTCCGGACGGTGGGACCGTGGTCGTCCTCGGCCTCGGACCGATCGGTGACATGGCCTGCCGGATCGCGCTGCACCGGGGCCACCGGGTGCTCGGTGTGGACCTGGTGCCCGAACGGTTGCAGCGGGCCCGGGGGTGCGGTGTCGAGACGCTCGAGTACGGCGACGGCCTCACCGACCGGATCCGGGATCTCACCGATGGCCGTGGGCCGGACTCGGTGATCGATGCCGTCGGCATGGAAGCTCACGGTTCGCCGGTCGCGAGGCTGGGTCAGCAGGCCGCGGGGCTCCTTCCGGCTGCCGTTCAGCGCGCCTTCGTGCAGAAGGCCGGCGTGGACCGGCTCGCGGCTCTGCAGGCCTCGGTGGAGATCGTTCGCCGCGGGGGCACCATCTCCCTGGTTGGTGTGTACGGCGGCGCAGCGGACCCGTTGCCGCTGCTGACGATGTTCGACAAGCAGGTCCAGCTGCGGATGGGCCAGGCGAACGTACGTCGATGGAGCGACCAGATCCTCCCGCTGCTGACGGACGACGATCCTTTGCAGGTCGACAGCTTCGCGACCCATCGGCTGCCGTTGCCGGACGGCCCGGCTGCGTACGAGATGTTCCAGCACAAGCGCGACGGTGCCGTCAAGGTTCTCCTCCAACCCTGAGCCGATCCTGCCGGGGAAAGCAGAGAGTAGGTGGTTGGGGTGACCGACATTGACTTCCTGTCCGCCGACCGTCTCCGGTCGGTGTTCTCCGGGACGACGGCGGGCACTGTCGGCCTCGAAGAGGAGCTGCTCGTGGTGCACCGCGACAGCTGGCTGCCCGCGAGTGCGGCCGGCCTCGTACGGATGGTCGACGACGTGCGGATCAAGCCCGAACTGCCCGCCTGCCAGCTCGAGATCGCGACCGCGGTGCACAAGGACCCGGTCGCGGCCGTCGCGGAGCTGCGCCGATGCCGCGCTTTGCTGGCGGCCGCGTGCGACCCTGGCCTGGCGCTGATCGCCGCACCGGTGCACCCGCTGGTAGACGGACCCGTGGAGTTGTCGGCGACGGCGCGAGCGGCCGGCCTCGGCACCCGGTACCACGAGGTGATCCAACGCCAGTTGGTCTCGTCGTTGCAGATCCATCTGGCCTTCGGTGACGCGGACTCCACTCTGGCCGTTTACCACGCGTTGCGGGACCTGCTTCCGGAGCTGGCGGCGCTGGCTGGTGCCGCACCCTTCCGCGCTGGCCGGGACAGCGGTCTGTGCTCGGTGCGCCCGGTGATCGCGGCGCAGCTGCCACGTCAAGGAGTGCCGCCGATCATTGCGTCCTGGGAACAGTTCGCGGAGGACCTGGCGTGGGCCGTTCGCGGGCGAGCCGTGGACGATCCGTCGGAGTGGTGGTGGGAGCTCCGCCCACATCTGCTGTACGGGACGCTCGAGCTCCGCGTGCTCGACGTACAGGCGACGACGGAGCGGACGAGCGCGATCGTGCGGTTCGTCTACGCGCTTGCTGCGCGGCTCACGGAGCTGCATCGGCGCGGTGGCCTTCCGGCCCCGGCACCGTCCTGGCGGATCGCGGAGAATCGTTGGTCCGCTCTACGGGACGGGGTTCGGGGCGACCTTCTCGACCTGCGGAGCGGCGCTGTCCGCCGCACCCGGCAATGCCTGCATGAGCTCATCGACGGCGCGGAGGAGTACGCCCCGGGCGGGCTGGACGACGTACGTGTACTGGTCGAGGATCCGCCCGTGGATCACCTTCGAGCGCTCGGCGCGGAGCGAGTTGCGCCCTGGCTTGCGGAGGTCTTCGCCGGATGAGGGTGCGGCCGGTTGACGGGCAGGGTGTGGGTGCCGTCGCACAACGGCGGGATAGCGGTGCGGCCGCAGCGGCACAGGGCGACAGTACGGCGTGACGCCGGAATCGGGTCGCCGTTCTCGTCGAGGAGTTCGAACTCGCCGCGAACGAGGAGCGGGCCGTCCGGGTAGGCGCGGATCTCGGTCATTCTCCTTCGGTACCCACGGGTGAACGGAGCTACGAGGGTGGATCTGGGGTACCGGAGTGGCATGCAGCTACCACCGCCACGGGGTCCGCTCAGCCAGTGGTTGCGCGATCGTCTGACGCACAGCAACCACGGCGCGCCGCATCCCGAGGTCCAGGCGTCCTGCCGGCCGTACATCGATGGGGATCTGCAGTTGGCGTTGTGGATCGCCAACGAACTGCAGTACCGGGGATTCGACGAGATAGACCCTGCGTACCAATGGGATCCCGACGTCATCGCCTTCCGCTCGCGGCTCGAGGAACCGTGGCTCGCCTGGCTGGAGGCGAACTGCCGCGTCGTTCCGGACAAGCGGCCGGTCGCAGTACAGCTCCGCGCGATCATCGACGGTTCCGACGGTCCGCGCCTCGCGCCGTACCTGCGTCGGCATGCGACCCGCGCGCAGTTCAGCGAGTTCGTGCTGAACCGCTCGGTGTACCAGCTCAAGGAGGCCGACCCGCACAGCTTCGGCATCCCGCGCCTCAGCGGTGCGGCCAAGGCCGCGCTGGTCGAGATCGAGGCCGACGAGTACGGTGGCGGCCGGCGCGAGCGGATGCACTCAGAGCTGTTCCGGACGACGATGCGGTGGCTGGGGCTGAACGACGATTACGGTCACTACGTTCCCGACGTACCGGCCGTCACTTTGGCGGTGTCGAACGTGATGTCAGTGTTCGCGCTGCACAGTCGCTGGACCGCCGCGCTCATCGGTCATCTTGCCGCGCTCGAGATGACGTCGACCTTGCCGAACCGGCAGTACGCGACGGGAGCCACCCGACTGGGTGCCTCGGAGGAGCAGGCGCGCTACTTCACCGAGCACATCGAGGCCGATGCGGTCCACGAGCAGATCGCGGCGCACGACCTGTGCGGCTCCTACGTACAGGAGCATCCGGATGCGCTCGGCGACGTACTGTTCGGCGCACGCAGCGCGCTGGCCGTCGACGACCTCTTCGCCGGGCAGTTGCTGGCGGGGTGGATCGACCCGTCAGTACGGCAGCCTTCGCTCGAGCGTGCATAAGCCGCCCGGCAAGCGGGTACCGCGTGAGCACGATCTCGACCCGGGAGGCGCCGACGGCGGCCTGTGAGGTGAGCAGCTGCGAGTACCACGGAGCGTTCGCCGTCCGGAGGACCGGCGCGAACGCGGTGAGCGATCGTCGCGGGTGCTGTGCTGCTCAAGTTCCCTGGGGGCTGCTGCTCTCGGCGTACTGGCTCTGCTGCTGGTGGCATCGCCGCGCGCGATCGGTTGGTACGGCGAACGACTCGCCGGGAGCCGAAATGAACAGATGCCGCAGTCGACTGGCAGTACGGACCAGCTGTGCCGTGACTGGCTGGCCAGCTACGCGGCGTTGAACAGCGCACCGATGAACGAGGCCCGGCTCCGAGTGGTGATGGCCCGGCAGCGATGTCTGGACGAGCTGGAGCGGCGAGATCCGGTTGGCCTCCAAGCGTGGCGGGCATCGTCAGCTAGTGCCGGCAGCAATCCGCACCGCTTCCTGTCAGCTATCGTACTGCCCTCCTGCACCGGCTTCCCTAGTCTGCGGGGCCTTACCGGCTGGGTGTTGTGTCGCGGGGGAGTTGCTCGTCGGGGTCCTCGTCGGGATCGGGTTCCGGGTCCGGGGTCGTGGTGTCCGGATCGTCGTCCGGCGTACCGGGAACGACGCGATCCGGGTCTCCGAGCGGAGGAATCGGCCCCTGCGGTGTAGGAATCGTGCTCATGGCTGTCTCCCTCATTCCATCAGATGCCGGGCACGTCGCTCCGCGCCGGTCTCCTCGGTGGTGCTGTCGGCCGGGGCGTCGGCCTCGTTCAGTTTGCGGCGGCTTTTCCGCCTTTGCGTCCGGCCTTCTTCTTTTGCGCGGTGGTGCCGCCCTGGTCGGCGTCGCCGCCCTTGCCGCTCTGTTCGCCTCCGTGCTGGCTCGCCTTCGGTGAGTTTGCGATCCTGGCGGCGCGTTCCTTGGACATTCCTTTGTCCTTGAGCGCCTCGTACTGCTTCTCGTTCTTGACGTTCGACGACTTGCCGGGCATCAGAACCTCCTGAGTCTGCTGTACGCGATCTCCCCCGGCCGGTTCCCCGTGGGTGGTGCACAAAACCCCTCACACAGCCGCCTGGTTCGGGGTACCGACGGATCAGGCAGGTCCATGCGAAGGCCACGAGATGGCTGCGGATGTCGGCCGAGGAGGCGGAGGCGTATGCCGTACTGGACATTGACGGGACGCTGATCGACTCGAACTACCATCATGCGCTGGCCTGGTATCGGGCGCTGCGCTCGGTGGGGGGAGACGCGAACACGTCCTCGACGCTCGCTGGGATCAGGCAGTCGTTCTCACTCATGCGTCACCTCATCCGGGAGCAGGAACCGGGTTTTCGGCCAGGGCCTTGGCGACCGCGACCAGATTCGCGGCCATCGTTCGGCCCGTCTTGGCCGACCAGTCGTGGCCCTCGGCGGTGTCGGTGTAGCTCGGGCCGGGGCCGGGGCCCTTGTTCCAGTACGTCCAGGCCTGGCCGGGGACCGTGTAGCCGATGTCGCCGAGCCCGCCGCTGATCTCGGAGATGACGTGGTGCGCGCCGTCTTCGTTGCCTGTGACAACGACTCCGGCGACCCTGTTGTACGCGACCGGCCGGTCGTCGTCATCGGTCTCGCTCAGCATCGCGTCCATCCGCTCGAGCATCCGTTGGGCGACCGACGACGGCCGGGCTACCCAAGTCGGCGTCGCGACCACCAGGATCTCGCTGCGCAGGAGCTTCTCGTGCACCGACGGCCACTCGTCGCCGGATCCCTCGTCAGTGCTGACGCCGGGGCTGATCGTCAGGTCGACCAGTCGGACCTGTTCGACCTCGACTTTCTCGCGCCGGAGTGCGTCGACGACGACCGCGGCCAGTTGATCGGTGTTCGATGGTTCCGGCGACGGCTTCAATGTGCAGTTCAGGACCAGTGCCCGCATACCTGTCTCCTCCTCGGTCGACCGATCCGGTGCCCGGTCGCGCACGCTGCAATCACCGGGCAATCACCGGGCAATCACTGGGCTGTCAGGTGCCCGGCGTGTCTGGTGGGGTACTGGGTGGCCGAGGCGCGACGAAAGGCAGGCACCATGGACCCGCTCCCGTACGAGCGCGACGGGGAAACCTCCGGCGAGCGCCTCGACCGGCACTGGAGCGAGCTGCTGCAGGAGCTGCGGCTGGTGCAGACCGGAACGCAGATCCTCTTCGCGTTTCTGCTCGGGATCGCGTTCCAGAACCAGTTCCACACCACTGACGGCTTCACCCACGCCGTCTACGCGGTCACGCTGATCACCGCCGCGCTCGCGGTCGCCCTGTTCCTCGCGCCCGTGGCGTTCCACCGGTTCCTCTACCAGCAGGGCCTGCGGGACCGGCTGGTCACGATCTCGGACCATCTGGCTCGCGTCGGTATGGGGTTCCTGGTCGTCTCGATCTCGGGCGGGCTGCTGATCGCGCTGGACGTCGTACTCCCGCGCGGCGCTGCCGTCGCGGTGGTTGCCGGCGTACTGATGTGGTTCCTGATGTTCTGGCTGGCGATCCCCGCGTACGTCCGGCACAAACACCGATGATGATCATCGCGATGCCCCACAGCTTCGCGCCGCGGAACAGCGAAGCGATTCCGGAGATCACCGGACGGATTGATGGACCCCGAAATGTGGCCCGGTCCCAGCAGGTCATGTCCCCGTTCCGGCATTTCCAGCGCCCGGCCGGTTTTCCGGCAAACCCGGTGGTTTCGGAACGGACGCTGCGGACACTTGTGATTCATGCCGAATCTGCTGCCTTTTGCTTCCGTGCTGGACACCGGAAGGATCGTGCGGGACATTCTGGGTCCTGTCGTCGCCCAGGGTCCGATCCTTCGCAGACCTCGGATCGGCACGCTGGCGGAGAGGTTGCACGCCGACGACCGGGCGTTGCGTTGTTTTCGTCGGCTGCGGCGCAAGTACGGCGACGGGCCGGTCCTGATCCGGCTGCCCGGCCGTACGATCGCGATCGTCCTAGCCGGTGACGATGTACACCGGTTGCTCGCCGAGACGCCGGAGCCGTTCTCGGCCGCGGCCGGTGAGAAGATCGGCGCCCTGACCCACTTCCAGCCGCACGCGGTCCTCATCACCACCTCGGCACTGCGCCCTGCGCGCCGCGAACTGAACGAGCATGCACTCGACAGTCACCAGCCCGTGCATCATCACGGTCACCGGTTCGTCGAGGTGGTCCGCGAGGAGTTCGACGGCCTGCACGCGACGCTCGGCTGGGACGACTTCCGCGCCCACTGGTCACGGGTCGTGCGACGTGTCGTGCTCGGCGACTCGGCCCGTGACGACGTCGAGCTGACCGCCCGGCTCGATCGGCTCCGCGCGGACGCGAACTGGGCCCAGTTCGGCCCGAACCGCGACGAGCTGCGCAGCCGGTTCCTGGCCGCGATCACGCAGTACGTCGAGAAGGCCGAACCGGGGAGTCTCGTCGCGATGCTGGACCGCGGGCCCGAAGCATTGGATCCGGCCGGTCAGGTGCCGCATTGGCTGTTCGCGTTCGACGCTGCCGGCATCGCGCTGTGGCGGCTCTTCGCGGTCCTCGGAACGCACCCGGAACAGCTCGAGCCGATCGTCGCCGAGGCACTGCACCCGGAAGCCTCACCGCTCCTTGCGCACGCCGGTGCCGCGGTGCAGGAGTCGTTGCGCTTATGGCCGACGACGCTCGTCGTACTGCGACAGGCGCACGAGCCGACACTCTGGCGGGACCAGGTCGCGCCGGCCGGCACCGAGTTCGCGATCATCAGCTCGGTCTTCCATCGCGACGACGAGGAACTCGACTTCGCCCATCGTTTCGAACCGGGCGCCTGGCTGGACGGTCGCACTGACGGGCCGTGGCCGATCATTCCGTTCAGCGACGGCGCAGCCGTGTGCCCCGGGCGGAACGTCGTCCTGCTCACCACCAGCACAGCCGTCAGTCACGTTGCGACGAAGTACGACATCGACGTCGACCCCACCACCCGCGCCAAACTGACGGGCCCGATGCCCACCACCCTCAACCACGCAGACATCCGCATCGGCTTCTGGCCCCGCAGCTGACCCGCCTCAAGCCAGGCAGTACTTCGCCGCAGCAAACGGAAGCCAAGTCATGCCATGGCCGGGGGCATCGGAGGGAGTCAGGCGGCCGCCGGCCGGGTCCGGCAGGCCGTCGAAGAGCATCGATTCGATGCGGGTGTGGTCGTGGAACCATTCGAGGTGACGGAGATTCGGTACGGCGGCCAGCGCGGCCACATGCAGCGCAGGCGCGCAATGCCCCGAGACCTGCAGGCCATGCGCCTCCGCGACAGCCGCGATCCGCAGCAGTTCGGTGATGCCGCCGCAGCGCGTGACGTCGACCTGCAGGCAGTCGACCGCGCCGGCCATCCGTTCGAAGTAGACCAGGTCGTACCCGTACTCGCCCGCGGTCACGTCGATGCTCGTCTGTTCGCGGACCGTGCGGAGCCCGGCGAGATCGTCCGACGACACCGGCTCCTCGAACCAGGTCACGTCGTACGCCGCCAACCGCGCCGCGACCCGGCACGCCTCACCGACCGAGTACGCCCCGTTCGCGTCGACGTACAGCTCGGCGGAGCCGATCACGTCGCGAGCCTGTGCCACGCGTCGCAGATCCCGCTCCAGTGGCTCGCCGCCGATCTTGATCTTGACCCGCGGTATGCCCTGCTCCACCCAGCCCGAGAGTTGCTCCGCCAGTTGCCGTTCGTCGTACGTCGTGAAGCCCCCACTCCCGTACACGGGCACGCTGTCGTGCACCGCCCCGAGCAACCGGTGCAACGGCAGGTCGAGCAACCGCGCCTTCAGATCCCACAGCGCACAGTCCACCGCCGACATCGCCATCCCGGCTACGCCCGGCCGGCCGATGTTGCGCAGCGCGGCCCGCATCGCGTTCCAGGATCCACCGACGTCCATGGCGTCCCGTCCGTGCACGACCGGAGCCAAATCGTGTGCGGCGACGGTGGCGCAGGCGGGCGATCCGTACGTCCAGCCGGTCCCGGTCACGTCCCCGGACGAGACCTCGACCAGGACCAGCGTCGTACTGTCCCAGGCGAGCGTCCCGTCCGCCTCGGGCGAGGAGGTGGGGATCTTGAACGCCGAGGCCTGGAGGGTGTCGATCATGACTTGCCGGGGAGGAACTCCTGGACCTTGGACTTGACGCCTTCCTTGACCATGTTCACGCGGTCGCTGTCGCCGCGGACGATCGACTCCAGGGCCTTCTCGATCTGGTCCCAGCTCGCGTGCGGCGGGATCGGCGGGACGGCGGGATCGGTACGGAACTCGACCACGCACGGCCGGTCCGCGCGCAGCGCCTCGTCCCAGGCCGGGCCGACCTCCTCCGGCTTCTCCGCAGTTACTCCGTGCAGGCCGAGCAGCTTCGCGTACCCGGCGTACGGGAACTCCGGCAGCTCCTGCGAGGGCAGGAACTGGGGCGAGCCTCCCATCGCCCGCAGTTCCCACGTCACCTGGTTCAGATCGTTGTTGTGCAGGACGGCGACCACCAGCCGCGGGTCCGCCCAGTCCTGCCAGTACTTTGCGATCGTGATCAGCTCGTTGATGCCGTTCATCTGCATCGCGCCGTCCCCGACCAGTGCGTACGCCGGCCGGTCCGGCAGCCCGAACTTGGCGCCGATCACGTACGGCACACCGGGGCCCATCGTCGCGAGCGTCCCGGACAGCGACCCGCGCATGTCGCCGCGGAACTTGATGTGCCGCGCGTACCAGTTCGCTGCCGAGCCGGAGTCCGAGGCCAGGATCGCGTCCGTGGGCAGCCGGTCCGAGAGCTCGTGGAACACCAGCTCCGGGTTGATCGGATCCGCCGACGTGTGTGCGCGCCGGTCCATGACCTCCCACCAGCGCCGAACGTTGCTCTCCACACCGGACCGCCACGACTGGTCCTCCTTGCGATGGACCAATGGGATCAGCGCCTGCAACGTCCGGGCCGAGTCGCCGACCAGGTTCACTTCGAACGGGTAGCGCATCCCGATCATCGTCGGATCAAGATCGATCTGGACCGCCCGCGCCTTGCCGAATTCTGGCAGGAACTGGGTGTACGGGAAGTTCGATCCGACTACCAGCAGCGTGTCGCAGTCCATCATCAGCTCGTACGACGGCCGGGTGCCGAGCAATCCGATCGAGCCGGTCACCCAGGGCAGCTCGTCGGACAGAACGTCCTTGCCCAGCAAGGCTTTTGCAACGCCCGCGCCGGTCAGATCGGCGAGCTCCGTGAGCTCGTCGACCGCGCCACGGGCGCCCTGACCGACGAGGATCGCCACCTTCGACCCGGCGTTCAGGATCTCCGCCGCGCGATCGAGCTGGTCCGCTGCCGGGACCGGCGCTGACCAGCTCAAGTCAGTACTGGAGGGCACCATCTTGAACGCGTGCGACGGCGGCGTGTATTCGAGTTCCTGCAGGTCCGACGGGATGATCAGCGCGGTCACCGTACGGCGGGATGTCGCGATCCGGATCGCGCGATCCAGCACGTTCGGCAGCTGCTCGGGGACCATCACCGTTTGGCAGTAGTCGGACGCGACGTCCTTGTAGAGGGTATGCAGGTCGACCTCCTGCTGGTAGTTGCCGCCCATCGCGGAGCGCGCCGTCTGACCGACGATCGCCACCACCGGCACGTGGTCGAGCTTGGCGTCGTACAGCCCGTTCAGCAGGTGGATCGCGCCCGGCCCGCTGGTCGCCGTACAGACACCGACCCGGCCGGTGAACTTCGAGTACCCCACCGCCTCGAAGGCCGCCATCTCCTCGTGCCGGGCCTGGACGAACTGTGGCTTGTTCTCCGCCTTCTGCCAGGCCGAGAGCAGCCCGTTGATCCCGTCGCCGGCATACCCGAAGACGTGGTCGATGTTCCAGTCGCGCAGGCGCTGGAGTACGTAGTCGCCAACTGTCGTGCTCATCGCATTCCTCTCTGCAGGCCGGTCGCCAGAAGTTCGGCGAGATGAACGGCCCGCCGGTCGGTGGCTTGCTCGATCTGGGTACGGCAACTGAAGCCGTCGGCAACGATCACGGTCTCCGCGGCCGCGGACCGTGCCTTGGGCAGCAGCACCCGCTCGGCCGCGGCCATCGACACCTCGTAATGACCGCGCTCGAAGCCGAAGTTGCCCGCGAGGCCGCAGCAGCCGGAGTCCAGTTGCTCGCGGTCGACACCGGCGCGTTGCATCAGGTCGGCGTCGGACGTCAGCACCGCGTGCTGGTGACAATGCGTCTGGACCATCGCGTGCACGTCCAGTTGCGGCGGCTCCCAGTCCTTCAGCAGCTCGGCGAACGTCACGAACTGCTTCGACAACCGCCGGAGGTCCTCGTCGTCGTCCAGCAGTTCCGGCGCGTCCGACCGGAACACCGCGCTGCACGACGGCTCCAGCCCGACGACCGGTACACCGGCGCGGATCGTGTCTCGTAGGACGTCGACCGTACGCCGCAGTACCCGCTTGGCGATGCCGAGCTGACCCGTCGAGATCCAGGTGAGCCCGCAGCACACCGGGAGATCGGGGATCGTGACGTCGTAGCCCGCGGCCTCCAGCACCTGCACCGCCGATCGGCCGGCCGATGGGTGGAAGAAGTTCGTGAACGTGTCCGGCCAGAGCATGATCCGGGTGCCCTGCTGCCGTGGGCGTTTCGCGAACCAGTCGGTGAAGGTCTGCTCGGCGAAGCGTGGCAGCTCACGCTCGGCGGCGATCCCGCCCGCACGCTTGAGCAGACTGCTGAGAATCGGCGTCCGCGTCGCCGCGTTCACGAGCTTCGGTGCGCGGCTCGCCACCTGGGCGGACAGCGGCAGCCACCCCATCGAGTAATGCGCCATCGGCCGCAACCGATGCCGGTAGTGATGTGACAGGAACTCGGCCTTGTACGTCGCCACGTCCACGCCGACGGGGCAGTCCACCTTGCAGCCCTTGCACGACAGGCAGAGGTCCAGGGCGTCACGGACCTCGGTCGAGCGCCAACCGTCCGGGATCACCTCGCCGCGTACCATCTCGAACAGCAACCGGGACCGCCCGCGCGGCGAGTGCTCCTCCTCGCGGGTGACCTCGTACGACGGGCACATCACCTCACCCTCGGCCGACGACGACTGCCGGCACTTCCCGATCCCGACGCAACGCATCGTCGCCTTGCTGAACTTCCCGTCGTCGCGCGGGTAGCCGAACTCGCTGGGGATCGCCCGATGCCCGAAGTCGGTCCCGAGTCGCAGGTGCGAGTCGAGCGGATTCGGATCGACGATCTTGCCCGGGTTCATCCGGTTCCCTGGATCGAAGATCGCCTTGAACTCGCCGAACGCCTGCATCAGCTCTGGCCCGAACATGGTGGTCAGCAGCTCGCCGCGCGACTGGCCGTCGCCGTGCTCACCGGACAGCGAACCGTTGTACCGCTTCACCATCCGCGCCGCCTGCTCGACGAAGTCGCGGTACTGCGCAATGCCGTCCGCGGTGCGCAACTCGAACGGGATCCGGGTGTGTACGCAGCCCTGCCCGAAATGCCCGTACAGCGACGTCTCGGTCTCGTCGTAACCGAACCGGTCGAGCAGCGCCCGCAGATCGTGCAGATAGTCCCCGAGATCGTCGGGGTGTACGGCGGAGTCCTCCCAGCCCTCCCAGGTCTCGTGCTTCGCGGCTGGGTGGGCGGTCGCGCCGAGACCGGCCTCCCGGAGCTCGATCAATTGTTGCTCACGGCCCGGATCGTCGAGGTAGCTGATCGTCGCTTCGCCGTCCCGCAGGTCGTCCATCAGCCCGCGCGCGGCTCGGTCGGCCTCCTCGAACGTGTCGCCGGCGAACTGCACGGTCAGCCAGCCACGGCCTTCCGGCAGCCGCGCGATCGCCGTGTCGACGGTGTGTTCGTCGTGCTCGAGGTCGACCAGCACCTCGTCCAGCCCTTCGAGCTGCCACGGGTTGTGCGGCAGCACTCGCCGTACTGCGTGACCGGCGGCCTCCAGACTCGGGTACCCGAGCACGACCATCGTCTGGTGCTTCGGAACCTTCACCAGCTCCAGCTCGGCCCGCAAAACCGTGACCAACGTACCTTCGCTGCCAACCAGGGCGCGTGCGACGTCGAAGCCGTTTTCCGGCAGCAACGCGTCCAAGTTGTACCCGGAGACGCGGCGCGGGATGTTCGGGTAGCCGGTGCGCAGTTCGCCGAGGTGCCGATCACGCAGGGCGAGCAGGTCGCGGTAGATCTCCGCGCGGCGATCGTTGCCGGCCGCAATCTCTATCGGAGATTCCGTTGGTCCGACCCACATCCGAGTACCGTCGTACGTGAGCACCTCGAGCCGCCGGACGTTGTCGACCGTCTTCCCGTACGCCTGCGCGCTCGCACCGCACGAGTTGTTCCCGACCATCCCGCCGATCGTGCAACTCTGATGCGTCGACGGCCGCGGCCCGAACATCAGCCCGTCGGGCTCAAGCGCCCGATTCAGGTCGTCGAGCGCGATCCCCGGCTCGACCACACAGGTCCGTGCGGCAGCATCGACCGAAACCACGTGGTGGCAGTACTTGGTCCAGTCGATCACGACGGCCGCGTTCGTGGTTTGCCCGGCAAGACTCGTCCCACCTCCACGCGACAGCACCGGAACATCGGCGCGGCTGCAGACCGCGACCGCCACCGCAGCTGCGTCGACGGTGCGTGGCACCACGACCCCGAGCGGTACCTGGCGATAGTTCGACGAGTCGCACGAGTAGGTCGCCAGCGAACCGGCGTCGAACCGTACTTCGCCGTCGACCGCAGCCTCCAAGGCAGCCGCGAGTCCCTCCGGCGCCTGAACTTCGCCAAACTCGACTTGCACAGCCACGGACGACCTCCCGACCCTCGATCAGGGGTCGGTACCCGGGGTAGCCGGCCGCAAACGGGGTTCGAACGTCCGAACGACCCATGATCGGCACGAATGCAAGCATCGACAGTGGGCACCGGAATCGGAGCCACTGATCGGAGGTCAGCAGGTGAAGATCGGATACTTCCTGTCCAGCGAGGAATACACTCCCGCCGAACTGATCGAACAAGCCAGGATGGCCGAAGACGCCGGATTCGATGGCCTGTGGATCAGCGACCACTACCACCCGTGGAACGACGAGCAGGGGCAGAGCGCGTTCGTCTGGTCGACGATCGGCGCGATCTCCCAGGTCTGCGAACTCCCGGTGACAACTGCAGTCACCTGTCCTACGGTGCGGATCCACCCGGCCGTGATTGCGCAGGCGGCCGCCACCAGCGCCGTCCTGCTGAACGGGCGGTTCCGCCTCGGCGTCGGGACGGGCGAGGCGTTGAACGAGCACGTCGTCGGCTCGGTCTGGCCGAGCGTCGACGTACGGCTCGAGATGCTGGAGGAAGCCGTCGAGATCATGCGGCGGCTGTGGACCGAGGACGGGTTCGTCAATCATCACGGCAAGCACTACACCGTCGACACCGCGCGGATCTACACGCGGCCCGATGAGCCGCTGCCGATCTACCTGTCCGGATTCGGGCCCGAGGCAACAGACGTGGCCGCCCGAATCGCCGACGGGTATCTGACGACGTCGCCGGATCGCGATCTGTTGCAGCGTTTCCGCGACCACGGCGGCGGAGACAAGCCGGCCCAAGCCGGTTTCAAGGTCAGCTACGCGCCGACCGCGGACGAGGGCGTCGAGCAGGCGCACCGGATCTGGGGCAACTCGGGGCTTCCCGGCGAGCTCGCGCAGGTGCTCCCGTCGCCACGCCACTTCGAGCAGGCATCGCAGCTGGTCACGAAGGAGGCGACCGCGCAGTCCGTCGCCTGCGGTCCGAAAGCCGACGTTCACCTCGACGCGTTCACGCCGTATGTCGAGGCCGGGTTCGACGAGGTGTACGTCGCGAACATGGGCCCGCACAGCGTCGACATGATGAATCTCTACCGTACCGAGGTCCTGCCCGAGTTACGTCTTCGGAAGGAGCAGTCCCATGGGTAACCACGAAGCATGGACGACAGTCGATGTCGCGCCGAACATCCTGTTCGACCGGCTCTCCGACCTCGATCGCCTGCCGGACTACCTGCCCTGGCTGACCTCGCTGCACCGCACCGTGGAGACCCCGATCACGGCGCAGGGGCCCGAGGCACGGCGACCGCACCAGGCCGTCCGCGAGGACATCGACGTGACGGTCGGCGGCGGGCATCGCGGCGGCTGGATCGACGTACTCGACGAGGACCGCATCCTGCGCTGGGGCATGGACGGACCGCACGAGTACAACGGCGAATTGGCAGTCGACTTCGTCGCCGACGGGACCTCCAAACTGACCGTCCGGGTCCACACCACTACCGAAGGCCCGATCGACGCCGAACTAGACAACACCCTGTCAGCGATCAAGACCGCCGCCGAACAACACCCACCCACCGAATCCTGACAGCATCCGACATCTCCCGTTGCGCGCTGGATCATCGGTCGACGCTTGAGACGGCCGCTGGTGCGGGCGCGGTGAGCGGCTGAAGGGACTCAACGGTCATTGGGTGTTCCTGGTCCGCGACGGTCTCGAGGTGGTAGAGCAAGATGCCTTCGCGCAGCCACCGGGCACAGCCTCCGCGACCTGCAACTGCGCCGTCGTCGATCCAATATCAAGTACGCCGATCTTCATGTCATAGCGGTGCTCCCGCCAAAACTATCCACCCGGCGGTTCTAGGGTTCACGACGCTCCGGCGCGGACGCCTTCCTCGACTCGGGTACCCAGATCGCAGTCGACGTTTCGCCAGTAGGCGAAGGCGCGGGTCAGGACCGGCTCGCTGACGCCGTTGAGCAGGTGGCCGACGATGTTGTCGACCAGTCGGTCGCGCGCGGCGTCGTCCAGGACCTCTCTGACCATCGTGCCGGCCTGTCCCCAGTCGTCGTCCTCGGCGTGCGCGACGTACGCCGTGCGCGTGATCTCACCGTCCGCGTGCCAGCTCGGCGGTTCGCCGTGGTGATCGACGTCCGCTGCGGGGCCGCCCTTGGAGTTCGGTGCGTACACCGGATCGGTGGTCTTGCGGTAGGCCATCGCGCCGTCCTTGGAGTACGAGTGCACGGGAACGACGGGCGCGTTGACGGGCAGCTGCTGGTAGTTCGTACCGACCCTGGCGCGGTGCGCGTCGGCGTACGAGAACAGCCGGGCGAGGAGCATCCGGTCGGGGCTCGGCCCGATGCCGGGCACGAGGTTGTTGGGCTGGAACGCGGCCTGTTCGATCTCGGCGTGGTTGTCGGTCGGGTTGCGGTCGAGCGTCAGCCGGCCGACCTCGATCAGTGGGTAGTCGCTGTGCGGCCAGACCTTGGTCAGGTCGAAGGGGTTGAAGCGGTACGACGGCGCGTCGTCGTACGGCATCACCTGCACGTACAGCGTCCAGCTCGGATACTGACCGTCGCGGATGTGCTCGAACAGGTCCCGCATGTGGTAATCGGTGTCGACCGCGGCCATCTGATCGGCCTCGTGCTGGGTGAAGTGCTCGACGCCTTGGTCGGTCTTGAAGTGGTACTTCACCCAGAACCGGGCACCTTCGGCGTTGATCCATTGGTAGGTGTGGGAGCTGTAGCCGTTCATGTGGCGCCAGGTGCGGGGGATGCCGCGGTCACCCATCAGCCAGGTCACCTGGTGCGCGGACTCGGGGGAGAGGGTCCAGAAGTCCCATTGCATGTCGTGGTCGCGCAAGTTGTTGTCGGCACGGCGCTTCTGGGAGCGGATGAAGTGCTGGAACTTCATCGGATCCTTCATGAAGAACACCGGCGTGTTGTTGCCGACCATGTCGTAGTTGCCCTCGCTGGTGTAGAACTTCACCGCGAAGCCGCGCGGGTCACGCCAGGTGTCGGGGCTGCCCCGTTCGCCGGCAACGGTGGAGAACCTGATCACCAGGTCCGTACTGACCCTGGGCTGGAACAGGGCCGCTCTGGTGTACGGGCTGACATCGGCGGTCACCTCGAAATGGCCGAACGCTCCGCTGCCCTTCGCGTGCGGCTGCCGTTCCGGGATCCGTTCGCGGTTGAACTGGGCCATCTGCTCGATGAGGTACGCGTCCTGGAGCAGGATCGGACCGTCCGGGCCGACGGTCAGCGAGTGCTCATCACTCTCGACCGGGATCCCGGCGTCCGTGGTGGTGAATTGCGAAGAACGTTCGGTCATCGGGCAGCCTTCCTTCCTGGCAGCGGACACCGCGCCGAGGCACGGCAGGTCCAAAACCGGTACCCGCAGACGAGGACAGCAAGCCTGCCTCGAGGCAGGACCGGAGTTGCGTGGCTTTCACAGCCTGGTCTCTGCTCCGTCAAGATCCTCGACATCTTGTAGAGGTGGCGCAGACACCGTTTTGCCGTCAGACGTGGTCTGGGTCCTCGAAGGCGTGGTCCAGTGCTTCGGCGGCGGCTGGGTTGGCGGCTCGGCGGCCTAGGTAGACGTCTTGGGTGATGGAGACTGAAGCTTCTTCAATAGATCTCGGCAACGACGCGAAGCGATGTGATGTGACGCGGGATCTCTCGTTCGCACCCATCTCACCGCCAGGGACTCGAACCCCGAACCCGCTGAATTCCAGCTGAGACTGATCACCGTTTGTCGATGGTGCGCGAAAGCCCTTATTGGTAAGGGGTTCGCGGCTGGTCGCGTTCGTATCGGTTCTCATCGCTGACCATCCTCTCGCGCTGATTGAGGTGCGTAAAGAGGTGCGTTGAGTGCCGCAGCATGCAACTGGTAACGACTGCCGGTGAAGGCGTCATCGAGATCGACGACCAAACTCCCACAAGATCGGCCCGGGTGAGTACCAGGCGCCAGACAGCGGAAAGCTCTTCCTGCAGTACTGGTACAAGACGTCACGAACTTCGGTGAGCTCGAGTCGGACGACTGCACCGTTGTAGCTCGGGCTAATACCAAGACCAACGAGCTTGCGGTCGCACCGACGAGCACTGCAAGTTGCACCTGAGGCGGGCGCAGGGGAACCGACGGGCAAACTGAACTTCCTGGTTCGCTAGCACCTCGGTCGACGGCTTACCCAGTGACGCTGTACGGCTGGGGTGAGTCTTCCGACGGGCTCTCGGTCACAGGAGACGAGATCAGGCGGCGTCGACGAATGAGGCTCGCTGGGCCCGATGTTGTGGGGCTGCTGTCTACGGCAGGGTCAGCCAGGCTCTGTTGCAACGTCGCGTGAGAGATTTGGCGAGACTCTCATCGTGAGGCAGAACTCGATCGGAGCTGGTTTGGCCTCCCCGTTGGTTTGGGTGTCGTTCGGCTACGGGGCCAGGTCGGGCTGGGAAGTGTCGGGCTCAGCAGATGCTTGGTCCTGCTCCGAGGTTGCCTGGTTGTCGGGTGTCGTCCGTCGGGCCCACCGTCGGCGTAGGCGCGACTTGATGGCCGCCGCGCGGGGCAGGAGCTCCGCATCCGGGAATGTTCGGAGCGGGAAGAAGTCCGCGCCGTACTCGACACGGTCGTGGTTCTCGACCAGTTCTTGGCGGACGGCCGAATAGAGCAGTTCGGCGGCTTCGGCCTCCTTCTGGCGTCCGGACGACATCATCAGGAGTGCGACGATGCCGGCGAGTATCACAGCGGTGGGGGCGTCGTCCTTGGCGGCCCCCAGATCACGGAGGATGCTGAGCCCGGCCGCGACGAGGAGCGCGAAGAGCGGTGCGACCAATGCCAGCCGGAGTTCGCTCTCGGCACGCAGCCGGTCGTATTCGCCGTAGACGCCTTCGTGGTTTGCCTTTAGTTGGACGTTCGCGCGGTCGACTCTGCCACGGATATCTCTGCGCAGCTTCCTCTTGTCAAGGCAGGCGTTGAGCAGCTTGTCCAGCTTGGTCTCGTTGTCGGTGACAGCGGTCGCGACTGCTCTACGCGCGGCAGCCGCCATCTCGGCGTTCGAGCGTGCGAGTTGAAGTTGTTTGGCCAGGCTTCGCCTCCGCAGGCTGGGCGCCAGATCCGGCCCGGCCTTCCTGATGTCGCGCGCCTTCAGGTTGAGGACAGGAGCGAGGCCGGCCAGCCGGCGAGCAGGAATGCGCTCGATCAGATCCGGCACGAGCGAGGGGGACTCGGTGATCATCCGGCCGATTTCCTTCTTGAGGATGTAGTCGACGTTTCCGCGAGCCGGGTCCCACGCGTTCGCGACCGCGGTCCAGCCGTCGGTGACGAGGAGGACGGTCCTGAGCGCGAGCATGTTGTAGAGGTTCTCGAGGTGCTCGGCGAAGGGGATGTCGCGGTCGGCGCGCCAGGCTGTGTAAGAGATCAGGAGGAAAAGTCCGACAATGAGGGCGATCGACACCCACGATTGGAAGGCCATGGTGACGACGAGGACAGCGATGGCGAGTCCTGCAGCTCCTTTGAGGAGCGGCATGAGGATCTTGTTGACGACGATCGAGCCGACCTGGTTCAAGATGATGCCTACCAGGTAGATCGAGAAGGTTGCGGCAGAGCCGACCGCGGCCGTTGGCGCGGTCGCGGCGAGATTCTCGAGGCTGTGTACGAGGTGACCTTCTCGCAAAGGGGCAGGAAGGCGATCCCAGAGGAGGTAGCCAGTTGCCAGCCAGAGCGCGCCTACGCTGAGCGGCACTCGGGCGTCACGCAACCCTGGTAACAGTTGCGCCCAGAACGCCATTACCGCCACCCCCGACCGCGCGCATCTGCAACGAAGACAGTCCTGCCCGTCGAGGCCAGATCACTCCAAGCCAAGATCCCCCCTTGCCTACGGTGTCGCTGCGCGAGTGTGGCACAGACTGTGGCGATGTGACCATCTCTGACCGTCAGCGAAGCGACGTTGCATTGATATGCGGACAGCATCAACTCAGGTGTGTCTTCCGTGGTCGGGCCGACTCTTGGATGACACCAGAGAAGGTCGAGGTCGCCGAAGGCGTTGTCCAGGGCTAGGCCTACTTCCACAGCGCGTGGGCTGCGCGTTTCCTGGAACGGATGTTCCGCAAGTACGTGGTGCTGTTCGTCGGCTCCAGCCACCCCGACGTCGTGATGAAGTATCTGGGCCTTGGGCTAGGCCCCGATTCGAAGCGGTACGTCCTGACCGACGATCCGGACAACGCGATCTGGCGCCGGTTGCAGGTGACTCCTCTGGCGTATCCGGCTGAGCGCCACGATCTGCTGACGGGTTGCTTGGACGAGTGCGCCAAGCATGGCGAGATGGGTCTGCTGGACCACCGCCAGCGCCTCCGTGAACTGCTATCGACCGCGTCCGAACCTGCACCCGACGAGGAGTCGTACCTGGAGGACTCGCTGCAGCGCGAAGACCGGATCCGGTTCTTCTGCGAGTTCGCGACCGACAAGTACTGGCTCGAATGGACTGTGAAACGGGAACCACTCAAGAGGCTGTTCGAGCGGTCAACGGGCCCGGCCCCGGTGGCGAACGAGCTGGCGGACTGGTTCGCGCGCAGCTTCGCTCTGGTGAACGATACGGCGCTCGACCTGGACGAGCGCCGAAGTCTGAGGGCGTGGAGAGTATTCGCCGAGGCTGGCGGCGTTCTCAGCACGACGGTCTGGAATGCGCTCCGGCACGGCGTGCTGAGTGCTGAGGCGCCCCGGCCAGAGAGTCAGCAGGCCAGTGGCGACTTTCGACCATCGATGCGATACGACACTTCGGCCGGGTTCCGGGTTTCAACCAGCCGGAGGCTGGACTCTCACCTAGCGACGCGCCCCTTCGCGGGCCGGATCGGGAGCTGTCCGTTGGCTATGTTTGACCGACCTACCGACTCCCTCTTGCCTCGAAGGGATCGACCATTCGACTGGCCGAGAGGGGCTGTAGCTGTGCGGGCGATACTCCTGAGCGGCACGCTGGCGGTGGTTTGCTCGCTGCTGGGGACCCGGTTCGCGGTCAGATGGTTCTCCCGGCACGGCTTCGGCCAGCCGATCCGGCGCGATGGCCCGACGACACATCAGGTCAAACGGGGTACGCCGACCATGGGCGGTCTCGTGATCCTGCTGAGTGCCACCGCGGCGTACTTGGTGGCGACGTTCTTGACGCGGGGGTGGCCGAGTGCCAGCGCCTGGCTCTTGATGCTGCTGTTCCTCGGTTGCGGGGTGATCGGGTTCGTCGACGACTTCATCAAGGTCTACACCCAGGACAACCGGGGTCTGAGCGGCCGGGCCAAGATGGCGGGTCAGACGCTGATAGCGCTCGCTTTCGGGATCCTGGCCACACAGGTGTTCGCCGATGAGCGCGGCGTCCGGCCGGCATCGCAGTACCTCTCCACCACTCACGATTGGGGGATCAAGCTGCCGGTGGTTGTCGTACTGCTGCTGATCTGGTTCATCGTCGCCGCGACGTCCAACGGCGCCAACCTCACCGACGGGGCCGACGGTCTGCTCGCCGGGTCCTCGGCGCTGATCTTCGGCGCGTACACCATCGTGAACATCTGGCAGAACAACCAGCTGTGCAACTCCGCGCGCGCGAACGTGGTGGAGGCGCAGTGCTACCAGGTGCGCGACCCTCTCGACCTCGCGGTCTTCTCCGCCGCCATCGCCGCGGCCTGCGTCGGCTTCCTCTGGTGGAACGCCAAACCCGCACGGATCATCATGGGCGATGTCGGCTCTCTCGCGATCGGCGGCGCCTTGGCCGGCGTGGCGATCATGTCCCGAACCGAACTGCTGATGGCCATCATCGCTGGCCTGTTCGTCCTCGAGACGCTGTCTGTGCTGGTCCAGATGACCGGCTTCAAACTGACCAGACGTCTCACCGGCACGGGCCGCCGTCTGTTCCGCATCACCCCCATCCATCACCACTTCGAACACGCTGGATGGGACGAGGTCACCGTCGTCATCCGCTTCTGGATCGTCGCCGGTATCTGCGTAGCAGCCGGCCTAGGAATCTTCTACGCCTCCTGGCTGACCTGAACAATCCCGACCGGCTGTCGCGCAGGATCAACACCACTGTCGTCGCGATCTGAAGTGCGGCAAACGCCACGAACAGCGGAGCCGGCCACCGAAGCGCTAGCGCGCGTCACTTCTTCAGTCGGCAGCCCCGCCCCGGAGACACTCCCGCGGACTATCACCGTCACCTGCGCTACAGGTCGATGTGCGAAGTCCTGTGCACGGATGTCCGTACTCGTCTGCAAGCGGAGGTCGGCTGGTGGCGTGGGCTGTTCGTGTGGCCGAATGGACGTGACACGACAGGTACTTGGGGTGTGCGGACGTGTTGGGGCGAGGCTGCCTGGCGAGGACATACGGCCGTTGGCGGGCTGATAATGGGGGGATGTCGGTGATGGACCTGCCTGAGTTCGATGCCGCGCTGATGTACGCGGTCGAGGCGCTGCGGGAGGGACTGGCTGTCGTCGTGACGAATCCCGGTCCGATGACGTACGGCGTGATAGCTCGGGATGCGCGCGCGGTGAATCTGCTGAAAGGGCGGCCGGTCGAGCAGCCGGTTGGGATTTCGGTCCACACCGAGGCCGCGCACGATCAGCTGTTCCGGTGCCTCGATCTGCGCCGCGAGGCCCTCGCGATGGTCGACTTTGCTCTTGCTGAGCGGATCACCGTGCTGGCGCCGATCCGGTCGGATCCGGCGATGCCCGAGTGGCTGGCGCCCGCGATCCAGGATGGTTGGGTGCTGTTCTTCGACGGCTCCTGGGGACCGACTTGGTTCCTGTGGCAGAGCCACCCGTTCCTGTACGGAAGCAGCGCCAATCGAACCGGCGAGGCCCCGGCCGCCTCGGCCGCCTCGGCTCGTGCGCAGTTCCCCGGCCGCAGCATCATGATCATCGACGCCGACGACCAACGTGAGCCGGCCACCGCGTACGGCCCGAGCACAATCATCCGGGTCGCTCGCGACGGCCGACCGACCCTGCATCGATCGGGCGTCCAGGACCTAGCAGCGGGTGGATCCGACGTTCTCCTGAACCGTCTGTTCGAGTTCAAATCCGCGGTCGCCGGCCTGGACGGCTCGGCCGGTTCGCCGTTGGGCAGGACCTATCTGTCGACCGCGGTGGACGAGGACGGACTGCCCAAACAACTGGTGCCGAACACGCGCGTCCGGCTCGGGTTCGCGCGACAGCCCAACAAGAACGAAGGCGACCCGCGAGTGTGGGACATCCTGAGAGCCGGTGTCGGCTGCAATGCCCTCGGCACAGCCGTCGGGGCCGGCGAATTGCTGACCGGCGGGCGTCTGACGATCCCTGGACTCGGCGGTACCCAGGTCGGCTGCGAGCCGCCGCTTCGGGACCAGGAGGAATGGTTGAAGACGTTCCTGACCAGCACACCCTCCTGGCGCCTGAACGGCGACGAGCTCACCCTCACCTCAGGCGGTACGACGATCACACTGCTGGACCGCAAGATCGCCCAACCGGACTTCCCGCTCGACGGCATCAAATGGACGATCGTCACCACCATCACCAACGGCGACACGCGCCAAGGCTACGGCCGGACCGAGGATGCCTGGATCCGGTTCGACGACGGGCACCTCAGCGGCTGGACCGGCGGCACCGACCTCACCGGCACCGTAACCCGCAACAACACAGAACTCAGCGTCAGCGACATCGTCGTCACCGGGCGCGCCGTCACAGCCGAGACCGCTGCCATGCAGACCGCAATCATCGACACCCTCGGACCCGTGGTCGCCTACACCATCGACCACAACCGCCTGACGCTTCTGGCTCCATCCGGCATCGGCCTCGACCTGAGAGCGGGGAACGATCGGTAAGGACTGGTGCTCACTGGTCGACGTCGCCTCGCCTTCTCCTCCTGCAGCAACCGCGGCTGACACGATGTCCTCGACCTGGCGTCGCTCCAGCCGCTCTTCAGCGGTCGCCTGCGTGATCGCTCTGATGATCTTGGCCGCACGTCGATGGCGTTGGGCCTGCTCTTCGTGTGCGCTCTGAACTGAGTGGCTGGATTGCTGGACCGCACGACACCGGCGGTACCAGCAAGGTTAGCCGTGCGATTGCTACTTCCGCCAAACCGTCGAGTGCCTCCTTGCCGATCGCGTGATGACCGTCGGCTCTGGCCCGCTTGGCTATCCCGGTGAGTGCATCACGGATCGCGTAGAGGCAAACGACCTGCGTGCGAGCGCCGCGCCGAGCGCTGTGAAGACGACGACAGTGTCTTCGGTCACTGACAGTTCCGTGCTGCCGTCGATCGAACCACGAGCGATCCGCCCGGTGGCCTCGTCGGTCCTCGCCCGCCGCCCTGTGGTGTGGGGTTGCCCTGACAGTAGGTAGGCAGCGGCGAGGGTCGCCCGTCGGCGTTCGATGGCGCCAAGGACGGAGTGTCCGGCGAGCTCGACGACGACGTCGGTTCGGTCCGTCATGCGGCGCTCCTTGCCGTTAGGTGTGAAGCTCGCCACTGGCACGCCTCGTCGAATCGCCCGATCGACGAGCCACTCGGGAGCTGCGCGCTCCATCCCGATCCAGACCATGGCCGCAGCGAGCAGGAGCGCCCATCCGAACGCCGCGAACGCCCACCGGCTCCAACGAGCGGAAGGATCCATCGCCACCCAGAGCGGGAAGGCAACGCCAGTCGCCACGATGACGAGCAAGCCGACCCTGCCCGGTACGTCGACGATGCCCCGCATTGCCCGCCAGGAAAGAAATGCCCGCAATTGAACCGCAACAAGCCCAACGGTTAGCAGCAACGCGACAAGCCCCGCGATGATCGAAGCAAGTCCGGGCTGTCGCGTTTGTACGTCGTGCCGGTGGCGGTGCCGGTGCCGTTGTCGAGGTCGTGTTGGTGTAGCGCTCGCCCAGGCCCGCCGAGGAACTGTCCCGGTCGGCGGGGACTTACGCCGAACTGGTAGCGCTTGGAGGCTTGGTCCCGTGGGACAACGGGCTGTGGAGGCATGCTGAAAGCGTTCAGGCGCAGCAGCATATAGGCATGGCGGCGAGAGATTTGGTGTTCGGGGTGGGAGACAGGGTTCGGACTTGGGGGCGGTTCGTGGCGGGGGCTGACGGTGATTGGTTGGACTTGGCCCGCGTGCATGATTTGACGTGGAGAGCGCCGGGTTGGAAGTCGGATCGGTCGGTTCGGTTGATCGGGGCAGATGGTGAGGCAGTCGCTGCCGGCGTTGCAGCGAACCGGGGGCTGGGCTACGTCTCGGTGGTTGGGGTGTGGGGGGACGAGAGCATCGAGGTCGAAGGGTTGTCGGCGGAGATGCCTGCTCGAGCGGCGGGTGCGGCACGGAGGGATCCGCCGTGCCCGCCGCCGCCTGGTGGCTGGCGGCACGGCGTGGTCGAGCTGGATATTGACCTCCGCGACCGCGAGTCGTTCGGACCGATCGTCCACCTGGCGATTTTCCGTCCCTCCCCGGAGCAGGAGGTGTTGGTCGTCGCTGCCACCGATGTGGACGCGGTGATCCGGCAGTTGTCGCCGAAACTTCCACGACAGTTATGTGTGGTGCCCAGCCGGTTCACCCGTGCTCAGATCGACGAGGTGTACGACGTTCTGCACGCCAACTGGCGAGACTGGGGCCTGGAATCGTTCGGCACCGGCTCGGATGAGCAGGCTCAACCGTTCGTCGCGGCGATGATGTTCCGGGTTACCGCTGAGATGGCTGAATGGGGTGACGCGCTGCCCGAGGGCCTCGTCCGCCTCGAGCCGACAGTGAGCCCGGCCTGACGACGCGATCGAGTAGCTGAGCCGTGATCACCGCCGCGATGATGGGCGACCCCTCGCGTTCGCTGCTGGTTGTGTCCATCAGGGTTCGATGATCAGCCTGCGACGAGGCCATGCCGACGTCGTTCAGGTCAGTGAGCGCGTGCGTCACGCCGTCGTGCAGCACCGCTGACTGAGCTTGTTGTACCGTTCGATCGTACGACCCCAGCCGTCTGCAGACGGCCGAGTGTGAACCGCCTGAGCTGCTGCTAGCGGACTCTTCGCGGCTTAGGGGCGAGGCCGGCGCGGGTGAGGATACTGGCGGGCCGGGGGCGTTCGTCGGCTGCGACGAAGTTCTCGTTCGGGATGAAGTTGCCCTCGATGTTGCCGTTGTCGTCGACCTTCCATGCCCCTCGGATGGCTGTCGGAGGCACGTCGTCGTTCGGGCCGTAGCTGCCAACGATCTCGTACACCCAGCCGCCCGGCGTGTTCTTCGCTTCGGCGACCAGTCCAGGGGGAATCTCGCGATCGGTCATCTATCCGCCTATCCAACAAAGATGTGTGCAGGACGATAACAACTGTGGGCCGCACGCTGCGGCGTGTTGTGAGTAACGTCGTGTATTTCTCGCCCCTAATATTCCAGCCGTAGTTTTGTGATGTGGCGGTGTGACGGTCCGAGACGTAGTGCAGCCACCGGTTGATGACTCGCCGGTACCCGTTGACCTGGCGAGCGCGAACCCGACCTGACGCTGCGCCCGCGGGGAGGCGCTTCTTTCTAGCGTCACCTAGCGATCCCCTTTGTGGCTGACGACAGCGTTCTCACTCGAGGGACTCCCAGTACCGGCGACTACTCCATCGAGATTGCCCAGCAGATCACCGAAGTCGTCCAGGGCCCGGAAGGCGCGGCCTGAAGCGAACGTCCACCACCCCCGGCAGTTGCTAGGTTGCGAAGCTGGCGACCTACGGCGATGAAACGTCTTCGTGTTCGGCGTCGTCTTCGATGACCTCGACCGCCAAGTTGTTCAGTGCCGCGATTACAGCGTTCACCTGAGTGACCAGATCGAGTTCGACAGCCCCTTGCTCAGCGCCAACCGGGAGCCGGAGCGGAATAAGCACGTCGGTGTACTCCGGTCGTGAGTGGTGCATGATGCCGGCGCCGGTCAGTGCATCCGAGGTCAGTGACATCTCCTGCGGCGTCTTCAGGCTCACCTGCGCCCACACCGGCCCGGGGCCGTAGGCGTCCCACCAGTGAAGCCAGATGCCAACCCAAATCGACTTGCCAGACGGCGTTGAGATGTACCGTCCGAAACCTCCGTCAGCCGAACCGTTGCGCATCTTTGACGAGGACACGCGCGAACAGACCGACTTGATCGTCTCGCTGATCGCTTGAAGTTGGCGACCGGCCCGCTGAGGCAGATCGCCAGGAACCAGCGGAACCCAACCCACGGTGGTTCGCCACTCGACCAACCCTCGGAGCTGAGCAAGTTCTGCAGCACCGGCTGTGTCGCCGAACTTTCCGACCGCTGCGCTCATCCGATTCAACATCGACTCCCATGACACCACGGCGAGGACGTGGCCCGTCGCGCCGAGCGGCATCGTCGCAATGCCCGCGTCGAGTGCGCCTTCCGGCAAGGCCACAGGCTCGGCCGCACCACCGGGGGTCACCGAGATCGTTCGCCACACGTTCTGCATACGGTCCCTCGGAACCAGGAAGGCGAGAGCCGCGGCCACACCAGCGGTCAGTTTGTTCACGTACGCGCCACTGGTCTGAGCGAGGGTCATTTCTGCATCGAATTTCGCCTCCACCACGAGTCGAGTACCCGCCGGGTCCGACGCGACGAGATCGGGCCGACCCTCCGTCTCCGGGTTGATCTCCTGTCCGGTAAAGACCAACCCCGTTGTCGAAGCGCCTGGGCACGCGTCAAGGAGGAAGTCCGCCATCGCAGAAGCAACAGCCCTAGATGTCGCACACAAGTGCACCAACGCGTCAGTTGCAACTGGCTCAGGCGGTAGGCGCCGGGTCGCCACGATGGTCGCAAGCAAATCGGTCATTATCGGATGGTGCCACAGACGCAACGTACGAGCGCGGGGCGCGACCCGTTCAGATGCTGAGCGCGATGCTGCGGTGGAGGAGGTCGGTGACGACTTCGCGGGCCATGAGTCTGTTGTGGACGTGAGCACCGCTCACCCATCTCAAGAACTGACCCGACCACCCGTATTGATCGAGCGCGATCGAGATGTGTTCGAATGCAAACTCAGCGAAGACGTGTGGGCTGTGGTGGCGTAGGGGCCGAGGTCGAGTATCCAGATCGTCCTCGGGTCAAGCATCCGCGGCAGGCCCGGGAACTCACCGTTTTACTCACCGGAATGGGCAGTAGATGACGAGCGCTGACGACGATTCAGCGCAACTCTCCGTCAGAGAGTCAGCAGGCCAGTGGCGACTTTCGACCATCGATGCGATACGAGGACACCTCTGAGCTGGTAAGGGGGGTTAGGGGTTCAGGTCCGGTTGCTGGCTCCTTCATGCGGGAGTCCACAGATCGGGACCCTTGTACGGCCGCCCGGGCCAGCTTGCTCCGTCACTGCTCCGTCAGACGTTGACAATCGACGATCAGCGACGAGTGACGATGAGCCGTAAATCCCCAGGTCAGAAGCCATATTCGCGCACTCTGACCGCACGCGGCGGTGAGCACCACAGAGATCCTCGACATCTTCGAAGGCGGCCGGCAAGGTCAGTAGTTGATCGTTGCCTGGGGCTTGCTGGTGAGGAGCTCGGCTGGTGCTGCGGTCAGAAGGTAGCGATTGGGTTGACGGGGCTGCCTGAGGTGCCGGTGAGGCGGATTGGGGGGACGGTGAGGTGGAAGTCCCATTGTTGGAGTTGGGTCGCGGTTGTTGCGCAGGCTTCGAGGTCGCAGTTGTCGAGCAGCCACAGGCCCATGGCGACGAGGCTGACGGCGTGGACCGGCATGAGTATGTCGGCGTATCCGGACGGCTGGACGTCGGAAGGTGTGTCAGCGCCGATGAGGGCGACTCCGCGTTCGTGCAGCCATGGCAGGCAGGAGGCGTGCCAGCCGGCCTGTTCGATGCCGCCGGCCGGGCCGGACTCGTGCCGGGCGCGGCCGTAGCCGGTTCGCAGGAGTACTGCGTCGCCAGGGCGCACACGCACATCCTGGTGGCGTTCGGCCTCTTCGAGGTCCTCGGGAAAGACGCCTTCACCTGGTTCGAGCCAGGGCACGTCGCGGACCGTCGCGATGTCGAGCAGGACGCCTCGCGTGACGATCCCGTCCGCCGCGGCTGTGACGGCGCCCCACGCTGAACCGGTTGCGGCGTCGACCATGGTGTGTGGTCGGTCGTTGAACAGCTTGCCGTCCCAGAAGATGTGGCAAGGCGAGTCGAGGTGGGTGATTGTGTTGCCGTGGAACAGGATCCCGAGCCGCTCGTTCGAGAAGCCCCAGCGCCGATCGTTGTGGAACGCGGCCGGCATGTGCTCGGCCCCTGGCATCTCAGCGGCGCACGGACACGTCGTGGTTGATCGGTCCATCTCTTCCGGTACGGCGATGTCCCACGCGCACGAAACACTCCTGCCGTGCCGCACGGCCCGCGCTGCCGCCAGCCGTACGTCGTCGGTGATGTAGTTCAGCGTGCCGCGCTCGTCATCTGCACCCCACCGCCCCCAGTTCGACAACGTGTCGAAGTACTCCAGCACGTCGTCTTGCGTCGGTACCGTCATCCCCGTCAACTCCTCCGGCCGCGTGGTTTGAGGCATTGAGCGAGGTTACGGGGTGAGCTGGTCCAGGTGGGCGCCGCGAGTGTCGGCGAAGATGGGGTCGTCGAGGCGGATGCCGGCGGCGTGGCGGGTGCGGAGCGTGGCGATGGACCAGTCGGGAGGTGGAGGAGGCGTTCGCCGGCTTTGGACTTGGTGGCTTTGCGGATGAGGCCTTGGCCTCGTAGCCGCGCGATCGTGTGAGTGATCTCGACGGTCCCGGCTTCAAGGTTGGTCTGGTGCCAGAGGACGGCGAGGGACTCGCCGATGCGGACGCCGGTGGCGAGCATGAACGTGACCAGGTCTGGGAGGTCGGCTTCGATGGTGTCGACTTCGCGGACGGGGTTGATGGAGGTGGCGCCGTAGCGGACGGCGAGTTTCATGGCGCCGGAGATGATGGCGCGGCAGGTTTTGGCGGTGGGGGCGCCGGCGGTGGTTTTGATTTTGGTGAGGGCGGTGTCGATGCGTGGGGTGGTGGCTTCGCCGATGCGGAGTTCGCCGAGGGCGGGACGGATGTGGTTCTTGAGGGCGCGCCGGTAGGTGTCGAGGGAGGTGGGTGAGCGCTTCCCGTCGGCGATCAGTCCTTCGAATCGCTTCTCCCAGAGGTCCAGGAGGTGGTTGATCTTGTGCATTGCTGTCAGCTCACCGGACTGGTTCGTTCTGGCGCGATCCTGGAGTTTCTTCAACAGGTCGCGTTCGGATGCGGTCTTGGTCCGGCCGTACGCCGAGACAGGTCGGACGACGCCGTCGTGGTCGCGGAACTTCGCTTGCGACTTGTACTTGAGCGCCTTGCCGTTGGTGTCGGTCTCGGCGACCAGGCAGAGATCTTGCCCCAGGTTCCGAGTGGCAGCGGTGATCTCGACATCTCATGCCTCCAACCGGGTTGATGGTTGGGGGCTCAACGGTGGGCGGATGCTGAGAGCCGAGATTTCGGCAAGGATGCGAGGCGATGTGATGTGACGCACAGTCACGACAAATCTGAGGTGCCGTGAGGTGGGTGCGAAGGCGAGGCTCGCCGCTCGACGGCCGGCCCGGACAGTAATTGAGTGCGTAAAGAGTGTGCGGCACACATGCAGAAGCCCAGGACACTTGCGTGACCTGGGCTTTTGTGCGCCGCCAGGGACTCGAACCCCGAACCCGCTGATTAAGAGTCAGCTGCTCTGCCAATTGAGCTAGCGGCGCCGGTCTTGCCTTCGAACGAAGAGGATCGTAGCAGGGGGATCGCGGAGATGTGAAATCGGTTAGTGGGTGAGGACGGTCATGGCGGCGTTGTGGCCGCCGAGGCCGGAGACGGCGCCGCCTCGGCGGGCGCCGGAGCCGCAGATCAGGAGGTTCGGGACGTCGGTCTCGGTGCCCCAGCGGCCGGCGTCGGCCGGGTCGGTCGCCCAGGGCCACTGGAGGTCGCCGTGGAAGATGTGGCCGCCGGGCATGCCGACGGATTGCTCGATGTCGTACGGGGTCTTGGCCTCGATGCACAGGTTGCCGTCGGCGTCGCGCGCGATGCAGTCGTCGAGTGGTTCCGCGAGGTGCGACTCGAGTCCGGCCAGCACCCGGCGGGTGGCTTCGGCGCGGACCGAGTCGTTGTCGGAGGCAAACAAACGGGCGGGGAAGTGGACGCCGAAGACGGTCAGGGTGTGGTAGCCGGCGGCAACGAGTTCGGGGGAGAGGATCGACGGGTCGGTCAGCGAGTGGCAGTACACCTCGGACGGCGGTACGGCAGGCAGTTCGCCACCGGCCGCGGAACGGTACGCCGTCTCCAACTGGCTGTAGTCCTCGTCGATGTGGAACGTGCCGGCGAACGCTCGCGCCGGGTCGTCGCCGGACTTGAGCGCCGGGAGCCGGTTCAGCAGCAGGTTGATCTTCAGCTGCGAACCCTCCGGCTTCTCGACGCCGGTCTGACCACGCAGCGCGGCCAGTGTGGCCGGTGCGACGTTCGAGAGCACCCAGGTGCAGTCGACGGACCTCTCGCCGTCACCGCCGAGCCACGTGACCGATCCGCGGTTCCCGTCGACCTCGACAGACGTCACGGCCGCGTCGGTGACCATCGTCGCGCCCGCACGTCGCGCGGCCGCGGCCAGTGCGTCGGTGACCGCGCCCATGCCGCCGACCGGCACCCGCCACTCACCGGTGCCGTTGCCGATCAGGTGGTACAGGAAGCACCTGTTCTGGATCAGGGACTCGTCGTGCAGCCCCGCGAACGTTCCGATGACGGAGTCCGTCGCCACGACGCCACGTACGGTGTCGTCGGCGAACCGGCGCTCGATGCTCTCTCCAAGTGGTCGCTCGACCAGCTCGTCCCACAGCGCGCTGTCTACTCGTGACCGGAGCGCAGCCGCCGGCTGGAGCGGCTCGAGCAGTGTGGGCGCCACGGTGGCCGCTAGCGATCCCACAGCTCCGTAGAAGTCGGTCCAGGCCTCGTACTCCGTGTCGCTGCCGGTGAGGGCCTTGAACGACTCCCTGGTCCCGGTGGCCTCCGGACGCTCGACCAGGAGGCCAACGTCGCGCCCACCGCGCCGTACCGGGGTGTACGACGCCACGCCGCGCGAACGGAGGTCCAGAGTCAGCCCGAGGTCCGCGACGATCTTGTCGGGCAGCAGGCTGACCAGGTACGAGTAGCGCGACAGCCGCGCGTCCACGCCCCGGAACACGCGCTCGCTGACCGCTGCGCCGCCGGTGTGTGCCTGCTGCTCCACGATGAGGGTGGAGAGCCCGGACTGCGCCAGGTAGGTGGCAGCAACGAGCCCGTTGTGCCCACCGCCGACAATGACGACGTCGTAGAAGTCCTTCATCCCACCGGCCAATCGAGCTTGTGATGAGCGGCGTCCCAGAACATCCATTCGTACCGGCACGTCGTGGCGAAGTGCTGGTGACAACGTTCCCGCTCCGCAGCGCCGACGTCCAGTGTGTCGGTGACCGCAAGGACCTCCTCGACGACGGCGTCGAACTCCTCCGAGCCGTACGTCGCGATCCACTGCGCGTACACCGGATCCGGCGACGAGCGCTTGAGCAGCTCCCGCCCCACATCGCGGTAGATCCAGTAGCAGGGCAGTACGGCAGACACGGCCTCGGCGTACGTTCCTGTGGCGCACACAGCCGTCAGATAGGACATGTACGCCGTTGTGGTCGGACCGGATCCAGCTGCGTCCACATCAGTCGCGGTGAGCCCCAGCGATCCGAGCAGCGACGTGTGCAGCTCCCGCTCGACAGCGATCGCGTTCGCGGCATGCAGCGCGAACATGCTGACCGCGTCCTCGTCGGGCGCCCGTCCCGCGACCAGGCTGAGCGCCCGGGAGTACGCGCGGAGGTAGTGGCTGTCCTGGACGATGAAATACCGGAACGCGTCGTGATCGAGGGTCCCGTCGGTGAGCCCGGTGATGAACGGGTGCCTGACAATCTCCTCGTACACGGAGGCCGCCCCGCGCTCCCACAGCTCGCTGGAAAACGTCATCCCCACTCCTCGCCGTCGACTGGCACCGACCTTATCCACAGGGCGCGCACCGAGCACGAGACGCAGGTCACGTCCGGGCCCTACTCTGAGACATGGGAGCAGACGAGGGGATGCCGCCGGAGACGCCGCTGCTGCGGCAGATCCGCGCGTCGGTGATCGGTGACGACCAGGTGATGCCCGGGCCGTACGGACCGCGGCGGGTGACGTACGCCGACTACACCGCCTCCGGCCGCGCGCTGACGTTCCTGGAGGACTTCATCCGCGAGGAGGTCCTGCCGCGGTACGCGAACACGCACACCGAGTCGAGCGGGACCGGCCTGCAGACGACCCGCCTGCGCGAGGACGCTCGCCGGATCATCCACAACAGCGTCGGCGGTGACGACGAGACCGCCGTGATCTTCTGCGGCTCCGGTGCCACCGGGGCGATCGACAAGCTGATCGGGATCATGGGGCTGCGGATCCCGGCCGAGCTCGACGACACGTACCACCTGACCGACCAGATCCCGCCGGAGCGCCGGCCTGTCGTCTTCATCGGCCCGTACGAGCACCACTCGAACGAGCTGCCCTGGCGCGAGTCGATTGCCGACGTGGTGCTGATCAGCCAGGACGCGGACGGCCACATCGACATCGACCAGCTGGAGTCGCGCCTGCAGCAGTACGCGGACCGCCCGCTGAAGATCGGCTCGTTCTCGGCGGCGAGCAACGTCACGGGCATCGTCAGCAACACGCAGCGGGTGTCCGCGCTGCTGCACCGGTACGGCGCCCTCTCGTTCTGGGACTGCGCCGCTGCCGCGCCGTACGTCGAGATCGACATGTACGGCGGCCGCGACCAGGACCCGCTGGCCTACAAGGACGCGATCTTCCTCAGCCCGCACAAGCTGATCGGCGGCCCGGGCACTCCGGGCGTACTGGTCGCACGCCGCGAGCTGCTCCGGAACCGGGTCCCCGACGTACCGGGCGGAGGGACGGTCGCGTACGTCAACCCGCTGGAACACCGGTACCTCGAGGACCCGGTGCATCGCGAGGAGGGCGGGACGCCGGCGATCATCGGATCGATCCGGGCCGGTCTGGCGTTCCAGCTCAAGAAGGCGGTCGGGATCGACGTGATCCGCGCTCACGAGGATGCGTACCTGCGGCGCGCGGTCGAGGCGTGGAAGGACGAGCCGAACCTGCAGATCCTCGGCAACCTGGACGCCGAGCGGCTGTCGATCGTCTCGTTCGTCGTGAAGGCGCCGTCCGGCCGGTACCTGCACCACAACTTCGTCGTCGCGCTGCTGAACGACCTGTTCGGCATCCAGTCCCGCGGCGGCTGCTCCTGTGCGGGCCCGTACGGTCACACGCTGCTCGGGATCGACCTCGCCCGGTCGCACGAGTTCGAGCAGGAGATCGTGCACGGCTGCGAGGGGATCAAACCGGGCTGGGTACGGGTCAACTTCAACTACTTCATCTCGGAGGCGGTGTTCGCGTACGTCGTCGAGGCCGTGAAGCTCCTCGCCCGGGACGGCTGGCGGCTGCTCGGCGACTACAGGTTCGACCCGGCAAACGGTCTGTGGCGGCATCACCGCGGCCCGGTCGAGCCGCCGCTGCGACTCTCCCAGGTCGGGTACGACGCCGACGGCCGGCTCAGGTACCCACGGCACGACCACACGGCACCCGAGTCAGCACTCGACGACTACCTGGCCGAGGCCCGCGACCTGCTGGCCACCTGCGATCAGGACCGCATCGACCCCGAGGGCCACGTCAACACCGGCTTCGACCACCTCCGCTGGTTCGAACTCCCTTCTCGCTGCCTGGTCCGCGACTAGCGCGCTCCGGCAGTACGCAGGATCTTCGCGATCTCGTCATACCCGCTGGACTGGGCGTGTTGGAGTGGTGTGACGCCGTCCTTGTCGGCGAGTCCGGGGTCGGCGCCGGCGTCGACGAGGATCTGGACGATGTCCTGCCACGGCTTCGTGCCTTTGCCGAGGATGATGGCCTCGAGCAGCGCGGTCCAGCCGAGGTCGTTGACGTAGTTGAGGTTGATGTCGGTCTTGACGACCCGCCGGACGTAGTCGACGTGACCACGCTCGCTGGCCGGGATCACGGAGATGCCGCCGAACCTGTTCCGCAGCGCGAGGTCAGGGTCTGCGGGGAGGAGCGTCTCCAGCATCGCGACGCTCCCGGTGACCCCTGTGACGAGCCACGCGGAGTCCTTCCGGTCGTCCTGGATGTCGGGGTCTGCGCCGAGCCGGACAAGTAGTCGCGCGACATCGACCCGATCGTTGAGCGAGGCGAGCAGCAGCGGCGTACGACGGTGGTCGTCGCGGGACTCGAGCTTGGCGCCGGCAGCCAGCGCCGCAGCCGCTTTGTTGGCATCACCAGCGGTTGCTGCGCTCAGCAGGTCGCCTCGGTCGGCTCGAGCGTCCAGTGCCGCACTCACTGCCTTCTGGCCGCGGTCGTGCGCAGCCTGCATCGGTGTGGTGCCGTCGTCGACCGCGGGTCTGTTCCGGTCGGCGCCGGCGGCGATCAGCAGCCGCACGGTGTCGACGTACTCCGGGGTTCCCCTGCCGAGCAGCACTGCCTCGTGCAGCGCGGTCCACCCGAGGTTGTTGACGTGATTGACCGCCACGCCGGCCTGGAGCAGTCGACCGACGACCGCGGCGTGGCCACGCTCGGCGGCGCGGATCAGCGCCGTTCCGTGGTAGCTGTCGAGGCTGCGGACGTCGGCGCCGTGCGCGAGCGTCAGGTCGAGGAGCTCCACGTAGCCCTCGCTCGCGGCGATCAGGAACGCGCTCTGGACGGTGTCGTCGACCGCGTTGACGTTCGCACCCGCGGTGATCAGGCGCTTCGCCTCCGCCACCTCGTTCTTCCACGCGGCGGCGATCAGTTGACTGTCGAGTGTGGACGGCACGGACACGCTCCTGGACGGGCCTGATGGGGGACTACTGCTGGTCTCAGTGGAACACGCCGTGGTCACCACCATCAGCAGAACGGCAACCACAGCGATCGGACGCCGGCTCATCGGCGCGGGTTGAGCGTGATGACCTGGTACGGCGGGGCCGCGGTGGCCTCGTCGAACTTGCTGTCCACCGCCAGCAAGCGTCCCTGCGCGAGCTTCGCAGTCGTCAGGACCCGGTCCGGATCGGTCGGCGTCGCAGAGACCAGCCGTGCGGTGCGGCCGTCGGCCGACAGCCGCAGTTTGGTCAGCACCTTGGAGAAGTTGCGCACGACCCACAGCTTGCTGCCATGCTGCACCAGCCCGTCGGCGTTCACCAGATCGGCGCCGGCGGTGTCGATCGCGGTGGCCTGCGCGGTCCGCAGGTCGAACCTCCACAGGTTGCCGACGTTGCCCTGGGCCACGACCAGCGCCCGGCGATCCGGTGACAGCACGATCCCGCCGAGGTTGAAGCCGGTTGCCGTCTCGATGGTCCCGGTCGCGTCGGCCCAGGTCGTGACGGTCCACCGGCCGTGGTCCGCGGAGACCCGGAAGATCTGCGGAGCGTTCGAGTTCGTGAAGTAGGCCGCGCCGTCCGGCCCGATGACGATGTCGTTCAAGAACGAGTTCGGTACGCCGGTGCGCAGTGCGGCGAGCAGCCGTCCGTCGCGGTCGTAGACCCACAGGTCCGGCGCGCCCGGGTGGTCGATCCCGTTCGGCCCGCCGGCGACGTACACCCGGCCGTGGGAGTCGACGGTGATGCCGCGGGCGGTCCAGCGGCCGTCGACGCCGTCGCCCTGCAGCCACTCGACGGCCGCGCCGGAGTGGAGCCGGCCGCGGTGGATCTCGCCGCCGGTGGTCTCGGACACGTAATAGTTCGCGGTACGCGCGTCGTACCCGATGCCTTCGAACCTCGAGCCGCCGGCGTCACCGGGCAGCTCGTACGTGGCCGGCCGGGCGGCGAAGGCAGTCGAGGCGCCGGCACCGAGCAGGGTGGCGGAGAGCGCGAGAGTGGCGGAGAGCGCGAGAGTGGCGGAGAGCGAACGGACAGACATCTGAGCCCCTGAACGGTCGGTGGATTTCGAGCTGCCTCCAGCCTCCGTCCGCCGGGCGCTCCGTACGACGGGTGTTCGGCCACCAATCGATAGCCGAACGGATGATTCGGAACCAGGCCCAGGCGGCCTACGATCAACTGAACATGTCTACTGCGCACACCCCGTCGATCCTCAGCCACGCGACCCGGCTGGTGACCGCACTGCACGCGGCGCTGGTGGTCCTCGTGCTGGCGTCGGCAATCCGGTACCTCACCGGTCACGGGTTCGACGACCGCGGCCCGTGGGTGCTGCTCGGTGCAGTGGTCCTGCTCGCGACGTACGCCGCCTACCGGGTGCTGCCCAGTCGGGTCTGGCTGGCGTTGCTGGTCGTGGAGTGGTGCGTGCTGGTGTTCCTGGCGCCCTCGTTCGCCTGGTGCGCGGTGCCGCTGTCTTTCGTTGCCCTGCGCATCCTGTCGTTCCGGCCGGCTTGTCTGGTCGTTGCCGGCATGGTGGTGGTCACCGTGGTGCAGTGGACCCGCATGAGCGACCGGCTGGACCCGACGATCGTGCTGGGACCCGTCTGCATCGCAGTGCTTGCCGTTGGGGCCTACCGGGCGCTGGAGCGGGACGCACTGGCCAGACAGGTCTTGCTGGACGAGTTGCACGCAGCACAGGGCGACTTGGCGGACGCGCAGCATCAGGCGGGTGTGATAGCCGAGCGCGCCCGGCTGTCCCGAGAGATTCACGACAGCGTGGCGCAGGGCCTGTCCAGCATCAACCTGCTGCTACAGGCTGCCGAGCGCGAGTGGGACGACAAGCCTGCTGCTGCACGCGATCACGCAGCACAAGCAGCAGCCACTGCCCGCGACGGTCTTGACGAGGCCCGGAGAGTCGTACGCGACCTGGCACCCGCCGAGCTGGCCGCTGGTCTACCGGACGCGCTACGCAAGACCTGCGAACGTTTGACAGCCCACAGCGACCTCAACGTCCGTGTGCAAGTACACGGCACGCCGGTGACCCTGGACTCCGAGGTGGAGACAGCACTGCTCCGGACAGCACGCGGTGCGCTCGCCAATGTGCTCGAGCACGCGCACGCCGAGGCAGCTTTTGTGACCCTCACCTACCAACCGGATGCGGTGGTTCTCGACGTTGTGGATAACGGAACGGGCCTCTCGCGATCTCGTGCCAAGATCGATGCCGACCGCGGCCATGGACTGGCCGGAATTCGTGAACGGCTGAGACAACTTGGAGGAACGCTGGTGCTGGAAAGTGAATCGGGGGACGGGACGGCGCTGGCCGCGTCGATCCCGCTGCCGCCGGAGCGCGGATGATCCGGGTGGCGCTGGTCGATGACCATCCCGTGGTGCGCGCCGGTCTTCGGGCGCTGCTCGAGGGGCAGGATGATCTGAGTGTCGTCGGCGAGGCATCCGACGCGCACAGCGCGGAGCAACTGGTCGCGGCCCTGCACCCCGACGTCGTGCTGATGGACCTGAACCTCGGCGCCGGTCCCGGCGGGGCCGAGGTGACCGCGCAGCTGCGCGCGCTGCCCGAGCCGCCTTACGTGCTCGTCCTGACGACATACGACACCGAGGCCGATATCAAGAGCGCGATCGATGCCGGCGCCTCGGGCTACCTGCTGAAGGACGCTCCGCCGGAGGATCTCTTCCGGGCGATCCGTGGCACCGCGCGTGGAGAGACCGTGCTCGCGCCCGCAGTCGCCGCCCGGTTGTTACGGCGCACCGGGCCGATGCTGACCGAGCGCGAGGTGGAGATCCTCGGCCTGCTCGCCACCGGCAGTTCGAACCGCGAACTGGCCAAGAGGCTGTACGTCAGCGAGGCGACGATCAAGTCGCACCTCGCGCACATCTACTCGAAGCTGGAGGTGGACACCAGAGCGGCCGCAGTGGCACGCGCGATCGAGCAACGCATCATCCGGGCGGTCAGCTGAGTATGGTCTGAGGGTGAGCAGTTCGGAGGAGGACACGGCCGGTGGCGAGAGCCTCCTGACCGTGCTGGTGGCGCTGACCGCGAACCTGTTGATCGCGATCGCCAAGACGATCGTGTCGGTGATCACCGGATCCGCCTCGATGACGGCGGAGGCGGCGCACTCGTGGGCCGACACCGGCAACGAGGTGTTCCTGCTGGTCGGGGAGCGGCGGGGACGCAGGCCGGCCGACCGGGCGCACCCGCTCGGCTACGGCCGCGTCGGGTACGTCTGGTCGATGTTCGCGGCGTTCGGCCTGTTCACGGTCGGTGCTGCCGTGTCGGTGTGGCACGGGGTCCAGGCCTTGCAGCACGGCGAGGCGGAGGGCACGTCGTACGGCTGGGCGTACGCCGTGCTCGGCGTCTCGTTCGTGCTCGAGGGGATCTCGTTCCTGCAGGCGTTGCGGCAGACCAAGGCCGGTGCGCTGGAGCGGATGTTGCGGCCGTGGCGGTACGTTCGGCTCACCTCCAACCCAGTACTGCGGGCGGTGTTCGTCGAGGACCTGTCGGCGCTGATCGGGATCCTGATCGCGACGTTGGCGATCCTGATGCATCAGATCACCGGCAACGCGGCGTGGGACGCGATCGGGTCGATCGTTGTCGGCATCCTGCTCGGTGCGGTGGCGCTGTTCCTGATCAGCCGGAACATGGACTTCCTGACCGGTGAGGCGGTCACGCCGCTCGCCCAGAACCGGGTGCTGCGGGCGCTGCTCGAGCACCAGGACATCGAGCGGATCACGTTCCTGCACATGGAATGGGTGGGCGCCGACCGGATCTTCCTGGTCGCTGCGGTCGATGTCACCGGCAACGATGTCGAGTCCGAGGTCGCCGCCCGGCTGTACGCGATCGAGGACGCGCTGAACGCCCGGCCGGAGATCCAGCAGGCGATCCTCACCCTGTCCCGCCCGGGCGACCCGACGGACCTCCAGCCGGGCGAGTTGCCACGCTGGTACGTCGAGCCGCCTGTCTAGCGCACGGCAGTCTCTCCGGGACCCGGGTGTACGCTCCCGCCCGTGGAGCCCGTACACGTTGCCATCGGGGCCCTGGCGGCCCTGCTGCCGATCACGAACCCGGTCGGCGCGCTGGCCACCTTTGCCGGTCTGACGGACGGTGTCGAACGCGCCGCGATGAAACGCCAGGCGGTGATGACGGGCGTCTACGTGCTCGGCATCCTGACGGTGTTCGCGCTGCTCGGCACGCTCGTACTGGAAGGCCTGGGCATCGGGTTGCCCGCACTGCAGATCGCGGGTGGCCTGGTGGTCGGTCACTCCGGCTTCGGGATGATCGTGTCGCGGCAGACGCTGACCGACGACGAGAAGACGCACGGCGTCACGAAGGCGGACGTCTCGTTCTCGCCGATGGCGCTGCCGCTGGTCGCCGGACCTGGCGCGATCGGCGTGGTCATCGCTCTGACCGCTCGGCACCCGGGGGTTCTCAACCGGGTCAGCGTGATCGTCGCGGTGGCTGTCGTCGCCGCGTTGGTCGCGGTGCTCCTGCGGTTCGGTACGCCGCTGGTCGACAAGCTCGGCCCGACAGGGCTCGGCGCGCTGAGTCGGATCATCGGCTTCCTGACGCTGGCCATCGGCGTCGAGCTCGTGACGCACGGCGTCCTCGCGGCGAAGTAGGGCCCGGCGCCCACCTGAGCGCCGGGCCTTCGAGCTACTTGCTGATCTTCGCCACCGGGAACTTCCAGGTGGTGCTCTTGGCCAGCGTGGTCAGCTGGGCGACGGTGAGCACCGGCTTGGCGAGGGTGTGGCGTTCGCCCTTCTCGGCCGGCCCGTTGAAGCTGATGATGCTGATGGTCCGGCCGTTGGGGTGGTACAGCTCGACGCTGTTGCTGAGTACGCCCTCCTTGGCCTGCCGGCTGTCCGAGTACTCCGGCTGGTTCTTCAGCGTACGGATAACCGAGCCGTCCGGCAGCGTCGTGCAGCCGAGGTGGCCGCCACTGCACGGGTTGTGGACGTCGCCGGAGCTCAGCGCGACGCTGACGTAGCCGCCGCCCTTGCCGTCGTCGACCACGATTCCCGCACCGGCGAAGTTGTCGGAGTCACCCCAGGTCTGGGGCGCCGACAGTTGCCGACCGGGGGCCTTGAGCAACGTACGGAGCGTGCTGAGCGTCTGCTTCTGCGCAGCAAGGCTGCCGGCGCTGCCGCCGGACGTCGGCTTGGTGGAAGGCTTCCCCGACGACTTGCCCGAGGGACCGGTCGACGGCTTGATCGATGGTTTGGCCGACGCGTTGACCGACGGCTTGGCGGCCGGCAGTCCGGCAGCCGCCGAGTCGGCGGGGGAGCCGATGAGCTGGATGCCGCCGGCGATCAAGCCCGCGGTGGCCAGTACGGCGCCGGTCCCGGTCGCGGCGAGCAGTGTCGTACGGCGGCGGCGATGCCGGACGCCCTGCGCGACGGACCGTTCCAGCAGGTCGGGTGTAACGGGCTCGAGGTTCTCGGTGGCCCGGTGCATGAGGTCTTTGAGCTGGGTGTTCATGAGGTTCTCCTGTGTCAGAGCGCGATCAGCTGGTCGGCACCCTCGCCGAGGACCGCGCGAAGGCGCTCCAAGGCCCGGGCGGTGCGAGTGGTGATCGCACTGGTCTTCTTGCCGAGATCGAACGCCACCTGCTCGACGCTGCGATCTTCGAAGAACCGCAGCACCAGCACCGCCCGATCCAGCGGCTCCAACTCACCCAGCGCACTCTGCAACGCCAAGCGCAGCTCCGGATCCCCAGAGCGCTCGGCCACCTCAGGCAGCTCGCCCGTAGGCCGCTCGGACCAGCTCTTCCGCCGCCGCTGCGACACGAACGTCCGCACCATGGCTGTCCGCGCGTAGGCCACCGGATTCTCGATCCGCTGCCAGGCGGCCACCATCTTCGCCAGCGTCTCCTGCACCAGATCCTCGGCATGATGCCGGTCCCCGGTCAGCAACCATGCGGTCCGGTACAGCTGAGATATTCGCGCTCGCGCGAACTCCTCGAAATCGTCGGTAGCACTCATCCGCTGCCTCTCGTAGATGCTTCTACCCCAAGAGACGCACCCACACCCCGATCAGGTCACACCAACCTCAGAACACCTTGGAAAGAACCCAAACGGCAAAGGCCAAGAACCCCACCACAAAGGTCACAACCACCACGACCCCGTACCCGAACCAAGCACTCCCACTCAACTTCACAACCCCATCCTCCCAGACCAAGAACAAGAGAAAGAAGAAGGACGGCGGTACGGGGGAGGGAGAAGCGGACGGGCGGGGAAGAGCGGGAAGACGAAGGGGGACGGAGAAGAGGAAGGCGAAGGGGAACGGGGGAGGGAGAAGAGGAAGGTGGGGGGCGAAGGGGACGGGGAAGGCGGGCCAGCAACCACCAAACCGAACCCACGCGGGTGACCTGACTGCCCAACCCAACCCAGGAGCCGAGCGAAGCGAAGGCCGCCGAGCGCAGCGAAGGCGCGAGGGGGTGCGGGTGGCGGAGCCCCCGCTTGCGGCGAGCGGAGCGAAGCCGCACAAAACGCCGAAGGCGGCACGGCCTGCGCTCTCCGCAGGCACATGCCGCCGCCGAATTCGGGTGAGTGACGGGACTTGAACCCGCGGCCACCTGGACCACAACCAGGTGCTCTACCAGCTGAGCTACACCCACCATTGCCGCCCGTACTGCGACGGCTGAGTAATCATAGCGATGAAGTCTCCGGACCTGAAATCGAGGGTGGATCCGCAGGTCAGAGCGCAGGTCGGGTGCCCGTCAGGCGTCTGCAGGACTGTCCGCGGGAGTCTCCGCGGCGCTGCCTGCGGCGCTGTCTTCGACAGGGGCCGAGACCAGGCTCGCCGCGGCCCGTGCGGTGTTCGAGTCCGGCCCGGGCTGCGGCACGAACACGGTCTGCCGGTAGTACCGCAGCTCGGCGATGCTTTCGGTGATGTCGGCGAGCGCGCGGTGGTTGCCGTTCTTCGCGGGGGTCGCGTAGTAGACCCGCGGGTACCAGCGGCGTACCAGTTCCTTGATGGAGCTGACGTCGACGTTGCGGTAGTGCAGGTGCGACTCGACGCGCGGCATGTCGCGGACCAGGAAGGTGCGGTCGGTGCCGACCGAGTTCCCGGCCAGGGCGGCCTTGCGCGGCTCCTTGACGTACGAGCTGATGAAGTCGAGCACCTGCTGCTCGGCGTCGGTGAGCGGGATGCCGCCGGCGAGCTCGTCGAGCAGCCCGGAGGCGGTGTGCATGTCGCGGACGAAGTCACCCATCTGCTCGAGCGCGCCGTCGGGGGGCGCGATCACCAGATCGATCCCGTCGCCGAGGACGTTCAGTTCGTAGTCGGTGACCAGTACCGCGACCTCGATCAGGGCGTCGTTCTCCAGATCGAGGCCGGTCATCTCGCAGTCGATCCACACCAGCCGGTCATTCATGGGGACCCACCTTACGGCGACCGACCGACAGTACGGCGACGGGCTGCCCTGTCAGCGCGGCGCGTGACCGATGTGGACGCTCCGTACGGACAATGCGGCGAGGTCGGCGCGGTGCCCGAGGAAATACGGCCCTTCGGGGTCCAGCAACTGCTGCCAGACCTCCAGATCCGCTGGAGTCAGCCACTCTTCTTGAGGTACGAGGTGCCCGTGTCCATGACCGGTCCCAGTAAGACGCTCGATCCGCGTCCGGAACCCCTGCACGACGCGGTCCAGCCGCTCCGGAGTCAACGGCACCGGCGTCTCGCTCAGCACGCTCCGCGTGGTCACTTCCGTGAGCCCGGCCCGCGTCAGCGCCTCCGTCCACCCGTACGGCAACGGTACGGATCCGGGTAGCGACTCCCGCATCACCTTGAACCACCGGTCCTGCGCCACGTCCAGCCGCAACTCCAGCCCTGGCTCGCCGATCCCCAGGTCCCAGGGCAGGTGCCGGGCCGGCAGTCCGCCCTCGGCCAGCGCCAACCGTCCGCCCGGCGCAAGCAAGGAGACGAGAGCGTCGATGGCTGCCTGCTGATCGGCCGCATGATGGACCGAGGCGGACGCCCAGATCAGATCCGCCGGCGCAGCGATTGCCTGGCGCAACGGTTCTGCTCCGTCGTCCATCGAGGCCAACTCGCAGCGCACCAGCCCGCCGGTGTGTTCGCGAGCCTGCGCGAGTACGTCAGGGTCCGCGTCGATCGCCACGACGGTCGCACCGGGCCGGGCCTCGGCGAGTGCCTTCGCCATCCCGCCACCGCCACACCCGACGTCCGCGACTACCTTGTCGGTGTCCCGTACGAGCGTGCCGGCCACGGCCGCGTTCCAGTCGGCCTCGCCCGCGGCCGACGCCCGCAGCCGCCCGGCCTCTCCGGCCCAATCGATCTCGATCATGCAGCTCAGTTTGGTACGGAATTGCGACAGAACCCATGCCGAATTGCCGGTCCGGCAAGTCTGGCAAGTCCGGGTTACCGTTGCGCGGGTGATCACCAGCGAACGTCTGACCCTGCTGCCGCTGCGCGTCGAGTACGCCGCACCGATGGCGGTGGTCCTGTCCGATCCGGGCCTGTATGCGTTCACCGGCGGCGAGCCGCCGTCCGTTGAGGTGCTCGAGGCGCGCTACCGCCGCCAACTGGCCGGCCCGGACAGTCCGGACGAGCAGTGGCTGAATTGGGTTGTCCAGTACGAGGACACGCTCATCGGCTATGTCCAGGCAACCGTGACAGCGGGGCAGGCGGAGATCGCCTGGGTGATCGGCGCTGCCTGGCAGGGCCGGGGTTTTGCGAAGGAGGCCGCACAGGGGCTGGTCACCTGGCTACGGGCTCAGAAGATCGACCGGATCATCGCGCACGTACATCCGGATCACACTGCGTCGGCCGCCGTGGCGACCGCGATCGGTCTCGCCCGGACCGACGTGGTCGAGGACGGCGAGAACCTGTGGAGCCTGGCAGACCCGGCCTGAACCGGGCCTGCCGAACTCACAACCGAACCGAGATCAGAGCGGGCGAACGTTCTCCGCCTGCAGGCCCTTCGGGCCCTGAGCGATCTCGAACTCCACGCGCTGGTTCTCGTCCAGGGAGCGGAAGCCCTGGGTCTGAATCGCCGAGTAGTGCACGAACACGTCGGCGCCGCCGTCCTCCTGGGAGATAAAGCCGAAGCCCTTCTCGCCGTTGAACCACTTCACTGTTCCCAAAGCCATGATTTTCTCCTGATACGACAAAACGCCCGGCGGATCACAATCCGCGGGCGCTTCGACACGAACGTGGAACTGCAAAACTGCAACGAGTCAAAACCCTAGCACGCTGGATGAGCCGTCAGCCACCCCTCGCCGCGCCGCACGTCGTATTCGCCTGGTGTTCCCATCCATGTCACCGCGCATCCGGACGTCCCGCACTCACACGCAAACGGGTACGGCGGCACCTCGGCCAGCCCGCGATCGGCCTGCCACAGCCGCCCCTGCCGGCACCCGGCCAGGTTCTCGTACTGGCGCTGTCGGCGCAGCTCGTCACCCGCCTGGAGTCGGGGGAGCGACCCCAGTCCGTCCACGACTCTCTGCACCACATCCGCCCAGTCCGGCGCAGCGGGGACCTCAACAACCACCCGTCCGTACGAGGCTGCCTCCCGGCGCACGCGCTCCGCCAGTATCGCGTCCCGCGCCAGCAGGCTCTCCAGCCGCGCCCGGCCTTCCGGGTCCTCCACTCGTGCCAGCCGCTCCTCCCTGGCGCGACGCGTCTGCTCAGCGTCCGGCAGCAACCACACCGCAGCTGGAACCGAGTCAGCCATCGACGGGAGGAGTTGCGGCCCCTCCACGAGCGCAGGTACGTCGCCGAGGTCCCGTTCGCGTACGTCCTCGGCCACCAGGTCGAGCCGCAGCCGAGCGATGTCCACGAACGCGTCTGCCGCGTACTGCGGTCCCGCGGCCAGGTCCTCGGCCAGCGGCCGGAGTGGTGGCAGCCGGTCCAGGTGTGCGTACGTCCACAGGTCGATCGGGTGCAGCGGCAGGTCACCACGCCGTGCGAGGTCCCGAGCGATCGTCGACTTCCCCGCGCCCGGAGCCCCACCTATCCACGCCATGCCAGGCCACTTCACCGACAAGACACTAAGGCCGTACGTAGGTCACCAACGAAGCTGCACCGGTCTGGACGACCGAGTCGAGTCGCAGGTGGACGGGCTGCTCGGACGGGCCGAACAGCTTGTCGCCGCTGCCGACGATCGAGGGGAGCGTCATCAGCCGGTACTCGTCGACCAGGTCGGCGGCCTGCAGTGCGCGGATCACGCTCAGGCTGCCGGTGACCGCGATCGTCCGTGGCTCGGACCGTACGTACTCCTCCAGCGAGCCCGTCATCAGTGTCGAGTTGGGGAACGCCGACAGGTCGGTCAGCGTGTGCGACGCGACCACCTTGGCCATCTTGTTCATCCGGGTGGAGAACTCGTCGGTGCGGTTCGGCCAGAGCCGGCTGAACAGTTCCCAGGTGGTCCGGCCGAGCAGCAGTACGCCGGTGTCCATCAACTCGCCGAGGCGGAACTTGTCGCCGCCGACCGTCTCGGGACCGTGCCGGAACGCCCAGCCCCCGGCCGGCGTGCCGCCCGAGCCGTCCGGGTCGGTGACGACTCCGTCGATGCTGATGAACGAGGTGGCGATGACGTGGCTCATGGTCCTGCTCCCTTGTCGCTGCGGTTGATGCCAGTACCTACCGCCGGGAGCGCCCGGATTCATCGCTGCGATCGGAAATCTTTTTGGCGAGCGCTTGCCGTGCAATGTGATCTTGACCGCATTCAGGCTCCAGCCTACTGTATGCCGTATACAACTTCTCCGGAAGGCAGGGACCTGATGAGAGTTGCGGTTCTCGGCGCCGGTGCGATCGGTGCGTACGTCGGCGCGGCTCTGCACCGTGGTGGGACAGAGGTGCACCTGGTCGCTCGCGGCCCCCACCTGGAAGCGATCCGGTCGGACGGCGTCACTGTGCTCAGCCCCCGGGGCGACTTCACGGCCCGGACCCCGGCCACCGACGATCCGGCCGCGATCGGCCCGGTCGACTACGTCTTTCTCGGACTCAAGGCGAACTCGTACGCGAACGCCGGCCCGCTGCTCCAGCCGCTGCTGCACGACCGTACGGTCGTCGTCGCAGCGCAGAACGGCATCCCCTGGTGGTACTTCCACGGCCTCGAGGGTCCGTACCGGGGCCGCCGGATCGAATCGGTCGACCCGGGCGGCGCCGTCACCGAGGTGATCGACCTCGACCGCGCGGTCGGCTGTGTCGTCTACTGCTCGACCGAGCTCGAAGGCCCGGGCGTCGTCCGGCACCTCGAGGGCACCCGGTTCTCGATCGGCGAACCGGCCGGCGGGCCGTCCGAGCGCTGCGAACAGTTCAGTACGGCGATGATCGCCGGCGGGCTGAAGTGCCCGGTCGAGGCGGACATCCGCAACGACATCTGGATCAAGCTGCTCGGCAACGCGGCGTTCAACCCGATCAGCGCACTGGCCCGGGCGACGATGGTGGAGATCGCCACGCATCAGGGCACCCGGCAGATGGTCCGGATGATGATGGAGGAGTCGCTGGCGATCGCCGCGGCCCTCGGCTGCCACCCGGAGATCTCCGTGGACAAGCGGCTCGACGGTGCCGAACGCGTCGGCGGGCACAAGACGTCGATGCTGCAGGACCTGGAGAAGGACAAGCCGCTCGAGCTCGACGTGATCCTGGCGGCGGTCGTCGAGCTCGCCGATCTCACCGGCGTGCCGGCGCCCACGCTGCGCGCCGTCCATGCCGTCGCCGACCTGCTGGCCAGCAAGGTCGGCGTGTAAGACGCCCTCTAAGACCAGGTGGGTCCGGCCACAGCGACGTCGGACCCACCTGTTCCATCCCGCCTCGCCGCACCAAGGACGTGTTGACGCAAACATGTCTAGACTCCTGCCACACGGGAGGTAGCGGGGTGGAAGGAACGGTGGGCAGGCGGCGGCGCGGTCCGTCGATGGCCGATGTGGCGCGGCTGGCCGGGGTGTCCGGGCAGACCGTGTCCAGGGTCGCGAACGGGCGGCAGAACGTCGACGCGGCCACCCGCGCCCGGGTCAAGGAAGCCATGCACCAGCTCGGCTATCGCCCCAACGGCGCCGCGCGTGCACTACGCAGCGGCGAGTTCCGCAGCATCGGTGTGATCGTCTTCGAGCTGTCCACCTTCGGTACGACACGCACCCTGGATGCGATCGCCACCGCCGCCACCGCGCGCGGGTACTCGGTCAACCTGATGCCGGTGCTCTCGGTGAACCGTCAAGCGGTCGCGGACGCGTTCACCAGGCTGGGCGAGCAGGCCGTCGACGGCGTCATCATGATGATCGAGGCGCACGTCCTGGACGAGGTCCAGGTACCGGTCGGGCTGCCCGTCGTGATCGTCCACGCCGGCGTGCACTACGACCATCCGGTCGTCGACACCGACCAGCTGCAGGGCGCACGCCTCGCGACGGAACATCTGCTGGAGCTCGGCCACAAGACGGTGTGGCATCTCGGCGGTCCGACGTCGTCGTACGCGGCAAGCCAGCGCCGCCTGTCGTGGGAGCAGACGCTGCGCGATCATGGACGCGACGTACCGCCGTTGCTGCTCGGGGACTGGTCGTCCGCGTCCGGGTACGACGCCGGGTGCCGGCTCGCGGCCGATCCGGACGTCACCGCGATCTTCGTCGCCAACGACCAGATGGCCCTCGGCGTACTGCGCGCGCTGCACGCCCACGGGCGGACGGTGCCGGCCGACGTGAGCGTGGTCGGCTTCGACGACATGGAAGAGGCGGCCCAGTTCTGGCCGCCGCTCACCACGGTCCGTCAGACCTTTACCGACATCGGCCGCCGCAGCGTCGACGCCCTGCTCACCCAGATCCACGCCACCGACCACCAACACACCCCGGTCGCCGTCCCGACCACCCTCGTCATCCGCAACAGCACCGCCGCCCCCTGCACCCGGAACGCCGGCGCCGACAGGTAGCCATCTGCGAGGTTGACCCTCGAGCTGGTGGGTTCGCCGTCAGCATGCACGTGGCCAACCCACCAGCTGAGAGGTTGACCTCTGAGGTGGTGGGTTGTGCGCTGACATACCGGCGCGCCGACCCGCAAGCTCAGAGGTCAACCCCAGCCATGACTGGGGCCCACCTCACTCATGACTGGAGTGTCATCAGGCGTGGCTGTGGGGTGGTCAGGTTGGTTGGGGTGCGGGGGAGAGGGCTGCGCGGAGTAGGTCGGCCGTCTCGGTGGGGGTTTTGCCTACGTGGACGCCGGCGGCTTCCAGGGCCTCTTGTTTTGCGGCCGCGGTTCCGGACGAGCCGGAGACGATCGCGCCGGCGTGACCCATGGTCTTGCCCTCCGGCGCGGTGAAGCCCGCGACGTACCCGACGACCGGCTTGGTCACGTTCTCCTTGATGAACGCGGCCGCCCGCTCCTCGGCGTCGCCACCGATCTCACCGATCATCACGATCGCGTCGGTGTCCGGGTCGTCCTGGAACGCCTGCAGCGCATCGATGTGCGTGGTCCCGATGATCGGGTCGCCACCGATCCCGATCGCCGTCGAGAACCCGAAGTCCCGCAGCTCGTACATCATCTGGTACGTCAGCGTGCCCGACTTCGACACCAGCCCGAGACGTCCCGGTCCCGCGATGTCGGCCGGGATGATGCCCGCGTTGGAACGTTCCGGGCTGATCACACCCGGGCAGTTCGGGCCGATGATCCGCGTGCCCTGCGCCTGTGCGTGCGCGAAGAACGCGGCGGTGTCGTGCACCGGTACACCCTCGGTGATCACCACCACGAGCGGGATGCCTGCGTCGACGGCCTCCACGACGGCGCCGCGCGTGAAGCGTGGTGGCACGAACACGACCGACACGTCCGCATCCGCCGCCCGCACCGCGTCCGCGCACGACCCGTACACCGGGACCGAGCACTTTGCGAAGTCGACGGACTGGCCGCCCTTGCCAGGCGTCACGCCGCCGACCACGGTGGTGCCGGCGGCAAGCATCCGGCTGGTGTGTTTCTGTCCCTCGGATCCGGTCATGCCCTGCACGACGACCCGGCTCTTCTCGGTCAGGAAGATCGCCATCTCACAGTCCCTTCTCTGCGGCCAGCTCGGCGGCGCGGGCCGCGGCGCCGTCCATCGTGTCGACCACGGTCACCAGCGGATGGTTGGCCTGGGCAAGGATCTTGCGGCCCTCGTCGACGTTGTTGCCGTCCAGCCGGACGACCAGCGGCTTGTCGGCCTGGTCACCGAGCAGCGCGAGTGCCTGCACGATGCCGTTCGACACCGCGTCGCACGCGGTGATGCCGCCGAACACGTTCACGAACACACTGCGCACCTGCGGGTCGGACAGGATGATCCCGAGCCCGTTCTTCATCACCTCGGCCGACGCGCCACCGCCGATGTCCAGGAAGTTGGCCGGCTTCACGCCGTACGGCGAACCCGCGTAGGCGACCACGTCCAGCGTGGACATCACGAGTCCCGCGCCGTTGCCGATGATCCCGACCGAACCGTCGAGCTTGACGTAGTTCAGGCCCTTCGCGTGTGCCTCGGCTTCCAACGGATCCGCGGCGTCCTTGTCGTCGAAGGACGCGTGGTCCGGATGCCGGTACGCCGCGTTCTCGTCGAGCGTGACCTTGCCGTCGAGTGCCTCCAGCGATCCGTCGCCGAGCTTCACCAGCGGGTTCACCTCGACGAGCGAGGCGTCCTCGGCGACGAAGACGTCCCACAATCGACGTACGACTTCATCCGCACCCGTTGGGAAACCGGCGGCCGCGACGATCTCCGCGGCCTTCGCGTCGTCGACCCCGACCGCCGGATCGATCGGCACCTTCGCGATCGCGTCCGGGTTCGTGTGGGCGACCTCCTCGATCTCCACGCCGCCCTCGGTGCTCGCGATACAGAGGTACTCGCGGTTCGCGCGGTCGACGAGGAACGAGAAGTAGTACTCGTCGGCGATGTCCGCGGCCGGCGCGAGCAGTACGCGCCGCACCGTATGCCCCTTGATGTCCATCCCGAGAATCTCGCGCGCTCGAGCGACGGCCTCTTCGGGGGTGGCGGCGAGCTTCACGCCGCCCGCCTTGCCGCGACCGCCGGTCTTGACCTGTGCCTTCACCACTACGCGGCCGCCGAGCTCGCGGGCCGCGTCCGCCGCTGCGGCCGGGTCCTCGACCACGCGCCCGAGCGTCACCGGAACGCCGTGCCGCGCGAACAGTTCCTTCGCCTGGTGCTCCAACAAGTCCACGTCAGCCTCCTGAATGTGTAGTGACGACTGTATTCGGTATGCAATCTACGAACAAGTGGCCACCAGGTCTGGACATGGCCTGACAGGCGAGGTACCACAGATCTCATACGGTATGCAGTAGTCACGCGGCATGAGCAGAGTCAGGAGAACTCATGGATCACGTAATGGCTGCGCCCCCGGAGGTACGTGATGTCCGTGATGTGTACGGCCGGCGGTACCGGGTTGGTGAGGATGCGCGTGAGCTGACCGGCCACTCGCGTCGCTGGCAACTCTGGGCCGCCTGGGCGTGCATGGTCGCGATCAGCCCCCTGCAGTACTCGTTCGGCAGCGCCGCTCTCGGCCTCGGGTCCGATCGCGGCTGGGGTGCCGCGCAGACGTTGTGGCTGCTCGCACTCTTCGTCGCCTGCCAGGCGCTGGTCGCGGTTCCGGCCGCGTGGGCTCAGCGCGTACGGCGGACCAGTCCGACGCAATCGGTCGTCGCAGGCGGCGTACTCGCCGCGATCGGTCTCGTCACGCTCGCGCACGTACACAGCTACGCCGTCGTCGTCATCGGGTACGCACTGCTCGGCGGCATCGGCGCGGGGCTCGTGTACGCCGCGTGCATCACGACCTCGGCACGCTGGTTCCCGGAGCGCCGTACCGCGACGATCGGCTTCGTCACCGGCGGATTCGCGGTCGGAGCTGTACCGAGCATCGTCCTGCTCACCGTGCTCGACCACTCGCTCGTCTTCGACCTGACCGCAGCGGTCGCCGTGGTGGTCGTGCTGATCGCGGGCGGTCTGCTGAAGGATCCGCCGCGGCACTGGTGGCCGGCGGACCTCGACGCGCAGGCCTGGGCGATCGACCGCAAGCTGAACCGCAGCATCCCGCACAACGCCCCCGCTGTCCGGCAGTACCGTCCAGGCGAGGCGATGCGGACCGGCGCTCTGCCGCTGATGTGGTTGCTGCTGGCAATCAGTACGGCGCTGTCGCTGTTCGGTATCGCGTTCGTGGCGAGCTTCGCGATAGAGACCGGCCACGGTACGGCAGCCGCCGCGGCCGCCGCCGGAATGCTTGCCGCTGTCAACGGTCTCGGGCGGTCGTCCGCAGGTCATCTGTCTGACCGGTTCGGTCGTCGACGCGTACTGGCTGCCGTCCTGATGATCGAAGGTTTCGCGCAGGTCGGCCTGGTGCTGTCGGGTGCGAGCTGGGTGTTCGCGGTCTGCGCGATGTTCGCCGGCCTCGGCGGCGGTGCGTTCTACGCGATCATGGCCAACCTCGTGCTGGAGTTCTTCGGCGAGAACAGCCTCGTACAGAACCAGGCGATCCTGTACTCCGCCAAGGCGGCCGGCGGGCTCATCGGCATCGGCGTCGCCGCATCGATCATCTCTGTGGCCGGTTACCGTCCGTTGTTCCTCGTGGCCGGACTGCTCGGCGTGCTGACCGCGCTGAGTGTTCGCCTGCTCAAACAACCTGGCAGGCCGGCGCTGCCCGTCCGTCCCCAACTCGGTCGGCCGGTGTCGGGCGAGTGAACGGCTACGGAAGGGTTCCGCGACCGGATCCGTGTGTGATGGAGCTGGTGTCCCGGCTCGCGCGGGAACCCTGGACCGACCGCCCGGCCTGTGTGCACCCCGTGCTGAGCGCGGTTGCCCGCGCGGCCCACGACCACAGCACCTCGGCCGGCCGCCGCGAACTCCTCCCACTCGCGCCGCATTTCCTCAACACCAACCACACCGGGTTCCAGCCGTCCGCGCGTCTCGTCGCGCTCTGTGTCTCGACCGCCTTGACCGGCGGCGAACTGCAGCCCGACGAGGAGCACCGCCTGGGCAGAGCGCACCGAACCGCTCTGCAGCTGCTGGATTCGGACGGCGGAACGGACCAGTGGTGGCTGCGCTTCCGCTGGAGCGAGGCGTTCTACCGCACGTTCGTCGCTATCGAACACGCAGCAGAAGCAGTCGCGGTCACTGCCCGGGTTACAGGTGGTGACCGCGACGTACGTCTGAGAGCGCTGTTGAAGCAGTGTCTCCGCACCCAAGGTGCCGTCCGGACCAGCCCGGCATCATGAGGCGATTCGTCAACACCACAAGGGATTTCAGCTCGGCGAGTGAGCAGTTGTCCTGACCTCTGGACAATCACTGTCGACTGGGTTAAGACTACGACTACACCATACGGTATGCAATCTACATCAAGCCTGACACAGGCCTTTCCGAGGAGTTGACTGCAGATGGCGCAGACAGTGTCGGAGACCCATTCCGTCGCCGAGGTCAAGGAGCCGGAGACCATCTCCGGTGGTCACCTCGTCGCGAAGGCCTTGAAGGCCGAGGGCATCGACGTGATCTTCACGCTCTGTGGCGGTCACATCATCGACATCTATGACGGCTGCGTGGACGAGGGCATCGCAGTGGTGGACGTCCGCCACGAGCAGGTCGCGGCGCACGCGGCCGACGGGTACGCCCGCGTCACCGGCAAGCCCGGCTGCGCGGTCGTCACGGCCGGCCCGGGAACCACCGACGCGGTGACCGGCGTCGCGAACGCCTTCCGCGCGGAGAGCCCGATGCTGCTGATCGGCGGCCAGGGCGCCCTGAACCAGCACAAGATGGGGTCCCTGCAGGACCTGCCGCACGTCGACATGATGACCCCGATCACGAAGTTCGCGGCGACCGTGCCGCACACCGCGCGCGCCGCCGACATGGTGTCGATGGCGTTCCGCGAGTGCTACAACGGGGCCCCGGGCCCGTCGTTCCTGGAGATCCCGCGCGACATCCTCGACAACTCGGTGCCGGTCGAGTCCGCGACCGTTCCGGAGGCCGGCCACTACCGGGCGTCGACGAAGAGCATCGGCGATCCGGCCAGCGTCGAGGCGCTGGCCGATCTGCTCGTCCGGGCCGAGAAGCCCGTCGTACTGCTGGGCACCCAGGTGTGGACGTCCCGCGGCAGCCAGGCGGCCACCGACTTCGTCCGGACGCTGGACATCCCCGCGTTCATGAACGGGTCGGCCCGCGGCACCCTGCCGCCCGGAGACCCGCACCACTTCCACCTCTCCCGCCGGTACGGCTTCAACAACGCAGACCTGATCCTGATCGTCGGTACGCCCTTCGACTTCCGGATGGGGTACGGGCGCCGGCTGCCGCAGAGCGCGACTGTCGTACAGATCGACATGGACTACCGCACCGTCGGGAAGAACCGCGACATCGACCTCGGCCTGGTCGGCGACCCGGGCGCGATCCTCGCCGCCGTCACGCAGGCCGCGTCGGGCCGGCTGCACAAGACCGACCGCAAGGCGTGGTTCGCGGAGCTGCGGGCCGAGGAGGACGCGGCGTACCAGAAGCGGCTGCCGCGGCAGCTGTCCGACGCGAACCCGATCCACCCGCTGCGGCTGGCGCACGAGATCAACGAGTTCCTCACCGAGGACTCGATCTACATCGGCGACGGCGGCGACATCGTCACGTTCTCCGGCGGCGTCGTACAGCCGAAGTCGCCCGGCCACTGGATGGACCCGGGCCCGCTCGGCACCCTCGGCGTCGGCATCCCGTTCGTGCTCGCGGCCAAGTACGCGCGGCCGGACAAGGAGGTCGTCGCGCTCTTCGGTGACGGCGCTTTCTCCTTGACCGGTTGGGATTTCGAGACCCTGGTCCGCTTCAAGCTCCCGTTCGTCGGTGTCGTCGGCAACAACTCCTCGATGAACCAGATCCGCTACGGCCAGGAGGCGAAGTACGGCCACGACCGCGGCCGGATCGGCAACACCCTCGGCGACGTCAAGTACGACGAGTTCGCCCGGATGCTCGGCGGGTACGGCGAGGAGGTCCGCGACCCGAAGGACATCGGGCCGGCCATGCTCCGCGCCCGCGAGTCCGGACTGCCGTCGCTGATCAACGTCTGGGTCGACCCGGACGCGTACGCCCCCGGAACCATGAACCAGACCATGTACAAGTAAGGGGACCAGTATGAGCAAGGCCCTCGAAGGTGTGCGTGTGCTCGACATGACGCACGTGCAGTCCGGACCGTCCTGCACCCAGATCCTCGCCTGGCTGGGCGCCGACGTCGTCAAGCTCGAGGCACCGACCGGCGACATCACCCGCCAGCAGCTGCGCGACCTGCCGGACGTCGACAGCCTCTACTTCACGATGCTGAACTGCAACAAGCGCAGCATCACGCTGAACATGAAGTCCGACCGCGGCAAGGAGATCTTCATCGACCTGGTGAAGAACTCCGACGTCCTGGTGGAGAACTTCGCCCCCGGCGCGATCGACCGGATGGGCTTCACCTGGGAACGGCTCCAGGAGCTCAACCCCGGCCTGGTGTTCGCGTCGATCAAGGGCTTCGGCCCGGGACGCTACGAGAACTTCAAGGCGTACGAGGTGGTCGCCCAGGCGATGGGCGGCGCGATGAGTACGACGGGGTTCGAGGACGGTCCGCCGACCGCGACCGGTGCGCAGATCGGCGACTCGGGCACCGGGATCCACCTGGTGGCGGGCATCCTCGCCGCGCTGTACCAGCGGACCAGTACCGGCAAGGGCCAGCGAGTGACCGTGGCCATGCAGGAAGCGGTGCTCAACCTCGCTCGGGTCAAGCTCCGTGACCAGCAGCGGCTGACACACGGTCCGCTCCGCGAGTACCCGAACGACAGCTTCAACGGCGCGGTGCCGCGGTCCGGGAACGCGTCCGGCGGCGGTCAGCCCGGCTGGGCGTTGCGCTGCGCTCCGGGCGGCCCGAACGACTACATCTACGTGATCGTCCAGCCGCCGGGCTGGGCGCCGATCGCGAACCTGATCGGCAAGCCTGAGCTGGCAGAGGACCCGGACTGGGCGACGCCGGCGGCGCGGCTGGACAAGCTCGACAAGATGTTCGCGCTGATCGAGCAGTGGACCGAGCAGCACACGAAGTTCGAGGTGATGGACAAGCTGAACGCGCTGAACGTCCCGTGCGGCCCGATCATGTCGACCGCCGAGCTGATCGCCGACGAGACGCTCGCCGACCTCGGCGCAGTGGTCGAAGTGGAGCACCCGCAGCGCGGCACGTTCAAGACCGTCGGCTGCCCGATCAAGCTGTCCGACTCCCCGGTCGAGGTGCAGACCTCGCCCGGCCTCGGCGAACACAACTCCACCGTGTACGGCTCGCTCGGGATCTCCGCCAACGAGCTCGACGACCTCAAGACCGCCGGCGTGATCTGAACGTCCGAAGATCCGAGGCCGGTGACCTGCGGATCTTCGGACGCAAGTGACTACAGAGGAGTTAGCCGCATGACTTATGACAAGGCAGCAGTCCGGACCATCCTCGACCAGGCTCTGGCGGACGGCCGCACCTCGCTGAGCGCGCCGGACGCCAAACTGGTGGCCGACGCGTACGGCATCCCGACGCCGGGTGAGGGACTGGCCACGACTGCCGAGGGAGCCGCCGGTCTGTCCGCCGAGATCGGTTTCCCCGTCGTACTGAAGATCGTCTCGCCGGACATTCTGCACAAGACCGACGCCGGCGGTGTCGTGGTCGGTGTGGACAGCGAGGACGCAGCCCGCGACGCGTTCGACAAGATCCTGGCGAACGCCCGCTCGTACAAGGCGGACGCCGAGATCACCGGCGTCCAGGTGCAGAAGATGCTCGTCACCGGCGGTGACGTGCAGGAGGTGATCGTCGGCGCGGTCACCGACCCGACGTTCGGCAAGATCGTCGCGTTCGGCCTCGGCGGCGTACTGGTGGAGGTGCTGAAGGACGTCACGTTCCGGCTGGCTCCGCTCGGTGACGGCGAGGCGCGGGCGATGATCGACGGGATCGGCGCGCACGAGATGCTGAACGGCGTCCGCGGCGCGCAACCGGTCGACAAGGACGCGCTCGCCGACCTGGTCCGGCGGCTGTCCGACCTGGTCACCGACTTCCCGCAGTTCGCCGAGGTGGACCTGAACCCGGTGCTCGCCGGGCCGGACGGCGCCACCGCGGTGGACTTCCGGATCATCGTGGACGCCGAGGCCGGCAAGCCGGTCGAGCGGTACAGCCAGGAGGAGATCCTGACCGCGATGACCCGGATCATGAAGCCGCGGGCGATCGCGGTGATCGGGGCGTCCAACGAGGACGGCAAGATCGGCAACTCGGTGATGAAGAACCTCGTCAACGGCGGGTACGCCGGGGACATCTACCCGGTCAACCCCAAGGGCGGCGAGGTACTCGGGCTCAAGGCGTTCGCCTCGATCCTCGACATACCGGGTGACGTCGACGTCGCGGTGTTCGCGGTCCCGGCCAAGTTCGTTGCCGGGGCGCTCGAGCAGTGCGGCCAGAAGGGCGTCGCGGGCGCGATCCTGATCCCGTCCGGCTTCGCCGAGACCGGGGAGCAGGCGCTCCAGGACGAGGTCGTCGCGATCGCCCGCAAGCACAACGTCCGGATCCTCGGACCGAACATCTACGGCTACTACTACCTGCCCGAGAGTCTGTGTGCGACGTTCTGTACGCCGTACGACGTCAAGGGCAGCGTCGCGCTCTCGTCACAGAGCGGAGGCATCGGGATGGCGATCCTCGGGTTCAGCCGCTCGAGCCGGATGGGCGTCTCCGCAATCGTTGGGGTAGGCAACAAGGCCGACATCGACGAAGATGACCTCCTGACGTTCTTCGAGAACGACGACAACACCAACCTGATCGCCATGCACCTTGAGGATTTGAAGGACGGCCGGGCCTTCGCCGAGACGGCGGCCCGGGTGTCGAAGAAGAAGCCGGTCGTCGTGCTGAAGGCCGGCCGGACCTCCATGGGCGCCCGGGCGGCGAGCTCGCACACCGGTGCGCTGGCCGGCGACGACAAGGTGTACGACGACATCCTGCGGCAGAGCGGGGTGGTCCGGGCGCCGGGGCTGAACGAGATGCTCCAGTACGCCCGCGGGATCCCGCTGCTGCCGACGCCGAAGGGTGAGAACGTCGTCATCATCACCGGCGCGGGCGGCTCCGGCGTCCTGCTGTCGGACGCCTGTGTGGACAACGGCCTGACGCTGATGGACATCCCGCCGGATCTGGACGCGGCGTTCCGCAAGTTCATCCCGCCGTTCGGTGCGGCCGGCAACCCGGTCGACATCACCGGGGGTGAGCCGCCGTCCACGTACCGGAACACGGTCGCGCTCGGGCTGTCCGACGAGCGGATCCACGCGCTGATCCTGGGGTACTGGCACACGATCGTGACACCGCCGATGGTGTTCGCGAAACTGGTCGCCGAGGTGGTCGAGGAGTTCCGGGCCAAGGGCATCGACAAGCCCGTGGTCGCCTCGCTGTCCGGTGACGTCGAGGTCGAGGAAGCCAGCCAGTACCTGTTCGACCACGGCGTGGTCGCGTACCCGTACACCACCGAGACACCCGTCCAGGTGCTCGGTGCCAAGTACCGCTGGGCCCGCAATGCCGGGCCACTGAACTGAGCCTGATTGGAGGAAGGGCAATCCGCGGGGGATCCCAACCGCTAGTTGGCGTCGATCTAAGGAGTCCGCCTTGGACGTCACGCGCAAGACCTCAGAAGTTCCTGAAGAGCCTGCCGCGGGCGCTGCGACCGCCGCGACCGAGAAGGTCTGGAAAGCGGGCAGGCTCGAACCGATGCCGATCCGGAAGCTTCCGGACGCACCACCGTCCATGCACATCCTGGGCCCGACCGTGTTCCTGGTGGCGCTCGGGGTGGGCATCGGCGAGTCGTACATGTGGCCCCGGCTCGTCCTGGTGTTCGGGCCGGACATCCGCTGGTTGTTCCTGATCGGTGTCACGCTGCAGGCGTTCGTGCTGCTGGAGATGGCGCGCTACGCGATGGCCACGGGAGAAAGCATCTTCTTCGGTGCGGCCCGGGTCTTCAAACCACTGATGTGGTTCTTCTACGCAGCGGCGATCCTGATCTACATGTGGCCGGGCCATCTGTCGGCCGGAGCAGCCGCGTTCGAGGAGATCACCGGCATACCCTGGCAGGTCACCGCGTGCGTGGCTCTGGTGTTCGTGGGTGTGCTGTTCAGTCTGTTGTCGGTGATCTACAACTTCCTCGAGAAGCTCCTCGGTCTCTTGATCGGGGTGCTGGTTGTCGGTACGTCGGTGATCGCGGCGATGGTCGGCAGCTGGAGCGACGTCGGCAAGACGCTGTCCGGGATGCTCGCGTTCGGGTACTTCCCGCACGAGGCGATGACGTCGGCCTGGTTCCCGGTCGTCGTCGGTGCCTGCGCGTTCGCCGGACCGTCCGGGATGCAGCAGATGTGGTACACGCTGCAACTGCGTGACAGCGGTGCCGGCATGGGCGCGCACATCCCGAAGGTCCGCGGCCTGCGGACCGCCGGCGAAGCGGAGTCGATGCCGTCCCGCGGGTTCATGTTCGACACCGAGGACCCGGCCGAGATGGCGAAGTGGAAGGGCTGGCGCAAGTGGGTCACCTTCGACGCGATCCTGCTCTTCTGGGGGATCACCATGCTGGTCACGATCTCGTTCACCGTGCTGGCCATGTCGGCGGCCCGGCAGAACCCGGACGTGGCGCAGCTGATCGAGGACGGCGACCGGTCGGCCGCGTTGCGGGCCATGTCGGACTCGTTCTCGGCGGCCGGTTCGCCGATCCTCGGAACCCTGTTCTTCGCCTTCATCGCACTGATCGGGCTGAACGCGACCCTGGGTCTGTTCGACTCGTTCTCCCGCGGCCAGGCAGACATGACGTACTACTTCGTCCCGGGTGCCAAGCGGTTCTCGATGTCGAGGCTGTACGCCGGGTTCCTGTGGGGCGTGATCCTGTTCGGGATCCTGATCCTGCTGTTCGGGCCGGCCGATGGCCCGGCGGGGATCCTGGACACGCTGGCGTTCCTGTCGACGTTCGCGATGGGCGCGTACTGCATCGTGTTGCTGCTCACCAACAACCTGTTGCTGCCGAAGAAGATCCGTCCCGGGCCGGTCCGGAACGTGATCATCGGGTTCGGGGCGTTCTTCTACCTCGGAATGCTGTTCTACTGCTTGTTCCGCTTCGGCGTGGCTGTGGGCTGACATGGCTGTCGACGTGAAGCAGATGGCGCAGTACTGCCTCCCGGCCGCTTCGGTCGGCGTGGCGGCCGGACTCCTCGCCGGTGGACTGGCCGTTTTTGCCGGCCAGCCCGCCGGCTGGGCGGTGCTCACCGGGCTCGGGCTCGGCGTACCACTGATCCTGTTCGGCTCCGGGTACTCCGTACTGGTGGCCCTGGGCAAGGTGCCTGCCGGCGTGTTCACACCGGCAGCGTTCTACTGGCTGATCGCGTTCCCGCTGTCGCTGATGGTGCACGCGATCGTCACCGAGTGGGTGTTCACCGGAAGGCCCGGTCTGCCGCCCGATCCCTGGCAGTTCCTGGCCTTCCGGGCACTGCTCAGCATGGGGTTCGCCATCGGCTTCTTGTGGATGCACGAACAAGTGGCCCGGTTCTGGTGGCCCCGGATCCTCGACACCAACCAGTACGCCCGTCGTACGGTTGGCCACTACTCCCAACTGGCCACCGCCCTGGAGGCCCGCAAGGCCGACAGGGACCGGAGCCGCAAACGTCGCGTCGCCTGAGCCTCGCACCCTTTGAGGGTTTGACCCTCAAAGGGTGCGGCGGCGTTTACGGGGTGCGGGGTCCGCCTCGGGGGTTTCGGTGGCCGGTTCCGCGGCCTGGAGGTCGTGGTACGCCTTGCGGGTGTGCTCGGTGTGCTCGCGCATGATCTGGGCGGCCTTGTCCTCGTCGCTCTCGCTGATCGCCTTCACCAGGCGGTTGTGCTCGCGCCACGAGGCCGCACCACGAACCGGCGCGACGGGCGTGTAGTACCAGCGGACGCGGCGGTCGACCTGGGCCGCGAAGTCGACCAGGAAACGGTTCCCGGACATCTGGGTGATCAGGCTGTGCAGCTCGCCGTTGGTCCGGACCGTGCCGTCGATGTCGCCGGCCTCCTGGTACGACGTCCCGACCTTGCAGAGGTCGCGCAGCTTCGCGACGTCGTCCTTGGACGCGTGCCGGGCCGCGAGGCGCGCGGACTCCGACTCCAGCGCGGCGCGGGCCGCGAGCAACTGGTCGACCTCGTCCTCCGCGGGCACGTGCACCATCGCGCCGAACCCGGGCCGCAGATCCACCCAGCCCTCGTTGTTCAACCGCTGCAGGGCCTCGCGGACCGGCTGCCGGGAGACGCCCAGCAGACCGGCGAGCTCGACCTCGACCAGGTGCCGGCCGCGCTCGAGCGTACCGTCGATGATCATCTCGGTGAGGGCCTCGTACACGGACTCGCGCAGCGGCTGCGGCCGCTTGACGTGCCGCGCGCCCGCCGGTTCCGCACCCGCCCCTGGCCCTGCACTGATCGTCGTCATGAGGTCCCTTCCGGTCCTACAGCCATGGCACTTGGTAGACAGTCTACCAAGTGCCATTAGCTGACATATACCCGTGGCGGAAGATGTTTCGTCCGCCTGGGTCAGGCAGCCGACTCGCCGGCGTCCTGGCGGTCGCTGTCGTGGTTGTCTGCGTTCGTGCTGCGGGCGTCCGTTCCGGTCAGCTCGGCGAGTTCCGCGTCGAGGTCGGCCGGGGTGTTCAGCGTGTCCAGCTCCGGGGCATCCGGGAACTGCGGCCGCGCCGCCAGAGCACCGAACCTGCGTGTGAAGATCATTGCTTCCTCTCCTTGAATTCTGCCTTCTGTATACATTCAACCAGCCCTACTCACCGGTTATGCCCGCGTCTCACGTGATCCCCGTTACGTACGCCGTGATCCGGCTTACACCTCTGTCAGCCCCGCGCGGTGTACGAATGCGCTCCGGCGCCGGCCAGTCGCCCTCCGTCGACGATCAGGTACTCGTCGCGGATCGGCGTCCCGCCCAGCCACGCCTCCAGGATCTCCCGCGTGCCCGCGGCGTACCGGGCCTGGGCGGACAATATCGATCAGGTACGTACCGCGCTTCATCGTCGCGAGCAGGTCGTCACCGAACAGTCCCTCGGTCTCGGGATGCAGCGGAGCGTTGATCGTGACGACGTCGCAGTACGGCACCAGTTCGGCTGCACTCGCGTGGAAGGTCAGTCCGAGCTCCCGCTCGACCGACTCGGGCAGCCGGTGCCGGTCGGTGTAGTGCAGCTTCACGTCGAACGGTGCGAGCCGGCGCAGTACGGCGGTCCCGATCCGTCCGGCGCCGACCGTTCCGACGTGCATCCCCTCGAGGTCGTACGAACGGGCCACGCAGTCCGCGATGTCCCAGCCGCCGTCGAGGACGACCTGATGCGACGGGAGGTAGTTGCGGACCAGCCCGAGGATCATCATCACCGCATGCTCGGCGACTCGAGCGCCGCGTCCTTGTCGGAGAGGACGACCAGCGTGTGCCCCTGGCTCTCCAGGAACGTACGCAGGCCGAGCTCGCCGGAGACGCTCCCGAGCAGCGCGCCCGGTGTGAAGTCGATGGCCTTCGGTGACGGAGCGGTTTGGCCGCCGGGGTAGCCGTCGATGACCGGGATGCTGTCGCGTGCGTACGAGGTCGGGTACCCGGTCACCGGGTCGTCGTACAGCACGCACACAATCTTCGCCATGATGGGAAATCTCCTTGTTCTGAAGGGATTTCCACCATCGCCGGGTCAGGGACCGACGGTCAAAGACTTGCTCGCTATGTCGAGATAGCCCGAATCCATCAGATGTACGTCGAGCAGATCGTCGAGGGCTTTCTGGACGCCGGCCTGCCGCGCCACGTCGAGCAAGGCGCGCGCCTGTACGGGTTCCGGGCTGCGTGCGGCGATCACCAGGCCGACGCGCGGGCCGTTCGCCGGCCGCTTCAGCGGTACGACGCGCATCCCGTCCGGGACGCCGAACATGTGCAGCCACGCATGCGAGATCACGGTGGACCAGTGGTCGCCGTGCAGGTGGCTGTAGAGGCCGGAGACGGTGTCGCTCTCGATCGACGGGGTCGCGGTCGCGCCGTCGTCGGTGAAGTAGCCGTTCATGATCCGGCGGTTGCGCATGTCGGGGGAGAGCAGGCACAGCGGCAGTTCCGCCACCTGCGCCCAGGTCGCGACCGGCAGTTCGGCGAGTTCGGTGTGCTTCGGAGTGAGCAGGAGGTAGCGCTCCTCGTACAGCGGGGTCTTGCGGACCTGGCCGAGCGTGTCGTCGTCGAGGTACGTCATCGCGACGTCCAGATCGAACTCGGCCAGCTTCTGGGTGATGTCCCGCGAGGACAGCGACTCGAGGGTGACCCGCGCGTTCGGGTGCCGCTCACAGAAGGGCGTGGTGAGCAGCGATACGACCGGCATCGCGGTCGGGATCGCGCCGAGCCGGAGGGTGCCGGTCAGGCCGCCGCGCATCATCGACAGCTCGTGCCGGAGCGCGTCCTGCTCGGCGAGGATCCGCTGCGCCCAGAGCAGTACCCGCTCGCCCTCAGGGGTCAGGCCCTCGAACCGGCGGCCGCGGCGCACGATCGGCACGTCGAGCTCCTGCTCGAGCTTGCGGATCGCGGCCGACAGCGACGGCTGGGAGACGTAACAGGCGTTCGCCGCCCGGGCGAAATGCTTCTCGCGGGCGAGGGCGACGAGGTACTCCAGCTGGCGGAGCAGCATCAACGATCCCAGTCTGGTGTGCAGTCGCCTGTATACATAATCCAACTGTAGTGACGGGTTCGGTCGCCGGGAAGATCTCGGTGCCGATGTGAACTGGGTCACAGTCTGTCTATCCCGGGTGGCGCCGTTCGACGGTCTGGCAGAGGCACTTCTGCGAGAAGGAGATATGGGATGGACAAGGTCGTTTCGAAGGACGGCACCGAGCTGGCGTACGACGTCGTGGGCAGCGGCCCCGGGCTGGTGCTGGTCAGCGGTGCTTTCACGGGCCGCGCCGACTACGCCGAGTACGTCGACGCGCTGAAGTCGGCGTTCACGGTGGTCAACTACGACCGGCGTGGTCGGGGCGACTCGGGTGACACCGCGCCGTACGCCGTGGAATGCGAGTGGGAGGACCTGGACGCAGTGCGGTCCGCTACCGGCGCTCGGTACGCCTGTGCGTTCTCGTCGGGCTCGATGGTGCTGCTGCAGGCAGGGCTGCCGTTCGAGAAGCAGGCGGTCCTTGAGCCGCCGTTCCGTGTGGAGGGCGCTCCTCCCGAGCCGGAGCGGTACGTGGAGCGGCTGCAGGAGTACGTGGCCGCGGGGGATCCAGGTGGTGCGGCAGAGCTGTTCATGGTGGAGGCTGTCGGGCAGCCGCGGGAGATGGTGGAGCAGATGCGTGGCACACCCATGTGGGCCGGGCTGGAGGCGATGGCGCCCACGCTGGTCTATGACGGGCTTCAGATGCGTGGCAGCGCCGTACCGCGGGAGCTGCTGTCGTCGATCGAGGTACCGACACTGGGTCTCTACAGCAACGCGAGCCCGGAGTGGCTGCAGCAGTCCGTACGGGAGACCGCGGATGCGCTGCCGCAGGGCACGGCGGCAGGGCATGACGGTACGTTCCACACGCTGCCGCCGGAGACATTGACGCGGGTGCTGGCGGATTACTTCGTCAAGGCGTGAACCTGTCGGCCGGGGAGGACCCGGTCGAGGAGGCGTTTGAGACGTGGTGCGAGCGGCTGTTCGACGCCGTAGTGCAGGGCAGCCGCGACACCGACCATCAGCAGCATCGTGGCGGCGACCAGGAGAACGTGGTTCACCTGGTCGCCGAGTCGCTCGAAGATGATGAAGCCGATGTGCGCGTGCACCAGGTACAGCGGGTAGGTGAGCGCGCCCAGGACCGCGAACCACGGCTGGCCGAGGCGGTGCGTGAGCTTGAGTGCGACGGCGAGCATGATGGCGAAGATCGCGACGATGATCGCGATGACGGCCGAGCGGTGGATCTCGGTGTGGAAGCGGATGCCGACCCGGTCGGCGAATCCGATGCCGCGGTAGATCGCGTTGCCGAGCGCGACCGCGACGATCGCCAGCCGCTGCGGCGTCGCGCCGTACCGGTGGATCAGGCAGAGCGCCATCCCGGCGATGAAATAGTGCGAGAACTGCGTGTTCAGCACCAGATCGGTTGCATGCGGCAACAGTCCGGCTTGGAAGACGAAGGTCGCCGCGAGCCAGGCCCAGCAGAACACGGTGACGCGGCGCGCGGTGACGCCGATCCACGTGAGCACCAGGATCATCGCGTAGAAGCGCACCTCGGCCCACAACGTCCAGTAGACGACGTCGACGTTCTCGATGTTCGGCAGCGAGTTGAACATCGTCAGGTTCGCCAAGTACTGCGGGAGTGAGACGTTGAAGCGCCCTTGGCTGAGGTTGATCGAGACGAGCGTGGTGAGCGTGACCGCGATCCAGTACGCCGGGTAGAGCCGTACCGCCCGGGAGATCACGAACGATCGCGGACTGCGGTTCCAGGCGCTGAGCAGTACGACGAAGCCGCTGATCGTGAAGAACAGGTCGACACCGAGGTACCCGTAGCGCGCGACCACATCGACGTGCGGGAAGTGCAGCCCGCTCAGCCCGCCGGCGTACGCGGAGAACAGGTAGTGGTACCCCATCACCGACACCGCCGCGACGATCCGCAACAGATCAACCTCGTGAAGCCTGCCCTTCGTGGGTTCCACAGCCGTCCTTTCCTCCGGGATCGCCTCAGTCTGCCGGGGCGACCGGGTGCGGGTCGTCAGTCCTGAGCACGATCCCGGAGTGCGACTTACGGATGACGCGGCGACGGTTGTAGGCGGCAACCACCTCGGCGTGCGATCACGTCCTCACCCGAAGCTGACGCGCTCCCGGTAGTAGTCGAGCAGTGCCTTGTCGCCCGCCACTTCGGTGCTGTCGTCACTGCGCTTGTACAGCTGGAGCAGAAGGTTGGTGACCGGGCCGCGAACGGTGACGGCAGTCGGCTCGTCGCTGTGACGCCAGCGGATCGCGTCACCGGTCAGGTCGACGACCCAGGACCGCTCGGGTGCGGCGTACTTCAGCGTCCGGCCCGGGGCGAGCAGCTCACGCATCCAGGGGTGCACCTCGAAGTGGAACGGCAATGCGCCGAGGTCCATCCACTCGTCGATGCCGTCGGCGGCCACCTCGGGCTCGAGTTCGAACGGGACGCCGAGCGCGAGCGCCGCATCGGCACGGTGTACCACGGTCTCGTGCGCCATCCGCCGTGCGGTGAAGCGGGTGGTCGGGTTGTCGATCGGCATCCTGATCGGTACGTCGGGACCGGCCGTGCGGAGCGTCTCGGCCAGCTCACGAGCTCCGTCGACGATCCACCCCTTGAGCTCGTGGACGGCGTCGTCGGTGCAGTCGGACGGCTCGGCGTACCAATGCGTCGGGTCCCGGAACTCGTCGTCGGGCGGCGCCTCGCCGGTGCGCGCGACGACGGTCGCCTCGCGATGCGCTCCGCCGACATGACGGATCAGCTGGCCGATGTTCCATCCTGGACACGACGGGACCGCCGTACCGAGATCCTTGCCCGGGTCCTTGCCCGCGGTCAGGTGGCCGGCCAGCACCTCGGCCTGCTCGACGATCAGCGCGCAGTGCCGCTCGAACTCCATCTGCTCCTCCTTGTATCGGTCCTTTGAGCACTGGTCGGAGCCGGAAGGAGCAGCTTGACATCAGGTTGGTAGGCGCATGGGCATCAGGATGTAGGCGGCGTCTGCGGACGGCGTGTCCTCGGGGGAGCGCAGGCCGGTGAGGTTGGCGGGCTTGGTCGGTTGGGTGAAGGCGAAGTGCGCGATCGGCGTACCGAGTGAGGCCAGGCCGTCGAGCAGGTAGCCGGCGTTGAAGCCCGTGACTGCCGGCTCGCCCGTGAGGCTGACCGCGACGGACTCGGAGGCCTGCGCCTCCTCACCGTTGCCGGCGTCGAGGGTGGCTGCGCCGTCCGCGAAGGTGATGCGGACCGGTGCCGCTCGCTCGGCCACCAGCGCGACCCGTTTGACTGCCTCGACGAGCGATGCGGTCTCCACGGTGACCGTCGAGGTGACCGCGCTCTCGGCCGGGATCAGCCCACGGACCTTCGGGAACTCACCGTCGATCAGCCGGCTGGTCGCGTGCCGCCCACCGCCCTCGAACCCGATCAACCCGTCCCCTGTACGGGTCGAACCGAGCGCGAGCGTGAGGTCGTGACCGGCCATCGCCTTCGCGACGTCGAGGAGCATCTTGGCCGGGACGAGCACGTTCGTCTCGACGGCTGCATCGACCGGCTCCCACGGGAACGTACGGACGGCCAGCCGGTACCGGTCGGTGGCCAGCAGGGAGATGGTCGCCCCACGGATCTCCATCCGGATGCCGGTGAAGACCGGCAGCGTGTCGTCCCGCCCGGCCGCGCTCACCACCTGCGCGACCGCACGCGCGAACAGGTCGCCGTCCACGACGCCGCTCGCCGCCGGGATCTCGGGCAGCGGCGGGTACTCGTCGAGAGGCAGCGTATGCAGGACGAACCGGGCCGCCCCACTGCTCACCTGGACCCGAGCAGCCTCACCGCTCAGATCCACAGAGTCGCGCGGCATGCTCTTGCAGATGTCCGACAGTAGCCGCCCGGACACCAGCACCCGCCCCTCGTCGGCCACCTCGGCCGGCACGCTGACCTGCGCCGAACTCTCGTAGTCGAACCCGGACAGCGTCACCTGACCGTCCGCCGCGTCCACCACCATCCCGGCCAGAATCGGCACACTCGGCCGGCTCGGCAGCCCACGAGCCACCCAGCCGACCGCCTCGGCCAGCACCTCACGCGCGACCCGAACCTTCATCCGCAACTCCTCCCCATCAAGAGGAACCACTCAATCAGCAGCCGCCGACAGTTTCTGAACGGCTCTGCTTCCGGTGGCCGGATGACCGCTGTCCCCCGAGCGAGCTACAAGCAGGTGTCCACCGCACGGTGACGATTTGGCGGTGCCGAATCCATAGCGTTCTGGACATGGCGCGGCACACGGTCGCGGACCTCATGAAGGAGTCATCATGCGACTGTTGAAGCAGTTCGGACAGCTTGTGGTCGTCGCGGCGGTCGCCGCGATCGGAGGACAGGCCGCCACGGCGGTCAAGGGCAACGCGGTCCTCACGCTGGTGGTCGGCGCCGCGACTGCCGCGCTGGCGCTGCTTGCCTACGTGGGCATGGTCCGGCTGACCGAACGCCGCCCGATCACGGAGTTGGCGCGCTCCGGTGCGGCCGGCGCCGTCGGGCGCGGTCTGCTGATCGGCCTCGTGTGGTGCGGGGTCGTGATCGCGAACATCGCTTTCCTCGGCCACTATCGCGTGGACGGGTTCGGGTCGGCCTCCGGCGCGCTGGCGATGGTGGGCTTCATGGCGGCCGCCGCGGTGACCGAGGAGCTGATGTTCCGGGGATTTCTGCTGCGCGTCATCGAGGAGCGCCTCGGCAGCTGGATCGCCCTCGCGGCCACCAGCCTGCTGTTCGGTTCGGCCCACTTGCTCAACGCCCACGCCACACTGTGGGGAGCGTTCTCGATCGCCGTTGAGGCGGGCGGTGCGCTCGGAGCGGCGTACATCGCCACCCGGAAGCTGTGGCTGCCGATCGGCCTGCACTTCGGCTGGAACTTCGCCCTGTCCGGCATCTTCGGTGCGGTCGTCTCCGGCACCAACCAGTCGCAAGGCCTGCTGAACGGCGTACTGTCCGGCCCGACCCTGCTGAGCGGCGGCGAGTTCGGACCGGAGGCCAGCGGCTACACGGTGGCCGGCGGGATCGTCATGACGATCGTGTTCCTCTGGCTGGCGCACCGGCGCGGCAACCTGGTTCCCCGTCGCCGGCGTGGCGTCGCCGCGACCACCCAGACCGCTACGCTCTCCCGATGATCGACCTCCGGCGGATCCCGGACCTGTGGCGGCGCTACGACGTCACGGTCCGGGACCTGCCGCTGGCGCTGGTCCTCGCGATCGGCTCCCTGGTCCCGGCGCTGCACGGACTCGGTACGCAGGTCGGCGGCGTACCGACCAGGCCGTTCGACGCCCTCGCGATCGTTGCCGTCGGCCTCGAATGTCTTCCGCTCGCCGTCCGCCGCCGTTGGCCTGCCCTCTGCCTCGCCCTGTCCACGATCGGATTCGCGATCGACCAGCTGCGCGGCTACCACGCATTCGCCGGTACGGGCCTCGCAATCGCGTTGCTGAGCGCCGGCATCCACCTTGAGCGTCGCCGGCGCCTCACGGCGGTCCTGTTCTCCGCGGCGTACGTACTGCTGGCGATCGCGCTCCACCAGCCAGGCTCGTCCGAAGGCCCGGCCGACCTGGCGACGTTCTACCTGGCGCTCGCGCTCATCTGGTGGATCGGAGCGTGGGTGCGGGCCGGCCGCCTCGCCGAGGCCGAGCGTCGACGCCACGTTGCCGAAGAGACTCGAACAGCCGAGCGGACGCGGATCGCCCGCGAGCTCCACGACGTCGTGACCCACCACGTGACGGCGATGGTCGTACAGGCGGAGGCCGCGCGCTACCTGACCGCCGCACCGGCGCGTCTCGACGAGACCCTGAGTGCTGTGTCCGACACCGGTCGGCGCGCCATCGCCGACCTGCGGCATCTGCTCGACCTGCTGAACCCGGACCATGAGGGAGAGTTCAGAGCGCCGTCGGTCGGCGACCTGCGGGAGTTGGCTGAGCAGACGCGTCAGGCCGGGCAGCCTGTCGAGTTCATCGAGGAGGGGCAGCCCGCTGCTATCGGTGGCGGCGCGGAGGTCGCTGCGTACCGGGTCGTCCAGGAGGCGTTGACGAACGCCCTCAAGTACGCGCACGGGGCACGCACAGTGGTGCACGTACGTCACGGAGAAGGGGACATCAGCGTGGAGGTCAGTACCGACGGCACCGGCTCCCGGGCCGGTTCGCCTGGCGGTGCCGGGCGTGGACTCGCCGGGTTGCGCGAGCGGGTCGACGTACTGGGCGGTGAGTTCGGTGCGGATGCGCTGCCGGGCGGCGGGTTCGTCGTACGGGCATCCATCCCAGCGGGGAGCCGGTCGTGACCGCCGCGGATACCGGGGTGGTCCGGGTGCTGGTCTGCGACGACCAGGCGCTGATTCGTACCGGGTTCGCGACGATCATCGACGCACAGCCCGACCTGGAGGTGGTCGGCGAATGCGGTGACGGCCGGGCCGCGGTCGAGCTGGCGACCCGGCTGCAACCGGATGTCGTGGTCATGGACGTACGGATGCCGGTGCTGGACGGTATCGAGGCGACCCGGCAGCTGGCCGGTACGGGCGTGACGCATCCGGTGAAGGTGCTCGTGGTGACCACCTTCAACCTGGATGAGTACGTGTACGAGGCGCTGCGCGCGGGCGCCAGTGGATTCCTGCTCAAGGACGCGCCGCCGGCTCAACTCCTGCACGGCATCCGGACCGTCGCCAGCGGCGCCGCCCTGCTCGCACCCGAGGTGACGCGCCGCCTCGTCGGCAGGTACGCCGCCCGGATCCGCCCGGATGCCGGGACCCCCGCCGACATCCCGCTGACCGCTCGCGAACTCGAAGTACTGCATCTGATCGCGGACGGTCTGTCGAACAGCGAGATCGCCGCCGCGCTGGTGATCAGCCACGAGACAGTCAAGACCTACGTCTCGCGCATCCTCACCAAACTCGACCTCCGCGACCGCGTCCAGGCCGTGGTGTACGCGTACCGCCGCGGCCTGGTGTCCTGAGGCAGGTATTGGTCAGGCGGCGCCGAGCAGCTCGGTGATCTTGGTGTAGAACGCGGCGCGGTCGCCGGACAGCGACGCCTTCACCATCGCGGTCCAGTCGTCCACGATCACCTCGATCGAACCGGCGGCCAGACCGTCGAGCGAGCGGCGCGGCACGTCGCGGGGATCGATCTTGGGCCCGTCGTAGCCGGCCATGATGTCCGTGTCGGCGGCGCCAAGCAGGACGCCTTGGACGAGCGTTCCCTGAGCCGCGAGCTCGAGACGTACGGCATTGGTCAGGTTCCACTCCGCGGCCTTGGCAGCCGCGTACGCACCGGCGCCCGGAGCGGCGAACCAGGACAGCGCCGACAAGACGTTGACGACAGCTCCGCCGCCATTCGCCGCGAGAACGGGGCTGAACTCGCGGATCACGTCGAGCGTGCCCCAGAAGTGCGTGTCCAGTTCACGGCGGATCGCGGCGAGGTCGCCCGTGACGAGAGTGGCCCCGGTCGAGATGCCGGCGTTGTTGACGACGAGGGTCACGTCCCGCGCCGCCGCGGCCGCCGCAAGGACGGACTCGTGGTCGAGCAGGTCGAGTCTTAGCGGCACCACGCGGGTGTCGTCGAAGTCGAGGCTCTCGGGCCGGCGGGCCGTCGCGTAGACCTTGCTCGCTCCACGTTCGAGCAGCTCGAGTACGTACTGACGGCCGATGCCGCGGTTCGCTCCGGTGACGAGGGCTGTCTGGTCAGTGACATTCATGGGTTTCTGGCTCCTGCGTAGTTTCGGGTTTCATCGGCTACGCTAAAACCTCACGTTGACGTCAATGTCAAGTCAGGAGGCCGGGCAGATGCGGATCGGCGAGCTCGCACACCGGGCGGGGGTCAGCAGCAGAGCTCTCCGGTACTACGAGGAGCAGGGCCTGCTCGCCTCGGAACGCACCCTCGGCGGCCAACGCACCTATCCCGAGTCAGCCGTCGAACGTGTCCGGCTGATCCAGCAGTTCTTCACCGCGGGCCTGCCCAGCCGTGTCGTCCTGCAACTGCTGCCCTGCGTCGACACCGGCCACGCCTCACCGGAGGCCTTCGAGCTGATGGCAGCCGAGCGCAACCGCATCACCACCGCCATGGCCGACCTCGCCGTAGCCCGCGACGCCCTCGACCGCATGATCGACATCGCGAACCACCCGACGCCCGAACACTGCCCGGCCCTCCGCGACCCCGCCTGGTCCGCGTACGACCCGGCCGCCGCACCGACGCCCGCCCCCGCGAACGCCTGATCACCGCACAACAGAAACCCACAGCGGCCCAAGCCGAAAAAGCCGCCAGCGCCCCCGGCAGGATTCGAACCTGCGACCCACAGATTAGAAGTCTGTCGCTCTATCCAGCTGAGCTACGGGGGCGTACGGCACGGAAGAGTCTCTCAGATAGCGGGGCGATCTCGCCTCTGGGTTCCTGATCGTGGCGTTCCGGGCGGCACCGAAGTACAGGGTTGTCGTTCCATCCCGGTAACGCTGAGTGGGTGGTCCTGCCGCTGGATCTTGACCCCAACTAGGCTGCGGTGCATGAGTTACCCCTCACCAGGCCCGTCCGGCACGCCGCAACCCGCGGCGGGGTCGGCGTACTCGCCCGGCGGCCCGTACCCGCAGCCCAATGCGCTCGGGAATCATCCGGTGCCCGGCCAGCGGCGGAACCGGGGGGTGCTGATCGGCATCATCATCGCGGTCGTGTTCGCGATCGCGGGCCTGGTGATCTTCGGCGTGGTGGCCAGGTCGACCGGTGCGGGTGGCTTCACCTGGGGCCTGGTGTTCGCGTTCGTACCGGTGATCCCGGTGATCGCGCTCTACCTCTGGCTGGACCGGTACGAACCGGAGCCGACCAGGTACATCGTCTTCGCGCTCTGCTGGGGCGCCTTCATCGCGACCCTGGCCGCGATCTTCATCAACACCGAGGTCTCGCACCGGCTGGCCGAGACCGGCGTCGGCGGCGACCGATCCGCGGTCTTCGTCGCGCCGCCGGTGGAGGAGTTCGCCAAGGGCTCCGTGATCCTGCTGCTCGCGCTGGTGCGCCGCAAGGAGTTCGACGGCATCATCGACGGCCTCGTGTACGCCGGGATGGTGGGCGTCGGGTTCGCCTTCACCGAGAACATCCTGTACTACGGCCGCGTTTTCAACACCCTTTCCGAGGAGGCCGGCAGCGACGCCGGCCTGCGCGGCGCGTTCGCGCTGTTCATCGTCCGCGGCGTGATCTCACCGTTCGCGCATCCACTCTTCACGTCGTTCACCGCGATCGGGATCGGTATCGCGATCCGGCATCGAAGTACGGTCGTACGCTTCCTGGCCCCGGTCGTCGGCTACCTGGCCGCCGTGGCCGCGCACGCGTCGTGGAACGCCTCCGCGAGCTGGGCCGGTGGCGGGGGCTTCATCCTCGCGTACCTGTGCCTGATGGTGCCGCTGTTCATCTGCCTGGTGGTCTTCGCGCTCGTGATGCGATCGCGGGAGGGGCAGATGATCGCCTCCCGGCTGTACGACTACGTACGCTTCGGATGGCTGGTGCCTCAGGACGTACCGCTGATAGCGACGCTGCGCGGGCGCAAGGCGCTCCGGCAGAACGCCAGGCGGTACGGCCCCCAGGCGGAGGCCGCCGCGAAGGCGTTCCAGCACAACGCGACCGAGCTGGCGTACCTGAGGGACAAGATCGTCCGCCAGGTGATCGGGCCCGAGGCCCTGCCGACCGAGAAGGCACTGCTCGACGAGCTCCGCGATCGACGCCCGAGCGTCCCGTTCCCGCCGATGCCCGCCTTCGCCCAAGCCGCGCCGTCCTACGCCGGCGCCCAGGCCGGCCCCGGCCCTGGTGCTCCAGGCATGCCGATGGGACCCGGCCCTGGCGGCCCAGGCATGCCCATGGGTCCCGGTGCGGGAGGGCCAGGCGCGCAGTACGGTCCCGGCGGCCCAGGGATGCCGATGGGCCCGGGAGCTCCGATGCCCGGCGCCCCGATGCCGCCCTCAGGACCGCCCATGGGCCCCGGTTCCATGGGGCACGACGCGCTGGGCCCAGGAGCCATGGGACCAGGAGCAGCAGTGCCAGGTACACAGGGCCCGGGAGCCGCTCAGGCGCCCGATGGGTCCGGGCAAGCCGGTCAGCCGGGTTACCCGCCGGGACCCCCCGGCCAACAAGGACCGCCGGGAGGATACGGTCCGTACCCACCACCACAGTGACTGCCACCCGTCCACGCCGCCAAACGGGGATGACGATGACTTTGCTTCCGCGCTGTCCGACCGGGCACTCTGTGCTCGTGGGCGGACGTCGTGGCTGACACCAGGTCAGCAGCTGGCGAAGGTCCGGAACCGCGGGTTCCGGGCCAGGATCAGTCTGCCCAAGAGCTGGCGAACCTCATCGCCCAGTCCACCCCCAAACCCCGAGGCTTCTGGCGCCGCCGCCGCAAACGCACCGCAGACGCGCCCGCGGACCAGACCCCAGCCAACTCCACGCCCAGCGCTCCAGCCGCCGCGTCTCCGACTGCTCCGTCCGAGGACGCCCCCAGCGACGCAGCGAAGCTCAACGAAGCCCCCGAGGCCACCAACGCCGCTCAGACGGCCTCAACGGACGCGCCTGCAAGCACCGCCCCAGCCGGGCCAGCCGACGCCGCTGCCGGCGCCGACTCAGCCGCGTCAACCGAGGCCGCTCCGGGCGCCGAGTCGCCTGCTCCGGACACGGACGCGTCTGAGCCGAGCGATGCCGCTCCGGACACTGAGTCGGCGGACTCGGCTGCGAACGCTGACGGGGCTGAATCGAGCGGCACCGCAGGCAGCGAGTCGCCCACCTCGACCGACGGGAACGCGCGCACCGAGCCGACCAGTTCGGCGGCGGGAGCTGACGCGTCCACGTCCAACGATGAAGTGGACGCGGAGCCGGCCGGAGCTACAACGGGCAAGGAAGCGGCCGCAGACGTGACCCAGCCGACCGCGACAGCCGGTACGGCCAACCCACCCACGCCCGCCGACGCGACCGCCTCCGCGTCGTCCGGTACGAGCGAGACCGCAGGTACGACGGACTCCGCCAGCAACGCGGACGCTGCTGATTCAGGTGCTGACGCCGACGCCGCACGTACTGCCGGGCAGACGTCAGCTACCGATGGCGCGGCGAGCCCCGAGGGCACCGACAGGACAACCACACCTGGCGCAGGCGAATCCGCGGCGAACCGGGCTGCCTCCGCGCAGTCCAGTTCCACGCACTCCTCGCCTGGAACCCCCGCGACAGATGCCGACCAGCCGACGGTGAGCTCGACCTCAGGCGACACCAAGCCCGACGCAAACACCTCCGATGCCCGCCCGCAGCCGGCTGTCGGCGTCGTGTACGAGCCCGACGAGTCGCCAGACGGCTTCCCGCTGGAATTCGGCAACATCATCATCGGCCTCCCCAAACAACCGGACCAGCCAAACACCTCAACCACCGCGGAAGAGCTCACCGAAGACGACCCCGCCAAGTCCAACTCCACCGGGTCCAATCTCACCGAGTCCAATCTCACCGAGGGTGACTCCGCCGAGGGCGACTCCGAGTCCGACGCGACAGAGCCCGACGCGACAGAGGGCGACGCGACTGAGGGTGACGCGACTGAGGGTGACGCGACTGAGGGTGACGCGACTGAGGGTGCCTCCGCCGACGGTGCCTCCGCCGAGGGCGGCTCCGATGAAACGGTCGCGTCCTCCAACGACGAGCCTGCAACACCCGCAGACGAGCACTCGTCCGCCGCCGACCAGCAACCCCCGTCCACCGCCGCAACCAGCCTCACCACCGACGGCGCCAAGTCATCACCCGCCGACGAGACAGCGCACGACGAGACCGCGCACGACGACGAGCAAGCCTCAGACGGCGGCGCCGATGGATCTGACGCTGGTGAGTCGTCCGGTGAGGCGAAGGATGCGTCCCGGGCCGGGGAAGCATCTGACGGCGAGCAGTCGGCGGACGGCGATGACGAGGGTTCCGGCGGCGAGCAGGTTTCCGGCGAGAAGGCGGTAGACGGCGGCGAGGGAGGCTCCAGCGCTGAGGACGCCTCGAGCGAGCAGTCGGCGGACGGCGACGGCGAAGGTTCTGGCGTCGCGCAGGTTTCAGGCGAGCGGTCGGTAGACGGCGACGGGGAAAGCTCCGGCGCTGCGCAAGCTTCAAGCGAGCAGGCGGCAGGCGACGGTGAGGAAGGCTCCAGCGCTGAGGACGCCTCCAGTGGGCAGGCGGCGGATGGGGATGACTCTGCGGGGCGGGTGGCCGGTGCGTCGGTAGGTGAATCGGCTGGTGAGCCAACAGACACTGCTGCTGCAGATACCGCGACGGGAGACAGCCCGACGGCTGAGGACGCGACGGCGGAGGACGTGACGGCGGAGGACGCTGCGGCTGACGACACGAACGCTGACGACACGAACGCTGACGACACGAACGCTGACGACGCGAACGCTGACGACACGAACGCTGACGGCTCGGCTGCGGTTGGTGAGAGCGCTGAGGGTTCGGTGGATGGTGCTGCCGAGGTGCCAGTCGATGGTGCTGCGGGTGCTGCTGGGGGCAGTGCTGCGGATGGTGACGGGGATGACGTCGCTGAGGGTGCTGCAGGTGCGGATGCTGCGGGTGCGGTCGGCGATGTCTCGGGTGCGGCTGCGGTCGGGGATGGCTCGGGTGCGGCTGTGGCTGAGGCGGGCGCGGGGCATGTAGGTGGGGAGTCGGGTGATGGTGGGGAGCTGACTGCTGAGGGGTTGGCTGAGCGGTTGGCGGCTGAGCAGGCTGCTATGGCTTTGATTACGGCGTTGATGAAGTTGCGGGGGGTGTTGGCGGGGAGTCAGTTGCCTTTGGAGGTTGTGGGGGCTGACGAGGCTCGGCAGCAGCAGAAGGCGATGCTGGATCAGCTGGACGACTATCTGCTGCCGCGGCTGGTGCAGTTGGAGGCTCCGATTCTTGCGGTGGTCGGTGGGTCCACCGGTGCGGGCAAGTCGACGCTGGTGAACACGGTGATCGGGAAGGTCGTCAGCGAGCCGGGTGTGTTGCGGCCGACGACCAGGTCGCCGGTGCTGATTCATCACCCGGCGGACGCGGACTGGTTTGTCGGTGACCGGGTGCTCCCGGGCATGGCGCGTACCGCTGCGGAAGAGCCGGGTGGCATGGAGGACGCCGGCCAGCTGCGGCTGGTCGAGGCCGAGAGCGTGCCGCGCGGGCTGGCGATCCTGGACGCACCGGACATCGACTCCGTCGTGCAGGCGAACCGCGATCTCGCGACCCAGTTGCTGGCCGCCGCTGATCTCTGGCTCTTTGTCACGACGGCGGCGCGATACTCCGATGCGGTTCCGTGGGAGTTCCTGCAGAGCGCGTCGGATCGCAGTACGGCGGTTGCGGTCGTGCTCGATCGGGCGCCGAGCGAGACCATCGACGACATCACCGGCCACCTCGCGCAGATGCTGCTCGAGCGCGGTCTGGGCGACTCGCCGCTGTTCTCGATCCAGGAGACGGTTGTCGACGGCAACGGGATGTTGCCGCAGCCGGCCGTTGCCTCGATCAAGGACTGGCTGATCGACCTGGCCGCTGACGCCGAAGCGCGGGCGGCAGTGGTACGCCGCACGCTGCAGGGCGCGGTGAGTGCGATGGTGAAGAAGGCGCCGCCGTTCGCTGCCGCGGTGAAGGCGCAGGCCGACACGGCGATCGAGCTGCGGTCGTCGGTGGAGTCGGCGTACGACCAGAGCGTCAAGGACATTGCGAAGGCGTGCCAGGACGGGACGCTGCTGCGGGGCGAGGTGCTCGCCCGGTGGCAGGAGTTCGTCGGGACGGGCGAACTGCTGAAGGGGCTCCAGTCCGGCAGCGGGCGGTTGCGTGATCGGCTGAAGAGCTCCCTCGGGAACAAGCCGGCCGAGACGCGCGACGTGAGCGACGCGATCCACTCCGGTCTGGAGTCGCTGCTGAGTGAGCACGCAGCGGCTGCGGCCGAACGTGCGGAGAAGGCGTGGCAGTCGAGTGCGCCGGGTCGCCAGCTCCTTGCGGCGGCCGACGCAGAGGCGGCCGGAGCAGGTAAGTCCGGCACCGTGGGGAACGGCGTCAAGAGCAACGGTGCCGCGAGCACCGCCGCCGCGGGTAACGGTGCCAAGAACAGCACAGTTGGCAGTGGCGCGACAGGTAGCGGCGTCAAGAACAACGGAGCCAAGGGCAACGGTGCTGCGGGTAACGGGGCCAAGGGCAACGGTGGCGCAGGTAACGGGGCTAAGGGCAATGATGTTGCGCCGGTGCTCGGGGCGATGTCGGAGGAGTTCCCGGAGGCGGCGAGCCGGGTGGTGCGCGAGTGGCAGGCGTTCGTGCTCGACCTGATCCGTACCGAGGGTGCGGAGAAGAAGTCGACGGCGAAGATCCTGGAGTACGGTGTCAACGGGCTCGGCCTTTCCCTGATGGTGGTGCTGTTCGCCAGCGCGGCCGGGATCCCGAAGGGCGCCGAGGCCAGTGCGGGCGCGGGCAGTGCCGTCGTCGGGCAGCGATTGCTGGAGGCGGTTTTCGGGGACAAGGCAGTTCAGAGCATGGTCGCGAAGGCGCGCGAGGATCTTGACGGTAAGGTTCATGCCCTGATGGATGCCGAATTCGCCCGCTATCTGGCTGTCCTTGACCAGCATCCGGTCGACGCCGAGACGGCCAGGCAACTGACCGAGGCCGCGCGCGCGGTGGAGGACTGCACGTGACGGAAACAGTGGATACGGTCGAGACCCCCACCCGGGCGGAGACCGATGTCCTGAAGAAGATCGATGCGCTCGAGGCGGCAGCGAAGGCCGGCGACAGCCGGTTGGACCCGGTGGTGCTCACCGAGGCCGCGCAGATCGTCGACCGCGCCGGACAGCGGCTGCGGATGTCGGGCGACCTCACCGTGGTCGCGCTCGCGGGTGCGACCGGCTCGGGGAAGTCGTCGCTGTTCAACGCGCTGACCGGGCTCGACCTGGCCGCGATCGGCACCCGCCGGCCGACCAGCTCGATGCCACTGGCCTGTGTCTGGGGTGACGAACCGGCCGGTGAGGTGCTGACCTGGTTGGGCATCCCGCGCCGGCACCAGGTGCAGCACCGCAGCTCGCTCGAGGACGCGCACTCCGAGGACCTGGACGGTCTGGTCCTGCTGGACCTGCCCGACCACGACTCGACCGAGGTCGAGCACCGGCTGATCGTCGACCGGCTGGTCGAGCTGGTCGACATGCTGGTCTGGGTGGTCGATCCGCAGAAGTACGCCGATGCGGCGCTGCACAACCGGTACATCAAGCCGTTCGCCTCGCATTCCGGGGTGATGGTCTTCGCGCTGAACCACATCGACAAGCTGACGCCGGAGCAGCGGAAGAGCTGCCTGGAGGACCTCGAACGGCTGCTCAAGGCGGACGGTCTGAAGTCCCCGTCGGTGGTGGCGACATCGGCAGTCAGTGGCGACGGTCTCGAAGAGGTTCGCTCCCTGCTGGTGAAGCGGGTCAGCAACAAGCGCTCGGCGCGCGAGCGGCTCGCCGCCGACGTCGACCGGGTCTCGGACCGGATGGCGAGCCAGTGCGGCACCGCCAAGACTCCGGAGATCGCCGACGCCGACGTCACCGAACTCGTCGACGCGCTGTCGGACGCCAGTGGGCTCACCGTCGTGTCGGACGCCGTCCGCCGCTCGTACCTGCAGCGGGCCCGGGCCGCGACGGGGTGGCCGTTGACCAAGTGGGTCGGACGGTTCCGTCCGGATCCGTTGCGGCGGTTGCACGGCGACCAGGTGTCGCGGGAGCAGGGCAAGGCACTGCGCAAGTCGGCGTCCAGTGAGGTCGCGATCGCGCGCTCTTCGTTGCCTGCGGCAACGCCGGTGCAGCGGGCCCGGATGGATGCCGCGGTGCGCACCATCACCACCAAGGCCGCAGAAGGATTGTCGCGGCCGTGGGCGGACTCGGTGCGGACCGCGATCCGGCGGCGCGAGGAGTCGCTCGGCGACGAGCTTGACCAGGCGGTCGCGCGGACCGACCTCGGTGTGTCCGGGAACCCGGGCTGGTGGAGCTTCGCCCGGATCGTGCAGTGGTTGCTGTTCCTGGTGACGCTCGGTGGTGCGGCGTGGCTGATCGCCTTGCTGGTAACGCGAATCGCCAAGCTGGACGATCCGCCGCTGCCGGAGTGGAACGGCATCCCCTGGGCGTGGATCATGCTGGTCGGTGGTGCTGTCCTCGGGGTGGCGCTGTCGTTCGCCTGCCGGGTGTTCGCCACGAACGGCGCGGTGCGACGGTCCCGGCAGGTGGCGAAGGCGCTCCGGGAAGAGCTGGAGAAGGTTGCCGACAGCCACGTTGTGGCGCCGGCGCGCGACGAGCTGGCGGCGTACACCAAGTGCCGCGACAGCCTCGCGATCGCCCGCGAGCAGTCCGACCGCCAGTAGTTCGAACGCCTGCAGTTCGAACGCCAGAAGCTCGACGGCCAGTAGTTCGACCGCCTGCGGCCCGCGCGCGTAGAGCCCGCGGGCCGCGAGCGTCAGAGCTCCGCGTCGGGGGCGTACTGGGACAGGGAGAGCTTGGCGGCGTTGAGCAGGTCCTCCTCGGTGGTCGTACCGGAGGCACGGATCGCCTCGATCCACGCGCGCACGGACTGCTCGTTGTAGTCGACGACCTCCGGGGAGTTGGCCATCTCGACCGGGTCCGCGTCCGCCGGCAGTTGGCCGGTGACGTAGAGCGCGAGGCCGAGCAGGGCGCCGTCCCAGCCGGGCCCGACCCAGAGCGCCCCGGAGCCGCCGGGCGCCGCGGGGATCTCCGGAGACTCGCCCATCGAGTGCTCGAGCTCGAGGTCGGTCGCGGAGCCCGCTCCGGGTGTCAGTCGCACCTCGAGCAGGCTGTTCTCTCCGCCGAAGGTCACCTTGAACCGCTTCGGCGGATCGCACTCCAGGATCTCGCCGCCGGCGTTTCCCTCCAACTGGAACGAGCCGCCGACCTGCAGGTCGCCGGTGACCGGCATCAGCCAGCGTTGCATCCGCTCCGGGTCCGTGAGGGCGTCCCACACCTCCGCCGGCTCCGCCTGGTACGAGCGGCGCATCAGCACCGTCACGGTTTCGCCGGTCCGGCTGACGTCGCGCTGGACCGCGTTGATGTGCTCGAGGATGTCGATCACGGGTCGTTCCCTCTCCTGCTCGGCTGCTGGAATGGACCTCAGAATGCCGGTCGGAGCTTATATAAGTCAAGGCTGAGATAGTCATGCCGCCTGCTCGGCGGAGAGCGGGAGCGGAGCAGCGGAGTACTCATCGGGCGGGTACGGGCTCGCGGTGGCGTCGGCCGGCTCCTCCGCGACCTCCGCACGGACGAACGGATTCGGGTCGGCACGCGGCGTGTTCTTCGCGAAGCTCGTCGTGCCGCGGTTGAGGTCGTGGCCGAGCGAGAAGGCCTCCAGGACGACGCGACTGTGCTGTTCGCCGTTGTTGTCGGTCCATTCGTGGGTCCGTAGCCGGCCGGTGACGATCACAGGCTGGCCGACCTTCACGGACTCGAAGGCGTTGCGGGCCAGGCCTCGCCAGCACTGCACCGTGTACCACGTGGTCGGCTTGTCGACGTAGCCGTTGAGGGCCTTCTCGTACTGGCGGGGAGTCGAGCCGAGGCGGAAGGTGATTTGCGGGGTCTGGCGACTCTCCTTGAAGTCCGGTTCGCTGCCGATCCAGCCGACGACTGTGAGATAGGTGTCACCGAAGCTCATGACGAGGCCTTCCGTTGGGTGCGAGCGCCGGGGACCGGCGTGCTGTCACCGGAGAAGATGCACCGGCGGACGGCCGATCGGCCCGACGAATCTGCCGGCTGTGGACAACCGGCCCGGGCTGGTTGGGAAACGGGCCACCCGAGCACATAGGCTCTAGGCATGGCGGAATTCATCTACACCCTTCGCAACGTCCGGAAGGCGTACGGCGACAAGGTCGTTCTCGACAACGTCACGCTGAACTTTCTGACCGGGGCGAAGATCGGCGTCGTCGGCCCGAACGGCACCGGCAAGTCCTCGCTGTTCAAGATCATGGCGGGGCTGGAGCACGCGAACAACGGCGAGGCCCGGCTGGCCGACGACGCGACGGTCGGGATCCTGCTGCAGGAACCGCCGCTGACCGAGGGCAAGACCGTCCTGGAGAACGTCCAGGAAGGCGTCGGCGACACCAAGCAGAAGCTCGACCGGTTCAACGAGATCTCCGCGGAGCTCGCCGATCCGGACGCCGACTACGACACGCTGCTCGCCGAGATGGGCGACCTGCAGACCGAGCTCGACCACCGCAACGCGTGGGACGTCGACGCCCAGCTCGAGCAGGCGATGGACGCGCTGCGCTGCCCGCCGCCGGACGCGATCGTCGACAAGCTCTCCGGTGGTGAGCGCCGCCGGGTCGCGCTGTGCAAGCTCCTGCTGCAGCAGCCCGACCTCCTGCTCCTCGACGAGCCCACCAACCACCTCGACGCCGAGTCGGTGCTCTGGCTCGAGCAGCACCTGCAGAAGTACCCGGGCGCCGTCATGGCGATCACCCACGACCGGTACTTCCTGGACAACGTCGCCGAGTGGATCCTGGAGCTCGACCGCGGCCGGACGTACGGCTACGAGGGCAACTACTCCAAGTACCTGGAGACCAAGCAGCAGCGGCTCGTGGTCGAGGGGCAGAAGGACGCGAAGCGGCAGAAGATCCTGGAGCGCGAGCTCGAGTGGGTCCGGTCGAACGCGAAGGCCCGGCAGACCAAGAGCAAGTCCCGGCTGGCCCGCTACGAGGAGCTCGCGGCCGAGGCCGAGCGGTCCCGGAAGCTGGACATCGACGAGATCAACATCCCGGCCGGTCCGCGACTGGGCAGCACCGTGCTCGAGGTCTCCAAGCTGGTCAAGGGCTTCGGCGACCGCAAGCTGATCGACGGCCTGAGCTTCAGCCTGCCGCGGGCCGGCATCGTCGGTATCGTCGGCCCGAACGGCGTCGGCAAGTCGACGATGTTCCGGATGATCGTCGGCGAGGAGCAGCCGGACGCCGGTTCGCTGAAGCTCGGCGAGACGGTGAAGATCTCCTACGTCGACCAGTCGCGCGGCGGCCTGGACCCGAAGAAGACGGTCTGGCAGCAGGTCTCCGACGAGCTCGACTACATCAAGGTCGCGAACTTCGAGATGCCGAGCCGGGCGTACGTCGCCTCGTTCGGCTTCAAGGGCCCGGACCAGCAGAAGCCGACCGGCGTGCTGTCTGGCGGTGAGCGGAACCGCCTGAATCTGGCGCTGACGCTGAAGATGGGCGGCAACCTGCTGCTCCTCGACGAGCCGACCAACGACCTGGACGTCGAGACGCTGCAGTCCCTCGAGGACGCCCTGCTGGAGTTCCCTGGCTGTGCGGTGGTCGTGTCCCACGACCGCTGGTTCCTGGACCGCGTGGCGACCCACATCCTCGCCTGGGAGGGCACGGACGAGGACGAGGCGCAGTGGTTCTGGTTCGAGGGCAACTTCGCGTCGTACGAGGCGAACAAGATCGAGCGCCTCGGCCCGGAGGCGGCCCGCCCGCACCGCGTCACGCACCGCAAGCTCACTCGCGACTGAGCCCCGAAGGCCCCGCCCGGAGAGGCGGGGTCTTTTTACGCCAGAACACTTAGCCCTTGCGCTAAGTATCGGATCCTGGCAATACTTAGCCTCATGGCAAAGCATGAGGCTGACGGCGTGTTCGTCGCGCTCGCGGATCCGACCCGGCGCAGGGTGATCCGCCGGCTCGGGCGTGGGCCGACGAGCGTGGGGGAGCTCGCGGCCGAGTTCCCGATCACGCTGCCGTCGTTCATGAAGCACATCCGGACCCTGGAGTCGAACGGGCTGATCCGCACGGTCAAGACCGGCCGGGTGCGGACCTGCGTGCTGAACCGCGAACGCCTCGCGGTCGTGGACGACTGGCTGGCCGAGCAGCGGCGGATCTGGGAGGAGCTCACCGACCGGTTGGAGCGCTTCGTGACGCAGGAGGAGCAGTCGTGAGTCGTGGAGAGTTCGATCCGGAGCTTGATCTGGTCGTGGAGCGCGTCATCCGGGCCCCGCGAGCGGGTGTCTGGCGGGCGTGGAGCGACCCGGACCGGTTCGCCCAGTGGTGGGTGCCGGCGCCGGCGGTCTGCCGAGTCGTGCACTTCGACCTGAGCCCGGGCGGCGCCCTGGTCACGGAGCTGAGCGACGACGGTACGTCGTACGTGCCGCATCTCGACGCGAGCTTCTTGGTCGTGCAGGAACTCGAGCGCCTGGTGTTCACGAATGCGATCGACAGCAACTGGCGGCCGGTCGCGCCGGAACCGTTCCTGATGACGGCAGAGGTGGTGCTCGCGGAGCATCCGGAGGGTACGGACTATCGGATCGTTGTGCGCCACGGGACGCCTGCCGCCCGGGCCCGCCACGAGGAGCTCGGCTTCGCCGACGGCTGGGGGACGGTCACCAAGCAACTCGCCACACTCGCCGAGAGCGAGGTCGCGCGATGAAGCTGGTACTGACGGAGTTCATCACGCTCGACGGAGTGAGCCAGGGCCCGGGGTCGCCGACCGAGGACACGAGCGACGGATTCACCCGGGGCGGCTGGCTGGTGCCGTACATCGACGAGCTGTTCGTACGCCGGTCTGTGGAGACGCTCGAGCTCGCGGACGGTCTGCTCCTCGGACGCCGTACGTACGAGGCGTTCGCGCGCGACTGGCCGCGGATCACCGACCCGGAGGACCCGTTCACCGAGCGGATGAACTCGCTGCCGAAGTACGTCGTGAGCAGCACGATCAAGGAGGCACCGTGGGACCCGACGACGATCCTCAGGGACCTGGACGCCGTTGAGGAACTGAAGCAGCAGGAGGGGCGCGAGCTGCAGATTCACGGCAGCGCTCGGTTGGGGAGCGCGTTGGTGGGAGCGGGGTTGGTCGACGTGGTGCGGCTGGTCGTCGCGCCGACCGTGATCGGCGCAGGTCGCCGGTTGTTCGACCACCCAGGAGGAACGGCTGGGCTGCGCCTCACTGGCCAGGAGGCGACGCCGAGCGGTCTCCTGCTCCTCGAGTACGAGACCGTCGGCGCCGCCCCGATCGGCGAATACGCGGGCGTTACCGGTCCTCTAGAACGGTCTCGATGACCTGGACGTCCTCGGTGATGAGGGCCTTCCACAACGCCCACCCGCGGGCGCGGGCCCACATCGCGTCGTCCTGCTGTACGGCGTCGCGGAACGTGGAGCGCGACGAGCCGGAGAAGAACGTGTAGGCGATCACGAGGTCGCAGGCGGGATCGCCGACTCCCGACGTACCGAAGTCGATGACGGCGGCGAGCCGGCCGTCGCGCACCAGGAGATTGCCGCTCGCGATGTCACCGTGGAACCACACCGGCGGCCGATCCCACGAGGCGGCGAGCGCGGCATCCCACACGTCCTGCGCGCGCTCGGCGTCGATCCGGTCCTTCAGCACGGCGAGGGCCTCGACCGTCTCGTCGTGGTAGGTGGTCAGCGACGCACCCCGGAAGAAGCTGTGTGTGCCGGCGACCGGTCCGTCCGAGGCGTCGACACTCTGCAGGGCAAGGATGAACCCGGCGATCGTACGGGCGAACTCGTCCAGGTCTTCCACAGAATCCACGGTGGCTGTCCGGCCGGCGATCCAGCGCCGGATCGCCCAGGGATGTGGATAACCCTCACCTGGCGCACCCTTCGCGACCGCCTCGGGGATCTCGAGCGGCAGGTGCGGCGCGAGCACGGGCAGCCACCGGTGTTCCTTGTCCACCGCCGCGACATAGCTCGCGTGCGTCGGCAGCCGAGCGGTCAGGTCGGAGCCCAGTCGGTACGTCCGGTTGTCCCAGCCGTCGACCTTCACCGGTGTCACCGGCAGGTCGGCCCACTGCGGAAACTGGTCTGCGATCAGTCGCCGGACGAGCTCCGCGTCGATGCCGGCCCGGCCGTCCTGGTGGAATTCCGTCACGCCCAGAAGGTTCCCGGAGCGAGCGGCCACCCTCAAACGTTTTAGCTCCGGGCTTCAGTGACGGAGTCGGCGAGGAATGCGGCGATCGTCCGGAGCTCCTCGACGCTGCGGCTTGCCAGTACGCCGTGCATCCGCTCGCCCTGGTCGGCGTACAGCGGGACCAGCTTGTCCTGGATGGATTCCATCGACGGCGTCACCACCACCTTGCGGCGGTCGGCCGGATCGGACTCCCGCGTCACGAAGCCGTGCGACTCGAGCCGATCGATCACTCCGGTCACGGTCCCGGAGGTGAGGCCGGTGTGCTCGGCGAGCTGCCGCGGGGTCAGCGGGCCGTACGTCTGCAGCAGCGTCATGAACTGCGAGTCGCTCGCGCCGAGCCCGACCTTCGCGGAGACGGCGTGGTTGTACAGCACCACCTCGGCGATGAATCGGATCAGGCGCTGCTGGATCTCGCCGGTCAGCTCTTCGCGGGTACTGGTCATGGTCCGCCTCAGCATAGAGCTTGCATTTCTCTCGGATCTCCAAGATACTCGGATTATCAAGATACTTGAAGGGACGAGAGATCATGAAGGTGCTGGTAATCGGCGGTGGAACCGGTGGGCTCGCGCTGGCGCACGGCCTGCTGCGGGCGGGGATCGAGGTGGTCGTGTTCGAGCGCGACGCGCTGCGCACTGACGGCCTGCACGGCTATCGGGTCGGCATCGACCCGGACGGGAGCCGCGCGCTGCACTCGCTGCTCCCGCCGCAGTTGTACGACACATTCGTGGCCACGAAGGCACGCGATCCGAAGTACTTCAACATGCTCACCGAGGACCTCGAGGAGGTCCTGTCGATGGAGATGCCGGCCTCGACGGATCCGGTCGAGAGCGAGAAGTCGATCAGCCGGATGACGCTGCGGCAGCTCCTGCTGACCGGGCTCGAGGAGGTTGTCGAGTTCGGCAAGGAGTTCACCAGGTTCGAGCAGCACGATGACCAGGTCACGGCGTACTTCGCCGACGGCACCCGGGCGACGGGCGATCTGCTGGTCGCCGCGGACGGTGCCGGATCACGGGTGCGGCGTCAGTACCTGCCGCAGGCGCAGACCGAGGAGACCGGCATCGTGGCGATCGCCGGCAAGCTGCCGATCACCGACGAGAGCGCGAAGCTCGTGCCGCCGAAGGTGTTCGAGGGCATCTCGATGATCAACGCACCGCGCGGCCTGTTCTGCATCATCCACGTGATGGAGTTCCAGTGGGACCGTGACGGTCAGGTGAAGCACGTCATCGGCGGCAACACCGAGGAGCTGATCCGGCGCTGGCCGGGCCTGCAGTTCGACAACACCCGCGACTACATCAACTGGGGCCTGTCGGCAGCCAGGGACAAGTTTCCCGCGAACATCATGGAGTTGCGCGGCCAGGAGCTCGTCGACGTGGCCCTGCGGGCGACTCCGGACTGGCATCCGAACCTGCGTCGGATGTTCGAGCTGACCGATCCGGGGACCTGTTTCCCGGTGAACATCTGGACCTCGGTGCCGCTCGAGCCGTGGGAGACCTCGAACGTCACGCTGATCGGCGACGCGATCCACACGATGACGCCCGGGCGCGGCGTCGGCGCGAACACCGCACTCCGCGACGCCGTGAACCTGTGCCGCGCGCTGATCGAGGTCCGGGACGGCCGCCGCGATCTCACCGCGGCCGTTCACGAGTACGAGGCGAAGATGATCGAGTACGGCTTCGATGCCGTGATCAAGTCGCGCGCTCAGATGACGTCGGACGATCCGATCCACAAGCCGGTGGTCGGACGGATGATGCTCGCCGGGATGCGGACGGGGATGCGCGCAGTCAACCACCTGCCGCCGGTGAAGCGGCGGATGCGCGACAAGATGATGGCCTACCGCGGCGCCGACCGGGACGAGCTCGCACTGGAGATCACCCCGGCCGGCCACGCAGGCGGCAACTGATTCAGCGCTGCCCGATGTGCTCGGAGACGGCGTCGAAGACGCGCCCGACGGCGGCGAAGTCGTCCGGGCTGGCGAGGTTGACCAGGTTCTCCCGGACGCCGTCGACGTGGTACGGCGCGGCCTGCTCGAGGAGGGCGAAGCCGGACTCGGTCAGCTCGGCCCAGACACCGCGCTTGTCGCTGGTGCACGACGTCCGGCGAACCAGGTCGGCGGCCTCCAGGCGGCCGACGGTGTGAGTCAGGCGGGACCGGCTCTGGTGCAGCCGGTCGGCCAGGTCGGCCATCCGCAGCCGCCGGTCGGGCGCCTCGGAGAGCCGGACCAGGATCTCGTAGTCGTTGATCCCCAGACCGAACTGGCGCAGGTCGTCGTCAAGCTTGGCCATCAGGCGTGCGGTGCCCAGTAGGTACGCACGCCACGCCACCTGCTGCTCGGCGTCCAGCCACCGAGTGCCGGCGTCCATCTCAGTCTCGATCGTCACGGGAACAGTGTACCGGGAATGTAGTTGACTTTTAAACCGTTACTGCCTACCGTCGTAGTCATCGGTTGAAGTTTTAACTATAGACCCCGGCTGCGTCGCCCCCGACCAGTACGAACACCTTCCCGAGAGGACCCCATGAGCGACACCACCACCGGCACCCCGACCAGCACCATCCCCGGCCTGGTCGCCGGTACGTACGCCCTCGACACCGCGCACAGCGAGGTCGGCTTCACCGTCCGGCACCTGATGACCAAGGTCCGTGGCACCTTCCAGGAGTTCACCGGCGAGATCGTGGTGAAGGACACCATCGAGGAGTCCGCCACCAGCGTCGAGATCGAGCTCGGCTCGGTGCACACCCGCAGCGAGCAGCGCGACGGGCACCTGCGCTCCGGCGACTTCTTCGACGCCGAGAACAGCCCGAAGATGACCTTCGTCAGCACCGCCATCAAGCCCGAGGGCGACGACTACGTCCTGGCCGGCGAGCTGACCATCAAGAACGTCACCAAGCCGATCGAGCTCGCGGTCGAGTTCCTCGGTGTCGACCAGAACGCGTACGGCCAGAAGATCATCGGCTTCGAGGCCTCCGCGTCGATCAGCCGCAAGGAGTGGGGCATCGACTTCAACGTGCCGCTCGAGGGTGGCAAGCTGCTGATCGGTGACAAGGTGGACATCCACCTCGACGTCCAGGCCGCGCTGCAGGTCTGATCTGCACGTTTGATCTGGCCAGCAAGTACCCCGCACCGGGTGGGTGCGGGGTACTGCTATGTCTGGACCATTCGGTGCGCGAGGTCGGCATAGAGCTTGCCGAGAGCGGCCGGGTCACCGCGGTGCGGGGTGTACCAGCGGGCGACGTCGATCGACAGCGAGAGTACGGCGAGGGTGGTGCCGGGCAGGTCCGTGACGGCGAACGATCCGTCGGCCACCCCGTCCGCCAGTACCTGCTCGATCTGCGTCGAGATCGCCCGGCGGATCGTCGCCACCTCGGCCAGATGCTCGGGGCTGAGCGAGGCCAGCTCGTACTGGACGACGCGCGCGATCGTGTGATGCTCCGCGTGCCAGGCCGTGAAGGCCGCGACCAGCGAGCGCAGGCGGTCGGCCGGTGTCGGGCCGTAGTCCGCAGCGCGCAGGACGTCCAGGGCCGCGTTGTGGCCGTACAGGCTGATCTCGAAGAGCAGGCGCTCCTTGGACGGGTAGTGCACGTAGAGCGCCGCGGGGCTCATGCCGGCGCGCGAGGCGATGTCGCGGGTCGTCGTGGCCTGGTAGCCGCGCTCAGCGAACGCGTCGACGGCGCCGGTCAGCAGCCGGCGCGCGGCGGCCGGCTGGACGTGCTCCCACACGAGGGGGCCGGTGACTGCGGACACGTTGACACCCTGCACCAAACGCGTGAAGCTAAGCAAGCGCTTAGCCACTTGTCTCATGCCTTGGGGAGGCCCCATGGAACGCGTCATCTTCAACGAGGATCACCACGCCTTCCGCGCCAGTGCCAAGGAGTACTGCGACCGCTCGCTGGTGCCGCGGATGGAGCAGTTCCTCGACGAGAAGACGATCGACCGGGCCGCCTGGCTGGAGGCCGGCAAGCAAGGCTTCCTCGGGCTGGACGTGCCCGAGGAATACGGCGGCTCGAGCGTCGGCGACTACCGGTTCAACGCGGTGTTCGCGGAGGAGGTGTCGAAGGTCTCCGCCTCGCTGTCGAGCTGCTTCGGCATCCACTACGACTGTGCCGCGCCGTACTTCGTGGACCTCGGCACCGAGGAGCAGAAGCAGCGCTGGCTGCCCAAGTTCTGCTCGGGTGAGTCCGTCGCGGCGATCGGGATGACCGAGCCGTCCGGCGGTTCGGACCTGGCCGCGCTGAAGACGACCGCCAAGAAGGCCGAGGGCGGCTGGGTGCTGAACGGGTCGAAGACCTTCATCACCAACGGCGACATGGCCGACCTGGTCATCGTCGCCGCCCGGACCGACCCGTCGAAGGGCGCGAAGGGCATCACGCTGTTCGTGGTCGAGGAGGGCATGGACGGGTTCGCCCGCGGCCGCAAGCTCGACAAGGTCGGCCAGACCGAGTCCGGTACGTCGGAGCTGTTCTTCTCCGACCTGTTCGTTGCCGACGACAACGTGCTCGGCGAGCTCGACCGCGGCTTCATCCACATGATGGAGCGGCTCGCGCAGGAGCGGATCGGCGCCGCGGTGTCGAACATCGCGCACGCCACCCAGATCCTCGACGAGACGATCGACTACATCAAGCAGCGCAAGGCGTTCGGCCAGCCGGTCGGCTCGTTCCAGTACAACAAGTTCCTGGTCGCGGAGCTGGTCACGAAGGCCGAGGTCACGCAGGCGTACGTCGACAACGCGATCGTCGCGCACGACGAGGACCGGCTGTCCGCGGTCGATGCGGCGAAGACGAAGTGGTGGAGCGCGCACGTGCAGAACGAGATCCTGGACGCGTGCGTCCAGCTGCACGGCGGGTACGGCTACATGAACGAGTACCGGGTCGCGCGCGCCTGGCGCGACGCCCGGGTGACGAAGATCTGGGCCGGCTCGAACGAGATCATGAAGGAACTCATCGGCCGCGATCTGGGCCTGTAGCGGATGCGGTCAGAGCACGAGCGGTGTGGTGAAGTTCAGGTAGGTGAGCGAGGCAACTTGCGACAGGCTGACGCAGAGGTCGAAGTTCTTCGGCGCCGCGGGTTTGAAGCAGCCCAGACCGACCATGGTGCCGTAGCTCTTCTTGAACAGTGCTCCGGCGCCGGCCATGTCCTTGTATGGCTTGGTCTTCGGCATGCTCTGCAGCGCCGACAGTGCGAGGTCGACCAGCGGCACCGTCGTGGCGAAGACCTTGCCGCACTGCAGCCGGTTCGTTCGCGTCATCGAGCAGGTGACGGAGAGCGCCGGGCCCAGGAGGGCTTGGAGAGTGGCCTTGTCGGCCTCCCTCAGACTGTCGGGATCGGCGGTAGTGGTCGGTTCCGGTGTGATCGTCGGGGATGCTGGGGAGGCGATCGGACGGGCAGTCGTGGTGGACGTGGACGGCGACTCGCTGGGCTCGGCGCTCTGAGCGGCGCAACCGGTCAGCAGGGCAAGCGCGAGGACCACCGGGAGTCGAGAGATCATGGGAGCAATCCCACCAAGGCCGGCGGCGCTCCGGCGGCTCGTGACATCAAGCGGACAGGGCTGAGTACCGGCCGCGAGAAGGGAAATCGAGATGCCTGAAGCAGTCATCGTGTCCACGGCTCGTTCGCCGATCGGCCGTGCGAACAAGGGTTCGCTGACCACGATCCGGCCGGACGACCTGGCCGTGCAGATGATCAAGGCGGCGACCGAGAAGATCGGTCTGACCGGCGATCAGATCGAGGACCTGATGCTCGGGTGTGCGGAGCCGCACGACGAGCACGGCGGCAACATGGCCCGCCGGGTCGCTGTGCAGCTGGGCTGGGACAACACGCCGGCCACCACCGTGAACCGGTTCTGCGCGTCCTCGACGCAGACCGCGCGGATGGCGTACCACGCGATCAAGTCCGGCGAGGGCGACATCTTCGTCAGTGCGGGCGTCGAGTGCGTGTCGCGGTACAAGAACTTCGGCTCCGCCGGGGTCGGCGACCCGAGCTCGTTCAACGAAGCCTTCACCGACGCGGTGGCGCGGACCGAGAAGTACGCCGAGACCAACGACACCTGGCACGACCCGCGGCAGGACGGGCAGCTCCCGGACATCTACATCTCGATGGGGCAGACCGCGGAGAACGTCGCGACGCTGCGCGGGATCAGCCGCGCCGACCAGGACGTCTTCGGTGTCCGCTCGCAGAACCTGGCCGAGAAGGCGATCGGCAACGGGTTCTTCGAGCGCGAGATCACGCCGGTGACGCTGCCGGACGGGACCGTGGTCAGCAAGGACGACGGCCCGCGGGCCGGGACGACACTGGACAAGGTCAGTCAGTTGAAGCCGGTGTTCCGCGCGGACGGCACTGTGACGGCCGGCAACTGCTGCCCGCTGAACGACGGCGCCGCGGCGGTCGTGATCATGAGCGACACCAAGGCGCATGAGCTCGGCCTCACGCCGCTGGCGCGGATCGTGTCGACGGGTGTCAGCGGTTTGTCGCCGGAGATCATGGGCCTCGGTCCGGTCGAGGCGTCGAAGCAGGCACTGGCGCGGGCCGGGATGAGCATCGGCGACATCGATCTGGTCGAGATCAACGAGGCGTTCGCGGTGCAGGTGATCGGGTCGGCGCGGGAGCTCGGCATCGACGAGGACAAGCTGAACGTGCACGGCGGCGCGATCGCGCTCGGCCACCCGTTCGGGTCGACCGGTGCGCGGATCATGACCACGCTCGTGAACGGGCTGCAGTTCGAGGACAAGCAGTTCGGCCTCGAGACGATGTGCGTCGGCGGTGGCCAGGGCATGGCGATCGTCCTCGAGCGTCTCAACTGATGGGGCTCGACGGCCGGACGGCGATCATCACCGGAGCGTCCCGCGGGATCGGGCTGGCGATCGCACAGCGCCTGGTCGCGGACGGCGCGCAGGTCGTCGTGACCGGTCGGACCCAGGAGACCCTCGACCAGGCGGTCGAGACGCTGGGCGGCCGGAAGCACGCGCTGGGCATCGCCGGGAACGCAGCCGATGCGTCGCACCGGGGCGCGGTGGTGGCTGCCGCGGTCGCGACGTACGGCTCCGTGGACCTGCTCGTGAACAACACCGGCATCAACCCGATCTACGGGAAGCTCCTGGACGTCGAACCTGCGGTCGCGGGCAAGATGGTCGACACCAACGTGCTCGCCGCGATCGCCTGGGTGAAGGCCTGCCGGGACGCGTGGATGCGTGAGCACGGTGGCGCCGTGGTGAACCTGTCCTCGGTGGCCGGTCTTGCGCCGTCGCCCGGCATCGGGTGGTACGGCGCGACCAAGGCGATGCTGTCGCGGGTCACGCAGGAGCTGGCGTTCGAGCTGGCTCCGGAGATCCGGGTGAACGCCGTGGCTCCGGCGGTGGTCAAGACCAAGTTCGCCGGAGCTCTCTACGAAGGACGCGAGGAGAAGGTGGCGGCGACGTACCCACTGCGTCGTTTGGGCCGGCCGGAGGACGTTGCGTCGCTGGTGTGGTTCCTGCTGTCCGACGAGGCGTCCTGGATCACCGGCCAGACCATCACGATCGACGGCGGCGTAACCCTCAACGGAGGCATCGCGTAGGGCCGAGCGAGGTATATGCGACATCTTCTGTCCCATATCGTTTGGGAACATGCGAGCGGACCGGTTGTTGCAGATCATCCTGCTGCTGCAGCGGCATGAGCGGTTGAGCGCGCGGGAGCTGGCCGGGCGGTTGGAGGTGTCGACGCGGACGGTCATGCGCGACATGGAGGCGCTGTCCGCGGCAGGCGTACCGGTGTACTCCGAGCGTGGGCGCAACGGTGGCTGTCTGCTGTTGCCTGGGTACCGCGCCGACGTCAGCGCCTTGACGCCGCGGGAGGCGCAGGCGCTGTTCGCATGGTCGGGGCGGGCTGCGCTGTCGGACGAGCTCGGGCTGCAGGACGCATTGCACTCTGCGATGGGCAAGCTGTCCGCAACGCTCCCCGTGGAGCTGCAGGGGGAGGCGGACGCCCTGTCCGGCGCGATCGTCGTCGACCGACGGCGGTGGTTCGCGGAGGCTGAGGACACCGGTGCGTTGCCCGTACTGCGCCAAGCGGTCGTAACGCGCCGCAGGGTGCGGCTGAGGTACGCGTCGGCCAGTGAGGGCGTGCAGCGGCGGACTGTCGACCCGTGGGGCCTGGTGGAGCAGGCAGGTCGCTGGTACCTCGTGGCGGCGCACCGTGGCGCCGCACGGATGTACCGGGTGTCGCGGGTCGAGCAGGTCGACATCCTCGACGAGCTGGCGGAGCGGCCGGACGGTCTGGACGTACGGGCCGAGTGGGAGCGACTGCGCTCGGGCCTCGAGCGGCAGATGCCGGTGGGCGTCGACGTACTGGTCCGGGTCCGGCCGGAGCGGGTGGACGTCGTACGGCGGATCGCGACACCGATGCTGGCGAAGGGCGAGGTACCGCGGGACGTACCGAGCGACGACGAGTGGCGGCACCTGCGGATGCATTTCCGGATCAGGGAAGCGGCGTACGGGGTGCTGCTCGGACTCGCGGGTGACGTCGAGGTGCTGGAGCCCGCGGACGTACGGAGCCGCATGCTCGAGCTGGCGCGCGCGGCGGTGGCGACCTATGGCTGACAACTCAGCCTGAACGGGCCCTGGAAAGGCGGACGCCCCGCCGCCGGTGACCCCGTCGCGTGCAACCACGATGGCACTTCCGGCGGTCGGGGCATTCAGTCCGACAGCTCCGCGTCACTCTAATACGAGTTCGCCGCACATCCGAATCACAGGACGTACGCGATCGCGTCTCTTAATGCGTGGCGTGGCCGGGGCCTGCTGGTTAGGGTCCGGGAACATGAGCACTCGGGCGGTAGTTCGGCAGGCGGTCGGGGACGACGCCGAGGCGGTGTCGGCGGTCCGGCGGGCGGTGTACCCGTACAAGGCGATGTCGCCGGCGGCGACGCGGCACATGATCACCGTGCAGACGCCGGAGGAACGGTTCCTGCCTCTGGTCGCCGAGCGCGACGGCGCAATCGTCGCGTGGGGAGCGGCCGGGCTGAACCTGTGGACCAGCGAGCCGGGGCAGAGCCACCTGACCATCTACGTCCATCCGGACCATCGCAAGCAGGGCATCGGCAGCGAGCTCGCCGCGCGCCTGCACCAGCACCTCACCGAGGTCGGCGCGGTCCGGGCCAAGACGTTCGTCCATCCCGACGGGCTCGAGTTCGCTCGCAACCTCGGGTACGACGGGACGCGGCAGCTGCACTTCTCCGGCCTCGAGCTGACGTCGCTGCCCGCGCAGCCGCCGACGCCGGACGGGATCGAGTTGGTCGCGTACGACAGCGTGGACCCGCGGGTGCACTTCGAGGCCGATACGGCCGCCGGGCTGGACGAGCCGAGCGACACCCCGATGGACGCGGTCCCCTACGACCAATGGCTCGAGGAGATCTGGAACAGCCCGTCCCTGGACAAGGCGCTGAGTGTGGGGGCGATGGCCGGCGACGAGATGGTGGCGTTCACGTCGGTCGAGACCGACGGCGACCGGATGTGGTCTGGCTTCACCGGCACGATTCCGGCGTACCGGGGGAAGGGGCTGTCGAAGCTGGTGAAGTCGGTCGCGCTGCGGCGGGCGAAGGCGGCGGGGATCACGTCGGCGTACACGTCCAACGACGACGAGAACAGTCCGATGCTTGCCATCAACAACTGGCTCGGCTACCGGCGCGTGCAGACGGAACTGTGTCTGCTGCGGACGGTGGACAACTGAGGCATGACGACCGTCGCCTTCGACCGGGTGCAGCACCTGGTGCGGGTGCCGTTGACCGTCGGTGACGTCGAGTGCCGCTTCCTCGTCGACACCGGGATCGGGATCACGGTGCTCTCGTCGGCACTCGCCGATCGCCTCGACCTGGCAACGACCGGCCAGACCTTCGTCGGACGGCGGATGTCCGGGCAGGAGTTGGAGGTGCCGCTCGTCCGCGTGCCCCGGATGGCGTTCGGCGACCATGTGGTCGAGGGGCACCTCGCGGGCATCGCCGACCTCGGTGATGCGAACGATCCGGCGGGCTTCGCGGGCATCCTCGGGCCGGCATTCTTCGAGGAGCACGTGGTCACGACGGATCCGCGCGCAGCGACGCTCACCGTGCAGCCGCGCGACCGCTATCAGCCGGACGGGGCGGTGGTGCCGCTCGACGTACGGCGGGAATCGGCGTCGGTCGACCCGTTCGCGCAGCTCGTACTGCCGAGCGGGCGGGAGATCACCGTCGAGGTCGACACCGGCTCGGACAGCCTGATCCTGGACACGCGATTCGTGGCGGACTGCGACGTCGACCTGGCGGCGCCGGACGTGACGACACGAACCGGGACCGACGAGACCGGGTACGAGTGGACGCGGCACTGGGTGACCATCGCCGGGAGCGTGCACCTCGCGGCGGCTCCGGAGACCGCGCAGAAGGCTCCGCGGGTGCAGTTCCAGGAGATCATCCACGACGGACTGGTCGGTGCGGGCTACCTGGAGCGGCACCGGATGACGTTCGACGTCACGGGCGCCCGGCTCGTCCTCGGAGGCTCTGAGACAGAGCTGTAATGGGTTCACTTCCGGTATGCACCTGAAAGGGCGTTAGATTCCGGGGGACTTCGTTGTTGGAGTGCCCAAGGAGTTTCGGATGGAGATCAGGGCCGCTGAGCCGGGGGATGTCGATCAGGCGGTAGCGCTGCACACAGCGCTGGTGCCTTATCTGGTGGTCACCCGGGGCTGGCTGGTCCAGAGACTCGGGCGGCCGGCCACACCGGGACGCGGGACGTTCGTGGCCGTGGACGACGGTGAACTGGTGGGCTGGGCAACCAACGGCCTGATCGGTGGCTCGGACCCGCTCGACGGAGAGCTACGGGTGCTGGTCGCGCCGGACCACCGGCAGCGGGGGATCGGAACACAGTTGCTGGAGGCAACGCACGCGAGCCTGAAGGCCGGGGGCGCGACGACGGCGCGGGTGTTCGCGGACCCGGAGTCGATCGACTGGGCGGCCCGGTTCGGGTACCGGCAGACGCGGCAGGTGCACTACGCGGGCATCGATCCGCGGAAGGTGCCGGAGCAGCCGGAGGCGCCGACCGGTGTCGACCTCGTTCCGCTGACCGAGGTCGGGCCGGAGGCGTTGTACGCCGCGGACGTGGTCGCGCAGCGCACCAAGCCCGGCGACGCGAAGATCTCCGCGCGGCCGTACGACGAGTGGGTCGCGGGAGTCTGGGAGTCCGTCGACACGGTGCTCGACCTGGGCATGGCGGCGCTGTACCGCGGTCAGATCGTCGCCTTCACGATGAGCCTCGGCGACCACACGCTGATCTGGTCGAAGATGACGTCGACGATGCCGGAGTACCGCGGCCGCGGCCTCGCGAAGCTGGTGAAGTCGGCAGCGCTGCACCGCGCGGCCGGTGCCGGCGTACGAGGCGCCTACACCGCCAACTACGACGGCAACGCGCCGATGCTCGCCGTCAACGACTGGCTCGGCTACCACCGCATCGCCACCCACGCGGTGCTGATCTGCCCCCTTTAGGGGACTAGCAGTACGACGGTTTCCGCGACGCAGGCGGGTTTGGTGGAGTCCTCGAGCTCGATCACCCAGTTGAGGGAGACCTGAACGCCTGCCGGAGTCTCGACCGCGTTCGCGATCGAGGCGCCGGCCCGGACGCGGGTGCCGACCGGCACCGGCGCGGGGAAGCGGACCTTGTTCACGCCGTAGTTGAGCTTGGCGGTCACGCCGTCGACCTTGAACAGCTCGTCACCGAAGCGCGCGATCAGGCTCAGCGTCAGATAGCCGTGCGCGATCGTTCCGCCGTACGGTCCCTTGGCAGCCCGCTCGACGTCGACGTGGATCCACTGGTGGTCACCGGTGGCGTCCGCGAACTGGTTCACCTGCTCCTGGGTGATCTCCAGCCACTCGGACTCGCCGAGCCGGGTGCCGACCGCGTGCACCACCTCGTCGACTCCGTTGTAGGTCTGCGGCATGCTGCTCCCTCTCAGTTGCGGGGTCCGCCGGCGACGTACAGGACCTGGCCGGAGACGAAGCCGGCCTCCTCGCTGCAGAAGAACGACGCGGCCGCGGCGATGTCGGCCGGCTTGCCGGTCCGCTGCACCGGGATGCTCGCGGCCGTGGCCTTCTTGAACTCCTCGAAGTCGACACCGACCCGGGCCGCGGTGGCGGCGGTCATGTCGGTCTCGATGAAGCCCGGGGCGATCGCGTTCGCGGTGACGCCGAACTTGCCCAGCTCGATGGCGAGCGTCTTCGCCAGGCCCTGCAGACCGGCCTTCGCGGACGCGTAGTTGGCCTGGCCGCGGTTGCCCAGCGCCGAGGTCGACGAGAGGAAGACGATCCGGCCGTACTTGGCCTCGACCATGTGCGCCTGGCAGGCCTTCGACATCAGGAAGCTGCCCTTGAGGTGCACCGACATGACCGTGTCCCAGTCCTCCTCGGACATCTTGAACAGCAGGTTGTCGCGCAGGACGCCGGCGTTGTTCACCAGGATCGTCGGGGCGCCCAGCTCGGCGGTCACCCGCTCGACCGCGGCCGCGACCTGGTCGGACTTGCTGACGTCGGCGCCGACCGCGATCGCCGTGCCGCCGGCGTCGGTGATCGCCTTCACGGTCGCGTCGCACGCGCCCTCGTCGAGGTCGATGACGGCGACCGCGTTGCCGTCCTGGGCGAGCCGCTGCGCGACGGCCGCGCCGATTCCCCGGGCCGCCCCGGTCACGATCGCCACCCGCTGCGTACTCATCCATCACTCCGATCGACGTACTGGTCTGCCGAAGATGACATTACCCACGGTCTGTCACGCCGGAAGCACCCGGATGACATGATCGTGGTGTGGATCATCACAACCGGCACGTCTATCACTGCCCGTTGCGCTGGGGAGACATGGATGCGCTCGGGCATGTGAACAACGGGCGCTACGTCGACTATCTGCAGGACGCGCGCGTCGACTTCCTGTTCCGGACCGCGAAGGACCTCGGCGCCGACAACCTGGAGACCGGCCTACTCGTCGCGCGGCACGAGGTGCAGTACCGGGCGCCGCTACTGTTCCGGCCCGAGCCGGTGCGGATCGAGCTGTGGATCAGTGAGATCCGGGCCGCGTCGTTCACGGTCGACTACGAGATCCTGGACGCGGAGCCGGAACGCCGTACGTACGTGGAGGCGAGGACCAAGCTGGTGCCGTTCGACTTCGCCGCCAACCGACTGCGCCGAATCACCCCCGTCGAACGCAACGCCCTGTCCAAGCTGGTGGGCGCATGATATTTACCCATCCTGTTCTTGTCCGGTGGTCGGACATCGACTCGTACGACCACGTCAACAACGTGCGGTACTTCGACTACCTGCAGGAGGCGCGGATCGCGTTTCTCGCGCAGGTGATGGATACGACCGGCGACTTCTTCGCGGAGTACCCGTGTGTCCTGGTCAGCCAGACGGTGGACTATCTGCGCCCGATCCTGCTCCGCCACCCGCCGTACGACGTGGACGTGTGGATCGACGCCGTCGGTACGTCCTCGTACACGCTCGGATCGCGGATCGTGGACCGTAGCGGTGCGTCCGACGACGTCTACGCCAGGGCTGAGTCGGTCCTGGTCGCCGTCGACGGTACGACGCACGCGAAACGACCCCTCGGCGACGTCGAACGGGCAGCCCTCCTACAGCACGTTGTGAGCGCTTGAGAGACTTGATCCGAGATGACTGAGCAGCAGAGCTTCTACGACGCCGTCGGTGGGGCGGACACCTTCCACCGGTTGGTGGCCGCGTTCTATCGCGGTGTTGCCGCCGACCCGGAACTGCGAGCGATGTACCCGGAGGAGGATCTCGGCCCGGCCGAGGTGCGATTCCGGATGTTCCTGGAGCAGTACTGGGGCGGTCCCAAGACGTACTCCGAGCAGCGCGGGCACCCCCGGCTGCGGATGCGGCACGCCCCGTTCGCCGTCACCCCGAGCGCCCGGGACCGCTGGCTCGGCCACATGCGGGCCGCGCTGGACGAGCTCGCCCTGACGCCGGAGCAGGACGAGCAGATCTGGACCTACATGGTGATGGCCGCGCACAGCATGGTGAACACCGACGAACAGAACCACCCCGGCACGATCGACGTGTCCGGCCGCTGAACCCCTCTTCGAAGGAGACAACACGAGCATGGCTACCACTCGTACGGCCAAGGCCCACTGGGAAGGCTCGCTGATGGAGGGCGCCGGTCAGGTCGCCCTCGAGTCCTCCGGTGTCGGCACCTACGACGTCACCTGGGCCTCCCGCGCGAACGACGCGAACGGCAAGACCAGCCCGGAAGAGCTGATCGCCGCCGCGCACTCGACCTGCTTCTCGATGGCGCTGTCGCACGCGCTGGCCGGCGCGGGCAAGCCGCCGGCGTCGATCGACACCCAGGCCGACGTCACCTTCCAGCCCGGTGAGGGCATCACCGGCATCAAGCTGTCCGTGAACGGCAACGTGCCCGGCCTGACCGCCGACGAGTTCGCCGAGTTCGCCGAGGGCGCGAAGAAGAACTGCCCGGTCTCCCAGGCCCTGTCCGCCGTCCCGATCACCCTGGACGTCACCTTCACCGCCTGAGGCACCACCCGAGCGGACCGCTTCGGCTCACCGCCTGGGCTGAAGCTCCTAGCCCACCGCGTGCCCGGCGTGCGCGGCGCCGTCCTCCCCGCGCCGACTCGCCGAACCTGGTCGGTGAGCGACGCAATTTGCTGGGTGAGCCAGGGAAATTGCCGGGTCTGCCAGGCAAATGTGGGGTTCCACACCGGTGATATGGGTCCGGAACCCCACATACGCCTGGCCTGCCCAGCAAATCAGGCACCGCTGCGGTCAGCTGGCGTGTGTTGCCCCGGGGAGAAACTCGGCAGGGGAGTTGTACACGGTCGACAGGACGTGTACGCCACACCGCGGGCGACCCGGTGCTCCGCCAACCGTGTGGACGCGGGATGGACACCTACATGTCCTGTCAGGCTGTACGCACTTGCGATCAGCTGCACCGGCTCGCGTGCGTCGAGCACCAGCCACAATCTGCGCCGCCCGCCCGCCGGCTGCTCGTGCCGGCTGCTCGTGCCGCGCGTTCGCTGGGGCCGTGCCGGCGTGCCTTACTCCTGGGTTTCGTCGCGAGTTCCCGGTGTCGCGCTTTCGTCGGTCCTGGACTCGTCCTGTTTCTCCATGCCGGAGCCGACGCCGGAGGAGGCGGTGCTGTTGGGGTCCCGGGTGGTCAGGTTGCCGACCCGGAGCACCTCGCCGTTGCGGACGTACCAGGTGGTGCCGTCCTCGCCGCGCAGCGTGGTGATCCGCAGGCCGACGTTCGTCACCACGCCGGTCGCCTTCTCCATGTCGATCAGGTCGCCGACCCCGTACTGGTCCTCGAAGATCATGAAGATGCCGGCCAGGAAGTCCTTCACCAGCGTCTGGGCGCCGAACCCGAGCGCGACGCCGATGATGCTCGCGGACGCGATCACCGGCAGGATGTTGAAGCCGAGCTCGGCGAGCACCATCACCACCAGGACGGCGGTCAGCACGATCGTGACCGTGCTGGTGAGCAGCGAGGCGATCGTCTCGGCGCGCTGGGCCCGGCGTTCGGTGGCGAGCGTGCTCTCCACGAACCCCTGGCCGAGCTTCGACTTCGCCAGGACGCCGGCCACCGCGCCCTGGCCGGTCCGCCGGGCGAACCGGCGGATGAGCTTGTGGAGCAGCCAGCGGAGCACGAAGAAACCGATGATCAGGCCGAGGATCCGGGCCGGGACCACGACGATCTGATCGGTCACCTCGAGCTTGCCGTCGTTGCCCGTCCGGAAGAAGGTCGGAAGCGTGTCGGGAAGGCTGAACAACGGCGAAAACAGGGGGTGACTGACTGGGGACACAAGGTAGCTGGTCAGAATAGGCATCTCGCCGCCTGATGGTAGTAGGGCTGACAAGGAGACGGAAAAGCATGTCAAGCCGGCTGGACGACGAGCTTTCCAGGCTCGTGAGCGCTGGTGTGCTGCGCCAGTACCAGGCCGACTCGATTCGGGACGCCGCCGACGCTGAGCTCGACGCGGCGCTCGCGGACCCGGGCCGGCCACACCCGTCCGCCCAGCTGGCTGCCCCGTCGCCGGAGCCGGCCAAGCCCAAGAAGCCGGCGACCGAGGTGGTGCATGCGAGCGCCTTGGTCGAGGTGCTCGGGTACATCGGCGGCGCCCTGCTGCTCGGCGCGGTCGCGCTCCTCACCTTGGCGAACTGGGGCGAGATGAACCGCGCGGCGCGGGTCAGCACCGGGAGCACGGCAGCGATCCTGCTGCTCGGTGTCGCTGCCGTCCTGGCCCTGCTCGGGCGTCGTCGCCAGCTGAGCGCGGCGCTCGCCTCGCTGGGCTGCTGCGTGGCCGGGTTTGCGACCTTCGTGGCGGTCGAGGGGGAGGCCGGACGGGTCGCGGGAGTGGTTGTCGCGCTCGCGCTGGCGGCCGGGGCATTGTGGTGGCTGAAGGAATCATCGTTGCTGGTGGCAACTTTTGGGATCCTGGCCGTCGGTGTGTTGGTGATCACGGCCGACGTCCTCACTCCGGACACCGGCTCGGCCGCGAACAGCGCGGGCATCGCCGGGACCGGTTTCATCATCGTCGCGTTCGTGTTCGCGATGCTCGGCCTGGTGCGTGATCAGGTGACGTCGTGGTCGCTGGCCGGGGCGGCGATGTTCAGTTCGTCGATCTGCTGGCTGGTGCAGGAACGCGGCGAGATCATGGCGCTCGCAGTCGGTACGGCAGGACCGGCCGCGCTGCTCGTCGCGTACGGGCGGACGCGGCGTTCGGCGTACGCGGTGGTGGGCTGCGCGATTCTGCTGGTGATCTGGCCGATCTCGCTGTACCAGCTGACCGACAACCTGGCCGGCGTGGCGATCGGCCTCGTGGTGGCCAGCGGGGTGCTGCTCCTGGCGGTGCTGATGCTCAGCCGCCGCCGCTCGAACGAGTAACGCAACGCGCGCCGTTTGGCCGTTGGCGCTGTTGATACGGCAGACTCGCCAGGGTGACAGCTCCCACTCCGGCCCTAGTCGAGCTAGCAGTGGCCCATGGCGTGGCCACGGAGTACTGGAACTGGCAGGGCGAGCATGTGATCGTCTCCAGTGAGGTCGTGGCCGATGTGCTCGCGGCGCTCGGTGTCGATGCGTCGACCCCCGAGAAGGCCGCTCTCGCGCTGGCGGAGCACCAGCAGACACGCTGGCGCCGTACGCTGCCGGCCACCGTGGTGATGCGGGAGGGGTGGACCCCGTGGTTCGCGGTGCACCTGGCGCACGGGTCGACGGCCGAGGTGTGGGTCGATCTCGAGGACGGCGGTCAGCGCCGGGACATCCCGCAGCAGGAGCACTGGGTCGAGCCCGAGTGGGTCGACGGCGTGCAGGTCGGCGAAGCGACGTACCAGCTCCCGGGAGACCTGCCGCTCGGGTACCACCGGCTCTGCGCGCGGATCGGTACCAGCCCTGAGATCTCGGTCAGCACACTGATCGTCACGCCGCGGAAGCTGGAGCCGGAGAAGCTGCACCGGACCTGGGGCTGGGTGCTCCAGCTGTACTCGGTTCGCTCCCGGCGCTCCTGGGGTGTTGGCGACCTGCATGACCTGGGCGACCTGGCTGCGTGGTCGGCACACGACCTGGGCGCGGGCTTCGTACTGGTGAACCCGCTGCACGCTGCCGAGCTGTCCGGGCGCATGGAGCCGTCGCCGTACCTCCCGGCGTCACGGCGGTTCGGGAACCCGATCTACCTGCGCATCGAGGACATCGACGAGTACGGCGATCTTGCGCCGGCCGAGCGGGATCAGGTGCGGGCGTTGGCGCTGCAGGTGCGGGCGCTGAGCGAGGACTCGACCGCGCTCGACCGGGACACCGTGTGGGCCGCGAAGCGTGAGGCGCTGCAGGTGCTGTTCCGCGTCCAGCCGTCGGTGGGACGGATCGCGGAGTACGGCGCGTACTGCGACCGCGAGAGCCAGGGGCTGATCGACTTCGCCACCTGGGCCGCGATCGCCGACGTACACGGCCCGGAGTGGAGCAAGTGGCCGGAGGAGCTGCAGGACCCGGTGTCCCCGGAGGTTGTTGCCTTCCGCAACGAGAACCCGGACGCGGTCGAGTTCCACTGCTGGCTGCAGTGGCAGCTCGACGAGCAGCTCGGGCGGACGCAGGCGCGCGCGAAGGCCGCCGGGATGGCGCTGGGGATCGTCCACGACCTGGCGGTCGGTGTGCACCCGGACGGGGCCGATGCGTGGGCGCTGCACAACGTACTGGCGCCGAACATCCACGTCGGCGCGCCGCCGGACGCGTTCAACCAGCAGGGCCAGGACTGGTCGCAGCCGCCGTGGCGGCCCAACGCGCTCGCCGACACCGGGTACGCCGCCTGGCGGGACCTGGTGCGGGCGGTGATGCGGCACGGTGGTGGGCTGCGGATCGACCACATCCTCGGGATGTTCCGCCTGTGGTGGGTGACGTCGCCGGAGCGTCCTACCGAGGGCACCTATGTGCGGTACGACCACGAGGCGCTGGTGGGCATCCTGGTGCTGGAGGCGCAGCGTGCCGGGGTCACCGTGATCGGCGAGGACCTGGGGACCGTAGAGCCGTGGGTGCGCGACTACCTCACGGAGCGCGGCATTCTCGGTACATCGGTGCTGTGGTTCGAGCGCGACGCGGACGGGAAGCCCCTGGCGCCGGAGCGTTGGCGGGAGCTCTGCCTGGCCACGGTGACCACTCACGACCTGCCGCCGACCGCTGGGTATCTGGCAGGCGACCACGTGGAGCTGCGGAACCGGCTTGGTCTGTTGACGCGACCTGTGGCCGAGGAGCTCGCTGTCGACGAGGCTGACCGCGACGCGTGGCTCAATGCGCTCCGCGAGCGTCACCTGCTCAGCAACACCGACGGCGACGTGGAGCGGATCGTGGAGGCGCTGCACCGGTACGTCGCGCACACCCCGGCGAAGCTCGTCGGTGTTGCGCTGACGGATGCTGTCGGGGAGCGTCGTACTCAGAACCAGCCGGGGACCACGGACGAGTACCCGAACTGGCGGGTGCCGCTCGGTGGGCCGGAAGGCGAGCCGGTCCTGGTGGAGGACCTGCCCAACAACCTCCGCCTCCGGCGCCTGATCGGAGCGCTCAACATCTGAGCGCTCCGAGGGCGTGTCTCCCAATCCCACGCCTTGGTCGTGTTGGGATGTTAATTTCTCATTTGGCTTGAGGTCTTGCCAATATCTTTCCAGGGACGTGCACTTGGTGGGGTATCCGCCCCGTTACAAGGAGTGTCCCCATGAAGTCAGTGCTCCGTCGTGTCCTCATCCCGCTCGTCGCTGTCCTGGCCGGCCTGCTGCCCGCTGTGGTGGTGGTCGAGCAGGCGTCCGCGGTGACCAAGATGACGCACAGCCAGGCGACCGCGATCTTCCGCGCCGCGGGCATCACGTGGTCGTCGAGCGGCAACTGCTCCGACTGGAACAACCCCACCTGTACGTCGTTCACGAACATCAACGACTCCACTGTGTACGGCGTCCGTACGCTCCGGCAGGCGAGCGCGTGCGCGATCCGGATCACCGGTGGGACCGAGGTCGGTCACGCCAGTGGAACGTACAGCCATCGCAACGGCTACAAGGTCGATGTCGCGATCACTACCTGTGTCACCAACTACGTGCACAACAACTTCACCCGGATCGCGGACCGGGGGGACGGGTATCCGCAGTGGAGGTCCGGCGCCGGCAACATCTACGCCAACGAAGGCAACCACTGGGACATCACGTACTACAACTGCGGAGGTTGCTGAACAAGGAAAGAACAGCCGCGCTCCGCGCGGGTTGTGGTTGGGGGAACTGCGGAGGCCCCACCCCTGCGTACTGAGGGAGGGGTGGGGGCGTACTAGGCTTCGGGCGTGATTGACCAATTGTCCGGGCACTCCTTGCTGGTGTTCGTCGGGATTCCGGTGCTGGTGATCGCGGTCGTGGCGCTGCTGGTCTTCGCCTCCTCGATCGCGCACGGACCGCGGTACCGTCCGGGGCTGTCCTGGTGGGCACCGCCGGTCTGGATCAACGGCCCGACCGCGACCAAGCCCGATCCCGCCCACCTGCCCGAGCTGCCTGAGCTGACCAGTGGCAACAGCGACAACAGGGCGCCGGGCGCCACCGCGACCGCCGGCAGCGGCGTCGCCCGCACCATCGGAGGCGCAAGTGCCAGCTGGTGACGCTTTCACCCCTGACCAGCTCTACGACATCGAGCGCGCGGTCCGGAACGCCGAGGCGGCGTCCGGCCTGCACTTCTCGGTGTATGTCGGCGGTGCGGACTCGGAGACCCGTCCGTTCGCGATCGAGTTGCTGAACGAGCTCGACGACCCGGACAACACCGTCCTGGTGTACGTCGACCCGGCCGGCCGCCGCCTCGAGATCGTGTCCGGCGAGCAGGCCCGGCGGCAGCTGTCGGACACGTCCGCCGGTCTGGCCGCGCTGACCATGCAGACGTCGTTCGCCACCGGCGACCTCGCCGGTGGTCTGGTCACCGGTGTGCAGCAGCTGGGCACCCACGCGCACCAGGCCCCCCTCCTGCACGCCAACAACGAGCCCCACAAGCTCTAGTGGCACCTGCGCTGGAACCACGTCGGATCGAGTTGGGCGACGTGGTGCTCCGGCCGTTCGTGGTGTCCGACGAGAATGCGGTGGGTCTTGCCCTGCAGGACCCCGGCATCCTGCGCTGGACAGCCGGTACGGCGGTTATCAGCTCACCGGCGGACCTGCGGGCCCGCAGGTGGCTGGAGCCGCGGATCGACGGCTGGGCGCACGGCAACGCGGTCTTCGCGGTCGCGGATCGCGAGACGGACCGCGTGCTCGGCAGCGTCACGCTCCGAGACGTCCACCGCGTGCCCGACCAGGCCGTCGCGGCGTACTGGGTGAGCCCAGCTGCCCGTGGCCGTCGGCTGGGTGCGCGCGCACTCGACGCCGCGGCGCGCTGGGCCTTCGCTGCCGACGGCCCACGTCTGCATCGCATCTCCCTCGACCACTCACTGGTCAACGAGGGATCGTGCCACGTCGCGCTGCGCGCAGGGTTCCGGCTCGAGGGCGTGATGCGTGACTACTACGTCGAGCCGACCGGTCAACGGCACGACTCGCACCTGCACGCCCGGCTCGCGACCGACGACGTACCTCAGCTGGCCGGTTCGTAGGTCGGGCACGGGGTCTGGTAGACCGCCTGCGTGCGCGGGTCCTGGCACAGGTTCAGCACCTGCGCCGATGAGGAGCCAGGGCCGAGGTAGACGATCCAGGTACCGGTGATCGGGGTCAGAGAGCTGTCCGCCAGTCCCGGGTACTGACCGTCGGCAAGCATCGCCTTCGCGGGGATGCCGGCCCGGGTGATCTTCGCCGCGGCGTCCTTCGCCCCCTGACCCGCGTTCGCCGGGTATTTGTCGAGGACGGCGATCCACTGGCCCTTCTTGAACTTCGGCGCGGTCGGGCCGGTGTTCACCGCCGGCGGCGTGGTCGTCTGGGCCTTGGTGGTCGGTTTGACCGTTGGCTTGGCCGCCGATTTCGACACCGGTGGCTTGCGGTCGCCCTTCGAGGCGCCCCCGGTCGGGCTCGTGCCCGCAGCGGGCGGCCCCGCAGCACCGTTGTCGGTCCCTGACCCCATCCGCAGTCCGTCGGCCGCCGGATCCGGGCTCGTGCCGCGGGTCAGGATGAACGCGAACACCGCGACGATCGCCAGCGTGGCCACGATCGCCGCACCGACGGCGCTGTGCGAACGCTGGGCTTTCCGCGACCGTACCGGTGCGGAGCCCTGGCGGGCGGCGGCCTTCTGCTGTTTCCGGGCAGCCCTGGCGGGCGGCTTCCGGTGATCGACGCGTGTCACGGCAAGGGCCCCTCCCCAGAACACCCCTGGACGGATATATCCGTCGCAGCTTAGACCGCCCGACCCAAGAAGTGAGCCACTTTCAGGTGGCAAGAATCTCTTTCCCCACAGGGGCCTCGCACACCGCACACGCCCCCTCACAGCGCGCCGACGAACAATCGTTTGACCCTCACCGAGCGAATCGGTCCAACCACCGATCGCCAGATGTCTTGACCTAGAGGGCGGTCTAGTTGGTTGGCTCGCTGCATGCGTTATCTGACGATTGGGAGCGACCCCGCGCGGCAGCGCCGGGTCAGCCGGATCGCCCTCGGGGCGATGCTGATGGGGACGACGACCGACGAGGCCACCTCGTTCGCGGTGCTCGACCGCTACCTCGAGCGCGGTGGGACGTTCATCGACACAGCCAACAACTACGCGTTCTGGGTGAACGGGACACAGGGCGGTGAGTCCGAGCAGCTGCTCGGACGGTGGCTGAAGAGCCGCGGGGTGGGAGACGAGGTCACCATCGCGACCAAGGTCGGCGGGCGACCGCCGCGGCCGGCCAACCAGCTCAGCGAGCACCTGGAGGGCCTGGCGCCGGCGGTGGTCAAGGAGTCGCTGGCCCGCAGCCTGGACAATCTGGGCCGCGACCACGTCGACCTGTACTACGCCCACATCGACGACTTCGCCGTACCGCTGGAGCAGCAGGTGGAGACGTTCGGCGCGCTCGCGAAGGACGGGACTGTCGGACTGGTCGGACTCAGCAACTACTGGACCTGGCGGATCGAGCGGTACCGGGCACTGGCCGCGGAGGCGGGTTTGCCGGGGTACGACGTGCTGCAGTACCACCACACGTACTTCCGGGCCCGGACCGACCTCGGTGGTCTCCGCTCGAAGGACGGCAGCATCGGTGTGGCCGAGGGCAACCTGCTCAGCTACCTGCGTGCAGAGCCTGGTCTGACGCTGGTGGCGTACTCACCGCTGCTGAGTGGCAGGTACGTACGCGCAGACAGGCCGCTGGACGAGTCGTACGACCACGCCGGCACCAGGGCGCGCAAGGTCGCACTGGACGAGGTTGTCAGCGAGACAGGTGCCACGGCGAACCAGGTGGTGCTCTCCTGGCTGACAGGTGGTGAGGTACCGACCGTTGCTCTGGTGGGCGCGTCCTCGGTGGCGCAGATCGACGAGAGCCTCGCAGCCGAGGACCTCGAGCTCACCCCGGACCAGCGCGCCAGGCTCGACGCCGCCGGCCACAACTAGGGCGTGTCTCCTGATCCCGCGCCTACTGCGGGGCACTCGGCACGGCATCTCGCCGCACGGGTGCAAAGGCCACGATGCTCCGCATCGAGACCTTCGCCCCCGCGCGCCGAGCTACCGCACCGAGCACCTCCTCGCTACGGCGCGGGATCAGGAGACACGCCCTAGCGGCTAGATGCCGGACGGGATGCCGTTGGGGTGGGGCTGGGGGCGGGTGTCGAGGGCGTCGTCGAGCCAGGCGTCGACGTCGACGTCCGCGGACAGGATGTGGTCGACGTACGCCGCGCGCTCGTGGCTGAGTACTTCGAGCTCCCAGACACACGGTGCGGCACCGATCGGGGCCGGGCGCAGGTCGTCGACGTCCATCCCGCTGAAGATGCTCAGGCGGGACTGGAAGTCCTTCGCCCAGCTCTGGACGACCAGGTAGACGCCGTCGTCACCCAGATGCAGGACGACGACGCCGAGTCCGATCGATCCCATCGCGTCGTCGAACTCCAGCTGCCGGGTTGCAGTGGCCTGGGCGGTCTCGACCATCTGGTCGTCCCACTGCCGTCCGCGAGCCGTGACGACGTACGGCTTCACGAGGCGGTTGGGGTACCGCCAGGGCATCAGAGGAGTGACAGGGCGGGGTCGGTACGCGTCTGCGAGTCCGGTCAGCGCAACAGCTGCCGCACCGGCCAGGGCGGGGTCAGAGGCGGGCACCGCCCCAGTCCTACCATGCCGGCAGTTGACGTCCGAAGAACTGAGGTGCAGAGACCTCAGTTCTTCGGACGCAAGAGGTTCAGACGTCGGTGGCTTGAGCGGCGATTGCGCGGGTCAGGTCGGCCTGGGCCTCTGTGACGTACCGCAGGGTCGGGGCGTCGACCGACGACGACTCTGCCGCCAGCCAGTTGGTCAGCGCGTCCAGTGCCGACTGGTCGGCCAGGTGTCGCGGCGACAGCCCAACCAGTACGTTCTCGCCCATCGACGAGCCCAGGCGCGTGTACACGTCCTTGGCCGTGCTCAGGTACTTGTCGACGTACGGCCGCAGCACGTCCTCCTGGCCGGGCTGCTGGAAGCCGAGGATGGTCCGGAACTGGGTCTCGTTCGGGGTGTCCTCGGACTCGACCGCCATCTGCCAGGCCTCGGCCTTCGCCTCGGCGGTCGGCCGCGCGGCGCGGGCCTGCGCGGCGCGTTCCTGACCGGTGATGGTGGTGTCGCGGGTGAGCTCGTCGTCGATCTCGTCCGCGCCGATCCGGCCGAGCCGGGCCAGTGCCACGATCAGCGTCCAGCGCAGGTCGGTGTCGATGACCAGGCCTTCGGGCAGGTCACGGCCGTCGACCCAGCCGGTGAGCCGCTCGGCGCCGGCGTCGGAGAACACCGCCGAGCTGTACGCGCGGACGAACGCGAGCTGGTGGTCGCTGCCCGGCTTCGACTCGGCGACCAGACCGGCCAGTGCCTCCTCGACCTGTGCGCGCAGCGCGGGCCGGTTCTGCGGAGCCGCGAACTGGTTGATGGTGCTGTTCGCCTGGTTCAGCAGGGAACGGACGCCGGTGAGGTCGGTCTCGGCCCGGATCCCGCGCAGCACGATGCCGACGTACTGGCTGGCCGGCATCTCCGCGTCCCGGGTCATGTCCCACGCCGCGCCCCAGGCGAGTGCCCTGGGCAACGATTCGGTGAGCTGGTCGATCGACTCCACCAGCGTCGCCCGGGAGCGCTCGTCCAGCCGGATCTTCGCGTAGGTGAGGTCGTCGTCGTTCAGCAGTACGAGGTCCGGCTGGGTCGCGCCGGTCAGCTCCGGGACCTCGGTCCGCGCCCCGTCGATGTCCACCTCGAAGCGTTCGGTCCGGACCAGGCCGGAGTCGGTACGCCGGTACAGACCGACCGCGAGCCGGTGCGGCCGCAGTACCGGGAACTTCTCGGTCGCGGTCTGCTCGATCGCGAACGAGGTGAACGCGCCCTGCTCGTCGACGGCGAAGTCGGCGCGCAGCGTGTTCACGCCGGCGGTCCGCAGCCAGCGCTCGGTCCAGTCGTCCAGGTCCCGCCCGGAGGCCTTCTCCAGCGGCTTCAGCAGGTCGGTCAGCTCGGTGTTGCCGAAGGCGTGGTCGTGGAAGTACTCCTTCAGCGCGGTGATGAAGGTCTCCTCACCGACGAACGCGACCAGCTGCCGCAGCGTCGACGCGCCCTTGGCGTAGGTGATGCCGTCGAAGTTCACCTCGACGGCGTGGAAGTCGATCATGTCGGCCGCGATCGGGTGCGTCGACGGCAACTGGTCCTGCCGGTACGCCCAGTTCTTCCGGGCGTTGCAGAACGTGGTCCACGCGTCGGAGTACTTCGTCGTGGCGACCACCTGCGCCCAGTGGCTGGCCCACTCGGCGAACGACTCGTTCAGCCACAGGTCGTCCCACCAGGTCATCGTGACCAGGTCGCCGAACCACATGTGTGCCAGCTCGTGCAGGACGGTGTTGGCGCGCGCCTCCAGCTCCGCATGCGTCGTACGGCTGCGGAACAGGTACTCGTCGCGGAGCGTCACGCAGCCCGCGTTCTCCATCGCGCCCATGTTGTACTCCGGCACGAACGCCTGGTCGTACTTGTGGAACGGGTACGGCGTACCGAACGCTTCCTCGAAGAGCGCGAAACCCTGCTTGGTGACCTCGAACAGGTCGTCGACGTCGAGCGCGTCCTTCAGCGACGGACGGCACAGCAGCGACAGCGGGTACGTCCCGTGCGGGCCCTCGTACACATCGGTGACCACGTGGTACGGCCCTGCGACCACGGCGGTGATGTACGTCGAGATCCGCTCGGTCGGCGGGAACTCCCAGCGGGCCAGCTCCTCGCCGTTCTCGCCCTGGTACGGGGTCGGCTCCGGGGCCGGGGCGTTCGAGATGACGACCCAGCGGGCCGGCGCGGAGACGGTGAACGTGAAGGGGGCCTTGAGGTCGGGCTGCTCGAAGGTGGCGAACACCCGGCGGGCGTCCGGCACCTCGAACTGGGTGTAGAGGTAGGTCTCCTTGTCGGCCGGATCGACCGAACGGTGCAGCCCTTCACCGGTCCGTGAGTACAGGCAGTCGGCGACCACCCTGAGCTCGTTGCGCTCCGCCAGCCCGTCGAGCTGCAGGCGGGCACCGTCGTACACCGTGTCCGGGTCCAAGGTGACGCCGTTCAGCGTCACCTCACGGACCTTGTCCGCGATCAGATCCGCGAACGTACTTGCGCCGGCCTCGGCGGTGAACGTGATGGTGGTCACCGACGGGTACGTCGGTGCGCCGGTCGGGGCGTTGGCCAGATCGAGCTCGATCGCGTAACTCACGTCACTGACCACGCCCGCACGGGAACGCGCCTCGTCGCGCGTCAGGTTGGTTCCAGGCATGTCGGCATCCTATGCACCTGGTTCTCGGCTTCGCCGAGGGTTTCCCCCCGACATTGGGTATTGGATACCAAGACGGTATCTGTGTTCTTCAACTTTGTATGATGGTGAATATGACTGCCTCTGCAGATTTCTGGTTCGACCCGGCCTGCCCCTGGGCCTGGATGACGTCTCGCTGGATGCTCGAGGTCGAGCAGGTCCGGGACGTGAAGACGACGTGGCACGTGATGAGCCTCGCCGTCCTGAACGACGGACGTGACGACATCGACGAGAAGTACAAGGCCAACCTGCGCAACCTGCGGGGTCCGGTCCGGGTGCTGATCGCCGCCGAGCAGGCGCACGGCAACGAGGTGCTGCTGCCGCTCTACACCGCGCTCGGCAAGCGGATCCACGTCGAGGGCCGTGGCATCGGCGACGGCAAGGGCGACGTGGTGAAGGAAGCGCTCGAGGAGGTCGGGCTGCCGGCTTCGCTGATCGAGGCCGCGGACACCGACAAGTACGACGACGCGCTGACGAAGTCGCACCACGCCGGCATGGACCAGGTCGGTATGGAGGTCGGTACGCCGGTGATCTCGGTCGAGGGCACCGCGTTCTTCGGCCCGGTGGTGACGCCGGCACCCAAGGGCGAGGCGGCCGGCAAGCTCTGGGACGGTGTCCGGCTGGTCGCCGGGACCGAGGGCTTCTTCGAGATCAAGCGCACCCGGGACCGCGGTCCGATCTTCGACTGAAGCCTCAGGGGTTGAACTGGAGCCGTCTCAACGGTGAAAGTTGCTCACTCAGGATTCCGTCCAGTGGTGAGTAGGTTCCCGATGACTTTGCGTGAGGTGACGGCCGGCATCGCGGTGTTCGACCGCGAGGCCGGCCGGTTCGTCGACCAGCAGAACGCCGACCAGCAGTTCCGCTCGGCGTCGGTGGTGAAGCTGCTGATCGCGCTGGACTTCCTCTGGGACCGGGGTCCGGGCTACGGCGTACCGGACGCGGACCGGGAGCGGCTGCAGGTCATGCTGCGCAGCAGCGACGACGACGCGGCCAGCTACTACTGGGAAGAGCGCGACGGCGCGGCCCTGGTGGAGCGGATGGTCGGGCGGCTCGGGCTGACGCACACGGCAGGCCCACCGGCCAGCCACCCGGGTTTCTGGGGGTACGTCGCCATCACGGCGGCCGACACGGTGCGCATCTACCGGTACCTGCTGGACGAGGCTCCGCAACCGGTCCGTGAGTTCGTGATGGGGCATCTGCACCACGCGACCCGCAACGGAACCGACGGCTTCGACCAGTACTTCGGGATTGCGTCGGTCTTCGCACCTGGCTTCAGCATCAAGCAGGGCTGGTCCGGCTTCCACGGTTCCAGCGGCTACCAGTCGGACCGTACGAAGCCCGAGTCCGTGGTGGACCTGGTCAGCGACGCACTGCACACCACTGGCACGGTCGGCGCGGACGACCGCACGATCGTGGCCGTCTACACACTGCACCCGTGCGGAACGCCGTACGAGCAGGCCTACGCCACGGTGACTGAGCTGACCGCGGCGCTGACTGTGCCGGGCGGCGTGCGCGCACAGGTCAGCTGACAAGTAGATTGCGTGCCATGCGAGTGCACATCGGCTCTGACCATGCCGGCTTCGAACTGAAGAACCACCTGGTGCAGCACCTGACGGCTGCCGGGCACGACGTCGTGGACCACGGTCCGGCGGTGTACGACGCCGTGGACGACTACCCGCCGTACTGCCTGCGCACCGGGCAGGCCGTGGTCGACGACCCAGGCAGTCTGGGCATCGTGATCGGTGGCTCGGGCAACGGCGAGCAGATCGCCGCCAACAAGGTGAAGGGGGTCCGGGCGGTACTGGCCTGGAGCACCGACACCGCACGGCTCGGCCGCGAGCACAACAACGCCAACGTGATCAGTGTCGGCGCCCGGATGCACACCGAGGAGGAGGCCACCGGGTTCGTCGAGACGTTCCTGGCGACCGACTACTCCGGTGAGGAGCGGCACACCCGGCGTATCGACATGCTGAGCGGCTACGAGTCCACCGGCGAGCTCCCGCCACTGCCCTGATCGTCCCGGCCGCTCTCCGGAAGCACCGGCCGCCGCTTGACCGCCTGCTTGGGCCGCGAAACGTCCCGCGCCCGCATACTCCGCCCAATCCCGACCGTCGCCGGAGTCGCCGGAGCAGTGCGGTTGGGTTTGGAACCACCTGTCGTCCCCATACGAGGAATCATGCCTGAAGGTCATACGCTGCATCGGTTGGCGAACGATGTCTGGGACGCGTTCGGGGGGCGCCTGGTTCGGGCGTCGAGTCCGCAGGGGCGGTTCGTGGACGGGGCTGCGCTGCTCGACGGGCATCTGCTGCGGCAGACGGAGGCCCACGGCAAGCACTTCCTCGCCGACTTCGAGGGCGCCGGCTGGCTGCACATCCACCTCGGCCTGATCGGCAAGATGGACATCAAGCCGGCACCGGTACCGCTGCCGGTCGGTCAAGTACGCCTCCGGCTGCAGAACGCCACCGCGTACGCCGACCTGCGCGGTGCGACGGTGTGCGAGGTCATCACCGACCAGGAGCGCGACAAGCTCCTCGGCCGGCTCGGCCCGGACCCGTTGCGCGACGACGCCGATCCGGAGCTCGCCTGGAAGCGGATCCACCGCAGCAGGCTCCCGATCGGGCAACTGCTGATGAACCAGGACGTGCTCAGCGGCGTCGGCAACGTGTACCGCGCCGAGGTGCTGTTCCGCGCCAAGCTCAACCCGATGACGCCCGGCAACGTGGTGAAGAAGCGCGAGTGGCAGGGGATGTGGGACGACCTGCTCGCGCTGATGAAGTACGGCGTGGAGACCGGCCGGATCGACACCGTCTCCGTGGACCACACGCCCGAGGCGATGGGCCGTGACCCACGGCAGGACGATCATGGCGGTGAGGTGTACGTGTACCGGCGCCATGGGCAACGGTGCTACGTCTGTCAGTCGGTGATTCGCACGAAGCTGCTCGCTGGCCGTAACTTGTTCTGGTGCCCCAAATGTCAACGGACCGGTCTCACTCGCAAGAGCTGACTGTTATCGGTTGTGTTGCGAATTGATGCGCGGACCGGGCGGTACCGTTATGTTCTTCACACCATGAAGAAGAACGGCGGCTACGCGCTGATACGACGCATCGGCCGCCGGGTCGAGGCGCTGGCGCGCCGTGTCCGCCGGCAGCCGCGGGTGGCGTTCTTCGGGCTGGCGGTGCTGTCGCTCGTGTTCGCCCTGGGCAGTCTGGCGCTGCCGCGGATCCTGCCCGCCTCGTTGCTGGTGATCCCGCTGTTGCTCGGCGGTGTGCTGCTGGCGCGCTTCCGCCAGTTGGTCGCACTGGTCGTTCTGACCCTGGTGTTCGGTTCGTACGTCGTGGCGACCCGGCCGCCCGCACTGCCGCGGACCGGGTTCCTTCTGGTACTGGCGCTGGCCGGGTGGATCGTGCTGACCAGTGCGAAGGTCCGTAGCCGGCTCGGCGTACCAGGTACTCGTGGCGAGTCGATGCTGATGGAGCTGCGGGACACCCTGACCGCACAGGGCGAGCAGGCGCTGCCCAGCCTGCCGGCCGGGTGGCGGGTGGAGGCCGCGATCCAGTCCGCAGGGAGCTCGACCTTCTCGGGCGACTTCGTGGTGTCGACAGTTCACGACCACGTGTTCGAAGTCGCGCTGGTCGATGTCTCCGGCAAGGGAATCGACGCCGGAACGCGCGCACTGCTGCTGTCCGGCGCACTCGGCGGCCTGCTGGGTGTCGTACCGGAGGAGGAGTTCCTGCCGTCGGCGAACCGGTACCTGCGACGGCAGGACTGGGCCGACGACTTCGCGACCGTGGTGCATGTCGTCGTCGACCTCGAGACCGGTGAGTTCGACGTACGGACGGCGGGGCATCCGCCGGCGATCCAGTTCGACGCGTGGTCGGGGCGCTGGCAGTCGCGGGACGCGGACGGGCCGCTGCTCGGCCTGGTCGAGGCGCCGGAGTTCGAGGTGAACCGCGGGCAGCTGAAGCTCGGGGACGCGCTGTTCCTGTACAGCGACGGGATGGTGGAGACGCCGCGCCGGGACATCGGCCGCGGTACCGACCGGCTCGCCGGTCACGCGGAACGCCTGGTGGGGCAGGGCTTCCTGGGTGCCGCGAAGGAGCTGGTCAAGTCCGCCGGCGGCCCGGGTGACGACTCCGCGATCGTCATCATCCACCGCATGGCCCATGCCTGAGGCAAGCAAGTCTCTCGTTGTCAGCGTCCAGGATCGTTGACTTGGGCAACGAGTAGGCCATACTGCTGAGGAGATGTCCGCCCGGGTTATGACCATACGCAGAACAGGGGACGGGGAATGGTCGTCAACGGGGTTCGTGCTCAGCTGACCGCTGCCGCGGTGGCTGCGGGAGCGCTCACGGTACTGATCGGCGCCGGTGTGATGCTGACGCAGCCGGGCGGGACGCCACCGGCTCCCGCGGCCGGCGCTCCGCTCGCGGCGATGGCCGCGGCGGGGAACAACGGCACCATCAAGATCGACGGGGTCGAGCTCGGCGACAAGCCGCCGGAGAACAACCCGCATCAGGGCTGTACGTTCACAGTCGAGTTCTACAACTACGACCTCGGGCCGTACTCCGCGCAGGTGCTGTTCGAGGATCAGCCGCCGACCGCGGGCGGTGGGTTGCAGGTCGTCTCCGGCGACCTGAATCCGTTCATCGGCGGGGATCCCGCCGGCGGTGGGAACGACCTGGACGCGCGGGTGGTGTACACGCTGAAGTTCACCGGCCCGCCGCAGCCGCAGCAGGGCTACCACGTGAAGCTCACCGTGCACGCCCCCGACTCCCAGGGCAACGACACCAAACACAAAGTCTTCTGGGTAGCAGGCTGCGACACCCCGCCGACCACTCCGCCGACCACTCCGCCGACCACTCCGCCGACCACTCCGCCGACCACTCCGCCGACCACTCCGCCGACCACTCCGCCGACCACTCCGCCGACCACTCCG
>NZ_JBICUC010000001.1:373605-488117 GCF_043197975.1 Kribbella sp. NPDC048928 | reverse complement strand
CTCCGCCAACAACGCCGCCAACAACGCCGCCAACAACGCCACCCACAACTCCGCCGACGACTCCGCCTACGACGCCTCCGACCGGTCCGCCGACAACGCCGCCTACGACGCCTCCGACCACTCCGCCTACGACGCCGTCGACTACTCCTGTGGCGACGCCTCCGGCGACGTCGGCGACTGCGCCGGTGGGTACTCCGTCGGGGACGGTGACTACGCCGGTGCCTTCGGGGGTGCAGACGTCGGCGCCGAGGGCGACCGATTCGGGGACTCCGGGCGTACCGACGGCTGTGGATGCCGGGCTCTCCGGCCCACCGCCGCGCCTGGCTGCGGCGAGTGACAGCCGCCCGAACGAGGCCGGCGGCATCCTGATGACCCTCGGCGGCATGCTCCTCGCCGGCGGTGCGATCGCCTCGCTCCGGCGCCACGGACGCCACACCCGCTGACGAACTTGTCATCGGCAACAACAGGTGGACACGTACTGACGGTCATTGCCTCCCGCCCGTACGTGTCCACCTGTGGATAACAGTGCGATCTGTGCGACCAATCGTTACCGGAGCGCCTTGACTACTGTAACGAAACCGAAATACTTCTTTGGACTTCATCTACCCTGCATCGAGGATGGACATGACCCAGATGGGCAAGCGTTCCCGGGGGGCCGGCATCTTCGCCGGAGCCGGAGCGCTTTCACTGCTACTCGGCGCCACGGCTCTGCTCGTCGCGCCCTCCGCCAACGCCGACCAGACAACCGCAGGCCACGGTCACAACCCGCCGGGCAACAACGGCACGATCAAGATCGAAGACGCGGTACTCACGGACAAGCCGCCGAACAACAACCCCCACCAGGGCTGCACGTTCAGTGTCGAGTTCTACAACTACGACAAAGGCGACGACTTCCACGCAACGGTCAAGTTCGAGGACAAGTCGCCGACCGCGGACGCCGGGCTCCAGGTTGTCTCCGGCAACCTGAACCCGTTCATCGGCGAGGACGCCGCGGGTGGCGGCAACGACCTCGACGCGCGCGAGGTGTACACGCTGAAGTTCACCGGTCAGCCGCATCCGAAGCAGGGTTACCACGTCAAGATCACGGTCCACGCGGACGGGTCGATCGGCAACGACACCAAGCACAAGGTGTTCTGGGTGACGGGCTGCGACGCGCCGCCGCCCACCAGCCCGACGCCGCCGCCGACGAGCGACACGCCCCCTCCGACGACCGATACCCCTCCGCCGACCACGGACACGCCGCCTCCGACGACTGACACCCCGCCGCCGACGACGACCGACACGCCGCCGCCCACGACGGACACGCCGCCTCCGACCACGGACACGCCGCCGCCGACGAGCGACACCCCGCCGGCGACCACGACGGACACGCCGCCGGCCACGTCGGACACTCCGTCCGAGACCGCGCCGACCGAGAGCCAGTCGACGCCGGTTGCCGACGTACCGTCCGGCACGCCGACGCAGGGTGTGCCGACCGAGGTCGACGCCGGCTTCGGGGGACCGGACAGCGGTTCGGGTGCCGGTGGCAACAGCCCGTTCGGTCTGGTGGGCGGTCTGCTGCTCGCGGCCGGTGGTGCGATGCTCGCGGGTGGTGGCTTCGTCGCCCTCCGCCGACGCGGAAAGCACAGCGTCTGAGGTGAGCCCTGCACGTCGTCGCGGCCGTCCCGCTCCACTGCGGTGGAGCGGGGTGGTCGCGGTCGTGGGTCTGGGGGTGCTCGCCGCCGGCGCCTACCTGCAGTTCGGCCGCGATGACGGTGCGAGCGCGGTGACGCCGCCGTCTCCGGCCACCGCCGGAAGAACTCCGGTTGCCGTGGAATCGCGCGCGCATCCGCCGGCCGCAGCAGTCCCGAGGCCGGCACCGACGCCCGCTCGTACGGCGGTCGCGCAGCGCCCTGGCCGCCCGACCTCGATCAGCATCCCGCAGTTGAACGTGACCGCCCCGGTCGTCTCGATCAAGGCGGTGCACGCCGCACTGACGCCGCCGTCCGACGCGTCGACGGTCGGCTGGTGGTCGGGCGGTGCGCAGCCCGGTGCCGCCCGCGGTTCAGCCGTCATCACCGGTCACACGGTGCACAACGGCGGCGGTGCTTTCGACGACCTCGACCAGTTGGTACCCGGGTCCGTCGTCCAGGTCGCGACTGTGCGAGGCCCCCTGCGGTACAAGGTCGTGACGGTGACGACGTACCGGAAGGCCACGCTGGCGAAGCGTGCGGCCCAGGTGTTCGACCAAGGTGTTCCGGGACGACTGGTGCTCGTCACGTGTGAGGACTGGAACGGTCAGATCTATCTCAGCAACGTGGTCGTGGTCGCCGTACCGATGGCGTAGCGTGCTGCGTCGTGACGATCGATGGGCTGGGTGACGCGTTCGGGCAGGCGGCGGATCGAGCCGCGCCGGACGTCTCGTTCGAGGAACTGGTCGCGATGATGCCGGAGGCGTTGCGGGAGGTGTTCCCGCCGTACCGCTGGCAGTTGGCGAAGCTGTGGGAGCTCGACCTGAAGGTGGAACCGGTCGAGATCGCCGACCTGGTCTGGATGTTCGACCTGCCGCTGTGGCAGCTCGAGGGGGAGCGGTTCAGGGTCACCCCGCACCAGGTCGCGGAGACCCCGATGAACTTCCGCGCGCACTACCAGCGGGTGATGGACGCGGACCTCGACTTCCCGATCAACCTGGTCGCGTACCGCGGCCGGCTGGTCGTGCTGGACGGCGTGCACCGGCTGCTCAAGGCGCACTTCCTGCGCCGCCGGTGGATCGAAGCGACGATCGCGACCGCCACTCAGCTGCAGTCCTGCGCGGTCTGAGCGTCGCGCTGCGGCTAGAGTTGGTGACATGACATCTAAACACGACGACGAGTACGCACCGAGCACCGCCGGCTGGGTCCGGGACCAGGTCGACAAGGTGACCGAGGCCGGCACCACCGACGCGGTCAGCATCCAGGGCATGAAGGTGGTGCTGATGACGATGCGCGGCGCCAAGTCCGGCAAGATCCGCAAGGTGCCGGTGATGCGCGTCGAGCAGGACGGCGTGTACGCGGCGGTCGCGTCGCTCGGCGGCGCCCCGAAGAACCCCGTTTGGTACAACAACCTGAAGGCCGACCCGAAGGTGGCCCTGCAGGACGGCGAGCTGCACGGTGACTACGTCGCCCGCGAGATCGACGGCGCCGAGTACGAGGAGTGGTGGCCGCGGGCCGTCGCCGCCTACCCGCCGTACGCGGAGTACCAGACCAAGACCACCCGGAAGATCCCGCTGTTCCTGCTCGACCCGGTCAAGTAGCTGCAAAGATCTCGCTCCGGATGACGGTCGGTGACGGGGGCGGGACCAGGCTTGTGAGACGCTGGCGACGGCCGGGTTGACCTTGACCCGGCCCGGCGCTCTGCGTCGCCTGAGTTCTGGGAGATGTCCTGACCACACACGACGCGGTGCGGGAACCGTTCGTCGGGTCGACGCGGCTGCGTCTGGCCGGACTTGCACTGCATGCCTATACCGCGAGCGGAACGGTGCTCGCGCTGCTGATCGTGATCGCCGCCATCGACGGCGATGCCGTCCGGGCACTCTGGCTCGGGCTCGCCGCCCTGGTGATCGACGGGACCGACGGGATGCTCGCGCGCCGGCTGCGGGTGAAGGAGACCATCCCGTGGTTCGACGGGGCGATGCTCGACAACATCGTCGACTACCTGACGTACGCGTTCGCGCCGATCGTGCTGCTCTGGACCGGCGGGTACCTCCCGGCCGGCACCTGGGGCGGCGTGCTCGGCGCGCTGCCGTTGCTTGCCTCCAGCTACCAGTTCTGCCGGGTCGACGCGAAGACCGAGGACCACTTCTTCCTGGGCTTCCCGAGCTACTGGAACGTGGTCGCGTTCTACATCATCGTGCTCGGCCTCAGCCCGGTCGCCACCGGCGTGCTGCTGGTCGTGTTCTCGGTGCTGGTCTTCATCCCGGTGAAGTACGTGTACCCGTCGCGCACCAAGGCGTTCCGCTCGCTGAACCTGTTGACGACCGCGATCTGGCTCGCCTCGTACGCGGTGCTGCTGGCGCAGATGCCCGACCCGAACGCGATCGTGGTCGCGATCTCCCTGGCCTACCTGGTGTACTACGGCGCCCTCAGCCTGTACCTGACCTGGCGACGTAGGGTCGTTTCGTAGTGGTTCTCGGTCTCGGCGCGGCACTCGGTGCCGCGGTGCTGTTCGGTATCGGGGCGATTCTGCAGGCGGTCGGTTCGCGGAAGGTTCCGACCGAGTCGGAGCTGGATCCGCGGCGGCTCGGTGGGTTCGTGGTCAAGCTGCTCAAGCAGCCCGCGTTCCTCGGGGCCCTGGCGCTGAACCTGGCCGGCTTCGGGCTGCACTTCGTCGCGTTGCGGCTGTTGCCGTTGTACCTCGCGCAGGCGGGGATCGCGGTCAGCCTCGTGGTCACGGCGCTGCTGGCGACCCGGTTGATGTCGGACCGGTTGAGCACCCTCGAGTGGTCCGCGGTGTTCGGCGTCGTGGTCGGGCTCGGCCTGCTTGCGGTCGCGGCCGGTGGCGCGGGCGCCAGCGCGCAACATCACGGCCTCACGATCGGCATCGTCGTCGGGCTCGTGACCATCGCAGTACTGGGCGGTGTCGCCAGTCGCTCGCAGCACGGCGCCTCGACCGCACTGCTCGGCCTGCTGGCGGGTCTCGGGTACGCCGGTGTGGCGATCTCGGCGCGCTTGCTTAAGGACGGGTCGATCAGCGAGCTGCTCCACAGCCCCACGCTGTACACGTTGCCGCTCAGTGGGGCACTCGCCTTCATCCTGTACTCGTTGGCGTTGCAGCGCGGCTCGGTAACGCTGGCGACCACACCGATGATCGCCCTGCAAACCATCACACCGGCGGCCGTCGGCGTCTTCGTCCTCAACGACGCCGTCCGTGACGGCTGGTGGCCCGCGGCCGTCCTCGGCTTCGCCCTGTCCGCGACCGGCTCCGTCATCCTGGTCCGCTTCGAGTCGGTCAAGCACTGAGTCGGTCAAGCACTAACGGGTCGGCCACTTCCACGGCGGCTCGTCGAGGGGGCCTTGGCCGGTGATGGTGGTGGCGCCTTGCTCCTTGAGCAGCTCGATCGTTTGCAGCTCGGGGGAGAGGGCCGCGAGCGCACTGATGAACGGGCGCGAGTGCGAGACGACGATCACCTGGGTCTCCTTGGCAGCGGTGACGACCAGGTTCGCGAGGGCGGGCAGCAGGTCGGGGTGCAGGCTGGTCTCAGGCTCGTTGAGGACCAGGAGCTCGGGCGGACGCGCGGTGAGCAGCGCGGCGACCCACAGCAGGTACCGCAGGGTGCCGTCGGACAGCTCTGCGCCGGACAGCGGTCGCAGCAACCCGTGCTGATGGAACGCGATCTCGAAGCGGCCGGCGGTGTTCGTGACCTCGATGCGGCTGCCCGGGAACGCCAGCTCGATCGCCTCGTCCAGCGCGCCGCGTGGGCCCAGCTCGCGGACCGTCTGCAGCGCCGCAGCCAGGTCCGCGCCGTCCGGGGCGAGGACAGCGGTCCGGGTGCCGACCTGCACCCGCCGGGCCGGTGCGGTCGCATCGGTACGGAAGTGGTCGTAGAACCGCCAGCCGCGCAGACGCTCCCGCACCACCAGGAGCTCCGGCGCGCGCTCGGGGTCCGCGAACTCGCTCAGCATGCTGTCGAACGTCTGCAGCTGATGACCCGCGCGCTGCCACTCACCACCGGCCGCGCGGATCCGTACGTCATGGTTGCTGCGCTCCACCAGCAGTGCGGCCGGCCGGAGAAACGGCCCGGCCCACAAAGCTTCGCGCTTGATCTCCGGGTCCAGGTCGAACTGCGACCCGTGCGCGATCGGCAGCCCGAGGTCCATCAGGTAGCCGTAGTCGTCGCCGGCGAACCCCATCCGCAACGTCACCGGCCCCGTCCGCCGGGTGCCCTGCGTCGGCCGGTCCTTGCGGACGTGCTCGGGGCCCGCCCACAGCGTCGACTGGAGCCCGCCCTCCCGCGCCAGCGCCGCCACCGCACCGTTGCGCGAGGCATCGGCCAGTAACCGGAGCGCCCGGTACAGGCTCGACTTCCCCGTCCCGTTCGCGCCGGTCACCACGTTCAGCCCACCCAACGGCACGACGATCCGCCGGAGCGACCGGTAGTTCTCGACAGCCAACGTGGTAAGCACACGTCGAACCTATCGCCAGCCACCGACAGCATGACCGCTTCGTGCCATCGGGCCGGTACGAGCGCCTCGACTGCCTACGGTTTTCAGGTGCTGAAACCGATCCTCGTCTGCGTGATGTCCTTCGCCCTCGCGGCCTGCGGTACGTCGCCGAAACAGGCGGCTGCCCCGGCCGGCGGGCAGCCCAGCCCGTCGGCGGCAGCGTCGTCGACGCCAACCCCCACACCCTCGCCGACGCCGACGATCAAGGCCTTCACGATCTCCGCCAAGGGGCCGTTGCGGGTCGGAGGCGGGATGACGAAGCCGAAGCAGACGCTGCGGTTCGGGCGGCCGGCGATCGTACCGGTCGAGTTCTTCGACGACGCCGGGACCGGTACCCGTGGCGTGGTCTCGATCGTCGCGCAGCGGCCGCAGAAGGCGCCGGCGAAACTGGCCGCGCAGCTGGGGGCCGAGATGCGACCGGCAAAGGGACAGGTCGTCTACTACGCGCCGATCGTCATCACGAACGTCTCCGACATCGACCTGACCGGCTTTCGTGGTCCGCGACTGACGGCGATGCTCCGCAGCGGCGGCGCGACCGCGTACCAGATCGGCCTCGGCGGCGTCGCCGGCTGCGATCCGCACGGCGCGGCGCTACAGCTGGGTACGCTCGGGTCGTCGGACACCACGTGCGTGATCGGTGCGGTCTCACCCAAGGATCCATTGGGGCGGATCCAGTACCTCGATCCGCCGTACGGCAACGACGACGAGTTCGTCGGCGGGGAGCCGGACTACAACAAGTTCTACGACCTGGGTGCCATCAGCTGGCGGTGATGTCACAACGGAGCGCCCTGCCTCGTCGTATGGTCCAAAGACGAGGAGTGATGACGAGCTGATGCCTTCGAAGGACGAGCAGTTCGAGGAGCTGCGGCCGCTGCTGTTCTCGATCGCCTACCGGATCCTCAGCAGTGTCAGCGAGGCGGAGGACGCCGTACAGGACACCTGGCTCCGGTACTCGGCTTCGCCGATGGAGCCGGTCTCCACGAAGGCGTACCTGTCTGCTGTCGTCACCCGCATCTCTGTCGACGTACTGCGCTCCGCGCGTCACAGGCGGGAGCAGTACGTCGGGCCGTGGTTCCCGGAGCCCTTGCTCTCGGACCCGTACGAGGACCCGGAGCGGGCGGCCGAGCTGGCCGACTCGGTGTCGATGGCAGCGCTGCTCCTGCTTGAGCGGCTGTCGCCACTGGAGCGCGCGGCGTTCGTCCTGCGGGAGGTGTTCGGGTTCAGCTTCGCGGAGGTGGCGTCCGCCGTGGGACGCTCCGAGGCCGCGTGCCGCCAGCTGGTCGTACGGGGACGCCGGCACATGGAGGCCGGGCGCGCGAGGTTCGCGGCGGACCAGCGCGCCCAGGAGGCGTTGGCGGTGCGCTTCTTCGACGCGTTCAAGGAAGGCGACGTCGGCAGCCTGCTGGAGTTCCTGGCGGCGGACGTGCAGTTGGTCGGAGACGCCGGCGGCAAGGCGCCGCAGTGGGGCCGGGGCGTGGTCGCCGGCGCCGGGAACGTGGCGCGGATGCTGGTGGCGCTGGCAGCGCCGTTCGCGCAGATAGGCGGGGTCGTGGAGCCGCAGGTGGTGAACGGGCAGCCAGGGGCGATCTTCCGCAACAGCGAGGGCCAGGTGGTGAACACCTGGACGCTGGACATCGCCGACGGACAGGTGCAGGCGATTCGCGCGGTGGTTAACCCGGACAAGCTCCGGCACCTCGGCCCGGTCGCAGACGCCTGGGCCGTCGTGCAGGAGACCACCGCCGCCCGCCGGGACCCGTAGGGGCGCAGGGGAGAACCCCTGCGCCCCAGTGCGTCAGGCCAGTGACTCTTCCCAGGCTTGGTGCAGCCCGGCGTAGTGGCCGTCGATGGTGATCAGGTGGTCGGGCGAGCCGTCCTCGATGATCTGGCCGTACTCCAGAACGAGCACGCGGTCGGCGGTCTCGACCGTGGACAGCCGGTGCGCGATCACGATCGCGGTCCGGTCGGCCAGGATCGTCTTGAGCGCCCGCTGGATCAGCCGTTCGCTCGGGATGTCCAGGCTTGACGTCGCCTCGTCCAGGATCAGGACGGCCGGGTCCGCCAGGAACGCCCGGGCGAACGCGACCAGCTGCCGCTGCCCCGCCGACAACCGCGATCCACGCTTCTCGACCGCGGTGTCGTACCCGTTCGGCAGTGCGCTGATGAAGTCGTGCGCGCCGATCACCTTGGCGGCCTCGACGACCTCCTCCATCGTCGCGTCCGGCTTGCCGAACCGGATGTTGTCGGCGACCGATCCGGTGAACAGGAAGTTCTCCTGCGTCACCATCACGACCCGCTGCCGCAGATCGTCCTCGGCCAGGTCCCGCAGGTCCACGCCGTCGAGCAGCACGTGGCCGCTGGTCGGGTCGTAGAAGCGCGACACCAGCTTCGCGATGGTCGTCTTGCCCGCACCAGTCGTGCCGACCAGCGCAAGCGTCTGGCCCGCCGGTACCTCGAGCTGCAGGCCCGGGAGCACCGGTACGCCCTCGACGTACTCGAAGCGGACGTTCCGCAGCTCCAGCTGGCCGCGCGCCTTGCCGGGCTTGGCCGGCTGGATCGGCTCCGGCACGTCCGGGGTCTCGTTCAGGACGCCGGACAGCTTCTCCAGCGCCGCGGACGCGGACAGGAAGGTGTTGTAGAACTGCGAGATGTCCTGCAGCGGCTCGAAGAACTGCCGCAGGTACAGCAGGAACGCGGTCAGCACACCGACCGTCACGTGCCCGTGGTACGCCTGGTAACCGCCGTACGCCAGGATCGCGACGATGGTGATGTTGCCGACGCCCTTGATCGACGGCATGAAGATCGCGTTCAGCCGGAACGCCTCGAGGTTCGCCTGCCGGTAGCGGTCGTTGACCCCGTGGAAGATCTCCTCGTTGCGCGGCTCGCGGCGGAACGCCTGCACCGCGCGGATCCCGGTCATCGACTCGACGAAGTGCACGATGACCAGCACGACGGCTTCCCGCGTCTGCCGGTACACGGCCCCGGAGCGCTTCCGGAACCAGGCCGTGAGGGCGACCAGGGCCGGGAACGACAGCAGCGCGAGCAGACCGAGCTTGAGGTCCAGCGTGAGCAGGATGATCGACGTACCGACCAGGGTCAGTACTGCGGTGACCAGCCCGTCGAAGCCGTTCGCCAGCATCTCGTCGATGACCTGTACGTCCGACGTCATCCGGGAGATCACCCGGCCGGACGTGAACTTGTCGTGGAACGCAGGGCTCAACCGCTGGAAGTGATCGAACACCCGCTTCCGCAGCCCGAGCAGGATGGTCTGGCCGAGCCGGCCGGACCGCATCAGGAACAGCTGCCGCGCCCACGCCTGCAGGAGCGCCGAGAAGAGCACCGCGATCACGATGCCGATCAGCTGCTTGGAGCCCTCGCCCGCCAGGATCGGCGGGATGCCGTCGTCGATCCCCAGGTGCACCAGGTACGGCACGGCGAGCCGGGCGCCGTTCTCGACGATCACGATCACCACCAGCAGCCAGATCAGCTTCTGGTACGGCCGGAGCAGCTCACCGAGCAGCTTCCGGGAGTCCTCCTTCAGCCGGATGCTGGTCGCGCGGGAGATCTCCCGGTCGGGGTCCTCCTCGAACAGACCCCGCCAGCTCTGCTCCTCGGGCTGCTGCTCGTCCTGGGACTTCTCCGGTTCCGAGGCCTCCGGAGGTGTCTGCTGGGTCGTCGTCATGCCGGCACCTCCTCTTCCTCGGCTGCGAGCAGGTGCCGGTAGGCCGGGACCGTCGTCAGCAGTTCATGGTGGGTTCCTACGTGGGTGACCGTGCCGTTCTGCAGCAGAGCGACCTGGTCGGCCAGCATCACGGTCGACGCGCGGTGCGCGACCACGATGCCGGTGGTCTCCGAGAGCACGTTCCGCAGTGCCTCCTCGACCAGAGCCTCGGTGTGTACGTCGAGCGCGGACAGGGTGTCGTCCAGCACCAGGACGGCCGGCTTGGCGAGCACTGCGCGCGCCAGCGCCAACCGCTGCCGCTGACCACCCGACAGCGACATGCCCTGCTCACCGACGCGGGTCTCCAGCCCCCACGGGAGGTCGTTGGCGAACTGCGCCTGGGCGACATCCAGCGCCTGCTGTACCTCTGCTTCAGAGGCGTCGGGCCTGCCGAGTGTCAGATTCTCCCGAACACTCATGGAGAACAGCGTCGGGTCGTCGAACGCGGATGCCACCGCCGTCCGCAGCGACACCAGGGACAGGTCCCGGATGTCATGCCCGTCGATGGTGATCCGCCCCGCTGTCACGTCGTACAGCCGGGGTACGAGTGCGGTGAGGGTGGTCTTGCCGGACCCGGTGGCGCCGACGAGTGCGAGCGTCGTCCCCGGAGTCAGGTCCAGGTTGATGTCGTGCAGGACCTCGGTCGAGTCGTCGGAGAAACGGAACCCGACGTGCTCGAAGCGCAGGTGCCCGCGCGAGTTGGTGAGCTCCTCCGGACCGGACTGGATCACCGAGTGGGTGTCCAGGATCTCGCTGATCCGGTCCGCCGCGGTCATCGACTCCTGCGCCATCGCGAGGATCGCGCCGAGCGAGGTGACCGGCCAGACCAGGGACAGCATCAGCGTGATGAACGCGACCAGGGTGCCGAGCGTGATCGCCTCCCGGCCGACGGCGAGCGCGCCGAGCAGCAGCACGATCACCAGGGTCAGGTTCGGGATGACGCCGAGGAAGCTCCAGAACCGGGAGGCCAGCCGGACCTTGGCGACCTCGGTGTCGTACAGCGTCGTCGCTTCCTCGTCGAACTGCCGCTGGACGTACGGCCGGCGCCCGAAGGCCTTGATGACCCGGAAACCGAGCGCGGACTCCTCGATGCTCGTGGCCAGGTCGCCCTGCTGGTCCTGCACCTTGCGGGAGATCCGCAGGTACTTCTTCTCGAACTTCAGCGACACCATCACGATCGGTACGGCGGCCACCAGGACGACCAGACCGAGCGGCCAGTACAGCTGGAGCAGCAGGATCGTCACCACTGCCAGCTGCAGGATGTTCATCACCAGGAACAGCAGGCCGAAGCCCATGAACCGGCGGATCGTGGACAGGTCGGTGGTCACGCGGGAGAGCAGCTGACCGCTCTGCCAGCGGGTGTGGAACTCCATCGGCAGCGACTGCAGCCGGACGTACAGGTCCTGCCGGAGCGTGGCCTCGAGGTCGCTGACGGTGCGGGACTGCGCCCAGCGGCGCATCCAGACCAGCAGGACTTCGGAGATGCTCAGTCCGAGCGCGAGCAGCGCCAGCGGGACCAGCATGCTCAACTCTCGCCGGGTGACCGGGCCGTCGATGATGGCTCGGGTGACCAGCGGGACGGTGAGGCTGACGCCGACGCCGAGCATCGCGGTGACGAACATCACCGAGAGCCGCCAGCGGTGCGGCTTCAAATAGGGACGGAGCCGCCAGAGGTTACGGCTACGTTCTGGGGCACGGGTGGAAGGGGCAGCGATCGACGGCGCGTGGGCACGGTGCTCTGAGGGCATCTGGACGGGCGCACTTCCCATCTACTTCGGTTCAGAAAAGGGTTTGGCGACCTGAAAACGGCGCACTTTCCAGTATCGCTCAACAGGTAAGCGCTTGTCCTGCCCATTCCATTCCCCACTGATGAATCGCAATAGGCCGCCGCGGCTCCACGCGGAAGGGGTCCCGTTATTCATCACGGATCGCTATCAGTCCCGTGTTACCGATCGCGCCCTTTCGGGCACTTCGCGCAGTCCGCGGAGCGGAGAGAGCGCCGCGACGAGCAGACCGGCGAGCATCCCGGCGGTGGGGATCAGCAGCGTCGGACGGATGCCTATCCCGGTCGCGACGACGCCGGACAGACCTGCGCCGACGGTCTGGCCACCGATGACCAGGGTGCGCCAGGAGGCGATCACCTGGCCGAGGAGATGCGGCGGTGCGAGGGACTGCCGCAGGGTGCGTTGCGGGACGCCGAACAGCGACATGCCGAGGCCGGCGAACACCTGCCCCAGAAGGATCACCGGTGTTATCCCGGTAAACAGAGCGACACCACTCAGTGACGCTAGGAATACACCGGACAGATAGGAACGCCCGAGACCGACCCGGTCGCACCAGGCGGTGGCGACGAAGGTTCCGGCGACCGCCGCGGCGCCGAAGGTGGTGAGAGTCAGTCCGACGAATCCCGGTGATTTGTGCAGCTCCCGCACCAGGTAGAGAACGGTCAGGGGTCCCCCCATCGCACCGGCCATGGCTGCGACCCCCGCCGAGACAACGAGCGGCCGGAGCATCTCGTGGCCGAACAGCACCCGGAGCCCCGCAGACAGCCGTACCTCGGCCCGTGACCGCGCTGGTGGGCGAGCGGGTTCACGGATGAGGTACGCCGTCACGGTGGACACGACGTACGACGCAGCGTCGACAACGAGCGCGAACGGTGCCGTGAGCACCTGTACCAGGAGACCGGCCGCCGAGGGTCCGAGTGTCGACGCGAGGTTGTAGTTCAGCAGGGCGGCGCTGTTGGCTCGCAGCAGGTCTTCACACGGCACCAGTCCTGGGAGCATCGTCTGGGAGGCGGTGTCCGAGAGCAGAGTGAGAACTCCGGTCAGTACGGCGACGGCATAGAGCTGCTCGATCCGCAGCCATCCCAGTGCGGCCGCTACAGGCACGGAGCCGAGGAGTACGAGCCGTCCGAGGTCCGTCCAGATCAGTACGCGTCGTAGCGACCACCTGTCGACCCAGACGCCGGCCAGTAGTCCGAACACGAGGTGCGGGGCGATCGACAGCGCCGACAGTGCGCCCATCTGGACGGCTGAGGCCTGCAGAGTCACCACAGCAACCAGCGGCAGCGCGACAGTGGTGACGGCGCTGCCCGACGCCGACACCAGCTGCCCTATCCAGAGCTTCCGGAACTCACCCCTCACGACCCATGCCATGGCAGCGAACCTGTCACTGTGCAGAGCCGTTCGGCTACGCCTGTTCGCTCGGAGCAGAGCGGGTTCACTGCACGCGAAACACGGGCCCTCGGGCGGTGAAGGGCAGGGAGGCCCCGCGGGGGATCAGCCAAGCGTGCTCCCGGCGTACGCGGACCACGTCGCACTGCCCGTCGGTGATGAGCAGGATCGGACCGTGCGCAGGGAAGTCGTCCGCCCGCTCCAGCAGATCGACGCCCGGCTGCAGGATCGTCCCGCCACGACCGTGCACCTTCATCCGTCCAGCGATGTCGTCCACCGGTACGTAACCGGCGTCGTACGCCGCCGCGTCGCAGTACACCACCCGTGCGGCCTGTACGTCGCGAGCGCGCGAGTACGAGGCGATCGCCCCGAGCGCCTTGCCGAGCAACTCGCGGTCCATCGACCCGGACGTGTCCAGCACGACCCCGTACGTCGGGAGCCGCTCCAGCTCGACCGGGCGGATCCAGCCGGGGCGGGGGATGTCAGGCGTACCGGACTGGCGGCGGGAGGCGCGGGCGTAGGTACGGGTCTTCTCAACGGCCGGTACGTGCTCCTCGAACCAGCGGGCCAGCTGGGCGTCCCAGGCGAGCGGCGGGTGGTCCAGTGCGCGGATCTCCTCGACCAGGCCCGCAGGGAGCGTGCCGCGAGAGGAGTCGTGGTACGCGAGCCCGGTGTTCAACGCACGGCGGTAGATGTCGTCCAGCCCAGCGGCTCGTGCGGCCTCGCCGGCGTGCGGCAGGGGGTGGCCGAGTACGTCCCCGAGCCCGACGCCGCGCAGCGTCGCCAGCTTGCGGTAGCGGCGCAGGTCGGTGGTGATTCGGTCGTACACCTCCTCCGCCGACATGCCCTTGAGCGCCGGATCGTGCAGCGCGCCGTCCGGCATGGTGCCGACACCCATCTCCAGCAGCCAGCCGTTGATCACCAGATCCGCCGCGACGTTCCACAGGTACGGGTCGCGGCCGCCGACCCGCTCGCCGTGGCGGAGTGCGGCGTGCAGCATCTCGTGCGCCATCACGAACCGCCACTCGCTCACCGACAGGACGGTCAGTGGGTTCACGTAGATCTCGCCGGCGGCAGCGTTCACCGCAGCGACGTGGATGTCCCAGCCGCGGGCGAGCTCCACGTCGGCGACGATCCGCATGGTCGACGCGATCGCTCCGAGCAGCGGGTACGACGAGACGAACCAGCCGAGCGCGAGGTCCCAGTCGTCGCGTCCCCTGGTGCTCAGCGACGAACGGGCGCCACCCGCGAGCTCGACAGCCGCTGCCGCCGCGGCGGACAGCCCTGCCGCGAACATCTCGCCCCACTCCGGCGGCTTGCCCCAGCCGTTCCAAGGAATCGCCTCGAAGTCGGGGGAGTGACCTGCCACGCCGAGACGCTCGTACTCCGGAGGTACTCCCTCACGCCGCCACATCCGGGCCAGTGCGTCCTCGTCCATCCCCGGGAAGTTGGCAGGCAGTTCCACGACCGGCGTGCCGAGCTTGAGCGAGTCCAGGTAGCGGTTGACCGCCACGTCGTACGCAGCGCCGGCGGCCTGGTCCGGCTCGGGGCCGTCGCGGATAACGTGGCCGAGACCCAGGTGGATCAGCAGGTGCGCAAAGACCCAGGCCCACTCGTCGGCGCTCCCGCGGCGGGTCCGGTGCGTGCGGATCCGCCCATTCGCGTCGATGATCGCCCACGCGTCGCTGGGGACGGTGTCGTCGCGGACCGGGCTGTTCCCCCAGGAGATCATTGGGGCGAACAACGGATGCCGGGCGACGGTGGCCCAGCCGGCCTGGATCGCCTCCCAGGCAGGGTCGCGCTGCGCCTTCCTGCGCTTAGGCACGGGCCGCCACCAGGCGGGGCAGGTCGCGGCTCACCTCGACCAGGAACCACGTCGGCAGCACCGGGCGGCCGTCCTCGTCGGACGCGATCACCAGCTGCGCCACCTCGAGCGAGATCTCCGCCAGCTCGACCAGCAGCGCCTTGCCGCGGTGCGCGAGCTGCCGCGCCGCCGGGCTCGCGGATGCCTTGTCGGCCGCCAGTTCCTTGACCAGCCGCGCACGGAACGTCTCGGCCAGGAAGTACAGCAGGTCGCGGTCCTCGGGGGCCGCTGGCCAGCCGGTCTCGCCCTTGAGGACGGCGTCCAGCCCGAACGCGTGCCGCACCGTCTTCACGTACGCCCGGAACGTGGACGCGTGCGCCGCGGACAAGGTGCCGAAGGCAAGCACCCGGAGCGTCTCGTCGGACACGTCGTCGCCGTACGACTGCAGCGCATCGGACAGCATGTGCCAGCTCCGCGGTGTGGAGAACGGCTCCTCGGTCTTCGGCGGGGCGGTCCACAGGTGGTCGGGGCGGTTGCGCAGGTACTCCAGTACCCATGGGTGGATGCCTGCCGTACCGGCCCACTGCAGCCAGTCGGTCGCGGACGCCCGCAGGTGCACGTGGACCAGCCGGTTGACCAGTGCGCTCGCCATCGGACGGGCCAGTGCGTTGTCGGTGGCGCGGTTGCCGGCACCGATCACGACGGACCCTTCGGGCAGCTCGTACTCGCCGATGCGGCGGTCCAGGATCAGTGAGTAGAACGCCTTCTGCACCTCGGCGGACGACGCGTTCAGCTCGTCCAGGAACAGGCAGTACGGCTCGTCGCGGGCGATCGCCACCGGCGGGGCGAAGCGGCTGCGGCCATCGACGATCTGCGGTACGCCGATGAGATCCTCCGGCGCGAGCTGGGTCCCCAGGAGGGTCACACACTCCAGACCGAGCGATTCTGCGAACGCCCGTACCAGGCTGCTCTTGCCGATCCCAGGTGCTCCCCAGAGGAAGACCGGGCGTACTACTGCGACGTGCAGCAGCACCTCGGGCAGTTCTGCCGCCGATACCGTGATTCCCGCCTGCATCCGTCCCTTTCGGCTGGTGTGTGCGCAGCAGTCCAGCATCCTCTTGAGGTCACCGTGTGTCACTCTGTTTTCCACTGTGCTTCCGTTACCAGCGGTTACTGGTTAAGGTGCGGCGCGATGTCTTAGGAGTACTGGGGGGTCTCTCGTGACCAGCTTTCGTGCCAAGGTGGCTGCTGCCTGCGCCGCCGTACTGCTGCCGCTGTCTGCGTCCTTGACCGGGCTGCAGGCGAGTGCCGCCGATCCGCCGGAGCAGGGGACTCTGGTGCCGGGGCACGCGTCGGCCGACGTCGGTCTGTCGGGCGCCCGGGTGGTCGTGTCCGATCCGACGTCCCATGCGGTCTACGAGACCAGCAACAACGGGACGACGTGGACGGCTTCCGGTGGTGCGAGTAGCGGCAAGGCGTTGCAGGTGGAGGGCGCTGCGCTGCTGACGTTCGACGGCACCACCGCGAAGGTCGGCGGGCTCACGTTCCCGGCAGCGGACGAGGTGGTGCTCGGGAAGGGCGGAAAGCTCGTCTCGCACCGCGGGCCGAGCGCCGCGACCGCAGAGGTGTACGACGTCGCGTCCAAGGCCAAGCTGGCCGACGTGGCACCGCCGTTCGCGCTGTCCGGCGACACACTGTGGAAGGTGACCGAGCCAGGGCATCTGGACGGCAAGAACCTCACCACCGGTCACGTGAAGACCGTGCTGGTCGCGAGTGCGTGCTCTGTCGGCCCGGGCGACGTCAACGGACGCTGGGCAGTGCTGAGTGGCTGCAGCCAGGTCGTCGACGTCAGCGGCCCGCAACCGCCGCGGAACCTCACTGTGTCCGCGGACTCCCAGCTGGGCAACGGGTTCGCCGTACAGACGTCCGGGTCGAGCCTGCTGGTCACAGACCTCAACGACCCGGCCCTGGGCCAGCGCAGCTACGGCCCGATCCGCACCGCGACCCCCAGCTTCCAGCCAGACGGCTCCGGGCTGGCCAAACTGGTGTACGCCGACGACGCAAGCAAACCGCGCATCGCCGCCCTCAGTTGGCTGACCGCCGACCCGCAAGAGCACCCCGACACGGTTGCGCCCGTACTGACCCACGCATCCGCGGGCGACCGCATCCGCGACAACACGAGCCTTTCGTTCGAGTGGACGTACGACGACCCCCAGGACCCGAACTCACCAGCAACCGGCGTAAACACGTACGACATCCGGATCCAGCAACGCCCCAACCGCACGTCCCCGTACGGAGCCTGGAACCAGGTCCCCGCCTGGCAGGGCCTGAAGACCACAGCCGCCAGCCTGACCGCCCCCATCGGCACCGACACCTGCTGGCAAGTGCGAGCCCGCGACTACGCCGGCAACCTCAGCGCCTGGAGCTCCTCCTACTGCAGCGAGGTGGACGGCACAGCACCTGCCCTGATTACCTGGCGCATAGGCGACCGAGTCCAACTGAGCGGCTCCGCAACAGTCCGCTGGACGTACAAGGACGACACTGACATCGCCTCGTACGACGTCGTCTACAAAACCGCCGCGACGGGCGTCGCGCTCGGCAAGTGGATCTACCCGGCGGTCTGGCAGAACACCCGAATCACGTCAATCACCTGGGCCCCCCGCCTGGGCTGGGACGAATGCTTCATGGTCCGAGCCCGCGACTATCTGGGCAACCTCTCAGCCTGGTCGGCCCCCATCTGCTCAGCAGCCCCCGAAGACGACCGAGCCTTGACAACAGCAGGCACAGTCACCCGCGCCACCAACTCTCTGGCCTTCCAAGGCACCACAACAATCCTGCGCGCGAATGGCGCCTACCTCTACAAAGCCACCGAGGCCGGCCTGCGCATCGCCGTGGTAGCGATCCACGGCCCGGGCCAAGGCCGAGTAGACATCTACCACGCCAACATCAAGGTAGGCAGCGTCAACCTGGCCGCAACCACCACAACCCGAGCAGTCACCTACCTCCCCATAACCCCCTTCCGCAGCGGCCCACTGAAGATCGTCAGCACCTCGACATCCCCAGCCGCGATCGACGCCGTAGCCCTGCTCCGCCAATAACCCCAACCCGCCGGAGAACCGCCAACCCGCCGGAGAACCGCCAGAACCTCGCCGAGTCGTGGATCGCTGTCGTAGGTGACGGCGTGTCCCCGACCACCTCCCACGACCCGACGCCAAGCTCACCGCTCGCCCCGTGGTGCGGTCGGTGTGCTCGCCAAGAGCCCGCCCGTACCGCCACGCAGGCAGAACCCCCTCAAACGGGCCTGGATCGTCGAAAATTGGCACTTCTGCCTGCATGGCGGTCCAACAAGAGCCCGACACAACGACGCCCTTCTGGGCGGCCCCGCCCTCGAGCCTCGTCCGCAATTTCAGGGGTTAACCACTGCCGCAGTGGGTTCCCCGCTGGTGTGCAACCGGAGAACCTACAAGGCGGGTGGAGAACCCGCCGGACGCTTCGCGACGCGCAAGCGTGAGGAGAGCTCAGAGGCGAACCGACCCAACCCGAGCCAACTCCCGCGCCGAAATGCCCAACCCGACCCTGCCCCCGCGCCGAACCACTCAACCCGACCCAGGAGCCGAGCGAAGCGAAGGCGCAGGGGGTGCGGGTGGCGAAGCCCCCGCCTGCGCCGAGCGCAGCGAGGGCGCACAAAAGAAGAGGGCGAGACCGCCTGCGCTTTCCGCAGGCATGCCTCGCCGCTCGCCCGAGCGGGTGACGAGAATCGAACTCGCGTAGCTAGTTTGGAAGACTAGGGCTCTACCATTGAGCTACACCCGCGTGCCCGGACATGATTCCACATCGGGGGCTTCGGACTCAAAACGGTTGTTGCGGGGCCCCGGTGGCGCGAGCACTGGTCCGGGGCAGCTAGACTCGTGCGGTCACTGCGGGGCGTAGCGTAGTGGCTAGCGCGCCTGCTTTGGGAGCAGGAGACCGCAGGTTCGAGTCCTGTCGCCCCGACAAACCCCGTGCAGAGCCGGCTGTGGCGTCGGCCGCCCGGCGTCGCACCATGTCACCGAATCAAGGAGAACCGCCACCGTGAAGAGCACCGTCGAGTCCTTGAGCCCGACCAAGGTCAAGCTCATCGTCGAGGTGCCGTTCGAGGAGCTCAAGGAGAGCCTCGACGCGGCGTACAAGAGCATCGGCCAGCAGATCGTGGTGCCGGGCTTCCGCAAGGGCAAGATCCCGCCGCAGGTGATCGACCAGCGGGTCGGCCGCGGCCCGGTGCTCGAGGAGGCGATCAACGACGCGCTTCCGAAGCTCTACTCGCAGGCGGTCAGCGACAACCAGGTGAAGGCGATCGGCCGCCCTGAGGTCGACGTCACGGACTTCAACGACAACGAGAGCCTGCAGTTCTCGGCCGAGGTCGAGGTGCGGCCGGAGATCACGCTGCCGGATCTCGAGGGGCTGTCGGCCGAGGTCGAGGACATCGCGATCTCCGACGACGAGGTCACCGAGCAGATCGAGGCGCTGCGGCAGCGGTTCGGCTCGCTGAACCCGGTCGAGCGCGCCACCGGCGACAACGACTTCATCACCATCGACCTGTCGGCCAGCAAGGACGGCGAGCAGGTCGAGGAGGCGCAGGCGACCGGCCTGTCGTACCAGGTCGGCAGCGGTCAGCTGCTGGACGGCCTGGACGAGGCGGTCGTCGGGCTGAGCGCCGGCGAGAAGAAGACCTTCGTCACGCAGCTGGTCGGCGGTTCGCTCAAGGGCGAGGACGTCGACGTCGAGGTGACCGTGACCGCCGTCAAGGAGCAGGAGCTCCCGGAGTTCGACGACGAGTTCGCGCAGACCGCGTCGGAGTTCGACACCGCCGACGAGCTGAAGGCGGATGTGCAGACCCGGCTGGAGCGCGGCAAGCGCCTCGAGCAGGCCGGTGAGGCGCGCGACGCGGTCCTGGAGAAGATTCTGACGCTGGTCGACGTGCCGGTTCCGGACGGTCTGCTGACCGACGAGCTGGCCGCCCGCCGGGAGAACCTCGAGCAGCAGCTCGGGTACTCGGGGATGACCATGGAGCAGTTCCTCGAGGGCGAGGAGCAGAGCCAGGACGAGTTCGACGAGGACCTGAAGAAGCGTTCCGAGGACGCGATCAAGGCCCAGTTCGTGCTGGACCTGGTGGCCGAGCAGCAGGAGCTGAGCGTCAACGACCAGGAGCTCACCGAGCACATCGTCCGGCACGCGCAGCGTTCCGGCGTCAGCCCGGACCAGTTCGCCCAGCACGCCGTGGAGAACAACCTGGTCCCGAGCCTGGTCTCGGAGGTCGTGCGCGGCAAGGCGCTGGCCTACCTGGTGGAGAACGCCACGGTCACGGATGCCTCCGGCAACACGGTCGAGCTGAAGACCCTGCAGCCGGACGGTACGTACGCGGACCCGGAGGCGGCGGAGGCCACCGACGGTGCCGCGGCGGCCGCGGCGACCGAGGAGTCCGCCGAGGAGCCGGAGCCTGCGAAGGCCTGACCCCGCAGTTGCCGACACGGCCCGGGCCCCGCTGTGGGTCCGGGCCGTTCGCATGCCGCCGTACGTTCGCGACCGGACTGTAAGAATGCCGGGTTAGCGTGGCCGGTGAAACGATTTCCGAGCGGAGGAGGCGGGTGTGGCGGCGCTGCTGGAGGAGCCTGAGGTCCGGCCGGACACCGAGCCTGCCGACGTCCCTGAGCGGGCGGCCCGTGAGGAGTCCGGCTCGGTTGTGCTCTGTGGTTGGTGAGCCGTACGAATTCGCTGACAGCAGACGCCGGCGACGCGACAGCGAGGCGAACGGTGCGCCGTGAGCGAACACCTCCGGCCCAGCCTTAGGTCTGTCGCCGTCGACCAGTAATGTCGGGTTCGTGAACGAGACATTTGCAGCCAGCCCCACCGCCGCGGGCGGCAACGGATCCGGCGGACAAGACGACGACATCTACCGCGAGCTGCGGAAGAACCGGATCATCTTCCTGGGGTCCGAGGTTCGCGACGACAACTCGAACGCGATCATCGCGCAGATGCTCCTGCTGAACGCGCAGGACCCGAACGCGGACATCTGGTTGTACATCAACTCGCCGGGTGGCTCGGTGGACTCCGGCATGGCGATCTACGACACCATGCAGTGGATCTCGAACGACGTCGCGACCGTCGGGATGGGCCTGGCCGCCTCCATGGGCCAGTTCCTGCTCTGCGCCGGTGCGAAGAACAAGCGCTACGCGCTGCCGCACACGCGGGTCATGATGCACCAGCCGTCCGGCGGCATGGGCGGTACGGCTTCGGACATCAAGATCCAGGCCGAGCAGTCGCTGCACCTCAAGGCGCTGCTGTTCCGGCTGATCTCCGAGCACACCAACCAGCCGCTCGAGCAGGTCGAGAACGACGCCGACCGGGACCGCTGGTTCACCGCCGAGCAGGCCAAGGAGTACGGCTTCATCGACCACGTGGTCACCAGCGCCGCTCAGCTCAGCCAGGGCAGCCCGAACTCCTGATCTCCCACTCCTCAGTTAAGGACAGCATCACATGAACTACTTCATCCCGCAGTGGGAGGAGCGCACGTCGTACGGCATGCGCCGGATCGACCCGTACACGAAGCTGTTCGAGGACCGGATCATCTTCCTCGGGACGCCGATCACCGACGAGATCGCGAACGCCGTGATGGCGCAGCTGCTGTGCCTGCAGTCGATGGACTCCGACCGCGACATCAGCATCTACATCAACTCCCCGGGCGGCTCGTTCACCGCGCTGACCGCGATCTACGACACGATCCGCTACATCAAGCCGGATGTCTCGACGGTGTGCCTCGGCCAGGCCGCCTCGGCCGCAGCGGTGCTGCTCGCCGCCGGTACGCCGGGCAAGCGGTTCGCCTTGCCGAACAGCCGGATCATCATCCACCAGCCGGCCACCGAAGGCACCTACGGCCAGTCGAGCGACATCGAGATCCAGGCCAACGAGATCCTCCGGTTGCGCGCGCTGCTGGAGAAGATGATCGCCGACGCGAGCGGCAAGGCGATCGAGGAGGTGTCCCGCGACATCGAGCGGGACAAGTTCCTGACCGCCGAGCAGGCCGTCGAGTACGGCCTGATCGACCAGGTGTTCGAGTCTCTCAAGGCCCCGGTCCCGGCCGGCGTCTGAACAGGTTCAGTTCAACGGCGGCCGGTCTGACCGGCTGTCAAGAGCCTGAAGCGTTCGCCACCGGCGTAGTCACAACCCGGTGGCGGGCGCGGTTTTTCGGCCCCGTACGGGGTACCGTCGAAATCGGTCCGACTGCGCATAGAAGGGATCTGTCCCGGTGGCACGCATTGGTGACGGCGGTGACCTGCTCAAGTGCTCGTTCTGCGGCAAGAGTCAGAAGCAGGTCAAGAAGCTCATCGCCGGTCCCGGCGTCTACATCTGCGACGAATGCATCGATCTCTGCAACGAGATCATCGAGGAGGAGCTGAACGAGGGCTCCGAGGTCGGACTCACCGAGCTGCCGAAGCCGCGGGAGATCTACGACTTCCTCAATGCGTACGTCGTCGGTCAGGACGTGGCCAAGAAGGCACTCGCGGTGGCGGTGTACAACCACTACAAGCGGGTCCGCGACGGCCAGGGCGGCTCCAGCGCCGGCCGGCACGCGAAGGACGAGGCCGTCGAGCTGGCCAAGTCGAACATCCTGCTGATCGGCCCGACGGGCTGCGGCAAGACGTATCTCGCCCAGACCCTGGCCCGGATGCTGAACGTCCCGTTCGCGATCGCGGACGCGACCGCGCTGACCGAGGCCGGGTATGTCGGTGAGGACGTCGAGAACATCCTGCTGAAGCTGATCCAGGCTGCGGACTACGACGTCAAGAAGGCCGAGACCGGGATCATCTACATCGACGAGGTCGACAAGATCGCCCGCAAGAGCGAGAACCCGTCGATCACCCGGGACGTCTCGGGCGAGGGCGTGCAGCAGGCGCTGCTGAAGATCCTCGAGGGGACGACGGCGAGCGTGCCCCCGCAGGGCGGCCGCAAGCACCCGCACCAGGAGTTCATCCAGATCGACACGACCAACGTGCTGTTCATCGTCGGCGGCGCGTTCGCCGGCCTGGACCACATGGTCGAGCAGCGGGTCGGTAAGAAGTCCCTCGGATTCAACGCCGTGCGCGAGCCGGAGAAGCCGAAGGAGCTCGGCGGGTACGCCGACGTGATGCCGGAGGACCTGCTCAAGTTCGGTCTGATCCCGGAGTTCATCGGCCGGCTCCCAGTGATCACGACGGTGTCCCCGCTGGACCGGGACGCGCTGATCAAGATCCTGTCGGAGCCGAAGAACGCGCTGGTCAAGCAGTACCGGCGGCTGTTCGAGATCGACAACGTCGAGCTCGAGTTCGATGACGACGCGGTCGAGGCGATCGCCGACCAGGCGCTGCTGCGCGGCACCGGCGCCCGTGGTCTGCGGGCGATCATGGAGGAAGTCCTGCTGAACGTGATGTACGAGGTGCCGAGCCGCGAGGACGTCGCGAAGGTCGTCGTCACCGGCGAGGTCGTCCTGGAGAACGTCAACCCGACGCTGATCCCGCGCGACCAGATCGAGCGCACCAAGCGCGACCGCCGCGAGAAGAGCGCCTAGCGGGTTCGAAAGTCTGAAGGAGGAGGCCGGGAGTCCACCAGCAGGTGGGGTCCCGGCCTCCTTCTCGTGGTGGACGCGCCGGGAGCAGCGGCCCGCCTACGGTCGGTGACATGACGCCCAGAAGAATCCTTCGAAGACTGTCTGTCGCCGGCGTGGCGCTGGTACTGCTGACGCCGATGACTGCCGCCGTCGCCCAGGCGAAGACCGATGTACCCAAGATCGCTTGGGGCAGTTGTGGCACCGACCCGAAACTGAAGTCGTTCCAGTGCGCGAGTGTCGAGGTGCCGACCGACTACGACAAGCCGCACGGGCCGACCACCACGATCGCGCTGACCCGGCTGCCGGCCACGGACCAGGCGCACAAGATCGGCACCCTGTTCACGAACCCGGGTGGTCCCGGCGGTTCGGGTGTGGACTTCGTCCAGCAGGCCGGGCAGCTGATCTACTCCGCGGAGCTCCGCGCGAAGTTCGACATCCTCGGCTTCGACCCCCGCGGCGTCGGGCACTCCGACCCGGCGACCTGTTACCCGACGGCGGCTGCCGAGTCCAATGCACTGGCGAACGTCCCGCCGTTCCCGGTCGGCGCCAAGGAGGAGCGCCAGTTCATCGTGGACGGCGCGAAGGTCGCGATCAGCTGCCGGACCACCTCACCGGACCGGCTGGCGCACTACTCGACGGCGAACGTCGCGCGCGACATGGACCTGCTTCGCCAGGCGGTCGGTGACGACAAGCTCTCGTACGCCGGCTACTCGTACGGCACGTACCTCGGCGCGACGTACGCCAAGCTGTTCCCGAACAAGGTCCGCGCGCTCGTCCTGGACGGCACGCTGAGCCCCGAGTGGTACTCCGGCTCGAACGGTGACAAGGCCCCGGTCGGTGTCCGGCTCAAGCAGGGCGACGGTGCGTACGACACGTACGAGCAGTTCCTCGCCGAGTGCAAGAAGGCCGGCGCGAACTGCGTACTGAACGAGCTCGGCGACCCGAAGACGGTCGTGGAGTCCACGATGGACCGGCTGAAGACGCACCCGGTCGACGTGCCGCTGCCGGACGGTTCCACGATCAAGGTGACGTACGCGGTCGCGGTCGCGGTCACGTTCTCGAACCTGTACGACCCGATCGGCTACCCGGCGCTCGCCGACCTGTGGGCGCAACTCGCACAGCTGTCCAGTACGAGCCGGGCCAAGGCAGCGGTGCAGGCGCCGCAGGCGCTGATCGAGTGGAACCGCCGCCAGGAGGACTACACCACCTCGATCGGCAGCGCGCTCCAGCCGTGCGTCGAGGCCAAGCAGTCCGGTCGCCCGCTGTCCTACCCGGCGTACGCGGCCGCGGCGGACAAGCGCGCGCCGCACTTCGGGGCGTACCGCGCGTGGATCGGCATCCAGTGTGAGTTCATGGGAGTCCGCGACCAGGACGCCTTCCTCGGCCCGTGGCAGAACAAGGTGCAGGCGCCGGTACTGGTCTTCGGCACCCGCCACGACCCGGCCACCCCGTACGAGGCGACCAGGCCGTACGCCGACCTGTACCCGGACGGCCGGATGGTGACCGTCGAGGGTTGGGGCCACACGACGATCGGCAAGAGCGCCTGTGCCGACAAGCTGACCACCGACTACCTGACCCAGTTGAAGGCGCCTGCGGACGGCACGACCTGTAAGCAGGACCGCAAGCCCTTCGATCCAATTCCTACAGGGAAGAAAGCACTGAATCTGCTACCGCAATAGTTTCGTCGATCTGGGCTGCGGTGTGCTCGGTGGACAGGAACCACAGGCCGCGCGGGACGATGTTGATCCCGCCCGCGAACAGGCCGGCGTGGAACCGAGCCATCGCCGCCCGGTCGCAGGCGGCGAACGACCGGTAGTCGGTTACCTCGGCCTGGTCCGTGATGTACGTCTGGAACACCGGCCCCGGCCCGTCGGCGAGCAGCGGTATGCCGTGCCGCTCCGCCGCCCTACGCAGGCCCGCCATCAACCGCAGCCCGGTGTTGTTGAGCGGCGGGTACACGGCGTCCCGCTGCTCGTCGAGGTGGGTCAGTACGGCGTCCGCTGCCGCCATCGCGACCGGATGCGAGTTGAACGTGCCCGCGTGCGCGACCTTGCCGTCGGCGATCGAGGTCATCACCGCACGCGAGCCGGCCAGCGCGGACACCTGCATCCCGCCGGCCATCGCCTTCCCGAACGTGGCCAGGTCGGGGACGACGCCGAGCAGCTCCCCGGCACCACCCGGAGCGACCCGGAAGCCGCTGATGATCTCGTCGAAGATCAGCAGCGAACCGTGCTGCTGAGTCAGCTCGCGCAGTCCCTCGAGGTAGCCGGGCGCCGGTGTGATGCAGCCGGTGTTGCAGAGCAGCGGCTCGAGGATGACGGCGGCGATGTCGTCAGCCATGACCTCCGCAACCGCTTCAAGATCGTTGTACGGCAGCACAATCAGGTCGTCCGCGTCGTGGCGCGGCTGGCCGGCCGTACCGCCGACCGCAGTCGGGTGCCGGGCGTCGCCGGCGAGCGCGAGGTCCGGGTGCACGCTGTAGAGGACCGGATCGAGCCAGCCGTGGTAGTTGCCTTCGAACTTCACGATCTTCGGCCGTCCGGTGTGGCCGCGGGCCAGTCTGATCGCTCCGTGCACCGCCTCGGAGCCGACAGTGTTGAAGCGGACCAGCTCCGCGGCCGGGACCATGCTGCACAGACGCTCGGCGACCTGTGCCTCCAGCTCGTGCTGTGCGGAGTACGCGACGCCACGGCGTACCTGGGCCGACACCGCGTCGGCGACCAGCGGTGCGGCGTGCCCCAGCAGGTTGGGGCCCTGGCCGAGTACGTAGTCGACGTAGCGGTTGCCGTCCACGTCCCACAGCTCAGCACCATTGGCGTGGTCCACGAACAGCGGCCGCTCGGCACGGCGTGCGTCGCTTGACACTCCACCCGCAATGACCTGCTTGGCGCGGGCATAGAGGCGGTCGGCTTGTGGTGTCTGCACAGCACCCTCCAGGGCGGTCAGTCGAGCTTTTCGGTCAACAGCCGGAACTGCTGGCGTGGGCGGCCACCACCGGTGGAACGGGCCGGTGGCAACGGCCAGGCAAGACCCGCGTCCACCAGCTCCTTCAGCATGCGGCGGCCGGTTCGTTGGGTGACCTGCATGATCGAGGCGACGCTCTCGACGTCCACAACGACCTGCCGGCCAGGGGCGGGGCTCATGGCGGAGGCGATCGACGTGACGATCTCCAACGCCCGCTGGTCGGTTGGCGACGTACTGTCCACCGGTGCGGAGGCAGTCGTCGCAGGACCCGGCTCAAGGTCCAGCCGGTCGCTCCCACCGTCCAGGTACACCGCGACCTTGCCACCGGCTCCCACCGAGTCCTCCACGGCCAGCAGGGCGTTTGCCTCCGCTGCACGAGCAGTCTGCCCAGTGCCGGCACCTACAGCGACCGGTACGCCGAGCTGCGCGGTCAGGGCGCCCAGGAACGGCGCGTACGCGAACTGCTCGGTCAGCCGTACCAAAGCGCCGTACGTGGTTGTCACGAGGAACAGGGTGTCGGACCGGCGCGTGACGGTCGCTCCGACCTGACGTGCCTCCGCCAGGAGCTTCTGGTGCGTCAGCAACGCCAGCTCCTGCTGCCAGTAGTCGCCGGACTCCGCCCGTGACGGGATGACCTGTACGGCGATCATCGCCAGCTGGTGCGCTCCCATCCGCGTGCCTTGACCGAGCAGTACGGCGGTTTCCAGCGCATCCCGCACGCTCGATCGCGTCGGTGCGATCCGCAGCACCGGTACGCCGGTCGCGAGCAGTTCGCGCTCCACGGACAGGATCGTGGTCAGGGCGACCGTGGTGTGCTGCCGTTCGTACTTCTCCCGGTGGAACGCCGCGAACCCGTCCACCGACGAAGGGCCTTCGTACGGGACGTCGTACACCTCGGCGGCGTCCAGGCCGATCTCGCTGTACGCCTCCGCAACGTCGGCGAGGGAGAGCGAGTCGATGCTGACCCGGCTGAGGTCAACGTCCTGGATCGTCAGCGAGGCGCGCAGCAGCGCCGCGTACAGTGCCGCACCGGTCAGCGGCAGGTGAGTGGACGGGACGGTCAACCAGTGGCCGGTGGTCGCCAGGTCGAACATCCACGGGCCCGGGAAGACTGCCGCATCGATCCGGTCCCGCAGCCGCAGGTACCGGTCCTCGGCCTCGGACAGGTCGTCATAGCCACCGGTGAGGAACCGGACGCCGTGGGCGGAGCGCTCAGCGACCTCCTGGCCGACCTCCGCCATCGTCTTCACCAGCCGACGCGGCCCGAACAGACCGACCGTCACCGACGGCAACCGCTCGCCCAGCTGCTCGGCAGGTTGGGTCTCGTCACTCATCTGAACCGCCAATCCCTTGTTCTCCTGGCAGCGCCCGCCACCGGAACAGCTTGCGGGCGTTCCCGCTGAGAACATCTTGGCGTTGGCTCTCCGTCAGCGGTGCACAGACCACCCGGCCGAGCGACATCCGCTGGTCGATGAACGGGAAGTCCGACCCGAACAGCACCCGGTCGCTGCCGACCTGGTCGACCATCGAGCGGATCAGCGGCCCGGTCATGTGCGAACCGCAGACCTCCAGTACGAGCGACTCGTAGCGCCGGGCGACCTCGATCGCCTCGTCGACGCCCGGCGGCGTGATCCCGGCATGCCCCAGGATCACCGACGTCCCCGGGTAGCGTTCCGCGACCTCGGCGAACAGTGCAGGCGCGTCGTACGGGGACCTGTGCTCGGAGTGGCTGAGTACGGGGCAACCGGTGGACTCCGCGAACTTCCACATGGCGGCGTAGCGCGCACCGGTGACGGGGTAGTGGTGCAGGCTCGGATGGACCTTGATGCCGACGAAGCGCTCGTCGTCCGCGAGCCGCTCGAGCTCGCGTTCCGGGTCCTGCCACGGGTTGATGACGGCATACGCCGCGATCCGGTCCGGATACGCGTCCACGGCCGCGAGCGACTGCGAGTTGCCGAGGTGGGCGTCCTGCTGGATCGCGCGGTTGGCCGCCAGTACGGTGACGTCGGTCCCGGTCTTGTCCATCACGGCGACCATCGTGGCGGCGTCCGGCTCGGGGATGAAGAACAGCGAGTACGGGCCGAGGTGCGCGTGCACGTCGACGACCCGATGCTGTGGCCGGCGCCCGATCATGAACGGCCTCCCGAACGGAACAAGCGGTTTGCGTTGCCCGCACCGACCAGCCGGATCGCGGCGTCGTCGAGGCCGGACCAGGCCAGCCGGACGACGCTCTCACCGGGATCGCGGACGCCGAGACCGGTCGCGAACAGGAGCCGCTCGGCCAGGTCGTTGGCGGCGAGCCATTCGACGCCCTGGTGTGCGGCGAAGTCCACGAGGTCGACGTACACGTTGGTGTGCCCATCAAGTACGGCCCAGAGGTCGCGGAGTTTCCGGTAGCCGACATTTGACACGACGATCGGCAACCGGGGGCAGCGGGTTGCGATCGCGGCCATGGCCGGCCAGGGGAGTTCCGCGGCGTCGACGCAGAGCGGGAGCCCGTTGGCCTCGAGTGCCTCGTACAGCTCGTCGAGCAGCGCGGGGGAGTAGCCGTGCGAGGCGGGGTGGATCCGGAAGGCCGCGACGTCCTCGCCGAGGGCGCGATCGACGAGCGCGGTCAATGAGTCAAGCTCGCCGGCCGTTGCGGGGATGGCGGTCCAGCAGGCGAGTACGCCTCGATCGGCGAGGCTGTGCGCAACCGCGGAGGCCTCGGCATTACCGCCGATCGGGTCGTGCAACACCGACGCCATCGCGCTGACCAGGGCGCCAGACAACTCGAACCGGTCGAGATGCGCGGCGATCGCGTCCCGGTCGGTGGGTGGGAGGAGCGACGCAGGGTGCAGGCCGGTCACCACCCGCGCGTCGAACCAGCCGCTCGTCACGTCGTCACTCATGCCGAACCCCGTCGACCGTCCAGGTTCCCGCGTACGGCAGCGTGAGCTGCGCCCACCCGTCCTCGATCGGCGCGTCGACCGCGATCCCGTCGAGCCGGACGCCGTCCTGTGCGCGAACCCAGAGCCCGCAGCGTTCCGAGCAGGTCACCTCGAGCGAGTCACCGGACAGTTGTACGTCGACGTCGCCGGTGGCTCGCACCAGCCCAACGAGCTCCCGTACGCGCCAACCGGTTGCCCAGGACAACTTCCCGTCGACGGTCCGAACCCACGTCGCCGGACCGATCCGGTCCACCGTCGCGCCGGAGATGACCACCAGCTCACCACCGACCCGCTCGGCCGACACTACAGGCGGTTGACCGTCGGCGTGTGGCACCAGGACCGTGGTGAAGTCGCCCGTCGAGCGCGTCAATGTCAGTGAATGCAGCGGACCGTACTCGGCCGAGCGACGATCCAGCACCGGCCGCCGCGCCACACCCTCCGTGGTGTCAGCGGTCGATCCAGCATCCGCTTCGACGAGCAGGAGGCCCGGCCCGTCCGGTGCCGACGCGTCGTACGCCTGCGGTCCGACCTGGCGCCACGGGTGCAGCGCGTGCCAGCCGGCCCGGAACGTGTGCGGACCGGAGGCATTGTCGGTCACGACGACGTACGACGGCTGCTCGCGAACCATGGTGATCGTCCGGGACTGCGGGATGCCGTTGCCGTGGTGGCGTCCTGAGAACGCGGCGAGCCGGCCGGTGTCGATCAATGGGTCGACCGACACCTGCCGATCAGTGGACAGCTCCCGGTCGTCAACGAGCACCGTGTTGTGGCCGCGGCCTGACTGGAACCACGTCAGGTACGCCGGATCGTCGTAGCTCGGGGGACCACCCGCCTCCCACAGCAACGGGTGCTGCCACCCGTCCAGCACCAGATCGAGCACGGCGCGATGCGAGTGCGACTCCAACTCGTGCTCGATGTGCGGGCCGTGGTTGATCACCGCCCGGACATCCTCTCCCCGCAGGATCGTGTAGCCCGATTCAGGTAGCACCGTCGACGGTGCGAGCTCAGAAACCACCTGGTCGCCCAGCAGTTGGCTGCCGCGCTGTAGCGACTCATCCGGCCACTCGATGCCACTGTCCTGCAGATGGGGCATCCATCCGCCAGAAGACACCAGCTCGCGCATCCACGTGTGCATGGCGGCAAAGCGCGGATGTGCTGCCACAGCCGGGTCAATGCGCGCCGCGGTCTGTAGAGCGGTCAGGACCATCCGGTGGTACCCGGGGGAACGCTCGTAGTGCCCACCGTCCGGATAGACGTCCAGCACCAGGTGCTCCTCGATCCGCTCCCGTGCACGTGCGGCCCACGCGTCAGCCTCCACGAGACACGGCAGTACCGCGCTGATGTGGAGGAGCTCAGTAGCGCACACCAGTTGCCAGTTGCCGTGGCGGAACACGTCATGCTCGTCGTACGACCAGCGGGCGCCGCCGAGCAGTGTTGCGACCAGCCGACCCCACACGCGGTCGGAGAGCGGTGACGCGGTCAGAACTTCCAGTATGGGCAGGAGACTGCGGCAACGAGCCCAGGTGCCTAGGGAGTACCAGATGACATCCAGCCCCGGCCACTCACCGGTCACGGAGTCGCGGCGGGTCACCCAGTCGTCCAGATGCCGCTCGAAAGCCTCCAGGTAGCGCACATCGCCTGTCTGCAACCAGGCCTGTACCCCTGGAGCCAGCCAGCCGAGGTAGTGGAACCCGTACAGCTGCGACCGGCCCAGCCCTGCGCCAGTAACGTCCACACCCGCCAACAGGGGTGCAGCTGCAGCCACTGCGGCAGTTGACTCAGGCAATGGCCACGCCGGCCGCTGCATCTGCTCACCGACAAACCTGCGCAGACCAGCCAGGTCAGAAGCCGGTGAACCAAATGCCTTCAGCAGATCGTCGGTCTCGATCTGATTGATCCGCCCGTCGATATGCCGGGGCTTCTCCGGTCCGGCGGTCATGCATCGGCCAGCATGGAGACATCGACCGGCTGGCGGGTCTCGATCGACAGGTGCGCGGCCTCCAGGACCGCCGTCACGTTGCGGCTGCTCTCGATCGTGATCAGCGGCTGGCGTCCGGTACGGCAGCAGTCGACCCAGTGCGCGATCGCGTCCGCGTACGCACCGGCCGGGACCCCGTGCATCACCCGCTGGAGCATGTTCCGCGGGTAGCTGTACCCGTCCGGCTTCGCGACGACGACGCTCTCCTTCTGCCGGTCCAGCTGCACGACGCCGTTGTCCGTGACCACGGAGACGTACGAATCCACAACCGTCGGGAACGTGTTCGGATAGATCCACGCCGACTCGAACGTCGCGACCGCACCGCGCGAGTACTCCGCCTGGATCTGGATGGCGTCCGGGGTGTCGATCCCGAGCGAGCGCAGCTTGCCCCAGCGCGCCGTCGCGTAGACCCGGCGTACCTGGTCGCGGAGCAGCCACGACACCAGGTCGATGTCGTGGCTCGACAGGAACCACGCACACGTGGTGCGGTCCGCCCACGACAGCATCTCGGTCGGTACGAAGATCGTGTCGTCCTTGCGGGCGTACGCGACCGCGCCGTCACCGAGGTCGCCGAGCAGCTCGTACGCCTGCGCGTACGCGGGCACCCAGCGGTGGTTGAACAGGCACATCGCGACCACGTCGTGCTCACGGATCGCCTTCACCGCGGCGTCGGCCTCCGCGACCGACGTGGTCATCGGCTTCTCCACCAGGATGTGCTTCCCGGCCTCCGCGGCCTGCACCATCATCTCGCCGTGGACGTCGTCCGGCGTGGTCAGGACGACCGCATCCACCGTGTCCGCGGCCAGCAACGCCTCGAGATCGGGATAGACGACCGGGCGGGCACCGCGGTCGGCGATCTCACCGGCCAGCTGCTCGGCCGATGCCGCCGACCGGCTGGTGACCGCGGTGATCTCGGCGCCGGCCCGGCCGGACAACGACAATGCGTTGCCACGCCCCATGATCCCCGCGCCGACGATCCCGATCCGCAGCGTGTCCGTCACGTTACTTGCCCTTCGCCAGTGTGTCGTTCCACGCCTTCTCGGCGTCGTCCAGTGCCTGCTTCGAGGTCTTCGTCCCTGACATGTACGCCCGGACCTGGGCGTCGAACAGCTGTCGCAGCTGCTCGTCGTTCCCGGACCCCATCGACGCGTCCACGCTCTGCTTGAACGTGTCGATCAGGATCTTGCGGGCCTGGTCGGCCGGCGTCGTCCCGCTGATGTCGGTGAAGAACGGGTCCTCGAGCGCCTTCACCGAGGACGGGTAGATCGGCACCAGTTTGCAGAGCGCGAGCTGCTGCTCCGGCGCCGCGACGTACTTCAGCCACGCGGCCGCCGCGGCCTGGTTGTCCGACTTCGCCGGGATCCCCATCACCTGCTGGCCGGGCATGTAGAACTTGCCGTCGGCACCGGTCACCGGCGGGCCGACCACGATCGACGAGTAGACCGCGGGCGCGTTCTTCTGCACGTTGAGCAGCGAGCTGGACACGGCCGCCGGGTTGAAGGCGATCAGCTTGTTCTCCAGCGACTGCGGCAGGTCCCGCGGGTTCTCGCCGAGGCTGCCCGGCGCGATCACACCGGAGGTGAACAGCGGCTTGAACTTCTCCAGCAGCGCCTGCGTCTGGGGTGTGTTGAAGGCGGCCTTCTTGCCGTCCTCGGAGAGCAGCTTGACGCCGTCGGCCTGCACCACGGTCGAGTACGCCATGAAGTTCGTGGCGGACTTGCCGGTCGCGTCGTGGTACTTCGACGCGAGCGCGAGGGCCTCGTCGTACGTCTTCGGCGGCTTGGCGGGATCGAAGCCGGCCTTCGCCAGCAGGTCCTTGTTGTAGAACGACAGCGACGTACCGCCGTTGTACCAGGGGATCGCGATCCGCTTGCCGTCGACCACCAACGGGTCGGTCAGGTTCGGCAGGTAGGCCGCCACGTCCTCCTTGCTGAACAGCGAGTCCGAGTCCAGGTCGGCCATCGACGAGGCGAACAGCCCGGTGGTCGAGGACGTGAAGTTGACGACGTCCGGCACCTTGCCGCTGGCCAGCGCCGCGAGCAGCTTGGTGGTGATGTCCTGCCCCGGTACGTCGACCCACTTGATGTGAACCTTCGGGTGGTCCTGCTGGTAGGCGTCGATCCATTTCTGGATGTCCGGCCCGTAGTTCTTCTGCAGGTTGATCGTCCACCACTCGACGTCACCGGAGTACGCGTCGCCGGACTGTTTCTGGTCGTCGCTGCCGCCGGCCGGGCTGCCGGACACGCAGCCTGCCAGCGCGAGCACGAGAGTGGCGACGAGTGCGAGTCGGAGTCGGGCCATCGGTGGCTCCTCAGAATGAAGTGTCCTAAACCGGACTTACAGACACCAGAGTGTTCGCCATGATCTGGCGTGAGTCAACGGAAGAAGCCAGAAATTTTCTGGAGTTGGCGCTTCCTGCGGTCCGGAGTTGTGCGCTACGGTTCCGGTCTGAAAGCCAGGTTTCAGACACAAGGAGCGTGCATGCCGGGTCTGAAGGGGCGCGTCGTCGGTCAGCACTGGTACACGCCGTACGTGTTCATGCTGCCCGGGCTGTTGTTCTATGCCGCGATGTTCGCCTGGCCGGCCGTGATCGCGATCCAGCTGGCGTTCTCGGACTACGACATCGTGCATCCGGTGCGCTTCTCCGGGCTGGACAACTTCATCCGGCTCGGGCACGACCCGCGGGTCTGGATCGCGCTGCGGAACTCCCTGCTGTTCGTTCTGATGTTCCTGCCGCTGACAGTGGTCGCCCCGCTGTTCCTGGCGATGCTGGTGAACCTGAAGCTGCGCGCGATCCAGGCGTTCCGGATGCTCTACTACCTTCCGGTCATCACGTCGATGGTCGCGGTGGCTGTCGCCTGGCGGTACGTCTTCAACCGCGAGGGCATCGTGAACTGGGTGCTCGGCCTGTTCGGCGCCGGCCCGACGGACTTCCTGCTCGACCGGCACTGGGCGCTGCCGACCGTCGTCCTGCTGGAGGCGTGGAAGAACGCCGGTCTGTTCATGATGATCTACCTGGCCGGCCTGCAGTCCGTACCGTCCGAGCAGGTCGAGGCGGCGACGATCGACGGCGCGAATGCGTGGCAGCGGCTGCTGCACGTCGTCGTACCGGCGCTGCGGCCGACCTTCGCGGTGACGCTCGTGCTCAGCATGCTCGAGGCGATGCGGGCGTTCGAGTCCGTCTACGTACTGACCCGCGGCGGCCCACTCGACTCCACACTCACCCTCGGCTACTACATCTGGTCGAAAGCCTTCCAGGACTACGACATGGGCTATGCGAGCGCCGTCGGTCTGTTGCTATGGGCAATCATGATCGTGCTGGCCGGGTTCAATCTGCTGGTCACCCGACGGAAGGACGTCTGATGAGCCGCCGGATTGCCTGGTACGTCCTGCTGGTCGCGGTGGCGGCGCTGTTCGTCGGCCCGTTCCTGATCCTGCTCAGCGCCGCGACGAAACCGGCCACCCAGGACGTGTTCGGGTTCCCGCCGGACCTGATCCCGCGGCCGCCGGTGGCCGACTGGTTCCGCGAGGCGTGGACCACGATCCCGTACGCACGGTTCCTGGTGAACTCGGTGATCTACGTCGGCATCACGGTCCCGGTGTATCTGGTCGTGTCCGCGCTGACGGCGTACCCGCTGGCGCGGATCGCGTTCCGCGGCCGCGGCCTGTTCTTCATGCTGTTCCTGTCGATCATGTTCCTGCCCGGCGAGCTGATGCTGATCCCGCGGTTCCTGGTGATGAGCCAGCTCGGGCTGACCGACACGTTCGCGTCGGTGATCCTGCCGGCGATCCTGTCCTCGCTCGGCATCTTCCTGCTCCGCCAGGCGTTCTCCCAGATCCCGGACGAGGTCATCGAGGCCGCCCGCGTCGACGGCGCGAACGAGTTCGCGATCTTCTGGCGGATCTGCGTACCGATCGTCGCACCCACGCTCGCCGTGCTCGCGATCCTCGGTTTCGTCTCGGTGTGGAACAGCTTCATCTGGCCGCTCGTCGTGCTCACCAGCCAGTCCAAGTTCCCGATCGCCCTCGGGATCGCCTACCTGAGCGGGGTCGCCGGTACCGACGTCCGCGGCCTCGCCGCCGGCACCGTGATCTCGCTCGTTCCGGTCATCGCCGTCTTCCTGCTGCTCCAGAAACGCATCCTCAACAGCATGGGCGGTGCCGTCAAAGGCTGACCGCCCAGCCCGTCCACCCCCTTGTGAGGCAAGAATGCGCCCCAGCCGTCGATCACTCCTGCTCGGAACAACCGCCGGCGGCGTCGCCGCCTGGGCCGGCCTCCCGGCCCTGACCGCGTCCGCCGATCCACTTGTCTACGACTCACCACAGGCCTTCGACGCCGCGCAAGCCGGCTACCTGGCCTCCGACCCACAGAACAACGAGGTCGGCCTCTACGCCTGGGGTGAGTCGTACTTCCTGCTCAGCCTGCTCCGGATGTACGAGGCGTACCAGGACGAGCGGTACCTGCGGACGTTCGAGGACCGGGCCCGGCACGTGATGGCGACCACCGATCACGCCCGGCACGTCAAGGACTACGCCGGACGGTCCGGCAAGGTCTGGCGTACTGCAGGCAACTACACGGCCGGTCACGGCGTGCTCCCGGACGGCACCGGCAAGGCGGCGGTCCAGGTGCGCTGGGCCGGATCCCGGTCGGGCGAGTCGACCGCCGAGGTCTCGAACGTTGCCGACGGCCTCTTCGACCTGGTCCTCCGCAACCCGGCAACGACCACGGTCGTGACGCTGCCGGGCGTGACGCTCGATCCGGCCTCACCGACGTACGTCGTCACCGCTGTCAACAATGCGTACAACGCGGGGCTGCGCTGGACCGCCGTCGATCTCCGCGAGGCTCCGGCCGCGGCGCCTGCACCGGCAGCGGCCACGATTACCTTCCAGCCGCAGTTCTACGTGTTCGCCGTACACACCGGGATGGTCGCGTTCCCGCTCGCCCGGTACGCGCGGATGGTGCTCAAGTCGCCGAAGCTGCGCCGTGGTCCGCGCGTGCGGTTCGCGCAGCAGCTCCTCGACGCGGCGACCGAGGCGGTCGCGTTCCACGACGCGGAGTGGGTGTCGCGACCGGACGGGACCGGCGACTACGTGTGGCCGAAGGGCGCGCCGATCCCGTTCGACGGCACGATCCAGCCGTACAACCAGAGTCAGGCGATCGGCCAGGTGCTGGTGGAGCTGTTCCGGGCGACCGGCAACCCGCACTACCGGTCCCGCGTGGTGCAGATGCTGAAGGCGTACCAGCCCGCGTTGCGGATCGTTGGCGACGCCTACGTGTGGACGTACTGGCCGCCGTACAGCGAGCTGTACGCCGGGTACCCGAAGACCGCGGGCATCTCGGAGTACACGCCGTCGTACCCGGCCTCGAAGCAGGTCGAGGACCTGAGCCACGCGGCGATCAGCACGGAGTTCGTGCACGCCGCGTACGACGCAGGGATCGACGGGGGGCCGGTCACCGACGTGCAGGCGTTCGCCAGAACGTTCACGCACAAGCTGATCAGGTCCGCGACCGAGGTCTGGCTCCGCGTCGACGGGACCGGCGTGGCGGTACCGGCCAACGCGGTGCAATGCGCGCGCTGGGGCGAGTTCGCCGAGCAGGATGTGCTGATCTACCAGCAGTCGTTGCGGGTCTACGACGCCGCGCAGCTCGTTCCTGTGCAAGGCTCGCATGCGCTGGGCATCGCGTACCTGAACTGGGCGAAGAACTCTGGCTGGAGGAACAAGTGAAACTGCTCCGGATCCATACCTCCGACGGCTTGCGGGACGCCGTCCTGAACGACGACGGAAGGGTGCAGCCGCTGGCGGGCCCGGCCGAGCCGTTCGGGGCGGGCCGCGAGCGAACGCCGGACGGTGCGGCGCTGGACCTCGACGCCGTCCGGATCGCGCCGCCGCTCGACCCCGGCAAGATCGTCTGCGTCGGCCTCAACTACGCCGACCATGCGGCCGAGGGCGGACAGCAGGCGCCGGCCGAGCCGATCCTGTTCATGAAGGCGCCGGACACCGTGGTCGGCGCGTACGACGACGTGGTGATTCCGCGCGGCGGCGAGAAGACCGACTGGGAGGTCGAGCTCGGCGTCGTCATCGGGCGTACGGCGGCGTACCTGGACGACGAGGCCGCCGCCCTCGACCACGTCGCCGGGTACGTGCTCGTCAACGACGTGTCCGAGCGGCACTTCCAGCTCGAGCTCGGCGGGCAATGGGACAAGGGCAAGAACGCGGCGACGTTCTGCCCGCTCGGTCCGTGGGTGCTGACCGCGGACGAGGTCCCGGACCCGCAGGCGATCAAGCTCGGGCTGGACGTGAACGGCGACGTGCTGCAGGACAGCTCGACGGCCGAGATGATCTTCGGCGTCGGGCACCTGGTGCACTACATCTCGCAGTTCATGACGCTGTACCCGGGCGACGTGATCAGCACCGGCACGCCGGCCGGCGTCGGCGCGGGCCAGAAGCCGCCCAGGTATCTCCGCCCCGGCGACGTCCTGCGCGTCTGGGCCGACGGCCTCGGCGAGCAGCGCAACAAGGTGGTCGCGGCGGGTTGATGGATCGCCACGCAGGCAGAAGTCCGGTTTTCAGCCCGAAAAGGCGCAGAATCGGGGGTTCTGCCTGCGTGGCCGTCCAAGGTCAGCCCTGCAGCGCAGCAGCGATGCTGTCCGCGATCGCGGTCGTCGGGCGGCCGATGAGACGGGCGAGGTCGGAACCGCGGCCCGCGAGGCGGCCGCGGCTGATCGCGTCGTCGACGCCGACGAACATCTGGGCCACCGGCTCCGGGAGGCCGGCGCCGATCAGCACCTGCGCGTGGTCGGCGGGGGAGACGTTGTTGTAGGCAACGGGCTTCCCGGACTGCTTCGCGAGCTCGGCGGCGTACTCGGTCAGCGTCCAGGCCGTGTCGCCGTTCAGCTCGTACGCCTTCTTCTCATGCCCTTCACCGGTCAGTACGACGGCTGCCGCCGCGGCGTAGTCGCGGCGCGCGGCCGACCCGATCCGCCCGTCGCCCGCGCTCCCGACGACCCCGTGCTGCAACTGCACGGGGATCTGGTCGGTGTAGACCTCGTTGTACCAGCCGTTGCGGAGGAACGTGTACGTCAGGCCCGAATCGAGGATCGCCTGCTCGGTGGCGCGATGGTCGGCGGCCAGGTCGAAGTCGGCCTCCGGCCCGCCGAGCGCACCCGTGTACACGATCCGCGCGACGCCGGCCTCGCGAGCGGCCGTGATGACCGCCTTGTGCTGGTCGAGGCGGTTCGCGTCCAGACCCGAGATCAGCAGCACCGTGTCGTCGGCGCCGAACGCCTTCGCGAGCGCGTCGGTGTCGTTGTAGTCGGCGATCCGTACCTCGACGCCGCGCTCCGCAAGCGGGGCGGCCTTCTGGGCGTTCCGCGCGACCGCGACGACCTGGTCGGCGGGGACCCGCTGCAGCAGCTCGTCGACGACGAGAGTGCCCAGGTGGCCGGTTGCGGCGGTGACGACGATGCTCATCCTTGCTCCTTGATCGTTGGCTTCTGTCTTCGACCTTAGAGGGCGTGGATGAGCGGATCTATGTCCATGAAGCGCAGATCTATATCCGATCGTCTTGACCGCTGCGCGTATCATGACGGTATGGATGTTCTTGCCGATGTCGTCGCCGCGCTGCGGAACGGCCCGGCGGCCTCCGGGCGCAACGTCGTCCGCGGTCCGTGGGGGCTGCACTTCGGGCACTCGTTCGGCGCCACGTTCCACCTCGTACTGCAAGGCACGGCGTGGTTGTTGCCGCCCGCGGGGGACCCGATCCCGCTCGGGCCGGGCGATGCGGTGCTGCTGCCTCGCGGCGTCGAGCATGCGCTCGCCGACCAGCCGGACTCACCGCTCGTCGAGTTCGACCCGGCCGTCGAGGAGCCGCAGCAGGGCCAGGGCGCCCGTACGTTGCTGTTGTGTGGGACGTACCTCCTCGATCGCGAGCGCCCGCATCCGGTCCTGACCGGGTTGCCCGACGTGGTCGTCGTACCGGCGAACCCCGGCCGGCACCGTTCGTTGCACACGGCAATCAGCATGCTGGGTGAGGAACTCGAGGCGCAGCGGCCCGGCGCCGCGGCGGTCGTGCCGGCGCTGGTGGACGCGTTGCTGGTACTGATCCTGCGGGCCTGGTTCGAGGACAACGACTGCCCGACCGAGCGCGGCTGGGCGCGGGCGCTGACCGATCCGGCCGTCGTGCAGTCGCTGGAGCTGATCCACGAGCGGCCCGGTGCAGCGTGGACCGTTGCGGAGCTGGCGTCGGACGTCGGGTTGTCGCGGGCCGCGTTCGCGCGGCGGTTCACCGAGGCGGTCGGGGAGCCCCCGTTGACGTACCTGTCCCGCTGGCGGATGACGACCGCGGCGCGGCTGCTGCGGGACCACGATCGCCCGCTCGCCACGGTCGCGAAACAGATCGGCTACACCTCGGAGTTCGCGTTCGCGAAGGCGTTCAAGCGCGACTTCGGCGTCCCGCCCGGGACGTACCGCAAACAGCTCATTCCGGCCTGAGGGTCGCGACCAGCTCACCGCGGCTGCGGACGCCGACCTTGGCGAACGCGGCCTTCAGATGGTCCTGGATCGTGTGCGGCGAGATCGAAAGCCGGTCGGCGATCTCGCCGGTGGTGTGCCCGGCGATGATCTCCAGGCAGATCTCCCGTTCCCGCGTGGTCAGCCCGTACGCCGCGAGCAGCATCCCGAGCAGGTGCTGACCGGACGCTGGCTCGATCGTCACCACGACCTCCTCGGTATCGCCCAGCAAACGGCTGCCCTGCATCAGGATCCAGCCGCTCGCCGCGGTCTGTACCCGCGCCTCGAACGTGCCAGACCTCGCGGCCCGCGTCCCGGTTACGACGGCCTTGACCAGTACGCCGAACCGCTGCCCGAGCTCGTCCTGCCAGGTCTGCGCCGCCGCGGTGATCGCCCGCGGCTGACCACTGGCGCCGGTGACGACGATCGACGGGCCGACCCGTCCGCGGTAGCCGTGGGCGTCCGTCCTGACGGCGACCCGCGTCGCCGCGCCGATCACCGGCGCCACCGACCCGAGAAACTCCAGCTCCCGATCGGTGTAGTCGTGCCCGCTGCGGACGAACCCGGCCGCACCCCAGCAGTCCCCGTCGACGACGAACGTGGTCCGCACCTCGTGCTCGATGCCGAGCGGCCGCCACACCTCGTTGAGCCGCCGGTGCCCGACCACCTCGCGGTACGGCAGGTCCGACAGCCGCGCGACCTGGTGCGACGTCCGGGCCAGGTCGGCGAACGAGTTCGGCACGCTGCCGGCGTACTCGGTCTCGGCCAGCCGCGGCTCGTACTCGACGGGAATGCGGGCCGCTCCGCTGGTCATCGAGCTGATCACCAGCGTGCCCGGGTCGATGCCGGCCCAGCAGGTCAGCTCACTGCCGACGACCTGCTCGACCACCTCGATCGCGGCGGCGTGCAGTTCCGCGACGCCCACCCCTGACGTCGCCAGTGCCGCGATGTCCCGGCGCGCGGCCCGCGCCCGGCCCTCCCACATGCGCTCAGTATGCGCCGCCGTACCGGCGCCGCCTATCCCGCAAATGTGGGGATTAAGGTGCCCTCGGAAGCCCATCGGCACGGGATATCCGGACACCCGGCAGGTTCCTAACGTCGCTGCCATGAGCGAATCAGTGCATCTGTGCACCGCGGGCAGCGGCGTCGAGTACGCCGTCCCGGATGCGACCGTGACCGTCAAGATCGGCACCGAGCACACCGGCGGGCAGTACGAGGTGTTCGAGGTCGACGCCCCGCGCGCCGATGCGGCGCCGCCGCACACCGAGTCCTGGAGCAAGGCGTTCTACGTCCTGCAGGGCCGGATCCTTGTCCAGGCAGGGGATCGGGGCTACGACCTCGGGCCCGGCTCCTCGATCAGCATCCCGGCGGGGACGATGAACACGTTCTCGGTCCTGACGCCGGCGGCCAAGTTCCTGACCATCAGCCAGACCGGCCGGATGAGTGCGCTCTTCGCGGACCTGTCATGAGTACGGCGGCGCAGGTGCTGGCGATCGTCATCGCGGTGATGCTCACCTCGGTGTTCGTGATGGAGTCGCTGCTCTACCGGCATCCCAAGCTGTACCCGATGTTCCTGACCAAGCCGGCCGACTTCGACGCCGTACGGCTGTGGACCGTGAACATGGGCTGGTACAACCTGACCACCGCGGCCGCACTGGTCGCCGGCGTCGTCCTGGTGAACGCCGATCAGGTCGCCGCAGGCCATGCACTGGTGACGTTCACGGCAGCCCAGCACACCTTCATGGCGATCGTGCTGGTCGTTTCGGAGCGACGGCTCTGGTTGAACGCGCTACTCGAAGGCATTCCCGCCCTGGTTTTGCTCATCCTCGTTCTGTAGGAAACTTACCAATTCTGCGCCATCATGGGCACGAAGCACCGCACACACTCAAGGTTCCCGAATGGTCACCCGCAGTTCGACCGATCCGGGGGCCCACCGCCCTGAGTCATTGTGAAGGTGAGATCCATGAGCCCAATCAGTCGCAGGACCCTCGTTCTCGGCGGACTCGCCGTGGCTGGGGCCGGCGCCCTTCCGGCCGGTCAAGCAGCAACAGCCCAGTCCTCGGTGATCACCGCCACCGCCGCCGTCCCGTACCCGTTCCAGCTCGGCATCGCCTCCGGAGAACCGGATGCGAACAGCGTCGTGCTCTGGACCCGCCTGGCCCCGTCGCCGACCAACGCCGACGGCCAGGGTGGGATGGCGAACGCCGATGTCGCCGTCGACTGGCAGGTGTCGACGACCGACACGTTCGCCACCCTGGTCGCCTCCGGGACCGTCACCGCGAAGTACGCCGCCGCGCACTCCGTTCACGCGATCGCCGGTGGCCTCAACCCGGACTCCGACTACTTCTACCGGTTCCGCGCGCAGGGCCACATCTCGCCGGTCGGCCGGACCCGTACGACGCCCGCGATCGGCGCCGCCGGCCGCGAGTTGCTGATGGCGTTCACCTCCTGCTCGCACTACGAGGAGGGGTACTTCACCGTCTACCGCCGGATGGCCGAGGAGAACCCGGGCGTCATCCTGCACCTCGGCGACTACATCTACGAGTACGGCGCCACGGCCAACCGTACCCGGCTGCACCTCGGCAGCGAGATCGTGTCGATCGCGGACTACCGCCGCCGGTACGCCCAGTACAAGACCGACCCGGACCTGCAGGCAGCGCATGCAGCCGCGCCGTGGATCGTCGTACCGGACGACCACGAGGTGGAGAACAACTACGCGGGTACGGTGCGGGAGAACAACACGCCCGCGCTGACCACGGCGCAGTGGACCGCGCGGCGGTCGGCTGCGTACCAGGCGTACTACGAGAACATGCCGCTGCGGCCCGCACAGGTGAACAGCGGCAACGGCATCCAGTTGTACCGGCGGCTGCGCTGGGGGAGCCTGGCAACGTTCCACATGCTCGACACCCGGCAGTACCGCAACGACCAGGCTTGTGGTGACGGCTGGAAGCAGTGCTCGGACGCGGACCTGGCGTCGCGCAGTCTGCCCGGGAACGCCCAGGAGAGCTGGCTGCTCGACGGTCTGGGCCAGCACCTCGGTACCTGGGACATCATCGGCCAGCAGGTGTTCTTCGCGCGCCGCTTCAACTCCACGGGCGCGAGCATGGACTCGTGGGACGGGTACCGCGCGTCGCGGGCACGCATCCAGCAGGGCTGGGTGGACCGGTCCGTACGGAACCCCGTCGTACTGACCGGTGACGTGCACCGGGCGTGGGCGACCGAGATCAAGGCCGACTACAACAACGCGAACTCGGCAACGATCGGTACCGAGCTGGTGACCAGCTCGGTGACGTCCAGTGGTGACGGTGACGGGTCCACGACGGTCCCCGATGTCGGCACCAACCCGTGGCTCAAGTTCTACAACAACCGCCGCGGCTACGTGCGCGCGACGGTCAGCCCGACCGAGCTGCGGGCCGATTTCCGTAACGTGGCCAAGGTTTCCGAGCACGGCGCCGCGGCTGCGACGGTGAAGTCGTTCGTCGTCCAAGATGGCCACCCCGGCCTGCAGGCGGTGTGACATGAAGAAGCTTGTTGCTCTCACAGCTCTTGCCGCGACTGCACTAACGTTCACGGCAGGCACGGCCTCGGCGCACATCGCCGCCCCGACCTGGGCGACCGCCAACAGCGTCGCGACCGGCGACCAGGACAACGCCTCGATCGCGACCAACCGGAACGGGTACGTCGCTGTGGTCTGGGAGGACGACCGCGACACCGACAACGCGACCGACAACGTACACAGCGAGATCTACCTGCGGCTGTTCCACAACGGCACCGCGGCGTACGAGAAGAAGCTGTCCGCCGCAGGCAGCAGCGGTGTGACCAACTGGCGCCACCTGCACCCGGACGTCGGCCTGGACGACAAGGGCAACGCAGTCGTCGTCTGGCAGGACGACCCGGACGGCAACGGGTACTACAACATCCCGTACCGCGTGGTGAACACGGCCGGCACCGTCACGGCATCCGGTAACGCCAACACCAGTGCCACTGGGCAACAGATCAACCCACGTGTCGCTGTAGACCCGGACGGTGCGCCTGCTGGTGCCGCGGTGGCATTCACTGTGGCCTGGGAGGACATCCAGACCGGTACGCCGGCCACGGTGAAGGCTGCCGGCTTCACAGGTCCCAGTACGCGCGCTTGGGAGGTCACCGCTTCGCAGACGACCGGCCAGCACCACAACCCGGACGTGGCGGTGTCGGCATCAGGCGACGCAGTAGTCGTGTGGGACGAGGACGGTGACGCGAACGCCGACTACAACGTCGGCCTGATCCGCCTCGCTCGTACGAACGGTGCGGCCAGCCTGTCCCGCCGGGTCGCCAACGCGACGACCGCCGGCCAGCAGACGCATGCAGCGGTGGCAGCCAACTTCACCGGCGACTTCGCCGTGGCTTGGCAGTCGGATGCGGGTGTGTCGACGCGCTCGTTCACATCGACCGGTACGGCACGTTACGCCGATACGACTGTCACCGCCGGCGGCACTGCGCCGTCGATCGGCGTCGACGACCAGGCGCAGACAGTTGTCGGCTGGACCGTTCAAGGCACCGACCCGGACGTGTGGGTCCGTGGCTTCGGCATCGACGGCACCGACACCGGCCGCCTCTCGTCGCAGAAGCTGAGCTCGGTGACCACAGGCCGGCAGGAGCAGCTGACAGTCGCGGTGTCGCCGTACGCCGAGGTCGCTGTCGCGTACACGGACGACAACGACGGCAACACCTACGACCAGGTGATCCTCGGCACCGGAATCTCCAACAACAGTTTCTGAGGTCGCACTATCCGTGGGTGAGGAGGCTCTCGGCCGTATCGGCGATCGAATCGCCGATCGGCCGGGGCTTCCAGCCGAGCAGCCGTTCCGCCTTCGCGGCGGTCGCGTCGAAGTCGTGGCCGAGCTGCGGGCGCAGCGCGCGCAACTGCGGGTTGAACCGGCTGAGCATCCGCGCGACGGGCAAGGGCAGCTCGCGCGTCGGTGCCTTGGCCGCGCGCTCCCCGAGCCGCTCGCGGAGAATGCGGGACAGCTCGACGACGCGCAGGCTGGGTCCGGCCGACGCAAGCCAGCGTTCGCCGGCGGCGGCCGGGTCGGTCATCGCCAGCAGGTGCAGGTCGGCGACGTCGCGGACGTCGACCCAGCTGCTGCCGAACGGCGGGCAGACGGGCATCGACCCGCCGAGCAAGGAGCGGATCGTCCGCAGCGACGGCGGATCATCCGGGCCGAGAACAGGTCCGAGCACCGCGACCGGGTGAACGGCGGCGAGCTCCAGCCCGTCACCCTCGTCCCGCACGAACTGCCAGGCGGCGCGTTCGGCCAGCGTCTTCGACCTCTGGTACGGCGCGATGTCCGCGTCGACGTTCGTCCAGTCCTCCTCGGTGAACGGGACCGACCGCTTCGGGTGGCCGTACCCGATCGCACCGAACGCACTGGTCAGCACCACCCGGCGTACCGGTGCGTCCCGAGCTGCCCGCAGTACGCGGAGCACACCGTCGCGGGCGGCAGCGATCATCGACTCCTCGCTCTCCGGGGTGTTGCGCAGCGTCGGCGAGGCGACGTGCAGCACGTACTCACATCCGGCGACCGCGTCGGCCCAGCCGTCGTCGTTCTGCAGATCGGCACGCACGACCGTCAGCCGCGCGTCGTCGAAGTCGGCTGCCGCGTGCAGCTGTGCGCGCAACGCCGGCTCCTTGCTCAGGGCACGGACCGTCGTACGGACGTCGTACCCGGCCTGCAGCAGTGCCAGCACGCACCAGCCTCCGATGAAGCCGGATCCTCCGGTGACCAGTACGCGGCTCCCGCCTGCGCCGTCCCCGGTCGTACCGGGCTTGATGTCCCTCATGATGCTCCTCTAGGCTATCTGGAGAGGTCTCCACCTACGATAGTGGAGAGCTCTCCACTTAGCAAGGTGAGGTTTTCTGTGGTTCGTTCGGACGCCCGGGAGAACCGGCAACGCATCCTCGACGCCGCCCGCGCGGCCTTCGTCGAGGACGGCGCCACCTCGATGAACCAGATCGCGCAGCGCGCGGGGGTCGGGGCCGGAACCCTGTACCGCAACTTCCCGACCCGGGAGGTGCTGGTCCTCGCGATCTACCAGGACGAGGTGCAGCGGATCGTCGGATCCGTGCCCCGCTTGCTCGCCGACCGGCCACCGCTGGACGCGCTGCGGGAGTGGACCACCGATCTCGTCGAGGCGATGCGCCGCAAGCACGGTCTCGGCGACGCCCTCAGCCCCGGCGCGCACCAGTCGATCACCGAGCAGACCTACGGCCCGGTCGTCGCGGCGATCACCGAACTGCTCGACGCCGGGAAAAAGGACGGCACCATCCGCGCCGACGCGGACCCCGGCGACTTCCTCCAACTCACCGCCGCCCTCTGGCGAGCCGCCGAAGACCGGTCCCCCCGGATGCTCGCCCTCATCCTCGACGGCCTCCGCCCCCAACCCTGATCAATACCCCCGCTGGCGCCTGGGTTCTCCGGAAACAAAGTTGCGTCCAGTGGCAGAAATGTTCCGAAAAGACGCCGCCGCATCGGGCGAGTTGGGGATTGGTTGAACCGGTTGGGGGGATTGGCCGTGTTGCGGGCGAGAGGAGATCTGATGAAATCCACAATCTTGTTGCTAGGTGCAACGGTCGCCGCGCTGGGGACGCTTGCCGCGTGTGGTGGGAGTAACAACACTTCGCAGCCTGGGGCCGGTGCGGCTCCGGCCGGTGCGGTATCGGTGCAGGACGTGAGCGGTGTCGGCAAGGCGCTGGTCGACAAGGACGGCAAGACCCTGTACTTCGCCGATCAGGAGGCCGGTGGCATGCTCAAGTGCACGGCCAGTTGCCTGAGCTTCTGGATGCCCGCGACCGGAACCGCTGACGATGCGAAGACGGTGACCGGGCTCGCGACGATGAAGCGCTCCGACACCGGCGTCGAGCAATTGACCTTCCAGGGCAAGCCGCTCTACACGTTCAAGCTCGACACCAGCTCCGGCGAGGCGAAGGGCAACAACTTCTCCGACGCCTTCTCCGGCACCAATTTCACCTGGCACGCCGCCACCACGACGGCGTCGGCCCCGTCGGCACCGTCATCGCCGCAGACCAGCAGCAATGGCGGCGGGTACGGCAACGGCTACTGACCTGCCGTGACACCTGCCGAGACCTGACCGCCGATCAGCCGGAGGTCGCTGCCTTCGGTCAGCCGGAAACCGAGGCCGCGCGCTGCGTCGACATGCACCGGTACGCGGGCCTGTCGCAGCTTCGCGCGGAGCCGTTTGATCACCGACTGCACGGCCGCCGGGCCGGTGAAGTACGAGCCGTCCCACGCGCGGTCGTGCAGTTGCTGATAGGTCCAGATCCGGCCCGGCCGCTCGGCCAGGCACGCCAGCACCTTCAGCTCGTACGGCGTCAACGGAAGTAGTCGTCCACGCCAGGTGGCCTCGTGCTGGTCGAGGCGCAGATCACCGACCCTGATGACGTCGGTGTCACCGAGCGGACGCCGGCCGGGCGGAGCGTGCAACTGGCTCAGGAACGCGGCGGCGACAGCGGGATCCGAGGCGATGACCAGTACGCCGTTGCCGTCGAACTGCGCGGCGAGCCGGCTGCGTTCTTCCGGAGTACCGGCGACGCAGACGACCACCGGCGGAGTGGCGGGGGAGTCCATCTAGACCTGCTTCAGAGGAGTTGAGGCCGTCCATAACGTGTCGAAGAGGAACTCGAGGGCTGCCGCGAGTTCATGGTTGCGGACGATGATCGCGACCACGCCGGTGACGCCCGGCGCGACCAGCGGCATCACCACCGTGTGCGCGTCGAAGAGGGCGAACTTCATCGGCAGCGCGCCCGGGTACACGCGGGCCTGTTCGCCTTCGGACGTCCAGCCGGCAAGGTTCCTGGCGACGACGGGATCGGCGAGGATCGCGTCGTCGTAGATCGCCCGGGCGCGGACTCCGCGGCGTAGTGCGGCGACCTCGGCGTCGTTCGGGCCGCCGACCTGCAGCGGACCGCGGACGACGATGTCGATCGACGTCCGCGCCTCCGACTGCAGCCGGTCGAACCGCTCGCCGACCAGGCTCGGCGTCCGGAGGATCTCGACCAGCTCCCCGTCCGCCCGTGCGTTCTGCTCGAACTGGGCGGTCAGGCCGGGCAGCATCAGGTCGACCTGCTGCTTGCGGTTCTCGAGCTCGAGCCGCTCGCGTTCCAGCAGGGCGCCAAGAGCTCGCCCGGGCGGCGCCGCGTGGTAGCGGCTGCTGTAGCCGGCGCCGGCGTCGATCAGGCCTTTGTCGACCAGCGAACGCAGGATCAGATAGACGCTGCTGCGCGACGTGCCGGTCCGGTCGGCGATCGTGGCTGCCGGCAGTGCCGCCTCGTCGAGCAGGCAGAGGTACACCTTCGCCTCGGTCTTCGACAGGCCCAGGTCCTCGAGCATCGTCTCGGTGTCGGTCCCCATGGAGCTCAGTCAACAAGTCCTCCAGCGGCTGGACGACATCTGCCCACAAAGTGCCGACACTTTGCCCCGTTTTCTGACGATCGTGCGCCATAAAGTCACCGGCTGTGATGCCCGAACCAGGTGGGGAGCGCAGCAGATGAGAATCCGCCCGTACGTCGTGGCAGTCGTCACCCTGGTCGTGGGGTTGACGGCGACGCTGATCAGCAGCCCCGCGACCGCCGTACCAACCGAAGTCCCCGCCGTGAAACCGGCTGCGGACTCGAAGATCAAGCCGGACCTCCGGGCGCAGCTGACGCAGCGGTCGGTGGCGCCGGTGGCTTTCTGGGTACGCTTCGGCGCGCGGCCCGACCTGTCCAAGGCGGCCGCGATCGACGACTGGTCGGCGCGCGGCACCGCCGTCGCCGACGTACTCCAGGCCGCGGCCGATGCCGCACAACGCGACACCCGGGCCGAGCTCGACGCCGCAGGCGTTCCCTACAAGGCGTTCTGGGCGACCAACGCGATCCGCGTCGAGAAGGGTGATCTGGCGCTGGCGCAGCAGCTCGCAACCTCGGCGGCCGTCGAGGGGCTGTACGCGACAACGTCGTACGACCCGCCCAAACTCGAGCCCAAGGCAGCCGCGGCGCGCGCTGCGGCCGCGGTCGAGTGGGGAATCGCGAACATCAAGGCCGACGAGGTCTGGAGCCAGTACGGCGATCGCGGCGCCGGCATCACGGTCGCGAGCATCGACACCGGCGTCCAGTACGACCATCCGGCGCTGGTCGGGCAGTACCGCGGCAGCAAGCCCGACGGGACGTTCGACCACAACTACAACTGGTTCGACGCGGCCGGGACCTGCGGACCGGTGCCGTGTGATCAGAACGGGCACGGGACGCACACGATGGGCACGATGATCGGTGCCGACGGCATCGGCGTCGCGCCGGGCGCGAACTGGATCGCGGCCAACGGCTGCTGCCCGAGCGACGAGTCCCTGATCGCGTCCGGGCAATGGATGCTGCAGCCCCGCGACCTGGCCGGGCAGAACCCGGACGCCGGTCGCCGTCCGCAGGTCGTCAACAACTCCTGGGGCAGCGAGTCGCCGTCGAACGATCCGTTCATGGAAGACATCACCCAGGCCTGGGCCGCGTCCGGGATCTTCGCCGTCTGGTCGAATGGCAACCTCGGCTCGGGCTGCCGCACGAGCGGCTCTCCCGGCAGCCTGTCGTCGAACTACTCGACCGGTGCGTACGACGAGAACAACACGATCGCGGACTTCTCGAGTCGTGGCAGCGGCCAGGACGGCGAGACCAAGCCCAACCTGTCCGCGCCGGGTGTCGACGTCCGTTCGTCCGTCCCGGGCAACAGCTACGGCTACGCCAGCGGTACGTCGATGGCCGCGCCGCACGTGGCGGGAACGGTGGCGCTCCTGTGGTCCGCTGCCCCCGGCCTGGTCGGCGACGTCGCCGCGACTCGCAAGCTGCTCGACGGCAGCAGCGTCGACACACCGGACGACGCCTGCGGTGGGACGGATGCCGACAACAACGTGTACGGCGAAGGCCGCTTGAACGCCTTGGCGCTCGTGGATTCCGCGCCGGTCGGCGAGACGGGAACGTTGGCGGTCAGCGTCGTCGACTCCAGTACGGGCAAGCCGGTGCCGACTGCGGCGTTGAAGATCACCGGCCCGGTGAGCCGTGAGCGCACCGCAGGAGACGACGGCGAGTACGCAGTCCCGCTGCCGGTCGGTACGTACACCGTCGACGCGTCCTGGTTCGGCTACTACGCGCAGTCCGCCCAGGCCACCGTGACAGCCGGAAAGACGAGCGCGATCGTACTGCGCCTGAAGCCGATGCCCCGCGTCACGGTGTCGGGGACGGTGCGGGACGGGTCCGGAAAGGGCTGGCCGCTGTACGCGAAGATCACCGTCGAGGACGTACCGGGCGGGATGTTCTACACCGATCCGGAGACCGGCAAGTACAGCTTCCAGTTGCCGTCGAACGCGACGTACTCCACCAAGATCGAAGCCGTTTATCCGGGCTACACGGCCGGCACCGCCACGGTCTCCGTGCACGGACGGAACGTCCGACAGGACCTGTCATTGAGGGTCGATCCAACGACTTGTGTTGCCCCTGGCTACGACTTTGCCGGCGTGCGGGTCGACTTCGACAGCGGGGCGCCGGCCGGCTGGACCGCCGGCGGCTGGCGGTTCGACGATCCGTACCGGGCGAAGAACCAGACCGGTGGCACCGGCGGGTTCGCCGTCGGCCAGGCCCCGGGCGGTGGGGTCGAGCTCGACGCGGCGATGGTGTCGCCGCCGCTCGACCTGCGGGCCCGAACGGCTCCGGTGATCACCTTCCGGCAGGAATTCATCACGATCAAGGAGATCGCGGACGTCGACCTCAGCCTGGACGGCGGTACGACGTGGGAGACCGTTCTGCACCAGACCGATGACGTGCGGCGGAAGCAGACCGTCGTACCGATCCCGCAGGCTGCCGGGCGGAACAACGTCCGGGTGCGCTTCAACTATCAGGATGCGACGTTCAACTCCTGGTACTGGCAGGTGGACGACGTGTTCATCGGCGACCAGACCTGTGGTCCGGTCGCGGGCGGGCTGGTACTGGGCAACGTGAGCGACCGCAACACCGGCTCGATGCTCAACGGCGCGGTCGTGCAGAGTTCGGGTACGACGGTCCGGTCCGCGGCTACGCAGGCGGACCCGGGTGTGGCGGACGGCTTCTACTGGAAGTTCGCGCCGGCCGGGCGGCAGTCCTTCGCTGCCGGCTTTGTGGACTACCAGGACGCAACGGCACGGCTGCAGGTCCGGAACGGGCAGGTGCATCACGTCGACTTCCGGCTGGCGGCCGGGCGATTGTCGGTGCATCCGGATGCAGTGTCGGCGGATGTCCGGAAGGGCGGTACGACGACGGCCCGCTTTACCGTACGCAACACCGGAACGGCGCCGGTACAGGTCAGCGTCGGTGAACGCCGGGTCGAGACGTCCGCCTCAGCCGCGACTGCTGCTCCTTCGTCGATGGTTGTCGGGAGCAACGAAGTGGTGCGGGTCCCGGGTACGTACTCGCCGCTCGGGTTCACCGGAGCGTCCGGATCCGGGGGACTCGGGCACGGCTCGGCGTCGCCGGCTGCGAGTCCGTGGGTCGGAGCTACGGAGTACCCGAACCGCATCATGGACAACGCGGTCGGGGAGCTCGGTGGGCTCGTGTACTCCGTCGGCGGTGTCGACGGGGACGTGATCACCGCCAAGGGCTACCGGTACGACCCGGGCGCGAAGGCCTGGTCGGCGATCGCGGACCTGCCCGAGGGCCGGCAGAACGCGGCCGCTGCCTTTATCGGCGACACCTTGTACGTGAGCGGCGGCTGGGATCCGACCGTGCACGCAACCGCGAGCACGTTCGGCTACGACCGGAGTACGAACACCTGGACCCGGCTGGCCGACGGCCCGACCGCGCAGGCCGCTTCCGGGCGAGCGGTTCTGGACGGCAAGCTGTACCTGGTCGGTGGCTGCACGAACGCGTGCGACTCGACCGACGTACGGCGCTACGACCCGGTGAGCAATACGTGGTCGGTGCTGGCGAACTACCCGGAGCCGGGCGGTCACCGCGCCTGCGGAGCGCTCGACGGGAAGCTGTACTGCGCCGGCGGTGTGAAGCGCGCCGGCGTCACGTCGCAGAGCACCTTTGTCTACGATCCGGTTGTCAACACGTGGACCAAGAAGGCGAACCTCCCGATCGAGCTGTGGGGCATGGCCTACACCGCCTCGTACGGCAGGCTGCTGGTCTCGGGCGGGATCACCGAGGGCGCCATCACCAACGAGGGCTTCTCGTACGATCCGGTGGCCGATCGTTGGTCGGCGATCGCGCCCTCCCACGACCTGCTCTACCGCGGCGGGAGCGCGTGTGGCCTGACGCGGGTCGGCGGCTCGATCAAGTCCGGCTTCTTCCCGGTCGACAACGTGGAGACGCTGCCGACGAACGGTGCCTGCACGCCGACCGACGTGCCGTGGCTGACGCTCGCCGGCCCGACCGTGCAACCGGGGGCTGTGATGTCCGCGCCGGTGATGCTCGCGCCGGGGAAGAGCCTGACCGTCAGCGTCCGGCTGACCGCGAAGGATCTCGGCCGCGGCGTCTACACCGCGGGCGTTTGGCTCGGCGAGAACACGCCGTACCTCGCCGAACCGGTCGGCGTCACCCTCCGGGTGCGCTGAGGACAGCCCAGGGCGGGCGGCGCGCCCGCCCTGGGTCAGGCGGCGTGTTCTGCGCGGCGGGTCGAGACGTTGTCGCCGTGCCCGAACGGCTTGCCCTCGAGGTTGAAGCTCCAGGAGATCGTCGGCGTGATCCGCAGGTAGCTGCCGGCGCCGAAGCGGCCGGTGCGCTCGACGAGCTCGGCGGTGCCGTAGATGCGCAGGTAGCGCGGGATCCACGGATCCGTCGACGGCAGGTCGTCGAGGAGTACGGCGACCTTGGCGTTGCCGGCCCGGACGTTGCGGAACTTCCGGGTCTTCACCGGGTCGATGCCGCCGATGTAGAGGTGCGTGCCGTCGTACTCGAAGCCGACCGGCGCCGCGTCGGGCTGCCCGTCGGCACCGACGGTCGCGATCCGCGCGATCCGCTGGGTCCGCAGGTACTCGAGTTCGTCGTCGTTGAATGACATCGATCCTCCTTGATGGTTAATGCCACGTACTGTACGCGTGCTAAACCATACACGCCATGTACCGTAGTCGTGTGACCGAGACGTGGGCCGAGCAGCTGGACACCGGCACGGGCCTGATCCAGCTGATGACTGTCGTCCAGGGGATCTACGCGACCGTCTCGGAGCGCCACGAGTTGACGCCGGTGCAGGCCAAGCTGCTCTGCGTACTGATCGGCGGACCGCGTGGGATGGCGGAGCTGGCGCAGATGTTCGGTGTGGAGAAGGCCGCGCTGACCGGGCTGATGGACCGCATCGAGAAGCGTGGGCTCGCCGTACGCTCCGCCGTGCCGGGGGATCGGCGGGCGGTGCAGGTGACGCTGACCGACGAGGGCCGGCAGGCGGCGATCGCGTTCCACTCCGAGATGGGCGAGGCGCTCGGCCGGCTGACGGACCCGATTCCGTCCGGCGATCGCGAGCAGTTCCGGTCAACGGTTCAGGGCATCATCATGAGGTGCCGCACGTCACCGTCCAGCGAATGATCAGCGGCACCGCGCGGACAGCGTTTCCCCTACGATCGTGGGCGTGTCCACCCGCTTGAGCTGCTGAGATGTCGGCCGTCATCGGTGCCTTCGCGGCACTGGTCGCCGTGGCCGTGCTCGGGTACGTCGTCGGGCTCGCCGGCGTACTGCGCTCGCAGGACGAACTGGTGCTGTCCCGCCTGGCGTTCTTCGTCGCGACGCCGGCGCTGATGTTCACGACCGTCGCGCGGGCCGACCTGCACTCGATCTTCTCGGTGGTGCTGGTCACCAACCTGGCCGGTCTGTTCGTGGTGCAGGTGCTGTTCCTGCTCGTCGCGGTGGTGATCTGGCGGCGAACTCGATCCCAGGCGACGATCGGGGTGCTCGCCTCGTCGTACGTGAACGCCGGCAACCTCGGCGTACCGGTGGCTGCCTATGTGCTCGGCAACGGCGCACTGGTGGCGCCGATCGTGCTGCTCCAGGTGGTGGTGATGGCGCCGATCGCGTTCGCCGTCCTGGACAGTGACCGCCGGGGGAGCGGCCGGCGCGTGCCGCTGCGTACCGTACTGACGCGTCCGCTGCGCAACCCGCTGACGGTCGCGTCGCTGCTCGGTCTGCTCGTCTCGGTGCTCGGCGTACGGCTCCCGGACCTGCTGATGCGCCCGATCGACCTGGTCGCGGCCGCCGCGGTGCCGGTCGCCCTGATCGCGTACGGACTGAGCCTCAGCGCCGGTACGAAGGACTCGATCACGCTCCGGCGCGACGTCGTCCTCGCGGTCGCACTCAAGACGTTCGCCCAGCCGCTGACCGCGTACGTCGTCGCGCGCTGGGTCCTCGACCTGCACGGCACGGCCCTCCTGGCCCCCACCCTGCTCGCCGCCCTCCCCACCGCCCAGAACGTCTACGTCTACGCCGTCCAATACCGAGCCAGCCGAACCCTCGCCCGCAGCGCCGTCCTGCTCAGCACCCTCCTCTCCATCCCCACCATGATCCTGATAGCCGGCCTCCTGGCCTGACCCCATCGGCCTGACTCACCGCCACGCCGAGAGCAGTCGCTCCGGTCCCACCGACTGGACGCCTTCGACCGCGACGCCCGCACGGGACACTGCGATCAGCGGAGTCGAGTCGGTCGCCCCAGGCAGTTGCGAACGGTGGAGGTGTAAACGTCCCAGATCATGGCGGTCGAACGACTTGCGCTCGAGCCACTTCACCGATCCGATGGCGGTGATGTGTTTCGCGACCGGGCCGCGATCTGCCGCGACCAGATCGATCTCGGGATCGTTCGTTCTGGTCCAGTAGCCGCCGATCGCGCCGGTGTCGTCCGGCAACCCACCGTCACGCAGGCGAAACAGCGAATCCCGCACGACAGGTTCGACCGCTCGACCCCGCCAGGTCGACCACGACGTCCGAATGCGAGCCAGCGTCAGGTCTCCGCGCCCACGCTCGACCTCGGCGAGGTACGGTCCGAGGAAGGCCAGCCAGAAGCGCAGATGTGAGTCCGCGACGTAGTACCGCGTCTCCTTCGACGGTCGGGTGGACAACGGCGTCATCGCCCGGACGACCCGCTTGGCAGTCAACAACTTGAGTGCCCGGTTGAGACTGGTCGCCGGAAGGCCTCCGGCAGCCCGGCCGATGAGGGTGTGCGTGCGCTCACCCGACCCGATCGCGGAGAGAACCAGTCGGGCCTGTGCGTCGGCCGGAAACTCCGCGGCGAGCGAGCGTTCGCCGCTGACGATCAGGGCGCTGGTCGGATCAGTCAGCGCCGACTCCAGGTAGTCGAAGATGCCGGCGCCGGTCGGCCAGTCCTCCAGTACCAGCGGCAGTCCACCGGTGACGAGGAAGGCGTCGAAGGCCTCGGCGGGCCCGATTCCGAGCATGTCGGCGACGTCCGCCGGGCTCAGCGGCGGGATCACCAGTTCGGTTCCGCGCTGGTGGAACGGCCGGTCGTACTGATTCAGGCGTTCCATCATCGCGAGGTCGGACCCTACGCACAGCAGCAGGACCGGCTTCCGCGAGAACTCGCGGTCGTACAGCTTCTGCAACGTTCCCTCGAAGCCCGGATCGTTCGAGATCAGATACGGCATTTCGTCGAGTACGACGATGCTCGGCCGATCGGCCGGTAGCGCAGCGGCCAGAAGGTGCAGGGCGGCATCCCAGTCCACCGGTGTCTGTCCCGCGAAGAGTTTCGCCTGCGGTAGCGTCGAACTGGCTCCCGCTTCGACGAAGAGTCGTAGGTCGGAAGCGGTGTTCGACTGTGCCGACGCCGTGTAAAAGAGGCTGGGCAGACCGGACCGTTCGATGAACTCCTCGACCAGTCGCGATTTGCCGACCCGGCGACGACCGCTAATCAACACCGCCCTGCCGGGGCGGCCCGTTCGGCCGCGCCCGTCGACCCGCTGCAGAAGTCGATCGAGTGTGTCCAGTTCGCCGGTTCGGCCGTAGAAGTGGTCCATACACACCTCCCTGAGAGACCTAACTAGGAGATAACCAAATTTGAGCGTACCAAATTTGGTTGTCTCCGGCCTCTTAACCTGACCATAGGTCTACTTCATGGCTTTGAAGGCTTCTTCGGCTACGGGGGCTACTTGGTCGACGCCGACGCCCTCGTTGGCGGATTGGGCGATGACGGTGAGGGTGGTCGAGCCGCGGTAGCACTGGGTGGGCAGGTTGCCGGCGGTTTCGATGCAGGTGCTACGGCCGACCTTCTTGACCTTGTCGGGGGAAGCGCCGGAGTCCGCGATGACCTTGTCGATGTCGACGCGGCCGCGGAGCGCGATCAGGACGTAGAAGCTGCCGCCGTCGATGCTGCCGTACGCCTCGACCATCACCTTCTTGCCGTTGTTGATCCGGCTCAGCGCGTCCCGGGTCTGGTCGAGCTGCGCGCGGCTGCGGATCTCCGGGTCGGTGACGCGCTCCAGGCCGCCCAGCTTCGCGGGCGGGGTGATGCCGCGCTCGGAGTTCAACCGGTTCAGCGGTCCGAGACCCCAGACGTACCCGAGGACGGCCAGCACCAGCAGCACCAGCACCAGTCCGAGGAGCATGACCACCTGCGTCGGCAGTCGCCGCCGCTTCTTCCCCTCCTCGACGACGCCCTCCTTGACGACGCCCTCCGTGACGACTCCCTCCTTGGCGACCCCCGCCGAAGCCGTCGCCACGCCGCCCGCCGCGCGCTCACCAGCCTTGGGTTCGGTGGCCGGGACGGGGGCGAGCTCGCCGGTGTCGGCGGTGGCGTCGGCCGTACTGACCGCCGGGTCCTTGGGATCCGCCGGGTCGGTGGGGTCGCTCATGGGGGTGGCTCCTCGGACATTCGGGTCACGGGGTGCAGCTTGTCGGCTCGCCTTGATCGTTCCACATCGGGACAAACCGACCTCGCAGGGTAGTCGAACGTAGAAGATGCCCGCCTCCCGAACCGGGAGACGGGCACCTGCGACCGCTGCTCAGAGGGTCGCGACGACCTTCACCGCGTCGGAGTCGTCCGCGTTCCAGACGATCTCGCCGGTGATCCGGCCGGCCGCGCGCAGGTCCGGCTCGGCCCGCTCGGCGAGCGTCAGCCGCGCGGCCGGGCCGCTGACCTCGACCTTCGAGACCTCGGTCTTCATCGACACCTGCGCCTCGGACTTCGCGCCGCGGATCCCCGCGAGCACCTCGGACACCGCGTCCAGAACCTCCGGCGCCTGCTCGGCCACCGTGAGGTCAGCCGCCGGTGTCGGCCACGAGGACCGGTGGATCGACCCCTCCTGCCACCACGACCAGACCTCCTCGGTCGCGAACGGCAGGTACGGCGCCAGCAGCCGCAGCTGGACCGACAACGCCACCGCCAGCGCGGCCTTCGCGGAGGCGGCGGGCGCGTCGCCCTGACCGCCGTACGCCCGCTCCTTGACCAGCTCGACGTAGTCGTCGCAGAACGTCCAGAAGAACCGCTCGCTGACCTCCAGCGCACCGGTGTAGTCGAACCGCTCGAACGCCGCGGTGGCGTCCGCGACGACCGACCGCAGCCGCTGCAGCATCGCCAGGTCGACCGGCTCGGTGACCGCGGACGTGTCGACCGTCGTCGCTCCGAACCCGAGGACGAACTTCGACGCGTTCAGGACCTTGATCGCGAGCCGGCGGCCGACCTTCATCTGCGACTCGTCGAACGGCGAGTCCATCCCGGGCCGCGCCATCGCCGCGCGCCAGCGGACCGCGTCGGCGCCGAACTTGTCCAGGATCTCGGTCGGCACGACCGCGTTGCCCTTTGACTTCGACATCTTCTTGCGGTCCGGGTCGACGACGAACCCGGAGATCATCGACCGCGCCCACGGGAGCGTGCCGTTCTCGAAGTGCGCCCGGACGACGCGGGAGAACAGCCAGGTGCGGATGATCTCGTGCGCGTGTGTGTTCAGGTCCATCGGGAACGTCCGCCGGAACAGGTCCTCGTCGCGCTCCCAGCCGCAGACGATCTGCGGCGACAGCGAGGACGTCGCCCAGGTGTCCATCACGTCCGGGTCGGCCTCGAACCCGCCCGGCTTGCCGCGCTGGGACTCGTCGTACCCGCGCGGAGCCCGCGAGGTCGGGTCGATCGGCAGCTCGGCCTCCTCCGGCATCAGCGGGTGCGCGTAGTCCGGCTCGCCGTCGGCGTCCAGCGGATACCAGACCGGGAACGGGACGCCGAAGTACCGCTGGCGGGAGATCAGCCAGTCGCCGTTCAGGCCCTCGACCCAGTTCAGGTAGCGGTGCCGCATGTGGTCGGGGACCCAGGCGAGCTCGTTGCCGCGCTCGATGAACTCCTGCTTCAGCCCTGCGTCGCGGCCGCCGTTGGTGATGTACCACTGCCGGGTGGAGACGATCTCGAGCGGCTTGTCGCCGTTCTCGTAGAAGTTCGCCATCCGCTCGGTCTTCTTCGGCTCGCCGTCCAGGTCGCCGCTCTCACGGAGCTTCTGGACGGTCAGCTCGCGGGCGCTGAAGACCGTCTTGCCGGCCAGCTCGCCGTACAGCTCCTCGGACCCTGCCAGCCACGCCGGGGTGTCGCGGAGCAGCCGGCCGTCGCGGCCGATCACCGTACGGACCGGGAGCTGCAGCTCGCGCCACCACTGGATGTCGGTCTGGTCGCCGAACGTGCAGCACATCGCGATGCCGGCGCCTTTGTCCATCTCGGCGGCCGGGTGCGCGAGGACCGGGACCTCGACGCCGAACAGCGGCGACTTCACCGTCGTACCGAACAGGTGCTTGTAACGGTCGTCGTCCGGGTGCGCGATCAGCGCGACACAGGCCGGGATCAGCTCCGGACGCGTGGTCTCGATGTAGATCGGCCCGTCGGCGCCGTGGAAGGAGATCCGGTGGTAGGCGCCCGGGTACGGCCGCGCCTCCATCTCGGCCTGCGCGACAGCGGTCTGGAACGTGACGTCCCAGACCGTCGGCGCCTCGGCCAGGTACGCCTCGCCGCGGGCGAAGTTGCGCAGGAAGGCGCGCTGCGACGTCCGCCGGGAGTCCTCGGAGATCGTGGTGTAGAGGTACGACCAGTCGACGCTCAGGCCGACCTGGCGCCACATCGACTCGAACGCCTGCTCGTCGACATGGGTGAGCGCACCGCACAGGTCGACGAAGTTCTGCCGGCCGATCGGGAGCTGCTTCTTCGGGTCCGGCTTGGCCGGCGGCGTGAAGTCCGGGTCGAACGGCAGCGAGGGGTCGCACTTGACGCCGTAGTAGTTCTGGACGCGGCGCTCGGTCGGCAGGCCGTTGTCGTCCCACCCGATCGGGTAGAACACCTCCTTGCCGCGCATCCGCTGGAAGCGGGCGACCAGGTCGGTGTGGGTGTAGCTGAAGATGTGCCCGACGTGCAGCGACCCGGAGACCGTCGGCGGCGGCGTGTCGATGGAGAACACATCGGCACGCTCGGCGGTGCGGTCGAACGCGTAGGTCTGCTGTTCCTTCCATACAGCAGCCCACTTCTCCTCGAGTCCGTCGAGGGTGGGCTTGTCTGGAACGCGGGACGTCTGGCTCATGCGCACAATGTTAGTGGTTGTCAAGGGGTGCTCCGAACGCTTATCCACAGCTCCCGCCTAGACTTGGCGTTCTGATGAGTGACCTCTCTTTCGCCGAGGTATCGGCACGGCTCCAGCAGCGCTGGCCGGAGCACAAGATCGAGCCCACCCTGGAGCGCGTCCGGCGGCTCGTCGAGCTGCTCGGCGACCCCCAGAAGGCCTACCCGGTGGTGCATCTGACCGGCACCAACGGCAAGACGTCGACGGCGCGGATGATCGACACCCTGCTCCGCGAGGCGGGGCTGCGAACCGGCCGGTTCACGAGCCCGCACCTGGAGTCGGTCCGGGAGCGGATCACGCTGGACGGGGAGCCGATCAGCGAGCAGCGCTTCGTCGAGGCGTACGAGGAGATCGCGCCGTACCTGGACGTCGTCGACGCCGAGCAGGAGCACCCGCTGACGTTCTTCGAGGTGATGACCGCGATGGCGTACGCCGTGTTCGCGGACGCCCCGGTCGACGTCGCGGTGATCGAGGTCGGCCTCGGCGGGACCTGGGACGCCACCAACGTCGCCGACGGTACGGTCTCGGTGATCACCCCGATCGCGGTCGACCACGCGCACCTGCTGGGCGCGGATCCGGTCACGATCGCAGGCGAGAAGTCCGGCATCATCAAGCCCGGCGGCACGACCGTGATGTCGGTGCAGAGCCTGGACGTCTTCGAGGTGCTGCTCCGCAAGGCCGCCGAGGTCGGCGCACAGGTGGCTCGCGAGGGCATCGAGTTCGGGATCGTCAGCCGTACGCTCGCGGTCGGCGGCCAGGTGGTGTCGATCAAGGGCCTCGGTGCGGAGTACGACGAGCTCTTCGTCCCCCTGCATGGTGAGTACCAGGCGCACAACGCGGCCACCGCGGTGGCCGCCGTGGAGGCGCTGTTCGGTGCGAGCCCGGAGACCGAGGGGCGGGTCACCACCGAGTTGCTGCAGGCCGGCTTCGAGCAGGTCACCAGCCCGGGCCGGATGGAGGTCGTCCGGCAGAGCCCGACGATCGTCGTCGACGCCGCGCACAACCCGCACGGCGCGGAGGCGACCGCGGCCACGGTCTCGGAGGTGTTCCAGTTCCAGCCGCTGATCGGCGTCCTGGGCTGTATGAAGGACAAGGACGTGTACGGCGTTCTCGAGGCGTACGAGCCGATCATGAACACCGTGGTCTGCACCCGGAACAGCTTCGTCGAGCGCTCGATGCCGGCCGAGGAGCTGGGCGAGCTGGCCGCGGAGGTGTTCGGCGAGGACCGGGTACTGGTCCGGCCGCACCTGATCGACGCCATCGACGACGCGATCCGGCTCGCGGAGGAGGACGCGGTCGCGCTCGGCAGCGGTGGCGTACTGATCACCGGCTCGGTGATCACCGCCGGCGAGGCCCGGGCGCTGCTCGTGCGCAAGCAGAAGGACGAGAAGTGAGGTCGCTCGCCTCGATCGTGCTCGCGTTCGAGTCCGTCGTGCTCGCCCTCGTCACACCGGTGATGATCTCGGTCGCCGACGTCCGTCCCGCGGTGGCGATCCCGGTCTGCCTCGGGCTGTTCGTCCTGGCCCTGCTTGCGGCCGGTCTGCTGCGGTTCCGGGCCGGGTACGTGATCGGCTCGCTGGTCCAGGTCGGCGCCGTCGGACTCGGCTTCGTCGTACCGGTGATGTTCGTCCTCGGCATCGCGTTCGCCGCCTTCTGGGTGGCCGCGATCGTCCTCGGCCGCCGCATCGAGGAAGCCAAAAAGGCCCACGAGGCCGCAACCGGTTAGGCTCAGCCGCCCGATCTACTTCTAGAGAGAGTTGACAGATGTCGCAGCGCACCCTGGTCCTGCTCAAGCCCGACACGGTCCGCCGCGGCCTGGTCGGTGAGGTGCTGGGCCGGTTCGAGGCCAAAGGTCTCCGGATCGTCGCCATGGACCAGCGGACGATCGACGGCGAACTGGCCGACCAGCACTACGCCGAGCACGTCGACAAGGCCTTCTACCCGCCGCTGCGGGACTTCGTGACCAGCGGCCCGATGGTCGCGCTCGTGCTCGAGGGCGACGAGGCGATCGAGGTCGTCCGCGCGCTGAACGGCGCCACCGACGGCCGCAAGGCCGCCCCCGGCACGATCCGCGGCGACCTGTCGCTGTCCAACCGCGAGAACCTCGTGCACGGCTCCGACTCCGAGGAGTCCGCCTCCCGCGAAATCAAGATCTGGTTCCCCGACCTGCCCTGACGGACAGGCATGCCGCGCGGAGCGGCCTTGCGGGGCAGGTCGTTCCGGGTCAATGCGGACTACAGGTGAAGAGACAGATACGATACGTGCTTGGGCGGACCGGTCGTGTCGGTCCACGGGCAGGGCGTGGCAGCGTCTAGCCTGGTCGGGGACCGAGTGGGAGGTGCCGCGGTGGCGAACAGCATGCTCGGCCGCGACATGGCGGTCGATCTCGGAACGGCGAACACTCTGGTGTACGTGCGTGGCCGGGGCGTCGTGCTGAACGAGCCGTCCGTGGTCGCGACCCGGACGGACGAGCCGCAGGAAGCGGTCGCCTTCGGGCACGAGGCGAAGAAGATGATCGGCCGGACGCCCGGCAACATCACCGCGATCCGGCCGTTGAAGGACGGCGTGATCGCCGACTTCGACGCCGCCGAGCAGATGCTGCGGTACTTCATCCAGCGCGTCCACCGCAGGCGGTACTTCGCCAAGCCGCGGATCGTGGTCTGCGTGCCGTCCGGGATCACCGCGGTCGAGCAGCGCGCGGTCCGGGACGCGGGGTACATGGCCGGCGCCCGCAAGGTCTACATCATCGAGGAGCCGATGGCCGCCGCGCTCGGCTCGAACCTCGAGGTCCGCGACGCCACCGGCAACATGGTGGTCGACATCGGCGGTGGGACCACCGAGGTCGCGGTCATCTCGTTCGGCGGCATCGTCACCAGCCAGTCGATCCGGGTGGCCGGCGACGCCATCGACAAGTCGATCGTGAACTACTGCAAGAAGGAGTTCTCGCTGCTGCTCGGCGAGGCCACCTCGGAGCAGATCAAGATGACGATCGGGTCCGCGTTCCCGACCACCGACGGCCCGGACAGCGAGATCCGCGGGCGGGACATGGTCTCCGGCCTGCCGCGCACCGTGAAGGTGTCCTCGGCCGACATGCGGCAGGCGATCGAGGAGCCGATCACCGCGATCGTCGACGCCGTGAAGGCCACGCTGGACAAGACGCCGCCGGAGCTGGCCGGTGACATCGTCGACCGCGGCATCGTGCTGACCGGCGGCGGCGCGCTGCTGAAGGGCATGGACGAGCGCCTGCGGCACGAGACCGGGATCCCGATCCACGTCGCCGACAACCCGCTGGACGCCGTCGTGCTCGGCGCCGGCAAGTGCGTGGACAACATCGAGACCCTCAACCGCATCCTGGTCACCGACAACCGGCGCTGAGACCCGACCGATGCTCAAGGACCTCGGTACGCCCTCGCGCAACACCCCCGCCAGGAGTACCTCGACGCGCAGCGCGTTCCGCTCGGCGGGCGAGACGCCGCTGCGATCGACGGGGACGCCGCGGGAGGTGCGCCGCCGCCGATCCGTACTGGCGCTGGTGATCCTGGCCTGTTTCACGCTGATCGTGCTCGATGCCAGGCGCTCGGCCGGCTCACCGGTCGAGCCGCTGCGGGAGGGTGCGGCCGCTGTTTTCGGCCCGCTGGAGTCGACCGCGACCTCGGCCCGGCAGCCTGTGGACAACCTTCGCGACCGTTTCGCGGAAATGGATAGGTTGAAAGCAGAGAACGAAAAACTGAAGCAGGACAACCAAGGCCTCACCGAGCAGCTGAACACCTCCGACTACGCGCGCAGCCGGGCGCAGGAGCTGGACAAGCTGCTCAAGCTCGCTCCGAAGTACACGATGACGCCCGCGCGGGTGATCGGGTTCGGCAGTGCCCAGACCTTCAGCCACACAGTGACGATCGATGCCGGGACGGCGGACGGTGTGCGCCCGGACATGACCGTGCTGAACGGGACGGGTCTGGTCGGCCGGGTGGTGCGGGCGACCCAGGGGACTGCGACCGTGCTGCTGATCGGCGACCGAAACTCGACCGTCGGCGGCCGGCTGAACTCGACGCTTGCGCTCGGCTTCGTCTCCGGACGTGGCGACGTGGCCGGCACGCTCGACTACAAGCTGGTCGACCTCAAGGCGCGTCCGAAGGTCGGCGACCGGATCGTGAGCTGGGGCTCCAGCGACAACGCGCCGTACGTTCCGGGGGTCCCGATCGGTGTCGTCACCTCCGTGACGCCGAACGAGGGTGCGCTCGGATCCACCGCAACCATCAAGCCGTACGTCGATCCGACCCGGATCGACACCGTCGGCGTTGTGACCGGGCCACCCGCCCGCCCACCACGCACACAGATCACAGGAAAGGGGAACTGACGTGATAGCACTACGGATCGGGTTGGCCGCCCTGTTCCTGATGATCGCGGTCACCCTCCAGACGTCCGTGCTGGCGAACATCGCGGTCGCGGGCGTGACCTGCGACCTGACGCTGATCGTGGTGATCGCGCTGGCGCTGTCCCGGGGGCCGGAGTGGGGTGCGATCGCCGGGTTCGCGGGCGGCCTGCTGCTGGACATCGCACCGCCCGCCGACCACACGGCCGGTCGCTGGGCGTTGTCGCTGGCCATCGCGGGGTACGTCGCCGGCCTGATCCGCCGCCAGCGGACCTCGACCGGCCCGGTCGGGCCGCTCGGTGTTGCGCTGACCGTCGTGCTCGGGACGGCGATCTCGTTCTTCCTGTTCAGCGCGACCGGCTCGTTGCTGCACGACCCGTCGGTCGACTGGGGCGAGTTCGGGGTCCGCCTCGGAATCGCCGCCGGGTACGACGTGGTCGGCGCGATCGTGGTGATCCCGCTCGTGATGTGGATCCTCGGCCGGGTGAAACCCGCCCGCGAACGCCGCCGAGTCGCACCATGACCGCCGAACTGCGCACCTCCACCGTCCGCGGGAGGTCGTCATGAACTGGGACGGTTTCGAGGCGCCGCTCAAGGCGCGGCTGCGGTTGTTCGTGATCGGAGTGCTGGTCTTCTCCTTGCTGTGCACGCTGTTCGGCCGCCTCTGGTACATGCAGGTGATGTCGAGCGCCGACTACTCGCAGGCGGCCACCCAGCAGCACATCCGGCAGGTCCTGATCCCGGCCCCGCGCGGCACGATCGTCGACTCCCAGGGCCGCACCCTGGTCGGCAACCGCGTCTCGCTGATGATCACGGTCGACCGTTCGGTGCTCGCGAAGCTCCCGGACAGCCAGCAGAACGTCGTGATCGCCCGGCTCGCGAAGGTGCTCGGCCAGACGCCGAAGGACCTCAAGGCGCGGACGATGCTCTGCGGTGAGCCCGGCGCGTCCAAGCCTCCCGCCTGCTGGAACGGGACGCCGTACCAGCCGATCCCGGTCGCGAAGGACGTCAGCGAGCAGGTCGCGATCGAGGTGATGGAGCGCCGCGAGGATTTTCCGGGCGTCTCCGCGGACTCGCAGACCCTCCGCGCGTACCCCGGGCCGTACAAGGTGAACGCCGCGCACATCCTCGGATACCTCTCGCCGATCACCACCGAAGAGCTCGAGGACATGGACAAGGCCGGGCAGGACTCGGTCCCGCACCGCTCCGACCTGGTCGGCCGCGCGGGCGTCGAGCGCTCGTACGACAAACTGCTGCGCGGCACGCCCGGTGAGAAGGACGTGATCGTCGACGCGGTCGGGTACACCACCGGCGTCCAGAAGCAGACCGCCCCGGTCCCGGGCGCCACGCTCGTCACCTCGATCGACGCGCGGATCCAGGCGTCGGTCGAGGCCCAGCTGAAGAACGCGATCCTGACCGCGCGCAAGCAGACCGACCCGGTGACGCACCGCAAGTACGTCGCCGACTCCGGCGCCGCGGTCGTGCTGGACACCAAGACCGGCCGGGTCGTCGGCATGGCCAGCTACCCGACGTACGACCCTGGGGTCTGGGTCGGCGGGATCAGCCAGCGCGAGCTCGACGCGCTGTACTCGGCCAAGTCCGGCACACCGCTGGTCTCCCGCGCGCTGCAGGCGCAGCTGGCGCCGGGGTCGACGTTCAAGCCGATCACCACCTCAGCCGCACTCGGCGCCGGGTACAGCCAGAAGACCAGGCTGGACTGCTCGTCGTACTTCGAGGTCGGCAACCGCCGCTTCAAGAACTACGAGTCCGCGTCGTACGGGATGATCGGGTTCGACCGGGCGCTGGCGCTGTCCTGCGATACGTTCTTCTACCGGATCGCGTACGCGCTCTGGCTGAAGGAGGGCGGCAACTCCAGCGACATCACCACCCACGACCCGCTGGTCGAAATGGCGCAGAAGTTCGGCCTCGGCAAGCCGACCGGCATCGACCTGCCGGGCGAGGTGAGCGGCCGGATCGCGGACCGGAAGTGGAAGAAGACCTACTACGACTCGATGAAGGACTACTACTGCAAGATCTCGACCAACCCGCCCGCGGGGACGTCGGCGTTCTTGAAGCAGTTCTCTCGCGAGTTCTGCGTCGACGGGTACAAGTATCGTGCCGGTGACGCGGTGAACTTCGCGATCGGCCAGGGCGACACCACCGTCACCCCGCTGCAGCTGGCGACCGTCTACGCCGCCTTGTCGAACGGCGGCACGCTGTACGAGCCGCGCGTCGTCCAGTCCTGGATCGGGGCGAACGGCAAGTCGCACGAGATCAAGCCGGTGGTGAAGGCCAAGCTCCCCGTCCCGGCGAAGAACCTGAAGTACATCGACAACGCACTCAAGCAGACCACCATCAGTGGTACGGCCGCCTGGAAGTTCCAGGGCTTTCCGCTGGACAAGATCCCGGTCCGCGCCAAGACCGGGACGGCCGAGGTCTACGGCAAGCAGACCACGTCCTGGTTCGCGACGTACACCGATCGGTATGCCGTGGTGATGATGATCAGCCAGGCCGGTACCGGTTCGGGCGCCGGCGGTGACGCGGTCCGGAAGATCTACGAGACGCTGTACAACATCAAGCCCGCGCCGCCGCCCGGCAAGGAGCCGAAGCACTGATGGGGCGGCCATGGCGCTACTGACTCCGATCCGGACACGGCCGCGGATGGACCGCCGGTCGACGGTGTGGCAGGTCGACTGGGTGCTGGTGTTCGCGGTGGTCGCGCTGTCGTTCCTCGGCGCGATGCTGATCTGGTCCGCGACCCACAACCGGACGTCGCTCACCGGCGGCAACCCGGACGCGTACCTGTTCCGGCACGCGCTGAACTTCGCGATCGGCCTGGTGCTCGCGATCGGTGCCGCGGTCACCGATCACCGCCGGGTCCGGATCCTCGCCCCCGTGCTGTACGCGGGCTCGATCGTCGGGCTGATCCTGGTGCTGGTGCCCGGGATCGGCGCGACCATCAACGGGTCCCGGTCCTGGATCCAGTTGCCGTTCATGTCGATCCAGCCGAGCGAGTTCGCCAAGCTGGCGGTGATCGTCGGGATGGCGCTGCTGATCGCGGAGAAGAGCGAGACCGACCGCAACGAGGAGGCCCGGACGATCGACGTCGCGCAGGCCGTCGCGGTCGCCGCCGTCCCGGTCGTCCTGGTGATGCTGCAGCCGGACCTCGGCACGGTGATGGTGCTCGGGTCGATCGTGTTCGGGATCATCGCGGTCTCCGGCGTCCCGAAGCGCTGGATGCTCGGTCTGCTCACCGCGGGCGTGCTGGTCGCGACGATCGCGATCAAGCTGCACGTGCTGAAGGAGTACCAGATCGCCCGCTTCACGGCGTTCGCACATCCGTCGTCGGACCCGCAGGGCATCGGCTACAACGTGAACCAGGCGCGGATCGCGATCGGGAACGGCGGGGTCTTCGGGCAGGGCCTGTTCCACGGCGGCCAGACGCAGAACGCGTTCGTCCCCGAGCAGCACACCGACTTCGTGTTCACGGTCGCGGGGGAGGAGCTGGGGCTGATCGGCGCCGGCGCGATCATCGTGCTGTTCGCGATCATCCTGTTCCGCGGGCTGCGGATCGCGGTGAACGCGCGGGACGCGTTCGGCCGGCTGGTGGCGACCGGGATCGTCTGCTGGTTCGCGTTCCAGGCGTTCGAGAACATCGGGATGACGCTCGGCATCATGCCGGTCACCGGCCTGCCGCTGCCGTTCGTGTCGTACGGCGGCTCGTCGATGTTCGCGTGCCTGCTGGCCGTCGGCCTGCTGCAGAACATCCACCTACGCTCGCACCGCCACTGACTGTCCTGTCAGGTACGCTGCTGCCTGCTCGGCCCGCCCAGAGCCTCCGGAAGGCCCATGACTGAATTGGATGCCGCGACTCCGTCGCGGCGGGTCCTGGGGCTGTCACTCCCGTTCTTCCCTCGTCACTCCGGTCGCTGCGCTCCCTCCGCTCCTCAGTCCAGAACGGGAGGCCCCAGGACCGGGCTCCCTCCGCTCCTCAGTCCAGGCCGGGAGGCCCCGTGACCAGGTACCTCGCGCTAGCCGCTGCCCTTGCGTTGTCGATGACCGCCTGTGGTGGGGACGAAAAGAACAGCGCCGCGCCGCCGCCCTTCACGCCATCACAGACTCCCAGCGCGACACCGAGCAAGACACCGACCGGCACGGCGTCGACGCCCGCCGTGCGGGTCACTCGGACGAGCACGGAGTTGACCGGCGCACTGCCCGGGCTGAGCGATCTGCCGAGCGGCTTCAGCGTGGACAAGTCCGAGGACGACGGCTCGAAGCCGTTCTCGACGCCGAGCAGCCGCTGCAAGACCCTGGTGAAGTACCTGAACGCCACCAAGGCGCCCGGCGCGAAGGTCAGCGTCTCCCGGACGTTCACCGGCGGCCAAGAGGGCCCGTACGTGGACTACGGCCTGGACTCGATGGGCACCTCCGACGAGGTGACCGACCTCCGCGACTCGTACGCGAAGGCCGTCGACTCGTGCTCCAAGGTGACCCTGAAGACAGAGGGCGCCGGCAGCACGTCGATGAAGGTCGAGAAGATCACCGCTCCGGAGTACGGCAGCGAGCCGTTCGCATTCCGCCTCACCGGCACCAGCGGCCCGAAACGCGGTCTCGAGTACGCCGCCGTGGTCACCGGCGTCGGCGACGTGATCCTGTCCGTCGGCGTCCTCGCCGGCCAGGGCACCGAGCTGGAGCCCGCCACCGAGGTAGCCGTCACCAAGGCCCGCCAGCTCCTCAAGCCTGCGTGACCGGCCTAACGACAGGAGGTAGTGCCCGGAGCGAGCCCATCGGCCGCCCGCGTGAGCGCGCGGGGCCGTCGTCGGCGGCACTACCTCCTGTCGTTAGCGGTACAGAGGCAGCGCACCGGTGAGGGAGTCGATGGATTGGCGGGGACCGTAGAGCGCCAGGCCTAGGTACTGGATGTCGTCGGGCTTGGTGCCGGCGAGTGTGGTGGACATCTGGTTGTACGTGCTGGCCTGCTGCGCGACCTGGTGCATGTCGTGGACGGTGATGTCGTCGCGCGCGGCAGCCTGGGCGCGGAGCGTGCTGAGGTCATCGGCGCGGAGGATCGGGATCGGGTACGCGCACATGCCGGTGTGCGGTGTAGCGGCGCCGTCCATGGTCCTAGGCCCGACGGTTCCGTCGTGGTGGTGACCGAGGCCGACGCCGAGCAGGGCGGCGGTATTGAGGGCGACGCCGATGGGGGCGTCGGTCGCGATAATCACGACCATCTTGTTCGTCAGCACGCCGGTCACAGTAGACCGATGAACGGGGATCTCAGGCGTACTCCGAACATCGTTCGGCAGATCTGCGAAACTGGGGGCCATGGACGAACTTGATACGGCGCTCTTGCGGATGCTGCAGGACGACGCCCGCCGCACCAACCGGGAGATGGCGGCCGAGCTCAAGATCGCCCCGTCGACCTGCCTGGAGCGGATCCGCGGGCTGCGGGACCGGGGCGTGATCAGCGGGTACCACGCGGCGGTCGACCTGCAGGCGATCGACCGGTCCACGCAGGCGATCATCTCGATCAAGCTCCGGCCGCAGGCGATGGCGGTCGCGACCGCGTTCCAGGCGTACGTGATGGACCTGCCGCAGACGCTGGACATGTTCATGGTCTCCGGCGGCTCGGACTTCCTGGCTCACGTCGCGGTCAAGGACACGCAGGCGCTCCGTGATCTGGTCCTGGCGCTCGCCAAACGCCAGGAGATCGCCGACATCCGCAGTTCGGTTGTCTTCGAGCACCACCGCCGCACCACGATCATGCCGCTGACTTCGTAGGGTGGTGGGTATGCGACTCAACTACGTGGAGACAGGTTCGGCCGATGCGCCCGTAGTACTGCTCGGATCGTCGCTCGGGGCGAGCCAGGCAATGTGGGCGCCCCAGGTCGACGTACTGGCGAAACGCTTCCGGGTGGTGGCGTTCGACCATCGTGGCCACGGCGGATCGGAGGTCCCGGCCGGCCCGTACACGATCGACGACCTCGGCGGCGACGTCCTCGAACTGCTCGACACGCTCGAGGTCGAGCAGGCGTCGTACGTCGGCATCTCGCTCGGCGGCGCAATCGGCCTCTGGCTCGCCGAGCATGCCCCGGAGCGCATCCACCGCCTGGTCGCGATCTGCCCGCCGACCAACACCGCAGCCAACCCGCAGCCCTGGATCGACCGCGCCGCACAGGTGCGCGCCGAGGGAACCAAGTCGATCACCGACGCGACCCTCAGCCGCTGGTTCCTGCCCGAGTTCACCGACACGGACCCGGTCCGCCAGCTGCTCCTCGACTGCCCGCCTGAGGGCTACGCCGCCTGCTGCGAAGCCCTCAGCGCTCTGAACCTCCTCCCGGACCTCCCCGACATCACCGCCCCCGTCCTCCTCATCACCACCGACTCCGACCAGTCCGTCCCCCCAGAAACCGTCGTACCCCTGGCACCCCAAATCCCCAGCGCCCACCTGGAAATCATCGAAACCGCCGCCCACCTCGTCACCTACTCCCACCCCCAAACCATCAACCCTCTCCTCCTGACCCACCTCACCTGAGCGCGCGATTCCGGGGGTGGAGGGGGGCGGCGTTAGGCTGGTGGGTGCTCTGGACCGCTGACTGGAAGTTGCTATGACTGTTGAATCGCTGTTTCCCCGCCTGGAGGCGTTGCTGCCGGGTGTGCAGAAGCCGATCCAGTACGTCGGGGGTGAACTGAACTCGGTCAGCAAGGAGTGGGACGCGGTCAGTGTGCGCTGGGCGCTGATGTACCCGGACGCGTACGAGGTCGGTCTGCCGAACCAGGGCGTCCAGATCCTGTACGAGGTGCTGAACGAGCGCGACCACATCCTGGCCGAGCGGACGTACTCCGTCTGGCCGGACATGGAGAAGATGATGCGGGAGGACGCGATCCCGCAGTTCACGCTCGACAGCCACCGGCCGGTGCGGGCGTTCGACGTGTTCGGGCTGTCGTTCTCGACCGAGCTCGGCTACACGAACATGCTGACCGCGCTGGACCTGGCCGGCATCCCGCTGCACGCCGTCGACCGGACCGACGAGGACCCGATCGTGCTGGCCGGCGGGCATGCCGCGTTCAACCCGGAGCCGATCGCCGACTTCATCGACGCCGCCGTCCTGGGTGACGGCGAGGAGATCGTGCTGGCGATCTCCGAGGTGATCCGGGAGTGGAAGGACGAGGGCCGCCCGGGCGGTCGCGACGAGGTGCTGCTGCGGCTGGCGAAGTCCGGCGGCGTCTACATCCCGAAGTTCTTCACCGTGGACTACCTGGCCGACGGCCGGATCCAGCGCGTCACCCCGAACCGCCCCGGCGTACCGTTCCGGACCGCGAAGCACACGGTCATGGACCTCGACGCGTGGCCGTACCCGAAGAAGCCGCTGGTCCCGCTCGCCGAGACCGTGCACGAGCGGTACTCCGTGGAGATCTTCCGCGGCTGTACGCGCGGCTGCCGGTTCTGCCAGGCGGGCATGATCACCCGCCCGGTGCGTGAGCGCAGCATCACCACGATCGGCGACATGGTGCAGAACGGGCTCAAGCAGTCCGGCTTCGAGGAGGTCGGTCTGCTCAGCCTGTCGTCGGCCGACCACAGCGAGATCGCGGAGGTCGCGAAGGGCCTCGGCGACCAGTACGAGGGCAGCAACGTCTCACTGTCGTTGCCGTCGACGAGGGTCGACGCGTTCAACATCACTCTCGCCAACGAGTTCTCCCGCAACGGACGGCGCAGTGGGCTGACGTTCGCGCCCGAGGGCGGGTCGGACCGGATGCGCAAGGTGATCAACAAGATGGTCACCGAGGAGGACCTGATCCGGACGGTCGCGGCGGCGTACAGCCACGGCTGGCGGCAGGTGAAGCTGTACTTCATGGTCGGCCTGCCGACCGAGACCGACGAGGACGTGCTGGCGATCGCCGACCTGGCGAAGCGCGTGATCGAGACCGGTCGTGAGGTGTCCGGCCGCCGCGACATCCGTTGCACGGTGTCGATCGGCGGGTTCGTACCGAAGCCGCACACCCCGTTCCAGTGGGCCGCGCAGCTCGGCGCCGAGGAGACCGACGCGCGGCTGGCGAAGCTCGGCGCCGCGATCCGCTCGAACAAGAGCTACGCGAAGGCGATCGGCTTCCGGTACCACGACGGCAAGCCCGGCATCATCGAAGGCCTGCTGTCCCGCGGCGACCGCCGGGTCGGCCGGGCGATCGAGGCCGTCTGGCGCGACGGCGGCCGTTTCGACGGGTGGAGCGAGCACTTCTCGTACGACCGCTGGATCGAGTGCACCGAGCGCGCGCTGGCCGACGAGCCCGTTGACCTCGCCTGGTACACGACGCGCGAGCGCGAGTACGCCGAAGTCCTGCCGTGGGACCACCTGGACTCGGGCCTGGACCGCGACTGGCTCTGGGAGGACTGGCAGGACTCCCTCGAGGAAGACGGCGCCATCGAGGTCGAAGACTGCCGCTGGACCCCCTGCTTCGACTGTGGCGTGTGTCCTCAGATGGGCACGGAGATCCAGATCGGCCCGACCGGCAAGAAGCTCCTGCCGCTGTCTGTCGTCTGAGCCGCTGTCAGCGGGCCGCCCCCAGCCGGGCGGCGAGCTCGTCGCGCAGCGGCTTTGGCGTCAGTTTGACTAAGTCGACAACGGTGACTTCCCGCAGCGTCGAGCGCCACGCCTGGTGCGCGCGATCCATCACCGCGGAGACCCCGCACGGCCGGCGACACAGCTCCGGCGGGGTCGCCGCAAGCCCCCGCTGCCGGATCTCCTGACAGGTGAACGGTGAGGCGCTGCCCTCGATCGCCTCGACGATGTCCAGCGCCGTGATCTGTTCCGGCGCGCGCGCGAGCCGGAACCCGCCGGTCGGTCCGGTGGTCGCAACCAGGATGCCGGCCCGCACCAGGGCCTTGAGGTGCTTGGCGAGATAGGCCTCGGGCAGGTCGTAGTTCTCCGCGAGCACGCGGCGTGCCACCGCGACGCCCGGAGGCGCCTGGGCGATCACCGCGACGCTGTGCAGCATCCACTCCACACCCTGGGACAGTTTCATCCCGGAACGGTAGCACTTCATGGATATAGTGGTTAATGCGTATCTATGATAGATATGTTCACCATGAGTCGCCTTGACGTCGATCCCGACGCTGGTCATCGCACGGTCCGTGCAGCGGTCCTCGTTGCGCTGCTGACGGGCACCTTCATGGCCCAGTTCGACTTCTTCGTGGTGAACGTGGCCGCGCCGTCGATCCGGCTCGATCTGCAGGCTTCCGAAGCCGAGCTGGAGCTCGTGGTCGGGGGCTATGCATTCGCCTACGCCGGCGCGCTGGTGCTGGGGGGCCGGCTCGGCGACCTGTTCGGGTACCGGCGGCTCTTCGTGAGCGGGATGATCGCGTTCGCCGTGACGTCGGCCCTGTGCGGCCTCGCTGTCAGCCCGGGGCAACTGATCAGTGCGCGGCTCGGTCAAGGACTCGCGGCAGCACTCATGCTCCCGCAGGTGCTGGCGCTGATCTCGTCCGGTTCGTCCGGTTCGTCCGGTCACGGCCGTGCCCGGGCGATGGCTTGGTTCGGCGTAGCCGGTGGCGTCGGCTCGATCGCGGGTCAGGTGCTCGGTGGTCTGCTCGTCACCGCGGATCTGGCCGGCCTCGGGTGGCGCCTGATCTTCCTGATCAACGTGCCGATCGGTGTGCTCGGTGCGCTCTTCGCCCGGCGGGTCCTGCCGCCCAGAGAGCCTGGCCGGGGCGCCAACGCCAAACTCGACCCGCTCGGCGCGTTGGGCCTCGCAGTCGGGCTCGGTCTGCTGCTGGTGCCGCTGACGGTTGGTCGCGCCGCTGGATGGCCGCTGTGGGCCTGGATCTCGATGGCCGCGTCGGTACCGGCTCTGGCGGTGACCCTGCGGTGGCAGCAAACGCTGTACCGGCGCGGTGGTCAGCCGCTGCTGGAGCTTTCGCTGTTCCGCGCCGTGTCGTTTCGCTCGGGCGTCCTGTCGAACCTGGCCTTCATGCTGTATTTCCCCAGTTACATGTTCACGCTGGCGCTGCTGCTGCAGGGCGGTCTCGGGCTCGGGGCGTTCGAGGCGGGCCTCGTCTTCGTGCCGGCCGGCCTGACGTTCTCGGTGAGCGCGTTGCTCGCGCCACGCCTCGCGGTCCGGTACGGATCATCCGTGCTGATCGGCGGCTGCCTGCTGGCCGCCGCCGGCCTGGCCGCGCTGGCTGCGGTCACGGCGACGGGCGGCGCCGATACGTCGGTTGCGGTCATCGTTCTGATCACCGCGGCGATCAGCTTCGGCAACGGCCTCATCCTTCCCGCACTGATCGGCGCGGCGCTGCGAGACGTGCCGCCGCACCACGCGGGAGCCGCAGCGGGCGCACTCACGACGACCCAGCAGTTCGGCAGTGCGGCAGGCGTGGCGTCGGTCGGCACCATCTACTTCGCGGCAGCCGAGCATGGCGCAGGGGTCGGCATGGCATGGGCCTGCACGGTGAACGCCGTACTGGCGCTGTCCGTCGCTGCTGCCGTCGGCTACGGGGTGGCAGCCCACCGGCGGGCTGCCGTCCATCCTCAGCGCTGAGCAGTGCGCCCGTCTGCGAAACCGCCGCGTCAGGTCAGTCGGTGATGAGCGTGGACGCTTTTGAGCCTGCTGAGAGCAGTAGTTCGGTGAGGAGGAGGTCGTCGGCGCTGGTCAGGACCAGGTCGGCGGCCTGGACGGCTGCGGGGGTGACGTACGGGTTCGGTACGGCGACCGCGTACATCCCGGCTGCTTGTGCGGCCGCGATGCCGTGCGGGGTGTCCTCGACGGCGATCGCCCACGGTACGCCGAGGCGATGCAGGGCGAGCTCGTAGATCGCCGGGTCCGGTTTGTGGGTCGCGACCTCATCGCCGGTGACGATCTGGTCGAAGAGCCCGACCGCGCCGACCCGTTCCAGATGGCCGAGCACCCAGGCGCGCGGCGAGCTGCTCGCGATCCCGATGTCGACGCCGAGTTCGCGCGCTTCCGCGATCCAGTCGAGGATTCCCGGGCGGAAGTCGAGGTCGGCATGCATCCGTTCGCGGTGCGCGAGCCGGCGCGCGTGGCTCGCGGTCCGGTCGTACCCGGTGCCGACCGCCGCGGCGAGGATCGCGTACCGCTCCTCGCTGATGTCACCGCCGTGGCCGGGCCAGAACCCGTTCAGGTCGAGCTCGAGCCCGTGGTACGCCCACTCGGCCTGCCAGCTCGTGACCATCGTCGTCTCGGTGTCCATCAGCAGACCGTCGAAGTCGAAGACGATCGCCGGTACGTCGGCCGGCAGCAGGCGGGTCGCGAGCCGGTGGATCTGTCCCGCGCTCAGCCCGAGCCAGGACAGGTACGCATGCACTCCGCCAAGTCCGTCGAGATGCTCGAGCGAACCGAGGATCGTCTCGGGACGGGTCCGCCCGAACTCCGGACCGTCCTGCGTCCCCAGGTTGACCTCGCTCACCGCGTAGTCGGCGGCGATCTCGGACCGCGGTACGCCGGCCAGCTCCAGCATGACCGCGACCGTCAGCCCGGTACGGTCCTTGCCCGACTTGCAGTGCACGACGACCGGCCGGTCCGCCGGCACGTCGGCGATCGCCGCGAAGATTTCGGCGATGTGGGCGGCGTTGCGCGTCAGGCTGTTGCGGTAGACATCGAGCAGCCGCGGCTCGGCGTCCGGGTCGCGCAGCTTCTCGGCCTCCGGATCGATCCACGGGATCCGCCGGTACGCCGGTGTGCCGTCGAGCGGATGTGGTTGCTTCAGCTCCCAGTCGGACCGTAGATCGAGGATCAGGCCGGCGCCGAGCTGTTCGAGCTCGCCACGGGAGGCAGCTTCGAGGAGTTCGCTCCGGAGCAGCGCCCGGGAGCGCGTCGGCACCCCGTACCGGGTCGGAAGTCCGCCAACATCACGCGCATTCGGGCTCCACATACCTGTCAGCTTAAGACACCACCGCCCAGGGTCTCGAAGTCGTGCCAGGCGCCGTCGAACGGCTTGTGGTGCAAGGCGGAATCCATACCGACCGCAAAGACGTCGATCCGGCCGGGTCCCCAGGAGACCACCGAGCCCGCTGGCCGGGGTCGGTGGGCAACGGCTGCTGGTTCGAGCCAGCCCGCCAGGGCGGCGATGTTCATCCGGAGGATCTCGGTGGCGAGCGGGTAGTCGATGAAGTTCAAGGTGTCGTTCGCGGAGTGGATGTGGCCGTTCGCGCTGTCCCCACCCTCGATGGTCAGGACGGCCGGCATCGCCGCGTTGATGAACGGCACGTGGTCGCTGGCGAACGGGTTCAGCGAGGTCTCGACCTTCAGCCCGGTGTACGTCGCCGCGGCGGTCGCGAGTGCGTTGATCTGGTCGGCCGAGACCTGAGCACCTTCCAGGAGAACGGTGGGGGTCGCGGTGTTCTTCGTCGCGATCATGTCCATGTTCAGTACGGCGCGGACCCGGGCGCGCTCCGTTTGCGGCAGCGTGGCGACGTACTGCTTGCTGCCGAACAGGCCCTCCTCCTCGCCGCCGAAGAGGATCAGCCGAAGGTCGTTCTTCCACAATCGGTTTGTCAACAATCGACCAAGCTCCAACACCCCTGCCGAACCACTGCCGTTGTCGTCCGCACCCGGCGAGGGCGCACCCGGACCACCCGCGATGTTGATCGAGTCCAGGTGAGCGCAAACAATCACCAGCCCTTTCTCATCCCGCGCATCGTCCGCTCGCTCACCGTCCGCCCGGGTGGTTGGGCGGTCGGCGATCAGGTTGGTGGATTGGCCGGCGCCTACCGTGATCGGCATCCTGCGTACTTGGTAGCCGAGGGCAACCAATCGGTCGGCGGCGAAGTCCATTGCCTGGGTGAACGTCGTACTCAACGAGTGCCTCGTCGGCAGGCTCGCCAGCCAGGTCAGGTCGCTCTGGTACGACGCTGTGGACACGTCGGCCACCAACTCCGCGACCACAGGGTCGGCACGCGCAATGCCGACAGTCGGATTGTCGACGATCCTCATGCCGGCCCGCAGTACGTCGATCCGCCAGCAGTGGTTCGAACGGCGCCGGGGCCGGTCGGCGGACGAGATCACCAGATGCCGCCCGCGATCGAGCAACGGCGTGACCTCCGGGTACTCGTCCTGGAAGCTCCGCCCGACCTGCGTAACGAGCAGCAACCCAGGCACAGTCCGTGAGGCCCGCCCGAGCCGCTGCTCAGCCGGCACCCAGAGAACAGTCTTCTCCCCGAACCGAGCCGCCTGCGCACCCCCAGCAACATCCTCAGTCGGCACAACCAGATAACGCACAGCTCCCACAGCCATCATCGCTCCTCTCGCCTAGCTCCACCCACCCCCACGGCCACCACCGCCCAACCCACACCGCAAAACCCCAAGCGCCCAACCCCAAGCGCCCAACCCAAGCGCCAACCCCAAGCCGTTGAGAGCGGGGCACTTTGTGCACCGGATCCGCACTGCGGCGCGCCGGGCGTACGGATCCGGTGCACAAAGTCCTAACGGACCGCCCCCGCCCGCCCCCGCCCCCGCTCCGCTCCCGCCCCGCTCCTGGGTCGGGTCGTTGGGGTGGGGCCGGTCATTCTTGCCAGGTGATTTCTAGGCGGTCGGGGGTTGTGGTGACGATTTGGCCCGTGCTGCCGGCGTTGCTGGTGCCGGTGCTCGCGGAGGTGGGGCGGGTTAGGCGGCCGGTGGGGGTCCAGTGGCCGGGGGGTTGGGGGGTGGGGGCGTCGGCGGGGCCTATTGCGTACTCGATGAGGGTGCCGTCGGGGCGTAACTCGACTCCCCGCCGGCCGCGGGCCGGCGGGAAGGCGTAGTCGTCGCGGCGGTAGACGGTGATTCCGTCGTGGTCCTCCTCGAAGGAGTGCGTCCAGCGCCCGACCGGTGTGGTTGTCAGATCCCCACCGCCTGTCCGATCGTGGCGGGCGATTCGGGGATCGTGACCTTGAAGTCGCTGATCACGCCGCCGAGCGCCTCGTACCCGGTGATCGACGGTCCCCAGGCGGTTCCGTCCCACCACTTGTGGTACAGCTGCTTGTCGGTGCCGGTGACGAACACGTCCAGCCGGTTCGCGTCCCACGAGACCACGCGCGGCTCGTCGGTGCAGATCCCGCCCATGTACTCGTACCCGGTCAGCGACGGTCCCCAGGCGCTTCCGTCCCACCACTTGTGGTACAGCGCGGAATCCGTCCCGAGTACGAACACGTCGAGCCGGTCGGAGCCCCACGAGACGACGGTCGGCGCGGTCGTGCAGACACCGCCCATGTACTCCCAGCCGTTCCACGTCGAGCCGTCCCACCACTTGTGGTACAGCGCCGAATCGGTCCCGATCACGAACATGTCCAGCCGATCAGGGCCCCAGGCAACGACTCGCGGCGGTGAGGTGCAGACGCCGCCGAGGTACTCGTACCCGTTCCACGACGACCCGTCCCACCACTTGTGATAGACCGCGTTGTCCGTCCCCAGTACGAACGCATCCAGCCGATCCGGGCCCCAGGCAACGACCTCGGGCGGACTCATGCAGATCCCGCCGAGGTATTCGTACCCGTTCCACGCAGAGCCGTCCCACCACTTGTGGTAGAGCGCCCGATCCGTACCGAGGACGAACGCGTCCAACCGATCCGGGCCCCAGGTCGCCAGCCGCGGCGGACTCATACAGACCCCGCCGAGGTACTCGTACCCGTTCCAGGCCGAGCCGTCCCACCACTTGTGGTAGAGCGCCCGATCGGTGCCGAGTACGAACGCGTCCAGCCGGTTCGGCGCCCAGGACGCGACTTCAGGAGCGCTCATGCAGATACCACCCTGGTACTCGTAGCCGGCGACGGACGGTCCCCAGGCCGATCCGTCCCACCACTTGTGATACATCGCGAGGTCGGTGCCGAGCACGAATGTGTCCAGCCGGTTCGCGCCCCAGGCCACCACCGAGCCGGCCGGTTCCGGGGTGCCTGCCGAGCCGACTGTTGCGAGGTCCTTGCGAACGGTGTCCAGCGTCGCCTGCATCCGGGCGACCTGATCCGTGGTGAACATGACCATGCCACGGTCGTCGGTGTAGTCCATGTAGTCGTAGAACAGGTCCCCGTTCGGCCCGTTGCTGCAGGTCACGTGCGGGAACGTCGGTACGCCGAAGTTCGGGCCGGCCGCGTTCGGGGTGTCGGCGCACTCGTCACTGCCGCTGCAGCCGCTGCCGTCGTCGCCCCAGATGTGGAACAGGTTCAGGTAGTGCCCGACCTCGTGCGTCGTCGTACGGCCGAGGTCGAACGGCGCCGCCGCCGTACCGTTCGTACCGAACCCGCTGTGCAGGATGACCACACCGTCGGTCTCCGCCGGGCCGCCCGGGAACTGCGCGTACCCGAGCAGGCCGCCGCCCAGCTGGCACACCCAGATGTTCAGGTACTTGTCGGTCGGCCACGGATCGATCCCGCCGGTCGCCGTCGCCTTCACCTTGTCGTCGGTGGAGAACGACGCCGTACTCGTCTGGGTCCGGGTCACGCCGCTCGTCGGGTTTCCGTTCGGGTCCTCCGTGGCCAGGAAGAACTCGACCATCGAGTCCGCGATCAGGCCGCTGAAGACGCTCGGCACGATGCTGGTGTCCGGGTTGGTGGCGCGGTAGTCGCGGTTCAGTACGTCGAGCTGGCTGTCGATCTGGGCCTGCGCGATGTTCTGTGCGTTGGTGTTCCAGACGACGTGCACGACGACCGGGATCCGCGCGATCCCGGCGAACCGTTGCGCACCGGCGAGGTAGCCGATCGTCGCCGTTTCGAGCGCGGACCGCGCCGCGGCGTACGCCGGAGATGTCGACAGCAGTCGCCGGTGGACGTCCATCACGCCGCACTGGCGTCGCGAAGGGGTCTCCGTACGGCTGTCGTCGGTCGCGCCGCTCATACCGGCACCACTCGGCGTACCGTCGCCACTCATCCCGAGACCGCTGGGCGTACCGCCACTCATGTTCGCCGCCGGTGATCCGCCGGCGCCCATGTCGGCCGCGGGTGATCCGCCACCGCCCATGTCCGCGGCCGGCGACCCGCCGCCGCTCATGCTCGTCGTACTGCTACCGCTCTCCGGAGCCCCCGCCGCCGGCATCCCGCCGCCCGCCGACATCCCGCCGTCCGCGGGCGATGCGTTCGTGGCGTGCCCGTTCGGCCCGGCCGCCTCGCCTGGCATCCGGTACTCGTCGCGGTGCTTGTCCGCTCGCCCGTTGGCCTTCCTGGGCATTTCTCCCCCTTCCGCGGGGGCACCGGAGCAGGTCGGCGCGGGTACGCCGAACCGAAGCGATCACCCCCAGCGCACCCCTCGACCGAAGACGGTCCCACCGTCTTCCCCCACCGAACAGCCGGCCCCCAAGTCACTGCTCTGCGATTTACGATCCGCGCATCACGGGCCGTGCACAACCCCTCGCGCACCGGCAGTGAGATTCGCCGGGATCCCTTACAAGGTTGGGGATTTTCAAGCAATCAGGTGTGTTGCCCGGCGACCGGCCGCTCGGCGTGCTCGAAGAGCCGCTCGCCGGTGTGCTGCACCGCGGCGGCCGGCAGCGCACCGACCGCGAACACGGCGATCAGCGCCGCGATCACCAGCGGCCGGGGACGCGGCGGCGGCGCGAGCAGGGCGCGGACGCGCGTCTCCAGATCGCCGCCGGTCGCCGCGACGACGGACGCCGGGTGGGCGAAACGCGTCTGCAGTTGGGCGACCCGCACCAGCGTCGTCGCCACGAGTCGGCGGTCGCCGACGGCGCGGGCGGCATCCTCGTCGGCCCAGCGCTCGACCGCGGTCGCGGCGGCCCGGGCCGCGGGACGCAGGACCGGATTGACCGCGGCGGTCAGGCCGGCGGCGAGGTTCCACCAGGCGTGATGGTGCAGGAGGTGTGCCTTCTCGTGGGCCAGCAGTACGTCGCGTTGGCGCGGATCGAGCGCGCGGAGCAGACCGCTCGTCACGATCACCCGTCCCGCGGGCTGCGGCGTACTGAACGCATCGGGACGCTCGTCGTCGAGTACGACGAGATCGCCGACCGCGGTGAGCCCACGGCAGGCACGATGGACCTCGACGAGCGCACGCATCTGGCGGAGGCCCGTGACGAGCACCGAGAACAGCGCGAGCAGCACAAGACAACCGGCGAGCGCGGCCGGCCAGGCCGGGACCGGGCTGTCGCTGTGGAGCGCCGCGGGGGACCAGGCGCCGCGCTGAGCAACCAGCGGGAATTGCCCGATCCAGGTGAAGGCCAGCACGGCCAAGATGAACACGCCACTGGCTGCCGAGAGCAGATTGCCGGCCACGAGCAGCTTGGTCGCGACCGACGGCGCGAGTCGCCGGCTCGCGATCGGTGCGAGCAGCGCGTACCCGACGATCGCGATCAGGCCGAGGACGGCCGCCGTGGTCATTCGGAGTCCTGGAGGAGGTCGACGAGGAGCTGCGACTCCTCGGGGGACAGGCCGCGCGCGAACCGGGTCAGGACGGCGGCACGATCGCCGCGCTCATCCAGCAATCGGTGGAGCTGATGCGCGGCGACCTCGGCCGAGTCGACGACAGCGGTGTACGCGTACGAGCGGCCGACCTGCTGCCGCGTCGCCAGGCCCTTGGCGGCCATCCGGCCGAGCACCGTCATCACAGTCGTGTACGCCAGCCCGCCACCGAGCGCGTCCCGGACGTCAGACGTGGTCATCGCGCCGCCGTCCGCGGCGAGCGCGGCGAACACCTGCTGCTCGAGATCGCCCCGGGCACGACTCATCGCCGCTTCTCCTCACTGTTACTACAAAGAACGTAGTAGCATCAATCTACTACCTGAATTGTAGTAGATGGGATCCAGTGTGAATCAGTGGTCGTTCGAGCAGGTCAACGCGTTCGCCCGGGCCACCCCGTGGCTGCACGCACCCGCGCAGGCGTTCGCGGCGTACGGCATCGCGCTGTTCGCCGTACTGCTGCTCGCCGGATGGTGGATCGCGCGGCGCGCGGGCCGGGTCGCGGGGGTGGTTGCGGCGATCAGCGCGGGAGGTGCGACGCTGTTGGCTGTGGCAGTCAACCAACCGATCGTGCAGGCGGTTCACGAGGCCCGCCCGTACACGTCGCTGCCCGGCATCCTGGTGCTCGCGAACCGCAGTACCGACCCGTCGTTCCCGTCGGACCACGCGACGATGGCCGGCGCGGTCGCGGCCGGTGTCTGGATCGTGAACCGGCGGCTCGGGATCGTCGCCGCGGCGGCCGCGGTACTGATGGCCGCCACCCGGGTCTACATCGCGGCCCATTATCCGGCCGACGTACTGGCCGGACTGTTGCTCGGCGCAATTGTTGCCGTTGGCACCTGGTTGCTCGTTCGGCGAGCGCTGACCTGGTTCGTGGAACTGGTTGCAGGCACCCGCTTGCGGGCGGTTCTGCTGTCATGAAAGGGCTGACGGACTGGCTGCTCGGTCTGCACGGGATCGCCGTCTACGCGATGGTCGGTCTGCTGGTGTTCGCCGAGGATGCGTTGTTCGTCGGGTTCGTTCTGCCGGGGGAGACGGCCGCGGTCCTCGGTGGTGTGACGGCCGCGCTCGGTCACACGTCGCTCGCGGTGATCCTGATCGTGGTGATCGGTGCCGCGATCCTCGGGGACACCGTCGGGTTCGAGATCGGGCGCTACTTCGGTCCGCGGCTGCTGGCGAGCCGGTTCGTGAAGCGGCGCGGCGAGCGACTCGAGTCGGCGCGCCGGATGCTTGCCGAGCGCGGCGGTACGGCGGTCTTCCTGGGTCGGTTCGTCGCGTTCTTCCGGGCCACGATGCCTGCGCTGGCAGGGATGTCGGGGATGCGGTACCTGAAGTTCCTGACGTTCAACGCGGCCGGCGGGATCGTGTGGGGGACCGCTGTCGTACTGGTCGGGTACCTGGCCGGCAACTCCTACACCCGCGTGGAGAAGACGTTCGGCCGCGTCGCAGCGCTGGTCGTGGTGGCCGTCGTCGTGGCCGCGATCGTGGTCTGGCGGGTACGCCGGCATCGGGCGGAGCGGGTCGGATGACGCGGAGACTCCTGGCCTGGCTGATGCTCACCGGCGCCGCCTTCCTCGTACTGCTCGCCTGGGCCTTCCCGGACGCGATCCAGCACCGCGGCCAGATCCACGCCGTCAGCACCGAAGTCGTCCTCTGCGCCGGTGAACATCACTCCGGCCGCGCCCAGATCCTGCACCTCGCGGACTGCGCCGGCGACAACTCCGAAGTACGCCGGGAGCTTCGCGATGAGCTCGCCGCACTGGCACTGTCCGCGCTGACCGTCACCGGCGTCTGGCACCTGATCCGCGACGCCTAGATTTCGCGTTCCCACATGGTGCGTTGAGCGACAGGGCGGAAGCCCAGCTTGGTGTTGACGGCGATCATCGGGGCGTTCTCGGGCGCGTTCGAGGTGTGGAGTACAGCGGGGCGAGCGACGCCGGCCTGGAGGGCGCGGAGGTTCGGCGCCTTCACCGCGATACCTAGGCCGTTGCCGCGATGATCCCGGCGTACGTACGTGCCGTACTGGCCGAGCCGGTCCGGTGTTTCGGGCGTACCGCCCATCTCTGTGAACGCTGTCAGTTCGCCGGATGCGGTATGTACGGCGGCCGTGGTGTAGGTGAAGCGCCCTTGAGCAAGGCGGCGCGCCTCGGCGTCCCGGACCAGCTCGGGCGTCCAGCGGACGATCTCGGACGTACGGTCGCCACTCGGGATGTCCTCGCTCATCCCGGTCAGCAGCGCGGCGAACTGCTCGACCCACTCGTCCGGCGCGTGCTCGCGCCACTGCACGATCTCGTACCCGTCGACGGGCTGCTCGGGGAGGTTGTCCATCGGCAGCTCGGCGACCTGGTGCAGCTCGGCATGCTTCTTCACGAACCCGCGCTGCCGGGCGAACGCCGTACCCGGGCTCTCGCCGGTCACCGGATCGCCCGCCATGTTCGTCCCCGACACGATTCGCCGGCCCTCGTGCCGCGCCTTCGCGATCGTGGTCTCGAGCAGGCGGCTCGCCACGCCACGCCGCCGGTGCTCGGGCACGACAGCCAGTTCCACGTCCACGGTGTCGGTGTTCCCGACCAGCCACCAGTCCAGCCACGCGACGCCCAGCCAGACATCCCCGTCGACCAGCCCGAGCCCCTCGGCCCGTACCTCACCCTGCTCCCGAGCCATCATCACCCGGGCCTCCTCCAGCCCCATCCCGACCGGGAACTCCAGCTCCTCCCGCCGAACCCCGAACTTCACCTCGTAGAACCGCCGAAACACCCCGGCATCCCGCCCGTCCACACCCACAATCTCCATCCGCCGACCCTATGCGCCCTGCACCCACGCACGCTCTCGATTTCCTCGCTAAGGACAGGTAGTGCACCCGCGAGACGCTGTACGCACAACGCCGTTCACGCTCAAGTGCACTAGGTGCCGGACCAACACATCCTGTCCTTAGCGCAGCTAGCATCGCGGGATGCCGGCAGCGCAGCACCACTTCGGGGTCTACGCGCGGATCCGCGACGGCGACCGGATCCTCCTGGTCCACAAGGTCCGCGGCCCCTACACCGGCCTGCTCGACCTCCCCGGCGGCACCCCCGAGCCAGGCGAGTCCTGGCCCCAAACCCTCCAACGCGAACTCCACGAAGAACTCGGCCTGGTCCTACCGGTCACCAGCGAGTTCAAGCCGTTCAGCATCCACGTCCACCACTCGTCGACCGGCGAGCCCATTGACTTTCACCACCGTGGCGTCTTTCAGGACCTTCCACGCCTACCCAGCGTCTGTCGCCCCGGTCCGTCGGCGGACACCGGTGGTGCGGAGTGGTTCAACCTCCACAGTGGCAACAGAACCCGCCTAAGCGCCGCCGTGGCTGAGGTGCTGACGCTCGCCGGCTAGCGGATGAACTAGTGGTGGGGGCGGAGGGCTCGGTTGGCGGCTGGTTCGGCTATTTGGGCGCGGAACTCGTTGGCCGGGTAGACGCCGAGGATGCGTACTTCCACCGAGAAGAAGGCGAGCTCCTCGAGGGCGAGCGCGACGTTCGGCTCCTCGGGGTGACCTTCGATATCGGCGTAGAACTGGGTCGCGAAGAACATGCCGCCGAGCTGGTACGACTCCAGCTTGGTCATGTTGACGCTGTTCGTGGCGAACCCGCCGAGCGCCTTGTACAGCGCGGCCGACACGTTCCGTACCCGGTACACGAACGAGGTGATGACGGGGCCGGAGTCCACCGGCGGTACCTCGGGCTCACGCGACAGTACGAGGAAGCGGGTCGTGTTGTGGTGCTCGTCCTCGACGTCCGACGCCAGCGTGTCCAGCCCGTACAGCTCGGCGGCGGCTCGCGGCGACAGCGACGCCACCGTGGGATCGCCGAGCTCGGACACCTCGCGGGCAGCCCCTGCGGTGTCGTCGGCGACCACCGTCGACCATCCGTGCTCGCGGATGATCTTGCGGCACTGCCCGAGCGCGTGCACGTGGCTGCGTACGGTACGGATCTGGTCCAGGGACGTCCCGGGAACACCGAGCAGCTGGAAGTGGATCGGCAGGAAGTACTCGCCGACGATGTGCAGGCCGGACTCCGGCAGCAGGTGGTGGATGTCCGCGACCCGGCCTGCGATCGAGTTGTCCACCGGGATCATCGCGAGGCCGGCACGTCCGCTCGTGACCGCCTCGAGGGCGTCCTCGAACGTCGTGCAGGGCAGCTGCTCGCGGTCCGGGAACATGTCGGTGCACGCCATCGCCGAGTTGGCGCCTGGCTCACCCTGGTAAGCGATCGGTCCGTCCACGATCTCCCAGCGTAGACCCCCGCTGTCTCACAAGCCGGATCAGGTGTCCGTCTTGCGGACCTTCTCCGGGGCGCCGGTGACTGCGCGGCCCTCGAGCGCCTTGGCCTTGGTCGCGTACATGTCGATGTACTCCTGGCCGGACAGCTCCATGATCTTGTACATGATCTCGTCGGTGACCGCCCGCAGGATCAGCCGGTCGCTCTCCATCCCCTCGTACCGCGAGAAGTCCAGCGGCTCGCCGAACTTCACGGTCGGCGAGGCGAACGACGCCACGATCTTCCCCGGCGGGGCGACCACGTCGGTCCCGATCACCCCGCACGGGATCACCGGCACCTTCGCCTCCAGCGCGAGCCGCGCGACCCCGGTACGGCCCTTGTAGAGCCGGCCGTCGTGCGACCGGGTGCCCTCCGGGTAGATCCCGAACAGTTCGCCGCGCTCCAGCACCTTCATCCCGGCCCGCATCGCGCCTTCGGACGCCGACCCGCCGGAACGGTCGATCGGCACCTGCCCGGTGCCCTTGAAGAACCCGCGCTGGAACCGGCCCTTGATCCCCGCGCCGGTGAAGTAGTCGGACTTCGCCACGAACGTCACCCGCCGCCGCAGCACCACCGGCATGAAGACCCAGTCGGCGTACGAGAGGTGGTTGCTGGCGATGATCGCGGCCCCGGTCTGCGGCACGTGCTCGGCGCCGATCACGTTCGGCCGGAAGATCCGCTTCACCGGCGGCCCGACCACCACGTTCTTCAGCATCCAGTAGATGCCCTTGCCGTCGCCGTCCCCGGCATCCACGACCGCAGGGTCCGGCTCCCGCCGCGGCGACTGTGCCGGTTCCGTCATCGGTGTCCTCTCCTCACGCGTTCCCCGAGCCTTCATGATGCCGTACGGCACCCCGGAACGGGATCAGTCGCCCGTCACGGATTCAAATCGGTGCCGCGATTCTTGCCGTCGGCAACAGTGAGTTGTCCGGACATGGACGTGAGTCTCGGTGACATGTTCGCGGGCCCCGGGAACTTCTAGCTTCTGTGGTGCGGGGAGTTCCCGCCGTACCGAGGGAGTGAGATGAACGGACTGCGGGTGGCGTCGTTGATGGCGGCCACGATGACGACGGGCCTGGTGGCCGGGGTGTACGCGATCTACTCGAACGCGTTCATGCCCGGCCTGGCGACGACCGACGACCGGACGTTCGTGACCGCGTTCCAGGCCGTCGACCGGGCGATCCTGAACCCACTGTTCCTCGGCCTCGGGTTCCTCGGTGCCGCGCTGTTCACGCTGCTCGCCGGGCTGCTCGGCCTCAAGGAGAAGGCGCTGCCCTGGATCGCGGTCGCCTTCGTCCTGTACGTGATCTCGATGATCGTGACGATGGCGGTGAACGTCCCGATGAACGATGCGCTGAAGGCGGCCGGTGACCCGGCCACGATCGACGTCGCCGCGGCGCGGGCGGCGTTCGACGAGACCAAATGGCAGGCGTTCAACCTGGTCCGTACGGTGCTCGCGACCGTCTCGTTCGGGTTCCTCGGCTGGGCGCTGTTCCTGACGGGCAAGGCTGTGGTCCAGCCCTGAGCCTGACACAATGCGGCTGTGCCACCAGTTCAAGCTCCGCCCTCGCAGCAGCTCCCCGCCGTCCAGAAACTGCGGGTGCGCTTCGCCAAGCGGGGGCGGCTGCGATTCACCTCCCACCGCGACTTCCAGCGGGCGTTCGAGCGGGCCGTCCGGCGCGCCGGGCTGCCGGTCGCGTTCTCGCACGGCTTCAGCCCGCACCCGAAGATCTCGTACGCCGGGGCCGCGCCGACCGGCGCCGCCTCCGAGGCGGAGTACTTGGAGATCTCGCTCACACACGAGCGGGACGCCGAACAGGTCCGGGCCGCCCTCGACGAAGCGCTGCCGCCCGGTCTGGACGTGCTCGAGGTGGTGGTCGCGGGGCCGGGTGCGCTGGCCGAGCGGCTGGAGGCCAGCGAGTGGCGGATCGCGTTGCCGGGGGCCGATCCCGAGGCAGCCGCGGCGGCGGTGCAGGCGTTCCTCGGGCGGGAGGAAATTCTGGTCGAGCGCATGACCAAACGCGGGCTTCGCTCGTTCGACTGTCGGGCTGCCGTTCTCCGACTCACCGTCGCGAGTGAACCGGGGTCGGTTGCGACGTGTGCGATACTGCAAGTGGTGTTACGGCACGGAACCCCGGCCGTGAGACCCGACGACGTTCTCGCCGGCGTGCTCGAGGTAGCGACGCTCACGGTGACGGGCCCGGCTCTTTTGACCAGGCTCGCCCAGGGCCCGCTCACCACGGACACCGGCACGGTGGAAGACCCGCTCGCTCGTGACCGCGACGCCAACCAGGCGACCGCGACCGGCCAGGCAGGTCCCCGCCAGACGCAAACTGCGGAGGGCGACGCCGCCGCTCCCTCTGTGCCCTGAGCGCGGGCGGAGCGGATCCAGCAGGCTTCCGCCACCCCGCGGCCCGAGCAATACCCAAAAGCAGGATCCAGGGCAAGGTGTGGCGAACCGTGACCGCCTTGCGGCCGGCGCCCGGACCCGTGACAGGGGTCAGGGATGCGCCGCAGGGCTTGAGGAGACCCGCACTACATGCTCGACAACGAGCCGACCACCGACGCAGCCGGTACGGCTGCCACCGCCCAGCCCGCCGCTTCCACGCGGCAGCGCTCGACGAAAGCGGCCGCCAAGAAGGCCCCCGCCGCGAAGAAGACCACCGCGACGCGCAAGCGCACGGTGAAGAAGGCCGCCGCCGACGCGACGGCCGTTCCGACCCAGTCCGACGACCAGGTGGCCGACCCGGCCCCGGCGCCGGCGAAGAAGGCGGCCGCCAAGAAGGCCGTCGCGAAGAAGGCCCCGGCCAAGAAGGCCGCGGCGAAGGCGCCCGCCAAGAAGACCGCGAAGCGCGCCACGAAGAAGACGGCCGACGCCATCTTCCCGCCGGCCTCCGAGCCGGCCACTGAGGCAGGCACCGCGGCAGGCGCCGAGTCGGTCGCTGCGCCGATCGCCCAGCCGGTCGTGGAGAGCGCGTCCGCGGCCAAGAAGACGACGCGCAAGCGTACGAGCAAGAAGGCGGCCGCCGCTCCGGACCTGGTGAGCACCGACTCCCCGGTCACCGACGGCCCGGTCGCTGACGCGTCAGCCGCCACGGCCGAGACCCCGGCCGAGGCTCCCGCGCGGAAGACCACCTCCCGCCGCCGCACCGCTAAGACCACCGCCGGCACCGCTGACGCCGGGACCACCGGCCAGGCCGCCAGCGCCCAGACCGGGACCTCCAACGCTCAGGCCGGAGCTGCCAACACCCCGGCTGCGGATGTGGCTGCTGGTGGGTCGGCGGACGCGACGGGTCAGGCGTCGGACAGCGCGACCGCTGCGCCGAGCGCCCGGCGTTCGCGCCGACGTCCTGCAGCTGCCGCAGCGGTGCTGTTCCAGGCGCCGACCGACGCGCAGCAGGCTGCCGAGGCAGCCGCGCAGGCGCAGGCGCAGGCGGAGGCCGAGAGCACCCAGAGCACCCCGGAGCCGGGGACCGACGAGCAGCCGGCCGGCACCCGCCGCCGCCGGAGCCGCCGCGGCCGCGACGCCGAACCCCGCGACACGGACGCCCGCAGCACGGACGCCCGCAGCGCTGACGCCCGTCAGGCCGAGGCCGGCGCGGCCGACAACCAGCCGCAGGCCGTCAGCACCTCAGGCACCGGCGTGACCGTCGAGGTGGCAACTGACGAGGAAGCCGCGCCGACGGGCCGCTCCAGCCGCCGCGGTAACCGCTCGGGCAACCGCGCCGCCGCGCGCGCCGACGGTGACGCGGAGAACCGCACCGACGGACAGTCCGGGCGCAAGTCCGACGGCCAGGCCGACAACCGCACCGACGCCGAGGCTGACGACGCCGAGGCTGAGGTTGAGGCGCACTCCGATGGTCAGGGTGACGATGGCGACGAAGGTGGCGAGGGGACTCGCCGCCGGCGCCGCCGTCGCGGTGGCCGTCGTCGCCGCAAGTCCGGTGACGCGGACGGTGCCGATGACAGCGCCGACGAGACCTCCGACGACGAGCAGGACGACGACGCGGAGCAGGACGGCCGGTCCGACGCCGCCGACCAGGACGGTACGGCCCAGGACGGCGCGGCAGAGTCGGGCGAGGACGACGAGGCCGGTGGATCGTCGCGCCGGCGCCGCCGTCGTCGCCGCCGCAAGGGCGAGGACAGCGGTGGTGCCGCCGACGACCCGGACGAGACCGTCGTACGGGTCCGCGAACCCCGCAGCAAGAACACCGCGAACGAGATCACCGCGGTCGAGGGCTCCACTCGCCTGGAGGCGAAGAAGCAGCGCCGCCGCGAGGGCCGCGCCGCCGGCCGCCGCCGCGCGCCGATCGTGACCGAGGCCGAGTTCCTGGCCCGCCGCGAGTCGGTCGAGCGGACGATGGTGATCCGGTCGCGCGACGACCTGACCCAGATCGCGGTCTCCGAGGACAACGTCCTGGTCGAGCACTACGTCACCACCGCCGAGCAGACGTCGCTGATCGGCAACGTGTACCTCGGCCGCGTACAGAACGTGCTGCCCAGCATGGAGGCCGCGTTCATCGACATCGGCAAGGGCCGCAACGCGGTGCTGTACGCCGGTGAGGTGGACTGGGCCACGCTTGGTGGCGCCAACGGCCCGCGGAAGATCGAGCAGGTGCTGAAGTCCGGTCAGGCGGTCCTGGTCCAGGTGACCAAGGACCCGATCGGCCACAAGGGTGCCCGCCTGACGAACCAGATCAGCCTGCCCGGCCGGTACGTCGTGTACGTACCGCGCGGTGGCAACGGCGGCATCAGCCGCAAGCTGCCCGACACCGAGCGGAACCGGCTGAAGACGATCCTCAAGGACATCGTCCCCGACGAGGCCGGCGTGATCGTCCGGACCGCCGCCGAGGGGGCGTCCGAGGAGGAGCTGACCTCCGACGTCAGCCGCCTGCAGGCCGCCTGGGAGGACATCGAGAAGAAGTCCAAGAACGGGCAGGCGCCGCAGTTGCTGTACGGCGAGCCGGATCTGCTGATCCGCGTCGTACGGGACCTGTTCACCGAGGACTTCGCGAAGCTGGTGATCTCCGGCGACCACGCGTACGACCAGGTCCGGGAGTACGTCGAGGGCGTCGCGCCGCACCTGGCCGACCGGGTCGAGAAGTGGGGCGGCGACGGCGACGTCTTCGCGAACTTCCGGATCGACGAGCAGATCAAGAAGGCGCTCGACCGCAAGGTCTGGCTGCCGTCCGGCGGCTCGCTGATCATCGACCGTACCGAGGCGATGACGGTGGTCGACGTGAACACCGGCAAGTTCACCGGGTCCGGCGGAAACCTCGAGGAGACCGTCACCAAGAACAACCTGGAGGCGGCCGAGGAGATCGTCCGGCAGCTCCGGCTCCGCGACATCGGCGGCATCATCGTCATCGACTTCATCGACATGGTGCTCGAGTCGAACCGCGACCTGGTCCTGCGCCGGCTGGTCGAGTGCCTGGGCCGGGACCGGACCAAGCACCAGGTCGCCGAGGTGACCTCGCTCGGCCTGGTCCAGATGACCCGGAAGCGGATCGGTACCGGACTGCTCGAGGCGTTCAGCGAGAACTGCGACCACTGCGGTGGCCGCGGGCTGATCCTGCACGACGAGCCGAAGGAGTCCCGTCGCAAGGACGGCCGCAACGGCCAGAACGGCGGCGGCAGCAACGCGAACGGCAACGGGAACGGGAACGGCCAGCAGAACGGTCACGACCAGGGCAAGTCCGGTCAGGCCGAGGAAGGTGGCCGGAAGAGCTCGCGCCGGCGTCGCGGCAAGGGCCGTGGCGACGACGAGCAGGTCGCCGAGGCCGAGGCGTCGCCGGCCAACGGCGACGCCGCCCAGAAGCTGGCCCAGATCGCTGCCGCGTCGGTGAAGAAGGACGACGGGACCGCCGAAGGTACGCCGGAACCGACCGGCTACCCGGTCGCCGCGGGCGCCGACGAGCACGTCAGCCCCGAGGCCACCGGCTTCCCGGCCCCGGACGCCACTCCTGAGCCCGCTACCGCCGCAGCCGAGGCCGCGGACGGGAACGAGGCAGCGAGCGGTGCCGAAGCGGCGCAGAACGGCGCCTCGAAGAGCACCCGGCGGCGGCGCAGCAGCCGCAGCCGGAGCAAGACCGCTACCGAAGGTGACGGATCCGAGGCATCGGAGCTCGTCACCACCGGCAGCTAAGCCGATTTCAACTTTGCAGGCTCAACCCTGTAAAGTTGAGCGGGTGCGCTCGGCGCACCCTACTCGTGTCGGTGTGTAAGTGTGTGAGGATCTCGTCCTCGCGACGGCCTCACACCATCACACCCGTTCGTTTCCGATCCAGCAGAGAGTGAGATCCACGGTGTACGCGATCGTGCGCAGTGGCGGCACCCAGCAGAAGGTCGCCGTCGGCGATGTCATCGAGATCGACAGCCTGACCGACCAGGTCGGCGACACTGTGTCGCTGCCTGCGGTCCTCGTCGTCGATGGCGACACCGTGACGGCCGACGCTGCGGCGCTGGCCAATGTGGCTGTGTCGGCCGAGGTCCTCGGCCGTACCAAGGGCCCCAAGATCAACATCCTCAAGTACAAGAACAAGACCGGTTACCGGAAGCGCCAGGGGCACCGTCAGCACTACACCCAGGTCAAGGTCACCGCGATCGACTCGAAGAAGAAGTGAGCTGATCAACAGATGGCACACAAAAAGGGAGCGGCCTCGACCCGCAACGGTCGTGACTCCAACGCCCAGCGCCTCGGCGTGAAGCGGTACGGCGGTCAGCTGGTCAACGCCGGCGAGATCATCGTCCGGCAGCGCGGCACGCACTTCCACCCGGGCAACCTGGTCGGCCGTGGCGGCGACGACACGCTGTTCGCGCTCGCCGAGGGCCACGTGGAGTTCGGCACCCGGCGCGGTCGTCGCGTCGTCAACATCGTCCCGGCGCCGGCGGAGTAACACCGCCACCCGGTTCACGAAGCTCTGCACAAGGGCGGGTCGCGGAATACCGCGCACCCGCCCTTTTGCTGTCTCAAGGGAAAGAACGAAGAAGACCACCCTCGCTCCGCTCGGGGCGGGGGATAAAGGACCACCCTCGCTCCGCTCGGGGCGGGGGATAGTGGCCACCAGCAACCCCTCGCTTCGCTCGGGGCGGGGGAGGTGGCTCCGACAGGAAGTAGAGAAACACCGATGGCAATTCCCAGTTTCGTCGACCGGGTCACGGTGCAGGTTGCCGCGGGCCGTGGCGGGAACGGCTGCGCCTCGGTGCACCGGGAGAAGTTCAAGCCGCTCGGCGGTCCCGACGGCGGCAACGGCGGCGACGGCGGCAGCGTGATCCTGCGCGTCGACCCGGACGTGACGACGCTCGTCGACTACCACCGCTCCAGCCACCGCACCGCGACGAACGGGGCCCAGGGCAAGGGGGACCACCAGGCCGGCAGCAACGGCGGCGACGTGGTCCTCGGCGTGCCCGACGGCACCGTGATCAGCGCCGCGAACGGCGAGGTACTGGCGGATCTGGTCGGTCCGGGCGCCGAGTTCGTCGCGGCGCAGGGCGGCAAGGGCGGCCTGGGGAATGCGGCGCTGGCGAGCAGCGCGCGCAAGGCCCCCGGGTTCGCACTGCTCGGTGAGGACGGCGAGGAGCGCACCCTCGTCCTGGAGCTGAAGGTCGTCGCCGACATCGGCCTGGTCGGCTTCCCGAGCGCGGGCAAGTCGTCGCTGGTCGCGTCGATCAGCCGCGCCCGCCCGAAGATCGCCGACTACCCGTTCACCACTCTGATTCCGAACCTCGGGGTCGTCGTCGCCGGCGACACCACCTTCACGGTCGCCGACGTACCGGGCCTGATCGAGGGCGCGAGCGAGGGCCGCGGACTCGGGCACGATTTCCTGCGGCACGTGGAGCGTTGCGCCGCGCTCGTCCACGTCATCGACTGCGCGACGTACGAGCCGGGCCGGGATCCGCTCAGCGACCTCGACACGATCGAGGCGGAGCTGCGGGCGCACGGCGGGCTCGAGGACCGGCCGCGGATGGTTGCCCTGAACAAGATCGACGTACCGGACGCGCGGGAGATCGCGGAGATGGTGCAGGCCGAGCTGGAGCAGCGCGGGTACCGGGTGTTCCCGATCTCGACCGCGTCGCACGAGGGGCTCGAGGCGCTCAAGTTCGCGATGGCCGACATCGTCGTACGGCGGCGCGCCGAGGTCGAGAAGCCCGACACCACGCGGATCGTGATCCGGCCGCACGCGCAGGGCGGGCCTGAGTTCAAGGTGAAGAAGCTGCCGGACGACGGCGGCTGGCTGGTGCAGGGCGAGAAGCCCGAGCGCTGGGTGAAGCAGACCGACTTCGCGAACGCGGAGGCCACCGGCTACCTGGCGGACCGGCTGAACCGGCTCGGTGTCGAGGAGGAGCTGCTCAAGCTCGGTGCGAACCCGGGCGACGCGGTCGTGATCGGCGACGGGCCGAACGCGATCGTCTTCGACTTCGCTCCGGACATCCTGGCCGGCGCGGAGATCCTGGCCCGTCGTGGCGAGGACCACCGGCTCGAAGAGGCTCGTCCGGCGGCGCAACGGCGGCAGAAGAAGGACTCGGAGTACCACGCCTTCCGCGAGGGGGAGCGGACCGAGGACTGGTCGGAGTACGGCGGCAACTGGGACAACGACGACGTCGACCTGTCCCCGGCCGAGGCGAAACGAGCGGCAGTGGCCGCGGCGAAGCAGGCGCGCAAGGAAGCGCGCGAGCTGGCCGCGGCCGAGGAACTCGACCAGAACGGTTGATTTCATGACGGTGCACCCCACAGCAGGGCGCGCAGAGGTATCGAATGCAACGCGGATCGTCGTCAAGGTCGGCTCGTCGTCGCTGACGCAGCGCGGCCGGATCGACCTGGAGCGGCTGCGGCTGCTCGTCGACGCCATCTCGGCGCGGCGGGTCGAGGGGACCGAGGTCGTACTGGTCTCCTCCGGCGCGATCGCCGCCGGGCTGGCGCCGATGGGTCTGCGGGCCCGACCGCGGGACCTGGCGACGCAGCAGGCGGCGGCATCGGTCGGCCAGGGGCTGCTGATGGCCCGCTACAGCGACGCCTTCGCCGCGCACGGTCTGCGGGTCGGGCAGGTGCTGCTGACCGTCGACGACGTGACGCGGCGATCGCACTACCGCAACGCGTTCCGGACCTTTGCGCGACTGCTCGAGCTGGGCGTCGTACCGATCGTGAACGAGAACGACACGGTCGCGACCACCGAGATCCGCTTCGGTGACAACGACCGGCTGGCCGCACTGACCAGCCATCTCGTGCATGCCGACCTGTTGCTGTTGCTGTCCGACGTCGACGGCCTGTACGACGGCGATCCGCGCAAGGCCGGTACGTCGATGGTGACCGAGATCCGCGGCGCTGCCGATCTCGAACCGCTCGCGATCGGGAAGACCGGGGCGTCCGGTGTCGGCACCGGCGGCATGCAGACGAAGGTCGAGGCGGCCGCAATCGCCACCGAGGCAGGGATTCCGGTGGTCCTGACGTCGGCCGCGCGTGTCGGCGAGGCACTCCGCGGTGACCCGGTCGGCACCCTGTTCCATCCGACCGGCCGGCGCCGCAAGACGCGGCTGCTGTGGCTGGCACACGCGACCTCCGGGCAGGGCATCCTGCGGTTGGACGAAGGTGCGGTCAAGGCGTTGACGCAACGCCGGGCGTCGCTGCTTCCGGCCGGGATCTCCGCGGTGGAAGGGACTTTCTCCGCCGGCGACCCGGTCGACATGGTCTCGCCGACCGGCGTGACGATCGCCCGCGGCCTGGTCAACTACGACTCCTCCGAGCTCCCCGCCCTCCTGGGCCGCTCAACCCGCGACCTGGCCCGCGAGCTCGGCGCGGCGTACGAGCGCGAAGTAGTCCACCGCGACGACCTCGTCCTCCTGTGACAGCCCCAACCGCCTGACCCTGGAAGCGGCACTGCACGTCCGGCTGGGTGGCCGCGGCCGGTTGTTTCAGGCGGCCCTGACGGGATTCGGTCTGCACGCCGGCACCCACCTCGCGCAGTCTTGCCGTACTGCGCCGCTACGCACCCGGCCTGATCACGACACCACTTGTCCCGCGCCTACGTCGCCGCTGAACGCGGACCTGCACCACCGACCAGCCACCCCTGCCGCCAGCGTCGCCGGTAAGGCGGACCTCCACCACTCATCAACGCAGCCTTACCGGCCGCGTGCCGCCGGCGGTGAGCGTGATTGTGGCCGCGTGCGGTGGTTTGGTGAGTGGCCGGCGTCCGCCTACCACCGTTGCCTGGTGAGATGCGGCTCCGCCGGGACTGCGCCAGGGCAATACGATGAGGGCGTGAGCGAGATCATCGAGTTGGCGCGGCGGGCGCGGGTGGCGTCGTACGCATTGGCGGAGGCGTCCCGGGCGACCAAGGACTCGGCGCTGCACGCGATGGCGGCAGCGCTGCGTGAGCACACCGACACGATCGTCGCGGCGAACGCGAAGGACGTGGCGGCGGCCCGTGAGGCCGGTACGCCCGAATCCACGGTCGATCGCCTGGCCCTGAACCCGGCGCGTGTCGACGGGATGGCCGTCGGGCTGGAGCAGTTGGCCGGCCTGGCCGATCCGGTGGGGGAGGTCGTCCGCGGGTACACCCTGCCGAACGGGCTCGAGCTCCGTCAGGTGCGCGTACCGTTCGGCGTGGTCGGCATCGTCTACGAGGCCCGCCCGAACGTGACCGCCGACGCGGCCGGTATCTGCCTGAAGTCCGGCAACGCGGTGCTGCTGCGCGGTTCGTCGTCCGCGGCCGCCTCGAACGCAGCGATCATCGCTGTACTGCGGGACGCTGCCGAGTCGGCCGGGCTGCCGGCGGACGTCGTGCAGGGCGTACCGACGGATCGGGCCGCGGTGAAGGAATTGATGCAGGCGCGCGGGCTGGTCGACGTACTGATCCCGCGGGGTGGCGCCGGGCTGATCCAGGCGGTGGTGAGCGAGTCGTCCGTACCGGTGATCGAGACCGGGGTCGGCAACTGCCACGTGTACGTGGACGCGGACGCGGATCTCGAGCTCGGGCTGGAGATCCTGCTGAACTCGAAGATCCAGCGACCGAGCGTCTGCAACGCCGCCGAATCCCTGCTCGTGCACGCGTCGGTGGCGGACGAGTTCCTCGCCCGGGCGCTGCCCGCGCTGGCTGAGGCCGGCGTGATCGTGCACGGCGATCCGTCAGTAGTTGCTGCTGGCAAGGATCAGTCCGGTGTGGTGGCGGCGACCGAGGAGGACTTCGCGACGGAGTACAACTCGCTCGATCTGTCGGCCGCGGTCGTCGACTCGCTCGAGGGCGCGGTGCAGCACATCCGGCAGTACAGCTCGGGTCACACCGAGGCGATCATCACCCGTTCGCAGGCGGCCGCGCGGCGGTTCACGCAGGCGGTCGACTCGGCCGCGGTGGTGGTGAACGCGAGCACCCGCTTCACCGACGGCGGCGAGTTCGGCTTCGGCGCCGAGATCGGCATCTCCACCCAGAAGCTGCACGCGCGCGGGCCGATGGGGCTGCCGGAGATGACCTCGACCAAGTACATCGTCACCGGCGAAGGCCAGATCCGGACCTGATCGTTGCGCGCTGGTAGCTCAGTGCATCGCTCAGTGCAGGACGCTGCTGCATCGCTCAGTGCAGGACGACGGCTGCCTCATGCAGGCGTACGAGCGGTGGCTCGTCGGCTACCACCGCAAGCGCCGCTCGATGATCGGCCCGCACCTCGAGCGCCTGCACGTGGATCCCAGCGGGTACCTCCGCGCGCAGGTCCCCGCGCAATCCTTCTCCGGTCGCCTTGAGCACTGCCTCTTTCCGAGTCCAGTACGTCGTGAACGCGCGCACCTTCGCGATCCCGTCGTACCCACTGAGCTCCTGAGCCTCGCCCGCGCTCAAAGCCATCCGCGCCAAGGCGTCGACGTCCAGCCCCGGATCCACCTGCTCCACATCGAGCCCCACCGGCCGGTCGGAGAACGCGACACCCACCAGCTCACCGGAATGCGTCACGGACAACTCCACGCCGGCTGCGCGCACCTTCCCGTGCGGCTTCCCGCACTCCGCGCACGTCCGGTCCAGGTCGATCTTTGCCGCAGGCAACGAGAATCGCGCGGCCAGGACGCGCCGGACGATCGTCACGCCCAGCAGGAACCGCGCCTTGTCGACGTCCCGTACGTACGCCGCCAACCGCTCGCGCTCCACCTCGTCCAGGTCTTGTACGAACTCGTCGCGCGCCTCGTCGACGTCCGCCCACCAGATGTCGACGACCGGAGCTGTCATGCCGGGCCCGGCGCCCAGCTGAGCTTCCCGGTCCGCAGGTCGTGGAGGATGCCGTCGATCCATTTCGCCTCGGCGACCGTGACCGCGACCTGGTACTCCGTCTCCAGCAACGCGAACCGGGGGATCGGCTGCCCGTCCACCTTCGTCCGCAGCTCCAGCTGCAACTCCGCGATCCGCTTGGTCAGCAGCTCTCGGCGCTGACCGAGCAGTTCACCCGCCGTCTTCGGCGGGAGCAGCATCACGAACGACAACCCCGCCGGAAACTCCGGGAACTCGTTCCGCGGCGTGGTCAGAATCTCGGCCAGCCAGCTCCGGCACACCTCCCGCCCCTGGTCGGTCAGCTGGTACACCGTCCGCTCCGGGTAGCGCTCGTCGCGCTCCGTCGAGCCGACGGTGATCAGATCGGCCTCCTCCAGCCGCACGATCATCCGGTACAGGCTGGTCCGCTGCCCGACATTGACGACCTGGTCCTTGCCCCATTGCTTGATCAGCCGCTGGATCCCGTACGGATGCAGGGGCCCGTTCTCGAGCAGGCCGAGGATCGCCAGCGCCAGCGATGAGCGTCGAAAAGTCACGCCCTCACTCTAAGGGGCATTGAAACTAGTTGCAATGTAACTAGAGTCTATGTAACTATCGATCCATGAGCGCAGCAGAACTGACCCAGGGGGCCGTCACCTCCCGCGACGGCACCGAGATCGGGTACTACAAGACCGGGACCGGCCCCGCGGTCGTCGTCCTCCACGGCAGTATGGAGTCGGCCCGCAGTCACACCCTCTTCGCCGAGGCGCTGGCCGACGACTTCACGGTCTACCTCCCGGATCGTCGCGGCCGAGGGCTCTCCGGTCCGCACCGCCCGGACCACGGCGTCCGCACTGAGGTCGAGGACCTGGAGGCTGTGCTCACCGCGGCCGGCGCCGAGCGCGCGTTCGGCATCAGTGCCGGGGGAGCGGTCGTTCTGGAGGCGGCTCGCACTCTCACCTCTCTCAAGCAGATTGCGCTCTACGAGCCCGCGATCGTCGCGGAAGGTGCGCCGCACCGGGAGTGGCTCGCCCGCTTCGATCAGGAGATCGCACAGGGGGACGTGGCCGCCGCGATGGTGACCAGCATGTTCGGGTTCGAGATGGCGCCGGCGTTCCTGAAGGTGATGCCGCGCGGTCTACTCCGCTGGACGACCGAGAAGATGATGGCGAAGGAGGAGCGTTCGGCCGACGGCGACACGATCACCATGCGGCAGCTGGCGCCGACGATCCACGCCGAGGGGACGATCGTTGCGGAGCTCGGCGGCACCTTCGATGCGTTCGCGTCTGTCGATGCGGAGGTCCTGCTGCTCGGTGGCACCAAGGGTCTCCCGGGGTTGCGTCCCGGCCGCGCCACGTTGGAGAACGTGCTGCCGCATGTCCGTCGGATCGAGTTCGACGGCTACGACCACGGTTCGTCCTCGGACCCCGGCGGCGTCAACCCCACCGGCAAGCCCGAAGCCGTACGCCGAATCGCCACCGAGGTGAAGACCTTCTTCCAGCAGTAGCAAACCCCGACACCACACCGAGCCTCAGCGTCGTGCCGTGCCGGGTCGGGCGTCAGTGTCGTGTTGTGGTGAGGGCCCAGTCGACTGTGTCTGCGATGTCGGTGACGGGGTAGCGCACTGCCTGCACCGTGCGGTCCGCGCCGACCACCAGGACGACCCGTTTCAACCGCTCGTACCCGCCGGCCCGGAACGTCGGTAGCCGCAGCGCCGCCGCCAACTCCAGCTCCAGATCCGACAGCAGCAGGTGCGGGACCTTCTCCACCTCGGCGAACGCCTTCTGCTCATCAGGCCGCTGCGTACTCACGCCACGAATCGCAATCCCCTTCGCCGCGAACTCGTCGTACCGCCCGGCGAAGAGCCGGTTCTCCAAGGTGCAACCGGTGGTCCCCGCGATGTCGTCCCAGCCCTCCGGCAGCGGCGTCGGCCGCCCGGTCGCCGGGTACCCGAACAGGACGGTCGCGCGCGCCTCGGCATCCACCACATCGACCGTTGTCCCCGCGGTCGACGGCAGGCCGACGTACGGCACGCGCTGCCCGACGAGTTCCTGCAGGCGCTGCGCAGGCAGATCGTCCGCGGTGTTCGTGCCAGTGAGCGACCCGTCGCCGAGCAGCCACCGGTCGCCCCAGTCCTGCAATGCGACGAGCACCGGCAGCAGGGCGCGTCCGCGGGGCGTGAGCTGGTACGCGTACCGGGTCGGACGGTCCTGGTAGGCGGTTTTGTCAACAATCTGACTGTCCACCAGCCCGTTGAGCCGCTCGGTCAGCACCTTCCGCGAGATGTGCAACGAGCCCGCGAGCTCGTCGAACCGGGTCAGCCCGCGCGCCAGGTCGCGGACGATCAGCAACTCCCAGCCGTCGCCGATGACACCCAGGGACTGCGCGATCGCACAGTCCGGCTCGGGTGAGAAGGTGCTCCGCCGCACGTCGTTCCTCCTTCGATTCCAGTTGCGGACCCGACCTCCGGCCCATTAAGTTCCCAACAGGAACTCACTCTACTGCAAGGGGCGGCCGTGTACTGGCGACGGATCGCGGAGCTACCCACCTGGCTGAAGGCGGTGATGGTCGGCCAGCTGGTCAACGGGGCCGGCGCGCTCGCGTGGGTGTACCTCACGCTGTACCTCGTCGAGGACCGCGGCATGTCGGCGCAGCAGGCCGGCTTCGCTGCGGCGGCGTACGGCGTCGGGCTGGTCGGCGGGAACCTCGGGGGCGGCTGGTTCGGCGATCGCTTCGGTCTGCGTACGGTGGCGCTCGCCAGCCAACTGCTGTGGGCAGTCAGCTGTATCGCGATGCCTTTCGTACCCGGCCCGTCGATCGCCCTCGTCGCCGCACTAGCCGGCCTGTTCGGTGGAGCCGGTCGCCCGAACCTCAGCGCCCTCGTCGCGACCTCACTCCCTGCCGAACGTCGCCGCGAAGGCATCGCCCTGTCCCGCACCGCGACCAACGCAGGCTTCACGATCGGCCCACCGCTCGGCGGCCTGCTCGCGACGTACGACTTCCAGCTCGTCTTCTTCGTCGACGCCGTCACCAGCTTGGTGATGGCCGCGATCGTGTGGCGCTGGGTGCCGAACGCACGGCAGACAAAGGCATTGTCGACAATCGGATTGTGGAAGACGGTCCTTCGAGATCGTCAGGTCCTGATCGTGCTCGCGACGATCGTGGTCGTCGACACGGTCTACCGGCAGATCTTCGCGACCCTGCCGTTGCTGCTCCACGACGCGGGCACACCGGCTGTCGCGTACGGCGTACTGCTCGGTGGCAGCTCGGTCGTGATCGTGCTGTTCGAAGCGCCGCTCGCCGTACGGCTCCGCGGCCATCGCGCGACCCGCGTGATCGCAGCCGGCTTCGCGTGCATCGGCCTCGGACAGGCGGTCGTCGCGCTGGCGGCCTTCGGCGCCTGGCCAGTACTCGCCGGCGCTGCGGTGGCGATCGCCGTGATGACCGCGGGGGAGATGCTCTACAAACCGACCGCGACCGCGCATGTCGCCGACGCTGCGCCGGACGGGATGGTCGGCCGGTACTCCAGCCTGTACGCCGCCGCGTCGATCAGCGGGATGTTCCTCGCGCCGGCGATCGGCGGTACGACGTACCAGCACGCACCACGACTGCTCTACCCCGTCGCCGCCGGCCTGGCGCTCGCCGCTGGTGCCGTGCTGCTGCTCACTCGGGCAACGGCGCGGGACGTCCTTCCCAGCGGGTCGACAGCACAACAGTCGTCCGTGTCCTGACCACACCGTTCACGCGGCGCAGCGAACCGACGACCGCCTCCAGTTGGGTGACGTCGGCGACCCGGATCTTGACGACGAGCTCCTGGTCGCCGGCGACGAACCAGCAGTCCTCGACCGCGGGGATCTCCCGGACCTGCTCGACGATGTCGTCGGTCTCGACGTCGTCGCGCTGGAACAGGCCGATGAGCGCGCTGGTGCCGAGGCCGACCTGGTCCGGGGCGACGACCGCGCGGTAGCCGAGCAGGACGCCGCGCTCCTCGAGGCGCCGGACGCGCTCCTGGACGCTCGGGCCGGACAGGCCGACCTCGCGGCCGAGCTCGGCCCAGCTGGAGCGTCCGTTCAGCCGCAGCGCCTCGATCAGCTGCCGGTCGATCGCGTCCATGACTCCTCCTGTTCACCGCAGATTCTAAGGCTGAGAATGCATCGTGCCTTTAATTCGTTTGTGAGAGCGTAACTCCTGCCGTACAATTTGAGGTACCGGGGAGAGTCCGCCCCGGTTCCGCCGTACCAACCCAGTGAAGGAACCATGATCACCCCAGATGTTGCCCGTGCCCGCATCGACGAGCGGCACCGCGTCGCGGCACAGGCGCGCCGTGCACACGCCGTCCCGTCCACGTGGCGCCGGCTGCTGACCCGTACCGCCCGCCACCGCTGACCTGACTGTTCGCGACCGGTGTGCCTGTTGGCCACCGGTCGCTGCTGTCCCCGCGGTCACGAGATAGGCTCTGCCTCATGTTCACGCTCCTGGTGCCGCAGCTTGCGGCCGTCGAAGAGGCCGCGGTCGACGCCTCACACATCTCGAAGTGGTGGTTCGGCGGGTTCGCGCTGTTCGTGCTCGTCCTGCTGCTGCTCGTCACCGTCATCATGGGCAAGGGCCGGCCGCACAGCTGAGCGGCTCGAAAGTGGCTGGCGTGGAGCGGATACGACGCATCGGCGTGATGGGTGGCACGTTCGACCCGATCCATCACGGTCACTTGGTCGCGGCCAGCGAGGTCCAGGCGTACTTCGACCTGGACGAGGTGATCTTCGTACCGACCGGCCAGCCCTGGCAGAAGTCGGACCGCAAGGTCTCCCCGGCCGAAGACCGGTACCTGATGACCGTGATCGCGACCGCGTCCAACCCGCGGTTCTCGGTCAGCCGCGTCGACATCGACCGGCCCGGGCCGACGTACACGATCGACACGCTGCGGGACCTGTCCCGGCTGTACCCGGACGCCGAGCTGTTCTTCATCACCGGTGCCGACGCGCTCGCCCAGATCCTCACCTGGCGGGACGTCGACGAGATGTTCAAGCTCGCCCAGTTCGTCGGCTGTACGCGACCGGGGACCGAGGGACTCGAGCTGCCGCTCGACCGGTTGCCGATGGATCGGATCACCCTGCTCGAGGTGCCGGCGCTGGCGATCTCGTCGACCGAATGCCGGGCCCGGGTCGCCAAGGGCAACCCGACCTGGTACCTGGTGCCCGACGGCATCGTCCAGTACATCGCCAAGCGTGAGCTCTACACCAACCGTTAGGAACCAAATGCCAGCAACCGATCGCGCCATCGAACTGCTCACCGCGGCGGCCGAGGCGGCCCACGACAAGAAGGCCGAGAACGTTCTGGCGTTCGACGTGTCCGAGCAGCTCGCGATCACCGACGCGTTCCTGGTCGCGTCCGCCTCCAACGACCGGCAGGTGCGGGCGATCGTCGACGCGATCGAGGAGAAGCTCCGCCTCGACTTCGACGCCAAGCCGGTCCGCCGCGAAGGCGCGCGCGAGGGCCGCTGGGTGCTGCTCGACTACCTGGAGATCGTCATTCACGTCCAGCACGACGAGGAGCGCGCGTTCTACTCCCTCGAGCGGCTCTGGCGCGACTGCCCGGTCATCCCGCTGCCGTCGCCCGTGCCCGGTTCGGCCTCCGCTGAATGAGCGCGGGACGGCTGATCGTCTGGCGGCACGGCCGGACCGAGTGGAACCTGCAGGACAAGATGCAAGGCCAGGCGGACATCCCGCTCGACGAGGTGGGCTTCGCCCAGGCTCGTGCGGCTGCTGCCCGGCTGGCGTCGCTCGCCCCGACCCGCCTGTTCGCCAGCGATCTGCAGCGCGCCGCTGCCACCGCCGGTGAGCTTGCCGCACTGACCGGCCTCAAGGTCGAGTACGACGAAGCGCTCCGCGAGATCGACGTCGACGACTGGGCCGGCCTCACCCGCGCCGAACTCGCCGCGATCAACCCCGAGGCCGAGGCCCGCCTGACCAGCGGCGAACCGCAACGCCGCGGCACCAACGGCGAAACCGTCGAAGAGGTCGCGGACCGCTTCGCCGACGCACTCACCCGGATCTCCGCGGAGGGCACGTCCGAGGACACCATCGTCATCGCCACCCACGGCATGGCCGCCCGCGTCGGCATCTGCCTGTTCCTCGGCATCCCCGAGGCCAACTGGTCGGCTTTCGGCGGCCTCTCCAACTGCAATTGGGTCTCCCTCCTCCCCGGCCGCCAAGGCTGGCGCATCGAAGAATGGAACGCAGGCTCCCTCCCCGAACCAGTAATGAGCGACGACCCCCAACGCTGACCCACCCCGAGCCCGCCGCGAACCCGCGGTGGGTGAGTGGTTGGGTGCGACAGGAAGTGGTGGGTGGGCACTGGTTATTTCCTGTTCCAGGCCACGAGTTCCCCAGCTAACCCCCCACCTTCTGCAGGTGTTCTGAACCACATCCGCCCCACGAGGGAACCGATTTTTCTTTGCAGGCACTCATCCGCTAAACTTCCGGAGTCGCAAGACACCGCGGGGCTTTGGCGCAGTTGGTAGCGCGCTTCCATGGCATGGAAGAGGTCAGGGGTTCGAATCCCCTAAGCTCCACCGCAGGTCAGAGGCCGGTTTCCCACTCGGGAGGCCGGCCTTTTGTATGAGCTGGGAGGCTAAGTGCCCGAGAGTTGGAGGTCGGGGAAGGTCTCGTCGTCGGCTCGCAACCACCCAGCGCGAGCGGTCGCTCTGTGCCATCCAGTGCCACGGCCGAGACCCCAACGGCAGGCGGTTGCAGTTCTGGCCCGATAGAGCTGTCAGAAGGCGAGAGGTTTGGCGAGAATGTCGAGATCTGTCGTGGGGTCTCGATGTTGTCGTCAAAGACCCGCGGCCGGCAAGCGGCCCCAACGCAGCAGGAGAGCAGCATGACGAGGACCAGCCCGATCAAAGGCCTCGACGAGCTCGAGGTCATCACCTTGTTCGTCGAGGACGTAGCGGCTTGCAAGATGTTCTACCTCGACGTGTTCGGTCTCGAGGTGATCTTCGAGGACGCCGACTCGGCCTTGCTCAGGCTGCGAAACCTGATGCTCAACCTGATCACTGTCGGCGAAGCACCCACCTTGATCGCGCCGAATGCGGTCGCCGCGCCGACCGGCGGTGCTCGGGCGCTCTACACAGTCCGAGTCGACGACGCTGACGCGGCCGCCGCGGAGCTACAGGCGCATGGCGTCACCCTGCTGAACGGCCCGATCGATCGCCCGTGGGGCAGGCGCACCGCAGCTTTCGCAGACCCGGCAGGCAACGTGTGGGAGATCGCCCAGGCCCTCGACTGAGTACTGTCCTCCTACGCCGAGATCGTGAGTGAGCGACAACGGGCGGTACGTGGCTGGACAACCAGGAACGCTGACGGACGGCGGCTGGGCGGGAGCGGACCGCTGTCCGGTGGCTCGGTGTTAATGGCATGGAGGAGGCGAGCTGGGTCAAGGGCCCGAGAGCCCGCTGGCCCGGAACACGGACTGGTGACCTGTGCATGGGATGGCGTCGGCCTGCTCGGGGGTCACGAAACCTCCCCCGACGGACACCTCGTCGCCCAAGTGGGCGGCTGTCTGCCCCATGGCATCGATCAAGGCAACCTCGCCGTCACGGATCGCGGTGCTCCAGCCTGTCGGCCAAGCGACGTCGACAAGCTGGTAGCTGATCTCGAAGCGCATGGGGCGCCGGCCGTCGCCGACTGGCGCGCTGACCTCCATGCGAAGTACCAACCAGTCTGTTGCGGCGTCGACCTTCAGCGTTCCGATCAACTGAGCCTGCAGGTCGACGGTCGGAGGCGTCCGCTGAATCGTGAGGCCGGGTAATCGATCACCAGCCTGCTGTCCCGGTCCCACCGGTCGCACCTGTTTAGGGTTGAGGGGTGGTGGGAGCGTCAGGCTTGGAGGCGCTTGGCCAGGGTGGTGAGGTCGATGGTGATGAGTTGGCGTCGGGTTAGTTCGCGGAATCCCGTGCGGGCGTTGACTGTTCGCATGCCGGTGTTGGCGATGGCGGTGGTGCTGGACAGGCGACGTACGGTCGGCAATTCGTCGGCGAGCCGGAGCGCCATGGCGGCCTTCACCCAGGTTGCCAGTCCCTGTCGTCGATGCTCGCCGACCACGACGGTGTCTTCCTGGCCTACGTCGATGCTCGAGCGGCCGACCTCCACGGCGGTGAATGCTGCCACCGTGGAGGTGCCGGCGGCGACGGCGGCGGTGACCCACAGCTCGGCTCCGCGCTCGGCACGTTCGCGCTCACTCTGGCGTATGAAGTCGCCGTCCCACGCGACCACCGCATTCGGCGGCAGATGGTTGTTGGGTGCATCGACGATTGCGCGCTTCGCCGAGGCATAGGAGTTGAGTAGGTGGTCCGGAGTGCGACCGGACCAATGCGCCAGGTGGTAGCCGTCATGATCGGTGTTGACGGTTCGTTCGAGGGCGGTTCGGTCGAGGGTCGCAAAGTCCAGTACGTTGATGACGAGTTCGTCGCCGATCGTGGCGCCGAGCTGGAGTGCGTACCTCGCGCCGGGTGTGTCCGCGAGAACCGTCGTGGCGAGAATCTGCGTACCGGCCGCTTGCTGGTGGCGTACCACCTGAGTGAGCAGCGACCGACCGACGCCGTGGCCACGCGCGTCAGGCAGGACGTAGATCCGGGTAAAGGCCGTGTTCGGCTCGCCGGCGGGACGGACTTCCGCTGCACCGATCAGCGTCCCGTCCAGGTGACCGGCCCACCGAGTCGTCCTCGGGTCGGTGAGCTGCTCGCGGAGACGCTCGGGGGACTGAGCAGGCGCGGGCGCATACTCGCCGCGCTCGATCGCGCCTACCGTACGCATCACGTCGCTCCACGCCGCAAGCTGCGACTCATCGGCCTCGCGCCGCAGAAGTTCAACACCGACACCGGGAATTTGCACGGCCCCCAGACTAGATGCCGTAAGTACCAAGCCCGCAGCGAACGGCGTGACGCTACGAGTGTTGGAGTAGGGACTCGCGGTGGCTGATCTGAGTGGTCGGGGGGAGGCGGTGCATGGTGTGGGCGGTGGCCATTAGATGGGCTGCTCGGTGGGGTGGGACGCGGCCGTAGCCGGTGCCGAATCCGGGGGTGGCCAGGCGAGTGATGGTGGCTGATCCGACTGGGAGGTAGCCGTGGTGGTTGTCGGCGATTGCTGCCCACACGGCGCGTTGGACTCCGGGCCAGTGGTTGGCGAGTGCACGGTCGACGCCGCCGTCCATCTGGCCGTAGCTGTTGCCCATCAGTGGCGTACCGGCGGCACGGCTGCTGTTCCTTCAGGGGACGACCGTGCGTACGGTGTGATCGAGGAGGAACCATGACCCAGGAACCCTTCGAGACGTCCGAGAATGCCCGGCGCGACCGTCGCGAGCACGGCGGCGCCCCACAGAGCCCGGACGACGACGAGCTGGCGCGCCGTACCGAAGAGGAACGCGTCGCGGCCGGTGTCGACGACTACGACCCGGACGAGGTACCGCCGGCGACGGATGATCCGGTGCCGACCGACGTGCGCGACACCGACGAGTACCAGGAAGCCGAGGCGGAGCGGCGTCGCGAGGAGTCCGAGGGCGAGATCTACCCGATCACCGATCGGCACCCGTTCCCGCCGTCGCACTACGACCGCTCATAGGGCTCACATCCGGGCTCTGAGTACGTCGAACTCGCAGCCCGGTGAGTTCGGGTCGAAGCCGTGCTCGATGAGCCAGCGCGCCGCGCCCAGGCTCCGCAGCGACCACCAGGCGCGGATCACGTCCACGTCCACGTCGGTGCCGTAGCCGGCGAGCAACTCGTCGAGATGTTCCTCGTGTCCGAGCGTGAGGATGGCGAGGTCGAACAGCGCGTCCCCACGACTGGCCTCGGACCAGTCGATGATGCCGGTGACCTTGTCGTCGTCGAGGAACACATGGCTGATCTGCAGATCGCCGTGTGTGAACACGGGCGTCCACGGACGGAGCGCTGCCTGAGCGACCTCACGGTTGCGCTTGACCAGATCGGCGGGCAGTACGTCGTTGGACAGCAGCCATTCGCATGCGCGGTCGAGGTTCGCTGCGACGGCGTCGACGTTCGGAGCGGTCCAAGGCGGGAGCGGCGCGTCGTGGAGTGTTCGTACGGCGGCACCAGCCGCGGCCCACGCTGCCGGCGAGGCGGTCGACGGCTCACCGAGTCGACCGAGTGCGGTGCCCTGTACGGCGGCGAGCGCGAGCACCTGCGGCTTCCGCCACAGAACCTCAGGTGTCGGAACCGGAACCAACCTCATCGCCTCGACTTCGACGTCCAGGTTGGACGGTTCGGAGTCGATCTTCAGGAACGTGTCGCCGACGCGCAGCGTGGCGCGCTGACTGTGCGCGACGACAACCTCGACCTTGTCCACGTCGGCCATTGTGGCGAGACCGTCCGCCGCCGTCACCCGGTTTAGGTGCTGATGTGCACAGCAGGAGACGATGGTGGGGTGAGTGCCGACGTGTCGCCGGAGTACGCGATCTTCCTGAACGGCGGCTACGGCGTCGGTAAGTCGTCAACCCTCGAACACCTTGGGGATTTGCTTGCCCAAGTGGGTCGGCCGTTCAGCCTGATGGATGTCGACTGGTTCCACCGTTCCTGGCCGCCGGCCGACCCGGACAACGTGCTGGTCGAGGCGGACAACATCGCCGCAGTGTGGAAGCGGTATCGGTCGGTGGGGCCGCGGCAGTTGGTCATGTGTGGGGTGATCTCGACGCCGGCCGCTCGGGAGCGGTACGAGGCCGCGGTCGAGGGCCCTGTACGGATGGTTCGGCTCACGGCCGATGCTGAGGTGACCAGGCAACGGTTGCAAGGTCGCTACAGCGCGAGTCAGCGGGCTGCCCTCGAGTGGCACCTGGAGCGTTGCGACGAGATCGCTGTACGCCTCGACGCAGCCAACCTGGACGAGCTGGTCATCGACACCAGCGCACTCGCCCCACACCAGGTAGCTCAGCGCACCCTGCACCACTTCGGCCTGCTGGGCAACGCTGCTCTCGCGTGAGCTCTGGCTGATGGGGTCAGACTGCTGTGGCTTGGATGGTTCGGGTGATCACGTCGATGATCCCCGGCGGCCAAGGCGGTGCGAGGATCAGGACAAGGTGGGTGAAGCCGGCGGCGATGGCGGCTTCGGCTGTGTGGCGGGTGGATTCGGGTGTGGTGTACGGGATGACCATCGAGCGGGTGATCGTGGCGGGGTCTCGGTCGAGTTCGAGGCAGTAGCGGTCGAGGCGGGCGCTGCGTTCGATCGCGTCTGCGATGCCGGTGTCGGACGGGATGTTCCACAGGTCGGCGTGGGCGGCGGCGACGCGCAGGGTCCGGGCGGAGCGGCCGCCGATCAGGATCGGCGGCGGTTGAGCGGGCCGTGGGTTGCCGAGGGCACCGGTCAGTTGGACGTGGGTGCCCCGGAAGTCGAACGGCTCGGTCTCGGTCCACAGGCGACGGATCACGGTGCACGCCTCGGCGAGCGCGTCGACGGAGTCGCCGAAATCGTCGTACGGCAGGCCGTGCCCGTCGTACTCGCGGCGCGCCAGCGGATGGCTCGGGCGCGAACCGGCACCGATGCCGAAGTCGAGCCGCCCGCCGGACACGATGTCGACCGTGGTCGCGATCTTCGCCAGCATCGCCGGCGGCCGGAACCGGTTGCTCGTGACCATCACCCCGAGGCGCAGCCGCCGCGTCTGCGCAGCCAGCGCGGCGAGCAGCGTCCAGCCCTCGAAGATCGGCCCGTCCGGCGGCCCGCCGATCGGCATCAGGTGGTCGAACAGCCACGCGTGCTCGATCTCGGGCGCCGCATCGGCCTGCTGCCAGACCCGCAGCAGGTCCTCGTACGAGGTCTGCATCGGTGGCGTCATGATGCCGAAGCTGACCGGCTTCATCCACGCCGCCGCAGGGCCGGATCGGTCAACGAGGGGACGACGGCGATCTTCTCCGCCACGGCAAGGTCGATGCCTGGAGCAACGATCTCGTCGATCGCGTCCAGTACGTCGGTGGGCAGGACGGTGCCGGCCGCCGCGAGCTGCGACTCGAGATGTTCGATCGTCCGCGGGCCGATCAGCGCACTGGTCACCCCGGGGTGCGCGGTGACGAACCCGAGCGCGAGCTGAATCATCGTCAGGCCCGCCTGTTCCGCGACCTTCGCGAGCTTCTCGACCGCGTCCAGCTTCGCGGCATTGGCGGGGATCGTGGTGTCGAAGCGATCCGGCATGAACGCGGACCGGCTCGTCGTCACCTCCCGCCCCGCGCGGACAGCACCCGACAGCCACCCCGAAGCCAGCGGGCTCCACGTCAGGACCCCGAGTCCGTACTGCTGCGCGACCGGCAGCATCTCGGCCTCGGCGCCGCGCTGCAGGATGGAGTAGTTCGGCTGCTCGGTGACGAATCGGCTCAGGCCGTGCCGCTCGGCGGTCCATTGCGACTCGACCAGTCGGTACGCCGGGTACTCCGACGTACCGAAGTACCTGATCTTGCCCGCGCGCTGCAGGTCGGTGAGCGCGGCGAGGGTCTCTTCGTCGCTGACCGCCGGATCCCAGCGGTGCACCTGATACAGGTCGACGTACTCGACGCCCAGTCGCCGCAGGCTGTTGTCGAGCGCGGTGGTCAGCCAGCGCCGGGAGCTGCCGCGCTGGTTGCGGTCCTCGCCCATCGGCAGGCCGCCCTTGGTGGCGAGTACGACGTCGTCGCGGCGGCCTGCGATCGCGGCGCCGACGAGCTCCTCGGACTGGCCGTTCGAGTACATGTCGGCGGTGTCGATCAGGTTGATGCCGGCGGTGAGGGCGCGGTCGATCATCGCGGTGACCTCGTCCTGGCCGGTGCGCCCGATCGCTCCGAAGTTCATCGCGCCGAGTGCCAGCGAGCTGACCTGTACGCCGGTGTGCCCGAGAGTGCGGTACTGCATGAGTTGTCCTTCCCCGGATGTCATGATGGAGGCAAAGCGGAACATTGATCCGCTAACGACAATACGGAACGACGTTCCGATTCACAAGGAGGACGTGTGCCGGAGGCGAGGAAGCGGGCCGACGTACGGCGGAACGAGCGCGCGCTGCTCGACGCGGCCGCGGCTGCGTTCGTGGCGTCCGGGATCGACGCACCGGTGCGGGACATCGCCGCGCGGGCCGGGGTGGGCGTCGGGACGGTCTACCGGCACTTCCCGAGCCGGGCCGAGCTGGTCGTGGCCGTGTACCGGCATCAGGTCGAGGCGTGCGCGCAGGCCGGTCCGGAGTACCTGAAGTCCGAGCCGACGCCGTACGCCGCGCTGCTGCGCTGGGTCGACGACTTCGTCGACTTCCTGGTCACCAAGCACGGGTTGCCGGGTGCGCTGAGCCAGGGGGAGGGGTTCGAGGCGTTGCATACGTATTTCCTCGATCGGCTGGTGCCGGTGTGCGCCGACCTGCTCGCCGCCGCGGGTGCGGCCGGCGAGATCGTCCGGACCGACATCCAGGCGATCGAGTTCATGCGGGCCATCGGCAACCTTTGCATCGGCGCGAACGACGACCGGCGGTACGACGCCCGCCGCACGGTCGCCCTGCTCGCGTCCGGGCTCACCGTGCAACGTGCAGCGACGGACGGTAGATGAGCTCCTGGGTGTTGCCGTCGAACGTCTTCGCCGAGACGAGTTCGAGGTCGAAGTCCTCGCCCCGGAAGATCGGCCCCACGCCGGTCCGGCCGGTGAGGACCGGGAAGACGGTCAGCTGGATGTAGTCGACCAGACCCGCGGCGAGCAGCGTCTGGTTCAGCGCGAGGCTGCCGTGCGAGCGCAGCGGTACGTCGGACTCGGTCTTGAGCCGGCGCACGATCTCAACCGGATCGCCGCCCACGACGGTCGCGTCCGGCCAGTCCAGCGGGGCCCGCATTGTCGACGAGATCACCGTTGCGGGCAGCGCCTGCATCCGGGGCACCCACGCGTCGAGAATCTCGGGGTCGATGCCCGCGGACAGCATCTGCAGCTGGTCCCGCATGGTGTTCGCGCCGAACACCATCCGCTGGTCCTCGCTGAACTGGGAGAGCCGGTGTGCCAGGAACTCCGGCCCCTGCTTGCCCCAGTACCCGCCCCAGTCGCCGGTGTGCGCCCCGAACCCGTCAAGGCTGCTGAAGACATCGAAGGTGTAAGTGACGTTCTTGCTCTGGTTGGTCATACCTCAGCAACGAACGCCGTCGCACCGATCCGACAGCCCCGCTGAAACTTTTTTGCCGTCTGTTCTCCGTTGAAATGGTGCTCATTAGCGTGTGGCCATGGAGATCAAGAGAAGGTCGGTTCTGGCCGGTATCGCGGGGATCGCGGGGGCAACTGGGCTGCCGGCGACGTCGTACGCCGCGCACCGCCGCTACCCGGAGGCCTGGCCCGAGGAGCAGCCGTACGGACTCGCGGACACCAGGCTCGATCTGTGGCCGCGGGACGACAACTCGTTCGTGCTGCCGCTCGAGCACCGGGCGCGGGACGCGGAGCTCGGCCGGGTGTGGATGCGCGACACGTACGTCAACTGCTTCGTCGTCGACGGCCGTCCGGTGTACGTCGCGACCGGTACGACGCGCGTACCGGGCCGTCCGTCGGCGGGACCGTGGAACGACGGCATCTTCGTCTGGACAGCGCCCTCGCTGCACGGTCCGTGGCGACTCGCGGACACCACGGGGATCCGGCCGGACGCGGAGCGCGGGAAGGTCTGGTCGCCCGAGTTCGCCGACGAGAACCGGCCGGGTCGTACGGTCGTCGCCCCGTGGCAGGAGTACTGGTACGACGAGCAGTTCGGCAAGCGGGGCAACGTCTGGGCTCCGGAACTGCACTACTTCCAGGGAACCTGGTGCATCGTCGCCTGCATGGGGGACCACTCGCGCAAGGTCGGCTCGTTCCTGCTGATCAGTGAAGGCGGCGTGGAGGGACCGTACAGGGTTGCTCAGGGCAACTACGAGAAGCCGTTCGGGGACTCGTTCATCGGCGGACCCGCGTTCGTGCTGCCCGGTGCGTACCACCACATCGACGGCGGGCTGTACTCCGAGGACGACAAGGCGTGGCTGGTCCTGCACAACAACCTGTACGCACCGTTCCGCGATGACATGGAGGACATCGTCCCGACCACGGCGCTGCCCACGTTCGACCAGTCGCCGTACGCGCCGGAGCCCTATCTCGAGGGCGCGTACGTCTTCCGGTACGGCGGAAAGTACTACCTCATGCACGCCGCCTGGGACCGTGCCTCGACCAACCCCGACGGCAGTGCGCGCAACGCGTACGACCCACCAGCACCGGGCCGGACGCAATACCAGTACGACCTGATCATGGCGGTCTCCGATCGCTTCGAAGGTCCCTACTCGCACAGATGGACCGCAGGCGTCGGCGCCGGCCACAACAACGTGTTCGAGGACGCCTCCGGCCACCTGTGGGCCACCTTCTTCCGCAATCCCGCCTTCGGCTACTGGGCAGACCCCTCCCGCACCGCCGACGCCGCAGTCCCCGGCGTCGTCCGAATGGAATGGACCGGCCCACAAAGCAACCGCCTGTACGTCCAACGCCGGCGGCACGTGTGAGACGCCGACTCGTCGCACTGGTCGGTGCGCTGATCCTGGTGAGCGGCAGCCAAGCGGCTGCCGCCCCGGCGCACAAGGCAGACCTGCCGCCGACACTGGCCGAGCCATTGCCGGCACTGGGAGCCCTGGGCGCCAACTACAACGAGAACCTCGACCAGCTGAACTACCGCGAGCTGCGGTCGGCAGACGCCAGTTGGGTGCGGGGCTTTTACGCGCTGCCGGAAGCCGACAAGTTGCCGCCGGCGCAGAGTGAGACGATCAAGGTCATCCGTCAGGCCCACGAGCGCGGTTACAAAACCCTGCTCAGCTTGAAGTTTCCGAAGACCAACGTGTCGTTTCCGCGGCCGGGTAGCCCGGAGATGGCGGCGGAGTTGGCGCGGCTCGATCGGGTGCTGCCGGAGGTGCTCGGGACGGCCGACGTGGTGACCATCGGCAACGAGCCGTTCATCGAGAGCCTGCCCGCCGAGCGTGATCAGCGGCTCAACGAGTTCTACGAAACGGTCGCGCGGCACGTGATCTCGGTGCGCGACCGGATGGCGGCGAAGACCCATCTCTACCTCGGCGCACTGAACCGGCTCGATCTCCCACAGAACCGCACCCCGGCGGTCGAGCGGTACCTGCGGTTCGTCCGCGAGACGCCCGAGCTCGAGGGCGTCGACCTGCATCCGCACGTCGCCGACGAGGCCGCGATCCAGGACTTTCTCGACTACGCCCTGCCCAGGCTGAGGCCCGACCAGACCTTCCTGGTCACCGAGTTCTCGCTGGTCTGGTACTGGCAACAGCACCTGACCGACCCCATCCCTGAGGCGTTCGCCCGGCGGTACGGCTACCCGGCGGACATGCAGTTCTGGCAGGTCGTCGGCGATGCGATCAAGCATCCGTTCCCTTCGCGGAAGTGGAACGATCTGCTGGCCGGCAGCCCGTGGTTCGAGTCCAGGAAGCACTTTCTGCGCGACGAACTGCAGCGCTTCCGCAGCACCGGACGGCTCGCAGTGGCGACGTACGGCTTCCGCCAGATCCCGTCGATGACGGCCAACTGGAGTGCGACCAAGGCGCCGTGGTTGCTGAACAGCGTCTTCGCGACGCTGACCGTGCAACCTCGCGGCGACGCCATGTCGACACCGGGTTATGCCTGGATCGACGACTTCCGCGCGTTGCAGTGAAGCAGGTCGTGGGGGGGGGGGGGGGGGGGGGGGGGCGGGGGGGGGGGGGGGCGGGGGGGGGGGGGGGGGGGGGGGGGGGGGGGGGGGGGGGGGGGGGGGGGGGGGGGGGGGGTGGGTTGG
>NZ_JBICUC010000001.1:356369-373596 GCF_043197975.1 Kribbella sp. NPDC048928 | reverse complement strand
CGGCTGCGCGCCCGCCTCCCGGCGCGCGCCCCGCGCGGGGCGGGTGGGTCGGCCCGCCCCCCCCCCCCGCGGGGGGGGGGGGGGGGGCGGGGGGGCCCCCCCCCCCCCCCCCCCCACGACCTCATTCGTACGTCGACTCGTCGAGGCCGCTCAGGCTGGGGTCGTAGGTGACCTCGCCGACGTCGTACATGGAGGTCATCCAGTGGTAGAAGTTGTCGCCGCGTTCGCGCAGTACGGTGTAGAGCCGTCGTAGCATCCGGGACCGTACGGCGGCCTGCTCCGGGTGTTCGTACACGTTGAGCAGCTCGTCGGGGTCGAGCTCCAGGTCGTACAGCTCGTTCACCGAGTCCGGGTTCACCACGAGCTTGTACCGATCCGTGCGCAACATCCGTTGTGGATAAGGGAAATGATGGCCGTGGAACTCGCACACGATGTCGTCGGCCCACTCGACCTGCTCGCCCGCAACGAGCGGCAGCAGGCTGCGCGAATCGGTCGCCTGCTTCGGGTCGGCGCCCGCCAGGTCGAGGATCGTCGCCGTGCAGTCGAGCAGACTGACGAAGTTCCGTACGACGCCGGCCGGCTGACCCGGGACCCGCAGCAGTCCGGGCGTGCGGTAGATGTCCTCGTACATCGCAGGGCCCTTGTCGTGCAGGCGATGTGAGCCGGTGAACTCGCCGTGGTCGCAGGTGAAGAACACCGCGGTGTCGTCGGTCAGCCCGAGCCGCTCCATCGCCGCGAGCACCCGTCCGATCTCGAAGTCGATCAGCGCGACGTAGCCCTGGTAGATCGCGATCAGCTTCCGCGTGGTCTCGATCGGCATCGTGTCGAACGTCCAGTGCGCGCTGTAGTTCTTCTGCACCGGCGGCTTGCCCTGGAACGTCTCGGCGATCGACCGCGGCAGCTCGACGTCCGCCGGATCGATCAGGTCGAAGTACTCGTCGGGGAGGATGTACGGCAGGTGCGGGCCGAAGAAGTTCAGTGCGAGGAAGAACGGTTCCCCGGCGTACTGCTCGAGCATCTCGATCGTGCGGGTGGCGAGATAGTGCTCGAACGTCGCCTCCACCGGCTGGTGCAGGCGCGCGGCGAGCAGGTTGCCCGGGCCGCCGTTCGGCAGCGTCCCGCGGATCCGGTCCGAGATCTCGTACGGCGGGAAGCCGTTCTCCTCGAGGTACGCCAGGTAGTCCGGATGATCGACCGGGTTGTGCCAGCCCGGCAGATCCGGACCGTCGAAGCCGAAGTCACCGGCCGATTTGTTGGTGCCGACATGCCACTTGCCGATCAGACCGCAGTTGTACCCGCGGTCGCGCAGCGCCTGCGAGAACGTGAACGTCCCCTCGCCGAGGTCCTCGAGGTAGCCGACGTTGCGCTCGTAGTTCGCGAGCAGTTTGTGCCGGAACGGCGCCTGCCCGGTGAGCAGGCTGGCCCGGGCCGGCGTACAGATCGCGGTCGGTGTGTACCACCGGTCGAACCGGGTCCCGGTCCGGGCCAGCTCGTCCAGGTTAGGGGTCGTCCCCAGCTGGTTGCCGTAGGCACCGAGTGTGTCGACCCGGTGCTGGTCGGTCATCAGGAACAGGATGTTCTTCGGTTCGCTCACTTCTTCGCCGCCGCCGTGGTGAACAGGTCACCGGTGTAGTACGTCTTCGGATCGACCTTCGCCTTGAGCTTACCGGCCTGGACGAAGTAGTCGGCCATCCCGTTCAGCCACTTGTCGATCGTGCCGTCCTTGGTCTTGGCGTCCAGCTCGTCCAGCGACAGCACCTTCACGTTGCCGGCGTCCGCCTTCACCTGGTCGACGGGCAGATTGAGCATCTTCGCGGTCAGCTCGATCGACTTGTCCGCGTTCGCGGAGCGGTATGCGATCGCGTCCCGCAGTACGGCGATCGTCTTCTCGGTCTTGTCCTTCTGACCGGACACGACGGCGTTGCCGGCCACGAACGCGGTCGGGAACGACACCTGGGACTCGAAGTCGGAGTTCTTCGCGAGCTCGGTCAGGTCCGGGACCTGCTTCTTGATGGTGCCGATCGCCGGGTACCAGAACCCCGCGGCGTCGATCTTCTTGGACGCGAACGCGGACACGATCGTCGAGGCGTCCATATTGACCACCTTGAGGTCCTTCTTGGTCATCCCTGCCTTCTCCAGCGCGAGGGTCAGGATCATGTCGCCCGACGTCCCTTCCGGTACGCCGACGGTCTTGCCGCGGAGCTGGTCGATCGACGTGGTGCCGGACCGCGCGATCACCCGGTCCGCGTTGCCGAGGGTGTTGATCGCGACCACCTTCGCCTGCCCGGAAGCCGGCAGCCAGAACGCACCCGGGCCGATGTAGCCGAAGTCGAGGTCGCCGGTGCCGAGTGCCTGGATCTGCAGCGGACCGTTGGTGAAGACCTTGGTGTTCGCCTTCAGACCGTGCTTCTGCCAGAGCTTCTGGTCCTTCGCGATCGCCAGCAGACTGGTGCCGTTGTAGTCGGCGATGTAGCCGAAGTTCACCTCCTGCAGGGGACCGCCGTCGGCAGCCTTGTCGTCGGAACCGCCGCAACCGGCCAGGGCGAGGGTGAGCGCAACTGCTCCGGCGGCCAGCGCCGTCAGTCTGCGTGTCAGGGTCATCAGGAAGTCCTTAGGATCGAGCCGTCGCGGGCGACGGCAGAGTTGTTGCGGAGTCGGCGGCCGTGCGGCCGTCCTGGTGGTAGACGGAGTGCCAGACGCGGTTGCGCAGCTCGGCGAACTCGGCGCTCAGGCGGAACTCCTCCGACCGTGGGTACGGCAGGTCCACGTCGATCACGTCGTAGATCCGCCCCGGCCGCGCGGCCATCACGACGACGCGGTTCGCCAGGAAGACCGCCTCGTCGACGTCGTGGGTGATGAACAGGACCGTGCGCTGCTCCTGGCTCCAGGTGTCGAGCAACTGCTCCTGCAACTTGACCCGGGTGAGTGCGTCCAGCGCTCCGAACGGCTCGTCCATCAACAGGATCGACGGATTCACCGCGTACGCCCGCGCGATCGCGCAGCGCTGCCGCATGCCACCGGACAGCATCTTCGGCAGCGCGTCGGCGAACTCGCTCAACCCGACCAGCTCGATGAAGTGCTCGGCCCGTTCCCGCCGCTCCTGCTTGCGGACGCCGGCCGTCTTGAGGCCGAACTCCACGTTCTTGCGCACGGTCAGCCACGGGAAGAGTGCGTACTGCTGGAAGATCACGCCACGCTCCGGGCCAGGACCTGACACCGGTACGTTGTCGACGAGCGCCTGCCCCGAGGTCGGCTCCTCAAGCCCGGCGAGGATGTTCATCAGCGTGCTCTTGCCGCACCCCGACGGGCCGACAACGGTGATGAACTCGTTCGCGGCGATGTCGAGCGAGACCTGGTCGAGGGCGGTGAACATTTCTTTGCCGAGGGCAAACGTCTTGCTCACGGACCGGACTGAAATCTTCATCGGCGCTCCTGCCATCCGGTGAGTCTGCGTTCGGCCGTGAGCAGTACCCGGTCCATCAGCAGGCCGAGGATGCCGATCGAGATCAGGCCGACGAAGATCGTCGGCAGGTCGTAGTACAGCTGCGCGTTCTGCATCCGGAAGCCGAGGCCCTGCTGGGCGGCGATCAGTTCCGCGGCGACCAGCGTGGCCCAGGCCGAGCCGAGCCCGACCCGCATCCCGACCAGGATGAACGGCGTCGATGCCGGTACGACGACCCGCGCGAAGATGCCGGCGTCCTTCGAGCCGAGCACCCGGGCCGCGTTGATCAGCGTCTTGTCGACGTTGACGACGCCCTGGAACGTCGAGATCACGCAGGCCAGGAACGCGGCCAGGAAGATCACGAAGATCTTCGGCGCCTCGCCGATCCCCATCAGTACGATCGCGAGCGGGATGATCGCCAGCGGCGGCACCGTACGGAAGAACTGGATCCACGGCTCGATCAGTCCGCGCAGGACGGCGTACCAGCCCATCAGGAAGCCGACCGGGATCGCGACCGCGGTGCCGAGCGCGAAGCCGATCAGCACTCGCAGCAGGCTCGCCAGGACGTCCTTGCCCAGCGTGCCGTTGGCGATCAGGGTCCCGGCCTGCGAGACCACCTCGGGCGGGGTGGGCAGCTTGAGCCCGGCGAGCGCCAGGATCCACCACAACGCGATGCCGAGGGCGATCGAGACGACGTTGAGCAGCAGAGGAAGACCGGCCGTCCGCGTACGTGTTCGGCGGACTGCCTGGTCAGTGAGTACGGCCATCGGCCACTCCTTGGATCTCGGTCGGCCGCACGCGGGCACCGGAACCGGCGGGTGCCGGCGTCTCCGGGTAGCCCGCGAGCAGCGGCGAACGGTGGAAGACGGCGGCGAGCGCACCGAGCGCTCCGTCGTCGTCGGACAGATGTGCTGCCCGGACGCCGGGCGACGGGGCGCCGGGGAAGAGTTCGGCGGCGACCGCGGCCTTGGCCCCGTCGACGATCGCGGGTGCGATCCGGCTGATCTCACCGCCGATCACGATCTGGGCGGGGTTCAGCGCCATGCCGATCGCGCCGAGCACCCGCCCGAGCGCTGCGGACGCGTCGCGCAGGACGCGGTCGGCCACCGGATGCGAGCGGGCGACGGCGCCGGTGAGGTCGTCGAGGCTCTCGACCGCGAGGCCGCCGGCGCGGCAAGCGGCCAGGATCGCGGGGACGGATGCGATGGTTTCTAGGCAACCGGTCTTGCCGCAGCGGCAGGCGTCGCCGTCGGCCCGTACGGTCACGTGCCCCAGCTCGCCGGCGAGCCCGGCCGAACCGGAGACCAGTCGGCCGCCCACCACCAGGCCGCCGCCGACCCCGTCGGACAGGCGGACGTAGAGCAGGTTCTCGATCGCGCTGCCGCCGAACGTGGCCTCGGCGAGCGCGGCCAGCCGGGTGTTGTTGTCCACGATCACCGGGGCGCCGAACCGTTCGCCGAACGCCTCGTCGACCGAGGCATCGTGGAACGCGTCGGCCGCCGCCCGGTGCGATGGGAAACCGCGGACGCCAGGCTTGCCCGAGTACGGGCCCGGAACCCCGATCCCGAGCCCCTGCAACGCACCGTAGTGGACCCCGTACTGCGCGCTGAGCCGCTCGAGCAGACCGAAGGCCACCTCGAGCCGGGTCGGCCAGTCGACGCGGTCCGCGTACCGGTCCGAACCGGACGCGACGATCTCGTGCGAGGCGTCGGCGACGACTACATGGACCCGGCGATGACCGAAGTCCACCCCCATGAACTGCCCGGACGCCGGATCCAGAGCGAGCCGCTCCGCCGGACGGCCGCTGCCCTCACGGTCTGCCGCGTCGGTGTCGATGACGACGAGCGCGCCGCGCTGCAGCAGGCTGCCGGTGATCTCCGACAGGGTCGTACGGGACAGCCCGACGGCCCGCGCGATCTGGTTCCGGCTGAGCGCACCCTGCTCGCGCAGCACCTGGAGGACCCGCTCCTCGTGGGTCCTCCGTACCAGCGCCTGTACTCCGGTCTGCGTCTGCACCCTCGCGACGCTAGGAACCCGGAATTTTTCCGTCAACCCTCCGACGGAATTCGACTGGGTCACGGAGGCGATCCGGAGCCGGCTGCGACAGGGCTGTCACAGCGGCGTGTGCGCTCCACGTGCGGCCGTCTTGTGAGCGTGGAGCCAGACACAGATGAGGCACGGAGAGGAGATCGCTTGTGTATGACGTCGTGATCGTGGGGGCCGGACCGGTCGGGTTGTTCCTGGCGTGCGAGGTGGGGCTGGCCGGCGCATCGGTGCTGGTGCTCGAACGGGAACCGGAGGGACGTTCGCCGTGGCGGGCGCGGCCGTTGGGGATGCGCGGGCTGTCGCCGGCGTCGGTGCAGGCGTTCGGCCGGCGCGGGTTGCTGGCTGCGTTGCGGTCGGCCGCGGAAACGGACGAGGACGGGGGCGCGGGCGGTGGCGCGGTCGGTCCGCGCCGGGGAGGGCATTTCGCCGGGATCATGGTGGACGGGTCGGGGATCGAGCCGCCGCCGTACCAGCTGGAGAGTTCGTTGCCAGGGATGATGCTGACGAGCCTCGAGGCGGTCGAGGGCGTGCTGGCGGAGCGGGCCGCGGAGCTCGGGGTCGAGGTGCAGTACGGCGCGTCCGTCACGGACGTCGCTGTGCACGACGATCGCGTGGTCGTACGGGCCGGGGAGCAGGAGTACGCGGGGCGCTGGGTGGTTGGTTGCGACGGGGGCCGGAGCACGGTCCGGGGTCTGGTCGGTTTCGACTTCGTCGGGACGGAGCCGCAGTTCACCGGGTACGCCGTGCTGGCGACGGTCGGCGGTCCCGGGACGTTGCAGCCCGGGTTCAACCTGACACCGACCGGGATGTACATCGTCACGCAGACCCCGGGACATGTCGCGATGCTCGACTTCGACGGTGGCGCGTTCGACCGCTCGCAGGAGTTGACGCAGGAGCATCTGCAGTCGGTACTGCGCCGGGTGTCGGGCGCCGACGTGACGCTGACCGACGTACAGCTCGCGTCGAGCTTCACCGATCGGGCGATGCAGACGACGACGTACCGGAAGGGACGCGTGCTGCTTGCCGGCGACGCCGCGCACATCCACGCGCCGCTCGGCGGGCAAGGCCTGAACACCGGGCTGGGCGACGCGATCAATCTCGGCTGGAAGCTCGCCGCGGTCGCGCGCGGTGATGCGCCGGAGCGGTTGCTCGACACCTACACCGCCGAACGGCATCCGATCGGCGACTGGGTGCTCGACTGGACCCGCGCGCAGGCCGCGGTGATGAAGCCGGGCCCGAACGCCGCGGCGACCCAGCGACTGATCCGCGATCTGCTGCAGACCGGTGACGGGGCCACGTACGTCTACAGCAAGCTGTCCGGCCTCGCGTTCCGGTACGACGTCGGCGACGAGCACCCGTTGTCCGGCCGGAACGCACCGAACTTCGAATTCGACGACGACACCTGTCTCGACAACCTGATGCGGGACGGCGACGCCCTGTTGCTCGACTTCACCGGCGAGGTGAAGGATCCCGGCGGCCGGATCCGGTACGTCGCGGCCCAACCGGTTGACGATCTCGGGCTGACGGCCGTACTGCTGCGTCCGGATGGGGTTGTTGCCTGGGCCAACGATCCGTCGACTCTCGATGCTGCGCTGGAGAGGTGGTTCTGACGATGGCGATCACACTGCGAGCCGGCAGCACCGTGATGTTCACCGGCGACTCGATCACCGACTGCCAACGACTGGAGAGCGAGGACGGCCTCGGCTTCGGCTACCCGCTGCGGATCGCGGGGGAGTGGGGGCTGCGGCACCCCGAGCGGTCGGTGACCTGGCTGAACTCGGGGATCGCGGGCGACAAGGTGATGGACCTGGAGGCGCGTTGGCAGGCCGACGTGCTCGACGTACGGCCTGATGTGGTGTCGATTCTGGTCGGGATGAACGACGTCGGGTGGCACACGTACGACCCGGACGGATATCTGGCTCCGGTGGAGGAGTTCGCGGCCGGCTACGAGCGGTTGCTGGCCCCGCTCGCCGAGGCCGGTAGCCAATTGGTGCTGATCGAGCCGTTCCTGTTGCCGATCGCGGCCACCATCGAGGTCGGTGCCGCACAGGTCGGCGTCGAAGGACGGCGGAAGTGGCGTGCGGAACTGGATCCGCGGATCCAGGTCGTTCGCGAACTGGCGCAGCGGTACGGCGCGGAGTTGCTGGCTGCGGACGGGATGTTCGCGGGGCTTGGTGGTCGTCCGGAGCATTGGTCGGCCGATGCGGTGCATCCGACGCCGGCCGGGCATGCTGCGCTCGCCGCGGCTTGGCTCCGGCTGGTCGAGTGAGGTTCAGGCGGGCGACACGGTGATGTTCCCGCCGTGAGTGCGCGCCCGGACAGTGACGGTGCGGGCGACCGCGGCGCCGCGGCCGGTGGCGGTGCCGGAATCAGGGCCGGAGTCAGTGCCGGTGGCGGTCGCGGCGCCGGAGTCACTGGCGGCGTCGGCGTCGGTGGCGGTGTCTGTGCTGGTGCCGGGGGTGTGCTGGTTGTCGAAGATGCGGCCGATCGAGGCGCGGGCGTCGAGGTCGGCCGTCGTACCCGCGGGAACGCCGATCGCGATCTCGCCGGTCGCGGTGTACAGGTCGGCGGTGCCGGTGCCGAGCACGCCGACCCGGATGTCGCCGTTCGCCGTCCGGGCATGGACCTCGGCGCCGGCCGTGCCGACCGTGATGTGGCCGGTGGCGGACTTGGCGCGGAAGTCTCCGGTGACGGCGCCGACCCGGATGTCGCCGTTCGCGGTCTTCAGCTCGCAGGCACCGACCCGTCCGTCCACCACGTACGTACCCTTCGCGGTGTAGCCCTGGAGATCCGAGCCGGCCGGCAGTTCGATCAGTACGCCGACCGCGCCGTATCGCTTACTGAACACCGAGCGCAGCTTCGGGTGCTTGACCTGCAGCCTTCCGTAGCTGAAATCGACGACCACGTCCGCGGCAGCCTTCACGTCGAGGTCCCAGTTCGGGTCGACCGGACGGACCTCGACGACGGTGTCCGTCCGGTCGGTCGCGCGGACGGTGATGTCGCCGAAGATGATGTCGACGGCCGCGGTGATCGGCGCCGGGGTGGTGAATGTAGGCATCTGACTGCTCCCTCAGGTGTCGGTACGGACAACTCTGGCCGCGCGTCCTGACAAGGCACTGCGATCGCGGCTGACACGGGCCCGCCGCCGTGGCGGCCCGGTGTCAGGTGCGTGTCAGGGCCGCTGCCGAAGGTGGTTCCATGACAACTTCGGCGATCGCGGTCACAGGACTGCGCAAGGCATTCGGCGACAAGACCGTGCTCGACGGGATCGACCTCGACGTCCCCGCGGGAACCGTCTTCTCCCTGCTCGGCCCGAACGGCGCGGGCAAGACGACAACAGTCAACGTGCTGACCACGCTGACCAAGGCCGACGCCGGTACGGTCCGGGTGGCCGGCCACGACGTCGCGGCCGACGCGCAGGCGGTCCGCTCCTCGATCGGCGTCACCGGCCAGTTCGCGGCCGTGGACGAACTGCTCACCGGCCGCGAGAACCTGCAGCTGATGGTGGACCTGAGCCGGCGGTCGTCGAAGATCGACAAGCGGATTGTTGACAATCTGCTGAAGCGGTTCGATCTCGCGGAGTCCGCGGACAAGCCGGCGGCCACGTACTCCGGCGGCATGCGCCGCAAGCTCGACCTGGCGATGACCCTGGTCGGCGACCCGCAGATCATCTTCCTGGACGAGCCGACCACCGGTCTGGACCCGCGCAGCCGGCGGACCATGTGGACGATCATCCGCGAGCTGCTCGCCGACGGCGTCACGATCTTCCTCACCACGCAGTACCTCGACGAGGCCGACGAGCTGGCCGACCGGATCGCGGTGCTCGACAAGGGCCGGTTGGTTGCCCAGGGCACCCCGGAGGAGCTCAAGCGGCAGATCCCCGGGACCCATGTCCGGTTCCGGTTCGGCTCGGTCGAGGACCTCGGCACCGCCGCGCAGCTGCTGCCGGACTCGACCCGCGACGACGACGCGCTCACCCTGCGGGTCCCCAGCGACGGCAGCACCCGCTCCGTCCGCGAACTGCTCGACCGGCTCGACGAGTACTCGCTGAACGCGGACGAGTTCTCCGTCAACACCCCTGACCTCGATGACGTATTCCTCGCCCTGACCGGCCATGACACCGCGGAGGTAGTCGCGCCATGAAGAACCCCTCGATCGTGATGCTGCGCCGCAACTTCAAGCACATCGCACGAAACCCGATGACGGTGTTCAACGCCGTCCTGATGCCGGTCGTCGTGATGCTGATGTTCGTCTACGTGTTCGGCGACGCGTTCAACGTCGGCGTCGACTACGTCGACTACTCGACACCGGGACTGATCCTGCTGGCGGTCTGCTACGGCCTCGGGTCGGTGGCGGTGTCGGTGAACTCCGACGCCACCAAGGGCATCATCAACCGGTTCAAGGTCATGGATGTCCCGCGCAGCGCCGTACTGACCGGCCATGTCGTCGCGAGCGTACTGACCAACCTGCTCGCCGTCGCGGCGATCATCGGCCTCGGCTTCGCGCTCGGCTTCAGCCCGTCGGCGGGTTTCCTCGGTTGGCTCGCCGTGATCGGCATCATCCTGCTGCTCAGCTTCGCGGCCGGCTGGCTGACGATCGCGATGGGCCTGGCGGCGAAGTCCCCGGAAACCGCAGGCTTGGCCTCGTTGCCGCTGGTGATGCTGCCGTTCTTCAGCAGCGCGATCGCACCGACCGACAAGATGGGCCCGGGCGTCCGGCAGTTCGCGGAGTACCAGCCGTTCACGCCGATCATCGAGACCCTGCGCGGCTTGCTGAACGGTGCGGTACCGCACAGCTCGCTGTTCCAGGCGCTCGCCTGGTGCATCGGGATCGGCGTCGTCGGCTACGTCTGGGCGACCCGTACGTTCACGAAGCGAGCGTGATCTCGACCAGTTCCCGCCAGCTCGCCTGCCGTCCTTCTGCGGTCGCCTCGGTGAATCGCTCCACACCGAGGCGACTGCGGGCTTCCTGCTCGATCCGGACCAGGTCCGGGTTCGAGCGATCGGGCAGACCGCGGACGACGGCACTCGCAGCAATCAGTCGCGCGGCCTGCTCGTCCTGCCCGGTGCGCAACGCGAGATCCGCGACGCCGATCAGCATCTGTGCGATACCGAGCGGGTGTTCGGCCGCGGCCGCCGCCTGGAACGCGGCGCTGCGGTGCTCCCAGGCTTCTTCGATGTCCTCGGCCAGGTAGCCGAGCAAATCCTGGGTCAGCAGTCGCAGGTTGGCGCGGTCGGCGTCGGTCTCCGACGCGGCGGCCGCCTCGTCGAGCTGCCGGCGTACCTCGTCGGCATCACCGCGCCAGTGCGCGAGCTCGGCCTTCGACAGCGCCAGCTCGACCAGAGCCTCCGGCCACGCTACCCGCTCCGCGTATCGCTGGGCCTCGGTGATCGCCGCCGCGCTCGCGTCCTGGTCGCCGGCCAGCCAGTACAGCTGGGCCTGCCGCGACCGCATCCGTACGACATCGTCGATCGCGCCGACCTCCTTGACGACGACGATCGCCTGCTCGTAGTACTCGCAGGCGGCCGCGAAGTCGCCGCGAACCGCGACCCGGTCCGCGAGCTCGGTCAGCGCGAACGACATCCCCCAGCGTTCGCCGATCGCCCGGAACTCCTCGAGCGCCGCCGCCAGCGACTCGTCCGCCTCCAGATCGCCGTCGCCGAGGACGATCCGCATCTTCCCCATCTGCAACCGGGCCAGCGCCCGGACCCACGGATCCTCGTCGCCCAGCATCGGCTCGAACGCGGACCTGAACGCGCCAGGCCCTTGCAGCAACCGTTCCAGAGCAGGCGCGAGCCGTACGGCGGGATGCGCCGCGTGCCCCCGCTGACTCAGCTCGTACGCCTTGTGGATCCACTCTTCCGCGGTGGTCTCGTCCCGCCCGCGTCCCGAGGTCATGAAGCCGGTGACGAACGCGTACACCACAGCCAAGGCCTCATCGTCGACCTCGCCCGGCACCTTCGGCGTCGCCAGCAGGAACTCGTGCCCCTCGACCTTGTGACCTGCCAGCCACCAGTACCAGCCGGCCACTGCCCCCAGGTGCGCAGCACCGTTCGCATCGCCGGCCGCGAGCGCACCCCGCATCGCCGCCGCGATGTTGTCGTGCTCGGTCTCGAGGATCGCGAGCCATTCGAGCTGCTCGTTGCGGCGCAGATGCGGGTCCGCGGTCGCGGCGAACTGGGTGAAGTACGCGAGATGAGTACTGCGGGCCAGGCCGGTCTCGCCCGCTTCGTCGAGACGCTGCTGGGCGTACTCCTTGATCGTGCCGAGCAGCCGGTACCGCGGCGCACCCTCGTCCTTCGTCACGACCAGCGACTTCTCGGTGAGCGAGGTCAGCAGGTCGAGGACCTCCCAGGACTCCACGTCGTCGCTGGCGCAGACCCGCTCGGCCGCCTCCAGACTCGCGCCGCCCGCGAACACGGACAGCCTGCTCAGGACCGAACGCTCGGCGCCGGAGAGCAGCTCCCAACTCCAGTCGACCATCGCGCGCAGCGTCCGGTGCCGGGGGAGCGCCGTACGGCTGCCGCCGGTGAGCAGACGGAAACGGTCGTCGAGACGCGTGGCGAGCTGCTCGAGAGACATGGTGCGCAGCCGCGCCGCGGCCAGCTCGATCGCCAGCGGCATCCCGTCCAATGCCCGGCAGATCCGGGCCATCGTCGCCGGGTTCAGGTCGAGATCCGCGCGGACGGCGCGCGCCCGGTCCTGCAGCAGCCGAACCGCCGGCGACGCGCCGATCTCGGCGAGGGCGGCGGATTCTGTTGGCAGCGCCAACGGTGCGACCGGCCAGAGCGCCTCGCCGGTGATACCGAGCGCCTCGCGGCTGGTGGCGAGGATCCGCAGCCGCGGGCATTCGCCGAGGACCCGGTACGCGAACTTCGCGGCCGAGTCGATCACGTGCTCGCAGTTGTCGAGGATCAGCAGCATCGCCCGTTCGCGGACGGCCGCGATCACCCGGTCGGTCGGGTCGCTGTCCGGTACGTCGCCGAGCAGCGCGTCCCGCAGCGCCAGCGCGCCGAGCGTCGCCTGGGCCACGTCCCCGTCCGCCCCGATCGCCGCGAGCTCGACCATCCACGCGCCGTCTGGCAGATCCCGCAGCATCGTCCGCGCGGTCTCGGTCGCGAGCCTGGTCTTGCCCGAGCCGCCAGGCCCGATCAGCGTCGTCAGGCGGTGCTCGGCGATCAGGGCGCGGACGCCGGCGATGTCCGCGTCCTTGCCGACGTACGTCGTGAGTTCCTCGCGCAGGTTCGTGTTGCGCCGCTCGTCCCGCCGTACGAGCTCGCCGCGCAGCAGCGCCACGTGCAGTGCGGCCAGCTCGGGTGAGGGGTCGACGCCGAGCTCGTCGGCGAGCGTTTCGCGGGTGCGCTCGTACACACGGAGCGCCTCGGTGTCGCGACCGGACGCGACCAAGGCGCGCATCAGCGCGGCGACCAGGCGTTCGCGCACCGGGTGCGTGGCGACCAGGTCGGTCAGCTCGGTGACGAGTTCGGCGCCGTTGCCTAGCACGATCTCGGCGTCGTACCGGTCCTCCATCGCGGTCAGCCGCAGCCCGTCGAGCCGCGTCACAGCGGCGTCGAACGCGCCGCTCTCGGTCAGCCCGACGTCCTGCATCGCCGGCCCGCGCCACAACGCGAGCGCCTCGCGCAGCAGCCGGACGCCCTGCGGATCCTGATCGGTACGCGCCCGCGTGACCAGCCGCTCGAACCGTACGGCGTCGACATCGTCCGGATCGAGCTGCAACCGGTACCCGTCCGTGTGCCCCTCGACCGGCAGCACCTTGCGCAGCCGGGACACCAGCCGCTGCAACGCGTTAGCGGCGTCCGCGGGCGGCTGCTCACCCCAGATCCAGTCGACCAGCGTCGCCTTCGGCACCACCCGGCTCGCGTCGAGCGCCAGCGCGATCAGCAGCGCCCGCAGCCGCGCTCCAGGCACGTCGACGATGCGCCCATCGCCGGCCCGTACCTCGAACGGTCCCAACATCCCGATCTGCACCCAGCAGATCTTGCCACGCTCAGCCGTCGACTTCCCCCACAGCGGCGATCACGAGGTCCGGGCGGTCGATCTGGAGGTAGTGGCCCGAATCGGGCACGACCTGGTGGCGGCCGTTGCATTCGGTGGCCACCTGCTCCTGGGTGGTGATGACCAGGGGAGTCCACTCGGGCGCCCGGCCCTTGGTCGCGGTCAGGAGCACGACGGGGATCGGCGGCCAGACCGCCTTTGCCCGGTGGGCGACGAGTTCGTCGACGTGGTCGAGGATCATCGGCAACTCGTCGAGGTACGTGAAGAGCTGCTCATCGGTCCGTACGTAGGAGAGACAGGCATCGACGAGGGCCGTACGGGTGCTGTTCGTGGTGTGCTCGGGCAGGTGCTGGGCGACGTCGTCCGCAAGCTCGCGGGCGGAGTCGAGGAGCTCTTGGAGCCGCGGGTCTGCTGCGGGGGGTTGCTGCCGGTCGGGATGTTGCATCGGCTCGTCGTCCCGCCAGTACCGCTCGTGCGACGGGTCGAGCAGCACCAGACCGCAGACCAGATCGGGCCGCTCCCAGGTCGCGAGCTGGGCGAGCAGTCCACCCCAGCTGTGGCCGACGACGATTGCCGGGCCGACCTCTTCCAGTACGGCGATCAGGTCGCTGATCTGCAGGTCGAGCGTGAGGAGCGGCGCGGGATCGCTGGCTCCGTACCCGGCGCGGTCGTAGGCGATCACACGATGGTCGGGCCCGAGTCCCTGGAACACCGTGGCGAACGCCGCAGCCGGTGACATCGCGCCGGCCTCGAGCACCACCGGCGTACCGGTGCCGGCCTCGATCCACCGAAGCATCCTCCCGCCGCGGTCCAGTTCGTTGCGGGTGACGGGGAGTTGGGTCAGCGTACGGAACGCATCAGCCACCGGGTCCGTCACGATCGGCCGGCCGCCTTCTTCACCAGGGCGACGATCTGTTGCTCGACGTCGGGCGTGAGCTCGAGCAGCGCGTACGAGGTCGGCCAGAAGTCGCCGTCGTCCAGCTGTGCCGGCGGGTTGAAGCCGAACGTCGCGTAGCGGGCCTTGAACTTGGCCGCATCCTGGAAGAAGCACACGATCTTGCCGTCCTTCGCCCAGCCCGGCATCCCGTACCAGAGCTTCGGCGTGAGATCCGGCGCGATCTGCGGGATCAGCTCGTTCAGCCGCTCCGCGATCACCCGGTCTGCGTCCACCATCCCCGCGATCTTCGCCGCCTGTGCCTCCGCCGGGTCCTCCTTGCTCTTCAGCTCCTTGGCGTGCTCCTTCATCGCGTCCCGCTCGGCATCACTGAACCCGTCGTACGACTTCTTCGTGGTGCTCGCACCCTTGGTACTGGTGCTCTTGGCGCTGGTGCTCTTCGCGGTGGCCATCGGAGTTGCCCTTCTGCTGGTCGTTACCCCAAACCTTAGGAGCCGGGCACCCCCGCGCGCTTCTTGATAACTGATCGATCGGCCGTCGGAGCTGGACGTGACGGCGGTCACGTTCCAGGCCGTCACGAACGGCGCCGCCTGCCCGGTCAGGTGGGCAGAACAACCCGCACAACAACACACAGAGCAACCCTGGAGGTAGACATGAAGGCGGTCCTGACCCGCGGCGCCGAGGCCGAACGGCTCGGTGAAGCACCGAACCAGACCTGGCTGATCGCCGACGCCGAGCACACCGACGGGATCATGAACGTCGTCCGTACGACGCTCGGCGCCGGTGTCGACGGCCCACCGCCGCACTTCCACAAGCAGTCGCCGGAGATGTTCTACCTGCTCGACGGCGCGCTCCAGATCCTGGCCGGCGACCAGGTGCTGACCGTGACGAAGGGCGACTACCTGCTGGTGCCGCCGCTGATGCACCACGCCTGGGGTACGCCGATGGACACCGGCGCCGACGTACTGATCGTGAAGGCCCCCGGCAACAGCCGCTTCGAGTACTTCCGGCTCGGGGATCGCATCCGCAGGGGCGAGGCGTCACCGGCCGAGGTGCTCGCGACCGCCGACCTCTTCGACAATCATTTTGTTGACAATCCGACGTGGCGCCAGGAGCTTGCCGACCGCAACGGCGCGCGGCAGCAGCTCGTCCCGTTCCCGGAGCGATGAATGACAATCGAGGTCGTGGACAACGTCGCAGTGTTCGAGCAGCAGCGACGCCGGTTGTTCGGGATCGCGTACCGAATGCTCGGCGAAGCCTCAGAGGCCGAGGACGTCGTACAGGATGCGTACCTGCGCTGGTCGGGCCGCGCGGACGCCTCCGAAGACGACCGGCAACGCACTGATCGAAGCAACCGGGGTGCCGCGGCGGGCCCAGCGGAGGTGGAGAGACCAGCCGCCTGGCTGACCACCGTCGTCACCAACCTCTGCATCAACCGCCTGACCTCCGCCAGAGCCCGCCGAGAACGGTACGTCGGCCCGTGGCTCCCCGAACCGGTTGCCACGGGCAATGACCCCCTCGACGCCGTGGAGCTGAAGGACACCATGTCGCTTGGCTTCATGGTGCTGCTCGAGAAGCTCACCCCGCCGGAGCGAGCGGTGTTCGTCCTCCGGGAGGCCTTCGGCTACACCCACCGCGACACCGCAGAGGTCCTCGCCGTCGACGAGGCACACGCGCGACAGCTGTACCACCGCGCGCTCGCCCGAATCGGCGCAGACCGCACCCGCTTCGAGGCGCAACCCGCCGACGGCACCAAGCTCGTCGAGCGCTTCATCGCAGCAACCGTCGACGGCGACGTCGAAGGCCTGGAAGCGCTCCTCAGCGAAGACGCCGCGATCTGGGCCGACGGCGGCGGCAAGGCAATCGCCGCCCGCGAACCCATCTTCGGCCGCTCCAACGCCGCCCACTACCTAGCCGGCCTAGCCGCCGGCCCCCGCGCCCAAACCGCCCACCTGTCCATAGCCGAGGTCAACAACACCCCCGCAATCCTCGTCCACGAATCCGGCACCCTCACCGCCGTACTAGTCCCAACCACCCACAACGGCGCCATCACCACCATCCAAGCAATCCTCAACCCCACCAAACTCACCCACCTACGAACCCACCTCCAATAACCACCCCACACTCACCACCACCCCACCCCCGACTCTCACCACCCCGCACCCACCACCACCCCCACACCGACTCTCACCATCCCGCACCCACCACCTGCCACCCGCGCCCGGTCCAGCGCCTGCGACAGCACGCCTACCACCGCACGCCCGCCACGGCACGGCACGGCACGGCCCGGCCCGGCCCGGCCCGGCACGGCCCGGCCCGGCACGGCCCGGCCCGGCACGGCCCGGCACGGCACGGCCCGGCACGGCCCACCGTCCCGCGGCTGCAGGCCCGCGCAGTCAGCACCCCGTACCCATCACAGGAGCCTTCCCCGCCGCTGCAGCCCCGCGCGCCAGCCACCCGCGCGCCAGCCACCCGCGCGCCAGCCACCCGCGCGCCCGCCACCCGCGCGCCCACCGCCCCGCACCCACTACCTCGCGGCTGCAGCCTCGCGCGCCGACGACTCAGCGCCCACCACCAAGCGCCTACCAGCGAGCGCCCCCACAGCGCAACCCACCTAGCGGCTGCAGTCCGTGAGCCCACCGCCGTGAGCCCACCTCCGTGAGCCCACCTCCGTGAGCCCACCTCCGTGAGCCCACCTCCGTGAGCCCACCTCCGTGAGCCCACCGCCGTGCAGCCCACCGCCGTGCAGCCCACCGCCGTGCAGCCCACCGCCGTGCAGCCCACCGCCGTGCAGCCCACCGCCGTGCAGCCCACCGCCGTGCAGCCCG
>NZ_JBICUC010000001.1:205011-356271 GCF_043197975.1 Kribbella sp. NPDC048928 | reverse complement strand
CACCGCCGTGCGACCCACCGCCGTGCGACCCACCGCCGTGCGACCCACCGCCGTGCGACCCACCGCCGTGCAGCCCACCGCCGTGCGACCCACCGCCGTGCAGCCCACCGCCGTGCGACCCACCGCCGTGCAGCCCACCGCCGTGCGACCCACCGCCGTGCGACCCACCGCCGTGCGACCCACCGCCGTGCGACCCACCGCCGTGCGACCCACCGCCGTGCGACCCACCGCCGTGAGCCGACCGCCGTGCGAGCCAACCGTCCTACGCTCCGCCGCTCCGCTCGCCCGAGTCCTGCCTTGCCCGCCTCCAGCGCGGTGCGTGCGCCTGCGCAGCCCCCCAAAACGCGCACCGCGACTCCTGTCGACGAAGGTCCCGACCGCGGCGACAACCACCATCAAGCAACGTGCAGCGCAGTCGGATAGACGGCACCGCACACATTGGCCCCGAGCTCCATCCACGGTCGGTTGACCAGCCCACCGGCCGGATCATCGCGCGGGGAGACTCGTTGTCCACCGACGGTCGTCCAGGGACCGTCGTCCACGGACCGGTTCACCGACTGGCGTCCACCGAGCGTCGTCCACCGAGCGTCGTCCACGGACCGGTTCACCGGCAGGCGTCCACCGAGCGCTGCTACGCGCTCATCGCCGCGCGCCCGGCCTCGCCGACGCAATCCGGCATCCCGCACGGCTTCCGTCCCGCCCTAAAGGGGCCAAGTGGGGTGCGCGAGAGCTGGTGGTTGGGTAGGTCAGGTCGGGGATGTAGGTGGGTTCAGGCGACGGAGCCGAGGGAGCCGGCGGCGATCGGTCGCGACTGATCGGCGGCCGAGTCTGCATCTGCACCGATGTGTGGGCGGCGGTCCTGTCTCTCGTCCCACGGATCGAACCCATCCTTTGCCGAGGGCATGGATACGGTGGCCGCGTCACCAGCCCGAGGGTCAGTGACCGCTTGGCCTCGAGCTGCTCGCGCGTCGTCAGCACAAGCGACTGTGGGCTTAGTGGCGGCGGACGGTTCCGGATCGTCAGCCCAGGGAGCTGTGGGTGCGGCGGCTACCGGAGGTGGTGGGTCGTTGGCCCAAGGGATTGTGGGTGGTGTGATTGGTGCGGGTGGAGGGTCGTCTGCCCAGGGGATTGTGGGTGCGGTGGGTGGTGGGGGTGGTGGGTCGTTTGCCCAGGGGATTGCTGGTGGGCTGGTTGGTGCGGGCGGTGGGTCGTTTGCCCAAGGGATTTCGGGCGTAGGTGCTTGGGCTCGTGGTGGGTTTGGTTGGGGGTCTTCGCCCCAGGGGTCGGAGGATGAAGTTGGCCATGGCGAGGCATTGGGCGCTCGGTGGGAGCCGTGGGACGCAGCCGCGTCCCACGGGTTGTTGCCGCTCGGATCAGTTGGCCTTTCCACGTGGCTCGCGGTTCTTGGGTCGCCGGGATGGCTGCTGCCTTGGTTGTTGTCGTGAGGGTCTGGGCGTGCGGGGGCTACGACGGACAGCCGTCGCTGGCTGGACCTGGGGCTGGGGTTGGCGGTGGACGGATCGGTGTGTGGGTCGGTGACAGGTGGTTGGTATTTGTTGGGTGGGATGGGACTGGGGGTCGTCCAGGTCGGGCGGGTGACGTGGACGACGTCGTCGATGATTTGGATGGTCCAGTGGCCGGAGTGCAGGTCGATGTGGTCGCGTTTGCAGAGGAGTACGAGGTTCGAGACGGCGGTGATTCCGCCGCCGACCCAGTGTTTGAGGTGGTGGGCTTCGCATTGGGTGGGTGGGGCTCCGCAGGCTACGCAGCCTTTGTCGCGGGCGTTCAGTGCGCGGCGCATGGGTTGGGTGACCAGGCGCTGGGCGGTGCCGACGTCAAGGGGTTGTGATTTCGAGCCGAGGACGATCGGGAGGAGCTCTGCGTCGCAGGCCAGGCGCCGTACGGTAGCTGCGGACAAGGTGTCACCGAACATCAGCGTCCCGGTCGCATGTGAGACCGCGGACTTCAGGTCGTTGTAGTCGATGGTCACGCTGATATGAGTCTTCGGGCCATGCCCTGCCACAACGCCAACATCGGGATTCGCGCCGGCGGCGTCTGGGGCAGCAGAGCTTGGGTTGCTCATGCTGGACTCTTCGACTCCGGGCAGTGAGTCCTGTGCGGATGCTGTAGCGGGATCACTCTCATCCGTCGCGGCCGCCACGCCTTCGAGGGGTTCGGTCTTGTGAACGTTGGCCGTACCAGCGTTTGACGAACCGTTGTCGCTCGGACGGGCGGTGTTGGCGCGCGAACCAGGGGTGGCGTTGAGGGCGTTGGAGAGAGCGGTGGTGAGGGCGTCGGCTTGGCGTTTGCTCCAGGGGCGGGGGTCCGGCTCGCCGTCGACGGTCTTGCGGGGTTTGGCGCCGCTGTGGATGACGGTGCGGAACAGTTCCGCGTTCTCACAGGCGAGGAATCCTTGGAACTTCACGCCTTGGTCGGAGTTCTTCCAGGTGAGGGATTCGCGTGCGTACGCCTGCTTCTCCGAGGGTTCTGGTCCGTCTGGATCGAGGATCGCCAGGATCGGCTTGCCTGCCTCGCGCAATTGCTGGGGAGTGTGAGTTGCGGCCAGGTCGATCAGGCGCTGTTCGGCGAAGTCGACGTTCTCGATCGGTACGGACGCCGGGACCTTGGCCAGGACCGAGATGATCGCTTCTGCCTGGTCCGGATGTACACGCCATCCGCCCGACCCACTGTGTTCAGTTGCGTCAGCGGATTCCTCGGTGGGGGTGGGGCGCGCGGTGGCGGGATCGGCGTACGGGGCGGCAGGGTCTGGCATGGCCGCCGCGGTGGCTGGGTGCTTGTCCAGCGCTGTCGCGAGTCGCACGGTCCGGCGCGCCTTGGGGAGGTCGATCCGGTACCTCTTCGACAAGAATCGGGCCGTATCTCCGGCGCCGATCTCCTGGGCGTACCCGGTCCGCTCCAACTCGCCGGTCAACTGAAGCACGAGCGCATCCAACCGGGCCAGCTCAGCCATGGCCGTATCGAGAGTCGACACCTTCTCAGGGTCGCTCATCGAGTAGACGGGCCGTGCGCCGAGAACCTCCATACCCACAATGCTAGCCACGCCCACCGACAGTTTCCAAGCCGAGAACGCCTTATGTGCAAGGGATTTCGGCGAAAACTGGTTATCCACAGATTAGCGGCCCGGGGACGCCTTATCTACAAGCTGAGTCAGTAGTTGCCCGAGGCAATCAGAAGGCGGGACGAGTCCAAAGACCCGCTCGGGCGACTAGATTGACGGTGTGTACGACGACTTTCCGGCCGAGCTGACCACCGGGCCCACGGCCGCGGGTACGTGACGGAGGCAGCGCGCGCCGTGGTCGAGGCCGCGGCGCGGACCGGTCGCGAGCGATCGTGGGCGACCGTACGGGAGTGGAACGCGGCGTCGTTCCGCGTACTGGACAAGCTCGGGTTCGAGCGCAGCGGCCGCGTCACAGCGGACCCCGTACGCGGCGACTCGATCTGGATGACCCGCCGCCTGGACCAGCCGCCCGTCTGACGCGAGATCAGCCGTCGGTGTAGAGGCAGAACGGGTGACCAGCCGGGTCGAGGAGCACGCGGACGTTCGCCTGCGGCTGGAAGTCGGCGAGGGTGGCGCCGAGCTCGACCGCATGCTCGACGGCCGCGTCCAGATCGCCGACCTCGATGTCGAGGTGCATCATCATCTGTTGTTGCCCCGCCGCGGCCGGCCAGACCGGAGGCGCCCAGGGAGCGGATGTCTGCGCCTGGAACGCCACGTATGTCTCGGAGTTGCCCGGGACTGCCAGCGTGAACTCGTTCGGCTCGTTGGTGTGGATCTCCCAGCCGAGCACCTGGTGGTAGAACATCCCGAGCGCCTGCGGGTCCGGCGCGTCGATCACCGTCCCGAACCAGTGCCCCGTCGCGGATCGTCCTCGAAGCATCGCAATACCTCCTCCGGCCTCACACTAGTGTCGTGAACCGACAGAACGATGTTGCCGCCGAAGGCGAGCCGGAACAGGAGTTCAACCCCGGCATCGCCGCCCGCCTCCCGCGCAAGACCGCGGCCGGCGGCGCGCTGATCCACGACCCGGCGGGCCGCATCCTGTTCCTCGAGCCGACCTACAAGCCGACGCTCGACATCCCGGGCGGTGTCGTCGAGTACGACGAGTCGCCGTACGAGGCCTGCCGCCGCGAAGTCAAGGAGGAGATCGGACTCGACCTGGAGATCGGCCGCCTGCTCGTCGTCGACTGGGTTCCCGCCAACGGCCCGTGGTCCGACGCGCTCGCGTTCGTCTTCGACGGCGGCGTACTCGACGGCACCGTGCTCACCCTCGACCCGACCGAGGCTCGCGCCCACCACTACCTGACCCTCGCGGAAGCCACACCGAAGCTCCGCCCGTCCATGGCACGCCGCCTTGCCCTCGCCGAGCAGTCCCTCGTCACAGGCATCCCGACGTACGCCGACTTCGGACGCGCCCGATGATCCCATACGTCGCCAAGCAGAGCGTCATGGCGACGAGGAGGGCATCCTGGTCCCGGACGAACCGCCGGTCACGCCGGATCACATCCGCCGGCAGGCACGGCTGGACGGCAAGACCATCAGTAGTGGATCGCCAGGCCATCACAATGCCGGCGCTCCCGCCGCGGCGAGCGTGGCGGGAGCGGGGGAGGGGCGGTTGTGATGGCCTGCAGATTCGCTATCCCGTGGTGGCGAGCATTGTCGGGCGGTAGAGGGTTAGGCCGGACGTCTCGTCGACCAGGGCGACGCGGATGGACTCCGGTGTGGGGTTCTCGTGGGGTACGGCGAAGACGGCGGTTGCCTTGAGGCCGTCGTAGTTGGCGGCGTAGCTGACGAAACGCCAGCCCTCGTCGTCCCAGTAGTCGTGGATGTCGGAACGGAGCAGCCCGTCGACCGCGCGGTACGCCGGGCTGAGCAGGACGCGCCGCTGGGTTGCGGCGAGCGGTGTGTCGTCGGAGGCGGTGCCGGCGTACGGGTGACTGAGCCGGACCCGGAACCGCCGGAGCGGCAGCAACCAGTACCGGTCGAGCTCGGCGGACAGCGTCGCGAACACTGCCGCCTCGACCACCAGGACCGCCACACCTGCGCCCGCCGACCACCAGCCGGTCGACGCGAACGCCGCCGCCACTGAGGTTGCTAGCAGCAACAATGCGCGGGCGATCGCCCGGCTTCCCACGGGCTTTGCCGACTTCCCCGCGCAACCGCAGGATGCCTCGGGTACGACGATCTTCGAGTAGATGAGGAATCCGGTGAAGCCCACGGACAGTACGACGGCGGCAACTGCCTCGATCGCCCAAAAGGGTGGTAGGAGAAGCGCGAGGGCGATCAGTACTTCGAGTCCGGCGACTGTTCGGTACGCCGTGACCGCGCGGGACTCGCCGGCAAGTGAAGGTAGCGCCGTCCGCTCGGCCTGCTCGGGATCGGCGAGCTTGCCGTACGCGGACCAGAGCAGGAGCACCCCGATCAAGAGCGGCTGAGCAGCCGCCAAGGTACCCATGTCAGTTCGACGTGTAGATGGTCGCGAGGTCGATCTCGTTGGTGCCGGGTCGCCAGGCGCCGATCACCTGGGCGTGCCGGCCGACCTTGAGCATCGACAGGTCCGACACCGCGGGTGTGCCGTTGTAGACGGCCGCGGTAATACCAGGCTGTACGTGGCCGACGACCCTCTGCCCGTGGTGGTCGAGCTGTACGCCGGAGCGGGTGATCGACGTGATTGCGACGGTCAGGTTGACGATGTTCACCCACACCGCCTCGGCGGCGAGGGTCCCGTCCGGCAGCAGTACGCCGCGCGCGTACAGGCCGTCGCCGATCTTCGCCTGGTCGATCGTGGTCGGGTGGAGCTTCCAGACACTCGTCACGCCGGTCAATTGGATCCGGTGCAGCCGGCCGTCGGATCCCTTTACCTGCAGGAGATCCTGACTCCGGCCGGTGATCACACCTTCGGCGAAGTTCGGGTCCGGCTGACCTGCGTCGGCGTACTCTCCGCCGGCTCCGAACGCGGACTCGGGGGCGAGTGAACCCATAGCGGTGGCGGCGATCAGTCCGGTCGCACCGAGCGCGGCGCGGCCGAGCAGCGAACGGCGGTCCATGGTGGTTGGCATCTCGGTCTCCTCTCAGGCCACGTCGATCGACACGGGCGTCAAACCGCTGTTCAGGCTGCCGGTCAGCGCGGTGAACGCCGCCGGCGTGAAGTCGATGACCCGGTTCGAGGCGCAGTTCCCGCCGCAGCAGGAGCGTTCACCACAGAACAGGTCGGTCTGCGGACCGCAGTCGGCGATCGACGTGACGATCCGCTTCCCGGTGCAGAGACTGGTCGTGGCATGCCTGAAACCGCAGGTACGCCTGGACATTCCGGTGATTCCGCAGGTGTCGGGATGGGTGATGGCATAGCACCCGTCCGAGGTGTTCGGCCAGGCGTGCTGCATGTTTCCCGAGTTGCAGGTGCCGCAGGCGCCGTGCCCGGCGGTTCCGCAGGGTCCCCATGCGTTTCCGCAACAGAACCAAGATGCTTCGGCGGTGATTCCAGCCATGAGTAATTCCTCCTAGGCCTAGGGGCGGTAAGACCTAACGGAACCTTTGTACTCCGATCCGGCGGAATCTCCCAGACCTCATCAAAGAAATGGAAACTTTTTGCCTAGCGTTCGTGTCCCGTACTGAGGGTCTGCCCGCGGAGCATGAACCAGGCTGCGATCGCGGTCGCGAGCAGTACGACGGCGCCGACGCCGGCTGCGATGGAAACGCCATGGGCAAAGGATTCCCGGGCCGCTGCGAGCAGCGCCGAGGCCGCTTCCGGCGGGAGTTGAGCGGCAGCCTCGACCGCGCCGCCCAACGATTCACGGGCCGCGGCCGGCGTACCGACCGGGCCACTGAAGTCGCGGTACACGCCGGCGACGATCGAGCCGAGCAGTGCGATGCCGAGCGCCGCCCCGAGCTCGTACGCGGTCTCCGACACCGCACTCGCCGCACCGGCCTGCTCCCTCGGTACGGCGGCCAGAATCACGTCCGCGGTGACGGTGAACGAGAAGCCGGCGCCCGCACCGACGACGAGCAGCGCTGCACCGAGCAACGGGTATCCCGTGTCGTGGCTGATCGTGGTGAGTGCCGCCAACGCAAGTCCGATCGCCGCCAATCCACCGGCCACAACGGCGCGTACCGAAAATCGTCGCGCCACCTGACCCGCGAGCAGACCCGCGACGATCGATCCGATGGCGGCCGGCAGTTCCGCGAGCCCAGCCTCGATCGGTCGTCGTTCCTGCACCAATTGCAGATATTGCGAGAGGAAGAAGATCAGTCCGGACAGTCCGAGAATCGTCAACAGGTCCGCCAGTACGGCGCTGCTGAATCCACGGCTGCGGAACAACCGCAGGTCCAGCAACGGCACCGGCAGCCGGCGCTGACGACGTACGAATCCGTAGAGCGCGAGCGCTCCGGCCACGGCCGCGGCGACCGGGATCCAGGCGAACCCGTGCGCTGCGAACTCCTTGATCGCGTAGACGATCCCGATCATGCCGATCATCGACAGGACGACGCTGAACAGGTCCCACGGGCCGGGCTGCGGGTTGCGCGATTCCGGGAGCAGCCGGGCGCCGACGATCACCAGGACCGCCATCACCGGCAGGTTGATCAGGAAGACCGAACCCCACCAGAAGTTCTCCAGCAGTACGCCGCCGACGATCGGTCCGACCGCCATCCCGGCCGAGGCCGCGGCGCCCCAGATCCCGATCGCGAGACTGCGTTCGCGCGGATCGCGGAAGAGGTTGCGGATCAGCGCCAGCGTGGCCGGCATCAGCGTCGCACCCGCGACCCCGAGCAGGGCGCGCGCGACGATCATCAACTCGGCCGAGTTCGCGTACGCGTTCAGTACCGAGATCGCGCCGAACGCGGTGGCGCCGATCAGCAGGATGCGCTTGCGGCCGATCCGGTCGCCGAGGCTGCCCATCGACACGAGCAGACCTGCCAGTACGAACGAATAGGCATCGCCGATCCACAGCAGCTGGTTGCCCGACGGCTTGAGGTCCTCGGACAGGAACGGCGTCGCGAGGCCGAGCACAGTCGCGTCGACCGCGACGAGCAGGACCGCAAGCACCAGTACCGCAAGGGCCAGCCAGCGTCCGGTGCGCGTGTCTGCCTGCTGTTTCATGTTTGTCTCCGTACTGCGCCACCCAGGAGCAGTTCGGTGACGTTCGTGGTGAAGTCCTTCGGGGCCACGCGGCCTTCGCTGATCGCCCACGCGGCGGAGACGAGCAGCCCGTACATCGACTCGGTCAGCCAGACCGGACTGAGGTCGATGCGGAGCTCGCCGGCCTCCTGCCCGCGGCGAAACAACCCGACCAAACGGGCGTCCAGACGGTCCCACCCGGTGTTCTGCTCGTCGCCCTCGAAGAGCTGGTTCTCGGAGTACAGGAACGCGAGCAGTCCGGCGGCCGGCTCGAGCTCGCCCACCAGGCGCCGTACGGCGTCCGCGACCGGGCCGTCGTCGATCGCCGCCCTGACCACGGCGGCCTCGCATTCGGCGATCCCGAGGTCCTCTAATGCCCGCACCAGCGCCTTCCGCCCGGCGAACTGCCGGTTCAGCGTGGCGCGGCTGATCCCGGCCGCCCGGGCGACCTCGTCCATGGTCGCCGCGGACTTCCGCATCAGCAGTCCTGCGGCGGAGCGCAGGACGGTCTCCCGATCGACAGCCATGAGACGACTATAACTCATATGAGACACGAATGTCTCAATTCATCGGTAATCTATCTTTGCAGTCAGTATTCGGTATACATTTATTCGGAACGCATCCAGACGGACTAGACTGGGCGCGTTTGAGGAGGGGAGTATCCCTCTCGGACCCGCCCTCGGGTGCGGTCCGAAGCGGCAGCGTCGTCATCACGGGAGGCCTGGACGGCCGAACCGGTGCTGCCGGCCCGGAGTTTTCCGGGTGGGAGAGACCTCCGGACCACGCTGGAATTACGCCGACGTCCGGAGGTTCGTCATGGTCTCTGTCATGCCGCCTGTTGTCTGGGTGCTGACGATCGCCGGGTTGCTCGCGATCGTCGCGTTCGACCTGATCGTGATCGCCCGCCGCAATCACACCGTGACGATCAAGGACGCGACCCGCTGGGTGCTGTTCTACGTCGGCCTCGCCGGGCTGTTCGCGGCCGGGCTGTTCCTGTTCAGTCCCGGGCAGTCGGGCAGCGAGTTCGTCGCCGGGTACATCACCGAGTACAGCCTCAGCGTCGACAACCTGTTCGTGTTCGTGATCATCATGGCCAGGTTCGCGGTCCCGGCGCTGGCGCAGGACAAGGTGCTGTACATCGGCATCGTGGTCTCGATGCTGCTCCGGGCGATCTTCATCCTGGCCGGCGCGGCGGCGATCTCGGCGGCGAGCTGGGTGTTCTACATCTTCGGTGCGTTCCTGGTCTACACCGCGGTCCGGCTGGCGCTCGAAGGCGAGAACGACGAGAGCGACTTCCAGGAGAACGCGGTCCTGCGCTGGATGCGCAAGATCCTCCCGCTGGCGCACGACTACGACGGCGCCAAGCTCGTCACCCGCACCAGCGGCCGCCGGATGCTGACCCCGCTGGTGATCGTGATCGCCGCGATCGGGATGGCGAACGTGATCTTCGCGCTGGACTCGATCCCGGCGATCTTCGGCCTCACCCAGGACGCGTACGTCGTGCTCACCGCGAACGCCTTCGCGCTGATGGGCCTGCGGCAGCTGTACTTCCTGATCGGCGGCCTGCTGGAGCGGATCATCTACCTGAACGTCGGCCTGTCGGTGATCCTCGCGTTCATCGGCGTGAAGCTGATCATCGAGGCGCTGCACGGCTCGCACATCGACGACATCGGCGCCATCCACCTGCCGCACATCGGCATCCTGACCTCGCTCGGCTTCATCGTCGGCACGCTGCTCGTAACCACGGTGGTCAGCCTGATCAAGTCGTCGTACGACAGCCGCCGCGAGGCCGTACGGGTCAAGATCGACGACTGAGGCGGACCCGCGCCACTCATCAAGCCCGCGGAACCGCCGTGTCCGACGGTTCGCCCGGCGTGGGACCAGCCGGCGGGGCGGGCTGATGAGTGTGGGCCGTCCGCAGCCGCAGGTACAGCGCCGGGATCGGGGCGAAGATCAGCCCGGAGGCCAGCAGTGCGCCGCGCAGCGACGTCCGGCCGAGGGCACCCAGCGGCGGGCCGCCGGCGACCTGACCGATGGCGTTCGCCTGCGACACCATCGAGATGACGGTGGCGCGGGATGCCGACTCGACGTTCCGGTTCAGCCACGCGGACTGGACCGGATACGCGACGGTTCCGGCGACGGTGTTCAGCCACATCGCCGCCAGTGCGAGCCAGAGGTTGCCGGACAGTGCGAAGCCGAGCACCCCGACGACCTGGAGCAGTGCGAACGTCGCGAGGATCCCGTTCGGATGCGCGGCCGACAAGCGCTCCGGGGAGAGTCGGCTCAGGATCAGCGAGGCCGCCAGTGAAAGCAATGTGCCGGCGAGTGCCAGGACGGTGAACCAGAACGCCGGGTCCGACGTACCGAAGACGGTCGGGAACGTGAAGGTCAGGATCTTCACCGACCACAGCCGGTCGAACGCCTCGCTCGACAGGCCCGCGATCAGGCTGATGATCACCACCGTACGGACGACCGGCCGCCGGCGCGCCGCCTCCAGGCCGCTCTTGAACGTCTCGGCCATCTGCCGGAACGTCTCCCGCTCGGCGCGCGGAGTGCGGTGGAAGTTCTGCTCCCGCATGAACACCGCCAGTACGAGTGCGAGCAGGATCATCCCCGCACCGGACAGCACCATCGGCAGCGGCAGGTTGATCAGCCCGAGCGCGCCGGCCGCGACCGTACCGGCGATCGTCCCGCCGAGCTCGAACTGCTGCGCGCGCACGAACACCCGGTCGACGCGCTCGACACCGATCTCGTCGGTGATCCAGGCCTGGTCGGCGCCGGAGGTGAACGTGAAGCCGATGCCCCACAGCACCTGGGCGGCGAGGATCGCGAGGAACGCGGGCACCAGGCCCTGGAGCAGGAAGCCGGCGCCGATCAGCACGAAGCCGATCACGATCGAGAGCCGGCGGCTGTACAGGTCGGCGACGATGCCGGTCGGGATCTCGAAGAGGAAGCAGGCGAGCTCGAGAGTGGTCCCGACCAGGACCATCTGGAGCGGGTTCAGTCCGGCGTCGCGGACGTAGTAGACGGCGCTGAGGGTGAACGAGAGTGCGGCCAGGAAGGACCACGCCACGTTGTAGGCGTAGTACGTCCGGGTGGGGTCGGCAGAACGGAAGCGAGTCATCGCGAAGGTGCTCCTGAGGCGCGTGCGGGCAGGACAAAGCGCGACCGGGAACTACTGGCGCCGGTCAAGCGCTTGCGTGGCGCACGACAAGGTGCGCGATCAGGAACGAGAACGCATGGCGTCAGGGTAGGGCAGGACCCGGCGCGTCCGCCTCCGAATAACCCGACGCCGGTTGCGGATCAGGGGTATCATTGAGGCTGCCTGGCCCGGCCGTTCCCCCGTGATGGTCGGGTCAGGTTTTTCCTGCCCCACTCACCGTCCGCCGCCGCCCCCAGGACTCGGATGCCGACGTGGAACGATGCCGAGATGCCCGGCCTCCCTGTCGCCCAGCTCTTCGGCCTCGACGTCGATCGTCTCGAGCCCACCCGGCCCGGTGATGCTGAGTCCGACGGCAACGGGAACTGGCATCTGTGGACCCGCACCGGCGAGCATTTCGTCCTGCGCCGCTACCACCTGCTGCATACCGAGTCCGACCTCGCCTTCGAGGCGAAGGTTCTCGATCACCTCGCAGGCCGCGGGTGGGTCGTGCCGGCGTTGGTAGCACCTCCGATCCGGCACGACGGGCGACTGTGGTCGGTGACGCGATTCGTACCGGGCAAACCCCACGAGACCGAGACAGCGGCGCAGCGGGGCGAGCGGGGTGAGATCCTCGCGCGGCTGCATGCGGAGCTGCGGGGGCTTGAGCTCGGAGAGCGGGAAGGGTTCTTCCGGACCGCGGATCTCGACGCGATGGGGGAGTTCCAGCAGTGGGACCGCGGCATCGAGCTGCTCCGGGAACGTCGGCCCGACCTCGCGGAGGTGGCGGCGCGGGCGATGGGGCACGCGAAGGAGCTTGTGGCCGGGCATGGGTTGCTGGAGTTGCCGCAGGCGATTGTGCACGGTGACTTTGCGAGTTGGAATCTGCATTTCTATGAGGACGGCCGGTTTGCCGGCGTGATCGACTTCGGGTTGTGTCACCAGGACAGCCGGGCCTGGGAACTCGTGATCGCGCGCGTGCACCGGGCGCCGGAACTGATCGACGGGTACCAGCGGGCGACTGCCGATCCGCTCACCGACCGCGAGCTGGCTGCGATCGGGCCGTTGCAGGTCGTGCTCAGGGTGCTGATGGTGATGGCCGCGCTCTGGGACGGGCAGCGGAGCGGCACGTTCGACGAGGCGATGATCACCGGGCAGCTGGCAAAGTTCAGGTCTTGACATGGGGCCGCCGAGCCAGGTTGACTGCCACATAGTTAACAGCAGAAATAAATTCTGGACAGGTCCGGTGCCGGCGGCTCAGAGCGACCCCGGGCCCTGTCGGTCTGTGTCCGGACTCGATGGCAAGCCATCGGGTCATTCGTCGTTCTCCCGTCGTTAGTTGCGGGCAGCAACGACCGATTTCCCTTGCCTGCAAGGGGTTTGATCAAATCGGTCACCGTCCGGTATCGACACCGACGGGAACTCTTCCACTCCCCGGGGGTTGTGTGTCATCCTCCGGGATAGCGAAACCCGAGATCCTATCGGATATCGGTTCCACTCCAGCGCGTGAGGGAAAGGATGCGGAGTGAGCGCAACCTTCGAGGTGAAACAAGCGCCGCCGGCACCGGCGCCGCGGGCGGAGGGCAAGACCGCCCGGAAACCACCGCGAACGAGCCGCCGGACCCAGGCCTGGCGCAGTCTGCGGCGACACTGGCAGCTGTACCTGCTGATCGTCGTACCGCTGGCGTACTTCGTGATCTTCAAGTACATCCCGATCGCGAACGCCGTGATCGCGTTCAAGAACTACAGCCCGATCAAGGGCCCGTGGGGCAGTGACTGGGTCGGGTTCAAGAACTTCGAGCTGTTCTTCCAGAACCCGGTGTTCTGGACCCTGGTGAAGAACACCTTCCTGCTGTCGGTCTACACCGTCCTGGCCAGCTTCCCGATCCCGATCATCCTGGCGATCGCGCTGAACGAGATCCGCAACGGCCGGTTCAAGAAGACCGTCCAGCTGGTCACGTACGCGCCGTACTTCATCTCCACCGTGGTCGTCGTCTCGATGACGATCCTGGTGCTGTCGCCGCGGCTCGGGTTCGTCAACGACGCGATCGGGCTGTTCGGCGTACCGCAGATCGACTTCCTCGGCCGGCCGGACTACTTCCGGCACATCTACGTCTGGTCGGACGTGTGGCAGACCACCGGGTACTCCGCGGTGATCTACCTCGCCGCGCTGTCCGGGATCGATCCGGCGCTGCATGAGTCCGCGCGGATCGACGGCGCCAGCCGGCTGCAGCGGATCCGGAACGTCGACCTGCCGGGCATCATGCCGACCGCCGTGATCATCCTGGTGCTCGGCGTCGGCAACATCATGTCGATCGGGTTCGAGAAGGCGTTCCTGCTGCAGAACCCGCTGAACACGGCGCAGTCCGAGATCATCGCCACCTACGTCTACAAGACCGGTCTGCTGAACGCCGACTTCAGCATGGCGACGGCGATCGGGCTCTTCAACTCGGTGATCAACCTCTTCCTGCTGCTCGGCGTGAACTTCGCCGCCAAGCGCATCACCGGAAACGGACTCTGGTCATGAGTATTACGTTGCAGGGATTCCGGCGTACGGGCGACAAGCGGACGGAGTCGTCGCGCCGCACCACGATCGAGGAGACGCGTACCGACAAGATCTTCCTGGTCGGCGTGAAGATCATGTTGTGGATCGCGCTGATCCTGGTCGCGGTCCCGCTGATCTACATCGTGGCGAACTCGTTCAGCAGCCCGTCGGCGGTGAGCGCCGGCCGCGTCCTGCTCTGGCCGATCGAGCCGAGCGTCAAGGCGTACAAGGAAGCCTTCAGCGATCCGCTGATCATGAAGGGCTACCTGAACTCGTTCATCTACGCGATCAGCGGCACCCTGATCAGCGTCACGCTGACGATCGCGATCGCGTACCCGCTGTCCCGCCGGACGTTCTTCGGCCGGAACGTGATCATGAGCGTGCTGATCTTCACCATGCTGTTCTCCGGTGGCCTGATTCCGACGTACCTGGTGGTCCAGGACCTCGGGATGCTGAACACCCGCTGGGCGATGGTGATCCCGAGCGCGATCGGCGTCTGGCAGGTGATCATCGCGCGGACGTTCTTCCGCTCCACGATCCCCGACGAGCTGTACGAAGCGGCGACGATCGACGGCGCCAGCGACCTGCGATTCCTCTGGTCGGTGGTACTGCCGCTGTCCAAGCCGGTGATCGCGGTGATCGCGCTGATGTACGCGATCTTCCAGTGGAACAGCTACTTCGACGCTCTCATCTACCTCAAGGACCCGAGTCTCTACCCGCTGCAGATCGTGCTGCGGAACGTGCTGATCCTGAACACCCTGACCGGATCCACAACCACGACGAGTCTGGCCCAGCAACTTGAACAGCAACAGCTGGCCAACGTCCTCAAGTACGCGCTCATCGTCATCTCGAGCCTGCCCGTACTGGTCATCTACCCGTTCGTCGCCCGCCACTTCACCAAGGGCGTGATGGTCGGCGCAGTCAAGGGTTAGGCAGTCAACATTCAGAAGGGAAATACACGGATGCGCTCACACGTGAGTAGGGTCGTGGCGCTGGCTGCGGCCGGCACGCTCGCGCTGGTCACCGTTTTGGCGGCGTGCAGTTCGGACAAGTCCGGCAAAGGGGCGGCGAACGAGACGTCGGCCGACGGCAAGGTGATCATCGACACCTTCACCCCGTCCGACCAGAGCACCAACATGGACACCAACTCGGTGACCAAGATCATCAGCGACAAGTTCAAGATCCAGTTCCGCTGGCAGACCACGACGTACGACGCCGGGCCGGCCAAGGAGAAGCGCCAGATCGCGCTGGCCAGCGGCGACTACCCGGACCTGTTCTTCCTGATCCCGTGGGTGGACGCGTTCACCCAGGCCGAGGTGCTGAAGCTCGGCCAGCAGGGCGTCGCGGTCCCGCTCGAGGACCTGATCAAGGAGAACGCGCCGAACATCCAGAAGGCGCTGGACACCAACAAGGAGTACAAGGAGATGTCGACCGCGCCGGACGGTCACATCTACGCGCTGCCGCAGTGGGCCGACTGCTACCACTGCACGTACCCGGACAAGCTGTGGATCAACAGCACCTGGCTGAAGAAGCTCGGCCTGCAGGTGCCGAAGACCACCGACGACCTGCGCAAGGTGCTCGAGGCGTTCAAGACCAAGGACCCGAACGGCAACGGCAAGGCCGACGAGATCCCGATGACCACCGACGTACAGGACAGCAGCCTGATCGCGTACCTGATGGGCGGCTTCGCGTACGACCCGGTCGGCGCGAACAACGGCAACCGCTCGCTGCTCGCCCTGAACGGCGACAAGGTCGTCACTCCGGTGACGTCGGACCAGTGGAAGGCCGGCCTGAGCTACATCCACGGTCTGTACAAGGACGGGCTGATCGACCAGGCCGCGTTCACCCAGAACGCGCAGGCGTTGCAGGCCCAGGGCAACAACCCGAAGGCGGTCACCCTCGGATCGGTGCCGGTGCTGTGGCCGGGCATCTTCGTCCAGCTGGACTCCAAGGACGGGCGCGACAAGCAGTACGACGCCGTACCGCCGCTGACCGGCCCTGACGGCAAGAGCTACACCGGGTACAACCACCCGACGTCGACCGGCTACACGTTCATGCTGACGAACAAGGCCAGCAAGGAGGCCCAGGTCGCGGCGATCAAGATGCTCGACTGGATCTTCAGCGACGAGGGCCAGATGATCTCCAACATGGGCCCGGAGGGTGTCGGCTGGAGCAAGCCCGCTGCCGGTGACACCGCACTCGACTCGAGCACCAAGGCGCTGTACAAGCCGACGCAGAACCCGCCGAAGAACATCAGTTGGGGCGCGCTCGGTCAGTACAACAACACGCTGGCCTACCGGAACGCACAGGTGGTTCCGAAGGACATCTACACCGGCGCCGGTCTGGAGCGGCGGCTGCTCGAGGCGACCAAGCCGTACGAGACGCACGTCGACAAGGGGCAGTGGTACCCGCAGACCTCGGTCTGGCCGGACCCCAGCCTGGTCGGTGAGGTCGCCACGCTTCAGACCAACCTGAGCACCTACGTGAACCAGAACCAGTTGGCCTTCATCACCGGGTCGAAGAACCTCGACACCGACTGGGACGCGTACGTGAAGGGGCTCGACAGCACCGGCATGCCGCGGTACCTGGAGATCAACCAGCAGGCGTACGACAAGTACAAGAGCGGTTCGAAGTAGGGCTGGATGTCTCATCTCCTGTGGTTCCGCACCCCCGCGCCGGACTGGTTCGAGGCGTTGCCGCTCGGCAACGGTCATCTCGGCGCGAAGGTGTACGGCCGGGTCGCCGACGAGCGGATCGCGCTCAACCTCGACGACGTCTGGTCCGGCGACGGCCCGCGCAAGCTGGCCGTCCCGGACGGGCCGGCGGTGCTGGCCGACGTACGACGGTTGCTGCTCGTCGAGGGTGATCAGCTGGCGGCGACCGAGCGGACCCGCGCGTTGCAGGGGCCGCTGGTGGAGTCGTACCAACCGCTCGCCGATCTGGTGATCCGCTCAACCGCCAGTGTGGACGGTGCACCTGGCGAACCTGTCGGCGGGACGGCTGCGGGTGGGGCGAGCTCGACCGGTGCCCCTCCGCCCGCGGCAGCTGCGGACGGTGCGAGTGCAGGGGTTGTGGACTACAGGAGGAGTTTGGATCTGCGGACCGGGATCGCCGCCGTCGACTACTCGGTCGACGGCGTGCGGTTCCGCCGCGAGACGTACGTGTCCGCGCCGGACCAGGTGCTGGTGTGGACGCTGATTGCCGACAATCCTGTTGTCGACCTACTGATCGGGCTGGAGAGCCAACACCCGACAGAAGTTGCTGAGGGCACCTACGGCCTCGTCGGCCGGGCACCTTCGGACCTGACGATCGAGTACCGGGAGCGACCTGATCCGGTGCGCTACGAGGAAGGCCGCGGCATCGGGTTCGGCGTCGCGCTGCGCGTGTTCACTGACGGAGCGGTGACGACCTCCACCGACGGTGTCGCGGTGCGCGGGGCTTCGGAGGTCACGGTCGTGCTGGCGGCGGCGAGTACGTTCGCCGGCTGGTCGGTGCCGCCAGGAGGCGATCCGCAGGTTGCCTTCCGGGCTGCGGTCGACGTACTGGACTCGGCAGCCGTGGACAAACTGCGTGACCGCCATGTCGAGGATCACGCGGCGCTGTACGACCGTGCCACGCTCGAGCTTGGTCCAGTTGTCGACAATCCGACTGATGACCGTGTGCGAGCCGTCGCCGCAGGAGGCAGCGACCCGGATCTGGTGGCGCTCGCGTTCAACCTCGGGCGTTATCTACTGATGGCCTCGTCCAGACCTGGCACCCAGGCCGCCAACCTGCAAGGCATCTGGAACCAGGACCGCCGCCCGATGTGGGCCAGCGACTGGACCAACAACATCAACACCCAGATGAACTACTGGCTCGCCGACCTGACCGGTTTGAGCGAATGCTTCGAACCGCTCACCGATCTGCTTGAGGGCTTGGCTGCGTCCGGCGCCGAGACAGCCCGGATCCTGTACGACGCCCCAGGCTGGGTCGCGCACCACAACGCCGACATCTGGAGAGCGACTTGGCCCGTCGGCGACGGTGACGACGATCCCGTCTGGTCGATGTGCGCGACGTGTGGGGTGTGGCTGACAGCGCATCTCCTCGAGCACTACCGGTTCACGCTGGACGTGGACTTCCTGCGGGACCGTGCGTACCCGGTGCTCGCCGGCGCGGCCGAGTTCGTCCTGTCGATGCTCGTCGAGGACCCGGACGGCGTACTGCAGTTCGTACCGTCGACAGCACCGGAGCATCACTTCGTATTGCCGTCCGGCGAGAAGGCGTCGGTCGATCTCACGTCGACGTACGACATCTGGCTGATCCGCGAGCTGTTCGCGAACCTCGCCGAGGCTGAGGGCGTACTTGGCCTCTCGTCGTCGTTGGCAGCACGGGGGGCCGAGGCTCGGGACCGCTTGCCTGCCGTCCGGGTGACGCCGGACGGGCGGCTGCACGAGTGGCCGACGGATTGGGAGCCGTCCGAGGTACACCACCGGCATCAGTCGCATCTCTACGGTCTCTACCCGGGCGCGGAGATCGATCCGACCAGTACGCCGGAGTGGGCCGCGGCCGCCCGGGCTTCGTTGGAGCGGCGTACAGATGGTGCCGTGAACGGCGGCTGGACCGCAGCCTGGTTGGTCGCGCTGTGGGCGCGACTGTTCGAAGGCGATCGGGCCGACGCGGTGATCCAGGACTATCTGAGCCGGCTGGTGTCGGGGAACCTGATGTCCCGCGACGGCGACATCTTCCAGATCGACGCGAACTTCGGCCTCACCGGCTGCCTGCCCGAACTCCTCCTCCAGAGCCACACCGACGTCATCCGCCTACTGCCAGCCCTCCCCGCAGCCTGGCCGAACGGCTCCTTCCGCGGCCTACGAGCCCGCGGCGGCCTGACCTTCGACGCCACCTGGCAAAACGGCAACCTGACCCAAGCCGTAGTAACCGCAACCCAAGCCGGCACCCACCAAATAGCCCTGATCCCCACCCAAACCACCACCATCACCCTCACCCCCAACACCCCCCAAACCCTCACCCCCTAATCCCCAACCACCCCACCCCGCCCGCCCCGCGCCGCCCTGCCTCTTGCCGCGCCTATCCGCTCCGCCAGTTCGTCTTTGGGCACCGGTTAGCCGTTTGCGGGCGCTGCTGGCGGTTGGTGGGTGCTCAAGGTTGGCCCGCGGGCGTCGGCGGCGGGCTATGGGTGGGGGTGGCCCTCGGCCGGATGGCGCTGGGTGGGGCTGCGCGGAGCGGTTGGGTTGGCTGGTGTAGGTGCGGGTGGAGGGCGAGGTCTGGGTCGGGTGGGGGTTCGAGGGGTGGGTTGGTTAGGTGTGCCTAAGTTGGGTTGTTGTAGGCTCAACGTCTGTGAAGAAGCTGATCGGGATCGTTGCGTCCGCTGCCGTGCTGGTGCTTGCCGGGTGTGGTGGTGGCGGTACCAAGAGTGCGGATGCCGGGGTCGGTGACAAGGACGTGGCGACCGGTGGGCGGCTGTTCAAGACCGCTGACGAGGAGACTGCGAAGCTCGGGTCGGACGCGGCGCCGGGGGCGTTTCCGCGGACGGTGAAGCAGGCGCTCGGATCGACCGAGATCAAGGCGAAGCCGACGCGGATCGTGGTGCTGGACAGCGGCGAGCTCGACGACGTCCTGACGCTCGGCATCACGCCGGTCGGGATGGCGACGACGGCGGGGCAGAGCGGCGTGCCGTCGTACCTGAAGGACAAGGCACAGGGCATCAAGACCGTCGGCGGGATCAGCGAGCTGAACCTCGAGGCGATCGCGGCTCTCAAGCCGGACCTGATCCTCGGCAGCAAGCTGCGCGCGAACGACCTGTACGACAAGCTGTCGGCGATCGCACCGACGGTGTTCAGCATCCGGCCCGGGTTCCCGTGGAAGGAGAACTTCCTGCTCGTCGCGGACGCGGTCGGCGAGGAGGACAAGGCGACCGCGCTGCTGAACGACTACCAGAAGCGCGCCGACGAGGTGAAGTCGAAGGTGCAGGGTACGCCGACGATCTCGCTGGTCCGGTTCCGTCCGGGGGAGATCCGGCTGTACGGGAACCTCTCGTTCATCGGCGTGATCCTGAAGGACATCGGGCTGCCGCGGCCGAAGATCCAGGACGTCCAGGATCTGGCCGTCGTGGTCTCGGAGGAGAACATCGGCAAGGCGGCCGGCGACTGGATCTTCTACTCCAGCTACGGCAAGCCCGACACCACCGACGAGAACAAGGTTGTCAACGGCAACCTTTGGAAGTCGCTGGCGGCGGTCAAGGACGGTCACGTGGCACGGGTGAACGACGAGGTGTGGTTCCTGGGCCTCGGCCCGCTCGGAGCGATGGCCACGCTCGACGACCTGCAGAAGCTGCTCGGTACGAACGGCTGATCAGTCACCGACCGTGTAATGCAGGTGGATGAAGCCGCTCGCGAACGTGTGCTGGTCCAGCAACGTCAGCTGAGTGGTCAGCCCGTCGGGTAGGGAGCGCTTGCCGCCGCCCACCAGAACAGGCGCGAGAAGTAGGTGGACCTCGTCGACCAGGCCGGCTTTGAGTGCCTGGCCGCCGAGGTCTGCGCCGCCGATCGAGAGGGCGGTGGGCGAGGACTGCTTGAGGTCCGCCACGGCCGCGGGGGTGAACTCGTGTTCCAGACGTGTCCGCGCGGTCTCCACCGACGTCAGCGTGCGCGAGTAGACGATCTTGTCCGCTGCGCGCCAGATGTCCGCGTACGCCTGGCTGACCGGCGAGTGGTCGACGGCCGTCTCCCAGTACGACATCGTGGCGTACATGCCGCGCCCGTACAGGTACGTACCGATCGGGCGCTCCAGCTCGTTGACGAACGCGTGGACCTCAGCGTCCGGAGCCGCCCACTGGAAGTTGCCGTTCGCGTCCTCGATGTACCCGTCGAGCGAGCTGATCGCGGAGTAGATGAGAGATCCCATGAGGTCAGACGTCCTCCAGAAGCAGCAGGTCCCGCTCGGCGAAGACCTTCTTGGCGACGGCGACCGCATTGATCGCCCGGGGAAAGCCGGCGTAACCGGCCGTATGGATGCCGGCTATTTGGATGAAGGCCTCGACGATCTCCTGTGGGGTGAGGCCGACGTTCAGCGAGGTCTTCACGTGCACCTCGAGCTCAGGTTCGCAGCCGCCGAGCGTGGCCAGGATGCCGAGGGTGACGAGCTCTCGTCGATGCCGGCCAGGACCTCGGCGCCGCGGTCGTACCGAGCCTGCTCTTCGGGACTGTTGATCATGGGGCCGACGCTAACGGGTGATCAGTCCTCGACGCGGCCGCGGTTGGTGACCGGGACGTGGGGTGCGCGGCGGGCGACGGCGGTGGCGAGTTCGTCGTACGGGAGTGTGCGGCCGAGGATCTCGTGGGTGCCGGGCCACGGACACGACGGGCCCCAGGCTTTCGTACTGCGGGGGAGCGCGTCCTCGTCGATGAGCATCACGACCAGCCGCGGCTCCCAGACCTCCTCGGACTCCTGGCGTTCCAGGCGGCAGACCCCGCGGATCTCGCCCCACGGGATCGTCCGCGGCTGCTCGCCGCCGAGGTAGATGCCGGTGTCGTCGACGGTCAGCAATACGTCGTCGGCGTCGTCCTCGCGCCGTTCCTCGAGGGCGGTGATCGCGCCGACCAGCAGCAGGATCGGCAGGCCGACGGCGAAGATCAGCGGCGTACCGCCCCAGCCCAGCCAGACCGACTCGAGCGGCTCGCGGATCGAGGCGCCGCGGATCGCCTGCACCACCACGATCCCGAGCGTCAGCAGCACCATCACGCCGAACACCGCGGTGCCGAGCGCGAGCGCGGTCTTCGTCGTACCCAGGCCGTGGCGCTTGACGACGAACGGCTCGGTCAGTTGCGTGGACGACATACCGGCATTGTGGGTGACGTCACCCGAAGGCACCAGACTTCTCGCGGATTCCTCATCATTGCAGAGGGCAGGGGATCGTCCGTACGGATGAAATCGCCCTACCTGAGCGCGCATGGACTTTGGTCCGGCCCGGCTGTCCGCAACAATCGCTGCATGTCCGACCGCCAGACCGCAGTCGCCGCCCGTTCGCGACCGCCGACGCGCACCGCAGCGCGCCGGCGGAAGAAGACCGGCGGCATGTGGCGGCGTGGCTGGGTGATAGCGGTGCTGGCGGTGCTCGCGGCAGCGGTGCTGATGTTCCACCGCAGCGTGCCGAACTCGATCGGCAACCTCGGCAGCCTGGTCGACACCTTCCTGCCCTGGGTCGGCGTCGCCGTCCCGGTCCTCGGCGTCGCCGCGCTGGTTCGCCGGTCCGCGACGGCCGGTGTCGCGCTGGTGCTGCCGACGCTGCTCTGGAGCCTGATGTTCGGGCACCTGTTGCTCCCGGGGGAGGCGGCGACCGGTGGCGCGTACGACGTGCGCGTGCTCAGCCACAACGTCGACGCGGCGAACCCGGCGCCGAAGCACACCGCGCAGGAGCTGCTCGCTGCGGACGCGGACGTGGTGGCGCTCGAGGAGCTGACCGCGTCGGACCTGAAGGTCTACAAGGCCTCGTTCGCGAAGACGTACCCGTACGCGGTGATCCGCGACACCGTGGCGCTGTGGTCGAAGTTCCCGGTCGTCGAGACGAAGTCGGTCGACGTCGGCTTCGCCTGGACGCGTGCGCTGCGGGCCGAGGTGAAGACGCCGAAGGGCACGGTCGCGGTGTACGTCGCGCACCTGGCCTCGGTCCGGGTCGGGACCAGCGGCTTCACGTCCGACCAGCGCAACGACACGATCAAGGCGCTCGGCCGGCAGATCGCGGCCGACAAGTCGTCCGGGGTGATCGTGATGGGTGACTTCAACGGTACGGTCAACGATCGCAGTCTCGCCCCGTTGACCTCGGGGTTGCGGTCGGCGCAGGGTGCGGCCGGGACCGGGTTCGGGTTCACCTGGCCGGCGGCGTTCCCGATGGCGCGGATCGACCACATCCTGGTCCGCGGGATCACGCCTACGAAGGCCTGGGTGATGAGCTCGACCGGCAGCGACCACCGCCCGGTCGTCGCCGAACTCCGCCTCTGACCGCGCCTGCGAGCGTGGCGCCGGTGGGCTCCGTCGCTGGGCTACGTCTCTGACGCGATTCCTTTGCGGTAGGCGTAGCGGACGGCTTCGGCGCGGTGCCGGGCGCCGATCTTCGCGAACGTGTTGTTGATGTGCGTCTTCACGGTCGCCTCGCTGATGAACAGTTGCGCCGCGATCTCCGGATTGCTGAGTCCGCGTGCGATCAGCCGCAGTACCTCGGTCTCCCGGGCGGTCAGACCGTCGGTGTCCAAGGCCCGCTGCTCCGGGGCCAGCCCGGCAATCAGCCGTTTGGTCACCTCCGGGTCGAACGTCGACTGCCCGGCCGCGGTCGAGCGCAGCGCGGCGCCGATCTCCGCGCGACCGGCGTCCTTCGTGAGGTAGCCACGGGCGCCGGCCCGCAGGGCGTTCGCGATCGACGCGTCGTCGGCGTACGTCGTCAGCACCAGCACCGCTACCTCCGGGAAGTCGGCGGTGATCCGCGCCGTCGCCTGGGTCCCGTCCAGGATCGGCATCCGCAGGTCCATCAGCACGACGTCTACGTTGCCTCGAGCAACCAGCTCGACGGCCTCCGCGCCGTTCGCGGCCGCGCCCACGACCTCGACGCCGTCGATCAGTCCGAGCAGCGCGACCAGCCCTTCGCGCACCACCTGCTGGTCGTCCGCCACGACCACCCGGATTGCGTCACTCAACCTCTGCCACCACCAACCAGTCGGCTGTGGCATCCGGATCCGCGCCGGCCGTCAACGTCCCGCCCACCAGCGCAAGCCGTTCCCGCATCCCGGCCAGGCCGAACCCTTCGCCACGCGTGACTCCCTTGTTCCGTACGGAGACCCGTACGCCGTCGTCGTAGACAAGCCTCATGTCAACAATCTGACCAGGTGCATGCTTGGCCGCGTTCGTCAGCGCCTCGCGTGCGGCGCCCAGCAGCGCGACCGTCACACCCGAGTCGAGCTTCGCCGCACCCGTCACAGTGAGCCGCACTGCGGTCCCATGGTCCTTCTCGTGCTGCTCCGCGAGCGCAGCCAGCGCCGCAGGCAGCTCCGGCACCTCGTCTGCCCGCAGCGCAGCCACAGCATCACGTGCCTCAGCCAGGCCCTGTACGGCGAGCCTGCGCGAACGCCGTACCCGCTCGAGTGCACCAGCCGTGTCACCACGCTCCTCCAGCAGTGCCTCGGCTACCTCCAGCTGAACGCTCAGTGCGCCCAGCGAATGCGCCAGTACGTCATGGAGATCGCGGGCGATCCGTCCGCGTTCCTCCAGCGCTGCGGCGCGCGTGTGCTCGCTCTGCGCCAGCTGGGTCTGCTTCAGCAACTGCTCGGTCTGCCGCGCCTGCACCTCGTACTGACGTCGGTTCAGTCCGAAGGCGATCAGTACCGCGGTCCAGAGCAGCTGTGTGAAGTACCAGCTGTCGGGCTTGTCGAACAGCCATGCGGACACTCCGTACGCCACGGCGATACCGATGCTCGCAGCAACGATCGGCCGGTTCCCGTGCCGCCGGAACTGCAGTACCGCGATGTCGGTTGCCGCCACCAGTACGAGGACGAGTGAGTTGGAGCTGTCCACTCCACAGATCAGCGCACTGCTGATGGCGACTGCTGTGAGCAGGCCGAACGAGACGTACGGGCGGGCTGCCATCAGGAACGAGCCGACGACGAACACGACGAAGCCGGTGACGAGCACTGCCCAGACCCACGCGTCGGCCGGCTCCGGCCGCGCGGTGGCGAGCACGGCGACCGCTACACCCGTGGTGAGGACGCGGCCGACCCAGCCGCTCTCTCCGTGCGGACGGGCGGGCAGCAGCGCCTTCAGCTTCACTGGTTGGTGTACTCCTCGGCCATCTGGCGCGCCTTGCTCTGGATGATCAGCGACTGGGTCAACAGGTTCGCACCCATCGAGACCATCAGCGCGCCGCCGCCGGCGACCGAGGCGCCGAGCAGGTGACCGAGTCCCGCGAGCCCGAGCCGGATGGCCAGGTACGCCACCATGATGCCGAGTCCCGGCATCCCGAGCCGGAAGAACACCTTCCCGGCGCGCCGCTCGACCTGGGCGACCCGGCCGCAGCCCACCCCGGCGAGCAGCGCGATCACAGCGCCCACGACCAGCAGGACCACCTCGACCGCCCCCAGACCGCCGTGCCGGTCGTACAGCTGGTAGACCCCGACACCGACCAGGATCAGCGGCCCCCGCCAGACGTCGGTGTCGGAGTTCTCCAGCTCGGACCAGGACAGCCGCCGGGCGAGGACGACGACTACGACGGCGATCACGACCAGTGCGTTGGGCAGGGTTCCGAAGCTCATGTCACGGACGGTAGGTCTGCACGGTCTTCTCAGTGGACCGACCACGGGTGGAGATTCGGGTGGAGAACGTTTGCGCGGGCCTGTAGGCCCATGGTTGAAAGTAGGAGTAACGTTCCTCACCGGTAACACCACGATGAGTCACAGGCGATGATCCGGAGGGCTGATGCTTCCGCAACAATCCATCCTCAGACTGGATGCCACGGCGATCGACTACATCATCATCGCCGTGTACTTCGTGTTCGTGCTGGGCATCGGCTACCTGGCCAGACGCGCTGTCTCGAGCAGCCTGGACTTCTTCCTGTCCGGGCGGTCGCTGCCGGCCTGGGTGACCGGCCTGGCCTTCATCTCGGCCAACCTCGGCGCGATCGAGATCATGGGTATGTCCGCGAACGGTGCCCAGTACGGCATCCCGACCGTGCACTACTTCTGGATCGGCGCGGTGCCGGCGATGCTGTTCCTCGGCGTCGTGATGATGCCGTTCTACTACGGCTCCAAGGTCCGCAGCGTGCCGGAGTTCATGCTCCGCCGGTTCGGGAAGCCCGCGCACCTGGTGAACGCGATCAGCTTCGCGCTGGCCCAGGTGCTGATCGCGGGCGTGAACCTGTTCCTGCTGGCGACCATCGTGAACGTACTGCTCGGCTGGCCGATCTGGGTGTCGGTGATCGTCGCCGCGGCGATCGTGCTCAGCTACATCACGCTCGGTGGCCTGTCCGCGGCGATCTACAACGAGGTGCTGCAGTTCTTCGTGATCGTCGCCGCGCTGCTGCCGCTGACGCTGGTCGGCCTGCACAAGGTCGGCGGCTGGCAGGGCCTGGTCGACAAGGTGACCGCGTCCCCGGGCGGCGGCGAGCAGATGTCGGCCTGGCCTGGGAACGCGCTGAGCGGCTTCAGCAACAGCTTCCTGTCGGTGATCGGTATCGTGTTCGGCCTCGGCTTCGTGCTCTCGTTCGGGTACTGGACGACCAACTTCACCGAGGTGCAGCGGGCGCTGGCCTCGAAGAACATGTCGGCCGCCCGGCGGACCCCGATCATCGGCTCGTTCCCGAAGATGTTCATCCCGTTCATCGTGATCATCCCCGGCATCATCGCCGCGGTCGTCGTACCGGAGCTGTCGCAGTTCAAGGCGACCGGCAAAGGTGAGGTCGACTACAACGACGCACTGCTGCTGCTGATGCGTGACCTGCTGCCGAACGGCATGCTCGGCCTGGCCATCACCGGGCTGCTCGCGTCGTTCATGGCCGGCATGGCGGCGAACCTGAGCTCGTTCAACACCGTGATGTCGTACGACATCATCGAGCGGTACGTGATCAAGGACCGGCCGGACGATTTCTACCTGCGGACCGGCCGCTGGGTGACCGTGGGCGGCACGCTGATCGCGATCGGCACGGCGGCGATCGCCTCCGGCTACAGCAACCTGATGGACTACCTGCAGCAGCTGTTCTCGTTCTTCAACGCACCGCTGTTCGCGACGTTCATCCTCGGTATGTTCTGGAAGCGGATGACCGCGGCGGCCGGCTGGATCGGCCTGGTCAGCGGTACGGCCACGGCGGTTGTCGTGTACGTACTGTCCGAGAACGGCGTGATCAACCTGCCGGGTCAGGGCGCCAGCTTCGTCGGGGCCGGCGCGGCGTTCGTGGTCGACATCCTGATCAGTGTCCTGGTCAGTGTGATGACCAAGCCGAAGGCAGAGGCCGAACTGGTGGGGCTGGTGTACTCGTTGACGCCGAAGGAGCAGCGCACCGAGGTGGCGGCCGCCGGTGACGGGGGCTGGTACCGCAAGCCGGTGCTGCTGGCCGGCATCTCGCTGGCGCTGACCATCGTCCTGAACATCATCTTCGCCTGACAAGGAGCAGTGTGATGGCAGACAAGAAGAAGGCCGGGGCGTTCGACATCCGGATCGTGATCGCGCTCCTGGTCGGCATCTACGGCGTGGTGCTGACGATCCTCGGGATCGCCGAGAGCCCGGCCGAGGTGGACAAGGCGGCCGGGATCAACATCAACCTCTGGGGCGGCATCGGGATGCTCGTGTTCGCCGCCCTGTTCGTGCTGTGGACCCGGCTGCGGCCCATCTCCGTACCGGTCGAAGAACCCGCCGACGAGTAGGCATGTCCGTTTGACGAACATCGGCGTCCGGCGCGGTCCTGCCGCCCGGACGCCGCCGTTCGTAGGCTCGAAGTACCCGATCAGGAGGTACTCCGACATGACGATCACATCCGAGCGGCCCGAGTTGTCGTCGCTCGCGCAGCAGTATGCCGACCAGGGCTTCGTTCTGGTGAAAGGCCTGCTCAGCAAGGAGGAGGCGGCGCACTACCGGCAGCGCAGCCACGACCTGCTCGCGCAGCTGAATCGCGGTGACGACCCCACCTGGGGCGCCGCCAAGGAGATGTCCGAGGCGCCGACCAAGCTCCAGCACCTGCACGACGCGCAGTTCTACGACGCCGAGTTCGCGAAGCTGCTCGTGGACCCGCGGTTCACCGACGTGGCCGCTGCGGTGATGGGTGTGGACAACGTCCAGCTGCACCACACCAAGCTGTTCGTGAAGCCGCCGGAGAACGGTTCGCCGTTCCCGCTGCACCAGGACCACCCGTTCTTCCCGCACACGTACCACCGGGTCGGCGCGGCGATCTTCCACTTCGACGACGCCCCGGAGGAGAAGGGCTGCGTGCGGGTCATCCCGGGCAGCCACAAGGACGGCCCGCGGGAGCACAGCCCGGAGGGGTCGTACCACCTGCTGGAGCCGTCGTTCGACGCCGCGACGCCGCAGCCGGCCGAGGCGGGCGACGTACTGTTCTTCACCTACCTGACCGTGCACGGGTCCGGGGTGAACACGAGCGACGAGCCGCGGACCACCTGGCTGATCCAGTACCGCGACCCGTCGGACCCGCCGACGGTCAAGACCCACGACTGGTCGCTCGGTCAGGGCATGATGCTGCGTGGCGTCGACCCGACTGGCAGGAGCGCTGTTTGAGCCTCACCGATGTTGCCGGTGCGGACCGGTTCGTCGACCTCGCGGGACTACTGGAGTCCTGTGAGGTCGACGGGTTCCGTGCTGACTTCCTGAGCTGGGGCCACTACCGGCCGGAGTACTGGCGCAACTACTGGCACAGCCACTCTTTCCACGAGGTCTGCCTGGCCTACTCCGGTGAGGGGCGCTTCAACAACGGCTCTGCTCAGTACGACGTGGCGCCCGGGTCGGTGTTCCTCGCGCGGCCGGGGGACGTGCATGAGATCGAGTCGTCGCGTACGGCGCCGCTGGGGATCGCGTTCTGGGGCTTCACGTTCCGCCCTGGTTCGGATGAACGCGGCTGGTGGTCCGGACTGACCCGCACTGATGGCCCTGTCATGTCCGCAAGAACCGGTGCGCTCCCAGCTCTCGTCACGGCCCTGGCCAGAGAGGCTGCAGCTCCGGTCTCCGGCTACCCAGCAGCTCTTACGGCTCTGGGCTCTACGCTCGTGCTGGAGACTGCGAGGGCCTTCGCATTGGACGAAGACCTCGCTGTCGAACCAGTGCGCCCCGACAGAGGTCCCCTGGTAGTAGAGGCCATGCAGCGGCACCTGCGCGACAACCTGTCGCGGCCGATCACCGTACGGGACGTAGCAGCGGCCGCGCACCTGTCGGAGCGTCACGCCGAACGCCTCTTCACCCAGCAGACCGGTGCCTCGATCATGTCGACGCTCCGCCGCCTGCGGCTCGAGTTGGCCGCACAGCTGCTGCTGGACCACAGCCTGTCCGTCACGGACGTAGCGCGCGCCTGCGGGTACTCCGACGTCCGACCGTTCTCGACTGCGTTCAAACGCAAGTACGGACGGACGCCGGGCGACCACCGTCGTACCGGCGGGACAGAGTTCCTGTAGTGGTATTCTGACCGCATGCGAGTGAGCCTGCTCCTTAGTTAGCCGTACTGGCATCCAGGCGCAATCTGAGCGCCGGTCAGTGCGGCACCCCCTCCTGTGTGAGGGGATTTTTCATTTCTGGCAGATTTAGGCTCAACAAGACCAAGAAGCTGGAGTAGGACCGTGACGGAGCAGGTGGAGGACACTCCCATCGACCGGGGTGGCTACGACTTCAACACCATGCAGGCCAAGTGGCGTCCGGTGTGGGAGAAGCTGGACGCGTTCAAGGCGAAGGACGACGGCTCGGCGGAGCGTCGGTACGCGCTCACGATGTTCTCCTACCCGTCCGGCGACCTGCACATGGGTCACGCCGAGGTGTTCGCGCTGCACGACGTGCTGGCCCGCTACTGGTTCCAGCAGGGCTACGACGTGCTGAACCCGATCGGCTGGGACTCCTTCGGGCTGCCCGCCGAGAACGCGGCCATCAAGCGCAACGAGCACCCGGCGACGTACACGTACGCCAACATCGAGACCCAGGCGGAGTCGATCCGGCGCTACGCGCTGAGCTTCGACTGGTCCCGCCGGCTGCACACGTCCGACCCGGAGTACTACCGCTGGACGCAGTGGCTGTTCCTGCGGCTGTACGAGCGCGGTCTGGCCTACCGCAAGGCGTCCTACGTCAACTGGTGCCCGAACGACCAGACCGTGCTGGCCAACGAGCAGGTCGTCCAGGGACGCTGCGAGCGCTGCGGCTGGGAGGTCACCAAGCGTGAGCTGACCCAGTGGTACTTCAAGACCACGGACTACGCGCAGCGGCTGCTGGACGACATGGAGCTGCTGCAGTGGCCGGAAGAGATCCTGCTGATGCAGCGGAACTGGATCGGCCGGTCCGAGGGCGCGTTCGCGGACTTCCAGGTGGAGGGCCGTGACGAGCCGATCAAGGTCTTCACCACCCGCCCGGACACGCTGTTCGGCGCCACCTTCATGGTCGTCGCGCCGGATGCGAAGCTGGCCGCCGAGCTGGTCAGGCCGGAGCAGCAGGCCGCCTTCGACGAGTACCTGACCAAGGTGAAGGCCACCACCGAGATCGAGCGGCAGAGCACCGAGCGCGAGAAGACCGGCGTCTTCCTGGGCTCGTACGCGATCAACCCGGTGACCGGGACGCGGATCCCGATCTGGGCCGCCGACTACGTGCTGGCCGACTACGGCACCGGCGCGATCATGGCGGTGCCTGGCCAGGACACCCGGGACTGGGAGTTCGCGGAGAAGTTCGATCTGCCGATCGTGCGCACCGTGCAGCCCACCGAGGGCTTCGAGGGCAAGGCGTTCACCGGCGACGGGCCGGCGATCAACAGCGCCAACGACGAGATCAGCCTGGACGGCCTGGAGGTCGCGGAGGCCAAGTCGCGGATCATCGACTGGCTGGAGGGCAAGCAGCTGGGCGAGCGGACCATCAACTACCGCCTGCGCGACTGGCTGCTGAGCCGCCAGCGGTACTGGGGCTGCCCGATCCCGATCATCCACTGCCCGTCCTGCGGTGAGGTGCCGGTTCCGGACGACCAGCTGCCGATGGAGCTGCCGGACCTGCGCGGCGCGGACCTGTCCCCGAAGGGCGTCTCGCCGCTGGCCGCCGCCCGCGAGTGGGTCGAGGTCGACTGCCCGAAGTGCGGTGGCCGGGCCGAGCGCGACACCGACACGATGGACACCTTCGTCGACTCCTCGTGGTACTTCCTGCGCTACATCTCGCCGGAGTTCTCCGACGGACCGTTCGACCGGGAGGCCGCGGACCGCTGGATGTCGGTCTACCAGTACGTCGGCGGTAAGGAGCACGCCGTACTGCACCTGCTGTACGCGCGGTTCTTCGTCAAGGCGCTGTACGACATGGGCCTGCTGAGCGTGGTGGAGCCATTCACCCGGCTGCTGAACCAGGGCCAGGTCATCAACCAGGGCAAGTCGATGAGCAAGTCCCTGGGCAACGGCGTGAACCTGGGCGACATGATCGACGAGTTCGGCGTCGACGCCGTCCGGCTGACCATGGTGTTCGCCGGCCCGCCGGCGGACGACATCGACTGGGCCGACATGTCGCCGGGCGGTTCGCTGAAGTTCCTGCAGCGGGCCTGGCGGCTGGCGGGATCGGTCGAGGCGCCGCTGGGCTCGGATCCGTCGACCGGCGACCTGGAGCTGCGCAAGGTCACCCACCGGACGGTGTCCGATGCGGCCGAGCTGATCGACTCGCACCGGTTCAACGTGATGGTTGCCCGGGTCATGGAGCTGGTGAACGCGACCCGCAAGGCCATCGACTCCGGCCCGGGCGCGGCCGACCCGGCGGTCCGCGAGGCCGCCGAGGCAGTGTCGATCCTGCTGAGCCTGGTCGCGCCGTACACGGCCGAGGAAATGTGGGAAGAGCTGGGCCACGAGCCGACGGTCGCCAAGGCCGGCTGGCCGAAGGTCGACCCGGCGCTGCTGGTCGAGGACACCGTGACCTGCGTTGTCCAGGTGGCCGGCAAGGTGAAGGACCGGCTGGACGTCGCACCGGACATCACCGACGCCGAGCTGGAGCAGCTGGCGCTGGCCTCCGAGGCGATCCAGAAGGCGCTGGACGGACGCGGGACCCGCAAAGTGATCGTGCGGGCACCGAAGCTGGTCAACATCGTCCCCGCCTGATGGACTCCGTTGTTCTTGACGTTCACACCGGCACCCGTGAGGTCGTGCTCGACCTCACGGGCCGGTGTGAGCAGTTCGTTCTCGGCCGCGGTGACGGCCTGCTGCACGTGTTCGTCCCGCATGCCACGGCCGGTGTCGCGATCCTGGAGACCGGTGCGGGCAGCGACGACGACCTGCTGGCTGTGCTCGAAGACCTGCTGCCGCGAGACTTCGACTGGCGGCACCGGCACGGGTCGCCCGGTCATGGCCGCGATCATGTGCTGCCGGCGCTGATCCCGCCGTTCGCGACGGTGCCGGTGCTGGCCGGCCGGCTGACGCTCGGGACGTGGCAGTCGATCTGTCTGGTCGACACCAACCGGGACAATCCCGATCGGCATGTGCGGTTGTCGTTCCTGGCCGGTTAGCGGACTACCCGGTAATAACGTTCGCCGGTATTTTGGTGACTTATCGTGATGTTGCCGGACGCGTTACGTTTGCGAAACACGACTCCGCTTGAATTGCCATATGGCTGCCCTGGACACCCTGCGCGACGTCACCGTTGAGCTCCTGGTTCGCGCCACCCGGGGTATTTCCGACGGCAGCCTGCTGAATGCCGACTCGGGCCGTGCCGATACCCGCGCCCGCATCGACGACTGGGCCGGCGTGCTTTCTCTGTACGCCGCCGGCAATGAATCCCCGCCGGTTCGCGCGACTGCTTGAAACGTGCATTTCTGATTCCGCAACAAGGGAATCGGCCCATTTTCGTGTGACCCAGGACGCATCTCGCGCGCCGGGCGATCCGGCGAACCACCTACCCGTCACGCTATGTTGTGTCAGGTACGTGAGGCTCCAGAGGGGTGACGGGCTGTGTCGGACACGGAAGGCCGGGCGGACGGTCGGCGCGGGTTCGCCGAACTGTTGCTCGACTTGAGGGTCCAGTCCGGCCTCTCTCAGGAGGAGCTCGCCGACCGGGCCGGGCTGAGTGTGCGCTCGATCCGGGAGATCGAGGCCGGGCGGGTGGCGCGGCCGCGGAAGGACTCGGTTCGGCTGCTCGCAGCAGCACTTGGTCTGCAGGACGGCGACACCGGCCACTTCCTCGCGGCCGCGGGGCATGGCTCCGCGCGTCCCGTCGTACGGCCCGCTGTTCCTGCCGCTCCCGTGGTCTCGGTGGCGGATCCCGCTCCGACAGGTCTGCGTTGGCGTGGCACCCGCCCGATTCCGGACGGTCTGGTCGGCCGTGAGCAGGAGCTGTTCGAGCTCGAGGGACTGCTGCGTCAGAACCGGCTCGTCACGCTTGTAGGCCCAGGCGGTGTCGGCAAGACCGAGCTTGCGCTGGCCGCGGCGGACCGGTTCTCCGGGGCCGACACCACCGTGGTCGTCGTCGATCTGACCACCGTCCAGCGCGACGCCGCCGTACCGTCCGCGATCCTCGACGCGTTCGGGACAGCTCCCGGTACGTCGGACCTCGACGACGTACTGTCCGGACGCCGGCCCGGTGACCTGGTCATCGTGGAGGACAACGCCGAGCACGTGCTCGACGGGGTCGCCACGGTCGCGAACCGGATGGTCCGCAGCTTCCCGGGCATCGGCGTCCTGGTCACGTCCCGCATCCCGCTCGGCCTGCCGGACGAGGTCGTCCGCCGCGTGCCGGTGCTCGGCGTACCGGAGAACGACCAGAACTTCGACGAGATCAAGGCATCGCCCGCCGTGGAGATGTTCACGCGGCGCGTGACGCGGGTGCGACCGGACTTCGAGCTGACCCATGACAACGCACCGATCGTGGCCCGGCTGTGCCGGCGGCTGGACGGTCTGCCGCTTGCGCTCGAGCTGGCGGCCGCACGTGGCGGGTCGTTGTCGGTCGAGGCGATCCTGGCTGCGCTGGACGACCGCTTCCGGTTGCTGTCCGGGCCACGGCGCTTCGGTGCGCCGCATCAGCGCACGCTCGCGGACACGATCGCGTGGAGCGTCGACGGGCTGTCGGATCCGGCGAGGCAACTGCTGTACCGGACGTCGGTGCTCGGCTCGCCGTTCACGCTGGAGGCCGTGGCGGGCGTGTGTACGGGCGCCCCGATCCTTGAGATCGACGTACCGATGCTGCTGGCCGAGCTGGTGGAGAAGTCGCTGCTGCAGCCGGTGCACGAGTTCGAGCAGTTGTACGGTGCGCGCTACAAGCTGCTGGAGACGATCCGGGAGCACGCGTACGCCGGCCTGTCCTCGCAGGGCGACGACCTGACCGAGTTCCGGAATCGGGCGGTCGAGTGGTGCACGACGTACGTGTCCGGGCTGGAGGGCGCGTGGTCGTCGCCGGACCGCGACCGGCGGTACCGGGCGGCCCATGCGAACTCGGCCTTGTTCGAGGTGTCGCTGGCGCGGGCCGCCGAGCTGGGAGAGTGGGACACGGCAGCGCGGATCGTGCTGGGCTTCCGGATCGCTTGGCAGTACCAGGCGAGTGTGGCCGAGAGCGGGATCCGGTGGGCGACCTTGTGCGCGTCGAATGTGCCGGACCGGGAGACGAGCGGTCGGCTGCTCGCGATTGCGGGGCGGCTCTCCAGCCTGACCGGTGACATTCACGGCGCGCGGCGGCACTACGAAGAGGCGCGCAAGCTGATCCCGGGTGAGACGGAGATGGGTCTGGTCGCCAGGGGCGGCTGGGTGTCGTCCGGGTCGCACCTGCTCGACACCCAGAGCCTGGCCGAGATACCGGCGCTGGTGGACGACGCGCGGAAGCATGCTGAAGTCCAGCGGTCCGCGACCGTGCAAGCGACCTGTGGGCTGGCACTGCTGCGCTGGGGGCGGTTGGTCGAGGCCAAGGAGCTCCTGCTTGCGTGGGAGGCCGCACTGGTCAATCCGGGCGTCTACGCGGACGAGATCGCGTACATGGCCCTCAGCCGGGTCGACCTCGAGCTGGGCAACCTCGCCGGAGCGCGGCACTGGGCACTGCTCGCCCGCGACAGCCAGGCCTCCGACGACCCCGAGCGCACCAAGGTGGCCGGCTGCCTGGCCATGGTCGAGTACCACGACGGCCGGTACGACGAGGCGCGTGCACTGCTCGACCAGGCAGACGCGGACATCCGTGGGCACCGTGGCTACTTCGACTACCTGGTGATGCTGTACCGGTCGCGGCTGGCACGAGCTGCCGGTGAGGTCGAGCAGGCGCGACTGGCGGTGCTGGACGCACTGAACCGGCTGCTGCTCGAAGGCCGGGTTGTGTACCTGCTCGAGGTACTACCTGAAGCTGTCGCGGTGCTGCACGCACTGGGTCGCTCCGAGGCGGGCGATGCGGTCTGCGGGCAACTGCTGGCCTGGCAGCGGTCGATGGACCCGCCCATGCTGCCGACGGCGTGGGCCGTGCTGCAGGAGTCGTGCAGCAGCGCATCAGCGGCGGACGGGTGGCCACAGCCCGATCCAGCGGCCGCCGTGCAGCGCCTCGCGCGTGACGTACTCGCCGCGCTTTCTTCCTGAAACATGACGCGGATCCGCCGAAGCTGCCGGGTAACTGCCGGTAGTTCTGCCTCGTCCTGACATGGCTGCCGGACGAAGAATTACAGCCGTAGGACAGGTTCCACGAAGCAGAGACCGACACCGGTTTCCAGCGGCGAAAGGGCGGTGAATCCATGAAGAGGCCATGGCACACCGCCGGACCGCTGCAGCCGGAGAAGGCGACGCGGAGGGCCTCCGGCGGCCGGTTGGTGGGGGCGCCGACCGGCGGTCGAGAGCTCCGGAGTGCTGGGGCGTGTGGATCTGTCCTGCCTGTACCGGACGCTGTGCACCGTCAGGGCACTGCTTCCGGGGCGGGGTCCCAGCACAGGGTCAGGCACACGACACAGGGGACGAGTGTCGCGGCCCGGCTGGCGCGGGTAAACCGGCGGGGATGCTCCCTCGCCGGCGGGCCGGCCGCTGGGACCTCCCGGGATCTCGGCGAGCTCGCGGTCAGGCCGGTTCTCACGGAACCGGATACGGGGAGTAGCTCGCCGAGGTCCCACCAACTTTCAGCTGACAGCCAGGGGGAGTCAGCCGGACGAGCCGGGCTGTTGACGCACAGGGGACGTCAGTAGCCCGGCCCAGTTCCCGAGCGAGGTGAAGGCGCCAGGAGGGGTGGCCTTCACCTCGCTGCCGGTTCAGCCGCCCAGCAGCTTGCGCTCGTTGCCGTACGCGGCGATCCAGGTCGGCTGGAGCCGCAGGTACACAATGTCCGGTCCCCACCCTGACGGTGACTCGCCATAGTGGCCGACCATGTACTCCTCGATCTCGGCGAAGTCCGGGTCCTTCTCAGTGAGGAACTCCACGGCACCGTGGGTGAACACCCCGATCCGCTCCCCGTCGATGTACGCCGCACTCGCCGCCGGCCGCGCCCGCAAGTGCCGGGCCTTCGCCGCCGAGCCTGACGTGGTGAACACCCATCTGCCATGCAGCAGATGACCGTCGACCGCACTGATCCGCGGCTCGCCCTTGGCTGTGACCGTGGCCAGGGACAGCACGCACATGCCGGTCGCCACCTGCACGAGTGCGGCGGCGCTGAGCTGCTTCTGACCTTTGATGATGTTCCGCAGGTGCTCCGTCGAACCCGGGTAGACCGCGTCCATGAGCGCCTGGAGCTCCCTGACTTCTGCTGCTGTCTCCCTCATCTAGTGGAGTCTGGCACTGCGTCCAGACAGAGGACGTCCTAAACCGTCCGGTAACCTCGCTGCATGGCAGCCCGCGTGCAGGTCGTCACCGACTCCACCGCCGGTCTGTCCACGCACGAGCTGCTCCGCCACCCGCTCACCGTCGTACCGCTGCAGGTCGTGATCGGCGGGACCTCGTACGACGACGGCGCCACCTCGGCGGACGCGGTCGCCGAGGCCCTGAAGACGTTCACCCCGGTGTCGACGAGCCGGCCGGCGCCGCAGACCTTCGCCGACACGTACGCCGCCTGCGCCGCGAACGGTGCCGAGGCGGTGGTGTCGATCCACTTGTCCGGCGACATGTCCGGCACGTTCGAGGCCGCGATGATCGGCGCCAAGGAGTCCCCGATCCCGGTGCACGTGGTCGACTCGCGGTCGCTCGGGATGGGCCTCGGCTTCCCGGTCCTCGCCGCTGCAGCCGCGGCCGGCGCGGGGGAGGACGCCGCCACGGTCGAGGCCGCCGCCCGGGCCCGGATGCAGACCATCTCGTCGTATTTCTACGTCGACACCCTCGAGTACCTGCGCCGTGGTGGGCGGATCGGCGCCGCCCAGGCCTTGTTCGGTACGGCGCTCGCGGTCAAACCGCTGCTGACCATCAACGGCGGCCGGATCGTCCCGCTCGAAAAGGTACGCACCTCCAGCCGCGCCATCGCCCGCCTCGCCGACATCGCCGTCCAGCGAGCCGGCGACGCCCCTGTCCAGCTGGCCGTCCACCACCTGGGGAACCTCGAGAAGGCCCAAACCCTCGCCGACGACCTCACCAACCGCCTCCCCAAAGCCGACGAGGTAGTCCTCCGAGAAGTAGGAGCCGTCATAGGCGCCCACGTAGGCCCCGGCCTCCTAGCGGTAGTACTAAGCCCCCACTAGCCTCCCTGTTTGCCGGGTTCTCCACAGGTTGGAAGTTGGCGGTCGGCGGGCGTCGCAGACTCGTACCTTCTCTGGGCGTGAAGGTCTTCCGTCGGAACCGCACCCCCACCCCGGACGCCCGGGCGCGAGCCCTCTCCCGCCTCGCCGTCCGGCCGTCCAGGCATGCCCACCCCGACCTCCTTCACGCCGACGACGCACAACCCGAAGCCCCGGAGGAGCGTGATGAGGTGCGCGGAGGATGGATCCCCGACCAAGTGCCCGACCGCCTACGCAACGCCCGCTGGACCCTCACCCCACGCCACGTCCTCGTCCTGCTCGCGCTCCTGGCCATCGGTCTGACCTGGGCCATCTGGACGTTCGCGCATGCCCGCCCGACGCCCATCCCCGAAGCCCAGCCCACCACCACAACCACCGGCAGCCCCGTCGCCCAACCCACGAGCCGACCGAGCTCGCCTCAAACGCCCAGACCCGGAGCAAAAGCCGTTCCAGAAGTAGTGGTCGTGTACGTAGCGGGCAAAGTCCGCCGCCCCGGCCTCGTCCGCGCTCCGACCGGCTCCCGAGTGGCCGACGTCTTGACCCTGGCCGGGGGTGCCCTCCATGGCGTCGATCTCACCACGCTCAACCTCGCCCGCCTGGTCACCGACGGCGAACAGATCATCGTCGGCCAACCAGCCCAACCCGCGCCCACCAAACCGCCCGGAGCAACCACCTCAGCACCCCACCCCACCGCCCCCAACGCCCCGGTCAACCTCAACACCGCCACCCTCGACCAACTCGACACCCTCCCCGGCGTCGGCCCCGTCCTCGCCCAGCGCATCCTCGACTTCCGGACCCAGAACGGCCCCTTCACCACCGTCGACCAACTCCAGGAGGTCCCCGGCGTAGGCCCCAAAAAGTTCGACTCGCTAAAACCCCATGTCAGCATCTGACCCCACCACCCCCGACCCCGCATCCGCCGATCCCGCCCCCTCCGAGCCGCCCGACGCACGCCTACTGCTCCCGGCCGGCGCCGGATGGCTAGGAGCCGCCGTACTTGTCGGCAAATCACCCACAACAGGAGCCGTCGTCGGCGCGACAGCGCTAGCACTCGCAACCACCCTCGCCCTGCTCCTCGCAAGACTGCGCCGTCGTCCCGCACCCAACTCTGCACACTCCTGGACACCCGTCGGCTGGGCAGCCGTAGGTTGCCTGACCATCGTCGGGGGTCTAGCAATCGCCGCCGCGCTCCAGGTCGCCACCCTGCGAGCCGGCCCCGTTCACGAGCTCGCCGACAACTCCGCCACCGCCACCGTGCGCCTGCGCATCGATGGAGACCCATCCCTCCGTCAAAGCACCACGAGCAGACGCCCGCGGTACGTGGTGGTGCGAGCAACCATCGAGGAGGTCCACACCCGCCCCAACGCCCAAGGCCCGAAGGCGGTACGGGTTCGTACGCCGGTGCTCGTGATCGGCACCGCCAAATGGCAGACCATCCGCTACGGCCAGCACGTCGACGCGACCGGCAGGCTCGAACGCGCCGACGCTGGCGGCGAGGTAGCCGCCATGCTCTCGACCCGATCGCCACCAAGACCAATCGACGACCCGCCATGGTGGCTACGCGCCGCCGAACAGGTCAGGGCCGGCCTCCGACGTGCGGTAGCCCACGAGCCCGAAGACGTCCGCGGGCTCGTGCCCGCGTTGGTGATGGGCGACGTCTCCGGCGTCTCACCCGAGCTGAACGCGGACTTCCAAACAACAGGCTTGACGCACTTGTCCGCCGTCTCGGGCACGAACCTGACGTTGCTGCTCGCGTTCATCCTCCCGCTGGCACGGGCGATCGGCGTACGCGCTCGGGGCCTGACGGTGGTCGGCGTGCTGACGGTGGTCGTGTTCGTGGTCCTCGCGCGTCCACAGCCGAGCGTGCTCCGTGCAGCCGCGATGGGCTTGATCGCGTTGGCGGCGATGACCGGCGGAGGTGGGCCACGGCGGGCCGTCCGCAGTCTCTCGGTGGCCGTGATCATGCTCCTGCTGCTCGACACGTCGCTCGCTCGATCGGCCGGGTTCGCGCTGTCGGTGCTGGCGACGGCGGGCATCGTTCTGCTCGGATCAGGTTGGCGGGACGCGTTGGCGAGTTGGCTTCCCGGGTGGCTGGCCGATGCGATCTCGTGCCCGCTGGCTGCCCAGCTCGCGTGTACGCCGATCGTTGCGTGGCTGTCGGGACAGGTGTCGCTGGTTGCGGTGGCCGCCAATCTGTTGGCCGGTCCAACAGTCGGCCCTGCAACGATCCTGGGCTTCGTCGCTGCCGGAGTTGCCTTGGGCAGTACGGGGCTGGCGCAGATCGTCGGCTGGGCTGCCGGATGGCCCGCTCGCTGGATCATCCTCGTTGCTCGTGAGGGTGCGGACCTGCCAGGGGCCGCGAATGCGTGGCCGGCGACGGTGATCGGTGTCGCGGTGCTGACCCTGCTGTGCATAGCGCTCGTCGCCGGGCTGCACCGGATCCTGGCACGTCCGATCGCGATGATCCTGGCGGTGATCGTGCTGGCCGTCGTCATCCTGCGTCCGGTCGGTTCGCTCGGCTGGCCGCCGGACGACTGGCTGTTCGTGGTCTGCGATGTGGGGCAGGGCGACGGGCTCGTCCTGCGGGCCGCTGACGGTACGGCGGTGGTCGTCGACACCGGGCCGGATCCCGCGGCGATGGACCGCTGCCTGAAGGATCTCGGCGTCAAGCAGATTCCGGTGATCGTGCTCAGTCATTTCCATGCGGATCACGTGGGCGGGCTGGCCGGCGTACTGAACGGCCGGAAGGTGGGTGAGATCGAGGTGACGCCCTACTTCTCGCCGCGGGCCGAATACGACCGGGTGATGGAGCTTGCGGCACGGCACGGGGTCCCGGTGCGCACGGTCGCGTTCCACGAGCAGCGCGTTGTGGGACAGGTGCAGTGGACCACGTTGTGGCCGGCGAAGGTGCCCGCGTTGCCGCCTCCAGGTACTTCGTCGGCGACGTCCACGGACGAGGGATCGCCGGAGAACAACGCCAGCATCGCGATGATGGTCGAGCTCGCCGGTCTACGGATCCTGCTGACCGGGGATCTGGAGCCGGAGTCCCAGCGAGCCGTGCTGGCGAGTGGAGTGGATCTGCACGCGGATGTGTTGAAGGTGCCGCATCACGGTTCGGCGCAGCAAGATCCTGCGTTCATCGCGGCCGCGAACGCCCGGCTGGCCGTGATCTCGGCCGGCCGGGACAACGACTACGGGCATCCGGCGCCACGAACGCTCGATCTCCTGTCCCACAACACGATCCGGACCGCCACCACCAACGTCAGCGGCGCGCTCATCGTGACGAACACCGACCACCACCTGTCCCTCACAACCCACCCCAACTACGAGCTACCTGCGAGCGGCTAACGAACGGGACTACAGGCTGGCCCTCAACTGGAAGACGGCGACGTGCTCGGCGACTCGCGGCCCTGCCAGGTGGTCAGGCACGCGCGGTTGCCCTGCGGGTCGGCCAGCACCCAGAACGCCGGCGCGGCAGTGTCGTCGACCAGTTCGCCGCCGGCCTCGATCGCGGCGGCGATCCGGTCCTCGACCACCTCGGGAGGGATCCGCAGGTCGAGATGCCAACGCTGCCTCGGACTGTCGTGGGCGTCGGTCGGCTGGAACCAGATCGTCGGCCTGCGCCCGGTGGCGTCGCGGATCTGGATCTCGCCCCAGGCCTGGATGGTCTCGTAGTCGAGCAGCGCGGCCCAGAACGGCCTGATCTCTGCCTCGTCGGCCGAGTCGAGGCCGAGTTCGAGCACGTTGGTGCGCTCCGGGTGCGGCGTGGCGCCGGCTGCCAGGGCGAGTTCGCTGATGGTCGCGGCCAGTGCCACGTCGCGCGAGGTCACCCCGCCGACGTCGTGACTGAACAGCCGAACGTCGAGCCGCCTGGTGGCCAGGTCGAGGCCGGGGTAGTGATCCAGCTCCTCGGCGGCCAGCGAGATCGCGTCGACCAACTTGACCGTACTGACGAAGTCGCCGGTGTCGAAGCTGCCATGAAGGCGATCGATCAGCATCCGCCAGTCCGGCAGTTGTTCACCGACCAGATCCTGCTCGGTCAGTGTGCGCCTCGGGTCAGGCGGCGTCTCGATCTTGTCGCTCACTCGCATCACCTTCTGTCCGATCGGCTGGGACCGTGAGCGACTCTGGCACACCCCACCGACACCTGTACGCCCTGTGGAGACTCCCCGGCTGATCGAGCGTCTCCCCTCGGCTGTGAAAGGCCGGACTGCGGTGCGGGTGGTGGGTTAGTGCGTAAAGGTGATGGCTGACGCGGGGGAGGTGTTGTCGGGTTGGTCGCCCAGGGCCCAGGCGGCGACGCGGGACACGATGTGCGCGGGGACCTCTTCGGCGACGCCGGGGACGGCTGGGACGTTGTAGGTGCCGTGGGCGTCGAATGGGAGCGCGACGCGGTACCCGCGGTCCAGTGCGGTTCGGGCTGTGGCAGATACACACATCTCGGACATCACGCCGCAGATCGCGAGCGACCGGACGCCGGACGACACCAGTACGTCTCCGAGCGGAGTCGCGTAGAACCCGTCATCGCGCGGTTTGCGGATCACGTGTTCCCGCGGTCCGGGCTTCACCGGCAGGTACAGCTCCCAGCCAGGTGTCTCCGGCTCGTCGTCGGCACCAGGTGGCCCGTCGTTCTGGAGATGTACGACAACCGCACCCGCCGCGCGCGCCCGATCGAGCAGCTCACCGACCCGCTCCAACAGCCGACCAGCCCCAGGCACCGCCTCCGCACCTGAGACAAAGGCAGTCTGCATATCCACCACAACCAACGCATCACACCCACCAACAACCAACCCACTAGCCTCCACCCGGTTGTCGGCCGGTTCGTCGGTGCCGGGTGTGAGTGGGCCAGGCATGTCTGTACCGGGTGTCTCCGGGACGGGGTGGTTGGTGGGGGAGGTCATGGGGTCATCTTCGTGGGTGTGGCGATGGGTGCGCATCTGGATTGTCCGGTGCGCGTGGGATGCTTGCGACTGTGGCTGCTCGTAAAGGTTCTGCGCCGAAGCTCGGTGATGTCTTGCTCGTGACCGGCTCCGAGTCGTTCCTCGCGGACCGCGCGGTGCGCTCCGCCATCGCAGCAGTCTCGAAGAGCGCTGCCTCGAGCGGTGCGGGGGCCGGTGGGGGGAGTCCGGTTGAGGTGACTGAGCTTGATGCGTCGACGCTGGATGTTGGGGTGTTCGCGGAGCTGACCGGGCCGTCGCTGTTCGCGACCGAGCGGGTGCTGGTGATGCGCGCGTTGGAGAACCTTCCCAGCGAGATGGTGCCGCATCTGATCCAGTACGCCGGCGCGTCCTCCGACGATGTACTGGCTGTGCTCGTGCACTCCGGCGGTCAGAAGGGGAAGGGCGTCCTCGACAAGTTGCGGAAGGCGTCTGTCAGCGAGGTCGTCGCCACGGCGCCGAAGGCGTGGGAGCTGCCACAGTTCGTCGCCGGGGAGATCCGGCTGCTGGGCGGGTCGATCGACGAGGGTGCGGCGTCTGCGCTGGTGGACGCGGTGGGTCATGACCTGCGTGCACTGGCCGGGGCGTGTGCGCAGCTCGTGTCGGACTCGGATGGTCAGGCGGTGACGGCCGAGCTGATCGGGCAGTACTTCGGCGGTCGTGCGGAGGTCACGAGCTTCGCGGTCGCGGACGCGGCGATCTCCGGGCGGACCGAGCCCGCTCTGGAGCAGCTGCGGTGGGCGCTGGACTGCGGGGTTGCGCCGGTGCTCGTGACGAGCGCGATGGCGGGTGGGTTGCGCGGGCTGGCGAAGTACTCGAGCGCGTCGGGCGGGATGCGGGACGCGGATCTGGCGCGTGAGGTCGGCGTACCGCCGTGGAAGCTGAAACAGCTCAAGCAGCAGTCCCGCGGCTGGACGCCCGGCGGGCTCGCAGCTGCGATCAAAGCCGTCGCCCAAGCCGACGCAGACGTCAAAGGCGCCTCCGGCGACGCCGGCTACGCCCTGGAACGCATGGTCCTGACCATCACCCGAGCCCACGGCCGCCGCTAACCCAACCCCTCGACGAGCCCAGGCCACACACGGGCTCACACCTGCCGCGCGAGGCGGGAGGCGCTGGGCGCGGCGCCAGCCCCGTGGGCGAGACGCTCTGTGGCGGCGCCTCCAGCAGCACCTGCGGCTGGGGCGGCGTGGGTCAGGGGGTGTTGAGGAGGGGGGTTGGGAGGGTTAGTTGGTGGTGCTCGAGGAGCCAGTGGATTGACTCGTGGATGGCTTGTTCGGGTTCGTAGCGGGGGGTGTAGCCGAGGTGGGTGCGGGCCTTTTCGATGGTGAAGCATTGGCTGCGGTGGAGGTGGCCCCAGCTCGAGTCGGCGTTCTCCGGGGTTGTTGAGCGGCGGAATTCGTCCCAGCCAACGGACTTCAGGGTGGCCGTCCGGCCGAACCAGCCGGCGGCGATCTCGGCGTAGCCGCGGACGGTCAGCGCGGTCGGAGCGACGATGTTGAAGTCCTCACCGGCGGCCGCGGAGCGGTGGGTGACGGCCTGCTCGAAAGCCTGGGCCACGTCGTCCGCGTGCACGTGGTGCATCAGTTCGGCACCGCTGCCGGGCATCACCAACGGATCGCCGGCCGACAAGGTGCGCCAGACGGCCGGGTCGAGGTTGCCGAGCGGTCCGGTCGGGTGCCAGCCGGGGCCGACGATATGACCGGGGTGCAGCGACGTGGTGACGAGGCCGCCCGAGGCGGTCTCGTCCTTGAGCATCCGGGCGATCCGGTCCTTCTGGATCCCGTACTCGTCGACGGGCGCGGCCGCGGAGTCGCTGCCCTCGGCGATCGGGAGCTTGCGGCTCGGCCCGTACCGCCAGATGGAGCCGCAGTGCACAAGGTGCGCAGTCTGCCCGCGGAGACGGTTGACCAGCGCGGTGGCCGATTCGAGCGTGAAGCAGACGAGATCGATGACGACGTCGGCCTGGAGCGCGGCGACCCGGTCGCCGAAGGTCCCGTCGCGGTCCTCCTGCTCCCGATCGGCGACGACCGGGCGGACCTGCTGCCACTCGGGCGCGTCCGCGTACGCCGTCCTGGTGCCGCGGGTGATGTTGACGACCTCGTGGCCGGCGCGGACGAGCCGCGGGACGAGGAAGGTGCCGATGTGGCCACTGCCACCGACGACGACGATTTTCATGGCACTCCGATCGACGGTTCGGTCGTACGGGCACGCAAAAACGACCGGCCGGTCCAGGGGACGGGCCGATCGTTCGGGGCCGCGTCAGTGGCGCGGCCGGGGCGTCAGAGCGACGCGGCCTTCTTGAAGATGGCCGACTTGCGGTTCGCGGCCTGGTTGGCGTGGATAACGCCCTTGCTGACGGCCTTGTCGAGCAGGCGACCGGCCTTACGGGCGTTCTCGCCGGCCTTCTCGGCCTCGCCGGCGTCGACGGCCTCGTGGAAGCGGCGAACAGCCGTCTTGAGGGTCGACTTCACGGACTTGTTGCGAAGTCGCGCAGCCTCGTTCTGGCGGTTGCGCTTGATCTGGGACTTGATGTTCGCCACGGAGCAGAGCCTCGATCAGGTGTGTGCGGTTGATACAGGATGGTGTTGCGCGCACGGCTGAACACCACCCGTGGGCGCGCGAAGAGCCAGATTACCAACAAGCCGCCCCCACCTCCAAACTCACTCCCGCTCCGCGGCATCGAGCTGCCCTCAGATCGGCGGTAGCTGACTGTGCTGAGCGTGACACTGTCGGCGGCTGACGGCATACTCGGGGCCCGCGAGACAACGCTCCACCATCGCTCCCGTCCAAGCCCTGGAGGAACTTCGTGACCCGCAAACGTCCGGCGATCGTCGTCGCCACCGCACTGATCGCCGCCTGCGCCGGCGTTCCGGTGCTGGTGAACGCGGCCGGCGCGAGCCAGCCGTCGTCCCAGCCCGCCGATCCGAACGTCAAGCGCTCCGCCACCGGCTCGTACATCGTGCAGCTCGACGACGCTCCGGTCGCGGAGTACGCGGGTGACATCGCGGGCCTCGCTGCCACCAAGGTCCTGCCCGGCGGCAAGCTGCTGAAGACCGCGGCGCCGGTCGTCGACTACGTCAAGCACCTCGCCACCGAGCGCACGGACGTGCTGAGCAAGCTTCCCGGCGTCAAGAAGCTGTACGACTACAACTACACGTACGCGGGATTCGCCGCCGAGATGTCGTACGACGACGCTGTGAAGCTGGCCAAGTCGTCGGGGGTGACGAGCGTCGAGCCGAGCGGGATCGTGCACGCCGACACCGTCGACACGCCGCGCTTCCTCGGGCTGTCCGGCAAGGGCGGTGCGTGGCAGCAGGCGGGCGGGATCGACAAGGCCGGCGACGGCGTGATCATCGGCATGATCGACTCGGGGTTCGTCCCGGAGCGCGCGAGTTTCGCGCCGCTGAAGACCACCAAGCAGTCCGACGCGCTGGTCGCGAAGAAGTGGAAGGGCACCTGCCAGGTCGGCGAGGAGGCGCCCGTCACGTGCAACAACAAGGTGATCGGCGCGCGGTACTTCGACAAGGGCATCGGCACCCGTCCGATCCCGGCGGAGTTCAAGTCGCCGCGCGACTACGGCGGCCACGGTACGCACACCGCGAGTACGGCGGCCGGTGACTACGGCGTCGATATGAAGGTGATGGGCCGGGACTACGGCAAGGGCTCCGGGATGGCGCCGCACGCCCGCCTCGCGATCTACAAGGCGCTGTGGGCGGTCGACGCGTCCGGGGGCGGCAGCGGTACGGATGCCGACATCGTGGCCGCGATCGACGCTGCCGTGTCCGACGGCGTGGATGTCATCAACTACTCGATCTCCGGCAGCGGGTCGACGTACGTGAACGCCACCGGGCTCGCGTTCCTGCGGGCGGCGAAGGCGGGGGTGTTCGTCGCGACCAGTGCAGGCAACACCGGTCCGGGGGAGGCGACGGTCGGCAAGACGTACCCCTGGGTCACGTCGGTTGCCAACGGCACCCATGACCGCGACATCCAGACCACGGTGAAGCTCGGCAACGGCAAGTCGTACACCGGGGCAGGCATCGGCGCCGGTACGCCGGAGGCGCCGGTGGTCCTGGCCAAGGACGCCGGCCTCGCCGGTGCCGACCCGGCCAACCTGGTGCTCTGCCAGGCGGGCACGCTGGACCCGGCGAAGGTGAAGGGCAAGATCGTGGTCTGCGACCGCGGTGTGAACGCGCGGACCGACAAGAGCCTGCAGGTGAAGAACGCCGGCGGTGTCGGCATGATCCTGCTGAACATCACCCCCGGCACGCTGGACTCTGACCTGCATTCGGTCCCGACAGTCCACCTGGACGACACCAAGGCGCCGGAGATCAAGGCGTACGTCTCCGGTACGGCCGACCCGACCGCGACCATCGGCGCCGGTACGCCGGTCCGTGTCGTCGCGCCGAAGGTGGCCAGCTCCTCGAGCCGTGGCCCGTCCCCGGCCGGCAACGGTGACCTGCTGAAGCCGGACATCATGGCGCCCGGGACGAACGTCCTCGCCGCGACCACCGCGTTCAGCGCGGCCGGTCGTGAGTACGCGTTCATGAGCGGTACGTCGATGTCCACGCCGCATATCTCCGGCATCGCGGCGGTCCTGAAGAGCAAGCACCCGGCCTGGTCCCCGATGGCGATCAAGTCCGCGATGATGACGACCGCGACCGGCAAGGACACCAGCGGCAAGCCGATCCAGAACGACTCCGGCTCGCCCGCGAACCCGTTCGGGTACGGCGCCGGTCTCGTGCAGCCGAAGTACGGCATGGACCCGGGCCTGGTCTACGACTCCACCTACACGGACTGGACCAGGTTCGTCTGCGGCTCCGGTCAGGTCCCGAGCACGCACGAGCTGTGCGCGAACGGCAAGATCGATCTGAGCGACCTCAACTACCCGACGATCGCGATCGGCGACCTGGCCGGCCGGCAGACCGTGACCCGGACCGTCACGAACGTCGGCAAGCTCCCTGAGGTGTACTTCCCGAAGGTCGAGGGCGTGAAGGGCCTCAAGGCGACGGTGTCGCCGCGGATCCTGGTCACGCTCCCGGGCCGCAGCACGACGTACAAGGTCACCGTGGAGAACAACGGCGCCCCACTCGAGCAGTACTCGTTCGGCAGACTGATCTGGAAGTCGGCGAAGCACTCGGTCGCGAGCACGCTGGCGATCAAGCCGCTCACGGTGAAGGCACCGACCCAGGTCAACGGCACCGGGACCGCCGGATCCGTCGACGTCCCCGTCACCTCCGGGTACGCCGGGACGCTCACCACGTCCGCGCTGGGGCTGAACCCGGCGACGGTCGGCGAGGCCGCGCTGAAGAACCCGGGTGGCGTCTCGTTCCCAACGACCGCGCCGAAGGTCAACGACCACGTCGCGAAGTTCACCGCGGACGTCCCGGCGGGTACGACGTACGCCAGGTTCTCCACGTTCGACGCGGACTACCCGGCCGGCACCGACCTGGACGTGTTCGTCTACCAGGCGGGTACCACCACGCTGCTCGGCAGCAGCACCGGTGGCTCAGCTGAAGAACAGGTGAACCTGCCCCGGCCTGCGGGCGGTCAGGTGGACGTGTACGTCGACCTGTACGCCGGCGCGCAGGAGCAGCAGGTGAAGCTCAACCACTGGGAGCTGCAGAAGGCCGCAGGCAACCTGACCGCCACACCGGCCACCCAGCAGGTCCAGGTGGCCGGCGAGGCGAGTGTCACGGCCAGCTGGACCGGCCTGGCGGCAGGAACCAGATACCTGGGCCAACTGCACTTCTCGGACGGGGCCGATGGCTCAGGCTCCACCATCGTGCGGGTGGACAGCTAAGCAGGTCACGGTCTGTGCAGCGTGGTCCGGACGGTCTTGAGGACCGCTGCGCATTCACCGCTGCGGACGTCGCAGCGGAAGACCTGCTCCTGGACCGGCAGGCGGTTGTTGGCGTCGGGTTCGGTGACGAGCAGCAGTTGACTGACGTTCTCGAAGACCGGCTCCGGCCACTCCGTCACCCTGGTGTTGGCGGGTAGCCGGAGCTTGGTCTGCTTGCCTGTCTGGACGTCGATGGCCAGCTTCACGTCGCTGCTGACCATCGTCCGCCCGTCCGGAGACAGCACGGGGTACGTGGCGGCTGCAGCGACATCGCAGTACTCGCGGGCCTCGTCGAACGCTCCGTCGCGGAGCACACCGGCCTTCAGGCAGCGGTTGTTGCCCTTCCGGGTCGTCAGCGCGACGACGTCGGACGTTGGCGGAGCGGCCAGACCGCCGTCGTAGTTCGGGAACGCGACGTCCATGACGTGGTCGGACTTCGGCTTCCAGAAGTGCAGGCTGTACGCGGTGGGCTTGTTCGGCGCACCCACCTCGTCGACGCGGTACCAGATCCCGTCCTTGGCCCAGCCGAGCTGGCTCGGCATCACCGGCAGCTGCGGACTGCGTGACACCTCCTTACCGGACTTGACGTCGACCACCACGAGCTCGCCCTTGGTGTCCTCGAGCCGGTGGATGACCGCGATCTGACTGCGGTTCGGCGACAGGGCCGGTAGCTCGATGTGATCCGGTCCGAGGGTCCGCAGCGTCCCGTCCGGCTTCAGGATGGCGGCATGATCGCCACGGGGACCGCTCATGGCGAGCCAGCCGCCGTCGACCCGGCCGAAGAAGCCGGACACTCCACGGGGGATCGAGACGGTGCGGTCCCCGTCGTGCAGGGTTGCGTGCAGATCGGTCACCTTTTCACCGGTCAGCACCGTGTACGGCACTTCGGGTGCTGCGTTGGAGACCGGACCCGGGGGCGGACCGGCCGGAACCGGGACCGAACTGTCGGGCGCGAGACGCGTGAGGAACGTGACTGTGACGACCAGGACGACGGCGATCGCGGCGGCGGTCGCCAGGACGGGCCAGTGCCGGCGGCGGGTGGAGCGCTCCAGGCCGGGGCCCTGGGCGGTGTCGGGGACGGTGGCTGCCTGGCTGTGCAGGTAGTCGCGGAGGCGGGTCTCGGTGTCGTTCATCGCAGTTCCTTGAGGCGTTCGGTCAGGACGGCGAGACCGCGCGACGACGTGGCGCGGGCGGACGACTCGCCGATCCCGAGAAGCTGGGCGATCTCCGCGAACGGGAGATCGAGGTAGTACCGGAGCACGAGGACCTCTCGGGTCCGTCGCGGCAGCGCCTGGAGCGCCTGCTGGACCTGCGACCGTTCCTCACCCAGGACGGCGTCGCTCTCCGCGGAGGCGTTCGGCGTCTGGTGCGGCGGGATGTACAGCCGCGCCACCTTGCGTCGTCGCAGGACGGACCGGCTGCGGTTCAGCACCGTGGTCCGCAGATAGGCCAGCGCCGCATCCGCCCCGCGCAACGGCCAGCGCCGGTACAGCTCGGCGAAGGCCTCCTGTACGACATCCTCTGCCGCCTGCCGGTCGTCGACCATCAGCACCGCCAGCCGGAGCAGCCCGACCCAGTGCTGCTGGTAGAGGGCCGACACAGCGTCCTGTGCGTCCACAGGTGCCGGGCGGCTCATGCTCACCATTGGATTCGTCACACCGCTAGAGACGTGCGGCGGTCAGGAACGCTGCATCCGATCCCGGACCCAGTCCAGATGCACCTGCGCATGCTCCCGCTGCCACGTCCTCATGGTGGGAATCCCAGGCGGCGCCGGCTGCGCGGATCCCCACCAGAGACCGCCTGCGATGGCTGCGATGAACCCGGTGATCGCCTCGTCGTCGGGGAGCTCCGGCAGCGTCACCGACCCGCGCATCTCCGCGTGCAGGATCACCGTGTCCGTCCAGCGCGGAGCCAGCCCCGGGTGCGCCCAGTCGATGAACACCACCCGCTCGTCGGTCACGATGATGTTGTCGGCGCGCAGGTCGTAGTGCGCCAGCGCCTTCCCCTCGGCCAGCGCCCGCACCCCGGTCCGGGCCAGCTCCGCGAACTCCTCGGGATCAACCCAGGACGGTACGTCGAGGTTGTCCGCCAGCACGTTCTCCCAGCGGCTCAGGAAGTCACAGCTGCGTACGGCGATCACCGGAGCATCCGGCCACGGCGACGGATCCAGTACGTCGGTGAGCTCCGCCAGCGCGTCCAGGACCCGGTCCGCGTCCGGCTGTTCCCACGGGTGTGCGGGCAGCCGCCCTTCGATGTCCTCGAACAGCATGCCGACCCAGTCGCCGTCGTCGTACACGGCGTACAGCTCCGGGGCCATCGGGAGTCGGCCGATGCCCTGCATCGCGGTGATCTCCAGCCGGAACAGCTCGGGTGTCTTGGGGTTCAGAGACGTACCGACGGCCTTCACGAAGGCCCGGCGGCCGGAGGCGGTCACCAGCCGGGCCGCCGTACCGGGGGAGAAGCCGCCCTGCTGGGTCGAGGCGGACACCACGGTCGAGCCGAGCGTCCGCTCCACCCACGCGCGAACGCCCGAAGGCAGATCGGAATACGGCAACCGGACCCCAGCAGCATGCGCCATACCGGAACACGTTATCGGGGCGCCGCCAGCGATTTTCGAATCTGCTGGACCCGCATGGGATGATTGAGCAGATATATCACCCGAGACCAGAACTGGATCCCCTCCGTGCCCGTTGGCCCCACGAAAGTGCCGCAGCCGGGTCGCACCGACCCGTCGCTGATCCGGAACTTCTGCATCATCGCCCACATCGACCACGGCAAGTCGACGCTGGCCGATCGGATGCTGCAGATCACCGGCGTGGTCGACGACCGCTCGATGCGGGCGCAGTACCTCGACCGGATGGACATCGAGCGCGAGCGCGGCATCACGATCAAGTCCCAGGCGGTCCGGCTGCCGTTCACGCCCGGCGCCGACACCCCGGGCGGCCTGCTGGCCCCGGACGGTACGACGTACATCCTGAACATGATCGACACGCCCGGTCACGTCGACTTCACCTATGAGGTGTCCCGGTCGCTGGAGGCCTGCGAGGGCGCCGTGCTGCTGGTCGACGCCGCGCAGGGCATCGAGGCGCAGACCCTGGCGAACCTGTACCTCGCGCTGAACGCCGACCTGCACATCATCCCGGTGCTGAACAAGATCGACCTGCCGAGCGCCCAGCCGGAGAAGTACGCCGCCGAGCTGGCCCACATCATCGGGTGCAACCCGTCCGACGTGCTCAAGGTGTCGGCGAAGACCGGTGCGGGCGTCGAGGAACTGCTCAGCGAGATCGTCGCGCAGGTGGAGCCGCCGAAGGGCGTCAAGGACGCACCGCCGCGGGCCCTGATCTTCGACTCGGTCTACGACACGTACCGCGGTGTGGTCACCTACGTCCGGGTCGTCGACGGCGAGCTGAACCACCGGGACCGGATCAAGATGATGTCCACCGGCGCGGTGCACGAGATGCTCGAGGTCGGTGTCATCTCCCCGGAGCCGGCGAAGTCGCCGAGCATCGGCGTCGGCGAGGTCGGCTACCTGATCACCGGGGTGAAGGACGTCCGCCAGTCCCGGGTCGGTGACACCGTCACCGCCGCGGTCCACGGCGCGACCGAGGCGCTCGGCGGGTACAAGCATCCGCAGCCGATGGTGTACTCCGGCCTGTTCCCGATCGACGGTGACGACTACCCGACGCTGCGTGACGCCCTGGAGCGCCTGCAGCTGAACGACGCCGCCCTGCAGTACGAGCCGGAGACCTCGGGCGCGCTCGGGTTCGGCTTCCGCTGCGGGTTCCTCGGGCTGCTGCACATGGAGATCGTCCGGGAGCGGCTCGAGCGCGAGTTCGACCTCGACCTGATCTCGACCGCGCCGAACGTGGTCTACCGGGTCGAGATGGAGGACGGCAAGGAGCACGTCGTCACGAACCCGAGCGAGTTCCCGGACGGCAAGATCGCCGACATCTACGAGCCCGTGGTGAAGGCGACGATCCTCAGCCCGAAGGACTTCATCGGCGTGATCATGGAGCTGTGCCAGACCAAGCGCGGCACGCTGGGCGGCATGGACTACCTGTCCGAGGACCGCGTCGAGCTCCGCTACACGCTGCCGCTGGCCGAGATCGTCTTCGACTTCTTCGACCAGCTGAAGTCCAAGACCAAGGGGTACGCGTCGCTGGACTACGAGCCGACCGGCGAGCAGGCCGCCGAGCTGGTCAAGGTCGACATCCTGCTGCAGGGCGAGACGGTCGACGCGTTCTCGGCGATCGTGCACCGCGACAACGCGTACTCGTACGGCGTCGCGCTGGCCGGCAAGCTGAAGGAACTGATCCCCAGGCAGCAGTTCGAGGTGCCGATCCAGGCGGCGATCGGGTCCCGGATCATCGCCCGCGAGTCGATCCGCGCGATCCGCAAGGACGTCCTCGCCAAGTGCTACGGCGGTGACATCACCCGGAAGCGCAAGCTGCTCGAGAAGCAGAAGGAAGGCAAGAAGCGGATGAAGATGGTCGGCCGGGTCGAGGTCCCGCAGGAGGCCTTCATCGCCGCCCTCCGCACCTCCGACACCGCGGAGAAGGCGGGCAAGAAGTAGGTGTCCCTCCAGATCCCGGAGGGCCTGCTCGTCGTCGCGTCACGCGGGCAGGACTGGGCGGACTGGCTCGATCGGCTGCCGCGGTTGCTGCGCGAGCTGCTCGCCGAGTGGGACCTCACGGTCGACGGTACGGCGGCGTACGGCAACTGTGCGATCGTCGTACCAGTACTCGCCGAGGGGCAGCGCGCCGTCCTGAAGGTGCAGTTCCCGCACTGGGAGGCCGAGACCGAGCATCTCGCGCTGCGGACCTGGGCGGGCGACGGTGCCGTCCAGCTGCTGCGGGCCGATCCGCGGCGGTTCGCGTTGCTGCTCGAGCGGCTCGAGTCGCGGGACCTGACCACGATCGACGCGCTGGACGCCTGCGAGCTCGTTGGCGGCACCTACAAACAGCTGCATGTCGCGGCGGGTCCGCAGTTCCGGACGCTGTCGGTTGAGCTGGCGAAGTGGGCCGACCGGCTGCGGCGGTTGCCGGCCTCGGCGCCGGTGCCGCATCGGTACGTCGAGCAGGCGATCTCGCTGGCCGACGACTTCGTCGCGGACCCGGCGACCGACGGGCGGTTGATCCATACCGACCTGCACTACGAGAACGTGCTCGCCGCGGAGCGCGAACCCTGGCTGGTGATCGACCCGAAGCCGCTGTCCGGCGACCCGCACTTCGAGGTCGCGCCGCTGATCTGGAACCGGTGGGACGAGGTGATCGCGGCCAACGACCTGCGGTTCGCGGTACGGCAGCGGTTCTGGACGACTGTCGACGCGGCTGGGTTCGACGAGGAGCGCGCCCGCGCCTGGGTGATCGTCCGGCAGATGCTGAACGTGTTGTGGACGTTGGAGTCGACCAGCGCCGACGAGTCTCTGCCCCACGACTGGCTGACTCGCAACATCGCGATCGTGAAGGCCATCCAGGACTGATCCACGGCCTCAGTGATGTAGGAGACATCGGCTTGTAGTTAGTAGGTAGTAACTACTAACTTCAGTCGGGTGGCGACACGGATGAGTGGGCGGGAACGGCGGGAGCAGGTCCTCGGGATCGCCGAGGAGGAGTTCGCGAGCGCCGGGCTGTACGGCGCCTCGACCGAGACGATCGCGCGCCGTGCAGGGATCACGCAGGCGTACGTGTTCCGGCTGTTCGGGACGAAAAAGCTGCTGTTCCTGGAGTGCGTGGACGCCGCGTTCGAACGGATGCGGCTCGCGATGGTCGCGGCCGCGGGCGGGACGAGCGGGATCGAGGCGCTGACTGCGATGGGTCAGGAGTACAACGACATGCTCGCCGACCGTACGACGCTGCTCCTGCAGTTGCAGGGCACCGCCGCGGCGGCCGCGGGCGACGGCGAGGTGCGCGACGCCGTACGGACGAGCTTCTCGCGGCTGTGGCAGTCCGTCGCGGACACTGCCCAGCTCGACGCGGTCACGGTCAAGGCGTTCCTTGCCTTCGGCATGCTCCTCAACACCGGCGCGGCCCTCGACCTGCCGCAGGTGGACGAGCCGTGGTCCCACCAGGCCAGGACCCGCATCAAGCCGGGCCTGTTCAACCACATCACGACAGAGACGAACCAGTGACCACCGTGGGCGGCACCGGCACCAAGCATGCCCAGTTGCCGGCCTTCCTGGTCTTCGTGGGCCTGGCCGGCGCTGTGATCGGCAGCCTCGGCGCTCCGCTGATCACGGCGGTCGCCGAGGCGTACGACGTCTCGCTCGCAGCCTCGCAATGGACGCTGACGATCGCGTTGCTCGCCGGAGCCGTCGCGACGCCGGTGTTCGGGCGGCTGGGTGCCGGTTCGCGGCGACGTACCGTGATCCTTGGGATGCTGGGGGCGGAGGTCGTCGGCAGCCTGCTTACGGTTGTCCCGTTGCCGTTCGCGTTTCTGCTGCTCGGCCGGGCGTTGCAGGGGTCCGGTCTGGGGCTCGTCGTGCTGATGATGGCGGTAGCGCGTGATCATCTCGATGAGCACCGGGCCGCGCGGACGATCGCGTTGCTGTCGGTCGCGTCGACCGCGGGCATCGGGATCGGCTATCCGCTGTCCGGTCTGCTCACCGACCTCGCGGGCGTACGAGCGGCGTACGGGCTCGGGCTCCTGATCACCGGGGCCGCGTTCGTCGCCGCGGTCTTCGCGCTCCCGCAGGCCCCGGACCGTCCGGCTGCCCGTCTCGATGTGCGCGGCGCGATCCTGCTCGCGATCGCACTGCCCGCGATGCTGCTCGTGATCGGCGAGACCAGTCTCTGGCGCCACCACGCCGGCCTGGCCGTCGCGATCCTGGTGGCCGCACTGCTTCTGCTGCTCGGCTGGACGTTCCTGGAGATTCGCACCGAGCACCCGCTCGTCGACATCAGGCTCCTGCGGCACCCGGCCGTCGCTGCGGCCAACCTGGTGATGCTCACCGGCGGTGTCGGCATGTATCTGCTGTTCAGTCTGATCACCCGCTACGTGCAGACCCCGGCGGCGGCCGGGTACGGCTTCGGGCTGAACACGTTCGAGGCAGGGCTTGTCCTGGTGCCGTTCTCGATCCTCGGGTTCGTCGCGGGGCGGCTCGTGCCGCCGTGGCGGGAGCGGCTCGGTGCGCGGCTGTTGCTGGCGGCAAGTACTGCGTTCGTGGTGGTCGCGTTCGTACTCTTCGCAGTCGCTCGCTCACACCTGGTCGAACCGATCGTTGCCATCGGCATCCTCGGGTTCGGGGTCGGCGCGTTCTCCGCCGCGATGCCCGCGGTCATTCTCGCGGCCACGCCGAAGGCCGAGACCGCGAGCGCGATGAGCGTGAACGCCGTCGTCCGCAGCGTCGGCTTCTCGACCGGGAGCGCGCTCGGCGGACTGATCCTCGCCGCGCACACCACCGGGGTCTTCCCGCGCGAGTCCGGGTACGGCGCGGCGGCCTGGATCGGTGTCGCGGCGACCGCGGCCACGTTGGTGATCATCGCCATACTGCCGCTCAAACCGCGCTAAATCCGGTGGAACCAGTGGCGCACCGCGGGGGAGGATGCGGCTATGCGGTTGCTGACGGTCAACGTGGTGGAGAAGCTGATCCCGGGTCCCAAGGAGACGGGGTTCACCGCGATCGACAAGCGCCCGCAGTCCGGCCGGGTCCGCGTCCGCGAGCTCGGGCTCGAGGGCGATCGCGTCTGCGACACCAAGAACCACGGCGGCCCGGACCTCGCGCTGTACACGTACGCCGAGGAGGACGCGGCCTGGTGGGCGGGCGAGCTCGGCCGCGAGATCCCGACCGGTCTGTTCGGCGAGAACCTGCGCACCGAGGGAGTGGACGTGAACGGCGCGCTGCTCGGTGAGGTCTGGCGGATCGGCGACGAGGTCGAGGTGATGGTGCGCGCGCCGCGGATCCCGTGCATCACCTTCCAGCACCGCATGCAGCTGCCGCACTGGGTCAAGCGCTTCCACCAGGCCGGCCGTCCCGGCGCGTACCTGAAGGTCCTCCGCGAGGGCACGATCGGTGCGGGCGACCCGATCGAGATCGTCAGCAAACCGGACCACGAGGTCACGATCGCGCTCATGTTCGCGCTGGAGGACCCCGCCAAGATGCAGCGGATGCTCGACTCCGGCGTCGACCTGATGGAGGAGCTCCGCGCGAACGCGCAGCGCATCGTGACCCGCGGATGACCGCGCCGTCCGAGGAGCAGCCGACCGTCGCCAGGGGAGTGCTGCCTGCTCCTGGACCGTTGCGTCCGCTCGCGTTGGCGACTCTGCTGAGCCGGGTCGGCAACGGGTTGTTGATGACGGTCAGTGTCTTGTACTTCAACCGGATCGTCGGCCTGTCGATCGCGCAGGTCGGGCTCGGGCTGACAGTGGCCGGGTTGTTCGGGCTGCTGTCCGCCGTACCGCTCGGACATCTCGCCGACCGTCGCGGCCCGCGCGGCCTGTTCGTCGTGCTCAGCCTGACGGTCTGCGCACTCTCGCTGGTCTACCTTTTCGTACAGAACTTCTGGCAGTTCCTGGTCGTGAGCATCGTGCTGACGATGGTCGACCGTGGTGCCGGCGCGGTCCGCGCAGCCCTGATCGCCGCCGTCACCACCGGCGCCGGGCGGGTCGCGGCGCGTGCGTATCTGCGGGCCGTGACGAACATCGGCATCATGTTCGGCGCCGCGATCGGCGCATTCGCGCTGCATTTCGACACCGGCACGGCGTACCGCGTGATGTTCGTGCTCGACGCAGTACTGAGCAGCGTCGCGGCATTCGTCGTACTGGCGATCCCGCGGGTGGCGCCGCAGCCGCACAACGACGACGGACCGGTCTGGATCGCGCTGCGCGACCGTGCGTACCTCGCGGTCGCGGCGCTCAACGCGGGCATGAGCATCCACTACGCGGTACTCGACGTCGCGATCCCGCTGTGGGTGGTCGACCATACGAACGCCCCACGCTGGACCGTCGCGGTGCTGCTGATCATCAACACCGTAGTCGTGTCGCTGTTCCAGGTACGGTCGTCGCGCGGCATCGCGGATCCGGCGACGGCCGCGCGGGCCACTCGTACCGCGGGACTGTTGCTGTTGGCATCGATGGTGCTGATGGCCGGCGCCACCTGGGGCAATGCACTGATCGCAGTCGCTCTGCTCGCGGTCGGAGCGTTCGTCCAGGTGATCGCGGAGCTGATGCAGTCGTCCGGATCGTTCCTGCTCAGCTTCGATTTGGCGCCTGGGCATGCACAGGGTCAGTACCAGGGCGTCTGGAACACGAGCATGTCGATCAGCACGATGGTCGCGCCAACGGTTCTCGCGCTGCTCCCGCTCGGTCTCGGCGTTCCCGGGTGGATCATCCTCGGGGTCTGGTTCGCCGTCGTCGGCGTGCTGTTCGTCCCCGTGGTCCGCTGGGCGGAGCGCAGATCTCCCGTTGCTAGCGCAGCCCGTGCCGCGTGAGTTCGCGTTCGACCAGGTGCAGGCCGTCCAGTCCCGGCAGGGTGTCGATCTTGGCGTCGATCCGGCGGGCCTCGGCGAGGCCGTCGGTGCCGCCGAACAGGTAGTTGAGCAGGTGCCGGATCTCCGGCTCGGGCATCACGCCGGAGCCGACGATGCCCCAGCGGTGCCGGAGCGCGAACCGGGTGATCCGCCGGGCGCGCGGGCTCTCCGCCAGGCGACGGCGCGCCTGGCTGTTGTAGAAGGCGATGTGCCGCGTCTCCTGCTTGGCGATCCGCTGCAGGATCTCGGTCAGCAACGGATTCTGCTCGACCTTGACGAACCGTGAGTAGCCCGCGTGCGTGCACCACTCGTTGATCGCACCCCAGGTCATGTGCGTCGCGATGAAGTCCGGACCGATCACGTTCGCGAGCGTCGACTGCACCATCGGCGCGACCCGGTCCTGCCATCCGAGGCGGGTCCGCAGTGCGTGCGTGTGCTCGGGACCGGTCGGTACGCCGTGCATCTCCAGTACGCGGTCGAGTACTTCGCCGTGCCAGTACTCCTCGTAGTTCCACAACGTGAGGAACGTCGTGACCTCGGGGTCGCGGTGTGACGGCGTGACGAGCAGGTCCCGCAGGTAGCAGACGGTGTGCGTCTCGACATCGCTCATGTACCGCAGGCAGCGCAGCGCGCCATCCGACAACCGGTCCGTGCGGAACCGGTCCAGCTCCAGATCGTCCCAGCGGAGCCGGTGCGCCGAACTGGCGTAACTGTCGACATCGAAGGCCATGCCGGTACTTCGGAGCCGGGCGCCGGCCGGATGGTTCGAGACGCCTGGGGCCGGTGGTTCGGGCCGCGGGTTCAGGCGGGCTCGGGGTAGCCGAGGGCTGCCGAGATCTTGCGGCCGGCCTCGATCGCGGCCGGGGCCATCAACGCCACCTGGGCGATCGACTGCTCGAGCGACAGCGTGGAGATGCTGACCGCGGCGATCGCGGCGCCGGTGTGGTCGTGGATGACGGCGGCGACGCAGCGGATGCCCGGCTCGTTCTCCTCGTCGTCGAGGGCGTACCCGCGGGTGCGGGTCTGCGCGAGGTCGGCCTTCAGCGCGGCGGCGGTCGTGTGCGTGAGCGGCGTACGAGCAGGCAGGCCCGTCCGCGTGATGTGTACGTCGAGCGCTTCGTCGTCCTTCTCGGCGAGCAGTGCCTTGCCGATGCCGGTGCAGTGCAGCCAGATCGCCTTACCGACCCGGGACGGCATCCGGTACGGCTTCGGACCGTCGAGCCGCGCGACGTAGATCGCCTCGTCGCCGTTCAGCAGGCCGACGTGCACGGTGCAGCGGGTCTGCGCGACCAGGTCGGCGAGTACCGGGCGGGCCACGGTCGCGAGGTCGACGTTCGTCAGCGCGTGGCCGGCGAGCCGCAGCGCCTTCGGGCCCGGGTGGTACGACCCGTCGTCGGCCTGTGTGACGAACTCGTGCTCGACGAGCGACGCCATGATCCGGTGCACGGTCGACTTGGCCAGGCCGGTCGCGTTCACCACGTCGGTGAACCGCGAGTGCTCCAGGACGGCGTCCAGCACCATCAACGTCTTGTCGATGGCCGAGGGCGAACTCATGTCGGACATCCTGCCACTCCCTATCTCGCCAGCCAGCCACCATCGACCGCGAGGACATGACCGTTCACGTAGTCGGCAGCGGTGGACGCCAGGAACACCGCGGCGCCGACCACGTCCTCCGGCTGCCCCCAGCGGCCGGCCGGGATGCGCTGCCGGATGGCGGCCTCCCGGTCCGGGTCCGCGCGCAGCCCGGCGGTGTTGTCAGTACTGATGTATCCGGGTGCGATCGCGTTCACCTGGACCCCGGCCGGACCCCACTCGTTGGCCAGTGCCCTGGTCAGTCCCGCCACCGCGTGCTTGCTCGCAGTGTAGGCCGGGACCGTGACGCCGCCCTGGAAGCTCAACAACGACGCGATCGTGACGATCTTTCCATCGCCGCGTTGCGCCATCGCTGCACCGACCGGCCGCGTCACCGCCCAGGTGGAGTTGAGGTTCACGTCGATCACGCGCTGCCAGTCGGCGGTCGTGGTCTCGGCGGCCGGCGCCCGCGAGATCGTGCCGGCGTTGTTGACCAGAATGTCGATCTTCCTGTTGTCGACAATCTGCAGTGCGGCTTCTTCGACCGCGGCCGGGTCGGTGAAGTCGGCGATCACCACGGACGCGTCCCCGCCGCCGTTCTGCTTGATCGCCTCGAGGGTGTCCTCGAGCGCGGCATCCCGGGCCATCAGGATCAGCTCGGCGCCGGCCGCGGCGTACCCGGCCGCGATCGCCGCTCCGATCCCGCGCCGCGCTCCGGTGACGAGTGCCGTGCGTCCTTCGAGGCTGAACGACGTCACCGCAGAGCCTGTACGTCGACACCGTCCATGTCGCCGAACGCCTGGTTCTCCCCGGCCATCGCCCACACGAAGCTGTACGACGACGTACCGCAGCCGGAGTGGATCGACCAGCTGGGGGAGATGATCGCCTGCCGGTCGGCGACCAGCACGTGCCGCGTCTCCTCGGGCTCACCGAGCAGGTGGACGATCCGCTCGGTCTCGGGCAGGCCGAAGTACAGGTAGCACTCGGTCCGCCGGTCGTGGGTGTGCGCGGGCATCGTGTTCCAGGTGCTGCCCGCGTGCAGGGTCGTCACCCCCAGTACGACCTGGCAGCTCTGCACGCCGTCCGCGTGGATGAACTGGTCGATCGTCCGCCGGTTCGCGGTCTGCGCGTCGCCGGCCTCGATCCGGTTGCCCTCACCGGGGTTGATCTGCGCGGTCGGGTACGTCGTGTGCGCGGGCGCCGAGAACACGTAGAACGCCGCGTCCGGACCGTCGAAGACGACCTCGCGGACACCTCGTCCGACGTACAGGCAGGCACCGGTGGTCAGCTCGTACTTCGTGCCGTCGGCGGTGACCGTACCGGGCCCGCCGACGTTGACGATGCCGGCCTCGCGGCGCTCGAGGAAGTACTCGCTGCGGAGCTCTGGATACGTATTCAGCGTCAGCGGGCCGGCCGTCGGGCGGGCGCCGGCGAGCACGATCCGGTCGTGATGGGTGAGCACCGCGGTGACGGCGCCGGGGACGAAGAGGTCGTCCACCAGGTAGTGGCGGCGCAGTGCGGCCGTGTCGAAGCCGGGCAGCTGCTCGGGATGGGTGGCGTGCCTGATCTGCAGAGTCACGGAACAAGGTTCTACTGAGCAGAACAGGCTGTCAATCGTTCTGGAGCAGTGGAACTGCGTCAGGAATTGTTCCGGGTTCCGTATCTTGACACCTAGTTCTGTTCAGTGGAACCTCTCAACCACTCGCCCAACGCCCCTGGGAGGATCCCCGATGACCGCTCTGGACTGGACCGTCCTGGTCGGCTATTTCGTGCTGATGGTGCTGATCGGGCTCTGGTCGCGCACCAAGATCAAGACCGTCGTGGACTACTTCACGACCGGAGGCCGGATCCCGTGGTGGCTGTCCGGCATCTCGCACCACATGTCCGGCTACAGCGCCGTCATGTTCGTCGCGTTCGCCGCCGTCGCGTACTCGTACGGCATCACCGTCTACGTCTGGTGGGCGATGACGATCGGCGTCGGTGTCGGCATCGGCGCGTTCCTGTTCGCCGCCCGCTGGAACCGTCTGCGCGCCAAACACGGGGTTGTGTCGCCACTGGAGTACCTCGCCCGCAGGTACAACCTGCCGACACAGCAGGCGCTCGCGTACTCCGGTGCGGCGCTGAAGGTCGTCGACATCGCGTCCAAGTGGGTCGCGATCGCCGTACTGCTGAACGGATTCACCGGCGTACCGATCCGGTGGGGGATCCTGCTCACCGGCGTGGTGACGATGCTGTACGCGACGCTCGGCGGGCTGTGGGCCGACGTCCTCACCGACTTCGGGCAGTTCGTGATCCAGTTCGGCGCCGGTGTCGCGATGTTCATCGGCGTACTGCAGCACCTGGACGGCGTACCGACGCTGTGGAAGATGTGGGACCAGTTGCCGGCCGGCCACGGGCATGCGCTGAACGGGCCGTACACGCCGATCTTCCTGATCGCGTTCCTGTTCATCAAAACCTTCGAGTACAACGGCGGCATGTGGAACCTGGCGCAGCGCTACATGGCCGCGCCGTCCGGTTCCGCGGCGAAACGGTCGGCGCTGCTGTCGTCCGCGCTATGGCTGGTCTGGCCGTTGATCCTGTTCATCCCGATGTGCGCGGCGCCGCTGCTCGTACATCCCGGCAAGCCGGAGCAGTCGTACGTCGAGCTGGCGCAACTGCTGTTGCCGACCGGGCTGATCGGGCTGGTACTGGCCGGGTTCTTCTCGCACACGATGGCGATGGTGGCCTCGGACGCGAACGCGATCTCGTCGGTGATCACGCGGGACCTCGCACCGGTGCTCGTGCCGCGCGTACGGCAGCTGACCGACCGCGCGACGCTGAAGATGGCGCGGATCGTGACGTTCACCTTCGTCACGGTGAGCATGCTGATCGCGATCGCGACCAACGGTGAGGGCGTCGTGCTGAAGATCGTCGTCGACCTGGTCGCGGCGACGATGGGGCCGATCGCGATCCCGTTGATGCTCGGGCTGCTGCCGTGGTTCCGGCGGAGCGGATCGCGAGCCGCGCTGGCGTCCTGGGCGATCGGGCTGATCGCGTGGGCGATCGTCAAGTACGGCATCGGATCCACCGACCAGACGCTGGTCGTCGCGTTGCCGTTGGCAACTTCCCTGGTCGTGTACGTCGGCTTGGGTCTGCTCGCGCCCGAGAACCGCGTGGAGGTCGACGAACTGGTCGAGTCGCTGAACACCGATCCCGACGAGGTGCCTGCCCGCACTGCGGCCACTCTGACCTGAACCTGCGCTGAGCTGAAACACTGTCCCACGTCACGGAACCGCCAACCCGAGGAGAACCGTCCTATGCCGAACATCACCGTCGAACTGCTCTCCGGCCGCACCCTCGACCAGCGCCGCGAGTTCGTCGCCGCCGTCACCGACTCCGCGATCGCCATCCTCGGCGCCAAGCGCGAAGCGGTCCGGATCGTCTTCACCGAGATCGAAAAAACCGACGTGGCCAACGGCGGCACCCTGGTGGCCGACGCCTGATCCGGATCGACGGCACTCCACAATCGCGCTACGGGGCGGTTGCTGAGCGTCAGCCCGCCGGTTGTGAGCAATTGTGATGGGCCTGGCGTCCGGCCCCCGAGGAGGCGGACCCCAGGCACTCACCAATCGTTCGCACAGACACGGTCCCCGCCTGCGGTCTGCGGGTGGGGGCCGGTCGGCGTTGGTTGCTGAGTGGGGGGAGTCCGCTCTCTGAAATGTGCGGGCGGACGCCCTGGGGACCTATTACTCTCTGTCGCATGCGAGTAGGTGTTTTCGGTGCCACGGGTCAGGTCGGCGGGGTCATGCGGGAGCTGCTGGTCGAGCGCTCCTTCCCGGTGGACGAAGTGCGGTTCTTCGCGTCGGCGCGGTCGGCCGGCAGGAAGCTGCCGTTCGGTGACCGGGAGATCGTCGTCGAGGACTCCGCGACGGCGGACTTCTCCGGGCTCGAGCTGGCCCTGTTCTCGAACGGGAAGACGGCCTCCAAGGAGCTGGCGCCCAAGGTCGCGGCCGCGGGTGCCGTCGTCGTGGACAACTCGTCGGGCTGGCGGATGGACCCCGACGTACCGCTCGTGGTCTCCGAGGTGAACCCGGACGACCTGAACACGATCCCCAAGGGCATCGTCGCGAACCCGAACTGCACCACGATGGCCGCGATGCCGGTGCTCGCGCCGCTGCACCGCGAGGCCGGGCTGAGCCGGCTCATCGTCTCCACGTACCAGGCCGTGTCCGGCTCCGGTGGCGTCGGCGTGGACGAGCTCGAAGGCCAGGCGCGGGAGCTGATCGCCGCCGGCGGCAAGCTCGCCCGCGGCACCGACGGCATCACGCTGCCCGAGCCGAAGGTGTACGCCGGTCCGATCGCGTTCAACGTGCTCCCGCTCGCCGGGTCGATCGTTGCCGACGGCACCCTTGAGACCGACGAGGAGCAGAAGCTCCGCAACGAGAGCCGGAAGATCCTGCACCTCCCGGACCTGCCGGTCGCCGGTACCTGTGTCCGGGTGCCGGTCTTCACCGGTCACTCGCTGAGCATCCACGCGGAGTTCGCGGAGCCGATCACGCCGGAGCGCGCCACCGAGATCCTCGGCAGCGCTCCTGGGGTTGCCGTCACGGACCTGCCGACCCCACTGCTCGCGGCCGGCCAGGACCCGTCGTACGTCGGCCGCATCCGCCAGGACCAGTCGGTACCGGGCAACCGCGGCCTGGTCCTGTTCGTCTCGAACGACAACCTCCGCAAGGGCGCCGCCCTGAACGCAGTCCAGATCGCCGAACTCCTCGCCAACCGCTGACCTGCACCGCCGCTCGCAGTCCCGAGGGGTTCCTGGGTGTTGCGGAAACGTGATGGAGAAGGTGGGGGCGGGCGTGCGAGGGGCATGGCCAGCCGGGGAGATAGCTATTACTCTCCGGTTTACTTGACCCCTACGGAGGCCAGTCATGACGCCTGTCGCCGATCCCGGCCAGCTCGCACTGCTCAGCAACCGCAAGGGCACCATGGCCCAGATGTTCCTGGACCGGGTGGCGGCGACGCCCGAGCGGGAGGCGTTCCGGTTCCCGCGCGGAGAGCACTGGACGTCGGTGACCTGGCGTGAGACCGAGGCACTCACCCGCCGCCGCGCGGCCGGCCTGATCGCTCTCGGGGTCGAACCGGAGCAGCGGGTCGCGATCGCGTCGGGCACCAGCATCGAGTGGATCGAGTGCTATCTGGCCGCCGTACTGGCCGCTGCCGCAACGTCGACAATCTACCCGTCGACAATGTCCGCGGATGTGGCGTTCATCGTGGCCGATGCCGACGTCCAGGTGGTGTTCGCCGAGGACGCCGGCCAGGTGGACAAGCTCCGCGAGCACCGCGCGGAGACGCCGTCGCTGCGCAAGGTCGTGCTCATCGACGGCACGCCGGAGGAGCAGGACGGCGACTGGGTGATCGGGCTCGGGCAGCTCGACCTGCTCGGCGACAAGTACCTGGCCGAGCACCCGTCGATTGTCGACGATCGGATTGCTGGCATCACGCCGGACACCTTGTGCACGCTGATCTACACGTCCGGTACGACGGGACGTCCGAAAGGCGTGCGGCTCCCGCACTCGGTGTGGACGTACGAGGGCGCCGCGGTCGAGGGGATGCGGGTGCTGTCTCCGGACGACCTGCAGTTCCTCTGGCTGCCGTTGTCGCACGTGTTCGGCCAGGTGCTGCTCGCCGTCCAGTGCCAGATCGGGTTCGCGACCGCGGTGGACGGGCGGATCGACAAGATTGTCGACAATGCGGCGATCGTCCAGCCGACCTTCATGGCGGCGGCGCCACGGATCTTCGAGAAGGCCCACGCCCGGATCGTGACGATGATCCAGTCCGAGGGCGGCGCGCGGGCGCGGATGTTCGACTGGGCTTTCGGCGTGGGCGCAAAGGTTTCTGCAGTACGGCAGGCCGGTCGCGAGCCGTCCGGGCTGCTGGGCGCGCAGTACGCCGCCGCGGACCGCCTGGTGCTGTCGAAGATCCGGGCCCGGTTCGGCGGGCGGATCCGGTTCTTCGTGTCTGGGTCCGCCGCGCTGGACAAGTCCCTGGCGGAGTGGTTCCACGCGGCCGGGCTGCTGATCCTCGAGGGATACGGGCTGTCCGAGACATCGGCGGGGTCGACGCTGAACCGGCCGACGCAGTACCGCCTCGGCAGCGTGGGGCCGGCATTCCCCGGCACCCAGTTCAAGATCGCCGAGGACGGCGAGATCCTGATCAAGGGCGACGGGGTGATGAGCGGGTACCACAACCAGCCCGCGCAGACCGCCGAGGTGCTGGACGCCGACGGCTGGTTCCACACCGGCGACATCGGTCACTTCGAGGACGAGTTCCTCTACATCACCGACCGGAAGAAGGACCTGTTCAAGACCTCCGGCGGCAAGTACGTCGCGCCGCAGGTGATCGAGGGCCGCTTCAAGACGATCTGCCCGTACGCGAGCCAGTTCATCGTGCACGGCAACCTGCGCAACTTCGTCTCCGCGCTGGTCACCCTGGACCCGGACGCGATCGAGGGCTGGGCGTCGGCGAACGGCCTGGCCGGCAAGCCGTACGCCGAGATCGTCACCTCCTACGCCGCCCGGGCGATGGTCCAGGGCTACGTCGACGAGCTCAACGCCGGCCTGAACCGCTGGGAGACCATCAAGAAGTTCACCATCCTCGACCGCGACCTCACCATCGAGTCCGGCGAAATGACCCCCAGCCTCAAACTCAAGCGCAAGTACGTAGAAACCCAGTACGCCGAACTCCTGGACAAGATGTACGAGTAGCCGATCCTCGAGCCGACTCGCCAGTCCTACCGGCTGCTGGGCATGTGCCGGAGGCGCTACCGCCGGGAAGGCGGTAGCGCCTCTTGCTGGCTACTTGGCGCAGTTGTGGACGCCGCTGGTGGTTGAGGCGACGACCAGGTTTACGTTGCCGCTCATAGCGGTCACGTGGAGAGCGTTGACGGTCAGGCCGTGTTCGGCTCCTGGCACGGGTAGATGTTCGTTGGTGACCAGCTGGATGCCGGCCAGGTCGATCGTGGCATTCAGTTCGGCGGAGACCGGGATCCGCCTGCCACCGACGTACAGGCCGGCGACGTCTGTGCTGCCGGTCGCGGAGCCGCCAACGGCGCAGGTGCTGGTGGACTTGGCGGTTGCGCCGCGGACCTCGATCACCGGGAGACCCGGGATGCCGATCGTGGTTCGATCGACCGTTGACGTTACGGTCGCGGTGCCGGGCGCGAGGCTGGTTTGCACCTTCGGACACAGGGCATTCGTCGTGATCAGACTCCCGGCGCCGAGTTCCGCCGTACATGGCGTCTTGCTGGCGAACACGTGCGCGACCCGAACGCCCTTGGTGTCCGGCGACGGCGGGACCTTGACCTCTGCGAGCAGCGGGAGACCAACTGTGCCGGTCACGCCGTACGATCGTCCCGTGTAGTACTCCAGCAGCACGGTTCCCGACTTGCTGGAGGACAGGTAGAAGTCGTCGCCGGTGAAGGCTGCGGACACCGGGACCGTCGCGGCCGCGTTCAACGGCTGGTTGACGGACGCGATCGTACAGCGCGCCTTGCCGGACGAGTCGGTCGTCCCCGTGCAGGATTGACGCTGACTCCCGTTGCCCAGGGACAGCGTGAGCTTCCGTCCGGCGATCGCCGGTCCGTGATGCTCACGGAGTGCTCCGGACAGGTTGGCGGGCGTGCCGTTGGCAACCCGTTTCGGCCCGGTGTAGGCCACATCGGTTGCCTGATGCTCGACCGTGAAGGCGACAAAACTCGACGTCGCGGCAGTTCCGTGATTGCCGAGGTAGCGCAGGGTCAGGGTTGTCGGCCCGGACTTCTGGGTCGGCGTCAGGACGCAGGACGCGACCCCGTTCGCGTTCGTCGTCCCGGTACACGTCTGCGTCCCACCACCGAGCCCGAGGACGAACTGGATCTTCGCACCAGGAATCGGCGTGGTCGGTTCACCGGCGCGCGTCTGTGCAGCCGTAGACCGGACGGCCGCCGTCGCCGCACCACCCGTGAGTCTCGCCGCGGCCGTGAACGGCACGTGATAGCGGATGTTCTTCGGGCCGATGTAGTTCAGTCTGGTCGGCTGGACATCCGGCTCGTGCAGGGCAAGCACCCCGGTCGACGACTGCCGGTCGACTCCCGGTTTGGAGCCGGGCGTGTAGGACACGGACAGCGGACCGTAGCCTGCTCCGACCGTCACACCGTCCCAGTCTCCCTTGCCGTCTTCGTTGTGCAGATAATGACCGGCCGCGCGGATCTCCTCGAAATCGGTCGGGCAGCCCGGCGCCCCGATGCGATGCTGGAGGTCGATCTCGACGTAACCGACCAGTGGCTTCGGCAGGTTCGTGCCGTCCTGCGGCTCGTCGACGACCCGCCAGACGGTGGCGTTGTTGTCCGGGCTGGACGACTCGCGCCGGACCAGGTCGCTCACGTCCTGCGCGGGCTTGCCGTTCAGCGTGCCGCCACCCGGGAAGTAGGTCCACGCCGCCTGTGACGTCGTACCGGGGTCGTAGCACTTCTCGTCGTAGTTCCCGAAGTCGATCGCGGCGATGTCGTCGAGCGGTTCGCCCTTGGGCTTCGGCTCGCCGAGGAACTCGAAGTCCCACGACAGTACGGCGACATCGGACATGTAGGTGTAGCCGGGCGACGTCTCGTGGAAGAAGAGCAGTTCGCAGTTGAAACGGTAGTCCTTGGTCGCCGGGGGACACTTGCCGTTCCCGCTGTCGAGTTTCCGCGGTGCCGCCGCGGTCTTCGACTTCGGCGAGTCCTGGGCCGCCTGCGCCTGGCTCGGCGTGACGCCGCCGATCGTCAGGTCGGTCCCACCCAGTGCGGCGAGATCCCGTTCCAGGCCTACGTAGTCGCGGCGTCCGGGCTTCAGATACTTGGCGAGCACCTTGCGCAGTGCCCTGTCCTGGCTGCTGGACTTCGCCGGCGCCGGCGCGGCTGTCGTACGGCGGTGACTGTTGGCGCGAGTTGTTGCCGCGTCGTGTGCGATGCTGGTGGTGGCACTGGCGGTTCTGCCTTGTACAGAAGGCTTTTCGCGGGTCGCTGCCTCCGACCCGGTGATGCTGATCGACCCTAGGATCAATGCGCCAGCGGTGACAAGGGCCGCCTGCTTCCGGCCCAGTTGTCCGAGCATTTTGAGTGTCTCCTCCGACTTGGTCGTTCTGGAGCTACTGTTTGTGCGCGTACGCCATCGTTCGATGGAAGGCAGTGATGGTACGCGCGCAGAGGTTCACTCGCCGGCGGAGCCTGCCTGCTGCACCACGTCGGTGAAGGCGGGGGTATCGAGGCGGACCGTGATTGCGGCTATTCGGAGAGCCGGTCGTAGGGACTGCCAGAGGCCGGCGGTGACGTCGGACCACGTGCACGGGACGGCGATCGTTTCCGGGTGGCCGTTGGTGGTTACGGGGTCCGCCGCGCCGGAGTACGTCGTCGTGGTGAGGGCGGTGCCCGGAGCGATCCGGGCGGCGAAGAGCGACGGGTGTTCGGTGAGCTCCGGCGTACCGTCGTACGCGCGGGCGGATCCGACGACGACGTTGGCGAGTTCGGTGCCGGTGATCGTGGCTCCCGCGGTGATACGCGGCGTGCGGATCGGCGGGTCGGGCTCGTAGGTGAGCTGCCGTAGAGCGACTTGCAGATCCGGCTGTTGGCCGCGGGCTGCGGCCAGTTCGCTGACCTGGGTGCCGTTGCCGACGATGACCCAGTCGTCCCGGCGGATGGCTGCGGTGTAGTGGCGCAGGTCGTCGGGCGGGCCGCCGGAGGTGTCGCGGACGATGAGCTCGCGGTCGTGGACGACGAGTTCGCGGGCCTGCGATGCGGGGGAGCGGCCGGTCAGCCAGTACGCGAAGAACGGGACACCGTCCGCGTCCCGACCGATCGCCAGACCGCGCCCCGGGTACTCCGCGGCTCCGAAGAGGCTCACCGGGCCAGGAACTTCTGGATCGCTGCGACGTAGGCAGTGGGCTCTTCCTCGTCGATGGAGTGGGCGGAGTGCTGGAAGATCTCCAGGGTCGCCCGGGGCAGACGCGCAGCGAGGTCGCGCGGGATGTCGAAGCCGACCTGGCGGTCCCACAGCCCGGCGAGGACCAGCGTGGGCAGGTCGAGCCCGGCCAGGTCGTCGACGAGGTCGGCGCGCTCGTTGCCGACCAGCGCCATCGCGACCTCCATGTTCGGCTCCGGCGCGTTCTCGTCGTCGGCGGGGATGTTCGCGGCGTCGTGGTAGAAGAACTGCGCCGCGTTCTCGCTCTGCGCGATCGCGCCGAGCGCCGCGACCGTACGTTCCAGCGGCGCGGTCAACTCGTCGAGCTGGGCCCGCAGCGCCGTCCGCTCGGTGGGGGTGAGCAGCGGGTCGACGGCGCCCGGCCGCATCGTCCAGATCCCCGGATGCAGGGGGTCGGCGATCGGCGGCGCATGCAGGATCAACTTGTCGACATGGTTGCTATGGGCAACGGCGTACTCGGCGGCCAGCAGGCACCCGAACGACACGCCCCACGGGACGATCCGCTCGGCCCCCAACGTCGTCCGCAGGTCCTCGAGGTCCGCGACCAGCTGCTCCATCGTGTACGTCGACGGGTCGGCCGAGGCCGTACGCCCGCAGCCGCGCTGGTCGTAGAACACAACCGGCGCCACCTTCGCCAGCGCGTCCCCGACCGATCGCTCCACACCGTACGAGCTCTCGCCGGGCCCACCGTGCAACAGGACCAACGGCACATCATCGTTCACGGCGCCCGCGACCCGCACCCAGTGCTCGACTCCACCTGCCAGTACTTTGCGCACCCCATCACTCAGCATGGCGGCGAGCATACGCGGCACTGGTAGCTACTGCCCCTGCACCAAGACATGTCCGGAGGAACGGGCAGCTGCCTGTCAGGAGGAACGGGCAGCCTGCAGATGGGTTGTCGCGATCGCCTCGAGATGCGTGAGGTCGGAGGCGACGGTGGCGAACGTGTAGCCCTGGGACAGACGCAGGTTCGCGGTGTTGCCGTCCGGGGTGTGGATGCCGGCAGCGACCCCCGCCGCGGCCGCGGTCTTGGCGATGAGCTCCAGCGCGTTGCCGAACTCTTCCGCGACGTCCGGATCGTTCGGGTAGCGACCGCCGACAGCGAGGCACAGGTCGGACGGGCCGACGTAGATCCCGTCGAGGCCTGGCGTCGCACAGATCTCGGCAACGTTCGCCAGGCCCTGCGGCGTCTCGATCATGGCCAGTACGACGGTGGCCGCATCCGCCTCGCCGGGAACCGGCCCGATCCGCAGACCGGAGCGCATCGGCCCGTACGAACGCGTGCCGGCGCCCGGGTACCGCGCCGCGGCGACAGCGCGGGCCGCATCCTCGGCGGTGTCCACGAGCGGAACGATGACACCGGCAGCCCCCGCGTCCAGCGCGCGGCCGATCGGCGTCGGGTCGTTGGCCTCGACGCGAACCATCCCGACCGCGCCGGTGCCCAGCGAAGCGCCGGCGTCGACGGCCATCAGACCGCTCAGCAGGCCCTGGTACCCGAGTAGGCCGTGCTGACCGTCGAGGGCGACATAGTCGTACCCGATCCGGGCGATCCGTTCTGTCGCGATCGGTGCGTCCAGGACGACCCAGTACCCGATCAGCTGCTCACGGGCACGCAGCCGGTCGGCGAAGTTCTTCGCGTTCATGCCTTCTCCTTCAGCGGTTGTAGGGCGGCATCGGCCCGCGCAGGCGGGCGCCGATGGCATCGCAGGCGTCGAGTACGGCGGTCGGCAGCGGGCCGGCGCGGAGGGCCGCGATGTTGCTGCGCAGGTGCTCGGTCCGCGATCCGCCGATCAGTACCGAATCGACGCCGGGACGTCCCGCGACCCAGCGCAGCGACAGCTCGGCGAGCGTGATGCCCTCGGACTCCGCGAGCTTGCCGAGCTCGCCGACCGCCGCGAAGAGGTCCGCGTTCCAGTAGCGATCGGTGTACATCGCCGCCACCCGCGAGTCCCCGAACCGGCCGTGCTCCGGCCGCTCCTCGAACGTGTGCCGTCCGGTCAACAGCCCACCGCCCAAGGGGTTGTAGACCACGGTCGCCAGCTCGGCAAACGAGGGCGGACTCGACGTACTCCTCCTCGATCCGTCGCGCCAGCAGGTTGTACAGCTGCTGAGCGACGACCGGCCGCGCGATCCCCGCACTGTCGGCGATCCGGCGCAGCTCGACGATCTGCCAGGCCGCGTAGTTCGACACGCCCCACGCGGCAATCTTGCCCTCGGCAAGCAACTCGCCGACCACGCCGACGGTCTCCTCCAGCGGCGTCGACCGATCCGGCTGGTGCAGGTAGAACAGGTCGACGCTCGACGTCTGCAACCGGCGCAGGCTCGCCTCGAGACACCGGCGTACGCCGTCCCTCGACAACGGTGCCGCGCCGCCGGCATCCGGATGTGGGATGCCGGCCTTGGTCGCAAGAAGGACTTGATCGCGACGGGTCTTCAGCAGGTCACCGAGCAGCGTCTCGCTCGCACCACCCGCGTACCCGTTCGCGGTGTCGATCGCGGTCACGCCCAGCTCGAGCGACGTGTCGATCATCTCGGCCGCGACCCGCTCGTCGACGGTGTCGCCGAACGTCATCGTCCCGAGGACGATCGGCGGCAGTGCGCCGCTCATGCGAACCGCGCCCGCAGCACGCGCACGTACTTGATCGCGTCCCGGTAGTAGGAGTACGAGATGTGGGCGTCCCCGGCCGCGCCGACGACGACCGTCGGGTACGACATCTCGGCGCCGCTGCGCTTGCGGGGCAGGTCCTTCTCCGGGCCGAGCGTGCTCTCGTCCTCCAGGTCGAGCACCCGCGTCCAGGTCAGGCCGTTGTCGCGCGAGCTCAACAGGCTCAACGGCAACCGCGGCTGCCCCCAGACCGCGTGCCGCTCCAGCGGCGCGGCTTCGCCCGGCGCAACGACCTTGTCCTTGTCCGAGCGCTCCAGCGACGCGTCGCCGAGCGCCGCCTCCGCGGGCGCGGCCACCGGGTTCGCCACCATCAGCAGGACGCCGTCGCCGGCGTTCGCGACCTGGATCGAGGAGTTGTTGTTCGGTACGTCGAGAGCGGCGGGAACCGTCCACGTCCGGCCCTCGTCGGTGGACGTCGAGCGATACACCGCGTCCGCCCACCGGCTCCGGAAGAACCCGGCCAGCTCGCCGTTGTCCAAGGCAACGATGCACATGTGCACGGCGCCGGTGCTGCCCGGCACCTCGACCTCGGTCCAGGACGCCCCGCCGTTCTCGGTGATCGCGACCGCGCTGGTGTCCGCATCGCCGTGCCACTGCCGTCCGGGCAACTGGTGGCAGTGGAACAAGGGCAGCAGCCAGTGCTTGTCACCGAGTTGCACGACGCCCTGCCGGATGAAGGTGCCGACCGTGTCGAACAGGGCCTCCGGCTCGCTCCAGGTCGCCCCGAGGTCGGTCGAACGCTGCTGCACCACGACCGCGGTGTCCTGCGAGCCGTACTCCTGCGAGGTGTACAGCGCCCAGAGGTCGCCGTTCGGGAGCGCGGCGAGCACCGGGTTCTGCTCCGAACGGGCGTCGTCGCGCGAAACGCGCACCGGCGGCGTCCAGGTGTCGGCACCTGCCGGCAGCCGGGAGAAGTAGATGTAGATGTCCGGACGGCCCTCCGTGGAGCCGCCGAACCACGCGCAGCCCAGCGATCCGTCCGGCAGCCAGGCCAGGAACGAGGCGTGATTCTCGGTGCACGGGGTAGGAATCAGGGCTTCGGACAGATCGGGGTCGGCAGCGCTCGGCCGGACGGCGCCGTCGGCCCGGACACTCGGAGTGGTCACGTCAGCTCCTCGGATCAGCGGAGAGAGGCGAGGGAAAGTCGCGCTCTTCGCGCAACTCTAGCAGCGTCTTTCGCGCAAGTCTTTGCTAGGCTGGGGTCGACCGGAGGAGAGGAGTCACGATGGCCAAGGTGTGGGTCGACGGCAAACCGCCGCTGCGTTCGCGGGACCGGCGGGAGGAGATCCTCCGGCTGGCGACCGAGAGCGGGCTGGCCAGCGTCGAGCAGCTGGCCGAGTGGTTCGGTGTGACCGCCTCGACGATCCGGCGCGACCTCGCGCGGCTCAGCGAGAGCGGCCGGCTGGCCCGGACGTACGGTGGCGCGATCGCCGTCCCGAGCTGGACCGAGCTGTCGCTCTCGCAGCGCGACACCGAGGCGCACGGCGCGAAGCGCGCGATCGCCCGCTGGGCGGCCGCGCAGGTCGAGCCGGGCAGTTCGGTCCTGCTCGACGCCGGCACCACCGTGGCGCTGGTGGCGCGCGAGCTGCGCACCGACGCGAGCCTCACGGTCACCACCGCGAGCATCCCCGTGCTCGGTCACGTGCAGGGCCGCGACGACATCACCACGCACTGCCTCGGCGGCCGGTTGCGCGCGATGAGCGACGCGTTCGTCGGCCCGCTCACCGAGGCCGCGCTGGACCGGATGAGCTTCGACGCCGCGTTCCTCGGTGCCGACGGCGTGACGAGCGACGGCGGGCTCTGCGAGGCCGAGCTCGAGCAGACCCGGCTGAAGGAGCTGATGGCCCGCCGCGCGAGCACGGTGTACGTGCTCGTCCACGCCGCCAAGCTGAACCTGCGTCCGTTCCGCTCCTGGGCACGGCTCGACGGCCCGTTCACGATCGTCACCGACGACGAGGCGCCCGCCGACGTGGTCGCCGAGTTCCGGGATGCCGGCCGGGACCTGGTGGTCGTGCCCCGCGAGTCCTCCCGATGACAGCACTGGTCATCCATGCCGACGACCTGACCGGCGCCGCTGAGACCGCCGCACTGTTCCGCCATGTCAGCCCGGACGGGACCGTACTGCAACTGCACTCCGGAACGCCCGGCGGCGGCCTGACCGTGATCGATCTCGACACCCGGCACCTGTCCGCGGACGAGGCCGAGCGTCGTACGCGGACCGCTCTCGCGACGACCGGCGTGCCGCTGTTCACCAAGCTCGACTCGATGCTCCGCGGCAACTACACCGCCCACCTGCGTGCCCTCGACCCAACCGAACACCCGGTCGTCCTCACTCCCGCGCTACCGGCCGCGGGGCGCTGCGTCGTGAACGGCCGGCTGCTGCTGCGCGATCGCGCTCCCCTCAACGTGCTCGACGTGCTCGCCGAGCTCCCGACGTACCCGATCCCACCGGCCGGCGGCGAGCTCAGACCCGGGATCGCGGTCGCGGACGCCTCCACCGACGGGGACCTCGACCGCCTGGTCGAGGCGACCTGGCAGGTGCCCAACATCCGCTACGTCGGCGCCGGCGGCCTCGCAGCAGCCCTCGCCCGCCGCCTCACCACCCAACAAGCCAGTACGCACACGCCGCTCGAAGCGACGGGCGTTCTGTACGTCGTCGGCACCGCGGAACCCGTCGCCCAACATCAGCTGCAGGCCCTGCGAGAGCTGACGGACGTGGAGACGGCGACCATCAGCCCGGCGGATACTTCTGCTGTGGAAGGTGCACGTCTCGCGCAGGTGCTGGCCGACCGCGGCACCGTCGCGCTCCAGGCCCCGGCCATCCCGCACGACCCCACCCTCGTCGCCAACGCGCTCGCTGCCGCCGCCCACCAGATTCTTGCCAAGAGCAACGTCCGGCCGGCGCTCGTGCTGACCGGCGGCCACACCGCCCGTACCGTTCTGGAGGCTCTCGGCATCGATCACCTCACGGTCGTCGACGAGATCCACCACGGCGCGGTCCTGTCCCACACCCGCGACGGCCGGCCAGTGGTCACCCGTCCAGGGAGCTTCGGCGACCGCTCGTCGTTCGCCGCCATCCACGCCGTACTCCGCCCGTACTCCGTCCGGAAGGCCACCACATCGTGACAACCTCAGCCCCTCAGGAACTGCCCCGGATCGCCGTCACCATGGGCGACGGCGCCGGTGTCGGTCCGGAAGTCTGCGTCGGCGCACTGATCGCGCCCGACGTCGCTACGCTGTGCCGCCCGATCGTGATCGGCGACGCACAGCGGCTCCGGCAGGCCGCCGCGATTCTCGGCGTCACCGCCGACATCGTCCCGGTCGAGCGGGTCGAGGACGCGCAGTTCACGCCCGGCCGGGTGAACGTCATCGACCTCGGTCTGCTGCCCGCGGACCTGCCGTGGGGCGCGGTGAGCGCGGTCGCGGGTGACGCGGCGTACCACTACATCCGGGTCGCGGCCGAGCTCGCCCAGAGCGGTCAGGTGTCGGCGATCTGTACGGCCCCGTTGAACAAGGAGGCGCTGCACGCCGGCGGCCATCTGTACCCTGGCCACACCGAGCTGCTCGCCGACCTCACCGGTACCGCCGAGGTGTCGATGATGCTGTCGACGCCCAAGGTGAAGGTGATCCACGTGACCACCCACATCGGCCTGATCGACGCGGTCGCGACCATCGAGCCCGGCCTGGTCGAGCGGACGATCCGCCGCGGGCACGCCGCGATGCTGAGCGCCGGCATCACAGAGCCGAAGATCGGCGTCTGCGCGATCAACCCGCACGCCGGTGAGAACGGCCTGTTCGGGTACGGCGAGGAGGCCGAGAAGATCGAGCCCGCGATCGCCGTGGTGCGCGCGGACGGGATCGACGCGCGCGGCCCACTGCCAGCCGACACCGCGTTCTTCCTGGCCGGCCGCGGGGACTACGACCTGATCGTCGCGATGTACCACGACCAAGGCCACGGCCCGGTCAAGGTCCTGGGCATCGAGACCGGCGTCAACATCACAGTCGGCCTCCCCGTCATCCGCACCTCAGTCGACCACGGCACAGCCTTCGACATAGCCGGCACCGGCACAGTCACAATAGACAGCATGATCGAAGCCCTCCACCAAGCAGCAGAGCTGTCCCGGGCCGAGCCACACGCTGTCTAGCGCCATCCCCGAGTCTCAGGAGCCCGGTGTCCTGCCACCTCTGATCCGGCTCGTGATCCACGGCCGCCCCGGCGTACACGATCTCGGGCTCACCGCCGACGCGAAGCTCGTGGTGTCGGACCCGGGCGTTGGCTGTGATCTCTCCCCGCCTGGTCGACTACCAATCCTGGAGCGATGCGACCTGATCCGCAGTCAGGTCAGGCGGTGGTGAGGGCGGCGGCGTGTTTGCCGGTGGTTAGGGATTGGCCTTGGTCGATCATTTGTTCGGCGATTCGGTCGACGGCGTGGGAGAAGGCTTCGGAGTTGTCGGGATCCCAGTCGGTGAGGCGGTCGAGCATCCAGATCCGGAAGGCGCCGACGAAGCGCTGGAACATCTCCAGGCCGAGGGTGGTGAAGCGGTAGTGGCCGAGGGTCTCGGACAAGTAGCCTTCGGCAACCAACTTGGTGGCGAGCGGTTCCAGTACGCCGGGCGGCATCCGGAGGTCGCCGGTCATCTCGGCCAACGTCGCCGAACCTCGCTCGGCGCCGCCGCGGAACACCCGCATGATCAGCCAGGCTTCGGCGTGGCTCAGTGGGAGTCCGGACTGGGCGAGGACCTCGGGCGCGGGGTTGCGTTTGTGGTGCCGTACGACGAGGGCCGCGAGCTTCTGCAGTTCGTGCTCGGAGTCGAACGACGACGGCGCCGCGAAGTTCTCGCCGACCTCGGCGGCCGCCATCCGGGCGGTGTCGCGGAGCGGAACCTCCTTGAGCAGCAGCGCGGTGAGGAAGCCCAGCCCGGCCACCGGCACCGCCCACAAGAACACGACGTGCAGCGAGTCGGCGTACGCGGCCGTGATCACCGACCGCGCCGCCTCGGGCAATGAGCGGACGCCGTCGACCGTTGCCGCGATGCGTGGATCGACCTGCGCGGTCTGCGCAGCGACGCCGAGGTTCTGTGGCAGTTGGTGCGCGTAGATCGACCCGAAGACCGCGACGCCGAACGAGCTGCCCATCGTCCGCAGGAAGCTCACGCCGGAGGTCGCGACGCCGAGGTCCGAGTAGTCGACGGTGCTCTGGACGACGACCGTCGGTACCGGCATGCAGGCGCCGACCCCGAGCCCTAGCACGATCATGAAGCCTGCGGTCTCCAAGTACGACGTTTGGTTGTCGAGGCGGGAGAGCAGGAACAGCCCGATGCCGATCAGTACGGTCCCGACGATCGGGAACAGCCGGTACCGCCCGGTCTTGCTGATCACCTGGCCGACCGCGACCGACGCGACGAGCAGCCCGCAGACCAGCGGCAGCATCTGCAGCCCGGATTCGGTCGCGGAAGCGCCGTGCACGAACTGCAGGTATGTGGGCAGGTACGTCACGCCGCCGAGCATCGCGAACCCGATGATGAAGCTCAGCAGCGAGCAGACCGTGAACACGCCCGACCGGAACAGGCGCAGCGGTAGTAATGGCTCGGCGGCTCGTCGTTCGGCCAGGATGAACAACCCGAGCGCGATCACCGAGCCGGCGATCATCGCGATGATGACGGTCGACCCCCAGGCGTATTCGTTGCCGCCCCACGTGGTCACCAGCGTCAGCCCGGTCGCGGCCGCGCCGATGAACAGGATGCCCAGATAGTCGATCTTCGGACTGGTCGGCGCCTTCACCGACGGAAGGGTGATCGAGGCAACGACCAGGACGACGATGCCGAGCGGGATGTTGACGTAGAACGCCCAGCGCCAGCTCAGGTGGTCGACGAACAGCCCGCCGAGCAGCGGGCCGGCGACCGTGGAGACGCCGAACACCGAACCCATCACGCCCTGGTACCGGCCGCGCTCGCTGAGCGGGACGACGTCCGCGATCACCGCCATCGCGGTCACCATCAGGCCGCCGGCGCCGAGCCCCTGGATCGCGCGCGACCCGACCAGCCAGAGCATCGAGTGCGACATCCCGCAGAGCGCGGACCCGGCCAGGAACAGTACGACGCTGAGCAGGAACATCGGCTTGCGCCCGTACAGGTCGCCGAACTTGCCGATCAGCGCGGTCATGATCGTCTCGGCGAGCAGGTACGACGTCACCACCCAGGACAGGTGATTGGCGCCGCCCAGGTCGCTGACGATGGTCGGCAGCGCGGTCGCCACGATCGTCTGATCGAGCGCCGCGAGCAGCATTCCGAGCATGATCGCCACCACGACCGCGTTCCGGGTGGCGCGTCCGACAGGCTGGGCCTCGGTCTCCATGAGCCGAATGTAGTCACTTCCCGACTTTCTGTGACCACGAAACGACGGAGATCCGGTGACGAAATCCGGTGCAGAAACAGGTCCGTAGGATGGGTGGGTGCCGTCGACATTGCCTGAGGGGGAGGTTGCGCCCCGGGATGGGGCGTTGCCGGACGTTGCTGTGCGGGAGGCTTCCGCGCGGCCGCTGGGGTTCTACCTGCATGTGCCGTTCTGTGCGTCGCGCTGCGGGTACTGCGACTTCAACACCTACACCGCCAAGGAGCTGGGCGGCGGTGGCTCGCAAGCTTCGTACGCCGACAACGCCGTGGCCGAGGTGCGGCTCGCGCGCCGGGTGCTTCGGGATCTCGAACGGCCGGTCGAGACTGTCTTCTTCGGGGGCGGTACGCCGACCCTGCTGCCGGCGGCCGATCTCGGGAAGATGCTCGCTGCGGTCCGGGACGAGTTCGGGCTCGCGCCGGGCGCGGAGGTGACAACCGAGGCGAATCCGGAGTCGGTCGATCCGGCGTACCTGGAGGCGCTGCTCGAGGCGGGGTTCACCCGCGTGAGCTTCGGCATGCAGAGCGCGTCCACGCACGTGCTCAAGATCCTCGACCGGCAGCACACCCCGGGCCGTGCACTGCAGGCAGTGAAGGAAGCGAGCGCCGCCGGCTTCGAACACGTGAACCTGGACCTTATCTACGGCACGCCCGGGGAGTCGCTCGACGATTGGCGTACGTCGCTGGAGTCCGCGCTGTCCGCGCAGCCCGACCACGTGAGCGCGTACGCGCTGATCGTCGAGGACGGGACCCAGCTCGCCCGGCGGATCCGGCGCGGCGAGCTGCCGATGCCGGACGACGACGATCTCGCGGACAAGTACGTGCTGGCCGACGAGATGCTCTCCGCCGAGGGCCTGCGGTGGTACGAGGTGTCCAACTGGGCGCGCAGTACGGCGGCCCGCTGCCGGCACAACGAGCTCTACTGGCGCGGCGACACCTGGTGGGGGATCGGGCCGGGCGCGCACAGCCACGTCGGCGGGGTCCGCTGGTGGAACGTGAAGCACCCCAGCGCGTACGCCGAGCGGATCGCGGCGACCGAGAGTCCGGCGTACGCCCGCGAGACTCTCGACGAGGAGACCCGCCGGATCGAGCGCGTCCTGCTCGAGGTCCGGCTGTCCGCAGGTCTGCCACTGGCCGTCCTCGACGACCCCGGACGTGCCGCGGTCGACCAGGTCGTCGCCGACGGTCTCGCGGTGGTCTCCGGCGAGCGCCTCGTCCTGACCGACCGGGGGCGGTTGCTGGCCGACGCCGTGATCCGCGACTTACTGCCCTGAGACGGTCACTCACAGCTAATCCCCAGAAGCAACCGCCATCGGTGACGGTGGCGATTCGGTGCGTGACCAGGAACGACACTATGTCAGAACTTGACTAGGCCCGTATCTCAGAGTGACGATACGGCGCTTGACATATCCGGTTCGGACGGCTGAGACTCAGCTCACTTTCGCGATCCGAGAGCGCTCTCAACCCGTCCAGTTCCAGGGAGCTTCGAAATGCGGCCCAGCGCCCGCTATCGTCCCGTAGCAGGCTTGCTGGCCTGCGCCGCAGTTCTGCTCGCCTCCGCCTGTGCCAGTGGTGCCGGTACATCGGACGCGGCCGGCAGCGAGGCCGACGGGCCGAAGATCAGGCTGACCATCGCCACCTTCAACGAGTTCGGGTACTCCGACCTGTACGCCGAGTACCAGGCCCAGCACCCGAACATCACGATCGTCGAGCAGCACGCCAAGACCGTCGACGACCACGTGAAGAACCTGGACGCGAACCTCGCGCGCGGCACCGGGCTCGCCGACATCGAGGCGATGGAAGTCAGCTGGATCTACAAGTACCTGGCGAAGGCGGACAAGTTCGTCGACCTGCGCAAGTACGGCGCCGACGACCTGAAGGACCGCTGGATCGACTGGAAGGTCGCGGGCGCGACCACGCAGGACGGCCGGATCATCGGGTACGGCACCGACATCGGGCCGGAGGGGATCTGCTACCGCCGCGACCTGTTCGCGAAGGCCGGGCTGCCGACCGACCGCGCCGAGGTCGCGAAGCTGTTCCAGGACTGGCCGTCGTACTTCGCCGCCGGGCGCAAGTTCAAGGCCAAGGTCCCGGGCTCGGCGTGGTACGACTCCGCCGTCCTGACCTGGGAGGCGATGCGCAACCAGCTGATCCAGGCGTACTACTCGAACCAGGACCGCTTCCTCGGCGCCGAGAACCCGCTGCTGAAGCGCACCTGGGACCAGGTCGTCGCCGGCAGCGAGGACGGTCTGTCCGCGCGATTGACCGCCTGGAGCGACACCTGGAACAGCGCGTTCCGGACGGACAAGTTCGCGACCATCGCCTGCCCGGGCTGGCTGCTCGGTGTGATCCAGGACAACGCGGGCAGCTACGGCAAGGGCAAGTGGGACGTTGCCGACGTGTTCCCTGGCGGCGGTGGCAACTGGGGCGGCTCGTACCTGACCGTCCCGATCCAGTCGCCGCATCCGGAGGAGGCGGCCAAGCTCGCCGCGTGGCTGACCGCGCCGGAACAGCAGATCAAGGTGTTCAAGAAGATCGGCTCGTTCCCGTCCACGCTGGACGCGTACAACGATCCGCAGGTGACGTCGCAGGTGAATGCGTACTTCAACAACGCGCCGGTCGGGCAGATCTTCGTGAACCGCGCCCGGAGCGTGATCCTCAAGCAGCACAAGGGACCGCGGGACGGCGAGATCAACCAGATCTTCAGCGCCGCGCTGACCCGCGTCGACGACGGCAAACAGACGCCGGACGCGGCCTGGAAACAGGCGCTCGCCGAGGCGTACAAGGCGTCGAACATCCGCGTCGGGAAGTGAACATTTCTGCCAACACGCGCCTCCGAGTGGCCAATGACTGACGCGCGATCGACCGTCGAGGTACTACGGTGTGAACGCGGGCCGATCGAGCACTGAGGAGGGCCGATGGACGGGTCTGGTTCTCCGACGCTGGAGCAGGTGGCGGCGCTCGCCGGGGTGTCGCGGGCGACCGTTTCGCGGGTCGTGAACGGGTCGCCGAAGGTCCTTCCGGACACGGTCGCCGCGGTCGAGCTGGCGATCCGTGAGCTCGGCTACGTGCCGAACCGGGCGGCCCGCGCGCTGGTCACCCGACGGACCGACTCGATCGCGATCGTGGTCCCGGAGCCGGACAGCCGGGTGTTCTCGGATCCCTTCTTCGCAGGCATGCTGAGCGGTGTCAGCCGGATGCTTGCGCCGACGTCGTCGCAGCTGGTGCTGCTGATCGAGCCGGCCGAGGCCGACGACCAGCGCCTCCTGCGGTACCTGCGCGGCGGCCACGTGGACGGCGCGATCATCATCAGCCACCACGGCCGCGACAACATCCTCCAGGAGCTCGCGCAACTGCCACTGCCGATCGTGTTCAGCGCCAGGCCGCTGGGCGTCGACGTACCGGTGGCGAGTGTGGACGTCGACAACGTCGCCGGCGCCCGGACCGGCGTCCAGCACCTGTTGACCATCGGGCGGCAGAAGGTCGCGACCGTCGCCGGCCCGCTCGACATGACTGCGGGCATCGACCGGCTGACCGGCTACCAGGAAGTGATGAAGGAGGCCGGGCTGCCGGCGATGATCGCGTACGGAGACTTCACCGCCGACGGTGGTGAGCAGGCGACGCTGCGACTGCTCGACGATCACCCGGACCTGGACGGTCTGTTCGTCGCCTCTGACCTGATGGCGACCGCCGCGTTGCGCGTCCTGTCCCAGCGTGGCCGGCGGGTTCCGGCGGACGTGGCCGTGGTCGGCTTCGACGACTCCGTCCTCGCCACCACGACCACCCCCAAGCTCACCACCGTCCGCCAGCCGGTCGAACAACTGGGCTCCCGGCTGGCCGAGATCCTGCTGTCCAAGATCGCCGGCGGCGAACACACCACGGCCGAGATCTACAACACCGAGCTCGTCATCCGCGACAGCGCCTGATCGTCAGGCAAGGGACTGATCGTCAGACGAGGTTCTTGGCGATCAGGCTTTCGGCACCCGCGAGGACTGCCTGCTCAGGCGTTCGTGGTGTCAGTCCGAGCAGGTCGTGCGCCTTCGCGGTCGAGATCTGCTTGACGAAGCCGAGGTCGGCCGCGATCCAGCGCAGGTCGGGGTTGGAGCGCGCGGCCTTGCGGAGCACCGCGTCGGGGACGGTCTCGGTCGGGACCTTGGCCGCGGCCTCGCCGAGCTGCGATCGCAGGATGCTGCCGATCCGGCTCATCGCGACGGCCGGCGCAGCGGACGAAACCAGGATCCGCTGGCCGGCGGCACCCGGGGAGGTCATCGCAGCGACGTGCGCGGTGGCGACGTCGCGGACGTCGACGATCGGGATGTACAGGTTCGGGAAGCCGGCCATCGCGCCGGACAACATCTGTCGCAGGATGCCGTTCGAGCCGGAGACCTGGTCGCCGAGTGCGGGACCCATCACGGCGACCGGGAGGAGCGTAGTCAGTTCGAAGTCCTGGTCGGTCATGAATGCCCATGCGGCACGTTCGGCGAGCGTCTTGCTCTTGCCGTAGGCATCGACTCCGGGACCGTCCAGTACGGTCCAGTCGTCCTCGGTGAACACGTGGTCGGTGTGCGGGTGGCCGAATCCGACGGCATGGAAAGCGGACGTCAGTACGACTCGTCGTACGCCGGCATCGCGGGCTGCACGCAGTACCCGCAGAGTTCCTTCGCGGGCCGGGACGATCAGGTCGTCCTCGTTCTCGACGTGGCCGGGATGCACGGGCGAGGCGACGTGCAGGACGAAGTCGGAGCCGTCGGCGGCCGCGGCCCATCCGTCGTCGTGCGTCAGGTCGGCGGCGCTGAAGGTCAGGTTCTCGAGGTTCGTCGCGCCGGCCTCGGTGAGGGTTTTGCGGACGGCGGCCTCGCGGTCGAGCGAGCGGACCGTCGTACGGACCAGGTAGCCCTGGTCGAGAAGTTGCAGGATGGAATGCCCGGCGATGAAGCCGGAGCCGCCGGTGACGAGGACGCGTTGCTGAGACATTGGGTGGTTCTCCTTGGACGATGGTTTCCACTTCCGATCGTGCGGCGGCGGCGCGGGCACAACCAGTGCCCCGTCGACACTGGTAGTGGCAGGGACAGGCAGAATCGCGACGCGGCGGCCTACGGTGGAGAGGTGAGTGACGACGTCAACCTCCTCGGTGAGTACCTGCGGGCGCGGCGCGAGCTGGTGACGCCTGAGCAGGCGGGCATCCCGGTGCTCGGCACCCGGCGCGTACCGGGCCTTCGTCGTGAAGAGGTCGCGATGCTGTCGGGCATCAGCGCGGAGTACTACCTGCGTCTCGAGCAGGGGCGCGACCGCAACCCGTCCGCACAGGTCCTGCAGTCCATCGCCCGCGTCCTGCAGATCGACGATCCGTCGTACTTGTTCAGCCTTGCCGCGAGTGAACCACGCCGGCCGCGTCGGCGGACAGTACGCCGGGAGACCCTTCCTGCCAGTACTGCACGTTTGGTCGACGAGCTGCCCTTCCCGGCGTTCGTCGAGGGCCGGTACTTCGACGTACTCGCCGCGAACCGGCTCGCCACCGCTCTCTCACCACGCCTTGTCCGCGGCAACAATCGGCTTCGGGACGTCTTCCTGGATCAGGCCGAGCAGGCGCTGTTCAGCGACTGGGAGCGTGCCGCGCAGACGCTGCTGGGCACGTTCCGCCGATCGGTCGGTACGGACATCGACGACCCGCGGTTCATCGACCTCGCCGGCGAACTCTCGCTGGCAAGCCCGTTGTTCCGGAAGCTCTGGGCCCGCCACGACGTCAGCGAACGACTCGGCGCCAACCTCACCCTGGACCACCCCGAGGTAGGCCCCCTGCAACTGGACCGCGAAAAACTGGCGGTCACCGGCACCGACGGCGCCATGCTGGTCATCTACCACGCCCGGCCCAACACCCCCACCGCCGACCGCCTAACCCTCCTAGCCGCAGCAGCCCTGCCCCCCACCCGTCAGCCGAGTCGTGGATTTCGGCCGCCGACGCGCCGGTACGGGGAGCCAGAATCCACGACTCACGAACTCGGGTGACAGCCAATCGCCACGAGTCGGCGGGGTGTGACCCGCGGGTCCTACGGCGGGTCGTTCGGGAACTGGAATTGGACGCGGATCGCGTCGTTCAGAGTGATGACGAACGTCGGCGTTCCGAGTTTGATCGTCACGCCCTCGGGAATGTCTCCGGCCGGCCGGCTGATCGGGTTGCAGGTCGACCCTTCGTCCGCCCCGGAAGGCGCCGGACCGCCGTCCCCGGACGTGTCGGAACACCCCATGGCGAGCAGGATGAGTACGGAAACCGTCACCGCGGACCAGCGCATGACGACCACCCCCCCACGACAAGGATGACCCTGCGTGCAGATCGCGACAACCTCTTGTTCACTCTCCGCTGCGATCACCACGGAACCGTGGTATTCCTGGGAGAAGGGGGGAACGGATGAGTGACCACGAGATCCGGATCGCGCTGGTCCTGAACGGCGGTGTCAGCCTGGCGGTCTGGATGGGCGGAGTGACGCACGAGCTGGATCTGATCCGGCGGGCGTCCGGCGGTCCCGACGCGCCGAAACCCCAGTCGTACGACGCGGTGCTCGCGGATCGCTGGCGTGAGCTGTGCCGCCGTGGCGCCGAACGCCGGCGGGTCGTGGTCGACGTCATCGCGGGGACCAGCGCCGGTGGTCTGAACGGCTCGCTGCTGGCGACCGCGATCGCGAACGGCTCCACTCTCGATCCGGACGGCGTCGACGGTCCGTGGCTGCGGCAGAAGTGGGTCGCGCTCGGTTCGCTCGACGTCGGCAAGCTGGTGCCGTCCGCGGGCGTGAAGTCGACCTCGGTGCTCGACGGCAAGTACTTCCTGCACCAGGTCGAGGAGCTGCTCAAGGGCGTCGCCGACGCGGGGGACGACGACGCCGAGGAGCCGGTGACGCTGTTCGTGACCGCGTCCGGTCTGGGAGTGCAGCAGTTCGACGCGAAGGACGCTGCGGGGCAGGCGTTCGTCGTACCGGACCATCGATACCTGTACGGGTTCACCAACGAGGACGCGCCGACGTACGACGGGACGCGCCGCAAGTTCACCACCGAGGACAAGAACGGGCTGAAGGACACCGAGCTGCTGGCGCGCGCGGCGCGGGCGTCCGCCTCGTTCCCAGCCGCTTTCGGCCCGGTACTGGAGACACCGGAGCTGGCCGCGCAACCGCCGCGGATGCGCCCGCAGCCGGCCGAGTCGGGCTCGTGGCTGATCGACGGCGGCGTCCTCGACAACGCCCCGTTCGGTCCGGTGCTCGACGTCGTCGCCCGGCGTCCCGTCACCGGCAAGGCGAGCCGGTACGTGCTGTACGTCGTACCGTCCGCGGGGATCGGGCACGCGTCGACCGCGTTGCCCGCGGCCAAGGAGCCGAGCTGGCGGGTGACGGCGATGTCCGCGGTGCAGTTCCCGCGCGAGGTGGACTTCCGGTCCGACGTCGAGCAGCTCGAGCGCCTGCTGATGGAGGCGGATGCGTCCTGGTCGGACAACCAGCGGCTCTTCGACCGTTGCCTGAAGCAACCGGATGAGCGGGCCCGGTTGAAGACCGCCGCCGAGGCGCTGCAGCCGACGTACTCGCGCGGTCGTGCGGCCGGTGGGGTGTGGGAGGCAGTGACGATCGCGAGCCACGATCAGTCGACCGTACTGGATGCGGCGACCGCGCTGTCGGAGTCCGAGATCGACGAGATCCTGCAGACCGACCATCCCTGGGTCCCCGATCCGGATGGTTCGACCGCGGCGCTGCGCGACGACGCCGACGGCCATCCGAGCTGGCTGTGGGGCATCGGCGCGGCCGAGCGGATCGTCCGGTTGATCCTGCGTTCGTTGCGGACCCAGGTCGGCGCGGCGCCGCGTGCGGAGCGGGCCGAGCTGGAGAAGCGGCTGACCGCGGCGAGCGACTGCCTGCTGAAGGTACAGGCGGTCCGCGACGCGCTCGACGTACAGTTGGCGGCTGCCGATCTCGATCTGCGACCGGCCGGTGGCGCCGAGGCGGTTGCTGTCGGGCTGAACGACATCTTCGAGCAGTTGCAGATCCAGCGCGCACTCGGCGACACGTTCGCAACCCTGGTCGCAGTTGTCGGCTGGGAGCTCGTCGACACGGCGCTCGAGGTAGAGATCGTTTCGCGTTGTACGTCGGCGCGGACGCCGGAGCAGCGCAGCGCGCCGTTCCAGTTCCTCCGGCTCGGCCCGGACATCCCGCTCGCGGTGCTCGACGAATTGCAGGAAGGTTCGATCGCCAATCTGCTCAACGACCGGATCCTGTACGGCAGCCAGGTCGGGCACTTCGGCGCGTTCGGTGCCGCCGACTGGCGGCGCTGGGACTGGCTGATGGGCCGCCTGCACTGCGTCGCGCATCTCGGCGCGATGCTCGGCGCGGACGCGGACTGGATCCGGGAGACGCAACGCCAGGTCCTGCAGGCAGAGGGCTGGCAGCTGAACGACGTCGCCGAGCGGATCGAACGGCTGGCCAAGGACTTCCCGGTCGATGCCGGGATGAGCGCCCTGGTGACGATGCGGGACGAGCTGAACGCGTCGCCCGAGGGGCGCGCGATCACCAAGGGCCTCGCGGACCGGATGGTCGACGTGTCGAGCGGCCTCGGTCCGCAGGTCGGCAGTTGGGTGCAGGCGGCCGCGGGCCGCAAGCATCAGCCGGGTTCGTGGTTGTTGCGGACCGCCCGCTGGTTCACCGAGCCGGCCAGGCAGGCGTTGTGGGAGCGGATGGTGCGCGGCGCCAAGCTGACCCCGGCACACCGGCCGCCGATCTTCGAGCCATGGTTGCCCGCGGCAACAGCCGCCGTCGGTGTCGTACTGCTCGTCGTCGCGGCCGTGGTGGAGGCGGCGCGGCTCCCGGTCGCGGCGGTGGCCGGAGCGGTCCTCGCGCTCAGCGCGGTCCTCGGCGTGATCACCTGGTACGTACGCCGCACCCGCCGCCGGATCCGCGCATGGCTCGAGCGGCAGGTGCCCGAGATCAGTCGAGCGTCGCGAAGTCGATGAGCTCCTCGACCCGGCCGAGCAGGGCCGGGTCGAGGTCCGCGAAGCTGTTCACCTTGGACAGGATGTGCTTCCAGGCCGCTGCCACGTCGGCCTGGTCGGTGGCCGGCCAGCCGAACGCCTGCAGCACGCCCTTCTTCCAGTCCTGCCCGTGCGGTACCCGGGGCCACGCCTTGATCCCGACCGCCGACGGCTTGACCGCTTCCCAGATGTCGATGAACGGATGCCCGACCACGAGCACGTACCGGTTGTTCACCTGGGCCGCGATCTTCGACTCCTTCGAGCCCTCGACCAGGTGGTCGACGAGGACGCCGAGCCGGCGGCCGGGCCCGGGCTGGAACCGGTTCACGATCTCGACCAGGTCGTCGACGCCCTCGAGGTACTCGACGACGACGCCCTCGATCCGCAGATCGTCGCCCCAGACCTTCTCGACCAGTTCCGCGTCGTGCCGGCCCTCGACGTAGATCCGGCTGGCTCGCGCGACCTTCGCCCGGACGTTGTCGACCGCGACCGATCCCGAAGCGGTCCGCGTCTTCTTCGCCGGGCCGGCCTTCTTCGGCGGCTTCAGGCTGACCGGTTTGCCGTCCAGCCAGAAGCCGGGGCCGAGCGGGTACGTACGGATCTTGCCGTGCCGGTCCTCGAGGTCGACCACGCCGTGCTCCCAGCGCACGATCGCGCCGACGAACCCGGAGCTGGGCTCCTCGACGACCATGCCCTTCTCGATCTCGACCTCGACGGTCCGCCCGTTCTTGGGCTTGCGCCAGTCCCCGCTGAGTACGTCGTTCCCATACCTGTCAGCCACCCGCCCAACTCTAATAAGTCGGAGCCGCGTGCGTGGCCGTCGACTGGCGGTTCGGCGCGGTCAGCGTGAGAACGAAGTACGTCAGGAATCCGACCACGAGCCCGACGGCCCACGAATAGTCGTACAGCGGCTTGAGGAACGGGATCAGGCCGTCCGCCGGGAACGGGCCGGCGCCCGGGTTCGAGTACGCGCCGCCTACCGCGAGCAGCGAGCCGAACAGTGTCGCGACCACACCGCGCCAGTTCCAGCCGCCCGAGTACCAGTAGCGGCCGCCGGCGGTGTAGAGGTCGGCGAGGTGCAGGTTCGTCCGGTCGATCAGCCAGTACCCCGCGATCAGTACGCCGGCCACCGACGCGAGCAGACCACCGTAGAACGACAGCCACACGAAGATGTAGATCGACGGGTCCGAGATCAGCCGCCAGGGCTGGATCACGATGCCGACCACGCCGGTCAGCAGGCCCGCGGTGCGGAAGTTCAGCCAGCGCGGCAGCGCGTTCGCGAAGTCGTACGACGGACTCACCACGTTGGCGGCGACGTTGCAGGACATCGTCGCGAGGATCGCCATCACCAGGCCGATCGTGACCACCGCCGGGTTCTCGAACCGGCGGGTGAGCTCGACCGGGTCCCAGATCGCCGAACCGTAGAGCACCACGGTGCCGGACGTGGTGATGATCGAGACCAGCGCGATGAACGACATCGTGGTCGGCAGGCCGATGATCTGGCCCCAGACCTGTGCGCGCTGGCCCTTCCCGAACCGGGTGAAGTCCGGCATGTTCAGCGACAAGGTTGCCCAGAACGCGATCATGCCCATCAGCGACGGCGCGAAGATCTTCCAGAAGTCGGCGTCCCAGCCGAGCTTCGACGGCTGCGACAGGATCGGCCCGAGCCCGCCGGCCTTCACCAGGATCGCCACCATCAGCGCGACGAACGCGATCGTCACCAGCGGCGCCGCCCAGTTCTCGAACCGGCGCAGGCCCTCGATGCCGCGGAAGATCAGCACCATCTGCAACGCCCAGAAGAACAAGAAACTCAGCCACATCGTCCACGGGTGGCCGCCGATCGCGGAGGCCTCGTTCCAGCCCTTCCCGAACAGCTCGCCGACGATCACGAAGATCGCCTGCCCGCCGATCCAGGTCTGGATGCCGAACCAGCCGCAGGCGATGAACGCCCGCAGCAGCGCCGGGAAGTTCGCGCCGCGGACGCCGTAGAACGCCCGCGCGAAGACCGGGAACGGGATGCCGTACTTCGTGCCCGCATGACTGTTCAGCAGCAGCGGGACGAGCACGATCAGGTTCCCGAGAGTGATGGTGAGGAACGCCTGCAACCAGTTCATGCCGAGCGCGACCAGGCCCGACGCGAGCAGATAGCTGGGAATGTTGTGCGCCATCCCCATCCAGAGCGCGGCGTAGTTGTACGTCGTCCAGGTGCGCTCCGGCAACCGCGTCGGCGCCAGCTCCGCGTTCGCGTACGGACTGGACCCGAGCGCGGCGGGATCGGCCAACTCGACCCGCCCATCGGGATGAACTGTCTGCTGGATCGTGGCCATGCGCTACCACTCCATCCGGTCGGGCGTTGTCCGTTCCGAACAAGTTGCGCGACCCGATGACCCGATGTCAACGGACAACTACCGAAAGAGGGTTATCCGGGACCGAGTAGCGGGAGGGTGGGGCGCTGGGGCGGGCCGAGAACCTGGTAGCCGCGGCGGATCGCGTCCTGGAGCTTGTCGACCGGCCACGGCCAGTCCTCGGTGCTCTTGAGCGCGTCGTCCAGGGACGTGCCGGCGTGGTGCAGCGCGGAGATCGTGTTCGCGACCTTGCCCAGCTCGATCGCCTGGTCGTGGGCGAACTCGATGTCGACGACCGCGCCGTGGCCCGGGACGATCTGCGCGCTCTGCGGCATCATCCCGACCACGGCCTGGATCGTGTCCGGCCATTCCAGCGGGAACGAGTCCTCGCCGTACGACGGCGGCGCCGACTCCTCAAGCAGGTCACCGACGAAGAACACGTTCACGTCCGGTACGGCCACCACCGTGTCGCCCGACGTGTGCGCGTTGCCGACGTACAGCAGCTCCACGCGCCGGTCGCCGAGGTCGATGACCTTTGCGGTCGCGAACGTCGTACCGGCGAGCTTCTCCTCGGCGGCGGCGTTCTCGTGCAGGTGGACCTCCGCGCCGGCGAAGACGCTGTTGCCGTTGACATGGTCGAAGTGCGCGTGGGTGTTGACGACCCACTGCACGTCCAGGTCGGTGAGCTCGCGGATGTGCTCGCGGAGCTGCTCGGCCTCCTCGGTGGTGGCGCGGGTGTCGATCACCAGTGCGCCGTCGCTGCCGACGACCAGGCCGACGTTCAGGTCCCATTCGTCGTACCGGCGAACCCAGGTGCGGTCGCCGAGCTCGGTCCAACTCATGCGCTCGACACTACTTGCTGACCACATCGCCTCTCGCGACCTGGTCCCGCTTGACGCCGCGCAGCAGCAGCCCGACGTTGTCGCCGGCGGTCGCGGTGCGGACGATCTTGCGGAACATCTCGACGCCGGTCACCTCGACCTGCGCCAGCGGCTGCCCGGCCCGGCTGATCAGCACCTGCTCGCCGACCGTCACCGTCCCGGTCTGTACCCGGCCGGTCACCACCGTTCCGCGGCCGGTGATCGAGAACACATCCTCGATCGTCAGCCCGAACGAACCCACCGGCAGCGAGTCCTGTGGCGAGCCCGGCGGAGGGTTCATCGAGGCGTCCTGCAGGCGCTCGGGGAAGCTGTTCGGCTGCGAATGGCCGCGCGCCAGCAACTCCTGCGGATCCATCGGGTTCGCCCGCTTCCAGAACTTCCAGCCCATGCGCCGAGATTAGCTGTTGGCAAGCCGACTGCTGGCGACCTAGGCTCGCAACTGTTCCGATCGGATCTCCGAAACTTTCGAAGGGTGGCCGGTGTGACGACACGACGCGCGGTGGTGGTCCGGGGTGGCTGGGAAGGGCATTCGCCGGTCGAGGCGACCGACCTGTTCATCCCGTACCTGAAGGAGAACGGCTTCGAGGTCACGGTCTCCGACACGACGGCGGCCTACCTCGACCTGGACGGCGTCGACCTGGTGCTGCAGTGCGTGACGATGAGCGAGATCGAGCCCGACCACTTCAAGGGGCTGGAGGCCGCGATCCGGCGCGGTACCGGGTTCGCCGGCTGGCACGGCGGGATCGCGGACTCGTTCCGCAAGAACTCGGACTACAGCTTCATCACCGGCGGGCAGTTCATCTCGCACCCACACGGGTACACCGACTATCGCGTCGACATCGTTCCGGCGAAGGCCGACGATCCGATTGTCGACGGTATCGAGCACTTCGACGTGCACACCGAGCAGTACTACGTCCACTACGACCCGACCAACAACGTCCTGGCGACCACGACCTTCGCGTCGCACCCGGACTACCCGTGGATCGAGGGCGCCGTGATGCCGGTCGTCTGGACCCGCACCTGGGGCGAGGGCAAGGTCTTCGTCTGCACGGTCGGCCACAAGCTCGACGACCTGGAGACGCCCGAGGTCAAGACGATCATCGAGCGGGGGCTGCTGTGGGCGAGCAAGTGACCGGCCCGCTGACCAAGGTCGGCATCGTCGGTACGGGCGTCATCTCCGGTACGTACCTGGACCACCTGGCCAAGCTGCCCGGCGTCGACGTGGTCGCCGTCGCGGACCTGGACCTGCCGCGCGCGCAGGCGATTGCCGACAAGAACCCGGCGATCCGCGCGCTCTCGCCCGAGGACCTGTATGCGGCTGACGACATTGAGATTGTCGTCAATCTGACGATCCCCGCGGCCCACGCCGCCGTGCACCAGGCCGCGCTTGCGGCGGGCAAGAACGTGTACGGCGAGAAGCCGCTGGCGATGGACCGCGCCGAGGCGGAGCCGCTGCTGAAGTACGCCGCCGCCAACGACCTGCGGATCGGCTGTGCGCCGGACACGGTCCTCGGCACCGGGACCCAGACGGCGCGTGCGGTGATCGACCGCGGCGACATCGGTACGCCGCACGCCGCGACCGCGTTCATGGTCACCCCCGGCCACGAACTGTGGCACCCGGCTCCTGAGTTCTACTACAAGCCAGGCGGCGGCCCGGTGCTCGACATGGGCCCGTACTACGTCACCAGCCTGGTCACGCTGCTCGGGCCGGTCGTCCGGGTCACCGCCCGCGCCGGCCGGGCGAAGCAGCAGCGGACGATCCACACCGGCCCTCGCGCCGGGACCGTCTTCGACGTAGAGGTGCCGACGCACGTCACCGGCGTACTGGAGCACGAGTCGGGCGCCCTGACCACCGTGCTGATGTCGTTCGACGTCTGGGCCGGGCGGCTGCCGCGGATCGAGGTCCACGGGACGGACGGCAGCCTGTCCGTGCCGGACCCGAACGGGTTCGACGGGACCGTCGAGATCGTCACCCCGGAGCAGCGCGAGTGGACCGAGGTGCCGGTCGCGGGCGGGTACGCCGGAGCCGGCCGCGGGGTCGGTGTCGCGGACATGGCCCGGGCGGTACGCACCGGCGATCCGCACCGGGCGTCGGGGGAGTTGGCGTACCACGTGCTCGACGTACTGGAGTCGTTCATCGACTCCGCCGTACAGGATCAGCCCCTTGATGTGGCGAGTACAGTGACGCGTCCCGCGCCCGTTCCGTTGGGAGCCTCACCCGAGACCGCCTAGACTGGCACTCTGAACGACTGAGTGCCAAGGGTCTGAAAGGGTGGTGCGCGTGCTGGACGACCGCAAGCTGGATGTGCTCCGCGCCATCGTCGAGGACTACGTCGCGACCCACGAGCCCATCGGGTCGAAGGCACTGGTCGACCGGCACAACCTTGGTGTCTCCCCGGCTACCGTGCGTAACGACATGGCGGCGCTGGAGGAGGAGGGGTACATCACCCAGCCGCACACCAGCGCCGGCCGGATCCCGACCGACGCCGGCTACCGGCTGTTCGTGGACAAGCTGAGCACGGTCAAGACGCTGTCGACGGCGGAGAAGAAGGCGATCACGTCCTTCCTGGCCGGTGCGGTGGACCTCGACGACGTGGTCCGCCGGACCGTCCGGCTGCTCGCGCAGATCACCCGCCAGGTCGCCATCGTGCAGTACCCGTCGCTGAACCGGTCGAGCGTGCGGCACATCGAGGTCGTCACGATGGGCCCGCGCAGGCTGCTGCTGGTGCTGATCACCAGCAACGGCCGGGTCGAGCAGCGGATCGTCGAGCACCCGCAGGACGTCGACGAGCAGCTGATCGCGGACCTGCGTTCGCGGCTGAACACCGCCCTCACCGGGCAGCGTCTGACCGACGCCGCGACGGTGCTGGCCGGCGTGCCCGAGCTGTTCGCGCCGACCGACCGTTCGCTCGTCGCGTCGATCGTCACCACGCTGTTCGAGACGTTCACCGATGAGGTCGGCGAGCAGCGGATCGCGGTCGGCGGCGCCGCCAACCTGACCCGGTACGGCGACGACTTCGAGCGGAACGTGAAGCCGGTGCTGGAGGCGCTGGAGGAGCACGTCATCCTGCTCAAGCTGCTCGGCGAGGCGACGAACCCGCAGACCCTGACGGTCCGGATCGGCCACGAGAACCCGTTCGAGGAACTGGCCACCACCTCGGTGGTCGCGACCGGGTACGGGTCGAAGTCGGAGGTGCTCGCCACCCTCGGCATCGTCGGGCCGACCCACATGGACTACCCGAGCACGATGGGCGCCGTACGAGCCGTCGCCCGCTACGTCAGTCAGATCCTGGCTGAATCATGACGATTACAACCCCCTGGTCTGGAGTATGAGCACCGATTACTACGCCGTCCTAGGTGTCAGCCGTGACGCGTCACCGGACGAGATCAAGAAGGCGTACCGCAAGCTGGCGCGCCAGTACCACCCGGATGTGAACGACTCCGAGGACGCGCACCAGAAGTTCCAGGAGATCGGGCGCGCGTTCCAGGTGCTCAGCGACCCGCAGAAGCGGCAGATGCACGACCTCGGCGGCGACCCGTTCGCCTCCGCGGGCGGCGCCGCGGGCGGGCAAGGCTTCGGGCAGGCGTTCACGTTCACCGACATCATGGACGCGTTCTTCGGCCAGACCGGCGGCGCGACCCGTGGTCCGCGGCCGCGCACCCGGCGCGGTCAGGACGCGTTGATCCCGCTGCGGATCGACCTGGCCGAGGCTGCCTTCGGTACGACGCGCGAGCTCAAGGTCGACACCGCCGTACTCTGCCCGACCTGTAGCGGATCCGGCGCGGCCGCCGGCTCCGAGCCGGTCACCTGCGAGATCTGCCACGGGCGCGGCGAGGTGACGCACACGCAGCGGTCGTTCCTCGGCGAGGTGCGGACGATGCGCCCCTGCCCGAACTGCCGCGGCTACGGCACCACGATCCCGAGCCCGTGCGTCGAGTGCGCCGGCGACGGTCGCGTCCGTTCGCGCCGTACGGTCACGGTGAAGATCCCCGGCGGCGTCGACAGCGGCACCCGCGTGCAGCTGTCCGGCCAGGGCGAGGTCGGCCCCGGCGGCGGCCCGGCCGGCGACCTGTACGTCGAGATCGAGGTCGAGCCGCACGACATCTTCACCCGCAGCGGCGACGACCTGCACTGCACGGTCACGCTGCCGATGACCGCGGCCGCGCTCGGTACGACGATCGACCTGCCGACGCTCGAGGGCGAGACGACTCCGCTCGAGATCCGTCCCGGCACCCAGTCCGGTACGACGCAGACGCTGACCGCTCGCGGCGTACCGCGGTTGCGGCACGCCGGTCGTGGTGACCTCATCGTGCAGGTGATCGTCGAGACGCCGACCAAGCTCGACGACGACCAGGCCGAGCTGCTCCGCCGGCTCGCCGCCGCCCGCGACGAGGAGCGCCCGCAGGGCCAGGTCCAGGCAACGCACAAGAGCGGCGTCTTCGGCCGGCTCCGCAACGCCTTCGGCGCGCACTAGATGCCCACCTCCGACCCGTCCCCCACCATCTCAGCGGCCACCCCCCACCCTGGGCCCGATCCCACCAGCTCAGCGGCTAAGCCCCACTCTGGGGCCGATCCCACCGGCTCGGCGGTTGACCGCGGACGTGGTGGGTTGGGCGGTGGGATGTGGGTACGGCAACCCACCAGCTCAGCGGTCAACCTCGGAGCTGGTGGGTTGGGCGGGGGTGTTCGGTAGGTGGGGGTCGCGGTGTTCTTCGCCCCGGAACTCGACGGCGACGAGCTGGTGCTGGACGGCGCGGAGGGCCGGCATGCCGCGGTCGTACGCCGAATCGCTGCCGGTGAACGGATCCGCCTGACGGACGGGCGCGGGCGCTGGGCCGAAGGGCCTGTCGTCGCGGCGTCGAAGACCGGTGTCACGGTCGCGGTCGACGAACGCGGCACGGTCGAGGCCGCAGCACCGCGGGTGGTCGTGGTGCAGGCGGTGCCGAAGGGGGAGCGAGCCGAGCTCGCGGTGGAGATGCTGACCGAGGTCGGCGTCGACGTGATCGTGCCCTGGAACGCGGAGCGCAGTCAGTTCCGGGCGAACCCGGAGCGCGTGCAGAAGCTGCTCGCGAAGTGGCAGGCTTGGGCGTTCGAGGCGAGCAAGCAGTCGCGGCGGATCTGGTTCGCGGAGGTCGCGCCGCTCGCCACCACAGCCGAGGTCGCCGAGTTGCTCGCGGGCGCCGCGCTGCCCGTCGTACTGCACGAGGAAGCCACCGTCCCGCTGGCATCGCTCGACCTCCCGGCAACCGGCGACATCGTGTTGGTGATCGGCCCGGAGGGCGGCATCGCTCCGGGCGAGCTGGAGACGTTCGGCGCCACCCCGATCCGCCTCGGCGATACGGTCCTGCGGACGTCGACCGCCGGCGTCGCTGCGGCCGCTGCGCTCTTGGCCACTTCGCGGTGGCGGTAGTCTGTTAGACAGGCACCGAACACGAGGAACGAACCATGGCTGTCGAGTCCACCAGAGCGCGCTCGCTCACGCATGTCGACCCGGCCGAGGTGCCGTTGCAGGCGGCGCTGGACGCGCTCGCTGACCCGGTGCGGCGTTCGATCCTCCGTGACCTGGCGGTCCACGACGAGTGGACCCGTGCGTGCGGCACGTTCGACCTTCCGGTGAAGAAGGCAACCGCCAGCCACCACTTCTCCGTACTGCGGGCTGCCGGCCTCATCGAGCAACGCGACGAGGGCGCCCGCCGGCTGAATCGCCTGCGCCGGTCAGAGTTCGACTCGGCGTTCCCAGGCCTGCTCTCAGCCACGATCGACCGCGACGACGACTGAGCCTGCCTTGACTGCTATTTGACCAGGACCGACTTGCTGTCGGTGTTGGTGATGCTGCCGTCGGCCGCGGAGACCAGGTAGACGCTGATCTCCCACGGCCCCGGGCTCAACTTCAGCTGGAACGAGTACGGCGCGAAGGTCTGGCCCTCGGACGTCTTCGCGAAGCTCTTCTGGACCTGTTTGGTCTTCAGGTTCACCGCCTCGTAGTTGACGACCGCCTCGTCGGCCGCGGCCACCCCCTGCACGGTGACTCTCGGCTCCAGCGCCTGTGCCTCGGACGGCGAGTCGATCCAGACCAGCGCCTGTACGTCGGCCGCCTGAGCGCGGCCCAACGGCTCGGTGGCGTCGACCTGACCGAACAGCCGTGCCACGGGCCGTCCGCCTTCGGTGACCTGGACCGGGGTCTGGTAGTCCTTCAGCGCGCCCTGCACGGTGTAGACGAGTTGCTGCGTCGCGACCCGCGCGTCGTCCGCGGTGAGCCTTGCCTTCGGCAACTGCTTGAAGTCGACCGTCACCGCGTCGTCGGTACGGGTCACGCTGTTCACCGCTGCGCCACGCCAGACCGAGAAGTAGTCCGGGTCCTCCGGCTGCCGCGTCGTCATCACCCGAACCGCCTGCTCGGCCGGATGGCCGGTGACCTTGGTCCAGGTGCGGTACAGCCGCGTGGCCTGCCGCTTCGGTGCGCCGATCTGCGTGCCGAGCCAGTAGACCGGGACCAGCGCGTTGCGGACGGTCTGCTCCGGCTGGGTGTGGACCGTCGGTGCTGCGGTCTTCACGGCGTCGGTCGGCACCGGGGACGGTTCGGCGCTCATCACGGTGGGCGGCGGGGTCTTCGGTACGCCGGATGCGGTCGCCGTCGTACCAGGACCGGCGACCGCGTCGCCGTCGTTCGCGGTGGGGGTCGAGCCGTTGAACACGGTGAAGGCGCTGATCGCGGCGGCGGTACCGACCGCGGCCACCCCGGCGGTCACGAGCCAGGGGCGGCGGCGGGACGGCCGCTGGGCGTGCGCGCGGACGCGGATCTCCGGCAGCGCGTCGGACGGCTCGATCCGGTCCGCCTCCTCGCGGAGGGACCGTCGCATCAGCTCGTCGAACGGATCTGCTGGACGCTCGTCGTTCATAGGCTCTGCTCCAGGTGCTGGCGCAGCGACTTGGTCGCGCGCGCGGCGTGGCTCTTCACGGACCCCCGGCTGATGCCCATCGTGTCGGCGATCTCGGCCTCCGAGAGGTCACCGTAGTACCGCAGCACCATCACGGTGCGCTGCTTCTCGGGCAGGTTCCGCATCGCCTCGATGACCCGGTCGGTCTCCACGGTCCGCAGGACGGCCTGTTCGGCGCTCGGCGCGTCGGGCAGCGACTTCGGCAGGTGCTTGTCGACCACCACCAGGTGCCGCTGGCGGGACCGGCAGCGGTTCACCACCGCGGTCCGCAGGTACGCGAGCGCCTTGTGCGGATCGCGCAGCCGGTGCCACCGGCCGTGCATCGCGACGAACGCGTCCTGGACGATCTCCTCCGCCGTACCGGTGTCGCGCAGCAGCAGCGCGCCGAGGCGGACGAGCGAGGTGTAGTGCGCGGTGTAGACAGCCGTCAGCGCCTCGTCGGCATCCCACGAGGACTCATGTGTCACGCACTCTTCGTACACCACGGCCGGTTGTGCCACGAAAAGACGACGCAAAGACCTCGTCCCAGGTTGACAACAGGCCTGGCCCGATTCGGTGGCAACCTGGTGGTGTGAAGCAACGCGGTGACGGCGAGTGGTCGGGCCATCACGACATCACGTACGCGGCGGTCGCGCGGCTGTACGCGGAGCTCGCTACGGACGGGATGATCCGCGGTCTCGGTCAGCAGGAGTACGCCGCGGCGCTCGACAAGGCGCAGGCGCACCAGGACCGTCCGCTCGGTGCCGGCCTGATCGACAACTTCGCCGGCTCCGGCAGGTCCGTGCCGTACGCGGGCCTCGGCCCTACGGCGCACTCGGCGTACGCGAATCCGGACGCACAGCGCGAGCACTTCATGGCGGACCCGTTCCGCAAGGGCTGGGACAACCTGCAGACCAACGTCGAGTACGTGTACGAGCAGCTCGCGCACGCCTCCGCCGAGGACGGCTTCCGGCACCTCGGCGCCGCCGCACACGCCTTGCAGGACAGCTATTCCGGAGCGCATGCCTGGCGCGCCGACTCGGTGTACGACGGTGATCCCGCCGCGCCGGTGCAATCGCTGCACGTCTTCACGCCCGTGCACGCGGTCGGGGTCGACGACGGCCGGAACACCCACTCCGACGAGTTCGACAAGCCGCCGGCGACATCCGGATCCACCCGGGCCGCGACCGAGGCGACGTACCGGCTGCTGCGCAGCTCCGAACTCAGCCGCGGCCTCGCGCCGGAGGCGGCGGATCGGGCCCGGCGCAACGAGTTGGCGCCGCTGCTGCGTCCGTCGCCGTCCGGTGTGACCGTCAATCTGCACCCCACGCAGGCGTGGACGCTCGAGCGCAATCGCCGGCTGGCACTCGAGCACGGCGTGCTCCGGCCCGGCCGCGAGGCCGACGAGATCAAGCGCCTGGCCGGCGTCCTGACCCCGAACCCGGCCGCCCGTCCGGCGCCTGTGGTCCCGGGCGAGCGGCCTCCCGGAGGAGTGTCCCGGGGAATTACACGTGAGGGTGTGGGACTGGACGGCTAGCATGGAGGCTCCATCACCAGTACTCAGGAGGAAGAGCCTGTCCAGGCCACGCAGTATCGAACCGGAGGCGCACCGCAACGGTGCGGTTCCAGGTGCAGGCACCACCACGCAGGCGTCGCACAAGATCGTCGTGCCGAACAGCATCAACATGGTGGCGCTGCTCGGGGCCCGGGACGAGTTCCTCCGGATCGTCGAGAAGGAGTTCGCGGCCGACATCATGGTCCGCGGCAACGAGATCACGTTCGCCGGTGAGCCGGCCGAGCTGGCGCTGGCCGAGCGGCTGATCGACGAGCTGATCGCCGTCGTGCGCACCGGTCACGGGCTGACCGCCGACTCCGTCGAGCGCAGCATCGCGATGATCAAGCAGGCGACGGCCGAGAGCCCGGCCGACGTACTGACCCAGAACATCCTGTCCAGCCGCGGCCGGACGATCCGGCCGAAGACGCTGAACCAGAAGCGCTACGTGGACGCGATCGACAAGAACACGATCGTGTTCGGCATCGGCCCGGCCGGTACCGGAAAGACCTACCTGGCGGTCGCCAAGGCGGTCCAGGCGCTGCAGGCCAAGGAGGTCACCCGGATCATCCTGACCCGGCCGGCCGTCGAGGCCGGCGAGCGGCTCGGGTTCCTGCCCGGCACCCTGTCGGAGAAGATCGACCCGTACCTGCGGCCGCTCTACGACGCGCTGCACGACATGCTCGACCCGGAGTCCATCCCGCGGCTGATGACGGCCGGCACGATCGAGATCGCGCCGCTGGCCTACATGCGCGGCCGGACGCTGAACGACGCCTACATCATCCTGGACGAGGCGCAGAACACCTCGCCCGAGCAGATGAAGATGTTCCTCACCCGGCTCGGCTTCGGTTCGAAGATGGTCGTCACCGGCGACGTCACGCAGGTCGACCTGCCGAACGGGACGAATTCCGGGCTCCGGGTGGTGCAGGGAATTCTCGAGGGCGTGCAGGATCTGGCATTCTGCCGGTTGACATCGCATGACGTGGTCCGGCACAAGCTGGTCGGCCGGATCGTGTCGGCGTACGAAAACTACGAAGGCAGTGCTGAAACTCACCGATGAACGTCGAGGTCAACAACGAGTCCGGGGTCGAGATCGACGCGCACGGACTGATGCGGCTCAGCCGGTTCGTGATGTCGTCGCTGAAGCTGCACCCGGAGTGTGAGCTGTCGATCAAGCTGGTCGACGAGGACACCATGGCGCGGTATCACGTCGAGTTCCTGGACCTTCCGGGTCCGACCGACGTGATGTCGTGGCCGATGGACGAGCTGCGGCCCGGGTCGGACGGCGACGCGGACGACGACCTGCCGCTCGGGCACCTGGGCGACATCGCCCTGTGCCCGACGGTGGCCGCCGCACAGGGCGCCAAGGCCGGTCATGGTACGTGGGCCGAGCTGGAGCTGCTGACGGTGCACGGCATCCTGCACCTGCTCGGCTACGACCACGCGGAACCCGCCGAGAAGGCGGAGATGTGGGACATCCAGGGCCGCCTGCTGGAAGCATGGCGCGCCCCTGGAAATAGGCTCGAGGCGTGATTTCCTGATGACCTACCACGACCTGGTTCTGCTGGTTGTGGCTGCGGTGCTCGTTCTGCTGGCCGGGTTGTTCGCCGGCGCCGAGGCAGCGTTGTCGTCGTACTCGGCGGTCCGCGCGAACGAGCAGGTCGAGCTGGGCAACCAGCGCGCGGTTCGGCTGCGCGACCTACTGTCCGACGCCCCGCGGTACCTGAACTCGCTGCTGCTGCTCCGGCTGATCTGCGAGATCACGGCGATCGTGCTGGTCGCGCAGGCGCTGTCGGGCGCTCTCGAGGTGACCTGGGAGCACATCCTGATCACCGCGGTGGTGATGGTCCTGGTCTCGTACGTGATCATCGGGGTCGCGCCACGGACGCTCGGCCGGCAGCATTCGGACCGGTTCGCGATCCTGTCCGCGGGACCGGTGATGGCGGTGACCCGGATCCTCGGGCCGCTGCCGAAGCTGCTGATCATGATCGGCAATGCGCTCACCCCGGGCAAGGGGTTCGCCGAGGGACCGTTCGCGACCGAGGCCGAGCTGCGCGCGCTGGTCGACTACGCGGAGAAGTCCGCGGTGATCGAGTCCGGCGAGCGGCAGATGATCCACTCGGTCTTCGAGCTCGGCGACACCATCGTCCGCGAGGTGATGGTGCCGCGGACCGACATGGTCTACATCGAGAAGCACAAGAAGCTCCGTCAGCTCACCTCGCTGGCGCTGCGCTCGGGCTTCTCCCGGATCCCGGTGATCGGCGAGTCGCTGGACGACATCCTCGGCGTCGTCTACCTCAAGGACGTGATGCGCCGGGTCTACGACAATGCCAACGCCGAATCGACCGAGCGGGTCGAGTCGGTGATGCGGCCGTGCATGTACGTTCCGGACTCCAAGCCCGCCGATGAGCTGCTCCGCGAGATGCAGGCCGCCCGGATGCATCTGGCGATCGTCGTCGACGAGTACGGCGGTACGGCCGGCCTGGTGGCGATCGAGGACATCCTGGAGGAGATCGTCGGCGAGATCACCGACGAGTACGACGAGGACCCGGACTCGGTGCAGCAGCTGTCCGACGGGGCGTACCGGGTCTCCAGCCGGCTGCCGATCGACGAGCTCGGCGAGCTGTTCGGCGTCCCGCTGGACGACGACGACGTCGACACCGTCGGCGGTCTGATGGCGAAGCTGCTCGGCAAGGTGCCGATCCCCGGCGCCCAGGTCGGGATCGAGGGCCTGTCCCTCACCGCGGAGCGGCCGTCCGGCCGCCGGAACCAGGTAGGTACCGTTCTGGTACGCCGGGACGAACCCACCCCGGCGCCGCAGGACCAGAACCACCAGCACGCCTGACCCACCACACCCTGTCGTCACCTTTGGAGTTCTGTTGTCAGACCTGTCCGCCGAGGACGCCAAACTCGTCACGCTCGCCCGCGCCGCGCGCGCCCGTACCCACGCTCTCGAGGGTGCGGCCGTCCGGGACACCGACGGGCGGACGTACGCCGCCTGCACGGTCGGCCTCGACACCGTCGAGCTGACCGCGCTGCAGCTCGCGGTCGCGATGGCGCTGTCGTCCGGAGTGAAGGGCCTGGAGGCGGCGGCAGTGGTCACCGAGGCCGAGTCGGTCGAGGTGAACGTCGTCCGGCACTTCGCCGGCGCCAACATTCCGGTCGTCCATGCCGCCGGCAACGGAGAGGTCCGCGATGTCGTCAACACCTGAGAACTTCAAGGCCGGTTTCGCCTGTTTCGTCGGCCGGCCGAACGCGGGCAAGTCCACGCTGACCAATGCGCTCGTCGGCCAGAAGATCGTGATCACGTCGTCGAAGCCGCAGACCACCCGGCACGCCGTCCGCGGCATCGTGCACCGGCCGGACGCGCAGCTGATCCTGGTCGACACGCCCGGGCTGCACAAGCCGCGGACCCTGCTCGGCGAGCGGCTGAACGACCTGGTGAAGACGACCTGGGCCGAGGTCGACGTGATCGCGGTCTGCCTGCCGGCGAGCGACAAGATCGGCCCCGGCGACCGGTTCCTGGTGAGCGAGGCGGCGAAGGTCGCGAAGACCCCGAAGGTCGCGCTGGCCACCAAGGCGGACCTGGTCGCGCCGGAGCGGATGGTCGAGCACCTCGCCGAGATCCAGGCGCTCGGGGAGTCGGCCGGGATCGAGTGGGCCGCGGTGATCCCGGTCTCCGCGACGTCCGGCTTCCAGGTCGACGTGGTCGCCGACGAGCTGGTGAAGCTGCTGCCGGAGGGGTTCGCGCTGTACCCGGACGGCGACATCACCGACGAGCCGGAGGAGACGCTGGTCGCCGAGCTGATCCGCGAGGCCGCGCTGGAGGGCGTCCGCGACGAGCTCCCGCACTCGATCGCGGTCACCATCGACGAGATGAACCTGCGCGAGGACCGGCCCGAGGACAAGCCGCTGCTGGACGTGTACGCGAACATCTTCCTCGAGCGGGAGAGCCAGAAGGGCATCGTGATCGGCCACAAGGGCGCACGCCTGCGCGAGGTCGGTGCCGCCGCCCGGAAGCAGATCGAGGCCCTGCTCGGTACTCCGGTGTACCTGGACCTGCACGTCAAGATCGCCAAAAACTGGCAGACAGACGCGAAGAACCTCCGCAAACTGGGATTCTGATGCTCACCGATCCCGTGCTGCTCAATCCCGTGTTCGGGGCGCTGACCGGCCCGCACGCGTCCTTCGCGGAGGTGCGCGGCAACGCCCGGCGCTACCCGGCTGCGGTGGCGCCGTTCCTCGGTATGCCCGACGAGCTGACCGACGCCGACTGGGCGGATGCGGCCGAGCTGCTCCGGTCCGGCGGGCCGGGGGCGATGATGCGGCCCGAGTTCGAGGTGCCGGACGGGATCAAGATCGACAGGGTCTTCGACCTGGTCCAGTTCGTCGCTCCGGACGACCTGCCCGCCGCGGATCCGGAAGCGGTGGTGCTCGGCGTCGACGACGTACCGGAGATGCTCGCGCTGGTCGCGCTGACCGATCCGGGCCCGTTCCGCAGCCGTACCGTCGAGCTCGGGACGTACCTCGGGATCCGTCGCGAGGGTGAGCTGATCGCGATGGCCGGCACCCGGTTCAGCCTGCCCGGCCACACCGAGATCAGCGCGGTCTGCACGCACCCGTCGGCCCGCGGTCAGGGCCTCGCGACCCGGCTGATCCGGGCCGTCGCCGCGGACATCACGGCGACGGCCCGGACTCCGTTCCTGCACACCGGCGGCACCAACGCGGCCGCGATCCGGCTCTACAACTCGCTCGGCTTCACCCTGTCGAACGAGATGAAGGTGACGATCGTCGAGGCGGTTTAGAGCGTCTTCTGGTAGTCCAGGAAGCGCGCCACGATCCGGTAGTTCAGGGCCTCGTTGATCCCGATCATGTGGTCGTTGGACTCGGCGTTCCAGGTGTCGATCCGGGTCAGTCCCGGCTCTTCCGTACGCAGCCACAGCAGCATCGCAGACTTGAGCAGTGCACCCAGCCGGTGACCGCGGTGGTCGCGGGAGACCGCCGTGTCGTGCTGCTCGCCGAGGTGCGGGCGTTCGCGCTCGACCGCGATCACCGTGTGGCCGGCCAGTTCACCGGTGGCCTTGTGCCGGGCGACCACCCGGTACGTCGTGCGATCGCTCTTCTGCTGCGCCTCCTCGTACGCGCGCAGCCGCTCCGGGCTGAACACGTCGTCCTCCACGTCGAGGTCGTCCTTCGGCGCGTCGTTGATCGAGCCGGTGACCGCGACCATGCCCTCGAGCAGGTCGTCGGGCAGCGCCCCGGTCAGGTGCAGGAGCTCGTACGCCGACGCGGCCGCCAGCGACTCGTCGTACATCCGCTGTACCAGATCCCAGTCGAGCCCGGCCAGGTCCTGACGCCGGTTGACCTCGACCGCCTTCTGCACGAACGCATGCCGGCGCGCGAACGCGTCCGCCTTCGGCAGGTCGATCCCGCCGAGGCCGATCATGGTCCGGCCGAGGTCCCGGGTCACCTGCTCGCCGTACTCGACCAGCGCCGACCCGATCCCGCGGCTGCGATGGTCGGGATGGACCTTGAGGTCGATCCAGGTCTGGTTGGTGTTGTCGTACTCCGGCACGCTGATGGTCAGAACGCCGACGGCCGCGCCGCCGTCGCGGGCCAGATAGGCCTGCGGGGGTTCGAGATCCCAGCCGTACCGCAGCATGTTCGCGAACGTCCGCGGCGTGTGCTGGACGATCTCCGGGCAGTCCAGCTTCCAGCCGGCCGAGTCCACGGCAACGGCTTCGGCGCATCCGACCTCGTCGTCGGGGGACAGTTTGGTGATCTTCACGCCCACAGGGTCCATCGGGACGCGTGGTTACCGCATCTGGTTTATCCGCGGTTCTCGGTCACGAGCTCCTCGCTCAGCTTCCAGAGCCGGCGCGCGTTGTCCCGGTCGATCGCGTACGGCAGTACACCGAATGCTCCCGGCGTCACCGCGAGCACGTCGGCGTCCGGTACGTCGGACGTGTGCACCGACGCGATGTCGACATCCTCGCAGTACACCCCGCCGTGCCCGTCGAGCTGTGGACTGGTCGCGCACCACACCTGTGTCGCCGCACCCTGTTCGGCGGTCTTCAGCCCGCGCGCCGGGTCGATGATCGGCTCGTAGTTCTCGTCCAGGAACCCGCCCGCACGCAGGACTTCGCGATCGGAGTACCGGGCCAGGTGCGTGATGATGCTGCCCGGATGCACCGCGAACGCACGGATCCCGTTGGCCCGCTCGCGTTCGTCCAGCTCAACGGCGAACAGGACGTTCGCGGTCTTCGACTGCCCGTACGCCGGGTACGGCGCGTACTCGCGGTGCTCGAAGTTCGGGTCGTCGAAGTCGACCGCCCCGTACCGGTGCCCGCGCGACGACACCGCCACCACGCGTGCGCTACCGGCCTGCCGCAACGCCGGGAGCAACCGTGTGGTCAGCTGGAAATGGCCGAGATGGTTCGTCGCGAACTGCGACTCGTAGCCGCGCGCGTCCCGGGTCAGCGGGTTCGCCATGATCCCGGCGCTGTTGACCAGGATGTGCAGCGGCCGCTTCGTGTCCAGGAACCGCCTTGCGAACGCGTCGATGCTCGTCGGATCCAGCAGGTCCAGCTCCTCGATCTCGATCCCGCCGATGTCCTTCAGTTGGTCGGCTGCGCGCACGACATCACGGGCGGGTACGACGACGTCGGCGCCGGCGGCTCGGAGCGCGCGGACGGTCTCCTTGCCCAGACCGGAGTACCCGCCGGTGACGATCGCGATCCTTCCGTGGAGGTCGATGCCTTCGAGGACGTCGTTCGTGGTGCTGGCGGCGGTGAATCCGGAACCTAGTGGTGTTTGCATGTCTTCGACGGTAGGCCGGGTGATCCGTACGCAGAATGCTTGAAAGTGCCGATGACTTGCGCGACAGTACGGATATGGCGGATCCGTTGACCGACACGCTGGCTCTGACAGAAGCGCACTGCCACGCGTCGCGGGGGTTCGTGGCGATCGGGGAGTGGGCGTTGCGGTATCCGGCGTCGCAGCGGCTCAAGTTCAGTGCGGTGGTCGAAGGCAGCTGCTGGGTCGACTTCGACGACGACCTCGCGACCGGGCGCCTCGAGTTGGAGGCGGGTGACGTGGTGCTCTTCGACGGCCGCCACGGCTTCGTGAAAGGCAACTCCGACGCGGTACCGATCGGCGACGCGATCACCGCTTTCGGAGATCCTGGTGGACTTGGTGGACTTGGTGGACTTGGTGGTTCGGTTGCGCGGTTCGGCAGTGGTGCCGAGACGGGTGTCGGTGTGAGGGTCGTCGGCGTCGGCGGGCACGTCTCTCTGAACCGGACCGGCGAAGAGCTTCTGATGCGCGCGCTGCCGCCGGTGATCCACCTCCGGGCCGCCGACGAGCGCGCCCCGACCTTCCGCTGGCTGCTCGACCGGCTGCTGCGCGAGACCTCGACCGCGGGCCCGGGCGCGAGCCTTGCCGCCGACGATCTCGCGCACCTGCTGTTCCTCGAGTCGCTGCGCGCCTGCCTCGCCGAGGCGGAGTCGCTCCCGGTCGGCTGGCTGCGCGCGATCGCCGACGAACGCATCGCCCCGGCGCTCCATCTCCTGCACGACCAGCCCGGCCGGGCGTGGCAACTCGACGAGCTCGCGCAGGCGGCCGCCATGTCGCGGACGACGTTCGCCGAACGCTTCCGTACTGTCGCAGGCGTCCCTCCGCTGACGTACCTGACGAACTGGCGGATGCGCCTGGCCGAGCGAGCACTGCGGGACGAAGACACGCCGCTGTCGGCGCTCGCACACTCGCTCGGCTACACGTCCGACAGTGCGTTCAGCAACGCGTTCAAACGGATCAACGGCGTCGCGCCGCGGCGTTACCGCGAGACCGCTCGGGCGACCCGGTCGCCTTCACCTGCGACGGCGGCTGATCGGGAAGCGGTCGCTACGGCCTAGTGTCCCGTACGCGATGTAGCTTGCGGGACACTAGGCATCCCGTACGCGTGATCGACGGTCATCGAGAACATCAGGCGGTTGTCGCTGACCATCACCGCGCGGTACTCGTCCCAGTCGGGGTGCTCGCCGGTGGCGATCCGGTAGTAGTCGACCAGGTCCTCGACCACGTCGTCGTCCGGAGCCGCTGCCACCGGGCTCAGGTCGGCCTTCCCCTCGAGGACGACGTACGACCGGCCGCCCGGCCCGTCGACGTACAGGCTGGCGCGCGGGTCGCGGCGCAGGTTCCTGGTCTTCGCGCGGTCGTCGGTGAGCGAGACCCGCACCAGGGTCCCGTCGAACACATAGGTCACGTTGGACAGTTGCGGCCGGCCGTCGCGCTTGATGGTCACCAGGACACCGAGCCCGTGGGTCCCGATCCGGTCGAGAAGAGTTTCGGTCATGGAGCGAAGCTTAAAGATTCAAGCGCTCTTGAACGCAAGCAGGTTGCTCCACGACCTGCTGCACAGCACCAGCCGGTACGAGTCCGGATCGGCGATCGTCACGCCCCAGGTGTCCCAGTACGGATTGCGGGCCGGGACGACCGTCCCGCCGGTGGCGACCAGGTCGGTGCTGGGGCGGGCGATCCGGACAGCAGGAGGCGTCATGCCAGCACCGTAGGAGTTCAAGTTCGCTTGAACACAAGGAAGGTTTCGACCTCGGTGAACCATTCGGTGCTCAGCTCAGATACTCACCAGAAGTACGCCGGCCACCACCACGGCCAGGGCTGCGAAGTGCGGGCGTTCGCGCAGCACGAGCGCGCCCAGCACGCCGCCGATTACGACGTTCAGCGTCCGTCCCACCGCCACCGCTCCGACCGGTGCGAACGACAACGCCAGCAGCACCAGGCCGTAGCTGGCCGGCATCAGCACGGCGACGGGCCACGCCTGGCGCCATTGGGTCAACGCCTGCCGATGGTCGCGGACGATTGTTGACAACAGGACGATCTGCGCGACGTTGGAGATCGCGAGGTACGCAGGCAGCTCGACGTGCAGTGTGGTGACGGCGAACCCGTCCCAGAGCGTGTACGCCGCCGTGCAACTGGCGACGAGCAGCCCGAGCAGGACCCCCTGTGCCGGCCGCCTGGAGCGGCGGCGATCCATCATCAGCACGCCCAGCAGCGTCAAGGCGGCGCCCGCGATGACCTGTGGACTCGTCGTCGACCACAGCAGGGTCGGCACAGTTACGAGGAGCGGCGCGGTCGCGCGGCTGACCGGGTAGACCGTTGTGAAGTCGCCCAGTGCGTACGCCTTCTGCAGCGTCACGGCGTACGTCGTGTGCAGAGCCATGCTGATCAGCCCGGCCCACCACGCCTCCGTCGGCCAACTGAGCACGAGCAGCACGACCGCGACGGGAAGCGTCAGGAGGCTGCACATCCAGACGAACGCCGGGCCGCCCAGGCTGCCGCGCTTCACCAGCAGGTTCCACGCGGCGTGACAGCAGGCGGAGGCCGTCAGCAACCCAAGAGCGATCATGTAGACAGTGTCTACCGGATCGGAATAGACGCTGTCTACTCCACGTCCGTCCGCTCCTCCGGCTCCGTTCTGGCTCTGGCTGCGGCTGGTGGGGGTGGACGGCTGGGAGCTGTGGATCGGCTGAGGAAAGCCGGCGGATCCTGGTCTGGTGGCCGGATGCTGGAAACCATCGGGGCATGACCGAGATCAGCGAGAGGGCCGTCGTCCGGCGGCTGAACGACCGGCTGGGGTTCGGCCCGGCGCCGGGTGACCTGGAGGCCGGCGTCGAGGCGACCGTCCGCCGCCTGCTCGGTCCCACCACCGATGCGGCAGCTGCCGCCATCGCCCCACCGACCGGCCTGGAACCTCCGTCCAAGCCCAAGAATCAAACCCCGAAGACCACCAAACGAAACCCGAACGCGAGCGAGCAGGGTGGAGCCGAGCGGGATGCGGATGCCAAGAAGGCTGCTCGTCGGGAGCGGGCGGCCCAGGAGCGGAAGCTGACGGTCTGGTGGCTGGACCGGATGGTGGCGAGCCGGACGGCAGGGGAGCGGCTGACCTGGTTCTGGCACGGGCACTTCGCGACCAGCAACCAGAAGGTCCGCAACGCCGCCTGGATGCTGGCGCAGAACCAGACCCAGCGCCGCCTCGCCCTCGGCCGGTTCGGCAACCTCGCCCAGGCGATGATTGTCGACAATGCGATGATCCGCTGGTTGGACGGTCAACGAAACCGCAAGGGCTCGCCGAACGAGAACCTGGCCCGCGAGTTCATGGAGCTGTTCACGCTCGGCATCGGGCACTACCAGGAGGCCGACGTCCAGCAGGGCGCGCGTTGCCTGACGGGCTGGGCGCTGGGTGCGAAGGGCGCGACGTTCCAGCGCCGGCGCTTCGACTCCGGGACGAAGACCGTGCTCGGCAAGAGCGGGGACTTCGACGCGAAGGGGTTCGCGGCGCTCACGCTCACACAGCCCGCGTCGGCCGGCTTCGTCGTCGGGCGGTTGTGGTTCCGGCTGGTGTCCGCCACGCCGCCGCCGACCGCAACGATCGCCCGGCTGAGCGCGGCGTACGGCAGCAGTCGTGACGTGAGGTCGTTGCTGACGGCAATGGTTGCCGAGCCGGGTTTCAAAGATCCCGCGTCGAGCCTGGTCAAGCAGCCCGTCGAGTGGACGGTCGGACTGCTGCGGGCGCTTGGCCTCCACCCCGGGAAGCTCGACGAGAAGGAGCAGACGAAGCTGCTCGCCGGGCTGCGCGGGATGGGTCAGCTCCCGTACCGCCCGCCCAGCGTTGGCGGCTGGCCGGCTGGTGCGAGCTGGCTGACGACCTCGTCCGGGGTGACCCGTCTGCAACTCGCGCAGCAGTTGGCGAAGAAGGCCGACCTGTCGACTGTCGACAATGCGACGGATCGGCTCGCCGCCGTCGGCGCATTGCTCGGTGTCGACAACTGGACCGAGCGAACCCGGTCGGCCCTCGCCGCCCTGAAGGACCCCGCACAACTGACAGCCGTCGCGGCCTGTGCTCCCGAATACGTCGTCAGCGGCTAGGTGGTGTCTGGCCCATGCGTTGACAACCCAGCGCCCGGCCGAGGGGCCTTCCGATCTCATGAAGCAGGAGGAATTGTGGACAATCTGACGAGGCGGCGGTTCCTGACGCTGAGTGGGGTGACGGCGGCCGGGGCGTTGGCTGTCGGTGCGACGCAGGTGGACTGGTCGGAGCTGATGGCAGCAGCCGTGGTTGATCCGCTGCCGAGTGATCAGTCGGTGCTGGTCGTGATCACCCTGTACGGCGGCAACGACGGACTCAACACGGTCGTCCCTGCGGCGGACCCGGCATACCAGAAGGCTCGGCCGGATCTTGCGTACGGCGAGGACGATGTTCTGGACCTCGGTGAGGGGCTCGGGCTGAATCCGGGAATGAAAGGCCTGAAAGGGTTCTGGGACGACAAGCGGCTGGCGGTTGTCCGCGGCGTCGGTTACCCGGACCCGGATCGCAGCCACTTCCGGTCGATGGCGATCTGGCAGACCGCGTCGCCGAAGTCGCCGGTCCCGAGCGGATGGCTCGGGCGCTGGCTCGACGCAACCGGCGCCGACCCGCTCCGCGCGGTATCGGTCGATCCGACGCTGCCGCCCTTGCTCGCGGGCGAGACCGCAGCCGCTGCATCGCTGCCGTTGCGCGGGTTGGCGTTGCCGAAGGGTGCAGTTGGAACCGCGTACGCGGCGCTGGGGAAACCGAGTCCGGGCGAGGGTCCTTGGCAGGCCCGGGCGGCGAAGTCTGTGCTGGACTTGCAGAACGCGGCCAACGTACTGGGTAAGGCAGTGCGGAGCGGTCACGAACAAGAGGACTCCGACGACGAGGAACGTACGAAGGGTGCGTCGGCGGGCGGTACGTCACAGCTCGGCGCGCAGCTCGAACTGATCGCCGGGCTGGTCGAGGCCGGCGTACCGACGCGGGCGTACTCGGCGTCGCTCGGTGGATTCGACACGCATGCTGACGAGCGTGGTACGCAGCAACGATTGCTGACGGAGTTGGACGGAGCGCTGACGCCGTTCGTGCAGCGGATGCAGAAGACGGACCGCGGGAAGAACGCTGTCGTACTGGTGTATTCGGAGTTCGGCCGGCGGGTGCAGGCGAACGGGAGCGACGGGACCGACCACGGCACGGCGGGGCCGGTGTTCCTGCTTGGCGAGAAGGTCTCCGGCGGGTTCTATGGGGAGCAGCCCAGTCTGACTGATCTCTCGAACGGCGATCTGAAGTCCACCACCGACTTCCGCGATGTTTACGCCACGGTTCTGCACGGGGTACTAGGGGCCGATCCGGGCAAGATCCTCGCCGGACACAGCACCACCATCGACGGACTGCTCCACACCTGAGCCGTGGGTTCTGTGCGAGGTGATCGGCGTACCGAAGGACGGGTAGTGGTGCGCTGCAACGCGTCTCGTTCGGCGCAGCTGAGCGTGCGTCGTGCGGGGCGGCGGTACCTCTACCCGTTGTTAGGTGCGGATCGGGACGGCGAGACAGAACGCGGCGCCGGGCCGGCCGTCGGCGCGGTCGGTGACGGTGAGGTCGCCGCCATGGGCTCGGGCCACACCGCGGGCGATTGCGAGGCCCAGGCCGGCGCCTTTGCTGTGCGGACCGTGGACGAGCCGGTCGAAGATGCGCTCGCGGGCGGCCGGCGGTACACCGGGTCCGTCGTCCTCAACCAGCACACTCGCGACGACCGGGATTGACCCGCGCGGATCACCGACCGCCTCCCCGCCGAGATGCCGGCTGATGGCCGGAGTGCTCGGGGTGTCGGCGGTGCCCTCGGGGCCAGTGGTGGTGATTGTGATGTGTACGGCGTGGGCTCCGGCTTGGCGGGCGTTGTCTACGAGGTTGGTTAGGACTTGGGTCAGGCGGTCGGGGTCGGCGGTGACAGTGGCTTCGCCTTGGATGTCGACGGTGACGTCGGGTGCTGTCAGGCGCAGGCGGGCGGCCTGCGCGTCGGCGAGCGCGCGGAGGTCCACTGGGGCGAGGTGGAGTTGGAGGCCGGCGTCGATGCGGCTGAGTTCGAGGAGATCGTTGACGAGGGTGCCGGCGCGGCGGGACTCGCGGACGAGGAGGAGTTCGAGTTCCTCGCGTTGGGCGGAGGACGCCGAGGGACCCAGCTGGATCAACGTCTCGGCGGCGGTTTGCAACCCTGCAACCGGCGTACGCAACTCGTGCGCCGCATCCGCGACAAACTCCCGCATCCGGTCCTCCGACCGCCGCGCGACGTCCTCGGAGCCTCGGGCGGCCTCCTCGGATCGGCGCGCGGTCTCCGCGGACTTTCGGGCGGCGGCTTCCGCCGTTCTCGCCGTGCCTTCGGCGCCCTCCAGGGCGTCGAGCATTTCGTCGAAGGCGGCGGCGGTACGGCCGAGTTCGGTGTGCTCGCGTTCGGGCTGCAGCCGGCCACCCCGTCGGCCGGCCGCGATCGAGCGCGCCAGCCCGGTCATCGCATCGAGTGGCGCCAGCGCGAACCGCATACCGATCACCAGCGCGAGCGCCGTGATCAGAATCGCCGCCGCACCGGACAACAGCAAAACAGTTCGCAGCCGGGCGCTCGCATCGGCGAGCAGCCCGGTATCAGCGGACAGCAACAACGCCGCACCCTTGCTCTGCTGTCCCGCCTGCAACGTCGCCCGTACCTGACGAACCGTCCCGCCGGCCTCGAGCGGAGGCGCCCCGAACTGCCGCCCGTTCCGCAGCGTCAGCGTCACCCGGACACCGTTCGCCTCGACCCGCCGTACCAAGTTGCCGGGAGCAACGTTCTGGCGCGCGAGCTGCTGGGCCAGCTGGGCGCGTCCGGTCAGCAACGAGTCGAGACTCCGCTCCGCCTGTGCGTCGAACACCGCCTTCACCGTGAGCCCGGTGACCGGCAGAACCACCAGCAGTACGGCGATTGCGGTCAGCGTCACCCGGACGCGCAGCGACGCCGTCCGCAGGCCGCTCACGATCGCAACACGTACCCGGAGCCGCGGACGGTGTGCAGCAGCCGTGGACCGTGCACCTCGAGCTTGCGACGCAGACCGCTGACATACACCTCGACCAGATTGTCCGCGTAGTCGTCGTACCCCCAGACCGCGGTCAGCAGCTGGGTCTTGCCGACAACCTTCTCCGCGCGGCCGGCCAGGAACGCGAGCAGCTTGAACTCGGTCGCCGTCAACTCGATCGCCGTCCCACCGCGACGTACCACCTGAGCCTCGACGTCCACCTCGAGGTCACCGACGGCCAGGACGGTACGGAGGCGGCCCATCCGGCGCAGTACGGCCTCCACGCGCGCGATCAGCTCCGCAAGAACGAACGGTTTGACCACGTAATCGTCCGCACCGGTGCGCAGGCCGTGCAGGCGATCGCCGACGGCGTCGCGGGCCGTCAGCAGGATGACGCCGGCGTTCGACGTCTCACGGGCCACGGTCAACAGTTCGAACCCGTCGCGGCCGGGCAGCATCACGTCGAGCAGGATCAGGTCCGGGTCGTACTCGGCCAGCTCCCGCTCGAGACCTTCACCGTCCGGCCGCGTACGGACGTCGTACCCGGCCTCGGCCAGGGCGATGCCGACCGCGGTCCGGATCGGCTCCGCGTCCTCGACCACCAGCACCCGGGGCGTCATCCGGCCATCCTTGCATCGGACCCGGCCGCACACCCGGAATCCTCAGAACATCCTCAGCAACAGCCCTGTCACTCTCTGTGTCTCGCCCGTCGAGACCCCCGGTTCGACGGGCTGGGGGAGTTGTGCATAGACTCATCGGCATCATGCGGCACCAGCTTCTCCTCCTTCGCTGCCGCGGCGAGGCCTGACAAGGCCGGTTTTCCTCGCCGCGGAGTTTCGTCGTACAGCCGGTCGTCCAGCGACCCTGAGCAGTACAGCGCATCCCTCGAGGAGAACATCGTGGCACCGAAGAACCAGCCCAAGCCTGTCCAGCAGCCGTCCACCCTGCCGATCCACCGCTACCACGCGTTCCCGCCGATCGACCTGCCGGACCGCACCTGGCCGGCGGGCGCCGTCGACCACACGCCGCGCTGGCTGTCCACGGATCTTCGCGACGGCAACCAGGCGCTTGTCGAGCCGATGTCGCCGGCCCGCAAGCGGCGGATGTTCGACCTGCTGGTGAAGATGGGCTACAAGGAGATCGAGGTCGGTTTCCCGAGCGCCAGCCAGTACGACTTCGACTTCGTCCGGAGCCTGATCGAGGACGACGTGATCCCCGACGACGTGACGATCTCGGTGCTGACCCAGGCCCGCGAGGAGCTGATCGAGCGCACCGTCCAGTCGCTGCAGGGCTCGCCGAAGGCCACCATCCACCTGTACAACGCGACCGCTCCGCTGTTCCGCCGGGTGGTGTTCAACGTCGACAAGGCCGAGTGCCGCACCATTGCCGTGCGGGGCACCGAGACCGTGATGAAGTACGCCGACGAGATCCTCGGCGACTGCGAGTTCGGGTACCAGTACAGCCCGGAGATCTTCACCGGCACCGAGCTGGAGTTCGCGCTCGAGGTGTGCGAGGCGGTCAGCGACGTCTGGCAGCCCGCCGAGGGCCGCGAGATCATCCTGAACCTGCCGGCCACGGTCGAGATGTGCACCCCGAACGTGTACGCCGACCAGATCGAGTGGTTCGGCCGGAACCTGACCCGCCGCGAGCACAGCACGATCAGCCTGCACCCGCACAACGACCGCGGGACCGCCGTGGCGGCGACCGAGCTGGCGCTGATGGCCGGCGCGGACCGCGTCGAGGGCTGCCTGTTCGGCCACGGCGAGCGGACCGGCAACGTCGACCTGGTCACCCTGGGGATGAACCTGTTCAGCCAGGGCATCGACCCGCAGATCGACTTCTCCGACATCGACGAGATCCGCCGTACGGTCGAGTACTGCACGCAGATGCGCGTCCCGGAGCGTCAGCCGTACGCCGGCGACCTGGTCTACACCGCTTTCTCCGGCTCCCACCAGGACGCGATCAAGAAGGGCCTGGAGGCGCTGGACAAGCAGGCCGCGGCCGAGGGCCGCCCGGTCTCCGAGATCGCCTGGGAGGCGCCGTACCTGCCGATCGACCCGAAGGACGTCGGCCGCAGCTACGAGGCCGTGATCCGGGTCAACTCGCAGTCCGGCAAGGGCGGCGTCGCGTACATCATGAAGTCCGAGCACCGGCTCGACCTGCCGCGCCGACTGCAGATCGAGTTCAGCCGGGTGATCCAGCAGCACACCGACAACGAGGGCGGCGAGGTCGGCCCGCAGGTGATGTGGGACATCTTCGCGGCCGAGTACCTGGCGCCCGGCAAGCTGTCGCTGCTGACCGTCAACTCGACGTCCGGCGAGGGACACGGCGACCAGCTGCGGGTTCAGGTCTATGCCGGTGGCGTGCCGCACGAGCTCGTTGGCGAGGGCAACGGTCCGGTCTCCGCGTTCGTGGACGCCCTGCAGCCGCTGAAGTACGACGTCAGGGTGCTGGACTACCACGAGCACGCGCTCTCGGCCGGCGGCGACGCCCTGGCCGCCGCGTATGTCGAGTGCGAGGTCGGTGACGAGGTGTTCTGGGGCGTCGGCCGCGACGCCAACATTCTCACTGCGTCGCTGAAGGCGGTCGTCTCGGCTGTCAACCGCGCCACGCGCTGACCCTGCTGGAATCTGACCAGCGCAATGCCCGCCTCCGTGTCGGAGGCGGGCATTTCCTGTACTCCCCGGTACCGTTGCGTCACGGTCCGCAACGTTGTCTCAACGTTGCCTCAAGTCGTTGACTCGGTGACTGAGGTTGCGCACACTGTCGTCACTATGCGCAGATCCTTGCAAGACAGTGTTACTAAGTCTTAGCTGAGAAGGGGTCTGCGCCACCGACTTTCCCTGGCAGTCGCGTGGAGGTGAGCAGTGAGCGGTGCGGTCGACACGTCCGCGGCGAAGCTGATCGAAGGACCGGCCGTCGAACCGAGACCCTCGGCCGTACGGCGGTTCTTCAACGCTTGGCTGGTCCGAAGGGTGCTGAAGGCGGTCCTGACCGTCTTCCTCGTCACCACCGGTACGTTCTTCCTGGTGCGATTGTTGCCCGGTAACCCGGTCGACACCTATATCCAGACGCAGATCGCGCAGACCGGTATCTCGTACGAGGCGGCCGCGGCGCAGGCGAAGAACCTGTTCTCGCTGGACCCGAACGAGCCGTTGATCGTGCAGTACGTGCACTACATGGTCAACATGCTGCACGGGGACTTCGGCAACTCGTTGCTGTCGCCGGGCACGTCGGTGGCCTCGGTGGTGAAGACCTACCTGCCGTGGACGCTGTTCTCGGTCGGCGTCGCCACCGTGTTCAGCTTCATCATCGGCATCGCTGCCGGGATGATCATGGCGTACCGCCGCGAGAGCTGGATCGATCACCTGCTGACGTCGATCGGCTCGCTGCTGCATGCGATCCCGAACTACATCCTGGCGATCCTGATCGTGGTCTTCCTCGGGGTGAAGCTGCAGCTCTTCGACCTCACCCAGGCCCGTGGCTCGTACACGCCGGGCGTCACACCGTCGTTCAGTCTGAGCTTCCTGAACGACATCTTCTACCACGCGTTCCTACCGATCCTCGCCTATGCGCTGACCACGGTCGGCTCCTGGGCGCTGGTGATGAAGTCGTCGACGGTGGAGACCCTCGGCGAGGACTACGTGACGGTGGCCCGGGCCCGCGGCCTGTCGGACTCCCGGATCCGGACCGGGTACGTCGGCCGGAACGCCGTCCTGCCCCTGTTCAGCCAGCTCGCGGTGTCGCTCGGGTTCGTCGTCGGCGGCTCGATCTTCGTCGAGCGGATCTTCGGCTACCAGGGCATCGGGTTCAGCCTGTACAACGCGGTGAACGGCCGCGACTACGCCGTACTGCAAGGGATCTTCCTGGTCGTCACGATCTCGGTCGTGCTCGCGAACCTGCTCGCCGACGTGCTGTACAGCAGGCTGGATCCGCGGATCCGGGTCCAGGGCAAGGGCAAGGGGTGACGAGATGACCGAGGCCACCATTCCCGTCACCTCGATCGGTACCACGGGTGTCTCCAGGTTCGCCGGCATCCTGCGGTCGCTGCGCCGCAGCCCGGCCGGGTTCATCGGGTTCGTGATCGTCGCGCTGCTCGTCCTGGTCACGGCGATCGTGCCGTTCTTCCTCCCCGACGTCGCGCCGAACGTCAAGGAGATCCTGCTCCCGGCCGGCTCGCCCGGGCACCTGCTCGGCACCGACAACGAGGGCAAGGACGTCCTGATCCAGATGATCGGCGGCGGCCGGACGGTGATCTTCGTCGGCTTCGTCGCCGCCGCGATCTCGACCGCGCTGGCGATCGTGCTCGGCTCGCTGGCCGCGTACCTCGGCGGCTGGGTCGACTCGGTCGTCGTGACCGCCGCGGACGTCGTCCTCACCGTCCCGCAGATCGTGCTGCTCGCCGTCCTCGGCGCGTTCTTCAAGCTGGACTCGCCGATCCTGCTGGCGCTGCTCGTCGGCGGCCTGTCCTGGCCGGTGCTGACCCGCGCGGTCCGGGCCCAGGTGTTCTCGCTGAAGGAACGCGAGTTCGTCGAGGCCGCCCGGCTGCTCGACCTCGGCACCGTCCGGGTGGTGTTCGTCGAGATCCTCCCGAACATGGCCAGCTTCATCCTGATGAACTTCATGATCGGCGTCACGAACGCGATCTATCAGCTGGTCGGCCTGTACCTGCTCGGCCTCGCGCCGCTGACCGGCTCGAACTGGGGCATCATGCTGAACCGCGCCTGGATCGCCGGCGCCATCTTCAACGACGCGAGCCTGGCCTGGATCCTCAGCCCGATCGTCGCGATCATCCTGCTGCTGCTCGGACTGGTGATGATGACGAGATCCCTCGAAGAGATCCTCAACCCGCGACTCCGGGACCGGTGAGCGAGATGACGACTGTTTCCTCGAGCGAGCGCGCCAAGCGCGGCAGCCAGGGCAAGCCGCTGCTGTCGGTTCGCGACTTCAAGGTCGAGTACCGGACCGGATCCGGTGCGACCGTACAGGCGGTCCGCGGGATCGACCTCGACCTGTTCCCCGGCGAGAGCCTCGCGCTGGTGGGGGAGAGCGGCTGCGGCAAGACGACGTTCGGGCTCGGCCTGCTGCGGTTGCTGCCGCGGCTCGGCCACGCCAGCGGCAAGGTGACTTTCAACCGCGGTGACGGCACCGAGATCGACGTCCTCGGCCTGGACGGCCGGGATCTGCGGCAGTTCCGCTGGCGGGACGCCGCGATGGTCTTCCAGGGTGCGATGAACGCGTTCAACCCGGTACTGAAGATCCGCGCGCACATGCACGACACGATGCGCGCGCACACCAAGGCGAGCAAGCAGGAGATCGAGGACCGGGCCGGCGAGCTGCTCCGGCTGGTCCGGCTCGAGCCCACGCGGGTGATGGACAGCTACCCGCACGAGCTCTCCGGCGGCATGCGGCAGCGCGTACTGATCGCGATGAGCCTGCTGCTCGAGCCCGAGGTCCTGATCCTCGACGAGCCGACCACCGCGCTCGACATCCTCACCCAGCGGTCCGTCGTCGACGTACTGCACGAGGTCCGCGACCGGCTCGGGTTCTCGATGATCTTCATCTCGCACGACCTCTCGCTGGCCGCCGAGCTGGCCGATCGGGTCGCCACCATGTACGCGGGCCGGATCGTCGAGACCGGTGGCGTCCGGGACCTGTTCTACCGGCCCCGGCACCCGTACACGCTCGGCCTGATCAAGGCCGTACCGCCGATCGTCGGTGACCTTCCTGATCTCGAGTCGATCCCGGGCGGCCCGCCGAGCCTCGCCGCGCTGCCGAAGGGGTGTACGTTCGCGCCGCGCTGCAAGTACGTGACCGACGCGTGCCGCGAGGAGGACCCGCCGCTGATCCCGATCACCGACGAAGCCGGCGACGCGCACGACGTGGCCTGCATCCATTCCAAGGACGTGCACCTCGAGCGCGAGGCGCCGACCGAGACTCTGGGGACGGCATCATGAGTGCACTGGAGGAGTCGCCGCAGGCCGGACGGACGCCGTTGATGACGCTCGGCGGCGTCAGCCAGGTGTTCGACACCAAGGCCGGGCCGATCCGCGCCGTGGACAACATCGACCTGTCGGTGAACCCCGGCGAGGTGCTCTGCCTGGTCGGCGAGAGCGGTTCCGGGAAGACGACGGCGGCCCGGATGGCGGCCGGCCTCGCGCGGCCGACCAGCGGGCAGGTCGCGTACGACGGGACCGACATCTGGTCGATGAAGCGCAACGACTTCACCACGTTCCGGCGCAGCGTGCAGTACGTCCACCAGGACCCGTACGCGTCGCTGAACCCGACCCGGACGGTCCAGCAGACGATCACCGCACCGCTGCTCAAGCACGGCGTCGTGAAGACCAAGAAGGAGGCCGCGGAGAAGGCGGCCGAGCTGCTCACCAAGGTCGACCTGAGCCCCGCCGAGAACTACCTGCCGAAGTACCCGCACCAGCTGTCCGGTGGCCAGCGGCAACGAGTCGCGGTCGCCCGTGCGCTGACCCTGGACCCGAAGCTGATCATCGCGGACGAGTCCACGTCGATGCTGGACGTGTCGATCCGGATCAGTGTGCTCGCGATGCTCGGCCGGCTGCGCGACGACCTCGGCGTCGGGTTCCTGTTCATCACGCACGACCTGGCGATCGCCAAGTACTTCGGCTGGCGCGGTAAGACCGCGGTCATGTACCTCGGCCGGATCGTCGAGTTCGGCCCGACCCCGAAGATCATCAACGCGCCGACGCACCCGTACACCCGGGCGCTGATCGACGCGATCCCGGAGCCGGACCCGGACCTGACCAAGACCAAGGGCCGGGAATCCCTGCGCAGCCTGGAGATCCCGAGCCTGGCGAACCTGCCGTCCGGGTGCTCGTTCCATCCGCGCTGCCCGCAGTTCGAGGACGGGCTGTGCGACGGGAAGATCCCCGAGCTCATCGAGATTCGCTCCGGTCAGTCCGCGGCCTGCCACGTGGTCGCCCGCGACGGCGTCCGGGACGGACTCCGTGAAGAGAAGCAGCCGGATGAGCCGGGGGCCTGATGGGCCCTCAGATCGGCCGGGCGGCGCTCGGCTGGGCAGCGTTCCTGGTGCTGTCCAGCGGGGTCCTGCTGCTCACCCTGACGCCGGGCACCCCGGAGTTCGTCGTCACCTTGTTCACCTTGTGTTTGGGCCTGTTACTGGGCCTGGTGGTCGTCGTCGGCGTGGTCATCACCCGGCGCCGGGAAAAACGCGAGGGCGGTAGTTAATTCCACCAGCAGTACCTGACCAGACATGGGCGTGTGGTCAGTCCAGAAAGGACTAAGGATGAGTCCCACCGGCACCAATGATTCCGGCACCAACGGATCGGGCGCGAGCGCCCGAACCAACGCCATCTCCCGCCGCAACGTGCTCCAGTTGTTCGGCATCGCCGGTGTCGGCGTGGCCGGCATCGGGTCACTGGAGGCGTGCTCGCCGAGCAAACCGAACTCCAGCGGGGGCGGCGGCAGCAACGCCAGCAAGGAGTTCCACGGCGCGTACCCGTACCAGTTGCCGCCGAAGGGCCACTACAACCTGGCCGCCGGTGTCACCGACGGCATCCAGCAGCAGAGTCCGTACCTCGACCTGGTCTACCCGAGCGGTGGTATGTACTACTGGGCGGACAAGAAGTGGGAATGGATGATGGCCGAGTCCGGCACGCTGGACGAGGCGACCAAGACCTACACGATGAAGCTGCGCTCCGGGCTGACCTGGAGCGACGGCAAGCCGGTGACCGCCAAGGACGTCGTGTCGACGTTCAACCTGCACTGGCTGATGCGCCAGCAGTCCTGGACGTTCCTGTCCGACGTGAGCGCCAAGGACGACACCACGGTGACGTTCACCATCGGTACGCCGTCCACCGTGCTGGAGCGCTACATCCTGCGCGCGCCGATCATGCCGGACGCGGTGTACGGCGAGTGGGCGACCAAGGCCGAGACGATGCGCAAGGCCAAGACCAGCCTGGACAGCGCCGAAGGCAAGGCGCTGAACGGTGACTTCCAGAAGTTCCGTCCGGAGAACCCGGTCGTCTCCGGTCCGTTCAATTTCGACCCGAAGAGCATGACCAACGCGCAGATGACGCTGGTCAAGAACGACAAGGGCCTGTTCGCGGACAAGATCGCGTTCACCAAGGTCGTCCTGTACAACGGTGAGACGTCCGACGTCACGCCGGTCGTGCTGAACAAGGACGTCGACTACGCCACCCACGGATTCGCGGTGGCCACCGAGAAGACCCTGCAGTCCAGTGGGTTCCGGATCCTCCGGCCGCCGGTGTACTCGGGCCCGGCGCTGGTGTTCAACTACACCGCCCACCCGGAGCTCGCGGACGTCCGGGTCCGGCAGGCGATGGCGTACATCCTGGACCGGGCCGAGAACGGCACCGTCGCGCTCGGCGACTCGGGCAAGCCGTGCAAGTTCATGGCCGGTTTCTCCGACATCTCGGTCCCGGACTGGATCTCCGACGCCGACCAGAAGAAGCTCCAGGCCTATGACAAGGACGAGGCCAAGGCCACGTCACTGCTGCAGGCAGCGGGCTGGAAGAAGACCGGTGGCAAGTGGATGCTGCCGAACGGCAAGCCGGCCGCGTACGACATCAAGTTCCCGACCGAGTTCGCGGACTGGAACCCGGCCGCCACCAACGCGGCCGACCAGCTGAACAAGTTCGGCTTCAACATCACCAAGCGGGGTATCACCTTCACCCAGCTGAACCCCGACGTGCTGGCCGGCAAGTTCGACTTCGCGATCCAGACCTGGGGCGCCTCGAACCACCCGCACCCGTACTTCGCGTTCGTCCAGGACCTGTACACGTTCAACTACGTGACGGCCGCGAACTCCGGCGGCAAGGGCATGAACTTCCCGCTCAAGCAGACCACCACGGCCGGTCCGATCGACCTGCAGTCCGTGGTGGACAAGTCCGCGCAGGGCCTGAACCTCGACGAGCAGAAGAAGAACGTCACCGCCGCGGCGCTGGCCTTCAACGAACTGCTGCCGATCATCCCGCTCTGGGAGCGCTACGGGAACAACCCCGCGCTCGAGGGCAAGCGGGTGGCGAAGTTCCCGGCCGACGACGACCCGATCCTGAAGAACGCGCCGTACGCGGACAACTTCGTGATCATGTACATGTACCAGGGCAAGGTCGCGCCGGTTTAACAACTGGCGTACTGACCCGATTGTTTGGTTGGGTCGGCCGGGTGATCAGCATTCGCGAGATCGATCCGGCCGACCTGGCCTTGTTCGACGAGTGGTACGACGCCTTCCGGGCCGGCGCTGTCGCCGGGCGGGAGGCCCCGCTGGTAGCCGCCCGCGAGGCCCTCGGGTACTCACTGCGCAATCCCGGCCCGTTGAAGACCCGGATCGCGGTCGGTGCGTTCGAGGACGACCGGGTGCTCGGCGCGATGCTCTTCGAGTACCGGCTGGCCGACAACCTCGACGCGATCGAGGTGGAGATCGACGTACCGCCCGCGCATCGGCGGCGGGGGATCGGTACCGCGCTGTGGCAGTGGGCAGTCACCCGGTCCGCGCAGCTCGGCCGGACGATCGTGCAGGCGGAGCTCGCGGTTCCCGCGGATCCGGCGCCTGGTGCGGCTTTCGCGGAGCGGCTCGGGTTCCAGGTGGAGCACGTCGAGGACCACCTCGTCGTCCCGCTGCCGTACGACGAGTTGCGGCTCGAGGAGCTGCGATCGGAGGCCGGGCGTCTCGACGGGTACCGGCTGACGTCCTGGGCGGGGTTGTGTCCGCCGGAGCATCAGCAGGCGTACGCGGACCTGCACACCGCGATGGACCTCGACGTGCCGACCGGTGGCATGACGCGCGAGGTCGTGCCGTGGACGGTGGAGAAGCTCGAGGCGAGCGAGGCGCGGATCGACCGGACCCACCTCGCTCTCGTCACGATGGCGCACACCCTGGACGATCAGCCGGCCGGGTACACGCTGATCTACCTGTCGCGGGGCGACATCGAGAACGCGCAGCAGGACGACACACTCGTACTGCGCGACCATCGGGGTCACAACCTCGGTACGTTCCTGAAGCTCGCGAACCTCGAGCAGTTGGCCGAGCACCGTACGACGCAACGCTTCCTGCACACCTGGACGGCGCTGACGAACGCGCCGATGCGCAAGGTCAACGGGCGCTTCGGCTTCCGTGCCGTCGAGCAGAACCGCGAGGTCGAGCTCAAGGTGCCGTTGCTGCGGCCGGCCGCGCGCGGCCTGATCCTCGACGAGGAGGACCGGGTGTTGCTGGTCCGGTTCGAGTTCGCCGACGGGCCGCTGTGGACGACACCTGGTGGTGGCCTGGAGGCCGGCGAGACGATCCTCGAGGGACTGCGCCGCGAACTCGTCGAGGAGGTCGGGTTGTCGGATTTCGCCGATCCGCCGCACCTGTGGCACGAGGAGATGGTTGCCGAGGGCCACGCCGCGGGCTACGACGGCGTCCTCAACGACACCTTCCTGATCCGTACCAAGCACTTCACGCCCGCGGGCTCGCTCAGCGCGGAGGAACTGCGCGCCGAAAACGTCCACGCGCTCCGCTGGTGGACCCGGGACGAACTGGCCGCCTACGACGGCCGCTTCGGCCCTCGCAACCTCCCTGCCCTGCTAGACCGCCTGCTCTCCACCGGCCCGCCAAGCACCCCAGTGAAGCTGGACGTCTAACCTTTCTCGTACCCGCGGGGGCCGTCCTTCGCGGCATCGTGCTTCGTCGCGACAGAAGTCGTCCCGGAAGCTGGTGATCCGGGCGACGGCAGCCCCGACAGCGCCGCCTTCGCGACCACAGGATCGACCGCAGGGCCGGCAAGCTCGATGCCGCCGGTCTCTCGGACGCCCGGACGAATCACCTTGGCCAGTTGGTCTCGGAGCGGGCCGTGGTCGGCCCTCGCGTGGGCGTACAGGCGGCCGTACTTGAAGGCCTCGATGTTCTGGTTGACGGCCGCCCAGTCGATCGACCGGCCGGTCGACCGGGTCAACTGGTCCATGAAAACCCGCTGGCTTCGGGTGTTGCCGTCCAATGAGGGGTGCAAGGCGGTCAGCTCACCCCAGTGGTACGCAAGCCGGTCGGTGAACTCAGCGTCGCTCTTGCCCTGCAGGAGATCGTCGCGCCGAAGATCGCCGAAGATCCGGTCCGCTTCCTGCTGCAGGTTCTCCGGCAGGCAGTGCGGCAGCCCGACAACCGCGGTCTGGGTCGGCGCGTCGCGCAGCTTGCCCGCCCAGTCGTACATGTCCTGCAGGGTGCGGCCGTTGATTTCCAGCAGATGCTTCAGGTCGTAGTTGCCCTGTACCGGGTGCTGGGCCAGTTCGGCGACCCGCTGGTACGCGAGGCGGGTCTCCATCGTGTGCGCCTGGATCGGGTCCTGCAGGCCGAACTTGTTCCGCAGGACGGTTGAGTTCGGGTAGGTGTAGTCGTCGTACTTCGCCATCAGTCGCGCTTGAACTCGTCCAGCGTGCGCTTGATCTCTTGCTGGACGGCCTCGTCGGCGGTGATCTCGCCGCGGAGCTGGCGGCGGGCGATCTCAACCGATTCCTCGTCGGGCTCGTGCTCGGCCAGCCGGTGGCCCGCGGTCGCGCCTTCGATCGCTGCCTCGATCTCCTCGTCGGTCAGCTGCTGCTTCTTCTCCGCCATAGATCGATTTTACCGGGTTGTGGTTAACCGTGGTTCTGCTACAGACGCCGTAGCCAGGTGAGGTGGCCTTCGTCCATTACTGCGTGGCCGTCGGCGCTCTCGGCGACGTTCGGGTCGTGGGTGGCGATCACGACGGCGGCGCCGCGGCGGGCCTCCTCGTGGAGCAGGTCGAGGACGCGTTCGCGGTTGGTGCTGTCGAGCTCGCTGGTGGACTCGTCGGCGAGGATCACGCGGCCCTGCTGGGCGATGCCGCGCGCCACCGCGACGCGCTGCTGCTCGCCACCGGAAAGCTCTTCGACCAGGTGGTCGCCACTCTCCTCCAGCCCGACACCTTTGAGTGCCTGCTGGATCCGCCGATCCACGTCCTCGCCCGGCTTGCTTGCTGCGAGCAAGGGGATCGACAGGTTCTCTCGCGCAGTCAGCACGCGGGCCAGTCCGTTGCCCTGCGGGATCAGTACGACGCCGTGCTGGGCTGCGGCCGGGCGATCCTTGATCACCAACCCGTCGACCTCCACCTGACCCTCCGCCAGCGGCACCGCGCCGGCGATTGCCCACAGCAACGAACTCTTCCCGGCGCCGGACGGTCCGCTGACCGCGAGCACGAACCCGGGCGGCACCGTGAACGACACGTCGGACACGGCGGTCAGCTCGCCGTACCGCACCGTCACCTGGCTCAACGTGATCATTGCTCGCCCTCCTGCTGCACCGGGGTGAGCCGGATCTCGCCGTTGTCGGTGGTGACCTGGACGAGCGTGCCGGCCGGCAGCAGTTCGGCCACGTGCGGCGGCAGCGGCAACGATCCGTCGACGGCGACCACGGCGTACTCCTCACCGGATCGTCCCTCGGAGGCGATCCGGCCGTCGCGGATCGTGATCGTCCGGGGGAGGGTCGCGGCGACCTCGGGGTCGTGGGTGACGAGCAGTACTGTCATCCCGGTCTCGCGGTTGATCGTACGGAGTGCCGCGAGCACTTCGTCGCGGGCGTGGTGGTCGAGCTGACTGGTCGGTTCGTCGGCGAGCAGGAGGCCGGGGAGCGTGGCGATGCCGACGGCGACCGCGCAGAGCTGCACCTGGCCAGGAGTCAGCTGGGTCAGCTCGGTGGACGCATGGTTGCCCAGGCCAACGAGTTCGAGGATCGTCTCCGGCGCGGGCAGATCGCGGTCCGCCGGCGCCGCCTGCTGCGCGTACTTGATGTTCTCGGCCGGCGTCAGGTACGGGATCAGGTTCCGGCCGGCGCCCTGCAGCACGATGCCGACGTCGCCGGAGCGCATCCGGTCGAGCTCGGTCTCGGTCATCGTGGCGACGTTGTGCTCGCCGATCTGCAACCGCCCCGCGCTCGGGGTGAGCAGGCCACCGCAAAGCTGCAGCAGCGTCGACTTGCCGGCTCCGGACGGACCGAGCAGCCCGACGAGCTCTCCCGGCCGCACCGAGATCCCGATCCCCGAAAGAGCCGCAACATCATGCCCGTGCGCCCGATAGATGTGCACGAGCCCGGTGGTGCTGATCGCTAGCCCACTCATGTCAGTTCCTCGCGGATTCGGGTGTAGCTGGATCTGCGGTTGACGCCGCTGCCGAGGACGAGGGTGGCGGCCGCGAGGATTGCCGTACCGCCCAGCCAGAGCGCGATCGCGACCGGCCAGTTGGTGTGCAGATCGAGTGGCACCGGGCTGTCACTGTTCGCGAACAGTGGAATCAACGGCAGCGCGACGCGGGCGCCTATCAACCCACAGACCGTTCCGAGCAGGACGGCGAGGGCCACGGGCCCGGTCTGTTCCCAGCGCGCCGCCCGCCCGGTCGCACTCGCCGGTACGCCGGTCAGCTGCAGGCTGGCGTAGTCCTGCGCCCGCGAGCGCCACGACGTGACGACGGTCAGCAGCAGTACGACGATGGCGAGCACCCAGGCGGCGATGCCGACGACCGGCGTCAGTTGCAGCGCGAGCGCACTCGCCGACCGTCCGTACGACGCGATCCGATCGTCGCGCCGGTCGATGAGCTCGGCGTTCATCCCGGCCTTCGTGAACTGCTCGACGATCGGGTCGAGGTTCGCCATCCCGTCCTTGTTCAGCCAGACCTCGAAGTCGGTCCCGTTCTCGTCGACGGCGCCGCCGAGCCGCCGGACCGTCTCCAGGTCGACGACGGCGGTGTGCTCGCCGTTCCGGTTCACCGGCGCGCGCAACCGGTCGATCCGGTTCAGCAGCATCGGCGAACTGTCGACGCCCGGGGTCGTGCTCGTCTTGTCGTACCGGAACTCCGGGGTGACGAACGCCGGCACCGTTGGCGGCACGGTCGCGTACTGCAGGAACTCGTCATTGCCGAAGCTCTGCAATCCGATTGTCAACAATCCACCGGGCTTGGCCTCGACCGATCCCTCGCCGGCGCCGACCACCTGGAGCGGTTTCCAGTCGTTCGCGGTGCCGAGGGTGATGTTCGGATGGTCGTCGCTGGAGAGCTTGCTGATGGTCAGATCGCCCTCGAGCCCGGTCTGGTCGAGCGGCTCGCGGCCGACGCCGAGCCGGAGCAGGTCGCAGCCGGCCTGACACTCCACGGGTGCCTTCAGCACGACGGGCTTGTTTGCGGGCAGCGTGAGCGCCGGGAACGAGACCAGGTACCGAGCGCCGTCGCGATGACTGACCAGGTTTGCGCGCAGGACGACGGAGCTCGGCTTGCCGTTGCCGATCGGCTCACCGTTCGGGGTGTTGACGACCTTGGCCTTGATCGGCCCGGTCGAGACGGTGACGGTCAACTGCGTACTGCGGAACTGGATCGGCGCCGGACTGCTCGGCGCCTTCAGCGCCTGCCAGCCGGCAGCATCCGTGAGATCGTCGCCGCGGTACGCGATCCGCCGGAAGCTGTCCGGCTCGATCATCTCGGTCTGCAGCGCGTCGGGGGAGCCCGGGCGGGACATCACCACCGGAGTCAGCCACTTCCGGTCCGGGTCGATCTTGTCGACGGCGCCGAGGAAGTCGGCGAAGTACAGCGCGTTCATCCTCAGTACGCCCTCGGCGCCGGTCTCGTAGCCGGAGCGGGTGTCGCGATTGCGCGTACCGACCGAGGCTGCCTGACCGGCGAAGGTAAGCAGCGCGGCAGCCACCGCGACCGCAGCGACGATGCGCGTCACCGCGGGACGACGAGAGACCTGCAGCGCACCAAGTGCGAGCCCCAGGCGTCCCCGACGTACCGCAGAGCGGCTGATCAGCCCGGCCAGGGGCAGCAGGAGGTGTGCGAACGCCAACCCGGCCGCGAGCGCGAGCAGGGCCGGTGTGAGGACCGGCAGCGGTCCGCGCCCGTCTCCGGTGAGCGCCGCGAACAGGCCGGCGACGGCGAACACGATGATGCACAGATCCGCCAACCCGATCGCGGCCCGCCCGAGCCGGCGGGGCGCCACGCGGCGCAAGAGCGTGGAGATCGGACGCCGTACGGTGCCGCGCACCTGAAGGACCACCACGACCAGAGCTACGACAGTTGCGGCAGCAAGCGCCGCGGGCACCGTCCACGGCAACTCAGCCGGAGCGCCGTGGCGCAACCAGGTCACGCGCACGACTGTCAGGATGGCGAAGCCCACCAGACCGCCGAGGAGCGTCCCGGCCAGCACCGGCAGCCCCAGTTCGATGGACAGCGCACGGTGCGTACGGCGCGCCGACGAACCACGCAACCGCGACAGCGCGATCTCAGGGCGGCGCTGATCGACCACGGCGGCCAGTGCAAGCGCCAGTACGACGACTGCGAACAGGGCGACCTGGACCATCACCAGCGGGATGATCGTGGTCGCCTGCTTACGTTCCGACTGGATCTGGTCGACCAGAGTGGCGAGCGACGTCGTCACCTCTGCAGGTACGCCGGCTTCCTGGGCGTTGCCGTTGACCGTCCGGGTCGCTTCCTGCAGGCGCTCGAGGTCCCCGAGCCGATTCACCCCCGGGAGCGGCCGGGTGTCCGACGTGGCTTTGGCCGTGAACTTCACGCCCTCGGTGAACGTCGTCCGCTCGGTGAACATCTCGTTCGCCCAGCCCGGGTCCTTGTCGGTGGGCTTGCGCGTGTGGCCGATCGGGTAGTCGCCGAACCAGTAGTCGCCGCGCGGATCCTTCGGCCGGTAGAAGCCGACGACCTTCAGCGACTGTTCGGCCGAACCGTCGCTGGCCGCCGCGTGCAGGTCCTGGCCGACGGCGATCTTCCAGAACGACTTGTCGACCACCGAGGCGATCACCTCGTTGGGCGCCTGCGGGCACCGGCCCTCGACGACCGTGAGCTGGGCGCAGTATCCGTCCCGCCAGCGCAGCCGGGTGGCCGTCTGGTCGTCGCCCGGCGCGCCACTCCACGAGATGTCGCTGAAGTACCCGTGCACAGGCGGCGTGAAGTGCGACCGGAGATCGTCCGGCAGTACCTTGTCGAGCTGTTCCGGGCCGAGCACCTGGTTGGTGTTCCCGGGGTCGGTCTTCCAGCCGGGAGTCTGCTGAATGGGGGCAGAGACGATCAGCCAGGACGCCGGGAGGCGCTGATTGGAGAGTGTCTCGGTCATCACCGTCTGTTCGACGGCGCGCGCGAACCACGGGCCGAAGACCGCACAGGTGCCGATCAGCAGGCTGACGCCGCTCAGCACCAGGGCCTGTGCCCACCGGTACCGCAGCGCCCGTCGAAGGAACATCTCTACCCCCAGCGGTCGTGTCGCCCGCCGAATGTACGGAATGTTGCGGCCCCAGGGCTCCTTGGCGGCAAAATGTCACATTAATGTTGTCTATGCAGGAATTGGGTGCCCGTTGGTCCGGGCGCGCGGTGCGGCGGTAGGTTCGGGGACATGCGTGAATCCCAGCTCGGTGACCTGACCGTTTCCAGTCTCGGCCTCGGCTGCATGGGGATGTCCCAGTCGTACGGGGTCCGCGCCGACGACACCGAGTCGATCGCGACCCTGCACGCGGCGCTGGACGCAGGGTGCACGTTCATCGACACCGCGGACGTGTACGGCGACGGTGAGAACGAGGAGCTTGTCGGCCGCGCGCTGGCCGGCCGCCGCGACGAGGTGGTGCTCGCGACCAAGTTCGGGTTCAAGCGCCCGGCTGCGTCGGCCACCGAGGTGCCGACGGTCGTCGACGGCACACCGGCGTACGCCGCGCAGGCCCTGGACGCCTCGCTGCGGCGCCTCGGTGTGGACCACGTCGACCTCTGGTACCTGCACCGGCGCGACCCGCAGGTCCCGATCGAGGAGACCGTCGGCGCGATGGCCGCCGCGGTCGAGGCCGGCAAGGTGCGGTACCTCGGCCTGTCCGAGGTGAACGGCGAGACCGTACGGGCCGCGCACGCCGTGCACCCGATCAGCGCGGTGCAGAGCGAGTGGTCGCTGTGGACGCGCGACCCGGAGACCGTCGTGCTGCCGACGCTGCGCGAGCTCGGCATCGGGTTCGTGCCGTTCAGCCCGCTCGGGCGCGGGTTCCTCACCGGGCAGATCAAGTCCGAAGCGGACTTCCCGGCCGACGACATGCGGCGCGGGCTGCCGCGGTTCCAGGGGGAGAACTTCCAGCGCAACCTCGACCTGGTCGCGCAGGTGCAGTCCCTGGCCGCGACGAAGGGCGTCACGCCGAGCCAGCTGGCGCTCGCCTGGCTGCTTGCGCAGGGCAACGACGTGGCGCCGATCCCGGGTACGAAGCGCCGGCAGTACCTCTCCGAGAACCTGGGCGCACTGGACGTCGTACTGACCAATGACGAGCTCGCCGCGCTGGATGCGGCCTTCCCGCCGGACGCGGTGGCCGGCCAGCGGTACGGCGAGGGCGGGATGGACCTGGTGGGCAAGTGATCGGCATCACCGGCGCGACCGGTCAGCTCGGATCGCGGATCGTCGCGCGGCTGACCGGCGTACCGATGCGGCTGATCGTCCGGGATCCGGGCCGCGCGCCCGTACTGCCTGACGTTTCGGTGGCACAGGCTGCGTACGGGGAACACGCGGCGCTGCTGTCGGCGCTGGACGGTGTCGACGTACTGATGTTGCTCAGCGCAACGGAATCCGCGGATCGTGTTGCGTTGCACAAGGCAACGGTCGATGCGGCGGTCGCGGCAGGTGTACGACGGATCGTGTACACGTCGTTCGTCGGCGCGGCGCCCGGGGCCACGTTCACGTTCGCGCGCGACCACTGGCACACCGAGCAGCACATCCGCTCGTCCGGCGCCGACTTCACATTCCTGCGCGACAACCTGTATCTGGACTTCGTGCCCGGGTTCGTCGGGACGGACGGCGTGATCCGCGGGCCGGCGGGGGACGGGCGGGTGGCCGCGGTCGCCCGTGACGACGTCGCGGACGTCGCCGCTGCCGTCCTCAGATCGGCCGAGCACGCCGGCGCAACGTACGACCTGACCGGCCCGAACGCGTTCACTCTCACCGAGGCCGCCGCTGTTTTGAGCGACAGCTCGGGCCGCAAGGTTCGGTACGAGCCGGAGACGCTCGACGAGGCGTACCGGTCCCGCGAGTCGTACGGCGCCGCACCGTGGGAGGTCGCCGGCTGGGTCACGTCGTACGCCGCCATCGCGAGCGGCGAGATGGGCCAGGTCTCGACCGCGGTGAAGGACCTCACGGGGCACGACCCGATCGGCCTCGAGGAGTATGTCGGCCGCGGGTGAGAGACTGGTGCGGTGCCGCTCTACCGGGATCAAGCGATCGTGCTGCGCACTCAGAAGCTGGGTGAGGCGGACCGGATCGCGACGCTGCTGACCCGCGCCAACGGCAAGGTCCGCGCAGTCGCCAAGGGCGTCCGGCGGACGTCGTCCCGCTTCGGCGCGCGGCTCGAGCCGTTCAGCCACGTCGACCTGCAGCTCGCCACCGGTCGTACTCTCGACGTCGTCACCCAGGCCGAGTCGATCTCGGCGTACGGCGAAGGCATCGTGAACGACTACGCCCGGTACACCACCGGCACCGTACTGCTCGAGACCGCGGACCGCCTCGTCGTCGAGGAGAAGGAGCCCGCGACCCAGCAGCATCTCCTGCTGGCCGGCGCCCTGCGAGTCCTCTCGACCGGCGAACGTTCGCCGGCCCTGGTCCTGGACTCGTTCCTGCTCCGCTCCCTGTCGATCTCCGGTTACGCCCCGTCCTTCGACGACTGCGCCCGCTGCGGCGAACCGGGCCCGCACCGCGCCTTCAACCCCGCCTCCGGCGGCATGGTCTGCACCTCCTGCCGCCCACCCGCCTCAGCGATGCCCGCCCCCGCCACCGTCGCCCACCTGGCCGCCCTCCTCACCGGCGACTGGCCAACCGCCCTCCAAGCCGACCCCCGCACCCGCCGCGAATCCACCGGCCTGATAGCCGCCTTCTTCACCTACCACCAAGAAAACCAACTCCGCTCCCTCCCCCACCTAGACCTAACCCCCGGAGCACCCTGATGCCCCCCAACCGCCCCATCGACCGCCTGACCCCCGAAAAACGTCACCAACTGAACAACCTCATCGCGTCGTGGCGCATGGAAAACATGCCCCTCACCGACCCAGAAATAGACGTCCTGGCCCGCTACGTCCTCGGCGAAATCACCGCCGAAGAGAGCAACCGTCTCATGGACGAGCTCCCCTGATGCCGACGTTCGAGAACTGGGGCGACTACTTCTGGCCCGGGCAGATCGACGATTGCAGAATCAACAAGCTGGGCATCCACGACGCGACCAAACTCGAGACGGCCGAACGCAAACGTACTGCCGTCCGTGCGGCCCAGCTCGTCTCGGGCGATGCCGAGATCCCACGGACCTTCGACCTGGAGCATCTGCGGGCGATCCATCGGCAATTGTTCCAGGACGTCTACGACTGGGCCGGTGAGCTGCGAGTCACCGAACTGGTCCGGCCCGCGCAGGATCCAGATGCGCCGGCCAACGAGTTCGTCAAGCCCGAGGACATCGAGCGCCTGGCTCCGGTCATCTTCTCCCAGCTCGGCGACCCGTCCGAGCTCCGCGACCGGCCGACCGCCGAGGTCGTCGACACTCTCGCCAGGACGTATGCCGCGGTCAACGTGCTGCATCCCTTCGTCGAGGGCAACGGCCGAACGCAACGCATCTTCCTCGACCACGCCGCCGACGCTGCGGGGTATCGCATCGACTGGTCGCGGATCGCCGATCGGCAGAACGAGGTGATGGCCGAAGCCTTCGGAATCGGCCCGGAACCCGTCCGCGAGGCCCTCACCGAATGCCTCGAACGCATCCCCGAAACCCAAGCCCGCCAAGACACCCAAACCGCCCTCCACCTCACCAACAACGGCCTCACAACCCCCGGCACCCCCTCACCCCAGGCCACCCCCACCTCAACGCGTCCCACACCCCGCCCCATAACCCAATCCCGCGGCCCCCACGAACTCCACTAACCAGACCAAGCTAACGCGCTCGTCGCTCCCGCGTCGGCCAGCCGGTCGGGGACGGCCGCAGGTTCCTCGGGCGTTGGCTGCCCGACGGCTGCGCGAGTGGGAGAGTGCTCGGGTGCCCGGTCGGCTCGCACTCGGCAGTCCAGCCTGCCTCAGTACTTGATCGCCAGCAGCTCCCGCCGTGCCAGCTCGCCGGGGGGCTGCTGCTGCGAGCTCCCGGAACACCAGCCGGTAGTCCGACGGGCGTTGCGGATCCACCCGGAGGTACGCCGTCACGCAGTCGCGCAGATCGCCTTTTCCCGGCGGTAGCTCAGCGCATGATGCCCATTGATCTTGCCTGCCGCGAGGTCGAGCATTGCCCGAACCACCTGGCGTCGGAGCGCGGCGTCGGGGCCAGATGGATTCCTGCTCGCTGCGACATCGATCCGGCGATAGTCGAGATCGAAATCAGGCCCCGCCACCAAGCGGTCCCCGCCCCCGAAGGTCATGATTCCTCTTGGTCCTCACGCCGCAGCTCCTCCAGCAGTTCCTGTGTCTCGGTCCCCATCCGAGCGGCCCACTCGTCAAGGTCCAGGGGCCGGCTGCCCGGGAGTGGCTCCGTTGCATACCGGCGCGCCGTGGGGTCGTCGATAACACCCGCCGGTGGATGATCGTCGCCGCGCAGATCCCGATACTGCGCGGCCGACATCACCACGGCCTCCGGCTCGCCGTCCGCACCCCACACCACCGGGGCACCGGTGCCGGCCCGCGCAGCCTCCACAACTTGAGGCAACTGTTGCGCAAGCACGGCCGGCTCGATCACGTCGTCAGCGACCGCGAACTTGCCTTCTCCGCCGAGGTCCTCGAACTCGTCGTACGTGAGCATGACCGCCTCAGGAACCCCGTCCCAAAACTGAACGCCCACCCACCCGCCCGAAACCGCGCAAGCACCCCCGCCAGATCCGCCCGAACCGCATCAACAGAAGCCCAACCCGCCATCCCCGGAACCTATTGCCTCCGCCTTCAATCCCGCGCGTTATCCACAACCTCGCCCGCAGCACTCGACGACGTACGCGAATGAGGCCAACACCAGTCATGAACGCACGGCCCGCCCGACGCAGGGTGCACCTCCTGGGCGCCCGCGATCAGGCCGGCGTTCACGCCCAATTACCTCGTCAGCACCCGTTCGTGCTGGGCGCGGTGGCGTCGCCACCGTTCGGATCGACGAGTACCGGGACTGCTTGCCCGATTCGGAGTTGGGTGGCGGCTTGCTGGGTCATGGAGATCTGCCCGTTGTCGCCAAGCGTGCTCGTCCAGGTGATGTCCCACTGAGCCACAGCAGTCACCGGATACTTGCAGTTCGGAAGCTTGTGCGACGTCTTGCTGTACCGATGCCCGCAGGTCGGCGAGCTCTTCACACCCATGGCCTTGCTGTACGGCGTACCGGGCCCCTCACACCGCACCGTCTGCCCATCCCCCATAGACCAGTTGATCGCCTTGACCTTGGCCGTAGCAGTAACCGACAACCCCGGCACACTCGCACTACGAACAATCGGCCCCCAAGTGTTCTCACTCTTGGTAACCCACAACCAAACCGGCATGTTCACCAAACCAATCTGCCCAGCGGCCGGAGCGGTCTTGACAAGCGGTGGCGCCAACTGCATTTCTGCAATTGCCTGATAAGCCAGCGTCACTGGATCCGGAAGAACAAGGTCGGGCTTACCGGGCAGCCAGACCCACTCGGTGACAAGATGCCTACCGAGGTCGTAGCCCTGTTCGCGGACGCATGCCCAGACGCTCCCGTCTGTGTGACCTTTCCAAGCGGGGTCGCTGAACGGAGGCTGCGGATCGGCGTGGTGCATGTAGCACTGATTGCTGTTCGACCAATTGCCGAGATCTGGGTCAACACATGCCTGCGCTGCTCCATGGAATGTGCACACCCTCTTCGCCGTACCACCGTGCTTGGCGGGTGATCCTGGCTGGGTGGGTGCGGCGCTGGTCGGCTGCTTGCCTGTCAGAACCCACTTGCAGTGACCGCCAAGGCAGAGCCACTCGTATCCAGGGCCCGGCGGCGGCCCTGGTGGCGGGACGATAGCGGCATTTGCCAAGCCGACGCAGACGATCAGGCACATGGCGGTCGCGATCACCGCAGCGGACCATACGAGTCGAATCCGTGTCAACATGGCCCGGCGTCCTCGTCAGAGATGAGGAACCAGACCTTCTGGCCGCCGACCGCGCGTGGGGCCAAGACCAGGCGGGATGCGAGCTTGTGGCGGGTTCCATCGCTCGGGTCCACGGGGACGGGCTTGTCGTCCTTCTTGAACCTGATGACCTGCTTCGAGCTGTCGACACAGTTGGTGAGCCTGACCTCGGGCTGCGCCTGCTCCAATTTGACGGAGACAGCTTCTGTCTTTGTGATCTGGGCGGTTCCGGTCTGGTAGAGACCGGAGCGGACCAGTGTCCGGGCCTGGTCGACGATCGTAATGATCCAGGCTTCACCGATACCCGCCTTCTCCAGTGCTGATCGGTCGAGTGCTGAAGGGTTCATGAACGTTCGATCCATGGCGGCGGTCGCGACCTTGTAACGGGTTGTGGCGGCCGCGATGGCGGCCTGCTGCTGAGGCGTCCAACTAGGCCCAGACGGAGCACTCGCCGTTGGCGTCGCCGCGGTTGTTGTGGGCGTCGGAGTGGTGGTGTTGGGCCGGCCGGCTTCGGGGGAGCCGTTGCAGGCGGTCAGCAGGGTGAGGGTGCTGAGCGTGGCGGCGGCTGCGAGTAGCGGTCGGCGGGGCATGTGGTGGGGCTCCGATCTTGGGTGTTGTTTGGTTAAGGGTTGCATACGGAGGGTGTTCGGTGGAGGGAGTTGTCCACAGGTTGCAGGTTGCTGCAGTGGCGTGATCTCGGGCGTTGGGCCCGGGCTCGCGCGTTGCATCGCCGCAGTAGCGAGGACTGTGGTGAAAGGCCTTCACGTTATCGGTGACGAATGCATCCGTCTGGCTTGGAGCGCCCCGCGGAGCCGCTCGCGGTGGTACGACCTCGACTGCGCTCAGGGGGACCAATCGCACGGGTAGTTACTGAACCACCGTGTAGACCGGTGGGGAGATCCCCTCGTGAGTCGCGCCACGTGCGACCACGGCCGCGTGTGCTTTGGGCGCGGTATGCCGAGATACAGCAATCGTCTGGCGGGTAGAGCCGTACGCCGGGCGTTGGTTGAGCGGTATCCGAGGGCTGTCCGGAGCGCGGCTCTTACCTGGGCCTGGTAATCGAGGCTCTGGGTAACCGGCTTACCGACGTACGGCCGACACCGCACAGACAACCGGTGTCGCGCTATTAGCAGGCGGAATTGGCTGCGGTGGCGTCGTTGTCGTTCGGGTCGACGAGGACGGGTACCGCTTCGCCGATTCGGACCTGGGTTGCGGCCTGCTGGGTCATCGAGATCTGGCCGCCGTCGCCGAGGGTGCTGGTCCAGGTGATGTCCCACTGTGCGACCGCGGTGACCGGGTACTTGCAGTTCGCGAGCTTGTGGGAGGTCTTGGTGTAGCGGTGGCCGCAGGTGGGGGAGTTCTGCACACCCATGGCCTTGGAGTAGGGCGTACCTGGTCCTTCACACCGCACCGTTTTGCCGTCACCCATCGACCAGTTGATGGCCTTCACCCGGGCTGTCGCCGTAACCGACAAACCCGGCACGCCAGCGGACCGCACGATCGGGCCCCATGTGTTCTCGGTCTTAGTCACCCACAACCAGACCGGCATGTTGACCAGGCCGATCTGTCCGGGCCCCGGTGCCGTCTTGATGAGCGGGGGCGACAGATACATTTCCCCAATTGCCTCGTAAACCAGAGTCATCGGGTCAACCACGACTGTGTCGGGTCTGCCGGGCAGCCAAATCCATCTCGTGACGAACCGAGTTTCCTCCTCATGGACACAGGCCCAGATAGCACCGTCGGTGTGCCCTTGCCAGACGGGGTCGCTGTGCAGCGGCTGCGGGGCGACGCGCTGCAGGTAGCACTGCTGGCTGTTCGACCAGTTACCAAGGTTGGAGGTGCATGGGCGCGCGGCGCCGCCGAGCAGGCAGATCCGCTCAGGCGTCCGTATGGTCGACTCGGCAGGTTTTCCGCCCGGCTTCGTCGTGTCATCTGTGCCATCTACAACCGTGCGTGGGGCCCAATAGCAATGGCCGTTCGGTGTGCAGAACGGTACATAATCGCCGTCAGGCTTCGGCGGCATTTTCTTCTTCTCTCCTGCCGAAGCCGTGCCCGCGAAACCCAACGCCGTCAGGATCAAGGCGCTGATGAGAAGGCCGGCAAGCGACCTGGCGATAAGCTTCAGCATTCGCCGGTGTCCTGCTGATCGACCAGGAACCACATCTTCTTGGCCTGCCCTGCCGAAGCGGCGAAGACGAGTTTCGCCTGTACCTTGCTTCGCCCGCTCGTCCCGGGACCCAGGGGTACGGGCTTGCGCGTTTTCGAGTATCGGAGTGTGACCTTGGTCGAATTGAGGCAGGCGGTGAGGTTGACTTCCGGCTCCTCGCCTTTGGCCTTGACCGATGTAACGGATAGCGTTTCCACGCGCACTCGGCCGTCCTGGTACCAGCCGCGCTCTTGGTTGAACCCGACGCTTCCCCAGATCTCGATGAGCCAATTGCGGCCGACACCCGCCTGTAACAGTTTTTCGCGAGTCGCCGCAGGAGGGTTGTTGAGAGCCGTATCGATGGCCGACCAAGCGGCTACGTAGCGCGCCTTGGCGGCAGCGATGGCGGCCTGCTCCGCTGTGGGCCGGGCAGGCGTGGGCGGCACGCTGGGGGTTGGACTCGTAGTCGGCGATGTTGTGGTGGGCGTTGTGTTTGGCCGGCCGGCCTCGGGGGAGCCTTGGCAGGCGGTTAGCGCCGATAGGGCGCAGAGGACTGCTAGGGCGGTAGTGGACGCCGGTCGGCGGGGCATGGGTGGGGCTCCGTTTCATGGATGCGGTTGGTGTAAGGGTGGCATACGGAGGGTGTTCGGTGGGGTGGGTTGTCCACAGGTTGCAGGTTGTTGCAGGCGGGGCGTTCGGCGGTCGGGGGCGGGTGGGTGACTTTGTGCATGGGGTTCGTACGGGGTGGGGCGGTGGGTACGGATTTGGTGCACAAGGAGGGGTTGCGGCGGGGGTGCGGGTGGGGGTGGGAGGATTTGGAGCATGTCGCCTATTGGTCGTCGTCGGGGTCGGGGGTTTGGGGTCGGGCAGGGGGAGAAGGAGGGGGCTCGGCGGGGGCCGAAGGTGGTGGTGGCGCCGGAGGCGCATCCTTCGGGGGCTGTGGTGCCGGTGGTGCCTGCGGAGCTGGTGCCTCGGCATGTGGCGATTGTTATGGATGGGAACGGGCGGTGGGCCAAGCAGCGGGGGCTGGCCCGGACCGAGGGGCATCGGGCCGGGGAGGCTTCGTTGCTGGATGTGATCAAGGGCGGGATCGACATCGGGGTGAAGTACATCTCGGCGTATGCGTTCTCGACGGAGAACTGGGCGCGGTCGCCGGACGAGGTGCGGTTCCTGATGGGGTTCAACCGGGAGGTGATCCATCGGCGGCGCGACGAGCTCGACGCGATGGGGGTCCGGGTGGTGTGGTCGGGGCGCCGGCCGCGGCTGTGGAAGAGCGTGATCGACGAGCTCGAGTACGCGCAGGAGCGGACCAAGGACAACGACACGATCACGCTGCAGTTCTGTGTGAACTACGGCGGGCGCGCGGAGATCGCGGACGCGATGCGGTCGATCGCCCGCGAGGTTGCCGAGGGCAAGGTCAAGCCGGACCGGATCTCGGAGCAGACGATCGCGCGGCATCTCTATGCGCCCGACATTCCCGAGGTGGACCTGTTCGTACGGTCGTCGGGGGAGCAGCGTACGAGCAACTTCCTGGTGTGGCAGTTGGCGTACGCCGAGATGGTGTTCCTGGACACGCTTTGGCCCGACTTCGATCGGCGGGATCTGTGGCGGGCGATCGAGATCTACGCGCAGCGTGACCGGCGGTACGGCGGTGCGGTCCCGAACGAGGTGCCCGGCGCCGCAAACTGAGACCGCTCTCAGCCAACGGGCCCTTGGGAACGGGATCAGCCCCCGCAGCGTCTAGTGTCGTTGCAAGTGTCAACGACATGAACGGGAGATGCAGCGTGCCGGACCAGCCGACGGAGGACACCCCGCAGCAGGTCGTCGAGCGGGAGCTACGCGCCGCACAGGAGCAGGTCCGTAGAGTGGCCGAGCAACTGCGCGCTGCCCTGGCCGAGGACGAGCGCCGGACGAAAGAAGAGAGCTGATGGCTGACGAGGCGCAGATCGCACGGCTGACCGATCAGATCGCGGATGCGATGGTGACGGCCCGGATGAGGCTGCAGGACGTTGCGTCGGCCCTTGACGCGGTCGAGGTGCCGCGGACGCTCGGGCTGCGGCTGGAGGACGTCGAGAATCTGGACCGGTACGGTGACCGGCTCCGCGAGCGGGAGGCCGACAGCAACGCGGCGGTCGGACCGAGCGCGACGCGGGATGCGAACGAACTGCTGAAGAATTCCTTCCGCGGGGCGCAGGAGACCTCAGGGGACCTCGCCACCGCCATCCGGAAGACCAACAACGGCCTGGAGGCCCACAGCGCTGCGCTGCGGGACGCTGCGCAGGGTCTGGACGATGGTCTCAAGCACGTCGATGCCCTTGAGCAGTTGCCCGGCGCGGACGGCGCGACGACCGCGAAGTTGCGGGAGGGGCTGAACGGGCTGAAGTCCGCGGCCGAGAATGCTCGCAAGGGGCTCGGGATGGTCACGGGGAGGCTCGAGACGGCGATTGATGCGGCGAGGCATCTCGAGAGCGTGAGGTTGCCGGTGGACATTCATCGTCGGCACTCCGCTGAGATCGACTCGACGGCTTCTACCGTGCGTACGCAGGTCAGGAATGCACGGGCCGGTATGGGGCACCTGCGCAACGATCTGGGTGACGTGCACAGCGGGTCGTCTGCGGTGGAGCAGACGACCCGGCATGGGGTGCAGTCGGCGGAGACAGCAATCCAGGCGGCCATCGCTGCGGCAGACAAGGCGTCCGCCGCGGACAGCGCGACCGCGGCGGACAACGCAGCCCCCGTCAACGACGCGAGCGCTGGCAATGCGGAGCGCGGGGGGAGTGCCGGCGCGGGCGCGGGTGGTGCGGCGCAGGTCGATTCTGAGTTGGTCCGGGCGCTCAACGCGGGCGTCACGCCTGGCCCTGCGGCCGGGACAGCAGCCGGGCCGGTGGCGGGGTCGGCGGAGGAGTCGGGGCCGAGGGATCCGCGGCTCGATTACATGATGCCCGCCAAGACCCAGGCGAAGGACGACCGGGACAACGGCCGCTAGCCGAGGCCCCGCCGGACAAGCCAGGGGGAGTTAGCGGCCGGGCGACGGTAATAGGCCGCGTTCTATGGCGATCGTTACGGCGTGGGTTCGGTCGTCTACGTCTAGTTTGGCGAAGAGGCGTTGGAGGTGGGTTTTGACGGTCGCTTCGCCGATGAAGAGTTCGCGGCCGATCTCGGCGTTGCTGAGGCCGCGGGCGACGGCGGCCAGGACCTCGAGTTCGCGCGGTGACGGTTGCGCGGCCGGTGGGGGTGCGGGGGTCCGGAGCCGGGACATCAACCGCGCGGCGACCGGTGGGGCGAGGACGGTCTCGCCGCGGGCGGCGGCGCGGATTCCGTTCAGCAGTTCGGCATGTGGCGTGTCCTTGAGCAGGTAGCCGGCGGCGCCCGCCTCGACCGCGTGCAGGATGTCGGTGTCGGTGTCGTACGTGGTCAGCACCAGCACCCGCGTCGACGGGTACGAGGAGACGATCGCCCCGGTCGCGGCGACTCCGTCCATCCGCGGCATCCGCAGATCCATCAGTACGACGTCTGGCTGCGTCGACTCGACGAGGGCGAGCGCCTCGGACCCGTCGCCGGCTTCACCGACCACGGAGATGTCCTCCGTCACGGACAGCATTCCGGACAGGCCGGATCGCACCACGGGGTGGTCGTCGACCACCAGAACCCGGATCACACGTCCTCCTGGACAGCGGGGATCAGTACCTGCACACGTGTACCACGACCGGGCGCACTCTCGACCTCGACCGATCCGCCGGACTCCTCGACCCGTCCGCGCATCGCGTTCAGCCCGAACCCGCTCGACTCGCTGCCCGGCGTGAACCCGGACCCGTCGTCGCGGATCTCGATCCAGACCCCGTTGTCCGCCAACCCGAGCGTGATGAGCACCTGCGTGGCGGCCGCGTGCTTGCGTACGTTGGCCAGCGCCTCCTGCGCCGACCGCAGCAGCACCACCTGTTGCGCCTGCGGCAGCGCCGCCACCTCGTCGTCCGGCAGGTCCAGCTCGACCTGTACGTCGACGCCGGTCTCCGCGGCGAACCGCTCCGCCTGCCGGCGCAGCACCTCGGTCAACGTCGCCTCCGACAACGCAACCGGTGTGAACGCGGCGACCAGCGCCCGCGCCTCGGCGAGGTTCTCCCGGGCGGTGTCCTCGATCGCGGCGAGCCGAGCCGCCGCGCCCGCCCCACCGCCTTGGGCAAGCTCCGCGGCGGCGGCCTGCGAGAGCATCACGATCGACGTCATCCCTTGCGCGAGCGTGTCGTGGATCTCCCGCGCCATCCGCTCCCGCTCGGCCATCACCCCGGCGCTGTGGTGGGCCTCGGCGAGCTCGTCGCGCGCGGACTCGAGCTGTTCGATCAGCTCGGCGCGCTGCTGACTCTGGGTGATGACCTTCTCGATCCAGATCCCGAACAACAGGCTGACCACGAGGCTGACCAGCATCCACGGCAGGATCTCCCAGAACGCCGACCAGCCCCACCCCGCGTTCCACAGCTGCGCCGTACCGACGCCGATCACCAGCAGCAGGCTGAACCCGATGCCCTCGCGGACGTCCTCGCAGAGCAGCCAGATCTGGGCCGACGCGATGAACATCAGGAACACCGACTGCGAATACAGCCCGATCAGCACCATCAGGGACGCGATCAGCACCAGCCGATAGACGTACGACGGGACCGTCCGGCGCGAGCGCGTCGCGGGCAGCCCGATGAACTGGTACGCCACTCCCAGCAGCACGACCGTACCGGCGAACACGATCTGCCGGGTCGTCCCCAGGCCGCCGCTGAACGACAGCGCCAGTGTCATCCCGAGCAGTACCCAGAACACGATGTGCCATCCGAGGAGTGTCCGGTTCCAGACGGGCTGTCCGGCGCCACCGCGTGAGCTCTGCACGGACCCCATCTTCCTCCACACGAGGATCCACAGCCGAGGGCCGGTCCACGCGGGCCGTACGGACAGCTCGGTACGGCGGCGATCCCCGTGGGTCTCCGCCGTACCGGTGAGCTGCTTCATCAGCCTGCGTCCTGGCGGGTCCAGCGGAACACCCGCTGCGCGAGGAACAGGCCGACGACCAGCCAGATCGCGAGGACGATCGCGCCGGTGCCGAGCTGCCAGGACTGGGCCGGCTCGGTCAGCTGGAACCCGTCCGGCAGGAACACCGACCGCATTCCCTGCGCCATCCACTTCAGTGGGAAGACCGACGCCACGTTCCGCATCCAGGCGGGCAGGCTGCTGTAGACGAAGTACACGCCGGACATGAACTGCAGCAGCAGGACGATCGGCGTGATCACCGCGGACGCCGCCTTACCGGATTTCGGTACGACGCTGAACGCGATCCCGAGCACCGAGCCCGACGCGGTACCGAGGACGAAGATCCAGACGAAGTCGAGCCACTTGCCCGGTTCGGTCGGCAGGTCGACGCCGAGCAGCAGGCTGGAGATCGCCAGCAGCAGCACGATCTGCGCGACCGAGGTGATCAGGACCTGGCCGATCTTGCCGATGAAGTAGGCCTGCGGAGGCATCGGGGTACCGCGCAGCCGTTTGAGCAGGCCTTCGTCGCGCTCGAGCGCGATGCTGATCGCGAGTGACTGGAAGCTGCTCAGGAAGATGCCGGAGGCAATCATTCCGGGCGTGAAGTACGTCGCGGCGTTGACGCCGTCGAAGTCCGTTCCGCCGAAGACGGCCGAGAAGATGCCGAGGAAGATGATCGGGAAGAAGAACGTGAAGATCAGCGCCTCCCGCTGCCGGAAGAACTCGCGGACCTCGAGTTTGGTCCGGGCCAGGCCGACCGCGACGGTCGAGGGCAGGGGCTTCGTGGTCGTCGGGTTCGCCATCAGAGTGCTCCAGCTTCCATCGTGACTGCGGCGGTCCGGTCGGCGGTGGCTTTGCCGATCAGGTCCAGGTAGATGTCTTCCAGGCTCGGGCGCCGGACCTGGAGTTCGGGAACCTCGCCGCCGAAGCGGGCCATCAGCGCGGCGACTTCGGCGGTCGGCCGGTCGGTGCGCAGCTCGTGCGGTCCGTCGCTGTCGGTCCAGGACACTCGCGCAGTGCGGGCGCCGCGTCCGCCGAGGGTCTCCGGCGTTCCGACCTCGATCATCCGGCCGTCGGCGATCACACCGACCCGGTCGGCCAGGTGCTCGGCCTCGTCCAGGTAGTGGGTGGTGAGCAGGATCGTCGTACCGCTCGTGCTCATGTTCTCGATCAGCGTCCAGAACTGCCGGCGGGCCTCGGGGTCGAAGCCGGTCGTCGGCTCGTCGAGGAAGAGCAGTTCCGGGTTGCCGATGACGCCGAGGGCGACGTCGAGCCGGCGGCGCTGGCCGCCGGACAGCTTGCGCGGCCGGCTCTTGCGCTTGTCGTCCAGCCCGACGGCGGCGATCACCTCGTCCGGGTCGCGCGGGTTCGGGTAGTAACCGGCATAGTGGTTGACCAGCTCGGACACGGTCGACTCGGCCTCGTCGCGCGAGGTCTGCAGTACGATCCCGAGCCGGCTGCGCCAGACCCGGTCGCCGTGCGCCGGGTCGGACCCGAGCACGCTGATCTCGCCCTCGTCGGCACGGCGATACCCCTCCAGTATCTCCGTGGTCGTCGTCTTGCCGGCCCCGTTGGGACCGAGCAGGGCGAACACCTCGCCCCGGTGGATGTCCAGATCGACACCGTCGACCGCGACCTTGTCCGGGTATCGCTTGACGAGGCCGCGCACCCTCACTGCGTTGTCGTTCTCCATGCCTCAACTCTCGCGTTCGCGCACCGTCCCCCGGGAGCACCGCCCGGCGGACCCTCTGTCCCCCGACCGGTGGACAGACGGTGTACGTAAGAACAGGAGGTGGTGGGGTCCACCGGGGTCTCGCGGGCCGGTCGCAGGCGTGGCGGCCGATGTACGTAGACGACTACGTCCTGTCGTTAGGCGCGCGGTGGGGATGACGGGGACACGATGCGGCGGTTAGGTTCGGGGCATGGCTCAGACGGTGCGTGGTGTGGTGGCGGCGGGCAAGGGTGCTCCGGTGTCGATCGAGGAGATCACGATCCCGGACCCAGGTCCGGGGGAGGCGGTCGTGCAGGTGCAGGCGTGCGGCGTCTGCCATACGGATCTGCACTATCGCGAGGGTGGTATCAACGACGACTTCCCGTTCTTGCTCGGGCATGAGGCCGCGGGGATCGTGGAGGCGGTCGGCGAGGGCGTGACCGACGTACAGCCGGGTGACTTCGTCGTACTGAACTGGCGGGCTGTCTGCGGCAACTGCCGCGCCTGCCTGCGCGGCCGGCCCTGGTACTGCTTCAACACGCACAACGCCCAGCAGAAGATGACGCTCGCGGACGGCACCGAGCTGAGCCCGGCGCTCGGCATCGGGGCGTTCGCGGAGAAGACCCTGGTCGCGGCCGGCCAGTGCACCAAGGTCGACCCGGCGGCCAAGCCCGAGGTCGCGGGGCTGCTCGGCTGCGGTGTGATGGCCGGCCTCGGTGCCGCGCTCAACACCGGCAACGTGGGCCGCGGTGACACGGTCGCGGTGATCGGGTCGGGTGGCGTCGGTACGGCGGCAGTGGCCGGAGCCCGGCTTGCGGGCGCGGCGAAGGTGATCGCGATCGACCTCGACGACCGCAAGCTCAGCACGGCGCAGGAGCTCGGCGCCACGCACACGATCAACTCGAAGGGCCTCGACCACGACGGCGTGGTGCAGGCGGTGCAGGACCTGACCGGCGGGTTCGGCGCCGACGTGGTGATCGACGCGGTCGGTCGCCCGGAGACCTGGAAGCAGGCGTTCTACGCCCGCGACCTGGCCGGCACCGTCGTGCTGGTCGGCGTCCCGACGCCCGAGATGAGCCTGGAGATGCCGTTGCTGGACTTCTTCGGCCGCGGTGGCTCGCTGAAGTCCAGCTGGTACGGCGACTGTCTCCCGACCCGCGACTTCCCGCTGCTGATCGACCTGCACCTCCAGGGCCGGCTGCCGCTGGACCGCTTCGTCTCCGAGACGATCGCCCTGGAGGACGTCGAGGACGCGTTCGCGAAGATGCACCACGGCGACGTACTGCGCTCGGTCGTCGTCTTCTAGGCGGCTCGCACTGCGCGGGACAGGAAGCTGCCCGCGATGATCCCGGCCGCGGCGACGGCGGCGATGAACCAGGTCGTCGTCGCCAGCGACTGGTCGTTCGACAGGAACAGCGTGCCGAAGATCGTGACACCGGCGACCTGACTCAGCTGCATCGTGGTGGTGACGATGCCGCTCGCGTCGGCTGCCCGGGCCAGCGGTACGTGAACCAGCGACTGGGTGACGAGCGGGCTCGCAGCCAGTCCCATGCCGGTGCCGCTCAGCACCAATGCGGGCCAGATGAGCGTGTCCGAGAGGCCGATGCCCGCGTAGCCGAGGGCGCACAGCACGAGACCGGCGGGAACGACCAGGTGATGCAGCCGCTGCGGGAGCGAGCGCCAGAAGTACCCGACCAGTCCGAAGATCGTGGCGAACGGCAACCAGGTGAGGCCGGACCGCAGCGCTGACTCGCCGAGCCCGTTCTGCAGGTGCAGCGTGAAGCTGAACATGAATCCGCCGAGCGCGACCAGCGTGCAGGTCAGCGTGATGAGGCCGGCCCCCAGGCCGCGGGAGCGCAGGACGTCGAGGTTCACCAACGGGTCGGCGACGCGCCGCTCGATCCGGAAGAAGAGCACCGCCAGGACGAGTCCGGCCGCGAAGCAGGCGAACGTCCACGCCGGCCAGCCGAGTTCGTGCCCGACCACCATCGGTAGTACGAGAAGCAGGACCGCGCTGGTCAGCGTCACGAGTCCGGCAAGATCGAGACGCCGCGCGGCCGTCGGCCGGTCCGCCGGCAACACGCGCGGTACGAGAATCGCGAGGCAGACGCCGACGGGGACGTTGATCAGGAACACCGGGCGCCACTGGGTACCGAAGAGGTTCGCGCCGACGAGCAGCCCGCCCGCGATCAGCCCCACGACCTGACCGGCCGACAGCGTCACGCCGTACGCCGACAACGCCTTCGCCCTGGCCGGGCCGGTGAACTGGGTCTGGATCACGCTCATGATCTGCGGCACCATCACCGCCGCCGCGATGCCTTGGACGAAGCGGAACAGTACGAGCGGCAAGGCCGCCGGTGCGAGGCCGCACGCGAGAGAGGCCAGCGTGAAGAGCACCACTCCGATCAGGTACATCCGGCGGCGCCCGTACAGATCGCCGAGTCGCGCGCCGGTGATCAGCGTCGTTGCGTACGTCACCAGATAGCCGCCGACCACCAGCTGCAGCCAGGCGCCGGACGCGTGCAGGTCAGCACCGATCGTCGGCATCGCGACGTTCACGATGGACGTGTCGAGCAGGGCCATGAACTGGCCGAGCAGCAGGACTGCGAGCATCGGCCCGCGGCGGGTCTCGACGCCTGCCGGACGGTTGATCTGGACAGTGGCCATCAGGGTTCTCCCTCGTCAGGTTCGGACGGGGTATGTACCGGGCGGATCCGGCGGATTCATCGGTGCCGCGGCGATGAGTTCCGGACCGGTCCGCGGTACATACTCCTGCTGGCACCGATTCGAGCCGTGGGAGGCTGACGCCCGATGGACCGCGATGACTTCGACCGCAGGACCGCACCGCACCGGCACGAGTTGCTGGTGCACTGCTACCGCATGCTCGGATCGATCCACGACGCGGAGGATCTGGTGCAGGAGACGCTGCTGCGCGCGTGGCGAGCGGCCGACACGTACGACGAGCAGCGGGCGTCGATGCGTACGTGGCTCTACCGGATCGCCACGAACGCCTGCCTGACCGCGTTGAAGGGCCGCTCCCGGCGCGCGCTGCCGTCCGGACTCGTCGCAGCGGCCGATGACGCGCAGGCAGCGATCGAGCCGACCGGCGATGTGCCTTGGCTGCAACCGTTCCCGACCGATCCGGCCGTGGCGGCGGCGGCGAAGGGGAGTCTCCGGCTCGCGCTGGTGGCCGCGATGCAGTACCTACCGGCCAGGCAGCGAGCCGTGCTCGTCCTGCGGGACGTACTGGACTGGCCCGCGGCCGACGTCGCCGCGGCGCTGGACACGACGCCCGCCTCGGTGAACAGCGCACTCCAGCGGGCGCGCGCCCGGCTCGCCGAGGTCGACCTGGAGGAGGAGGACGTCAACGAGCCGACCGACGGCGAGATCCGTACGGTCGTGGAGGACTACGTCCGCGCGTTCGAGGCGGCCGACATCGAGGCGCTGTCCCGGTTGCTCGCCGAGCGGGTCGTGCTCGAGATGCCGCCCGCGCCGCTCTGGTTCGTCGGCCGGGACGCGTACGCCGAGTTCATGGCGCGGGTGTACTCGATGCGCGGTCCGGCCTGGCGGATGGTCGTCACCCAGGCGAACGACCAGCCTGCTGTCGGCGCGTACGCACTCGCCGACGACGGCCGGTTCCGCGCCCACAGCCTGCAAGTGTTCGCGGTCGGCCGGGCCGGGATCACGCACAACGTGACGTTCTTCGACCAGGGTCTCTTCGCGTACTTCGGCCTGCCGCTAGACCTTGAATGAGATCCACAGGTCGGGGGTCGCGTCCGGCTTGCCCGCGATCGAGCGCGCCTCCTGGGTCCACGCGTCGCCGGAGACCGCGGTCGCGACCCGCTGCCAGAACCGGACCGCCTTGTCGTTGTTGCCCTGGAACGCGACGTCGCACGGACCAGGGTGGTGGGCGAGCGCCTCCTGCACCGCCTGCAGGCCATACCCGTGCCGGCGGGCCGGGCGCACCATGAAGAACGCGTTCAGTACGTGCACCGGCTGCTGCAGCGCGCGCATGAAGCAGAAACCGATCGGCGAATCGCCCAGCGAGATCAGGTACCCGGCCCACTCGGGGTGGCCGGTGAGGACGTGCTCCAGCCACTCGCTGCGGTAGGTGCCGTCCGGACGCGGGAGCTGGCCCTGGAACTCGGACAGGTCGTGGCGGAACATCAGCCACAGCCGCTCCATCACCGGCCGGTCGGACGCCTCGACACGACGTACCACCAGATCAGACATAGGTCTCCTCACAAGGGATCAGAACGCAGAAAAGCCTCCCGCCGGAAGTGTCCGGTACGGAAGGCTTACTGCGGTCAGTTTATCAGCCCTGCGGCGCGGACTGCCCGGCGACCCAGGCCATGTCCGGGTAACGAGTGCCGACCGGTGTCAGCTTCGACAGCGCCTCGACATCCGTCGCGGACAGCTCCAGGCTGATCGCGGCCCAGTTCTCCTCCAGGTACTTGCGCCGCTTGGTCCCGGGGATCGGCGCCAGGTCGTTGCCCTGCGCAAGTACCCAGGCGAGCGCGACCTGGCCGGGCGTCGCGTCGTACCGGGTCGCGACCGCGCGGATCTCGTCGACCAGCGCGAGGTTCGCGTCCAGGTTGTCGCCGGAGAAACGGGGGAGGGTACGGCGGAAGTCGTCGGCGGCGAGCTCCGTGGGCATGGCGCCGGTGAGCATGCCGCGCCCGAGCGGGGAGTACGGCACGATCCCGATGCCGAGCTCGCGGCAAGCCGGCAGCACCGACGCCTCGATGTCCCGGCTGAACAGCGACCATTCGCTCTGCACCGCGGTGATCGGGTGTACGGCGTGCGCGCGCCGGATCGTCTCCGCGGACGCCTCGGACAGCCCGAGGTACCGGACCTTGCCGGCCGTGACCAGCTCCGCCATCGCGCCCACCGTCTCCTCGATGGGGACGGTCGGGTCCATGCGGTGCTGGTAGTACAGGTCCACGTGGTCGACGCCGAGCCGCTGCAGCGAACCGTCGATCGAGGAGCGGACGTACGCCGGCGAACCGTCCACGCCGCGCGACCGCACACCGCCCGACTGCGCATTGGCCGGATCGCCGACGATCCCGAACTTCGTCGCCAGGAACACCTCGTCGCGGCGCTCGGCGATCGCCGAGCCGACCAGCTTCTCGTTGACCCCCGAGCCGTACATGTCGGCGGTGTCGAGGAAGGTGATGCCGAGGTCGAGTGCGCGGTGCAGCGTGGCGATCGACTCGGCATCGTCACGGGTGCCGTAGGCGGCGCTCATGCCCATGCAGCCGAGTCCGAGCCGGCTGACCTCGGCGCCTTGATTACCCAGTTTCATTGCAGTCTCCAGAAAGTTGGCATGGCTTCGCCCACCGACGGTCGAACTGCCTCCGCCGGCCGGGTGCGTGATTGGTTACGGTTCGGCGGTGCCGCCGTACGCGGCGATCTTGTAGTCGGTCACCGCGAGCGCGAGCTGCAGTTCACGCAGCTGCTGGTGGATCCTCGCCCGGTGCTCCTGCATCAGTGCGAGCCGCTGGGGAGCGGTGTCGTCGCCCTCCAGCACCAGGTCGAGGTAGTGCTTGATGGTGCCGATCGGCATGCCGGACACCCGCAACCGGCTGATGAACACGATCCTGGTCATCGCGCGGCGGTCGTAGCTGCGGTAGCCGGCCGCGTCCCGGCGGACGGTGAGCAGACCGATCCGTTCGTAGTACCGCAGGGTGTGGGCGGTCAGACCGGTGAGCTCGGCCGCTTCGGCGATGGTGAGTTGCTCGGGCAGATCGTCCGGGAGGTCCAGCAGGCACAACAGATCCGGGTCGATCGGCGCCAGTTCAGGAGCGTGCGCGGCGATCGCCGCGCGCCGAACCGGCGGGGTGAGCAGCTCGATCGTGGTCATGTCTTCGACCGTACGCCTTAGAGCGCACTCAAAGGCAAAGGTGACCTGCGTCACTCAGCAGGGGCCTACTTCTGGCAGTCGGCGCAGGTGCCGAAGATCTCCAGGGTGTGGCTGATGTCGGCGTAGCCGTGCTCGGCCGCGACCTTGTCGGCCCAGCGCTCGACGGCCGGGCCCTCGACCTCGACGGTGCGCCCGCAGGTGCGGCAGACGAGGTGGTGGTGATGCCCCTTCGAGCAGCGCCGGTACGCCGTCTCGCCGTCGGCCGTGCGCAGTACATCGACCTCACGGGAGTCCGCGAGCGCCTGCAGGGTGCGGTAGACCGTGGTCAGGCCGACGGCTTCCCCGGCGGACCGGAGCTCCAGATGGATCTCCTGGGCGGTCCGGAATTCGTCGATCTTGTCGAGCGCGTGCGCCACCGCCGCGCGCTGACGGGTCGAGCGTGTTCCGATAGCCACCGTTTCTCCAGTCATGTCGTCGCCACGCCCCATTCTCTCAGAAGTCGGCAAATCAGTGCTCGTCCCAGTGATCGTCGTGCGCCGCGTGCAGGTGGCCGTCGTGGACGTAGTCGACGTGATCGCCGTGCTCGACCTTCTGGTGGCCGCACTGCCGGCTGTGCGCGTGCGGATGCCCGGCACTCACCACATGCGGCGCCGGCGCCGGCACGCCGATCTCGGGCTCCTCGTCCGCGAGTGGACGCGCCCGCCCGGACCGCCGCCGCAGCAGCGTCCCGACCGCAGCCGCCACGACGAACCCGGCCAGCGCCAGTACGACGATGGTCGCGCCCGGCGCCACGTTCGCGTTGTACGACGTGACGATGCCGGCGAGGCACGCGACCACACCGATCACACAAGCGGTCACGAACGTACTGCGGAACGACCGCGTCACCTGCTGCGCCGTCGCCACCGGGACGACCATGAGCGCACTGACCAGTAGCAGCCCGACCGTACGCATCGCCACCGTGACCGTCACTGCGGCCATCACGGCAATCACCAGGTTGAGCAGCTGGACCCGGAGCCCCGTCGTACGGGCGAACTCCTCGTCCTGGCACACCGCGAACAGCTGTGGACCCAGGCCGATCGCGACGACCAGTACCGCGATGGCCAGACCGACCACGACGTACAGGTCGCTCTGGGAGACCGTGGTGAGTGAACCGAACAGATAGGTGTTGAGCGTCGCGGCGCCCTGACCGGCGAGCCCGATGAGCAGTACGCCGCCCGCGATGCCGCCGTAGAACATCAGCGCCAGTGCCACGTCGCCGGTCGCCTTGCCGCGGGCGCGGACCAGCTCGATGGCGGTCGCGCCGGCGATCGACACGATGACCGCGGTCAGCACCGGCGCGCTCCCGGTGAGCAGGCCGAGGGCCACACCGGTGATCGCGATGTGCCCGATCCCATCACCCATCAACGACAACCGGCGCTGCACCAGGTACGTCCCGATCGCCGGCGCCGACAACCCGGTCAGCAGCCCGGCAATCAACGCCCGCTGCATGAACTCCAGCTCGAACATGCTCATGGGGCCTCCCGGCCTGGACTGAGGCGCGCAATGTGCACAGTCATGTGGGGATCCACCCGGGCTCGTCGTCGGTGCTGTGGGAGTGGTGGACGTGGGCGTGGGTCTGGGAGGCGTGCGGTGGGCCGTCGTACACGATGCGGCCGCGGCGCATCACCACCGAGCGGTCGATGAGCGCGTCCATCGGGCCCAGGTCGTGGCTCACCATCACCACGGTGGTCCCGCGCTCGACCCGTTCGCGGATGGCGTCGGCGAAGATCTGCTGACTGGCCAGGTCGACCCCGGCCGTCGGCTCGTCGAGGATCAGCAGGTCCGGCCCGGAC
>NZ_JBICUC010000001.1:0-204913 GCF_043197975.1 Kribbella sp. NPDC048928 | reverse complement strand
CACCAGCGCCCGCGCGATCAGCACCCGCTGCTGCTGCCCACCGGACAGCTCGGCGACCGCGTCCTTGCGCCGGTCCCACATGTCGACGACCTGGAGTGCCTCCTCGATCGCCTGCTTGCCCGCGGCACCGAGCGGCGCGAACATTCGCCGCTTCGACAGCAGGCCGGACGACACCACCTCGTAGACCGTCGCCGGTACGCCGCCCGCGGCCGTGATGCGCTGCGGCACGTACCCGACCTGGCGCCACTCGCGGAACCGGGGGACCGGCGTGCCGAACAGCCGCACCTCACCACGAGCCGCGGGAAGCAATCCGACGATGGTCTTGATCAGCGTGGACTTGCCAGAGCCGTTGGTGCCGAGCACGGCCACCACCTCGCCCTGCCGGATCCGCAGATCGATGCCCCGAAGCACCAAACGACCGCCCAGCTCGACGGACAGATCGTCGACCTGAACGGCCCTTGCTGCGGTGTCACTCACGAGCAGGTGTTCGCTTTCTGGAGCTCTTGCAGGTTGTCCCGCATGAGGGTCAGGTACGTTTCCTTGGAGTTGGCGTCGGACAGACCCTCGATCGGGCTCAGCACCGCGGTCTGTACGCCGACGTCGTGGGCGATCGTCTCGGCCACCTTCGGACTCACCAGCTCCTCGTAGAAGATGGTCGTCACGTGCTGGGCCTTCACGAGGTCCTGGACCTCCTTGATCCGGCTCGGCGTCGGCTCCGCATCCGGCGCGAACCCGGCGATCCCGACCATCGTCAGACCGTATCGCTTCGCCAGGTACGCGAACGCCTCGTGGCTCGTCACGAACGTGGTGAGTTTGCAGTGCGCGAGACCGGTCCGGTAGTCGGTGTCGAGCTTGCCGACCTGGGCGAGCAGCGCCTTCGCACGCTCGTGGTACCCGGCGGCGTTCGCGCTGTCGAGGCTCACGAGCTTGTCCTCGACCGCCTTCACGACCGCCGCGTAGCGCACCGGATCGAGCCAGAAGTGCGGGTCGAGCGCGTTCTCCTTGTGCGCGGCGGGCGCGACGGCACCGTCCTCGTGCTCCTCGAAGTCGGCGCCGGTGGCCTCCAGCTGGGCGGCCGGCGCGATGTCGAAGCCGGCGTCCTTCGCGTTCTGCTCGACGGCCTCGTCGACGGCGGGCTGCAGGTTCTTCTCGAAGACGACGAGCTTGGCGGTCGCGATCGCCCCGACCTGTTTGGGGGTCAGCTCGAGGTCGTGCGGCTCGACGCCGGGTGCGGTCAGGGTGGTCACGTGCACCGCGTCGCCCCCCACTGTCCGGGCGATGAACTCGAGCGGGTAGAACGATGCGACGACGTCGAGCTTCCCGTCCCCGGTACCGTCGGCCGCGGAGCCACCGCACCCGGCCAGGGTGAGGGTGGCCAGGGCGGCTGCGCCGGCGACAAGTGCTCGAAGACCAGATTTCATGACAATCATTTTCATCTTAACTGGAAGTGGTTGTCAAAACAGGGAGTTCACGATGGCCAGCCGCAATGTCGGGAGACGGCGTGCCGACCGCAGGGGCAACCGCCGCCGGCCCCTCGAAATTCCAGCGGGCCACGGTCATGGGCACGGGCATGGGCATGGGCACAGCCACGGCGATCATGTGGTCGACACGTCCGTGGTGGATTCGGATGCGGTCGTCGCCCGCCGCGTCCGGATCGTGGTCGCCGCGATCCTGGTCCCGCTGATCGTGGGCGCCGTCGTCCTGATGGTCGTGCTCTGGCCGGGTGGCGGCGTGAAGATCGACTCCTACCAGACCAGTACGGCGCGCGGCGAAGTCACCGCGATCAAGGCCTGCCCCGATCCCAAGGACAAGTGCGACCTGGCCAGCGTGAAGCTGAGCAACGGCCCCGAGAAGGGCCAGCTGGCGCCGGTCCAGCTGCCGACCGCCGGCGGCGCCGCGATCCCGGTCAAGGTCGGCCAGGAGGTGATGCTCGGCGTCCAGGAGGGCGCGCCGCTGGACCAGAAGTACCAGTACGTCGACCATGACCGGACCAAGCCGCTGCTGATCCTCGCGGTGATCTTCGCGATCGCGGTCGTGGCGCTGTCGCGCTGGCGTGGGTTCGCCGCGTTGATCGCGCTCGCGGTGACCGCGGTGATGCTGACGCGGTTCATCCTGCCGGCGATCCTGAGCGGCTCGAATCCGCTCCTCGTCGCGGTCGTCGGCGGCGCGGTGATCATGACCATCGCGGTGTTCCTGACGCACGGGATCAACGCGGAGTCCTCGATCGCGCTCGCCGGCACGATCGCCGCGCTCGGGCTGACGGTGCTGCTCGGCTGGTTCTTCACCAAGTTCTCGCAGCTGAGCGGGTTTGCTGCCGAAGGCGCGTCCGCGGCCAAGTCGTTCGCGCCGGATCTCGATCTCACCGGCCTCTTGGTGGCCGGGATGGTGATCGGCGCGCTCGGTGTCCTCGACGACGTCACCGTCACGCAGGCGGCCGCGGTGTGGGAGCTGTCCGCCGCCAACCCCGCCGCGAGCCGGCGCGAGCTGATGTCGGCCGGCCTGCGGATCGGGCGTACGCATGTCGCCTCGGTGGTCAACACGCTCGTGCTCGCGTACGCCGGTGCAGCGATGCCGGTGCTGCTTGTGTTCGCGATCCAGGACCTGCCGACGCTGTCGGTGATCTCCACGGAGTCGGTGGCGATGGAGGTCGTCCGCGGTCTGGTCGGCAGCCTCGGCATCATCGCGGCCGTTCCGCTCACCACCGCCCTGGCCGCGATGGCGGTCGCCGACCGCTCCCGCGATCTGGTCGCCACGCCGGAACCTACCGCGTAGCCGCTGCACCTTTACCCTGCAAGTAGGTCACGGAGCGTCCGTCGGTCTTTACCTTCCGTGGCCACACGGGGTGAGGAGTGCGGATGAGATTCCGGCATCGGGACGGCACGACGGTTCAGCTCGGGTACTGCGCGACGGTGCATTCGGCGGCAGACCTCGACGAACTCGTCGCGGGCCTGGATGGTTGTGCGGGGCTGGTGCGCGCAACCCTCGACGTGCGGGCGCTCGCGGTCGGGCTGTGGTTCCCGCACCGGCTGGCCGATCGGCTCGCGAACTCGCCGGCATCGCTCAGCAAGCTCCGGCGGGCGTTGCACCGCAACCGGCTCGAGGTCGTGAGCCTGAACGGCATCCCGCACGCCGCCAAGCTGACCGGCGCCAACCTGTACTGCCCCGACTGGGCAGATCCCGAACGCCTCCGCTACACCCTCGACCTCGTCGACATCCTCGCGGAACTGCTGCCGAGCGATGCGCCGTACGGATCGATCTCGACCGTACCGCTCGGCTGGCGGACCCCGTGGTCGAAGGCGCGCAACCTGGCCGCCCGCGAGGCGTTCGACCGGGTCGAGCAGCACCTGGTACGGACGGAGAGCAGGACCGGCCGGCGGATCCGGATCGCTGTCGAGACTGTGCCCGGTTGCGTCCTGGAGATGGTTGGTCAGGCCGCAGCGTGGCTGGATCGCTATTCGAGTCCGTACGGCGGCAGGTCGCGGATCGGGCTTGGCCTCGACACCTGTCACCTGGCGGTGCAGTTCGAGGACCTGGACGAGTCGTTCGAGCTGCTGTGGCGAGCCGGCGTGGACGTGGTGAAGGCGCAGTTGGCAGTCGCTCCCACCCTCGTCGACCCATCCGATGCCTCAGGCCAGTACGTGCTGCGTCAACTCGGCGTACCGAGGTACCTGCGCCAGCTGCGCGAGTGGGGCGGGCCGGGAGTGGATGACATCGCGCAGGCGTACCAGCTGTCCGGTCACTCGGCCTGGCGGATGAATGTGCACCTGGCGGCCCATGCCGCACCACCTGCTCCGTTGAGTGTGACTACTGGCGTACTGGACGACTGTCTGACCAGGCTGGTTGGTGGAGGCCACCCACTGACCCACCACCTCGAGTCAGAGGTGTACGTGTGGCCGCGTGCGCCCAGAAACCAACAGGCGTTGGCTAAACGCGTTGCCAAGGAGCTGTCCTGCTTACGCGACCGGTTGACCGCTCTCGGGCTGGACGAGGTCTGAGTAGTCGGGGAGTGCGACTGAGTTCAGTGCCTTGCCTACTGCGTTCTGCGACCAGATGAGGCGCTGTACCGACGTCGGCAGCTTGGGCAGCAGAGCAGCTGCGGCCGGCATCAAGCGCAACGCCAGCGGGCTGCTGGGGATGATCGTGCCCATCACCTTCGGGCTCAACCGGCGACTGCTGTCGGCCAGTGGCCGGATGATCCGCTCGTAGTTGCGGAGCCCGGACGGCGGATCGCTGCGCGCGGCGGCGAGCTCACCGGCCAGGATGTACGCCGCCACCACAGCCAGACTCGTGCCACCGCCCACAGCCGGCCCCGGACAGTAGCCCGCATCGCCGACGAGCCCGACGCGACCGGACGTCCACGAGTCCAGAGTGATCTGCGCGATCGAGTCGAAGTAGAAGTCGTCGGCCGTCTCCAGTTGCTGGAGCAGCGCCGGAACCTTCCATCCGTAGTCGCTGAACTCCTTGGTCAGCAAGGCTTTCTGCTCGTCCTTGTCGTGATAGTCGTACTGCAACTCCGGCGCCCGGAACAGGAATCCTGCGCGGACCTGACCGGTCTGGCGCACGCCGTAGATGCCGACCAGCTTGCCGACCGAGAAGTGCGCGAGCATGTGGTTGCCGACCCCGAAGACGTCGGGCATCGAGAACACCGCGAGGTACCCGCCGAGCGGCCGGTGCAGTTGCTCCTCGGGACCGAAGGCGAGGTGGCGGACGTTCGAGTGCAGACCGTCGGCGCCGATCACCAGGTCGAACCGGCGCTGCGTCCCGGAGTCGAACGTCACGTCGACCCCGGCGCCGTCGTCGTGCAGGCTCGCGATCGAGTCGCCGAACAAGTACTCCGCGCTGCCGCGGGTGGTCGCGTACAGGATCTTGGTGAGCTCGCCGCGGAGGATCTCCACGTGCCGGCTGGACAGCCCGGCGTACATCCGGCCGAGGTCGACCTCGACCGGGCGCCTGCCGAACCGTTCGATCGTCATCGCGTCGAGCCGCGTGCGGGCGGCGTCGATCGCGTCCCAGCAGCCCATCCGGCGGGTCACCTCCGCGGCCGGGGCGAACAGGTCGACGGCATGCCCGCCGAGCCCGTGCCGCGCGGCCGGCGTCCGCTCGACGACCGCCGGCTCGAAACCGTACCGGCGCAGCCAGTAGGCGAGCACCGGTCCGGCCACGCTCGCACCTGAGATCAGAACCTTCATCACTGCCTCCTTACTTATCGGAAGGTAAGTAAACGGGCAGGGCGTTGTCAATGGCTTACTTAACGGAAGGTCAGATAATCTTGGGCGTATGCCGAGACAACGGACCGGTGACACCCGGGCACGGATCCAGCAGGCCGCGCTCGACCTGTTCGCCGTGCAGGGCGTGCAGCAGACCAGCCTGCGCGACATCGCCGACCGCCTCGGGGTGACGAAGCCCGCGCTCTACTACCACTTCGCGTCCCGCGAGGACCTGCTGAACAGCCTGGTCGAGCCGATGATCGCCGAGTTCGAGGCGTACGCCGCCGCACAGCGGGCCGCGGCGCCCGTCCCCGCCCGGGAGCTGCTCGGTTCGTACTTCGACCTCGCCTACCGGCACCGCGCGCTGATCCAGCTCGCGATCCGGGACCTGTCCGTGCTGCACGAGCTGAAGCTGGCCGACCGCTTCATCGAATGGCGCGGAACGCTGGCCGAGCTGCTGATCGGCACCAGCCCGTCGCTGTCGGACGTGGTGCGCTGCATGGTCGCGCTCGGCGGCCTGTCCGACTGCGCCGTGATGATCGACCACGAGCCCGTCGCGGAGCTCCGCGAGGCCGCGGTCGCAGCCGCGTACGACAGCCTGGGCCGCGATTAGGGCGTGTCTCCTGATCCCACGCCCTAGCGCCCGGCGATCCTGGAGACCGCGAACAGCAGGATCAGCACGACCGCGAACACCCGGATGAACCGCGGCCCGGTCGTGACCGCCGGCCAGGACAGGAACGCCAGCCACCCGAGCAGCAGGGCGAGCAGCACCAGCGCCACCACGCCGATCGTGACCGGAGCGAACGCTCCGGCCAGTGCGAGCACCAGCGTGATCCCTGGCAGCGTCAGCTTGGGCGCGGCGTGCAGCTTCGCGACGTACGGATAACTGGCCTTCGTGATCCGCTGCCGCAACGGGCTGCTGGGGGTGCTCATGAACCTATTGTTCCAGGTTCTAAGGTTGGGTCCGTGTTCGTGGTGATCAGGTTCCGGGTGGGAGAGTCCGAGCAGGCCGGGTTCGGCGAGCGGCTGCAGGCCGCGGTGGACGTGCTCGGGCAGCAGAAAGGGTTCGTCGCGGCCCGGACCGGGCGGAACGTCGACGACCCGGAGCTGCTCGCGCTGACCCTGGAGTTCGAGAACATCGGGAGCTACCGGCGTGCCCTCTCGCCGTACGAGGTGAAACTGACCGCCGTGCCGCTGCTGTCGCAGGCGATCGACGAACCGACCGCGTACGAGGACCTGTTCCTGTAGCACAGGATTCGATGACGGGCACCCCGGACCGATAGCCTGGTTCCTTCCGTAGATCTGTCAGTACCTGTTCTGTACCTGTTCTGGAGTCCAAAAGTGCCCGTGGAAACCGTCGATGCCGTCGTCAGCCTCAGCAAGCGGAGAGGCTTCGTGTACCCGTGCGGCGAGATCTACGGCGGAACCAAGTCGGCCTGGGACTACGGTCCGCTCGGCGTCGAGCTGAAGAACAACGTCCGCACCCAGTGGTGGCGGACGATGGTCACCGGCCGCGACGACATCGTCGGCCTGGACTCCTCGGTGATCCTGCCGACCCAGGTCTGGGAGGCCTCCGGCCACCTGTCGGAGTTCGTCGACCCGCTGACCGAGTGCCAGTCCTGCCACAAGCGGTTCCGCGACGACCACCTCCGCGAGGACTACGCCCGCCGGAAGAACAAGGACGCCGAGACCGTCGAGCTGTCCGCGATCGCCTGCCCGAACTGCGGTAACAAGGGCACCTTCACCGAGCCGCGGATGTTCAACGGCCTGCTCAAGACGTACCTCGGCCCGGTCGAGTCCGAAGAGGGCCTGCACTACTTGCGGCCCGAGACCGCGCAGGGCATCTTCATCAACTTCGCGAACGTGATGGGCACCGCGCGGAAGAAGCCGCCGTTCGGGATCGCCCAGGTCGGCAAGAGCTTCCGCAACGAGATCACCCCGGGCAACTTCATCTTCCGGACCCGCGAGTTCGAGCAGATGGAGATGGAGTTCTTCGTCGAGCCCGGCACCGACGAGGACTGGCACGAGTACTGGCTGAAGGCCCGCTGGGACTGGTACACCGGCCTCGGGCTGAGCCCGGACAACCTGCGGTTCTACGAGCACCCGAAGGAAAAGCTCAGCCACTACTCCAAGCGCACCGTCGACATCGAGTACCGGTTCAACTTCGGCGGCAAGGAGTTCGACGAGCTCGAGGGCATCGCGAACCGTACCGACTTCGACCTGTCCACGCACTCCAAGCACTCCGGCGCCGACCTGTCGTACTTCGACCAGGAGAAGGGCGAGCGCTGGACGCCGTACGTCATCGAGCCCGCGGCCGGCCTGACCCGCAACGTGCTCGCGTTCCTGCTCGACGCGTACACCGAGGACGAGGCACCGAACGCGAAGGGCGGCGTCGACAAGCGGACGGTGCTGCGCTTCGACCCGCGGCTCGCGCCGGTCAAGGCCGCCGTGCTGCCACTGTCCCGCAACGCCGACCTGTCGCCGAAGGCGCGCGACCTGGCCGGCGAGCTGCGGCAGAACTGGAACGTCGACTTCGACGACGCCGGTGCGATCGGCCGCCGCTACCGCCGCCAGGACGAGATCGGTACGCCGTACTGCATCACCGTCGACTTCGACACCCTCGAGGACCACGCTGTGACGATTCGCGAACGGGACTCGATGAAACAGGAACGCGTCGCCCTCACCGAGGTCACCGGGTACCTCGCCCAGCACCTGGTGGGTTGCTGACATGAAGACTTCACGGGGGCTGCTGGCCGGCCTGACAGTGCTTGCGGCGTTCGCGCTGACGTCCTGCTCGGACAGCAAGAAGGACGCGGGTACGACTCCTTCGGCAACGACCAGTTCCAGCGCGCCGACGGTCGCGGAGTCTTCGAGTACGCCGATCCCGACCGCGTCGACGCCTGCGCTGACGCCGCTGCCGACGCCCGGCACCGCCTGGCCGACGCCGAAGGTGACCGGTGCGCCCGCGGACGACGCGCCGCTGGCCGAGCGGATCACGTTCGCGATCTCCAAGCAGACCCAGGTCGCGGCCGGCCGCGCGGCGAAGACGACGGTCAAGTGCCCGGGGATCGACAAGGTCGAGACCGCCGGCCAGCACTCGCTGGACTGCACGGTGACGTACGGCGGTAAGCCCTTCACCGGCAAGCTCACCGTCGACGCGAAGCAGTACAGCGCGTCGTACAAGTTCACCTCCGCGAAGGTCGCGATCGTCCGCGCGAAGGTGATCGACGCCGTGCTCCGAGCCGCTCCCGGCGCCGCCAAGGTGACCTGCGAACTGGACGAGATCGGCGTCGTTGCCACCGCCGGCCCGGCGATCAAGTGCGACGTGACCACGACCGCCAACGCCGTCCAGCCGTACCAGGCGCAGGTCACCGGCACCGGCAAGGTCCAGGTCGAGAAGGCATAAAGAGGGTCTCGTGCTGAAGCTGGGCAATCTGACGATCGGGACGCCGGTGGTGCTGGCGCCGATGGCCGGCATCACCAATGCGGCGTACCGGCGGCTGTGTGCCGAGCAGGGTGCCGGGCTGTACGTCTGCGAGATGATCACGTCCCGCGGCATCGTCGAGGGCGATCAGAAGTCGCTGGACATGCTCACGTTCGACGCCAGCGAGACGGTCCGCTCGGTGCAGTTGTACGGCGTCGATCCGACGTACATCGGGAAGGCCGTGCAGATCCTCTGCGATCAGTACGGTGTCGCGCACGTCGACCTGAACTTCGGCTGCCCGGTTCCGAAGGTGACCCGGAAGGGCGGCGGCGCTGCCCTGCCCTGGAAGCGGAATCTGCTCGGCGCGATCCTGCGGTCCGCGGTGCATGCCGCGACCCCGTACGGCGTGCCGGTGACGATGAAGACCCGGATCGGGATCGATCCCGCTCACCAGACGTACCTGGACGCCGGTCAGATCGCCTCGGACTCCGGTGCTGCTGCGATCGGGTTGCACGGCCGGACGGCGGTGCAGGCGTACTCGGGTCAGGCGGACTGGTCAGCGATCGCTGCGCTGGTTGAGCATGTCGACATCCCGGTGCTCGGCAACGGTGACATCTGGGAGGCCGGTGACGCGCTCCGGATGGTCGCCGAGACCGGGTGTGCCGGGGTGATCGTCGGGCGTGGGTGTCTCGGGCGGCCGTGGCTGTTCCGCGACCTGGCGGCGGCGTTCGCCGGCGAAGAGACTCTCGGGCTGCCGACGCTCGGTGAGGTCGCGAAGGTGATGCGGCGGCACGGTGAGCTGCTTGCCGAGCTCATGGGGGAGCAGCGCGGGCTGCGGGACTTCCGCAAGCACGTGCCGTGGTACCTGAAGGGCTTCCCGGCCGGCGGCGAACTGCGCGCCGCGCTCGGCATGGTCGACTCCCTCGCCCGCCTCGACGAGCTCCTCTCCGAGCTGGACCCGACCGTCCCCTTCCCGGTCGCCGAACTAGGCGCCCCCCGCGGCCGCCAAGGCAGCCCCCGCAACCACATCGTCCTGCCCCAAGGCTGGCTCGACGACACCGACGGCCTGACCGCCGACCTAACCGAAGCCGAACTAGGCATCTCCGGCGGTTAGCCTCGGGTCTTCTGACGGCGCTGGTGTCGGATTGCGCTCGGAGTGTTCGTCGTACGGGTAACAGCCGACGGACCGAGGAGAGCATGATGAGCGCGACGTACACCTGGGACATCTTCTGCACGCTCGACGGATTCGGGTCGTACGACGAGAACGGCGACTGGGGCGGCTACTGGAGCAAGGCCGGCCCGGAGTTCATCGAGCGGCGCGTCGAGCTGTACCGCGACGACGTGCACGTGGTGCTCGGCGCCAACACCTACCGGCAGTTCCTCGAAATCCTCGGGCCCAGTGTCGAGGAGGCGCAGCTCGACGACCCGGTCAACCTCCGCATGCTCACCGTCCCGACCACGGTCGTGTCGTCGACGCTGCAAGCGCCGCTCGCCTGGACGAACGCAACGCTCGAAACCGGTGACGCCTCGACTGTGGTTGCGAAGCTCAAGCAGCAGTCCGCCGTGCCGTTGCGTTCCCTCGGCAGCGTCGCGATGAACCGCTCGCTGATGGCAGCCGGCCTGGTCGACCGGGTCCAGGTCACACTGTTCCCGGTCATCAGCGGCCGCACCGGAGCCGATCCGATCTTCGCCGGCGCTGCCGACTTCGACCTCGAGCAGGTCGATTCCCGAACCCTCGACACCCACCTGCAAGAGCTCATCTACCACCCGATCCTGCACGCCTGATCGACCCCCGCCACCCGGACAGCACCCTCGTCGGCCGCCGGCACTTCGAAGCCGGCGAGATGCTGATCGAGTACGTCATCGGCAACGTCCCGCCGCTGCGAATCAACCCGGTTCGCGGCGTGCCGGCGACGGACGGTCGCGTGGTCCACATCGACGTACAGCAAGGTGAACCGCGCACCCACCTCACCCGCCAGCGCCCGCCACTCATCACGCAGGAACCGCGGCGAACTCGTGTCGTCGACAACCACCGACCTACCCGCCGCCAGCAGCTCCCGCACCTCCCCGTGCGCTATCTGGAGAGTCCGCACCCACTCCTCGACCACAATCCCGTCGCCGCCCCACAACCCACGGCGTTCGTTGATCTCGTCGAGGCTGACGATCTGCGCCGCCAGCCGTGGTGCCAGCGCTCGGGCGATCGTGCTCTTCCCGGAGAACGACGTCCCGCACAACAAAACCAGCACCCCTACATCCAACCACTCGACCGGGCTGCAGTTCGACAGTACGTATACGCCCACTGCCCACCCCATCGAGCATCCGCGCCGCGTGCGGTCGTGGGTGCGTAGTCATGTACGTCCTGTTGAATTGCAGATCGATGGCTGCCTCAGCGGGGGTTCTTGGAGCGCCAGGCGACGTAGTGCGCGACCGCTGCCGAGGGTTCGTACTGCGGTATGAACCCGGTGTCTGCGGTGAGCCGGCTGATGTCGAGGTGCGGGGTCAGTTGGCCTCCGGGTACGGTCTCGATCTGCAAGGCCTCGGCGAACTCGCTCTGCATCGCCGGGCGACCGCTGGAGACGTTGTAAATGGTGTGATTCAGCGTCTCCGCCGTCGTGAGTAAAGCGATCGCGCGCCCCGCATCCGGCGCATAGCACGAGTCGCCGCCTTCGCCCGCGCGTAACGGGGCCGGCTGCTCGCCTCGCTGGAGAGCGCTGACGTACGGCGGGACGAAGTTGAACGGGGACTCCGGGTCCATCAGCGGTCCCCAGGTCGAGCCGATCCGCAGCAGGATCGGGTGTACGCCGGATCCCTGCAAGGCGTGGATAGTGAGCGGTTCGACCGCCTTCTTGAATGCGACGATCAGGTGCGGCAGTTCCGCGTCCGGTAGTTCGAGCCCTTCGTGCCAAGGGTTTTCGCTTCGGCCGGTGTAGACGCCGATGCTGCTCGCGACCGCGAATCGCCGCACGTTCCAGGACCGCGCCGCGTCGAGCGCATTCAACAACCCAGTCGTGTCCGTACGGAAGTACGCCACCGGATCGTCCGCGGGGATGCTGCCCGCGAGATGCACGATGTCGGTGATCTCGTACCGCTGCCCGAGCGCCAGGAACGCCTCCCGGTCGGTCACGTCGAGCCGTTCGACCGTGGCCTCGCCGGCCAGGAACGACGGTACGTCGGTGCTGCGATGCGAGGTGACGACGACCTGCTGGCCGAGGTCGAGCAGGGCACGGGCGGTGTGGGCGCCGATCATGCCGAGCCCGCCGGTAACGAGGATCATGCCCGCGACGCTACGGCCGGTGGAGTCGCCGCGGCTTGAACGAATCCCGCACGATCCCTTGACCTGAGGCCCGAAGACGGGGGACCTTGGACGGCATGTGATTTACGAGTCACTTCCGAACATAGTTCGTAAATGAGCCGCCTGGCAGGCCGGAGGAGTGCCGTGGACATCGTGATCGGGGTCGTCACCCACGTGACCCATCACGAGTTGTTCCACGACGCGGCGCGGACGCTGAGCGGTGTGGATCTCGAGTGGGTCAGCTACGACCACGAGGACGAGATCCGCGACAAGGTCGCCGAGTTCCTGAGTACGACACGGCTCGACGGCTTCCTGGCCGGCCCGGTGCCGTACACGGCGAGCCAGGAACTCCTCCCACCCGGCCTGCCGGTCGGCGTGATCCGCTCGTCGGCGCTCGACCTCACGCTCGCGCTCTACCGTGCGCAGGAACGCGGCTGGGGCCGTACGCCGGTCAGCATCGACACGTTCCCGGCAGAGGCTGTCGAAGCGGTCGCTACCGCACTGGACCTCGATCAGGACCAGATCGACTGCTTGCCCTATGCACCTAGTCAGAGCGTCGACGAGATCGTGGCGTTCCACCGGGACGCGTTCGCGCGGTTCGGTGAACGCAGCTACGTGATCAGCGTGCGGGCCGCTGTCCGGGGACAGCTCTCCGGGCAGATCCCGATCATGAGCGGGATGCCGGTGCCGGCCACGATCCGTACCGAGCTGCACGAACTGGCGTTGCGTATCGAGTCCGATCGCGCCAGTGCGCAGCGGTTCGCGGCCGGGGTCTTCCTGATCTCGGACGCGCCGGACGAGGAACGCGCCCGGATCGCGTTGATGAACCACCTGCACAACACCCCCGAGTTCGCCGGCGCCTGGATCGAGAACCGTGGGCGCCGCGGTGTCGTCGTCTTCGCCCACAAGGCGTTGTTCGAACGCATCACCCGCAACTGGGTCGCCGTACCGGCGCTCGCCGAGGCCGCCGCGGCGCTCGGCGCGCGGATCTCGGCCGGCTTCGGCGTCGGAGTCTCGGCGCGCAACTGCGTCCTGCTCGCGGAGCAGGCCGCCGCGCGGGCCGAGCTGGCTGTCGAACCCTGCGCGTACCTGTTCGAGGACAGCGGTGTCGTGATCGGCCCGATGGGGCCGGTCGGAGCGGCGCTGCGGTACTCCTACCGTTCGCACGGCGACGACGTCGAACGCCTCGCGAAGTACGTCGGTCTGAGCGCCACCACCGTCTCCCGGCTGGCCGCGCTGGACCAGGAACTGCAAGGCCGCACGCTCTCGCCTGGAGAGCTTGCCGGTCATCTCGGAATCACGGACCAGAGCGGGCGCCGCCTGATCCGGACCCTCGACGCCGGCGGCCTGGTGAGCGTCGAGGGCACCGCCCAGCACCACCCCAAAGGACGCCCGACGCGTCTGTACCGACTGCGCATCGCCCAAGCGTTGGAGGCACAACCATGGAGCTCACCCGCCGCCACATCCTCAAGCTGACCGGTCTCGGACTGGTCCCGCCCGCCGTACTGTCCGCCTGCTCGAACGGTTCGTCCTCCTCCGGAGGCGGTTCCGGTGACGGCAGCGTGAAGTTCGAGGGCTGGGACTACGAGGCAGCACTGGTTCAGCAGAACCTCGACAACTTCACCAAGACCAGCAACGTCAAGGTCAACTACACCCCGATCACGAGTGCGCAGTACGTCCAGAAGGTCGTCGCCGAATTCACCGGTGGCGGCGGGCCGGACGCGCTCTACGTGTACGACGACTCGCTCGCGGCCTGGGTCGACGGCGAGTACCTGCAACCGCTCGACGGGATGGACGGCGTCGACGAGATCTACAACGCCATCTATCCGGGCAACGCGGAGGCGATGACGTACGACGGGAAGCGCTACGGCCTGCCGTACTACACCGACGCCAACTGCCTGACGTACAACGCCGGAATCCTCGCCAAGGCAGGGATCACGAAGGCGCCCGCGAGTCTCGAGGAGCTCGAGGCACAGGCGGTGAAGATCAAGAACGCCGGCCTGCTGGAGTACCCGATCGGTCTGCCCGCGCAGTTGTCCGACACCTGGTGGTCGTGGGTGTGGGCGCTGGTGTTCGGCAGCGGCGGAAACCTGTTCGACGACCAGCAGAACCCGATCATGAACACGTCCGACACCGTCACCAAGGACGTGTTCACCTGGCTGCAGCAGGCCGCGACCAAGTCGAAGGTGATCGATCCGGCGTCGCTGCAGTTGCTGCCGGTGCCTGTCGACAATGCGATGAAGGCCAATCGGTACGCGTACACGATCGGCGCCCGGTACGCGAGCCGCGACTACAACGACCCGGCCAAGTCGAAGGCGGCCGGGAAGATCAAGATGGCCCTCGTCCCGAGCCTGGACGGCAAGGAGCATGCGACGGTCAGCAATACCCGCATGTACGGGCTGTCCAAGGACACCGAGGTCAAGGACAACGCGTTCAAGCTGCTGACGTACCTCGGTGGGTACGACGACAAGAAGGTGCCGTACACGGCCAAGTTCTGGTTCCTGCAGCGTGGGCTCGGGTTTGCCTACAAAGCGATGGTCAACGATCCGACGATCACCGCGGCACTCAAGAAGTTCGCGGATCCGGCGATCTACACCCACCTGGCCGAGATCGCGAAGCCGCGCAACGTACTCGGTGTGCCCTGGTATACGGAGTTCGAGACCGAGATGCACAAGGTCGTGCAGGGAGTGCTGAGCAACCAGACTCAGCCGTCGGCCGCGGTCGACTCGCTGGCGCAGACCGCAGGCACGCTCAAGAAGAAGTACTCCTGAGCATGGCTGGGCTCTCCGGGCTCGCCGGACGCTCCGGTTCAGCCGGGCGCTCCGGGCTTGCCGAACGGCGGCCGCTGGGGGACAACGCCAAGGCCTGGGCGCTGAACGCCCCGGCCATGGTGGTGATCGCCCTGCTGGTCGCGTATCCGATCGGGTACTCGTTCTACGTCAGCCTGCAGAAGAACAACCTGAAACGGCCGCGGGCCAAGCGGTTCATCGGGTTCGGCAACTACACGTCGCTGTTCAGCGACCATGCGTTCCTGAACGCGCTGAAGGTGTCGGCACTGTTCGTGGTGGTCGTGCTCGGGCTCACCGTCGTGCTCGCGCTGGTCCTGGCGCTGGTGCTCAACGAACGGTTCCACGGCCGTGGGGTGCTGCTCAGCCTCGCTTTGTTGCCCTGGGCAATGCCCGGGGTGGTGAACGGGCTGATGTGGCGGACGATCTTCGACGCCAAGACCGGTGCGCTGAACGGTCTGCTGCAGCAACTCGGGCTGATCGACGGGTACCACGCCTGGCTGACGTCGGGAACCGGCGCGTTCTTGTTCACCGCGCTGGCTCAGGTGTGGAACACCTTGCCGTTCTCGGTCATCATTCTCCTCGCCGGATTGTCGACAATCCCTTCGGAGCTGTACGACGCGGCAACGGTCGACCGGGCCGGCGCCTGGCGGCGCTTCACCCAGGTCACCGTGCCGTGGCTGCTGCACCCGCTGCTGATCGTGCTGATCCTCGAGACCATGAACGCGTTCCGGGCCTTCGACACGATCTACGTCCTGACCGGCGGCGGCCCCGGCGATGCCACCACGACAATCGCGCTCCTCGACGTACAGACCGTCCTCACCTTCACCGACTTCGGCCTGGGCAGCGCCTACGCCTGGGTGATCACCGCGATCACCCTCCTCATCTCCGTCGCCTACATCGGCCTCCTCTACCGGAAAGGAAACTTCGACGTATGAGCACCGTCGTGAAAGTGCCGGTCCGGTATCGGATTCCGTGGAAGAAGATTGTGTTGTATGTGCTGGCGGCCGGGTTCGCGTTGTACCTGGTGCTGCCGTTCTACTGGATCGTGGCGATGAGTTTCATGCACGAGGTGGACGCGATCTCGGTGCCGCCGCACTGGGTTCCGGTACACCCGACGCTGGAGAACTACCTCGGGTTCGTGCGGCCGAACGCGGCGCAGGAGCTGGTCGGCGGGCGGGCGGTGTCGGAGACGCCGTACTCGTTGCGGAACAGCCTGATCGTCGCGACCTCGACCGCGGTGCTGAATCTGGTGCTCGCGACGTTCGCGGCGTACTCGTTCTCGCGGCTGAAGTTTCGCGGCAGTCAGGTGCTGCTGGTGCTGTACCTGCTCACCCGGATGGTGCCGGGGATCGCGATCATCATCCCGTTCTACCTGCTGATGCGGTCGTTCGGGCTGCTGGACACGTACCTGGCGCTGATCCTCTCGTACACGACGTTCGCGCTGCCGATCACGATCTGGATCCTGAAGGACTTCTTCCGGTCGGTGCCGCGGGAGCTCGAGGAGGCTGCGCGGGTCGACCGGTGCGGCTGGTTCCGGACGATGTGGACGGTGTTCCTGCCGGTCGCGGCGCCCGGGCTGGTCGCGGCGGCCGTGTTCGCGTTCATGACCGCGTGGAACGAGTTCATGTTCGCGCTGTTCCTGACCAGTACGAAGGCGGCGAAGACGATCCCCGTGGTGGCGGCGAACTTCGCCACCGACTTCAACACCCAGTTCACCGTGATGGCCGCGGCCGGAGTGCTCGCGGTTGTCCCACCCCTGGTGCTCGCCCTGCTCTTCCAGCGCAAGCTGGTGCAGGGCATGGCCGCCGGATCTGTGAAGGGCTGACGCGCATGGCCGAAGTACGTCTGGAAGGTGTCACCAAGTCGTTCGGCGGCAAGGTGGCCGTCGACAATCTGAATCTCACCGTCGAGGACCAGGAGTTCCTGACGCTCGTCGGACCGTCCGGTTGTGGAAAGTCGACAACCCTACGAATGATCTGCGGGCTGGAACGCGCGACCGAGGGCCACATCTTCTTCGACGGCAAGCCGGTCAGCTGGCTGCCGGCGAACAAGCGGGACGTGTCGATGGTGTTCCAGAGCTACGCGCTCTACCCGCACAAGACGGTCCGGCAGAACATCGGATTCGCGCTGAAGATGATGCGGGTGCCGAAGGCAACGATCGCCGAGGAGGTATTGCGGGCCGCGCGGACGCTGGACATCGAGGACCTGCTGGACCGCAAGCCGCGTGAACTCTCCGGTGGACAACGCCAACGGGTCGCGCTCGGCCGGGCGATCGTGCGGGACGCGGGTGCGTATCTGCTCGACGAGCCGCTGTCGAACCTCGACGCCCAGCTCCGGGTCCTGATGCGCGCCGAGATCAAGCGGCTGCACGTGGACGTCGCCCGGACGTTCATCTACGTCACGCACGACCAGGTCGAGGCGATGACGATGTCGGACCGGATCGCGGTGATGCGCAACGGTGTCGTCCAGCAGTGCGCGACCCCGGAGGAGATCTACGAACGCCCGGCGAACCGCTTCGTCGCGTCGTTCATGGGCTCGCCCCCGATGAACTTCGTCACCGGCACGCTGTCCGACGTCGACGGCGTACGTACGTTCCGCTCGGCCGCGTTCACCCAGCCCCTGGACGTCAGCGCCGAACCCGCCGATCCGGCCGTGGTCCTGGGCATCCGCCCCGAAGACATCACCCTCTCCACAACCCCCGCCGACGGCCATCACCCCGGAAAGGTCTTCGTCTCCGAGCCGCTGGGCCCCGACGTACTCGTCACCGTGAACGTAGAAGGCGAACTCCTGAAGGCCCGAGTCCCCACCCCCTTCCGCCTGGGCCACGACAGCACGGTCCACGTAGCCCTGAACCCGCACCGCATCCACCTCTTCAACCCCACCACCGGCCAAGCCCTCCACGCCCCCCAATAACCACCCACCCTCACCACCACGAGCAGCCCACCCCGCACCACCACGAGCGGCCCGCCCTGATCCGCCCGACCTCCCACCACTCGCTCCACGCACGACTCGACCAGGCCCGCCACACCTACGACCCCCGTCCACTACGACCAGCGCCGCCCTACCACCACCTGTTTTCCTCACGACACGACCAGCGCCGCCACACCCGCCCCCGGCACAGCAGGCCCCCGCACCACCACCTGTTTCCCCCACGGCCCGCAGGCCCGTGACCCGGCCGGCACGGTGCGCAGGTGATCGACTTGCAATGAGAGGAATGCTCTTGAGAGACCCCGAGAACGCGACCGTCGAGGTCGACCTGCCCGCGGACTTCGACGACTTCTGGGCGGCCGGCCTCGCAGACTGCGCGTCCTACCCGCTCGACCCGGTACTCACCGAAATGCCGGCCCTCTCCACAGACACGGTGATTGTCTACGATCTGCACTTCACCAGCTACCGCGGTCTACGGATCGCCGGCTGGTACGCAGTGCCCCGCGACACCCCTGGCCCACTACCCGGCCTGGTGACCATCCCGGGCTACATCTCGGAACCAACCATCCCCAAAGAGTGGGCCGAACTCGGCTACGCAGCCCTCGCCGTCGCCCCGCGCGGAAAGCTCCGCTCGAACGACATCTTCAACCCCGGCTACCCAGGCTTGCTGACGCACAACATCGTGGACCCGAACACGTACGGCTATCGCGGGTTCTACCTCGACGTCGTCCGCGCAGTCGAAGTATTGCTGGATCGTCCTGAAGTCGACAATCAGCGGATCGGACTCCAAGGCTCCAGCCAGGGCGGTGGCCTCGGTATCTCCACCGCCGCGGTGATGCCCGGCGTGATCCGCTGCATCGCCGCCGGCGCGCCCTACCTCTGCGGGATCATGACCGCGCCGACGCTGACCCGCTCGTACCCGTACGAGGAGATCAACGAGTACCTCCGGATCCACCCGAAGGATGTCGACCGCGTACGCGAGACGGTCGCGTACTACGACGGGCTCAACTTCGCGCCCAAGGTCCAGGCCGCGACCCTGCTGTACCTCGGACTCGAAGACGACGTCTGCCCACCCGAGACCGGCTTCGCCTTGCACCGGGTCCTCACGTGCGAGAAGACGCTGCACACGTACCCGCACTGCGCACATCACGCCGGCCTGCCAGACGTGATGCGGATCGTTGAGAACTTCCTCGCCGAGCACCTCACCCCAGGACGGTGACCCCATGACCCCCGAACAGTCCTCCGAACCAACCCCCGAGCCGACCTCCAGCCCAACCCCCGAGCCGACCTCCGGCCCAACCCCCGAGCGGACCTTCGACGACTATTGGGCCGCCGTCGACGCGGAACTTGCGGCGATCCCCGCGCGCCCGGTCCTCGAACTGGTACCTGAGCGCACCACCGACGAGGCCACCTTCTACACAGTGCGGCTGACCAGCACCGGCCCGTACCGCGTGTACGGCAACCTCAGCATCCCGTCCGGCGACGGACCGTTCCCCGGCCTGCTGATCACCCCGCGGTACGGCAGCGTCAACAACATCCCGCATCCGAACGACCGGAGCAGGTACGTCGTCCTCAGCCTGATGCACCGCGGCCAGCGACTGGCCGACGACGGGTTCGCGGCCGCCTATCCAGGATTGTTGACAATAGGAATCGACGACCCGTCGACGTACGTCTATCGCGGGATCGCGGCAGATTGTCTACGAGCTGCCGAATTCCTGCTCGGGCTGGCAGAAGTAGATCCGGCACGCGTCGCGGTGACCGGTGACGACCTCGCGGTGCTGACAGCCGCGCGCCGGCCCGGGTTCGGGTCGGTACGGGTGACGGACCTGTTGTTCTATCGAGCGATGGAGGCCCGGCTGAAGTCGTGCCTCTACCCACTGGAGGAGCTGAACGATCAGCTACGCAGTGGATCGTCTGCAGAAGGATTGTCGACAACCCTCGCGTACTACGATCCGACGCGCCACGCGTCGGCGGTCATCGGACGGACCTTGCTGTCCGTGGACGACGAGGACTGGTGCCAGTCGTTGCTCGCGGCGTTGCCGGATCCTGAGGTGTACCGGGTTACGCACCTCGATGGGACGGACAACGACTTCCTCGATGCGTGGCTGGCGGAGCGATCGGGCGTACCGGCAATGTCGAAGTTCGTCGCATGACGACTCCACCGACCCCACGACCGTCTACGCCGCCAGCGTCATCACCGGCACCCCTTCCGGACCGCAGCAACCGCAGCGACCGCAGCGACCGCAGCGACCGCAGCGACCGAGGCGACCGAGGCGACCGAGGCGACCGAGGCGGCCGCAGTGACCGCAGTGGCCCGCTGGGCGTTCGGCCGGTTATCAACGCCAACGCGACGGTCACGGTACTGGGGGGCTCGTTGATGCCGCCTCCGGTTCTCAAGGCGATGGCGGACGCGGCGGCGCAGTTCGTGGACCTGCCCGAGTTGAACCAGCGGGCGGGGGAGCGGCTGGCAGAGCTGACCCACAACGAGGCGGCGTACGTAACCTCCGGCGCCGCCGCCGCGATCACGCTGACCGTTGCTGCGTGCATCACCACTGAGTCGCAGGCGTTCCCGGCGGACGCCGAGGTGGTGATGTTCAGGTCCCAACGCAACGGCTACGACTACTCGGCCCGGTTCCTCGGCGTGCGCGTCGTCGAGATCGGACCGTCGGAAGACGAGCTGCGTACGGCACTCGCCGGCAAGCCCGCATGCGTGTTGTGGTTCGCGGGAGCCCACTACGCCGAGGGCGCGTTGCCGATCGAGGACGTGGTGCGTGTCGCTCGAGAGGTTGGCGTTCCGGTTCTGGTCGATGCGGCCGCTCAGATTCCGCCGGTGGCGAGCTTGTGGCGGTTCACGCGCGACATCGGGGCCGATGCGGTGCTCGTCAGCGGAGGCAAGGGTTTGCGCGGGCCGCAAGCCAGTGGACTGGTGCTCGGGAAGCGCTGGCTGGTCGAGCGAGTCCGGGCGCACACGTCGCCGCTGCACGAGATCGGACGCGGGATGAAGGTCGGCAAGGAAGAGCTGATGGGCTTGCTCGCCGCGGTCGAGTGGACGTTGGAGCAGGACGAGGACGAGATGCTGGCCGGGTACGAACGCGTGGTCGACGGATGGATCGCGGGGCTGCAAGATCTCCCGGGCGTTGTGGTGGAGCGCGGGTACCCGAGCGAGGCCGGTCAGCCGCACAGTCGCGCCGTACTGCGGCTCGCCAGGGACCGCGACGAAGTGGTGCGGCAACTGTTCGAGGGCGACCCGCGAGTCTCGGTCGGAACGTACGGGCTGCCGGACGACGCGATCGCCCTGAATCCGCAGACCCTGCGACCCGGAGAGGAAAAGGTGGTTCTCGATACCCTCGTCCGCCTCCTAAGCTCGGGGAATGGCGACTAAGCCGGACGAGACGCGCGACGGGGTCGATCTGACCAACCTTGATCAGCCGCTGTTCGACGGGGCGGAGGCGACCAAGCGGGATCTGGTCGACTATCTGGACGCTGTGCACGAGCGGATCCTGCCCGAGCTGCGGGAACGCCCGCTGTCGGTGGTGCGGATCCGGCCGGGGCAGCCGAAGTTCATGCAGAAAAACGTTCCGAAGTACACGCCGGACTGGGTGCGGACCGTGCAGGTGTGGGCGCAGGCGTCCAAGCGCGAGGTCTCGTACGCGTTGTGCGACGACCGGCGGACGCTGCTGTGGTTCGCCAACCAGCGGGCCGTCGAGTACCACCCGACGCTGATGCGCGCCGATCGCTGGGACCGCGTCACGCACCTGGTACTCGACCTGGACCCGCCGGAGGGCGAGACGTTCGCGATGGCGGTCCAGGCGGCGTTGCTGGTGCGGCAGGCGCTGACCGACTCCGGACTGGCGGGCGCGGTGAAGACAAGCGGGGCGAAGGGCGTGCATGTCATCGTTCCGATTGTTGACAATGTGACGATCGAGGATGCGGCGGCGGCGACGCGGGCGATCGCGGCGCGGGCGGAGAAGCTGGATCCCTCGGTCGCGACCACGGCGTACGTCAAGGAGGAGCGGCACGGGAAGGTGTTCGTCGACTCCACTCGCGCGGGTGGAGCGACGATCGTGGCCGCGTACAGTCCGCGGGTTCGGCCGGGGACGACGGTGTCGTTCCCGGTGAGCTGGGACGAAGTGGAGAACGTGTCGCCGCGGGACTTCACGGTCCGGACGGCGCCGGGCCTCCTGGGCGACGGCGATCCGTGGGCCGACTCGCTTCCCGCCCTGCAGGCAATTCCCGAGGACCTCTTGGAGGAGGGCCGCGCGATTCCCGTCGCCCGAGTCGCCGCCATGCACGAAGGCAAACGCCGCAAACGAGCCCGCGAAGCCCAGGCAGAGGCAAAGGCAAAGGACGAGGCGAACACGAACGCAAGCACGCAGGACGACGACGAGGCCTAGGTGTAGAGAACGAGGTGGGCCGGGGGGAAGTGGGGCGGGGGTAGAGAACGAGGTGGGCCGAGGGGAACCCGGGGTGGCGGCCGGGCGTGGGACGTGGCAGGGGGAGGGCGGTGGATGGCCAGGAGGAAGGCGGTGGATGGCCAGGGGGAGTGGTCAGGACGGGTGGTTGATTGGGCGGGGGTTGTTACTCCGGGGTGGTGGTTAGGGCCAGGGCTTGGCGGCGGATGGCTGGGGTGGGGTGGTTGCGTAGGGCAATTAGTAGGGTGCGCCAGGGGGCTGACCAGCCGTTGCGTGGGGCGGCGGTGGACAGGACGGCGTGGGCGAGCAGGCCGGAGGCTGGATCGGCTGCCTGGACGAGGGATTCGGCGAGCGGGAGCAGTTCGGCCGGAGACCAGTTGGCCTCGGTTGCCTGGAGGCGCGCGCGGAGGAGATCGGCTGCATCGTCGGCAGCCAACAGGTCGTCGGCGACAGCCTCATGCAGCTCACCGACGGCGTCCATCGCGCGCGGTGCTGCCAGCAGGAGTAGCTGCAACCGCTCCGTGAGGTAGTCGGGTGCGGTGAGCTCAGCCGCCACCAGCGAGAGATGACTACGAGTCTCGGCCGAGCGTCCTCCCAGTCGGCCGGTGAGCCGATCGACCAACTGGATCATTCGTTGCCGAGCAGGATGGTCCCGGTCGGCGGTGGCGTTCGGAAGGGCGGGATCCTCCTCGAGACGGACCAGCAGCCGGATGGAGTCGACAAGCTCTGGCAGCCCGTCCGGCGGATTGGACGCCACGATCGACACCAGCGCGATGATCGCATCCGACCACACGCGGCTGCGCAGTGCCAGATCGGTGACGAAGTCGGCGCAAACCCCTGCAGCGGCACGGTTGTGGCGTGCCCATTGCGGCAGCGCAAGCAGCGTCGGACCAACCACCTCCGGCTCCGAACGGGTAGTGACCGCGATCAGCAGGTCGGCGTAACGCGACCGGTAGGCGAGCGGCACGTCGTACGCCGAACGCGCACCGAGCACCACCGCGGTGGCCGGCGAATCATGTACAGCCTGCTCCAGAGCAGCCCAAGCGGCAGGGTCGTACAGCAAGTGCTGCGCCACCGTACTCGCGATCGCTGCCCTGACGTCCCGGTGCGCGTCCGCCCAGGCCTGCGTGAGTACGGCACCAGCACCGGGTGCCCGCAGCTCACCGAGCATCCGCACCGCCGACTTCCGCGACGTGACCTTCAAGCCCGCGCCGGACAGCACCGGTTGCAGCAGCCCCGGCAGCAAACTCGGCCGTACGAACCGCGCCGCCCGCGCCGCGGCATACATCGCCACGCGCGCCCGATCGTCACCGGCATGTTCTAGCAACAACGGCAGCACCTGATCCGGCCGGTTCGTCCACGCGAGACCCGCGAGCGCAGCCTCCTGCAGCAGTACGTCGTCACTCGCCAAGAACTCGTCCAGAGCGGGACGGCCGGACGTCGGCACCTGACCGAGCGTCTTCACGGCCGCCGCCCGGTACCACTCAGGCATCCCCTGGTCACGGGCAACGCCGGCCAGCAACGACGCGTACTGGGCCTGCTGCCGAGGGAGCCACAAGCGCAGCGCATACGCCGGTACCTCCCACGACGGACTGTTCCGATCGAACCGCCGGATGCTGTCCGCCGCCGCGAACACCGGGTCGAGCAGGTCGGTCCGGAGTTCGGTCACCAGCCACCACACCGGATGCCAGCGCGCGAGCCGCACGTCCCGGCGGATGATCCGCTCAACCCGCTCCGACCGGGTCGGTGGCGCATCCAACCAGTACCGGCAGGCTCGCTCGACCGTGTTCTCCTGGTTCGACCAGACCGCCTGCTCGAGCACGTTCTGCAGGTGGTCCAGCCGCCACGCCCGCCGCCCGAACGATGCCGCCACGGCGAACGCGAGCCCGAACTCGTTCCGTTTCGCCGCAGCCTCGATCGCCGGCCGGAGTACGTCGTAGACCGCGACCTCCCGCCCACGCGGTAGATTGTCAACGATCCTATCGAGCGTGAGCGCGCCGATGTTCTCCGACAACCGCGCATGCGCCCGCAGGCCCCAGTCCAGCACTCGCGATTCGTTGCCCAGGGCACCTTGTACGACGGCTCGCTCGGCGATCCGCCCGAGCGCCCGCCGGGTCGCCCACGACGTGTCGCGCGCGTTCAGCGCATCCTCGAGCAGGGTCTCGAGCGGCCCCGTCAACGCCTCGGTCAACAGCACCGGCGACACGTCCGCGACCGTATGCAGCACGGCGAGCCGCACCGGATCCTGATCGTTGCGCACCCGCTCCGCGGCCCACCCCACAGCCTGCACGACCTGCTCCGGCCGCCGAGCCGCAGCAGCAGAGCGCACGACCGCCTGATAGACCGAGCTCCGCACCCCAGCATCCGGGTCCCTGACCTCGGCCTCGAGCAAGGCGAACGCCTCGTCGTACGGCAACCCCGCGGTCATCCGACGCCGCAGCGCACTGTCGTCCGCGATCACCGGCAGCGTCAGCATCCGGCGCGCCTGCTCGACCCGTACCGCCTGCGGAAGCACCCGGAGCAGCCCCTCGGGCAACCGCGCCTGCCCGAGGTCGACCTCCTGAGTCACGGCCTCGAACAGCCGCTTCCGCCGCGACGGAGCCAGCTCGCGCAGCAGCTCAGTCAGATCCGGCCAGAGGATCCGCCCAAGCTCGGCCAACTCGTCGTCGGAGTACCGGTACAGGCGGCGTCGCAAGGCCGGGGTCAGCGCCTTGCGTACCGTGCCCCGCCGGTCTGGCGCGAGCAACAGCGCCAGTACGCCGCGCGGATCCAGATCCGTCAGTTGCCCGATGACGTCGATCACCGCCATCGGCAGGTCGTGCGCTGGCAGCGCCTCCTTGATCAACTCGACGTCAAGCGTGGCAGCCACGCCGTGCCCCACGCCCTGCCACCACTCGTCGCGATCCTCACCGAGTGGCAGCGTCTGCCGTGCGAAGGCGAGCACCTGCTCCGGATAATGCTTCGCGAGCCGCCGCCAGGTCCCCGGCGTCACGCAGTACGCGAGCTCCGGGAGCAGCCGCTCGAGCGTCGCGTGATCGGTCGCATCGAGCAGTCCCGTCGCGGCGACATCGCCCCAGCGCGCCCGGTGCTCGTCGATCAACCGTACGGCGAGACGCTCCCGCCGCTGCCTCCGTACGAGCGCCACGAGTTTGGGGCGCAACGCGGCCGGCGCGTCGTCGTACAGGATCCGGAGGTCGTCGTCGGTGACCGGTACGCCGCGCCCCACGGCGGCGAGCGCCCGGAACTGCACGGCAGGATCCGGGTCGCGCAGCATCCGGCTGACGTACTCGGTGTCCCGCGTGATCTCGGCGAGCTGCAGCCCGAGAACGCGCTCGAACGAACTGCCGCGCCCGAGCTCGCCGAGCAACCCGACCAACTCCGAGGCGCGGTCGGCGAGCAGGCGTACGCGCTGTCCGTACGAGAGCCCGTCGATCGATTGCAGCAACTCCGCCAGACGCATGCCCCCATCCTGCCGAACAGGTGGTGTCAGGCCATCAGCGACTGCGTTCCAAAACCGCGACGACAGCTACTCTGCGGCCAGCCTCAACTCGCCGAAGGCCTCGGTCAGTTTGGGGAGGGTGAAGTGCGCGTTCAGGCCGCTCGGGTTCGGCAGGACCCAGATGCGGGTGGTGCCGATTGTGAGGTCCTGCCTGCCGACGGTGGCCGTACGGTCGCCGAAAGCGTCCCGGTACGCGGTGACTCCGAGCACCGCAAGCCACTCGGGCCGGACGTCCAGCACCTTCTTCACCAGGTTCTCCCCGCCGGCCAGCAACTCGGCGCGGGACAACTCGGCTGCCTTCGCGGACGGACGGTCGACCACGTTCGTGATCCCGAGGCGGTAGGTCAGCAGTTCCTCTTGTTCGGCGGGGGCGAGCTGACGCGGCGTAAAGCCACTGCGGTGCAGCGCAGGCCAGAACCTGTTCCCCGGCCGCGCGAAGTGGTGCCCGGTCTCGGCCGACATCAGCCCCGGGTTGATCCCACAGAACAGCACGCGCAACCCGTCCGCGATCACATCAGGAATCCCGTCCACGAGGCCAAACCCTAGACGCCACCTTCGGCGTCAACCCAAGGTTGACGCCGAAGCTCTGTCAACCTAGGGTTGACGGCATGACTCCTGGACCGGATCTGCAGCAGCTCATCACGACGATCAAGGCCGACGCCGGCAGTGAGGACGAGCTCGCGCAGCTCGCCACCGCCGCGGCGACGATCACCGAACTCACCAGCACCAGTGACGCCGCGCTCGGGTTCTTCGTCGACCGCGCGCGCGGCGCCGGCAAGTCCTGGGTGGAGATCAGCGCCGTGCTCGGCGTCAGCAAGCAGGCCGCCCACAAGCGCTTCGCCGACTCGTGGACCGCCCGTCCGGCGTTCGAGCGCTATACCCAGCGCGCACGGTCCGTCGTACAGGCAGCCGCCGGGGTCGCGGCCGAGCGCAACCACGACTTTGTCGGCACCGAGCATCTGCTGCTCGGGATGTACAAGCAGCCCGACTCGATCGCGACCAAGATCCTGATCGACCATGGCATCACCGAGGACTCGGTACGTACGGCGGTCGAGGCGCTGAGCCCGACCCGGGAACGCACCGGGGAGCCGCTGAGCCTCGACGCCGAGAACCCGCCGTACACGCGACGCGCCGCGCACGTCCTGCAGGGCGCCGCCGGCGAGGCGCTGACGCTCGGTCACAACTACGTCGGCACCGAGCATCTTCTGCTCGCCTTCTACCGCGACCAGGCCGGCATCGCGACCAAGATCCTGCTCGAGCGGGGCCTGGACGAGGCCGCTGCGTGGGCCGATATTCGCGCCGCGCTGGAAGGATTCACGAAGTAGGTTGGCTGCATGCCTGACTGGTCTGCGCGGTTGAACGAATTGGCGGTGGCGGCCGAGGTCACCGGGGCGGTGCTCGGGATCTGGCACGACGGCGAGACGACGATCGTGCCGTACGGGATTCTGAACAGCACGACCCAGACACCCACCACCGCCGACTCGCTCTTCCAGCTCGGCTCGGTCAGCAAGCCCTGGACCGCGTCGATGATCGTCCAGCTGGCCGCCGAGGGGCGGATCGACCTGGACGACACCATCGTCAAACTGTTGCCCGAGGCACCTGTTGACAACAGGATCACGGTTCATCACCTCCTCACTCACACCAGCGGCATCGACGGCGACCTGTTCACCGACACCGGTCGCGGTGACGACTGCCTCGAGCGGTACGTCGCTCTGCTCGCCGATGTCGACCAGCTCTTCGAGCCCGGTACGGCGTACTCGTACTGCAATGCCGGCTTCGTCCTGCTCGGTCGCCTGATCGAGGTGCTCGACAACCGCACCTGGGACCAGTCGCTGAAGGCCCGTCTGATCGAGCCGCTCGGCCTGACCCACACCGTCACGCTGCCGGAGGAGGCGCTGCTGCACAACGCCGCGGTCGGTCACCTCGCGACAGACGGCTCACGGGTGCAGACCTGGCAGCTCCCGCGCAGCATCGGCCCCGCCGGGACGATCACCGCGAGCGCCGCCGACCTGCTCGAGTTCGCCAAACTGCATCTGACAGAGCGGTACGCCGCCATGCAGGTGCCGCAGGTGCCGTTCGCGGCCGGCATCGGCGGGTTCGTCGACCTCGGCCTCACCTGGCGCATCTACGACTGGGGCGGCCGGCGGCTGTTCGGTCACGACGGGACGACGATCTCGCAGCTCGCGTTCCTCCGGATCGACCCGGAGGCGCGCCTGATCATGTGCCTGCTGACCAACTCCGGCAACGGCACCCGGCTGTTCGAGCCGCTCGCCTCCGAGGTGTTCACGCAGTACGCCGGCGTCGCCCACCCGGAGGCGCCGCAGCCGATCGACGCCCCGGTCGACGACCGCCACGTGGGACGGTACGAGCGCGCCAGCGTGCGGCTGGACGTCGAGGAACGCGAAGGCCAACTCGTCATGCTCTACCAGGCCACGGGCGACCGGCTGTCCTTCTCCGACGACCCCGTCCACGAGTACGAACTGCGCCCGGCCGAGCCCGCCGACGGCAACCATTTCGTCACCCGCGAATCCACGGAGCATCCGTGGTCGCCGGTGACCTTCGCCCCGAACCACGTGTTCGTGTCCGGGAGAGTGACGCCCAGGCGTTGAGATATCGCGGGCGCATTTTGGGTTGAGCGAGCTAACGTCGTTCAAGTGACTAGTGCACCTGCTGAACTCCCTCGTAAGGCTGGTGACCTCCGGGCCGCCGGACATCTTCCCCGGTCGATCAAGGCCGAGATCCGTGACAACCTGCTGAAAGAACTCCGTGCCGGGCGCGATCCCTGGCCCGGCATCGTCGGCTTCACCCGCACGGTGATCCCGCAACTCGAACGCGCCCTGCTCGCGGGCCACGACGTCGTACTGCTCGGTGAGCGCGGCCAGGGCAAGACCCGGCTGCTGCGGACGCTGATCGGCCTGCTCGACGAGTGGACCCCGGTGATCGACGGCGCCGAGATCCCCGAGCACCCGCTCGACCCGATCACCCCGGAATCCAAGCGCCGCGCGGCCGAGCTCGGCGACGACCTGCCGGTCCGCTGGATCCACCGCAGCGAGAGGTACGCCGAGAAGCTGGCCACGCCGGACACGAGTGTCGGTGACCTGATCGGCGACGTGGACCCGGTGAAGGTTGCCGAGGGCCGCAGCCTCGGCGACCCGGAGACCATCCACTTCGGGCTGGTCCCGCGGGCGCACCGCGGCATCGTCGCGATCAACGAGCTCCCGGACCTCGCCGAGCGCATCCAGGTCGCGTTGCTGAACGTGATGGAGGAGCGCGACATCCAGGTCCGCGGGTACACGCTGCGGCTGCCGCTCGACGTGTTGCTGGTGGCAACGGCCAACCCTGAGGACTACACCAACCGTGGCCGGATCATCACCCCGCTGAAGGACCGCTTCGGCGCCGAGGTCCGGACCCACTACCCGCTCGACATCGACGCCGAGGTGGACGTGATCCGGCAGGAGGCCGAGTTCACTGCCGAGGTCGGCGAGCCGCTGCTGGAGGTGCTGGCCCGGTTCGTCCGGCACCTGCGCGAGTCGACGTCGATCGACCAGCGGTCCGGGGTTTCCGCGCGGTTCGCGGTCGCCGCGGCCGAGACGATCGCGGCCGCCGCATTGCGTCGTTCCGCGATCACCGGCGAGGAGCCGGCCGTCGCCCGGCCGGTCGACCTCGAGGCGGTTCCGGCCGTACTGCGGGGCAAGCTCGAGTTCGAACCCGGCGAGGAGGGGCGCGAGATCGAGCTGCTCGAGTACCTGCTGCGCCGCTCGGTGGCCGACACCGCCCGCGAGCGGTTCGCCGGGCTCGACCTCGCGCCGCTCGCCAACGCTGTTGCCAACGGCAACCTTGTGACCACGGGTGAACGGGTGCCCGGTCGTGAGGTGCTGGCCGCGCTGCCCGAACTGCCGGTCCTGCACGACGTCGCCGCCCGCGCCGGTGTCGAGCCGGACGACTCGTCCGGCCGGATCGCCGCCGCGATCGAGCTCGCCCTCGAGATGCTGTATCTGTCCAAACGGGTCGCCAAGGACGCCGACGACGACACCACGGTGTACGGAGCCTGAAATGAGTTCCCTACCTGAAGGCTGGTCCTACGGGCCCTGGCACGACGGACCGGATCCTCTGCAGGCACCGGCGGACCTGCGGGACGCTCTGGACGAGATCGGCCGGGACGTGATGAACGGGGCGTCGCCGCGGTCCGCGTTGGAGGAGATGCTCCGGCGCGGTACCCGGAACACCCAGGGCCTGGACGATCTGACCCGCCGGTTGTGGGAGCGCCGCCGCGAGATCCAACGGCGGCACAACCTCGATGGCACCCTGCAGGACGTCCAGCGGTTGCTCGACGAGGCGCTGGAGGCCGAGCGCCGCGAGCTGTTCCCGAACCCGTCCGACGACGCCCGCTTCAAGGAGGCCGAGCTCGACGCGCTTCCCTCCGGTACGGCTGCCGCCGTGCGGGAGCTGGCGAACTACCAATGGGAGTCGTCGGAGGCCCGGCAGAAGTACGAAGAGATCCGCGAACTGCTCGGCCGTGAACTGCTCGGGTCGCGGTTCGAGGGCATGAAGGAGGCGCTGCAGCAGACGACTCCTGAGGACGTCGAGCGGATCAACGAGATGCTCACGGACCTGAATGCGTTGCTCGCGGCGCATGCGCAGGGGCGTCCAGACGTACCGCAGCTGTTCGACGAATTCATGGCCAAGCACGGCGAGTTCTTCCCGGAGAACCCGCAGAACGTCGAGGAGCTGATCGACGCGCTCGCGCAGCGGGCCGCCGCGGCGCAGCGGATGATGAACTCGATGACGCCCGAGCAGCGGGCCGAGCTGATGGAGCTGTCGCAGCAGGCGTTCGGCAACGCGCAGTTGTCCCAGCAGTTGTCGCAGCTCGACGCGCAACTGCAGTCCCTGCGACCGGGAGAGGACTGGTCGGGGTCGGAGCGGATGAGTGGTGACGATCCACTCGGTCTCGCCGAGGGCGCGCAGGCGATGTCCGATCTGGCCGAGCTGGATGCGCTCGCCGAGCAGTTGGCGCAGTCGTACCCCGGTGCGCGGCTGGAGGACATCGACCTCGACGCCCTCACCCGTCAGCTCGGCGACGAGGCGACCGTCGATGCCCGTCGGCTGAGTGAGCTGGAGCGGCAACTGCGCGATCAGGGCCTGATCGAGCGGGCGCCGGACGGCTCGCTGCAGTTGTCGCCGAAGGCGCTGCGGCGGCTCGGTCAGACGGCGCTCGCCGACGTACTGCGAACGGCTCGGGGATCGGGCGAGCGCGACGCGTCGAACGCGGGCGCGGCCGGTGAGCTGAGTGGATCTACGCGGCAGTGGGAGTTCGGTGACACCCAGCCGTGGGACGTTCCGCGTACGGTGCGGAATGCTGTGCTGCGGACTGCGCATCGGGGCGGCGGGGGCGTGAAGCTCGACGTCGCGGATGTGGAGATCGCCGAGACCGAGCACCGGGCCCGGGCCGCGGTCGCGTTGCTAGTCGACACCTCCTGGTCGATGGTGCAGGAGGGCCGCTGGCTCCCGATGAAGCGGACGGCGCTCGCGCTGCACCAGCTCATCTCGACGCGGTACCGCAACGACGCGCTGCAGCTGATCACGTTCGGACGGTACGCAGGGGTTGTGGAGCTGCCGCAACTGATCGGGATGGAGGGCACCTGGGAGCAGGGCACCAACGCGCACCACGCGCTGCTGCTCGCCGGCCGGCACCTGCGGCGGCATCCGGATGCCCAACCGGTCGTACTGATGGTGACGGACGGCGAGCCGACCGCGCACCTGGAGCCCGACGGTACGGCGGAGTTCTCGTACCCGCCGGAGCCGGCCACGCTCCGCAAGACGATCTTCGAGGTCGATCGGCTCGCCAAGCTCGGCGCCTCGCTGACGGTCTTCCGGCTCGGTGACGATCCGCGCCTGAACGCGTTCGTCGACCTGCTCGCCCGCCGGAGCGGCGGACGGGTGCTGGCGCCCGATGCGGACGGCCTCGGAGCCGCCGTTGTCGGCGACTACCTGCGCACCAGACGCAAGTTGTAGCAGTCTGAGAAGGAGGGTGTTGCCCGTCGGAAAGGCGGGTAACACCCTCCTTCTGCGTTGGGCAGGAAACCGGACGATTGTCTCGCGTTGTCAACGCTGTAAGGGTTTTCCGGCCTTCGGTCTGTGGGCAGCGTCACGTCGGCATCGTGAGACCAGTGTTCAACTGGACTGGTTTTGGGGCTTACTCTGAAAGCACGCCGCCGCCGCTGTTGCCGACCGGCCAGCGGGCCACTTGCCCGCGCCTGAAACACACCCACCTGCAACCCAGGGAGTGACCGTGCCGAAACTCGTCTACGACTTCGCCGAAGGCAACAAGGATCTGAAACAGCTCCTCGGCGGCAAGGGGGCGAACCTGGCCGAGATGACCAATCTCGGCCTGCCGGTACCACCCGGATTCACGATCACCGCCGACGCCTGCCGGGTCTACCTGGAGACCGGAGCCGTACCGGCCGACCTCGCCGACGAGATCGACGACCACGTCCACCTGCTCGAGCAGAAGATGGGCAAGAAGCTCGGTCAGGCCGACGACCCGCTGCTCGTCTCGGTCCGCTCCGGAGCCGCCGTGTCGATGCCCGGCATGATGGAGACGGTGCTGAACGTCGGTCTCAACGACGACTCGGTGAACGGGCTCGCGCACCACTCGGGCAACCCGCGGTTCGCCTGGGACGCGTACCGGCGGCTGATCCAGATGTTCGGCAAGACCGTGCTCGGCCTCGACGGCGACATCTTCGAGGACGCGATCGAGGCGGCGAAGCAGGCGAAGGGCACCCGCAACGACCTCGACCTGGACGCGGCCGACCTCAAGGCGCTGGTGGAGACGTTCAAGCAGGCCGTGCACGAGCGCACCGGCCGTGAGTTCCCGCAGGACCCGCGGACGCAGATGGACCTGGCGATCGAGGCCGTCTTCGGCTCCTGGAACGCCGACCGCGCGATCCTCTACCGCCGGCAGGAGCGGATCCCGGCCGACCTCGGCACCGCGGTCAACATCTGCTCGATGGTCTTCGGCAACCTCGGCATGGACTCGGGCACCGGCGTCGCGTTCACCCGCGACCCGTCGACCGGACAGCCCGGCGTGTACGGGGACTACCTGCAGAACGCCCAAGGCGAGGACGTCGTCGCTGGCATCCGCAACACGGTTCCGCTGGCGGAGCTCGAGCAGCTCGACAAGACCTCGTACGACGACCTGATGCGCATCATGGCGACGCTCGAGGGCCACTACCGCGACCTGTGCGACATCGAGTTCACCGTCGAGCGCGGCAAGCTGTGGATGCTGCAGACGCGCGTCGGCAAGCGGACCGCGGCGGCGGCGTTCCGGATCGCGACCAGCCTGGTCGACGAGGGCGTCATCGACACCGACGAGGCGTTGCAGCGGGTCAAGGGCGCGCAGCTCGCGCAGCTGATGTTCCCGCGTTTCGACGCCGATGCCAGCAAGGACCTGATCACCAAGGCGATCGGCGCCTCGCCGGGCGCGGCGTCGGGCAAGGTCGTGTTCACGTCGGCCGCCGCCGTCGAGGCCGCCGAACGCGGTGAGAAGGTGATCCTGGTCCGCAAGGAGACCAACCCCGACGACCTGCACGGAATGATCGCGGCGCAGGGCATCCTGACCAGCCGCGGCGGCAAGACGTCGCACGCGGCCGTGGTCGCGCGGGGCATGGGCAAGACCTGCGTGTGCGGCGCCGAGGAGCTCGACGTGAACGTTGCCAAGGGCACCATTACCGTTCGCGGTACGGTGCTGGAGGCCGGCGAGCTGATCTCGATCGACGGCACCACGGGCGAGGTGTTCCGCGGCGAGGTCCCGGTCGTACCGTCCCCGGTCGTGCAGTACTTCGAGGGCACGCTCGCGCCGGACGCGGGCGACGAGCTGGTCGTGGCGGTGCACCGGTTGATCAGCCACGCGGACGACGTCCGGCGACTCGGCGTACGGACCAACGCCGACACCGCGGACGACGCGGCGCGGGCGCGACGGTTCGGGGCCGAGGGCATCGGGCTGTGCCGGACCGAGCACATGTTCCTGGGGGAGCGGCGCGAGTCCGTCGAACGGCTCATCCTGGCCGCCGACGACGAGGAGCGCGAGGCCGCGCTGGCGGAGCTGGAACCCTTGCAGCGCGGGGACTTCCTGGAACTGCTCGGCGCGATGGACGGGCTGCCGGTGACGATCCGGCTGATCGACCCGCCGCTGCACGAGTTCCTGCCGTCGATGGAGGAGCTGGCGGTCAAGGTCGCGGTCGCACGGGAACGCGGTGAGCAGCCGGGGCACGAGGCGGCGCTGCTCGCGGCGGTCGAACGGCTCCACGAGCAGAACCCGATGCTTGGCCTCCGCGGCGTACGGCTCGGCCTGGTGATCCCCGGCCTGTTCGCGATGCAGGTACGCGCGATCGCGTCTGCGGCCGTCGAGCTACGCGAGCAGGGGAAGGACCCGCGGCCGGAGATCATGATTCCGCTCGTCGGCGCCGTACAGGAGCTGCATCTGGTGCGTGACGAGGTGGAGCGGGTGCTGGCCGAGGTCGGTGTCGAGGTTCCGATCGGGACGATGATCGAGCTGCCGCGGGCCGCGGTGATCGCCGACCAGATCGCGGAGGCGGCCGATTTCTTCTCGTTCGGTACCAACGACCTGACCCAGACCACGTGGGGTTTCAGCCGGGACGACGTTGAGGGCGCGTTCTTCTCCCGGTACCTGGAGAAGGGGATCTTCGCGGTGTCGCCGTTCGAGTCGATCGACCGCGAGGGCGTCGGTGCGCTGGTCCGTACCGGTGTGGAGCGCGGCCGGGCGACCAAGCCGGACCTGAAGCTCGGCATCTGCGGCGAGCACGGCGGCGACCCGGACAGCATCCACTTCTTCCACGAGGTGGGCCTCGACTACGTGTCCTGCTCGCCGTTCCGGCTTCCGGTGGCACGTTTGGAGGCGGGTCGGGCAGCATTGGACGGGTGAGCCGACAGACCCTCCGGCAGACGTTCGGTGAGGACGCGGAGCTGTACGACCGCGTCCGGCCCGGCTATCCCCGCGAGCTCTTCGACGAGCTCGCGCGGGTGGTCGGCGACCGCCCGAAAGTGCTTGCGATCGGGCCCGGCACCGGCCAGGCGACCGCCGCCATGGTGGAGCGCGGCTGGTCCGTCACCGCGGTCGAGCTCGGTCCTGGGCTCGCGGAGGTTCTGCGGCGCAAGCTCCCGACGGTCGAGGTGGTCGTCGCGGACTTCGACACGTGGCAGCTGCCGGTGGCGTCGTACGACCTGGTCATCTCGGCGACCGCCTTCCATTGGCTCGACCCGGCGACGCGCGTTCAGCGCTGCGCAGACCTGCTGCGACCGGGCGGTGCGCTGGCCGTCGTGTCGACGCAGCACGTTGCCGGTGGGTCGGAGCAGTTCTTCGCCGACGTGCAGTCCTGCTATGCCCGGTTCACCGACGACCCGGTGGGGGACGGGCCAGCGCGTGCGGACGATCTGCCGGACGGGTCGGGGGAGCTTGGGGAGTCCGGCAGGTTCGGGTCTGTTGAGTGCCGCCGGTACGTGTGGGAGCAGGAGTATTCGACCGCCGAGTACCTCGAACTTCTGTCGTCGTACTCGGGCCATCGGGCCTTGACAACACAGCGGCGTGACCGTCTGTACGGCTGTATCAGCGCTCTCATGGCCCGCTCCGGTGGATCGATCACGAAGCGTTATCTGAATCAACTGTCGGTAGGAATTTGTCTTCACCAAACCCTTGCATAGCAGTGCGTCGGCTGGTGAGAATGTCCGGGCGGGAAGGGAGCTCACCGTCGACTTTCGGGTCTGACCTGAACCGGCCGCTGTGGCGGCTTGTGACTCCCTTACCCGCACCAAATCGTGTTGTTTGCAAGGGCTTGTGTAGGGTTCTGGTCATGGCCCAATTTGTCGTACAGCTGCGCTTCGACGTCACCGAGACCGACCGCCGGCTGGAGGTCCGCCCGGCGCACCGCGACTACCTCGCGGAGCTGCGGGAGGCCGGCAAACTCGTCGCCGCCGGCCCGTTCACCGACGGCACCGGCGCACTGCTCGTCTACGACGTCGCCGACGAGGCCGAGCTCCGCGACATCCTCGCCAAGGACCCGTACACCCCGGCCGGCGTCTACGAGCTCGCAACCCTCGCCGAGTGGCAGACGCTGTTCCCGTTCAGCTAGGGCGTGTCTCCTAATGCCGCAACGACGCCAGCAACGCCAGCGTCTTCGCCCAGCCCTGCTGTAGTGCCGACTCATTGGCAGGGCGGGTGCCGCCGAGCGCCTGCCGGCCGGCGATCGGGTGGGCGAAGATGGTGCCGTGCGGCAGGTATGGCGTACCGCCGACACCGTGGCCCGCGCCGGTGACGATCACGGCCTCGTGCGAGAACGTGGCATGTGCTTCGTCGAGGCGTTGCATGATCAGTTCCGCCGACTGCTTGGAACCCCACTGCGCGTCGCCGGAGCCGGCGACCGCAAGGACGGGACCGTCCACGCCGTCGACCGGGATCGGATCTCCCGCCTCCAACGGCTTCCCCTGGTACGTCCAGGCCGCGCCGCCCGGGTGCGGGAACGAGCCTGTTACGTACGAGCCCGGGGCGAACAACACCGTCCCGGCGACCAGCTCCGGGAAATGATCGGCGACGAGCAGCGCCGGCTCGCTGCCGAACGACGCACCCATCACGACGACGTGCGCCGGATCGACCCCGGGCTGTCGCGCGAGCCAGCGGATCGCCGACGCGAAGTACTCGAGCGGAATGTCCCGCAGGTCCACCGGCACCCCTGGTGCATGGAAGTACGCCAACGCCAGCACTGGGTAGCCGTGCGACGCCAGGAGTTCCGGGCTGGACCGGGGCGGCACACCGCCTTCCGATCCGCCGAGAAGCAGTACAGCGGGATGCTTCGCCCCGTCCGTCTTCGGGGCGACGTACACGCCGGTGAATTTGTCCTTGGTCATCGTGAGCGGCCTGGTCGTCACGCCGGAGGCCAGCCAGCGCCGGGTCAGTGCCGTACTCGCGAGCCGTTTCCCGTCACGGCTCGCAAAGACCTCGAGGTGCTCGACGAACCGGCCGTTCTCCGTCGGCGGGATGTACGACTGCGCGTCCGGATCTCCGTCGGGTGGGTTCATCGACCAGAACAGCCCCATCCCGTCGGCGTCCTGGTAGCTGCCGGCTGACGGCTTGGCACTGTCGAGATCGACGGTGCCGTGGTCGTCGGTGGTGAAGGTCGCCTCGCCGTGCCACTTCTGCCCGTGCTGGTCGACAGCCTCGGCGCCGATGGTCACCGGTTTGTGAGAGGGAAGGCCGGTCACCTTCAGATGAACCTGTTGGTCGGCGAGCGTGACCGCCTGGTCGACGCTGACCACCGGCTTGCCGGACGAGCACCCGGTGAGGAGAAAGCAGGCGACCGCAAGCAGCGGTATGGACCGTTTCACCCTTCCAGAGTGACACCGCGAGGACTCACTTCGAGCCGTGCCGAAGTGTCAGGCCTCGACGCCTTCCAGGTTGAGGTGGTCGACGTACGCCCACAGCCAGACCAGGGGAGCGAGGACGAGCTCGGGCTCGTCGTCCTCGTCGGCGATGAACAGCATCGAGGCCTCGCCGTTGGTGATGTCCTCGCAGACCGCCTCGCACAGCTCGAGCGCGATATCGAACGGCAGCAGGCGGGGACCGTTCTCCCAGCGCGGTTGCGGGAGCGGGAGCACCGGCGCCTCGTCGGTGCCGTCCATCTCGACCGAGACCTGCTGCAGTTCCTCGTACAGGTCGAAGGAGATCAGTCCCGCGAGCGGGCGCCCGTCGAGACCGATCAGGTACGGGTCGTCGGCGCCGTCGCGGAACGCGTCCCGGATGTCGGGCAGCGCCGCCTTCAGATCGGTGGCTTCCAGGTACGGCGCCTCGTCCGGCTCCTCGTCGGCCTCCACCTCGACCAGCCCGCTGCGCATCTGGTCGAACTGGTGCAGCAGGTCGTTCAGCTCGTCGTACGCGCCGCCGCCGGGAGCCTTCTGCGCGCGGGCCTCCAGGTCGTGGAGGTGCTCGACGAGATCGTCCTCGAAATGCAGCTCGTACCGCGGGAGGCCCGGCTCGCGGCCCGCATTGATCTGCGCGACGAGCTGCGTCGACACCGGCCCGATCCGCTCCGCGAGCGCCTCGAGCGGGATGGTCGGCTTCTCCTCGTCGTCGTGCGCGCAGGAGTCGTCGTCGTTCTTGCCGTCGCCCTCCAGCGCCAGCAGCACCTGGAACGCCTGGAACGACAGCAGCGCGGCGGTCGCCATCATGCCGTCGCCGATCAGCATCAGCGGGTTCCCGCCGGCCTCGGTGCGGCGCAGGTGGTCCGGCATCAGGGTCGCGGCCTGCTCGACGTTCACCTGACTGGCCAGCGAGGACAGCCCGTGGTCGGTGTCCACGCCGAGCAGCTCGACCAGGCGCTCGGAGCTCATGTCGAAGTTCGACCGGAGGTAGTACCGCAGCCAGCCGGCGTCGACCGGGCTGCCCAGCAGCTCCGCGATCCGGGCCCGGAAGTCGGCCAGGTCCGCGATCGCCAGCACGACCAGCACCGGCTGGTCGCCGTCGCCGATCACCAGCGGTCTGGTGTCACCGTTGTGAAAGCCCTCGATCACCTGGTGCAGGCTGTCCGCGGCTGCCTCCAGCGGCCACGACTCGGCCTCGAACTCGTTGACCACCGCGGCGGAGGTGTCCTCGGGCATCTGCTGGGTCCTCTCCGGGTGGCGGCGGGAGTGTGGAGCAACTGTAGGCTGCGGGCGTTTCAGCAGGTCGGGTGGGTCCTGCACGGACCGGACGTGATGTTCGCTACCCTCGTACCGGCGGGTCGGTGCAGAGGTATCTCACATGTGAGATAAGGTCCGGAGCATGACCGATGACTACCTGAGCCGGATCGGAAATCTCATCCGGGACGCCCGCAAGCACCGCGGCTGGACGCAGACGCAGCTCGCGGAAGTACTGAACACCAGCCAGAGTGCGGTGAACAGGATCGAGAAGGGTCATCAGAACCTCACCCTCGAGATGCTCGCCCGGATCGGCGAGGCGCTCGACTCAGAAATTGTCTCTCTCGGTGGCGGTCCGGTCCACCTCCGTGTCGTCGGCGGACGGCGGCTTTCCGGTTCGATCGACGTCAAGTCGAGCAAGAACGCCGGCGTCGCGCTGCTCTGCGCCTCGCTGCTGAACAAGGGCCGCACGACGCTGCGCAAGGTCGCGCGGATCGAGGAGGTCAACCGGCTGCTCGAGGTCCTCAACTCGATCGGCGTGAAGACCACCTGGCTGAACGACGCCGGCGACCTGGAGATCGTGCCGCCGGCGCAGCTCGACCTCAGCTCGATGGACGCCGAGGCGGCCCGCCGGACCCGGTCGATCATCATGTTCCTCGGCCCGCTGCTGCACCGCGAGGACGCCTTCGAGCTGCCGTACGCCGGTGGCTGCGACCTCGGTACCAGGACCGTCGAGCCGCACATGACCGCGCTGCGCCCGTTCGGCCTCGAGGTGAAGGCGACCGGCGGCCAGTACCACGCGCTGGTCAACCGGGCGATCGCGCCGGGCAAGCCGATCGTGCTGACGGAGCGCGGCGACACCGTGACCGAGAACGCGATCATGGCCGCGGCCCGGTTCGACGGCGTCACGGTGATCCGGAACGCCAGCCCGAACTACATGGTCCAGGACCTCTGCTTCTACCTGGACCTGCTCGGCGTGAAGATCGACGGCATCGGGACCACCACGGTGACCGTGCACGGCAAGGCCGACATCGACGTGGACGTCGACTACGCGCCGTCCGAGGACCCGATCGAGGCGATGAGCCTGCTCACCGCGGCGATCGTCACCAAGTCCGAGATCACCATCCGCCGGGCGCCGGTGGAGTTCCTCGAGATCGAGCTCGCGCTGCTCGAGGAGATGGGGCTCGACTACGACCGCAGCACCGAGTACCTCGCGGAGAACGGGCGCACCCGGCTGGTCGACCTGACCACCCGGCCGTCGAAGCTGCACGCGCCGATCGACAAGATCCACCCGATGCCGTTCCCGGGGCTGAACATCGACAACCTGCCGTTCTTCGCGGTGATCGCGGCGACCGCGACCGGGCAGACGCTGATCCACGACTGGGTGTACGAGAACCGCGCGATCTACCTCGCCGACCTGAACAAGCTCGGCGGCCGGGTGAAGCTGCTCGATCCGCACCGGGTGATGGTCGAGGGACCGACGCACTTCTCCGGCGCCGAGATGATGTGCCCGCCGGCGCTCCGCCCGGCCGTGGTCGCGCTGATCGCGATGCTGGCCGCGAAGGGTACGTCGGTACTGCGCAGCATCTACGTGATCAACCGCGGTTACGAGGACCTCGCCACCCGGCTGAACTCGCTAGGCGCTCAGATCGAGACCTTCCGCGACATCTGATCCGCGGCTGGGCTCCTGCTCCTGTTGTGCAGTGTGGTCCGCGTCCTGCAGGAAGGCGACTGCTTCGGCGATCACCGCCGGGTCCGAGAGGATCCGGCGGTGCCCGAGGCCGGTGGTCGGGAGGAAGTGTGCGTGCGGGCCGTAGCTCCGCAGCAGTATCTGCGCCTGGCCTGGATCCACCACGTCGTCCTCGTCGTTGTGGACGACGAGCAACTCGGTCTTGTTCGCCTTGACCGAGAACCGGTCCCAGATCGTGATGTCGCCGTCGAAGTACCCGCGCTCGATCGACCGCCGCAGCTCCCGATTGAGCTTCGGTCCGAGCCCAAGTTCGGCGCAGAACGTGTCGGCGAGGTAGCCGAAGTCCGCGACGCCGCTGATCATCACCATCCGCTGCGCGGCGACGCCCTGGCGCACGGCGTACAGCGCGAACGGCACACCGAGGGAGTGGGCGATCACGCCCTCGAACGGCCCGTGCCGTTCCTCCAGGGCGCGGATGAGCTGCTGATGACCCAGGATCGACACCACGTCGCCACCGGAGTCCCCGTGCGCGGGGGCGTCGTACGAGACCGGGCTGTATCCGAGCTCGAGCAGGCGCGTGATGAACCCGGCGTACCGCGAGGCGCGTGACCGCCAGCCGTGCACGAGCAGCACCGGCCGCCGGCCGTCGCCCCACGCGTACGTCTGCACGCCGTCGATCACCTCGACCTTCGCCGCATTGTGAACAATCTGCTCGTCCGGGCGGACCCGGCCGCGGGCGAGCGGCCGCCGCCAGAGCGTGAAGGCGAGTCGTCCACCGAGCCGCGGTGACAACTTTCCGATTGTCTGCAATCCGACACTGATCAGCTTCCGCATGGCGCCCCTCCAGTAAACTATACGAACGGTCGTATTATTAGTTTCCCAGAGCGTAGCACTCATCGGATCGAAGCAGTTCCGGTGCACCCCCTAGGATCGGATGTCGTGGAGAAGATCGACGGGCGGCTGGCGCGGGGTGATCAGACCCGTCGCGCCGTGCTGCGGCGTGCCGTCGACATCGCCTCGGTCGACGGACTCGAGGGGCTGTCGATCGGCCGTCTCGCCACCGAGCTGGGGATCAGCAAGAGCGGGCTGTTCGCACACTTCGGCTCCAAGGAGGAGCTGCAGCTCGCGACCATCCGGGCCGCGCGCCGGATCTACGCCGACAACGTGGTGCTCCCGGCGTACGAGGTCGATCCGGGTCTCGGGCGGGTGTGGGCCTTGAGTCAGTACTGGCTGGACTACTCGCGCACTCGGGTGTTCCCGGGCGGCTGCTTCTTCCAGAAGGTCTCGCACGAGTTCTCCGCCCGCGACGGCGCCGTCCAGGAGTACCTGGCCGCCGTCCATGACGAGTGGATGGACCTGATCGAAACCGCGGTCACCGAGGCGGTCGAGCGCAACGAGCTCGTCGGGGACGCCAAGCAGCTCGCGTTCGACCTGAACGCGTACTACGAAGCCGCCAACCTCGCATCGATCCTCCACAACGACGACACCGGCTACGCCCGCGCCCGCGAAGCAGTACGCATCCGCCTGGAGTCAGCGATGGTCCCCGGCACGCCGCCACCCTGGCCGACCGACCACGAGTAGGCGACGCCGACCACCAGTAGGCGAGGCCGATCACCAGTGGGCCGGGCCGGGGGATTTGTCGGTGGCCGTCTCTAGGTTGGAGACATGCGGCCTCATGTGGTGGCTCAGCTGGCGGTCTCGCTGGACGGGGTGGCGTCGGGATTCGACGTCGACCTCGCGCGGTTCTATGCGCTGGCGACCCTGTGGCAGGAGGACGTGACGCTCACCGACGCGGAAACGATCGTTGCCCAGGAGAACGAAGTACGCGCCGCCCCTCGTCGCGGACCACGTCCGGAGGGTCCGCTGCTCGCGGTCGTCGACAACCACGCCCGCGTCCACACCTGGGAGTCGCTCCGCGAGCTCGGCTACTGGTCCGGCGTCCTCGCCCTGTACGCCGACCAGTCCCCGGCGCGTCCCGCCGACGCGACCACCCGCGAGCTGATCGCCGGCTATCAGGAGGTCGACCTCCCCGAAATACTGACAGTCCTTGGCAGGCAGGGCGTTCGAACCGTTCGCATCGATTCACTCACGTTGCTCCGGACCTGTTTGGACCAGGACCTCGTGGACGAAGTGGCGCTCCTGGTTCACCCGGTGCTCGTCGGCGGCGACCGCTGGTACGACACGCACCGCCTCGACCTGCGGCCCGCGGGCACCGAGATGTTCGGTGACGGCGTGACCTGGCATCGCTATTGCGTCTCCACCTGATGCAGGCGCCAGAGTGTCGGTCATGACCACAGGGGACCGCATACTCTTCTCGATCGGTGAGCTGCCGCTTCGGCGCGCCGTACCGCGGATGGTGGCTCGCCGCGGCACCCGACCCGAGGAGCTTCGACTCGTGCACCGACCGGCCAAGCTGTCCGACGTGGAATGAGACCGTCGAGACGACGCTTGCCGACGGCATCGAACCGTTGTCGGCTGCCGCACGGTCGGTCGTTGAGCTGTTGGTCGGTCGGTACTGCGAGACGTTCGGCGAGGTTGACGACGCGGCGTACCGGCAGCGTCTGATCCACCGGCTGGAGGTCGGCGGCGACCCGCTGCTCGAACGCTACCGGAACCTGCTGGCTGTCGTCGGCGGATCCCAGCCGGCGCCCTCGCTCGGGCCGGTGGTGGGTGGTTCCGGACCGCGCTCCGTTCGCACTGAGCTTTCCCTTCGGCTTCACCGGAATGTCGGTGGGCGCGGTTAGTGTGGGTGGTGATGAGGAAGCAGCATGAGGGGTACGACGAGCACGACGCGGAGCGGTGGGTCGCGGAGCCGGTGAAGCGGCCCGGGCGGACGGCGTTCGCGCGTGATCGGGCGCGCGTCCTGCACAGTGCGGCGCTGCGGCGGCTCGCGGCCAAGACCCAGGTGGTGACCGCCGGCAGCGACGACTTCGTGCGGAACCGGTTGACGCACAGCCTCGAGGTCGCGCAGATCGGGCGTGAGCTGGCGGCGACGCTCGGCTGCGATCCGGACATCGTGGACGCGGCCTGTCTCTCGCACGATCTCGGGCATCCGCCGTTCGGCCACAACGGCGAGCGTGCGCTGGATCAGGTCGCGGCGGACATCGGCGGCTTCGAGGGGAACGCGCAGACGCTGCGCCTGCTCACCCGGCTGGAGTCCAAGACGTTCGACGCCGACGGCCGCAGCGTCGGGCTGAACCTCAGCCGCGCGACCCTGGACGCTGCGACGAAGTACCCGTGGGCGCGGCGGTCCGGCGAGCAGAAGTTCGGGGTGTACGACGACGACCTCGCGGTCTTCACCTGGTTGCGGCCGGGGGTGGGGGAGCGGCGCTGCCTCGAGGCGCAGGTGATGGACTTCGCCGACGACGTCGCGTACTCGGTGCACGACATCGAGGACGGGATCGTTGCCCACCACATCGACCTCGCCGCGGTCGACACCGTGCGCGAGCCGTACTGGGAGACGGTCCGGCAGATGTACTTGCCGGAAGCAACAGACGCCGAGCTGGACGAGGGCTGGGACCGGCTGCAAGCCTTGAACTACTGGCCGGCGGCCACGTTCGACGACAGCCGGCGGGCGCTCGGCGGGCTGAAGGACCTCACCAGTCAGCTGATCGGACGGTTCGCGAACGCCGCGGAGCAGGCAACGCATGCGGTGTTCGGCCGGTCGCGTCTGATCCGGTACGAGGCGGATCTAGTCGTACCGGATGGGATCCGTACCGAGATCGGCTTGCTGAAGGGCGTCGGGATGTACCACGTTCTCAACTCGCCGGAACGCCAGGCCCGCCGCGCCGTCCAGCGCGAACTCCTCACCGAGCTCGTCGAAGCCCTCTGGAAATCCGCGCCCCGGCACCTGGACATCCCGTTCCAGTCCGACTTCACCGCCGCCCCCGACGACACCACCCGCCTCCGCGTCATCGTCGACCAGGTCGCCTCCCTGACAGACCCCTCAGCCCAAGCCTGGCACCAACACCTACTCGGCTAACTCCCACACCACCCCCGCCCTCCCCGCCACCCGCCGCGAGTACCACCGCTCCGCTCGCCCCGCCCCGCCCGCTCCGCGCCGCCCGCCTCGCCCGCTCCGCCCACCCTGCCTGTCTGGCCGCCCTGTCCTGCGTGCCCCGCACCGCCCTGCCCGCCCGGCCTCGCCGTCGTTCAACGTGAGCGGATATCTGGCTCTTCTGTCGTAGGTGTGGGTGGACCGACGGACATTTCGACAGGTAGTGCACCCCGAGACACCGTACGCGCACCGCACTTCCACGCTCAGGTGCACTACTCACCGGCCAGACCCCAACCGACATGTCCTGTCGAGCTGTCCGCCCCGGCCACCCCAGACCACACGCAGCCAGCATCCACGGCTCGGAATCGGAGTGGTCAGTACCCACACATCGGACGCAAGAGCCGGATATCTGCTCGGGTTGGGGGTTCTCCGCTGGTGTGTGAGCGGAGAACCCCCAGCGAGGGTGGATAACCCGGCGTGCCTACCTACCGCCCTGGTTGGCGGCCGCGCTCGCCTGCTCTGGCCTGCCCGCCGTCCCGGCCTCGCCGCCGTTCAGTGCGAGCGGATGTCCGCTCGGGTTGGGGGTTCTCCGCTGGTGTGTGAGCGGAGAACCCCCAACGACGGTGGATAACCGGGCGTGCCCACCCACCGGCTGGCGTGCGTGGGGGCGGTCGGTGGTGGGCTGGGTGCGCGGGCAGGGTTGGGTGCGTGGGACCGGGTGGGGTGTGCGGGCTGGGTGGGGTGGGCGTGGGTGGAGTGGGTCAGTGGATTGTGGTGAAGGGGAGGTTGAGGGCTAGGCGGTTGGGGTTGGGGGTGTTGGTTTGGCGGATCTGGGTCAGTTCGGTGTCGGAGAGGGCTCGGCGGTAGATGCGGACCTCGTCGAGGGTGCCTTGGAAGCGGTTGGCGCCGTCGACGCGTTGGCCGATGTGGATGCCCTGGATGCCGAACTCCTTGCCGGCTGTGACCGAGCCCGCAGGTGCCGCGGTCGAGCCGACTTCGTTGCCGTCGACAACGAGTCGGAGCCTTCCGTCGACCCGTTGCAGTACGACGTGATGCCAGGCGTTGTCGTTGTACGCCGATGTCGACTGCACCGTCACGTTGAAGCGATCCACCGACAGCAACGCCCGGATGCGGTTGCTCTCCGGCTCCGCGCGCAACCACACCTGTGGGGTCGTGCCGGAGCCGGTCCGGTACGCCCAGAGGATCGCGTGCGACCCGGTCGTCGCGCCGTACTTGATCCACGTCATCATCGTGAAGTCGTCCGCGCCGAGATCGATCGACCGGTCGTACGGGACCTCGACGTAGTCGTCCGTCCCGTCCAGCGCGAGCCCGTTCCCGAACTTGCCCTCGGCAACAGTCGCGCCACCGCGGACGTACGCCGAATTGTGCGCCGGGCTGATGTCGGCAGTGAGCGGACCCGGCGCCGGTGGCCCCGGGATGCCCGGCGGCGTACCATTCGGCGTCGACAGGTACGCCTCGTTGAAGCGCGCCCAGCGGATCGACTCGTACGGGCTCGCAACGCCCGCTTCGTACAGCAATCCGGCCCGATCCCCGTCCAGGCGGACCATGTCGGAGTACGCCGACGGACCCCACCAGAACACCTTGCCCTGCTGCCAGGTGCCGAACGAGCGCGCCTCGTCGTACGACGAACGCACCGTCATCACCTCACGGGCGGCCGGATGTGCCGGCGCCGAGAACAGGATGCGGTTGCGCTGAGCGCCTTCGTTGCGCGCGCTGAACCGCAGCAGTGAGCCCTGAACGTCCGGCACCACCAGCTTCGGGATCGTTCGCAACGGTGCGTCGAACGTCGCGCCGCCGTCGCTGCTGATCACGTACGCGCGGTTGCCGGGGTCGGTGCCGCGTTCGCGGGCGAGCGCGTAGATCCGGCCGTCGGTCAGCTCGACCACGGTCACCTCGCCGGCGATGATCGAGCCGTCGTCGCGGGACGTCGTCGCGCCGATGTGCCAGGTCGCGCCGGAGTCGTCGGAGTACAGCAGATGGACGCCGTACACGTGCGGGCCGACGCCGTCGTACGTCTCGTAGTTGGCGCCGACAATCAGACGACCGGCGTGCGGGCCGTGCTGGAGCTGGATGCCGTGCATCGGGCCGGTCGCGTACCAGAAGTTCCAGGTCGGCAGCTTTGCGTCGGTCAGCTCGCGCGGTGCGGTCCAGGTGGCGCCGGAGTCGTCACTGGTCTGGACGTACGGGTCGCGGTCGCAGCCGTTCGTACACGGCTCTGGGCCGTTGTGGGTGGTGACGAGGACAATCCGACCAGTCTGATTGTCAACAATCGGCACTGGGTTGCCGTGGGTGCTGCCGTTGCCGTCGGAGACCACCTGGAGCGGTCCCCAGGTCTTGCCGCCGTTGGTCGAGCGGCGCAGCACGATGTCGATGTCGCCGTCATCGCCGCAGTCGGCGACGCGGCCCTCGGCGAACGCGAGCACGTCGCCGTTCGTGGCGTGCACGATCGCCGGGATGCGGAAGCACGAGTAGCCCTCGGTCTTCTGCTGGAACAGCACGCTGTCCTCGGCGAACGGCGCCGACGCAGGCTCGCTGGCGGCATCGACACCGGCGGCATCGGCACCGGCAGCGGCGGCGGCACCGGCAGCAGCGGCGGCAGCGGCGGCGGCAGCAGCAGCGGGTGTGGGCGCTGTGGATGGGGATGGGGATGGGGATGAAGAGATTGGATGGGTGGCGTGGGCGGAGGTGGTGGTGAGGGTGAGGGACACCAGTAGGGCGGCGGCCGCGAGACGGCCTGCTGTGGGTACGCGCATGACTCTCCCAAGGAGGACATAGGACGTATTATGTCCTGCGATAACGTAGTCATCCGGACCGCCTGCGACAAGTCCTCGGCGAGGACCCAGGGCACGTCTCCCGATCCCCCGCCTACTGCGGGGCACTCGGCACGGCACCTCGCCGCACGGGACCGAAGGCCACGATGCTCCGCATCGAGACCTTCGCCCCCGCGCACCGAGCTACCGCACCGAGCACCTCCTCGCTACGACGTGGGATCGGGAGACGTGCCCTAAGGTTCGTTCATGGCTGATGAACAGATCGTGATCGTCGGTGCGAGTCTCGCGGGAGCGACCGCGGCCGAGACCCTCCGGAAAGACGGCTGGAGCGGCGGCATCGTCCTGATCGGCAGTGAGCGATCATTGCCCTACGAGCGGCCACCGTTGTCCAAGGACGTCCTGCTCGGCAAGTCCGGGACCGATGCCGCCCAGTTGCACGACCAGCAGTGGTACGACGACAACACGATCGACCTCCGTCTCGGTACCACGGTGACCGCGATCGACGCGGCCGCGCACACGGTCACGCTGGACGACGGTTCTCAGGTGCCGTTCGGCAAGCTGCTGATCGCGACGGGAAGTCGCGTCCGCGAGCTCGACGTGCCGGGTGCCGAGCTGCCCGGGGTGAACTACCTGCGGACGGCCGAGGAGGCGCAGGCGCTGACCGATGCGTACGCCGCGAAGCCGCGCGTCGTCGTGGTCGGTGCCGGATGGATCGGGCTCGAGGCGGCGTCCGCGGCTCGCGAGCGCGGTTGTGAGGTGACCGTCGTCGAGCCGCAGTCCACTGCACTGGCCGCAGTGCTCGGCGAGGAGGTCGGTGAGTTGTTCGCCGAGCTCCACCGGCAGCACGGCGTGCTGTTCCGGTTCGGCACCGGCGTCGAGGGCTTCGAGGGGACCGACAAGGTCACCGGCGTGAAGGTGAGTGCCGGTGATGTCGTCCCGGCGGAGCTGGTGATCGTCGGCGTCGGCGTCCGGCCGAACACCGAGCTCGCGGCGGCGGCCGGCATCGAGGTTGCGACGCCCGACAACGGCTCCGGCATCGTCACCGGCGCCGACCTGCAGACGTCGGTCGCGGACGTGTACGCCGCGGGTGACGTGGTGCGCTGGGACCACCCGCTGTTCGGGCGCTCGGTCCGCGTCGAGCACTGGCAGAACGCGAAGGACACCGGCAAGGCGGCCGCGAAGTCGATGCTCGGCGAGGACGTCTCGCACGACGCGATCCCGTACTTCTTCACCGACCAGTTCGACCTCGGCATGGAGTACGCGGGCGAGGTCCCGCGCGGTACGTCGTACCAGGTCGTCCTGCGCGGCGACCCGAAGTCCGGCGCGTACGTGGCGTTCTGGCTCGCCGGCGACAAGCACGTGCTGGCCGGCATGCACGTCAACACGTGGGGCGCAATCGACGCGGTCCGCGACCTGATCAGGTCCGGCAAGCAGGTCGACCCGGCCCGCCTGGCGGACTCCTCGATCGAGCTGTCCGATGTCTAGAACGGATAGGTGACGTACGCGAACGACGAGCTGTCCGGTGACCAGCTCGGCACGTTCATCGTGCCCTGGCCGCCGAACAGGCTCGTCAGTTCGCGCACCTCGCCGTCGCGCAGCAACAGCCGCAGCCGTACGTCGTCGATGTCGGCCGGATGCCCTTGCGTGCCGGTCGGGAAGCTCACGTACGCGATCGACGAACCGTCCGGCGCCGGGTGCGGGAACCAGTTCACCCGCTCGTCGTCGGTCAACTGCTCCACGTGCCCGTCGGCGACCCGGATCCGGAACAGCTGCGCCTCACCGGCACGCTCGGAGTTGAAGTAGATCCACGCGCCGTCCGGGCTGAACTCGGCGCCGTCGTCGGCGAACTCGTCGTCGGTCAGCTGTAGGTCGGCGCCACCCGCGGCCGGGATCGTCCACACGTTGGTGATCCGCTGCTCGCCGACCCACTCCAGACCGATGTACGCGAGCGTCGCACCGTCCGGGGACACCCCGTGCAGGTAATGGTGGAATCCAGGTCCGCGATCGTTCGTCACCCTGCGGCCTGGGCCGCCCTCGGTCGGCACCGCGTGGATGTGCCCGTCGTCGGCGGACACGTAGACCGTCCGCCCGTCCGGGCTCACCACGTGGTCGTTGTTGATCGCCGGTACGCCGCCGAGCTCGATCTCCTCGAGCCCGTCCGCGACCCGGTACAGCAGCCCGTTGCCGTTGACAACCAACGTGCCGTCCGGCAGCCAGTTCGGCGCCTCGAACAGCACCTCGTCGGACCTGAACACCAACCGGTGCTCGTTGCTCACGACATCGACGACATACAGCTCGGACCGCTGACCAGGACGAAGAGTACGAGGCATGCCCAAAACCTTAAGGCAGGGTGTGGCCGGCCGCGGTGAAGAGGTGGTACCACTCCTGGCGGGTGAGGGTGATGGTGGCGGCGGTGGCGGCCTCCTGGACGCGGGCCGGCGTGGTGGTGCCGATCACGATCTGCATCGCGGCCGGGTGCCGGGCGATCCAGGCGAGGCCGATCGCGGTGGGCGTGCTGTCGTACGCCTTCGCGACCTCCTCGAGCGCGTCGTTCAGCGCGGCGTACTTGTCCCGGTCGCCGATGAAGACACCGCCCGGCGACGGCTTCTGCAGCGAACCCCAGGACTGGATGGTGACGTTGTTGAGCCGGCTGTAGTCCAGGATGCCGAGGTCCCGGTCCGCGGACTGTTCGAGGCCGACGATATTGGCGCCCAGACCCTGCGCGACCAGGGCGGCGTGCGCGAGACTGAACTGGAGCTGATTGGCGACCAGCGGCTGCCGGACCGACCGCTTCAGCAGCTCGATCTGACCGGGCGTGTGGTTCGAGACACCGAACGCCCGCACCTTCCCGCTGCTGTGCAGCTCATCGAACGCTGCCGCCACTTCGTCCGGCTCGACCAGCGTGTCCGGGCGGTGCAGGAGCAGTACGTCCAGGTAGTCCGTACGCAGCGCTGCCAGCGACTGCTCCACACTCGAGACGATGTGCTCGCGGGAGAAGTCGAAGTATCCGCGCCGGATCCCGACCTTGGACTGGATTATCACCTGGTCACGTTCCGCGGCGGGGACCGGCTGCGCGTCGCCGTACCGCTGCTCGCACCCGTGCGGCCCGCCGTAGATGTCGGCGTGATCGAACATCGTCACCCCGGCGTCCCGCGCGGTGCCGACCAGCGTCCGGATCTCGCCGTCGGACAGCTCCTTGATCCGCATCAGCCCGAGCACGACCCGCGACACCCGGGTCCCGCTGCCACCCAATTCCACCGTCTCCTGAGTCTCCACGCCCGAACGCTAACCCACCCGTCCGCGGAGGCCGCAGGTTGTTGCGACCTGTTGCCGGTATCGCGCTCCGGTCTAGTGCACTATTTTACCGGCATGCCCGCCCGCAGATCTCGCCGCCTTGTCCCCGCCCTGGCCCTGATGGCACTCCTGCCGTTGTGTGCCCCACCGTCCGCGGTAGCCGAACCAGCAGCAGACGTGAGCGCGAGCCCGACCGGGCCCCGGCCGTCGGCGACCCGGATCCCGTTCGCGATCTCCGACAAGGTGTCCGCCTCGGTCGATGTCGGAACCGGGAACCTGCTCGTCACCACGAACGACCTGGTCCTGCCGGGGATCCAGCACGATCTCGAGTTGGGGCTGGACTACAACAGTCTGCGGCGCGCCGCCGGGGCCGCGTTACCGTCGGGCTCGGCAGGCGCCGGCTGGGCGATGCGGGTCGGCCAGGACACGAAGCTGATCCTGAACACCGACAACTCGGTGGTGTACCTGGCACCCGAGGGTCGCGAAGGCCTGTTCGAGCCGTTGACTGCGACCACCTACACCGCTCCGCCCGGTTTCAAGGTCACGATGGCGAAGACCGCCGCGGGTTGGACCGTGACGGACCACCTCACCAACGAGGTCTCGACGTACGACGCCGCCGGCAAGCTGACCTCGATCACCGACCGCAACTCGCGGGCCGCAACCTTCACCTATACAGCGGGACAGCTCTCGCAGGTGGTGTCCACCCGCGGCGCCGCGGGCGCGAACACCGCGAACTTCACCTGGTCGGGAAGCCTCACCGGCATCACCCAGACCGGCGCGGACGGCACCCAGCGCAGCGTCGCCTACACCTACACCGACGGCAAGCTGACGAAGATCACGGACCTGACGTCCAAGGCCACACGGTTCACCTACGACGCGGTCACCGGCGACCTGGTCACGATCACGAACGGCGCGAACCGGCAGACCGCGATCCAGTACGACACCGCCCACCGGGTCAAGAAGGTCACCCAGGAGACCTTCGTGGGTCCGGCCATGACCCGCTTCACCTACTACTCGTCCCGCGAGACTCTCGTCGCGGAGCCGAACAACGCCTACGGCAATCCGTCCGACGGGCCGCAGACCGACTACCGCCTCGACGCGGGCAAGTTGGTCACGTCCGTCGTCGACCCGCTCGGCCGCAGTCGCGCGAAGACGTACACGCCGCTCGGCGACGTCGCGACCTCGACCGACGGCACCGGCGCAGTCACGACGTTCGGCCACGATCCCGCGGTCAACGGCGGCGAGTCCCTGACCAGCGTGACGTCCCCGACCGGCGCGACCGCGACCACCGCGTACACGAATCCAGGCGCGGCGCGGTACCTGCCGTCCGGCACAACCGATGCTCAAGGCAACAATGTGGCGTTGACGTACGACGAGGTGGGCAACCAGCTGACGGCCGGTACGTCGGCAGTGAGCTACAACGCCGACGGCACGCTCGCCACGTCGACCGATCCGCGCAGCAACGTGAGCAGTTACGCCCGCACCGACCACCAGCTGACCGGGATCACGCCACCGGCAGGGTCCTCCCTCGCGCCGGTTGTGATCGCCTACGACGGCTTCGGACGGATCCACAGCGTGCGCGACGGCCGGGGGATGCGCACGATCTACGCGTACGACCGCGCCGACCGGATCAAGACCATCCAGTACTCCGACAACACTCCCGACGTCGTCTTCACCTACGACGGCGCCGGCAACGTCCTGACCCGCACCGACGGCTCCGGAACCACGACCATTGTCTACGATCCGCAGAACCGGGTCTGGAGCCGGGTCGCCACCTCGGGCGGCGGGACGCTGGCGTACGGCTACGACCGGACCGGGAACCTGATCTCGAAGACCGACCCGGAGCGCAGGTCGATGATCTATACCTACGACGCCGCGAACCAGCTCACCGAGCTGACGATGGCCAACGGCCAGAAGACGGACTTCGCGTACGACGACAGCGGTCGCCGGACGGATATCTGGTTCAACACGAACCCGGACCACACCACGTTCGCGGCCCACACCAGCACGGCGTACGACAAGTCCGGCCGGGTCGCGCGGACGTGGACGTCACGGGCCTCGAACGACGCGACCAGTGTCTACGACACGACGTACTGCTACTCGCCGTACGTCGCTGGACAGCCCTGCCCGTCGCAGGCCGTCAGCACTGACAGTCACGTACTGCGATGGTCGGAGGACAACCTCACCTCACAGGTCTCGACCTACGGCTACGACACCGCCAACCGGCTCGCGACGGTCTCGAACTACGCCGGCCACAGCTACGCCTACACCTATGACGACGCCGGCAACCGCCTGACGGCCGAGGTCGACGATGTGACGGTCCAGACGCTGACCTACAACTCCGGTAACCAGCTCAGCAACCCCGGGTACACATTCGATGCCGCTGGCAACCGAACTGCCTCTCCGGGCAACCGCACCGCCACCTACAACGCCGCTGGGCAGCTGACGAGTCACACCGGCGCCGCGGGCACGACCACCTACACCTGGGCAGGCGGCGACCAGCACGAGCTCGTCTCGGCGACCAACGGAGACTACGTCACCAGGTACGGCTACGGCCCGACCAGCGAGGTGCAGTCCGTCACCCGGCACGGCGAGATCACCTACCTCGACACCGCCGACGACGACACCCCGCTCGCGCTCACGACGACTGGCGCCGTCGAGTACTACGTGCTCGACGGTCAGGGCACCCCGGTCGGCCTGGTCGGCTCCGCGGGCGGCGTCACCGCTGCGTACACGTACGACCCTGCTGGGCAGCGACTCACTGCCACCGGCGCCTCGGCCGCGAGGAACCCGCTGGGCTACGACCAGGGCGTTCTGGAAGACAGCAGCGGCTGGGTCGTGAAGGACGGACGCTTGCAGGACACCACGACCGCCAACGCGACCACGCAGGACCCGTCACTGCGCCTCCTGCAGCCCGGGACCGCGAGCCGCTACACGACCGTTCCGCTGGCGCCGCGTCCCTGAATTCACGCAGTTCGTCGTCCCGCGGGCCGACGTGCTTGGCGATGATCGTAGACTCGCGGGGTGGCAGGCCGGATCAAGGAAGAGGACATCGCGCTGGTGCGCGAGCGAGCCCGGATCGACGACGTCGTGGGCTCGTATGTGACCTTGAAGAACGCCGGCGGGGGCAACCTGAAGGGTCTCTGCCCTTTCCACGACGAGAAGTCGCCGTCGTTCAACGTCACCCCGGCGCGCGGGTTCTTCTACTGCTTCGGCTGCCAGGAGGGCGGCGACGTCATCGACTTCATCCAGAAGGTGGACCAGATCACCTTCTCGGAAGCGGTCGAGACGCTGGCCTCGAAGGTCGGCATCCAGCTGCGCTACGACGACTCCGGGGCGCCGCTGCAGCGCGGCCCGGGCAACCAGCGGCCGCGGCTCGTCGAGGCGCACAAGGCGGCCGCCGAGTTCTACGTCGACAACCTGTTCGGGGCGGCCGAGGCGTCGATCGGCCGGCAGTTCCTGGACAAGCGCGGCTTCGACAAGGACGCCGCTGTGCAGTTCGGCGTCGGCTTCGCGCCGCGCGGCGGCGAGGCGCTGATCAGCCATCTGCGCGGGCGCGGCTTCACCAACACCGAGCTGGTCACCTCCGGTCTGGCCGCCGACGGGCAGCGCGGGCTGTACGACCGGTTCCGCGGCCGGCTGATGTGGCCGATCCGGGACGCCTCGGCGGACGTGATCGGGTTCGGCGCGCGCCGGCTGTTCGACGACGACCGGATCGAAGCCAAGTACCTGAACACCCCCGAGACCCCGATTTATAAGAAGTCCAAGGTGCTGTACGGCGTCGATCTCGCCCGGCGCGAGATCGCGAAAGGCCGGCAGGCGGTGGTGGTGGAGGGCTACACCGACGTGATGGCGTGTCACCTCGCCGGTGTGCAGACCGCGGTCGCCACCTGCGGTACGGCGTTCGGCGACGACCACGCCCGGGTGTTGCGGCAGCTGCTGCTCGACCACGACCAGTTCCGTGGCGAGGTGATCTTCACGTTCGACGGTGACGAGGCGGGTCAGCGGGCGGCGTTGAAGGCGTTCGCCGGCGATCAGGCGTTCGCGTCGCAGACGTACGTCGCGGTCGAGCCGGACGGGCTGGACCCGTGCGACCTGAGGCTGCAGAAGGGCGACGCGGCGGTCCGCGAGCTGATCGGCCGACGGGTTCCGCTGTACCGGTTCGTGCTCGGCAACGTGTTGTCGAAATACGACCTTGACCGGGCGGACACCCGGGTTGACGCGCTGCGCGAGGCGGCGAAGCTGGTGATCAGCATCCGCGACCGGTCCAAGGTGGACGCGTTCACGCGCGAGCTCGCCGGCCGCCTGGGCATGGACGAGGACCAGGTCCGCTCCGAGGTGTACCGCGCGGCCTCCAGGCAGACGGCCGCTCCGGCCCAGTCCGGTCCGTCCGGGCAGTCGCGCCCGCCGGTGCAGGCCGGTGGCGCGGAGCAGCCGGCGCCGGCTCGGCGTACGGACATCCCGTCGCCGCGGGATCAGCGGTTCGTGATCGAGTGGGATGCACTGAAGGTCGCGATGCAGCACCCAGCGCTGGTCGGGGCGGCGTTCGACGAGCTCGACGATCACGACTTCACGCATCCCTGGCTGGCCGCGATCCGCGCCGCGATGGCGAAGGCCGGTGGCCCGTCCACCGCGCCACCTGGCGAGGCGTGGGTGGTCGCCGTACGCGATGCCGTCGGCAACGATCCGGCCGCCGCAGTGGTCGGTGCGCTCGCCGTGGACCCGCTGCGGCTCGGCCGCGAGCCCGACGCGCCGTACGCACAGGCCTTGATGGCCCGTGTCCAGGAGCTGACCTGCGCGCGCCGCATCGCGGACCTCAAGTCGAAGCTCCAGCGCACCAACCCGATCGACCGCGCCGACGAGTACAACCGGATGTTCGGCGAGCTCATCGCGTTGGAGGCCTACAAGGCCGAGCTCCGCACCCGCGCGATCTCCGGAGCCCTTTAACCCTTCAGATATGACACGAGCAGGGCGACCTGCTCGGCGTACTTGTCGGTGAAGTCTTCGGTGTCCGGGTCGAGGCCGAGCGCGCGGGCGATCTGGGGGAAGACGACCGGCACGGCGGCCAGGCCGAAGAGGGCGAGTCCGGCGTACGCAGCGTCGAGGTCGGCCGCGAGTTCGCCGTCGGACTGGCGGCGGCGGAAGTCGGCGAGCATGCCCTGGAAGCGTTCGTACTGCGCGCCGGCGTCGTTGCCGGCGGTGTCGCGGTCGATGCCCTCGCGGATCAGCAGCCGGAGCAGGTCGGGCTGCTCGATGGTCGCGCGGGCGTAAGCGCCGACGACCTCACCGAGGGTCTCGGCCGTCGCGGTGATGGTCGGCTCGGCGGCCCGCCAGCGGTCGGCGACCGCGCGGTACAGGCCTTCCTTGCCACCGAAGTAGTACGAGATCAGCTGTTTGTTGACGCCTGCCCGGGCGGCGATCTCGCTGACCCGCGCGCCGCTGAACCCGTGCGCGCCGAACTCCGCGACCGCGGCGTCCAGCAGTTGCTGCTTGCTGCGCTCGGGATCACGCTGCCGCTCCTCGGGGCCGGGGGATCTCCGCACGACGGCCATCCTAGCGGACTTCCAACCGGCGTGCTAACTTAATCAACCATACGGATGATAAAGCTTGATGAACGGATGACAGGAGTCGGCGATGAAGGTCGCGATCATGGGTGCCGGGATCGGTGGGCTGGCGCTCGCGCAGGGTCTGCGGAAGGCGGGCGTGGAGGTGACGGTGTACGAGCGCGATCCGTCGCCGCGGTACCGCAAGCAGGGGTACCGGATCCACATCAGCCCGGTCGGGGAGGAGGCGCTGGCGGCGATGCTGCCGGATGCCGTGCGGCGGCGGGTGATCGCGACGGCGACCCGGCCCGGCGATCTGGTGGCGGGCTTCGATGCGCAGCTCAACCAGCAGTTCGAGCAGCTGTATCCGGTGAGCGGTCCGGACGCGGTGACGTCGGTGGATCGGTACGCGTTCCGGCGCGCGTTGATGACGGGGCTGGATGACGTACTGCGCTTCGGCAAGCAGTTCACGTCGTACGCCGAGACTGCTGACGGCGTCGAGATCGCCTTTGCGGACGGAACTTCCGCGACCGCCGACGTACTGGTCGGCGCGGACGGGGTGGGATCGCGGGTGCGCGGGCAGGTCGTGCCGTCGCTCGACGTGGTGGACATCGGGGTGCGCTGCATCTACGGGAAGGTGCCGCTGACGCCGGCCGTCCGCGAGATCGCGCCGGAGTCGTTCCTGCGCGGGTTCTGCTTCGTGAGCGACGGGTCCGGCCTTGGCGCGGCGTTCGCGCCGGTGGTGTTCCGCGAGCCGCCTGCGGAGTACGGCGACTATCTGATGGCTGTACTGACCGGGACGAACGCGGTGCTCGGCGTGCCGGACGAGAAGCTGTTCGAGTTGCCTGCCACCGAGCTGTGGGCGCTGGTGGCGCGGTCGGTGGGGGAGTGGCATCCGGCGATCCGCGCGCTGGTCGATGTCGGCGAGGCGGAGGCCGCGTTCCCGATTACGCTGCGGACCTGCATCACGGTGCCGACCTGGTCGTCGGCGTGCGTGACCTTGCTCGGGGACGCCGTCCATCCGATGACGCCGGCCGCGGGTGCGGGTGCGAACACGGCCCTTTGGGATGCGGCGCGGTTGACCCGGGCGCTGACGTCGGGGGAGGATCTTGCGGCGTACCAGCAGGAGGTTGTCGCCAAGGGCCAGGCGATCGTCACCGAGTCGCTGCAGAACGCCGAGCGGATGTTCAACGTGTCGATCGCCGCATGAACCGGAGGCGGTCCTACGCTGGCGGCATGTCCCAGATGCGGCCGCCGCGGATGTTTCGCGCCCCGAAGATCCTGTCCGGCGAGGTCAGCCTGGACGGGTATCCCCTCCGGTACGCCGCGGTGCTGAGCGGCGGCACGTCGTACGAGTCGGCGCTCGACCAGGTGCTGAGCGTCGTCGAGCTCCTCGAACAACGCGGCTGGGAGCTCGTCAATCTGACGTCACCCCAGGGGATGCAGTTCATCGCCGTGATGCGTCACTGAGATCCTCCAGTCTCTGGAGGATGTGCAACGCAGCTTGGTGTCTCGCGCGTGCATAAGCCTCGAGCGACGCGCTGACCGGGGCTGGTTCGGCCAGCGGATACGTCGATCCGACGGTGTATGCGCAACCAACCGCGACGGCGGACCGGAGGTCTTCCGGGCGTACGGCGGGATGCTCGGCGCGGTACGCGTCGAGCAACTCGCGCAGACCGTCGATCCACTGGTCGCCGAGCAGCACCGTCCGTGGGTCGCAGCCGATCCGGGCGATCTCCCAGGCGATGAAGCCCGGTCGTGGGGGCTGGAAGTCGATCACCGCCGCGACCTCGTCCTTGCGGAGCATGAGGTTCGGTGCGGCCAGATCGCCGTGCAGGACTTGCACGGTCAGTGCGGGCAGGTCGGCGAGGATCGCGCCGGCCTTGTGGAGCAGGGCGCGGCGTTCCTGCGCTGCCTCGCGGGCCCACTCCTGGAACGGGCTCGGTGTGTCGCGTTCGTGGAGGCTCGCGATCAGCCGATCGAAGCTGCGCTCGGAGCGCGCGACGTCCCGGACCTCGGTTGCCGGGCGGAGCGCCGGGGTGGCGTGCGGGTGCTCGGCCAGGCGTCGGTGCAGTCTGCCGAGGACCGTACCGATTGCGGGCCAGCGGTCGCCGGTGATGCCGCCCTCGGCCGTTTCGCCGTCGACGAACTCCCACAACGACATCGGCATCCGCTCGTCGATCAGCGCACCGGTGCGTGTCCGGCGTACGTCCGGAACGGGCACGCCGCCCTGCCCGGCGAAAGCGGTCAGCTCGATCGCGGCGCGTTCGCGTGGTAGGTCGCCGCGGTAGATCTTGGCGAACCAGTTGCGCCCGTCGACGTCGACGATGCGGTAGTTGACAGTGTTGGTACCCGCCGCGATCCGGTGCAGGTCAACGGCGCGGATGCCGTACGAATCTCTGAGCGTGTTGGCGAGGTCAGTCAGGATCGTTGCCCGTCACGCCGTCGACAGCCTCGCGCAACATGTCCGCCTGGCCGGTGTGCTTCAGGTACTCCTCGAGCAGGTCGATCGCGATCCGCCGGCGGTTCGAGCTCCAGGCCGGATCTGGGTCCGGGATGACCACGTCGAGTCCGCCGTCCGCGCTGAGCTCCTGCCATTTGGTGCGGGAGCGTGCGGCAGCCGCGTACCAGAGGGAGTAGAGCTCGTCAGGATCGTCGGTGACCGCGGACGCCCAGCCCCATTCGTCGTTCTCCGTCCAGCCGCGGGTGTCCCAGGGCGACCCGAGTGGCTGATCGGCGGCTCGCGCCGTGAAGCCGTCCTCGACGAACGCCATGTGCTTGATCAGCCCGGCCAGCGTCAGCGTCGACGGCGGATGTGTCTGCCGAAGTTGCTCGGCGCTGAGCCCGCCGGTCTTCCACGCGAACTGCCGCCGAACCCGGTCCAGGGCGAACTCCAACGTCTCGACCTCGTTGCCCCGCGGGCACGACGACATCGGCAGGTCTCGCCACTCCATGGCGCCTCCTTCGTCAGGCTGCGTCCAGCATGCACGACCCCACCGACAGAACTGCCCGGAGACTAGGTGAGTCTCCGGGCGGCGGAACGTCAGCTCTCGAGCGCGGCGTCCAGCGTAATCTCGACGCCGGCCAGCGCCTTGCTGATCGGGCAGTTCGCCTTCGCGGCCTGCGCTGCTTCCTCGAAGCCGGCCGCGTCCAGACCGTCCACCTCGGCGCGCACCGTCAGCTTGATCCCGGTGAGCTTGAAGCCGCCCGCGGCCTGGTCCGGCCCGAGCGACACCTCGGCGGACACCTCGTGAGACTGCGGTACGCCGCCACGCCCGGCGATCTCCGCACTCAGCGCCATCGCGTAGCAGGCGGTGTGTGCGGCCGCGATCAGTTCCTCGGGGCTGGTGGCGCCGCCCGCGTCCTCAGCAGCACGCTTCGGGAACGAGACGTCGTACGTCCCGACCTTCGAGCTGGTCAGCTCCACCTGGCCCGAGCCCTGCTCGAGAGTTCCGTTCCAGGCAGTCCGTGCGGTACGAGTCGGCATGTCGCTCTCCTTCGAAATTTATCTTGTGTGCAAGATACTTGTGCACAAGATACTATGTCGTCAAGTGCAACCGCCGTGAGACGCTGACCACAGGAGGAGCCATGACGGAGGACCGGGTCCTCGGAGACCTGCTCTGCTTCGACCTGTACTCGCTGTCGCGCCTGGTCACGTCCTTGTACCGCCCGGTCCTCGAGCCGCACGGGCTGACGTACCCGCAGTACCTGGTCCTGACCACGCTGACCCGACTCGGCACCTGCTCGATCGGCGACATCGGCCGCGCCACCCGCCTCGACCACGGCACGCTCACACCGCTGCTGCGCCGCCTCGCCGATCGCGGCCTGCTCACGCTTGACCGGTCCGCCAGCGACGCCCGTTCGGTCACCGTCTCCCTCACGCCCGAAGGCGAAGCCCTAGGCCCGGTCCTCTACGAGGCCTATTGCCACGTCGGCGAATCCCTCGGCATGACCGAACAACAAGTCCAACGCCTGCAATCCACCCTCCACCAACTAACCACCCACCTCGACCCCCCGAAGTAGCCAACATGCACTGGCGCCCCGCAGCCGCAGCCGACGCATCGCTGCTGGCCGCCCTGGCAACCGCAACCTCGGCTGACCCGGTAACCCCCGACGAGGCGGCAGCGTTCATGCGCTCGTGGTCAGTCGAGCTGGCGACGCTCGGCGAGACGGGGGCGGCGGCCGCGGTCGCCGTACTGCCACCGACCCCCGGTCACCGCCGGGGGCACGGCGCCTGGTGGTCGCGCCGTGGTGTGGACTCCGAGATCATCTCCCGGCTGGTCGGGCTGGCGACCGCAACGCCGGAGCTGCAGATCCTCCGCGTGAGCACGGGGGACCCGGCCGAGCAGGTCGTACTTCGGGCGCAGGGTTTCGACGAGGGCTACCCGGTGTGGACCATGACGCACGACAACACGACGTGGCCGGACGGCCCGCCTGCACTGCCGGCAAACTTGCGCAGCGCGGGCTGGGCGGACGTGTCGGCGACCGCGTTCTACACCACCTACGAACAGGCGTACCGCGACCAACGGCTGGTCGAACCGCACAACGCCGAAACCCTGAACCAGCTCGTCACCGACACGGCCTTCGCCCCCGACCTCTCCACCTTCGCCGTCGCACCGGACGGTCAGGTGGCCGGCTTCGTCCTCGCCTGCGTCAACGCCCGCAACGAAGTCGAACTAGGCCCCATCGGCACCGACCCCGCCCACCGCGGCCGCGGCATCTCGTCCGCCCTGCTCGCCGCAACCCTGACCCGCTGCCGCACCACCCGGCAGGCTCCTATAACCCTCACGGTCGACGCCCAAAGCCCCACCGGCGCCCATCGCCTCTACCTGCGCCGAGGGTTCCGAATCACTCGCCACCTCGACGTCCAGCATCTGCACCTACCGCCCCATGGTCGGTGAACCTGGTCAGGCGCTGATCTTGAACTTCGGTGTCACGACGAGCTCGGCCAGCTGGCGGGGGGTGAAGATCGGCTGGGTGAGGGACTTTCGGCCTTCGATCTGCTTGGTCTGCGCGAAGTACATGACGGTGCCGTCGTCGTACCGGTAGGCGGCCCACTGGTCGTAGCTGCCGCGCCCGTTGGTGGTTACCACGCCGACCTTCTTACCGCTGACGTTCATGATGCTGCACGTACCGGTGCCGCCCCAGAACTTCTTGGCCAGCTTGCACAGGTCGCCCGCAGGCTTCCCGTCTGGCGTGGTCGACTGCACCATCAGTTCGCCGACCCGGTCGCCCTTCTGCACCGGGATACTGGCCTTGTACTCCCAGTAGTCCAGCTCGCCGTCGCTGGACGCGTACTGCGCCTGCGGCCATCGCATCGGGTCACCGCTCGGGAACTTCAGATCCGGCGTAGTGAACCCGTCCGGCACCGCCGACGTCAGGTCGTTCATCAGCGTCACGGCCCGAGCGGCACGCGGACCCGCGCTGGCGGTACGGTCCGTCTGGCCCTCCGGCCACGGGTCGTCGGTCTTCCGTGTCGTCGGCGTCAGGGTCGAGGCCGGCTGCGGTGTGGACGCCTGGTGCGGCGTGGACACCTTCTGCGGTGTCGACACCAAGGTCGACGGGGTGGGGTCGCCGGCGACCATCCGGCCCACCGACCCGCCGTTGTGGTGCGCGAACAGTGCGGGACCCGCCCCGACACCGCCGACCACGAGCGTTGCGACGGCGATCCCGGCCCACGCCGCCCGGCGCCGCTTGCGCACCCGCCGAGCCTCCTCGAGCGCGAGCCCCGAATCCATCGACGGCGGCGGAGTGCTGCGCACGATCACGTCGTGGAACGCCCTGTTCAGGTCTTCTTCGTTCATCGAACCTTCTCCTCTTCAAGCAGCCCGCGCAGTGTCGCCAGACCTCGCGCGGCCTGGCTCTTCACATTTCCGGTCGAGCAGTCGAGCAGCGCCGCCGTCTGTTCGACGGACTGGTCTTCCCAGTAGCGCAGGACCAGCACGGCGCGTTGCCGGGGCGGCACCTTCACGAGCGCCTCCAGCAACAGGAGCCGTTCTTCCTGCAGTACGGCCGGCGGCGCCACCTCGTCGATCGGCGCGAACCCGACCGCCTCGTGCCGGAACCAGCCCCGGCGCCGCTCCGACAGGAACGTCCGGACGAGCGTCTGCCTGGTGTAGTTGTCCATCGCCTCTTGCCGCTGGATCCGGTGCCACGCCAGGTAGATCTTCGTGAACGTCTGCTGGACCAGGTCCTCCGCGCGGTGCCAGTCGCCACAGAGCAGGAAGGCCGTGCTGCGCATGGCGCCGGAACGTGCCGCAAAATAGCTCTCGAACGCGGCGTCCCGATCACTCATCTGTTCTCCCATCCTTGATTCCGGGTTAGACACGCCACCGGCAGCGAAGTTGGTTGCACGGGCGGCCCGGGCGGAGCGCAGGTGATGATCTGTGCAGAGGATCGTCAGGGCATGCAGCGTAACGAAGCCGTCTTTCCGTCTTGGGTGCACAAGGAGAGTGGAGGCGCGGATGGCGGAGCGGGACAAGGCGTTCGTCGAGTTCGTGGAGACGGCGATTCCGTCGCTGCGGAGGACGGCGTACCTGATGAGCGGCGACTGGCACAAGGCGGACGACGTTCTCCAGGAGACGCTCTACAAGCTGTATCTCGCCTGGCCGAAGGTGCAACGGACCGCCAGCCCGTTCTCGTACGCGCGCCGGATGCTGGTCAACGTCGCGTACGACGGCGGCCGGCGTCCGTGGCGTCGCGAGGTCGCCATCGCCGAGATCCCGGAGTCCGCCGCCGTACCCAGCGGTGACTTCGCGCCGGGGCACGCTGACCGTGACGAAGTGCTCGAAGCGCTGCGAGCACTCGCGCCACGGCAGCGGGCGTGCATCGTCCTGCGGTACTACGAGGACCTCTCGGTCGAGCAGACCGCGGAGCTCCTCGGGTGCTCGGAGGGTACGGTGCGAAGCCAGTCCTCCCGTGGCCTCGACTCTCTCCGCAAAGCCATCGACCGGCGCCGGAGCCCGGCGCTGTGAAGGAGAACGAGATGGAAGACACCCGCGAGGTCAGCGCCGAACTGGACCGCCTGACCGGCACCGAGCCACCGGTCGGCTTCGATACCGCAACCGTTGTCACCCGAGGCCGCCGCGGCCTCCGGCGCCGCCGTTTCCTGACCGCCGGTGGCGCCGTCGCCGGCGTCGCGGCGGCAGCCCTCGCGGTCACGCTCGTACCCAATCTCATCACCAACAGCAACGACCCGGGCGTGGCCGGTGCCGATGCCGAGACGTCGCAGTTCAGCCCGGTCCCGGGCGTGCCCCGCGGTGAAGACGGTGCCGGCCAGCGGCTCTCCAAGAAGGAGGCCGAACGCCGCTGCGCGCTGCGGTACCCCGGCGCGAACGTCACGCTGAAGGGAACCACCGGATTCCGCTCCGTGAGCTCGCACATGCTCGCCCCGGGCACCAGTCACCAGAGCATCTTCGTCTGCTCGATCCCCGGCGGGGACAAGCCCTCGGCCGCGCTGGTCGCTGCCGCCAAGGCGGATCCGTTCCCCGACGACCCGGCCGGCCAACTGCGCAACTGCTCCGTGAACGCCTGGGTCGACATGACCAAGTGGCACATCCAGGTCTCCGACCGGCTCAGCCTGACCGAGAAGTTCTACACCGGGTTCTCCCGTGAACTGCTGATCGCGATCTCGCCGTCCGGCAAGACGGCGATCGCCTGCCAGCTGCCGACGAACCAGATCAACAGCGCCGGGTACGGCTGGGGAGTCACCGCCGTACGCCTCGACGACCTCGGCACGGACTACCCGCGGATCGAGTGGCCCGACGGGACTTTCGGCAAGGAGATCGCCACGATTCTCCCCGAGGGCACCGACTGCAACGGCGCAACCTGCGGCCGCAGCCTGCCCACCGGGTGGGGCCGAGCACCGGCCAACACCGCCAAGATCGTCGTCCAGGTCGGCGCCGGCCCGAAGTACGAAGCCCCCGTCAAGGACGGCTGGTTCACCTTCACCGCCCTCGACAAAACCCCCCACACCACCAAAGACCACCTGACAGTACGCGCGTACGACAAGAACGGATCCCTACTGACCAAGCTCTACCCCGAGCACTGACTGATGAGCCTGAACCCAGCCACCGGCACGCCGCCGCCGGCTGGGTTCAGGTCAGAGTGCTCAACCAGTCGACGGTGATCGAGGACAACGGAGCGACGGTGGCGCCGTGGCCTTCAGGAAGGGTCCGTGGGTCCTCGGGGACGGCGACAACGACGCATCCAGCCGCTACCGCTGACGCGATGCCGATCTGCGAATCTTCGATCGCGACGGTGTTGTGTACGTCCACCCCCAGCCTGGCGGCCGCGGTCAGGTACGACTCCGGATGGGGCTTGGGGCACGTGACCTCGTCGCCGCACACCACGACGTCGAACGTCCGCGGTGGAAGCTGGTCGAGTACGACATCGACCAGCGCCCGGTAGCTTCCGGTGACCAATGCGGCAGGGATCCCGTTGGAACGTACGCCCGCAACCAGTTCCGGGGCCGTCGGACGCCAGGGAACACCGACTGAAAAGAGCTCCTGTGTTCGGTCGAGCAGCCATTTCGCGAGGTGCTGGTCATCGCCGTGGACTCCGATGTCGTCTTGGACGATGCGGACAGTGTTGAGCAGGTTGCTGCCGACGATCTGGAGCCGGGCTTCTGGGGACAAGGTGCCACCCAGCTTGCTCGCCAGGTCCTGGAGGCTTACGTCCCAGATGCGTTCGCTGTCGAACAGGGTCCCGTCCATGTCGAACAGGACCGCTTCGATTGCTGAGTGGTTCAAGGTTGGGTCTCCTCGGTACCGGGCCGGATGACTCGCTGCGGATAGTCGGTGGTGACGCCGTCCGCGCCCCAGGCGATGGCTCGATCGACTTCAGTTCGGGTTGGCGCCGGCCACAGGCAGTACTCCAGCCCCTTGTTGTGGGCCTGCTTGATGAGCTCCGGATTGCTTCCCTGCCAGCCGACCCCGACCCACTGGGCACCCAATGCGAGTGCCTGCTCCAGCAGCTGTTCGGACCCGGTTTCGGACAAGAGCGCGCAGCGTAGGTCGGTGAAGGCCTCGACGAATGGTTCGAGTCTTTCGGCGTGGAAACTGATGGGCTGGATCCGCTGTCGCAGTTCCGGGCGTTCGGCCAGCAGTTGGCGGAGTGGTTCGACTGCCGCGTCGGCTTTGATCTCGGCCAGGATGGTGACGTCGATGGCCTCGATCGCTTCGGCGAAGGTCGGGATGTGCTCGCCGTTGCCGGCGTCCAGACCTTGCAGCGCGCCGAGGGTGAGGTCTTCGACCGCACCGTGGCCGTTGGTTGTGCGGTCCACTGCCGGATCGTGGATGAGGACGATGTGACCGTCCTTGGTGAGGCGCAGGTCGAGCTCGACTTCGTCCACGCCGTCATGGACGGCGCGAAGGTAGGAGGAGATTGTGTTCTCGGGCATATAGCCCATGGCGCCGCGATGGCCGGTGATACGAAACGGTGCCACCGGGTCAGCCCTCGTCTCCGACGAGCTTGTCGTACTTCGATTTGATCTTCTCTTCGCCGGCCTTCAATTGCTCTGCCACGCTGTCCAGCACCCGCTGGGCCGGCTGGTTGTCGCCGTAGATCTTCTGGAGCCCTGCGTAGATGATGGGTGATGCGTTCTGCACGTAGGCGTCGACCTCGTCGAGTTTGCCCGCCTGCGCCAGTTGGGCGATGGCCACGCCCCGATTGGGGTCCTTCGCCAGCGCGGTCTTGTATTCGGACCGGTTCACCGCCTCCTTCACGACCGGCAGGTAGCCGGTCCCCAACGACCACGTCGCGGCCGATTCCGGTGAGGAGAGAAACTTGATCACTTCCCAGGCGGCTTCCTTGCGTTCCTTCGGAATGCCCTTGAAGATCGAGAGTCCGCCGCCGCCTGTCGGTACTCCGTGTGTGACCTGGGTAGGCAGTGGGCTGACGCCGACGTCGAACTTGGCCGCCTCGTAGGTGCCGGACAGCGCGCCGGTCGAGTTCATGTAGGTACCGACCAGGCCGTTGTTGAAGTTGGTCCCGTAGTCGCGGGCAAGGATCGCCATCTTGTCCTCGAAGATCAGCTTTCGCATCCAGTCGGCACACTCGACGGCTCCGTCTTTGTTGACGGTAACGTCCAGGCCGTTGGAGATGCGCCCGCCGAACTGCCACACACTGGCTTCGAACTCCCAACTGTCGCCGCCGGACAGTTCGGTCGCCTTTACCGGCTTGCCGGCGGCCTTCTGGTTGACCAGCGCAGGTCCCCACTCCCGCAGTTCTGTCCAGGTCTTCGGTCCGCGGTCGGGTAGCCCGGCCTTGGCGAACAGGTTCTTGTTGTAGTACATGATCGGTGTGCTGCGGGCGAACGAGACCCAGTAGAGCTTGTTCTTGATCACGCCGGCGTTGAACAGGTTCGGGTAGAACGACGACTTGAATGCGTCGTCGGCGTAGCTGTCGAGGTCTTCGAGCGTTTCGTTGAGGAAGAAGATCTGCCAAGCTGTCTGGCCGAACGCCATGATGTCCGGGACCGATTTCGCTCGCAGGGCCGCGGTGACCTTGGACGTGGCGTCGAAGTAGTTTCCCTGGAACTGTGCTTGGGCATAGATGTCGTTCTGTGAGTCGTTGAACTTGTTGATCAGATTGTTCAGCAGGTTGCCCGGCTTCCCGTTCCACGAGCTCCACAGGACGACCTTCTGGCTCCGTTTGCGGTACTTCTCCGGCACCTTGATGTCGACTGCAGCGAACCCGCCGCCGGCGCCACCGCCGCTACCTGAGCACGCTGCAAGGGCAGGGATTGCGAGAGCGCCGGCGCCGGCCAGTTTGAGCAATGAGCGTCTGCTCAACCCGTTGCTCAGGCTGTGGGCAGAGTTGTTTCCTGACATGGGATGCGGTCCTTTCGGCTGTGACGGCAGTGAGTGGGTCAGCCCTTGATCGCCCCGCCGGAGAACCCGGCAACGATGTAGCGCTGTGCGAGGAGGAAGATGACGAGCATGGGTGCGGCGACCATGACGGTGCCGGCCATGATGGCGCCCCAGTCGTTGTAACCCTCCTGGGATTTCAGGTAGAGCAGGCCGATCGGCAACGTACGCATCTGGGTCGTCGTCGTGATGATCAAAGGCCAGATGAAGTCGTTCCACACCTCGATCACCGTGATCAGCGTGACCGTGATCATCATCGGTCGCGACATCGGCACGATCAGTTGGAGAAGGATCCGCAGGTGGCCGGCGCCGTCGACTCTGGCGGCCTCGAACACCTCGCGGGGGAGGGTCATCATCTGTTGGCGGAGCAGAAACATTCCGAACGCCGATCCCGCCCCAGGGATGATGAGCCCCGCGTAGCTGTCGACCCAGCCGAGGTGTGAGGCGGTCAGATAGTTGGGCAGCAGCGTGATTGTGCCCGGGGTCATCAGCGTGCCGAGCAACAGGAAGAAGATGCCCCGCTTGAAGGGAAACGGCAGGAACGTGAAGGCGTAGGCGGAGCCGGTTGCCAGCACCATCTTGATGGCGGTTCCGATGACGGTCACGATGATCGAGTTGACGAAGAAGGACCCGAACGGAGCGTCGTGCCAGGCGTTGGCAAAGTTCGACCAGTGCAGGTGGTGCGGGATCCATTGGAGCGGGAAGCGGTAGATCGCGCCGCTGGGTTTGACCGCTGAGCTGAACAGCCAGTACAGCGGCATGATGAAGACGGCAGCGATCAGCACCAGCAAGGCATAGATGACGATCTGTCGCGGCGCCGTCCTGCTGACCGATTGGCGTCGTGGGGAAGTGTTGGCGCTCACTGGTAGGTCACCCTCCGCTCGGCGAATCGGGTCAGCAGGAAGGTGATCGCCAGCAGCATGACCAGCATGATCATCGCCGCGGCGGCTGCCACTCCGGCATCAGATGCCTGGAATGCCTTCTGGTAGATGAACCAACTCAAGGTGGTCGACGAGATGCCTGGACCGCCCCCGGTCATGATGGCGGTGACGTCGTAGGCCTGGAACGTGCCGATGATCGAGGTCACGACCAGGAAGTAGGTGACGGGGGAGAGCAGGGGGAGGGTGATGTAGCGGAAACGCGACCAGCTACCCGCACCATCCAGCCTCGCGGCCTCGAACAAGTCACTTGGCAGGTTCTGCAGTCCGGCGACGTAGATGATGGCGCAGAACCCGACGCCCTTCCACAGGTAGACCATCACGAGGGCGTACAGCGAATAGTGAGAACTGGTCGTCCACTGGGGTGAGGTGATGCCCAGCGGTTCCAGGACCGCGCGCAGCAGGCCGAAGCTCGGGTCGAGGATGAACAGCCAGAGCGTGGCGATCGCGGCCCCGGACACGATGTGTGGTGCGAAGCTGACCGTCCGGACCAGGCCCCGACCGACAAGTCGCTGGTTGAGCACCATGGCCGTTCCAAGGCCGCCTGCGACGGCGCCGACGACGATCAGCGCAACGAACTTCAGCGTGTTGAGCAGCACGTGGCCGAAGTCGGGGCTGGTGAACAGTTCGCCGTACGCCGCTGGGCCGGCCCAGGTCGGACTCGGAGAGATCATGTCCCACGAGGTGAAGCTCAGGTAGAAGTTGTAGATCACCGGCCAGTAAGAGAAAACCAGGATGAGCGCGAGGTTCGGGCCGACCAACGCCGCGAAGAGAAGGTAGTCCTTGCCGTGCCGCTGCAAGGCACGTCTCCAGCGTGCCGCAACCCTCGCGGTTGGAGGCTGTCGTTTCATTCAAAGGCCTCTCGGGTATCGCTCATCTGATCGATCGAGCGAGCCAGGCGGACAACCTGATTAACGCAGCGCCAGCAACCGTCTGGCAATCGTCCGGTAAAAGTGAGGGTTAGAATGCACATATGAGCGATACCAACGGTGGCGCTGATGTACCTAAGGTCGACGGCCGACGAGTACGCGGCAAACAGAGCCAGATGCTGTTGATGGCTGGGGTGGCGAGGCGCTACTACCTCGAGCAGCGTTCTCGCGTACAGATCGCAGAGGAGCTCGGCCTGTCCAGATTCCAGGTTGGCCGGTTGCTGGAACGTGCTCGTGAAACCGGCTTGGTGCGGATCGAGATCGGCCTGCCCGACGACCTGGAGATGGACCTGTCCGGCCAGCTACAGGATCGCTTCGGGTTGCGGTACTGCGCCGTGACTCAGGCGCCGGACGACTCCCTGCAGCTCTTGCGCAGCAGCGTCGGCCAAGCCGCAACTTCGCTCTTGCAAGAGATCGTGAGCGATCGGGACGTCGTCGGTATTTCGTCGACCCGCACGCTGATGGGCCTGCCCGATCTCGTTGACGGCTTCAGCAGGTGCGCTGTCGTGCAGATCACCGGGGCGGTGTCGCGGATCGACGCGTGGGACGTGATGGAAGCAGTGCGCCGGTTCACGCGAGCCGGCGGCGGGCCTGCCTACCTCTACTACGCGCCGATGGTGTGCCCCGATGACTCAGGTCCGGAGATCTATCGCAAGCAACCGGACTTCGTACGCTGTCAACAGTTGTTTCGTGAGTTGACAGTCTGCGCCATCGGCATCGGTGCCTGGGGCAATGAGCTGTCGACGGTTTACGAGGCGGCGTCGGCACACGACCGGGAGACGGCTCGCGACCTGAGGGTGTGCGCAGAGGTCGTCGGACTCCTCCTGGACGGTCAAGGCCGCACGGTGCAGACGCCGATGGACGAAAGGATGATCGGCATCTCCGAACCCGAACTGCGTTCCGTGCCCACACGGATCGGCATCGCCTTCGACGCACGCAAGAGTGATGCCGTTCGAGCCACCCTGAAATCGGGCCTGATCAACGGACTCGTCATCGACCGCGCCCTGGCCGAAGCCGTCCTCCTGGCAGACCCGTGATGCTCCTTCAGGCGGTTGTTGTTGAGGTGTCGGTGTGGAGGCGGCCGTGGAGGTGCCAGTTGTGCCAGCCGTCTGCGTGTTTGATGGCTTGGCGGAGGGTTCCCTCGAGCTTGTAGCCGGTGCGTTCGGCGACTCGGCAGGAGGTGGTGTTGGCGGTGGAGTGGTGGATGTCCAGCCGATTGAAGCCGAGCTGCCCGAAAGCCCAAGCGGACAAGGCTTCCACCGACCTCGTGGCGATCGCATGGCCTCGCGCCGCGGGAGTCACCCAGTACGACAGGCTCGCTGAGCCCTCGGCCAACGAGATGTTGCGCAGTCCGACTTGGCCGAGCGGCTCGTCGTCCGCATCGACGGCCGCCCAGCTCGCCGCTGTTTCGCTGTCCCAGCGGTCGCTCCATTGCCCGGTCCACTCGAGAGCCTCCTCGAGGGTGTCGAGTCGCCGGACATGCCACCGCTGGATGTCAGGACAGTCGAATGCGGTTCGCACTGCGGCCGCGTCAATCGCCTTCCACGGTCGCAGTACCAGCCCATCGCCGGTCAACAGACGCGGTTGCGTGACGTCCCGCAGTGTTCCCTCGGGCAAGGCCGGATCCACGAGCAAAGGCATGCCGCGATGCTAGTGCGGCCAAGTTGCGTCCTCGACAGTGCTGTAGCTCGTCTTGGACGAGGTCGCGGCCATCGCATGATCCTGCGAGTCAACAGCATCGATCGGCTCTGGTTACTGGCTCGTCTGATCGTGCGATCTGCAGCTCGGCAAGTAGCCTGCGTCGGCCAGGGCGGTGCGCAGCTTGCGGCGGGCGTCGAACATCATTTTGTAGATGGCGTTGTGCGTCGAGCCGAGCTGGTCGGCGAGCACATCGGTCGGCATGCCGTTCAGTACCAACGCGACGAAGACCAGCTTCTGCTTGGCCGTCAGCGTCTCGTTGACGGCGCGATGCACGGCCTCCATCAGGTCCTGGCTCTCGGCGTGAACCTCCGGCGCGATGTCGAGCCGGCTCGGTAGCCGCTCCCAGTCCTCGTCGTCGAACGCGACGCCGGCGCGCTGCCAGAAGTGCCGGTTGATCTTGGCGGCCACGTCGAAGATCACGAACTTGTACGCCCAGGTGGTGAACTTGCAGTCACCGCGGAACGTCCCGACCTTGCCGCAGATCGTCAGCAGCGCGTCCGCGGCCGCATGGTGCGCGATGTCGTCCAACTCCGGTCCGGCGAGCCGCAGCCTGGAGGCGCGCCGCCTGACTTCTGATCTCGCCGCCCGCTGGAGGACTTCGTACAGGCGTCGGCTGGCAAGCTCACGCCGATCTCCGCAGCTGCTCAAGTCGCGAACCCAGGCACGGTTCTCCTGGGCTACCTGCGGAGAGACGGCCTGTCTGCTCATGGACTGCCTCCAAGGTCGGGAGCCGGCCGGGGTGGTACGGCTCCGAAGATGACGTTGGAACGATGAAACGGCAGCGCTGACGAAGATGCGTCTCACTGTGAGATCCGGGTCACACCCCTTGCAACCTGCCTTGGGTCACGCCGAACTGCCTCAACCCGAGCGAACGGAGCGACAGGAGACGGTCCCATCGGGTAGGACACGCGGCCGGCACGAGTGCGCCCGGATCAGATGTAGTCGTCCGGGGCGATCTCGAAGAGCCTGATCTTCCGGTAGATCGACGCCCGCGAGATCCCGAGCGACGTGGCCGCCACGTCCTTGCGGCCCTCGGCGGCGCGCAGCGCTTGCACGATCGCCCCGCGCTCGAGCCACTCCATCGGGGTGAGCCGACGCCGCAGCCCGCGGCCGAAGCGAGTCGGCAGGTCGGAAATGTCGAGCTTGTCGCCGTCGGTGGCGCGCAGCATCTCAGCCAGCAGGTCGTTGACCTCGGCCACATTCCGCGGCCAAGGTTCGTGCTGGAGCCTGGTCATCAGCTGCCCGGTGACCGCCACGGAACGCGTTCCGGGCTGCCGGGCGAGCAGCACCGCGACGATCGCCGGGAGATCCTCGGTACGCTCCCGCAGCGGTGGTACCAGCACGGTCGGAATGCCGGTGGTACCCAGTTCGGGCGTGATCGGATCGCCCGCAGCGACCCGGACTGTCAGCGCCAGCCAGCCGGCATCGGCAATCGCTCGCGCCTCGCCGCACAGCCGGTCGAGTGCGTCGGCCGGCAGGCGCTCGCCGTGCTTGATCATGACCGGCGACCCCGCGCGGAGTGCTGTACCCACGTCGATGATCAGCCGGTCGACGTCGTCCGGGCCGGCATTCCGGACCGCCTCACGAACGACGGCGATCTTGCCCGCGGCATGCAGTTGCAGCGCCGCCTGCACCAGCGCTGCCTTGCCGACCCCGGGCTCGCCGATCAGCGCGACCGGATCGCGGTGCGCACAATGCTTGCTCACTCTCCGGGCCGCATCCAGCATGGACGGAGTGCCGGCGACGAATCGGGGGAGCATGCCTGCGACCGGTCGCCTGGGGGCGGGCGGCCGGGGCGTCGTACTGGCTGGGAAGGCCAGCGCGCCGACAAGCTCGTTGCCGCGACGCACCGCGCGGAGCCGGAGCATCGTTTCCCTGCCGTCGGACATCGTCAGTGGAGCCTCCGCGGCGTCCGACCGCCCGAGGGCGTCCTGCACCATGGTCCACGTGTCACCGTGCTCGACGGAGCCGATCACCCGTGTCAGCTCCGGCGTCGACATCCAGACGCTGTCGCTGATCGCGAGCACGCCGGATCCGGAGCGCCGTGAGGCACCGAGGTACTCATCGAGCAGCAGCCGCTCGCCCTGTCCGCCGAGCTCGACCAGCCGCGACTCGATCACCGCCACCGCCTGTCGCACCAGCGCCGCGAGGGCCGGGTTGGCGCGGTCGGCCCAAGTGGCGATATTCAGCACGCCGACGAATCGGTGGCTGAACGGGTCACGGACCGGGACGCCGAAACAGGCGAAGTCCTGCAACCGCTCGGAGAAGTGCTCGTGTCCGCAGACCGCATACGCTCCCCGGGCCTCGAGGGTGCTGCCGATGCCGTTGGTCCCGACATGGTGCTCGGCGTAGCTGAACCCTGGCGCGAGCAGGACCGAGTCGAACCGGCGCTCGAGCTCACCGAGCCCAGAACGGCGGAGCAGTACCCGCCCGCGACTGTCGGCCAGGACCGCCGCGACGGGGCTGCCGGCCACGTCCTCGGCGACCCCGTCGACGACGGAGCCTGCCGCCCTGGCCAGACGTGAGGCGAGATTGACGTTCTCGACGTACGAAGTGGTCACGTCCCTGGCGTCGACGCCGCCGTCGGTCGAGCGACGCCACGAGGCGAGGATCTCCGCACTCGGCCCCTCGATCTCCTCGATCCGCCCACCAGTCAGCAGCCGCTCTCTGGCCCGGAGCATCGTCGCGGCCCAATCGTCGGCCATGGCCGAGAACTCACCACCTCTCAAGATGAGACGCGGATCACACCAGTACGCCACTTTACTCCCCTGAAGACACGATCTCGCCAGCTGCCGGCCGACCGAAAGGCGCAACGATGACCATCGATCTCGCCCTCGCGATCTCGGTCTCCACCGTGGCCTCTGCTGTGGACGAGCTGGCGCGGACCGCGCACGCACCCCGAGCACCGCGGGCAATCCCGTGAACGACCACACCCACGATCACGGCTACTACCGACGCCCGGACGGAACCTGCAGTTACTGTGCGGACGCCCACCCCGTCGAGCCCGACATCCGAACGCAGGTCTTCGACCGCGCGACCGCCTCCTGGACCATCGAGCCCGACCTCACCGAGGCAGCATGACAGGCCTGCCGATGATGACCCGAACTCCTACAGACGCACAGTAGGGCGGGCGGGACTCGAACCCGCGACCCAGGGATTATGAGTCCCCTGCTCTAACCAGCTGAGCTACCGCCCCGTGTGCGGGTGATCGTATCTGGTGGGTGGGGGTGTGGTGTGAAACCAGGGGTGGGTCAGGGGTTTGACTGAGGGGTGGGTGGGCCGGACCGGGCATGATGGAGGCAGGGCCGGACGAAGGGAACACTGATGGGCTGGTTCATTTTCCTGGTGATCGTGGTTGGCGCGATCGCGGCGTACAAGTACCGCGTGCCGCTGCTGGCGAAGATTCTCGGTCAGCCGCAGCAACGGATCCAGCGGGCGATCGACCGGAAGAAGGGGAAGTAGCCACTTCCTCCCGAAGCATGACGTGACCCCGGGGCGCCGCGAATTCGCGCGGCGCCCCGGGGGTTCACGAACGCGGTCAGCCGACCTGGACCGCCACGACGGACGCGGAGGCGGTGATGTCGCCGCTGCCGGCTGCGCTGCCGTCGTCGTTGTAGCCGAACGCGAACACGTCGACAGTCGTGGTCTTGGTGACCGTCACGACCTTCACGGTCGAGCCCGACAGCTCACGATCGGCCGATGGCGAGATCTCCGTGCCGAGGATGGTGCCGTAGTCCGTACCGAACGCTGTCGTGGTCGCCCCGACGCGGAGCGCGAGCTCGGGACGGGTGCCGGCGACGCCCTTGGCGGTGCGGGCGAAGAACGCGGTCGAGTTCACCAGCCACTTGCCCGGCGTCAGCGTGAAGCTGCCGAGGGCGGTCTTGTTCGTCTTGAACGATCCGCCGATCTTCGCGATCGGCTTCGACGCGAAGTCCTTGGTGACTCCGGACTTGCCGTACACGTCAGGAGTGTCCTTCAGGAATGCGTTGCGGTCTGCCGGGACGAGCTTCGTCTTCGGCAGGCTGTTGTCGACGACCTGCGAGGCGGCCACGGAGCGTGGGCAGAGCGGGTACGACAGGGTCTTGCAGTCCGGGCGTACGGCGCCGTTGGCGGCGACCGTGACACCGACGAGGACACCGGCTCCGAGCACGCCGGCGACCAGCAGTCGGCCGGCCTTGGTCGTGATGACCTTCTTGATGTTCACAGGGTTCCTTCCCCTCCATCCCCGAGGCCCCCTCGGGATACTGCAGAGGAAAGTACGCCCTGTCTGTGGGCTAGGCCAATAGTTGAGGGGTCATCAGTTCGGGAACTTCAGGCACCAGGCGGTGAGGGTGACTTTGGCGGTGGTGCCGAGGTCGGTGTCGACGGGCCAGGTGACGGGGGAGTTGCCGGCGCGTGGGGCGAGGTCGAGGTAGGTGCCGGAGGCTTTGTCCTCGGCAACTTCGACGGTGCTGGACCAGGAGACGGCCGCCAGGGCTGTTTCGCCTTTGGACAGGCGGATTCTGGTCGGTCCGGGGTCGATGGCCATGTACGAGATGCCGTGGGCAACGGTTACCTTCATGGGCTTGCGCCGGGCGTCGAGCACCGTGACGCCGGGGTAGCCGTTGAGGTTGATCGGAGTCGATCGGCAGTTGGTCAGCTTCACGACCACGGCCCGGTGTCCGAGGGCTGCGTCGACCGGACCGACCGTGATCTGGGCGCCGGACGCCGGACAGGTCCGGGGCGGCGGGGTCGGTGTGGGCGAGGGGGTCGGCCGGCGTTCGGCGGAGACTCCGGAGCCCGGCGTGCGTGGGGTCGCGACATCCGGCGTACGGCCGGGCACTCCACCGGACACCGCACTTTCGGTCCCGCAGCCGCTGACCAGTACGAGCCCGCCCAGCAGCATCAGCCTGCCGAGGAGCCGCGCCCACCCCTGCCGATTCACGCCCCGAACCTACCCGAGGCCGGAAACGAAAAGAGCCGGGCTCCTGTGCAGGAGAACCCGGCTGCTCGAGGTTGCTCCTGCGACTGGACTCGAACCAGTAACCTGCCGGTTAACAGCCGGCTGCTCTGCCAATTGAGCTACGCAGGATCACGATGTTGCGTGCGTCCCCGAAACCCCGAGGACCTGAGTAGGTTAGCAGGCGGGTGCCGAACTACAAAAACGGGATTCGGGTCCCTGCCGGGTCAGACGCCGAACTCGTCCCGGACCTCCCGGAGGGCCTCCTCGGCGGCCTCCACCACGCCCGGCTGGGACGGCTCCAACCCCTTGTCCAGAACGATGTTCCAGGTGACCGCGGCGTCGGTACCGGCCGGGCTGCGACGGCCCACGATGCGCACGCCGCGCTTGCCCGCCAGCGCGACATGACGCTGCACGACGATGCTCGCGTCGACCCGCTCGCGGAGCAGTTGGCCGAACCGTCCCGGGTCTTCGACCTTGAGCTCCGTGGCGTGCAGCGGCGTACCGAAGTCGGTGGTCTCGTAGATGTGCAAAACCGACGCCTCGGCGTCCCAGTTGGCACGCTCGATCTGCTCCCAGCCGACGCGGCGGTCCGCGTCGGCGGAGTCCGACGGCAGGTACACGGCCGCGCGGGTCCCGGCCGTCCAGCGGCCGTTCGCCAGCTGCACCGCGGCCAGGACGGCCTCCTTGTGTCCGGTCGCCTGCCGGGCCGCCGCCGAGACGGCGTCGCCCAGCTCACGTGGCCAGTGGGTCCGCAGAAGTCTCACACTCACATCATTCCAGTCCCTCCAAGCCGGGTCTCAGGCGACGTACTCGCGGAGCTGTGGCAAGGCCCGGCGCCGGAGCTGCCGCAGGGCCTCACGCTCCAGCGCGCGTACCTTCGCGGGGTTCAGGTCGAGTTGGACGGCAGTCTCCTCAGGGGTCGACGGGATGTGGCCGTGCAGGCCGTAACGGTGGTGGAGAACGCACTGGTGCAGGTCGTCGAGGAACTCCAGGTGGTACGCGAGGTCGCGGCGCAGCGCCGCCCCGAGCACGATCGGGTCGTCGTCGATCACCGGGTCGGCCTCGTCCAGGTCGAGCGTCTCGGGATGCACCCGCCACGCCTGCGCCCGCTCGATCCGCGCGATGCTCAGACCGGTCCCCCTCGCGAGCTCCGCCGTACTGGGCTCGTGGCCGAGCTCCTGGGTCAGGTCATGGCGCGCCGACCCCACCCGCGACGCGTCGGCGTACGCCTGGGCAGGCATCCGGACCAGCCGGGAGCGGTCCGAGATCGCGCGGCCGATCGCCTGGCGGATCCACCAGATCGCGTACGTCGAGAAGCGGTTCCCGAGCCGGTGGTCGAACCGCTCCACGGCGCGCATCAACCCGATGTTGCCCTCCTGGATCAGGTCGAGCAGCGAGATGCCCTTCCCGCCGTACCGCCGGGCCAGTGACACGACCAGCCGCAGGTTGCCCTCGACCATCCGCTGCCACGAGCGCTGCCCGCACGCGACCACCCGTCGCAGCTCGGCCGCGTCGTACGGTCCCGGATCGCCGTTCAGCCGCTCGGCCGCCAGCAGTCCCGCCTCGATCCAGTACGAGAGCTCGTTCACCTCCTCCAAGGTCAGTAGTTCGTGCTGCCCGATGTCGCGCAGGTAGGCCACCAGGGCCGTCACATCCGCCGGATCACAGTCGAGATCAGCCATCGTTCCTCTCTCCGGGAATCTCCTTGCCCAAGAGAGTGCCGCGTTTCGGGCCTCCGTGGACCGATGACTTCAAGTATGTGGATAACTACTGAAAGTCACAGATAGCTGCGGAGCCCGCTGAGCAGTCCGTGGTGGAACGGGTTCGCATCGACCGCGTCGAGCCAGGCCCGCCCCGTCGTGAGGGGCTCGAGCGGCGGAACGACGACTGGCGGCGGCTCCGCAGCCCCGTCGAGGGCGTCGGCGACGACCTCGGGAGCCGGCATGTCCGGCAGCAGCACGAACTCGTCGGCCGGCGCGGCGTCCCCGTCGAGCCCGAACGACGCGACGCGGGCCGAGGCGCCATCGGGATCCTGACGGATCTTCTCCAGATCCGCGACGACTCCCTGCCACGTGACCGCAGGATCGCCGTAGTCGATCAGACGGGACAGCCGGCCGACCGCGATCGGAGTCGCCGTCGGCGCGAGCGGCTTCAGCAACGACCGCAGTCCGTAGCGGGCACGACCGCCTACGACGACGAGGCGCACGTCCGACTCGGTCGCATCGATCAGGCTGCGGTACGGATCGTTGGCGGACCCGCGCACGACGATCAGGTCGGCGAGCGCGCCACGTTCCAGCCGGCCGACCGGGTGCGGCCAGACCGCCGACAGCGCGGCGCCGGGGTTCGACGTGAGCATCCGGACCAGATCCTCGTCGCTGAAGACGGCCTGCGCCTTGTTCCACAGATCGGCGACCTTCAACTCCCACAGGACATTCCGCGTCCCCGACGGGCCCCAGTCCGAACCGAGACACAAACGCACACCCGCCGCGTGCGCGGTCTTCACATCGGCGGTCGCGCCGTACAACCACAGATTCGAGAACGGCGACCAGACGAGGCTGGAATTTCCGGCCCGCATCGCCGCGAAGTCTTCGGCATTCAACGCCGCGCCGTGAATCGCCACCAGTTGTGGCTTCACCACCCCGACATCTTCGAGCAGCCGGAACTCCGATCGCAGTTTCGGGTCCGAACCCTCCGCCGAATGCGCGATGAATCCGCGTCCCGCCGCGACCGCGGTCGCATACGGTGCCAGTGCCTCCGCGCTGTCGGCAACCAGTGTGCTGACCCGGATGAAATCGTCGTGCGTTCCGAGTTTCTCCGAGTCGACGTTCCGCACCAGGTCGTTGTCCGGCGGTACGGCGCCGCGCGGGTTCCCCTGGATGGATGTCGTCCCGCCGACGATCGCCCGCGTCTCGACGTACCTGAGCAGTGCTCGCCCCGCTGCCGCGCCGAGCAGTCGGGCCGGCCGGCTGATCTGGGAGCTGTACGTCGGCGCGCCGCCCCATTGGTTGTGCGACGTCCACGGAACCTTGCGCGCAGGCTCGGTCCACAACGGCAGGCTGTTGTACATCAGATGATTGTGCAGATCGATCAGCCCCGGAAAGATCAATCCGCCGGCCGCGATCCGCGGCGCATTCGCAAACCCGTCCGGTACGGCATCCAGAGGCGTGACGGCGGCAATCAGCCCGTCGTCACCCACGTACACCGCGCCACCGGTCAGAACGTCTCCGCCGGGCCCCATCGTCACCACGGTTCCACGCAGTACAAACATTGCTCCCCCTCCCGTAGAATCCCCGTGCCGCCCCGTCCATGAGCGTATCGCCGAGGGGGAGGTTGTTCGATGGGTGATTTCGATCCCGGCCCGCCGGTCACGGTGGCACGGCACTTCGCGAAAGTCCCCAGTTATGCGGACTTCCGGACATTGTTCTGGCACGACTGGGGACCGATCTTCTACCGCGGCCGCCTGAACCGCACCGCACGGTTGCTCGCCATCGCATCCGACCCGGGCCCGACCGAACGGATCGCCGGCCGCACTCTGGTGGGTGACGCCGGCCAACGCGTGCAGGGCTTCCTGACGAAGCTCGGCCTGACCCACAGCTACGCGCTCGTCAACGCGTACGCCTATGCACTCCGGCCGTCCCGCGCCCAGCAGGCGGCGCCGCTGCTGGAGCGACCCGATCAGCTGGCGTGGCGCAACACGCTGCTCGAGCTGATCACCGGACCGCAACTGCAGGCCATAGTCGCGTTCGGTACGCAAGCCAGATCGGCTGTCCGCCTGTGGAACGACCGGCCCGACCTCCCGGTGTTCGAGGTGCCGCATCCGTCGAGCCGTAGTCCCAAGGTGCTCGTCGACAGTTGGCGTCAGGCGATCGTCGACCTGAGGGCGATCGTGACGCCGGACCCGGACGGTGACAACGGCGGACCCAACTACGGTGCGAAGTTCAGCGAGTCCGACTATGCGCCGGTGCCCCCGCGCGACCTTCCGTTCGGCGTACCGCCGTGGCTGGGGAACGACGCCTGGGGCCGCAAGGACAAGCCGCGGCACAACAACAGTGTCGAACGCCCGGCGACCGACCTGCTCAACACCCTCGTGTGGCACGCCCCGAAGCTGGGCTGAGGATTGTCCCCGGCTACCGCTACCTTGGTCGGATGCGAGTGGCAACCTGGAACGTGAATTCGGTGAAGCAGCGGATGCCGCGGCTGCTCGACTGGCTGGACGAGCGGCAGCCGGACGTCGTGTGCCTGCAGGAGACGAAGCTCGCGGACGGCGCCTTCACGAAGCTGCTCGGTGCCGAGCTGACCGGTCGCGGCTACGAGATCGGTCTGTACGGCGAACCGCAGTGGAACGGCGTCGCCCTGCTGTCGAAGGTCGGGCTCGAGGACGTGGTGACCGGGGTGGCCGGCGCGCCGGGCTTCCCGAATCCGGAGGCCCGCGCGGTCGCCGCGACCTGTGGTGGCATCCGCATCCACTCGCTCTACGTGCCGAACGGCCGCGAGGTCGACTCCGACCATTACCAGTACAAGCTCGCCTGGCTCGCGGCGTTGGCAGAGGTCGTCGCGAACGGTCCCGCGGACCAGATCGTCTGCGGCGACATGAACATCGCTCCGACCGACGCCGACGTCTTCGACCCGGTGGCGTACGTCGGTCAGACGCACGTGACCGCGCCGGAGCGGCAGGCGCTCGCGGAGCTGATGGCCGCGAAGGACCTGCACGACGTGGTCCGCGACCGCTGGCCCGAGAACCGGGTCTTCAGCTACTGGGACTACCGCGCCGGCATGTTCCACCAGGACCTCGGCATGCGGATCGACCTGATGCTCGCGACCGTCGGCGTCGCGGAGCGGGTCAAGGCCGCGTGGATCGATCGCAAGGCCCGGAAAGGTACCGGCCCGAGCGATCATGCTCCGGTGATGATCGACCTCGACACCGCGCCGGACGGCGACATCGGCCCGGTCGTCCCGCCGCCGTCTGCGCCGCGGACCGGTAAGAAGCGGACGACCAAGCTGCCGCAGAGCCGCTGAGATGCGCCGGCTCACTGCCGTCGCGATCCTGCTGCTCGCGGCGCTCACCGCCTGCAGTGACGACCAGAAGCAGCAGGACCAACAGGAGATCAGCTGGACCAAGGTCGACGTCGGCGAGGCCGAGCCGGTCACGCTCACTGCACACGGCAACCAACTGCTGATCGGCCTGCGGCACCGCGGCGCCAAGGTCGTCCCCGAGCTCCAACTCATGGACAACGGATCCCGTACGCCGGTCGCGATCACGCCGAACCCCGCCAGCCCGTACGCCTTCGAAGCGGTCTGGTACTCGATCGCGTACGACGGCAAGCAGCTCCTCGCACTCGGGGGAGCCTCCGGCGGCGCGCACTCCAACACCCGTTGGACGGTCTGGACCGGCACCCCACAGACCGGCTTGATCGAACGCCCGCAGAACTTCTTCACGTTCGGCGGGGAGACCGCCGGCGACCTGTTCAGCGCCGTACTGACCCCGAGCGGCAGCGCGCTCCTCGGCTCCTGGGGCGGTGTGCAGACCGGCAACGACGCGATGGTCTGGCTGCCGCAGAACGGCAAGTGGACCCGCCAGGACCCGACGAAGACCGCGCTGCAGAGCACGCCGTCCCTCCTGGTCGGGCCGAGCTTCGGCACGACGCTCGGCGAGAGCATCGTGATCGTCGGCTCCCAGGTCCGGCTGGCTCCGAACGTCGTCGCGCAGGAAGCAGCCGTCTGGCGTTCCACAAGACTCGACACCGGCTGGAAGCGGATCGTCCTGCCGGACCCGGGCAACCGGAGCCAGGCGAACACAGCGACCTGCGAGCAGGACTGCGTGATCTCCGGGTACGTCGACGGTCAGCTCGCGATCTGGCAGCTCGACGCGTCCGGAACGGCGAAGCGACTCCAGGGTGTCCCGTCGATCCCGGTGGGGGACAAGGACAAGCTGCCGCCGCCGGTACTGAACGACGGCAAGATCGTCCAAGTGGTTGCCAAGGACAACAAAATAGTGCTCGTCACGGGTCAGGACGGGCAGTGGACCGTGCAGGAGAGCAAAGGACCGGAAGGCCGGCCGCTGGCTGCCGCGTTGCTGCCGGACCACAAGCTCTACCTGATCGCGGGCACTACCTTGTGGCAGACCGGCCTCAGCTGAGCAGACCCTTCACGTACGCCGCCTGGCCCGCGTGCTGGGCGCAGTCGTCGATCACGCTGACCAACCGCACGCCGAGGGTGACCGCCGGGGTCCACCGCCGGTCGACGATCCGGTCCAGACCCTCGTCGGTCACCGTCTTCAGGAACTCGACGGTGCGCGCGTGCACGGCGTCGTAGTACCCGAGGAGTTGGTCCGCGGAGAGCTTGACCAGGCCGACCTGGTCGGAGGTGTGCGCATAGCCGGTGTCGGCGGCGTCGAGCGGCAGCCCGAGCCGCTCGGACCATCCGTCAGCGGCGTAGACCTGCTCGTACTCACCCGCGTCGGCCAGGTGGTCGTCCTGCACCCGGGTCAGGTGCCAGACGAGCCAGGCAATCGAGTTCGCCGTGTCGCCGGGGCGGGTCGCGAGCGTCTTGTCGTCGAGCCCGGTCACCACGTCGTGCAGGACCTCCTGGACCCGGCTGTGGGCGTCGAGGAGCAGTTCGCTTGTCTTCATACCGACCACCGTAGTCTTCACGTCGGACAGTTCTGAGAGAGGGAGCAATCGTGGAATATCGCACTCTCGGCGCGAGCGGCGCCGTCGTCTCGACCTATGCACTCGGCACCATGACGTTCGGCAGCGAGACCGACGAGGCGGGCGCGCACGCGCAGCTCGATCGGTACGTCGAGGCCGGCGGCAACTTCGTCGACACCGCGGACGTGTACTCGGCCGGCGTGTCCGAGGAGATCGTCGGCCGCTGGCTGGCGAAGAAGCGCGGCGACGTCGTGCTCGCGACGAAGGGCCGGTTCCCGACCGGTGACGGGCCGAACGATGTCGGTACGTCGCGTCGGCACCTGCGCAAGGCGCTGGACGGATCGCTGCAGAGGCTCGGCGTGGAGCACATCGACCTGTACCAGTTGCACGCATGGGACCCGATCACCCCGCTCGAGGAGACGCTCAGCTTCCTCGAGGACGCAGTACGGGCCGGCAAGATCTCGTACGGCGGCCTGTCGAACTTCACCGGCTGGCAGCTGCAGAAGGCATGTGACCTGATCGCGTACCGCGGTTGGTCGCCGCTCGTCACGCTGCAACCGCAGTACAACCTGCTGGTCCGCGAGATCGAGTGGGAGATCGTCCCGGCCGCGCAGGAGAACGGGCTGGGTCTGCTGCCGTGGTCACCGCTCGGTGGTGGGTGGCTGACCGGCAAGTACTCGTTCGACGAGGAGCCGAGCGGCAGCACCCGGCTCGGTGAGAACCCGGACCGCGGTGTCGAGTCCTGGTACCGCCGCAGCCGCAACCAGCGGGTCCGGGACGTGGTCGACGCAGTCCGTGAGATCGCAGAAGCGCGGGGGATCTCGATGGCGCAGGTCGCGCTGGCCTGGCTGGTCGACCGGCCCGCGATGACGTCGGTCATCCTCGGCGCCCGGACGCTCGAACAGCTCGACGACAACCTCGCGGCCGCGGACCTGCACCTCACCGCGGACGAGACGGCGAAGCTGGACGAGGCCAGCGACCCGGGCGCGGCCGACTACCCGTACGGCGGCCCTGGTGTGGCTCAGCGCGGCCGCCCGATTGCAGGTGGTCGCAGCTGAAAGAGCACCGCGGAGGAGCGACTCACGCCGCCCCTCCGCGGACAGTGCTTGCCGACGAGAGCCAGGGCGGCGGACAGTGGTGTTGTTCGCAGGTCCGACCTCGGGGGAGGTTCGATGAACGACGGTGCTTCGGTCGCGGACGTCGTGGCGCGGATGCAGGAGCGTCTCGACGTACTGCCGGACGAGCTTGCCCATCGGCGGTTCTTCCTCGGGACCTATCTGCGGACGACGCAGGCAGTGGGAAGGGCGATCGACAGGGCGAGGTTCGAGGATCCGGAGTGGGTCGAGCTGTGGGACGTGAAGTTCGCGGAGCTCTATCTGCAAGCGCTTGATGGGGAGCTGGTGGCCCGGCCGTGGCAGCTGGCGTTCGATGCGCCGCCGGAGCTGCCTGCGTTGGCGCACGTACTGCTCGGGATCAACGCGCATGTGAACTACGACCTGCCACAGGCGCTGCTTGCGGTGATCAGCGACGACGAGTTCCTGGATCAGCAGCTGATGGATCGGCGCCGGCGGGACCACGAGCGGATCGACGGGGTACTGGCGGAGCGGGTCGGCGCCGAGGACGACGAGCTGGCGGCGACCGGCGTGCGTACGCTCATCGACCGTGTGCTGACACCGCTGAACCGGCTGGCGTCGCAGCGCTTTCTCAAGGAGTCCCGGCAGAAGGTTTGGTACAACACCGTGGAGCTGCAGGCGGCACGCCTGGACGGCACCTACGACAAGCGACTGGCTGAGCTGGAGGTGCTGAGCGCGGCCAAGGTTGCCGACCTCCTGCGACCAGGCCAAGTGTTGCTGCGCCTCGCCGTCACAGGCTTCGGCGTCACCCTGCCACCGGCCTAGCTGGGTAGTACACCAGACCACAGGACGCCGACTGCGAGACAGCCCAGCGTCACCAGGCCGAACACCCCGACCCACAGGAGTGCCGGTACGCCGGTGAGCCGCCGGAGCTGGTCAGCGTCCGAGCTACGCCCCTGGCCGCGCCGCCGTGAGTGCTGCAACTCCAGTACCGCGCGAGGCGCTGCCAGCAGCAGGAACCACGTGAGCAGGTGGGCGAACGCTGTCTGCACCGACGTACTGCCCCACCACGTCACCCCGAAGACAACCGCACCGAACACCAGCACTGACCACAGGCCGAACAGGTTGCGGATCTGGAGCAGGAGGATCGCCAGCGCCACCAGCAGCCCCCACAGCAGTGCAACGGCGTACCCGCGGCTGAGGACGAACGCAGCAGCCAGACCGAACAGTGCAGGACCTGGGTAACCGGCCAGCAGTACGGCGATCATGCCGCCGCCGGTGGGCTTGCCGCGCGACACGGTGACGCCCGACGTGTCCGAATGCAACTGGATCCCGGACAGCTTCCGGCCGGCGAGCGCCGCGATCAGGCCGTGCGCGCCCTCGTGCGCGATCGTCACGACCTGCCGCGTGTACTTCCAGATCGGCCGCCATGCGATCAGCAGCAGCGCCACCACGCCCGTCCCGATCACGAGCCGCAGTGACGGCTCCGGCTGTACCGACGTGATGTTGTCCCAGAACTCCTTCACCCGCCCATCCTTACAGGCGTGTGGTCGACCCGACGCCGCAGGCAGCCCGGGGCGTTGACATTGGGTGGGGCGCGGACGACGGTGTGGGGAGGGGCGGTTGCATTGGGGGAACGATGTCTCAACCACGCACGATCAAACGGCCTGTCCAGAAGCGGGCCGGCAAGGCGGCGAGCACCGTCGTACCGCTGGGGGACTTTCTCGGAGCGGCCGGCAGCCTGACGCTCGACCAACGCAAGATCCTGGTCGATCAGGCGCTGCTGCTGCTCAGTGAGAACTACGTGCACCTGCCGCTGAAGATGGCGATGCACGCGGTGAATCCGGTGCAGCGGTTGCGCGTGATGCGCGCCCGGATGGAGCGTCAGACTCCGGCCACGATGGAAGCCGAGTGGATGTTCCACCGGCAGATGTCGGCGATCGTCAACTCGGTCCGCGACCTGCACACCAACTACCTGCTGCCGGCGCCGTTCGCGGGCAAGATCGCGTACCTGCCGTTCATGATCGAGAAGTGCTACGACGCGACGGGCGCCGAGCGCTACCTCGTCACGCAGACCGTCGCCGGCTACGACGCTCCGCAGCTCGGGCCCGGTGCCGAGGCGACGCATTGGAACGGTACGCCGATCGCCCGCGCCGTCGCACTGAACGGTGAGCGCTTCGCCGGCAGCAACGAGGCTGCGAACCTCGCCCGCGGCCTCGAATCGCTGACACTGCGGCCGCTCGTCATCCAGGCGCCGCCCGACGAGGACTGGGTCACGCTCACGTACGTCGGCCTCGACGGCTCCGGTCAGGAGTTGCGCGAGCAGTGGAAGGTCACCACGAACCTGCCGCCGATGACCGACCTGGACGCGGTCAGCGAGGCGTCCGCGTCGATGGGCCTGGACCTCGACTCCGACGAGAAGTCCCGCGCGAAGAAGGTGCTGTACGTCCGTGACGTCCTCGAACTCGAGCGCGGCCGCAGTTCCGCCGAACTCGCCACGCCCGCGGCGGTCGGCGGTGCGGACCTGCCGACCACGATGCCCGGTGTGTTCCGCGCTCGCGAGGTCAGTACGGCGTCCGGGAGGTTCGGGCATCTGCGGATCTTCACGTTCAGCGTCTCGGACCCGGTCGCGTTCCGGGACGAATTCGTCCGGCTGGCTGCGCTGTTGCCGCAGAACGGGTTGATCGTCGACGTTCGCGACAACGGCGGTGGGCACATCTACGCGAGCGAGTTCACTCTGCAGACGATGACGCCGCGACGGATCGCGCCGGAACCGGTGCAGTTCATCAGTACGCCGCTGAACCTGAAGCTCTGCCGGCGGCACCAGCACAACCCGGCCGGGATCGACCTCGGCCCGTGGTTCGACTCGCTCGATCTCGCGATCGAGACCGGCGCGCAGTACTCGGCGGCGAAGCCGATCACGCCGGAGGACGGGGCGAACGACATCGGGCAGCAGTACCACGGTCCCGTCGTCCTGATCACCGACGCCCGCGTCTACTCGGCGACCGACATCTTCACCGCCGGGTTCGCGGACCACGAGATCGGCACGATCCTCGGCGTCGACGACAACACCGGCGCGGGCGGCGCGAACGTCTGGACGCACGGCCTGCTCGCGCAGTTGCTCAATGAACCGCCGCCACCGGACGAGACCTCGCCGTACGTCGCGTTGCCGAACGGTGCGAACCTGCGCGTCGCGATCCGCCGGACGCTCCGGGTCGGGAAGCTCGCCGGCACGCCGGTCGAGGATCTCGGCGTAACACCGCACGAGACCCACCGGATGACCAAGGCGGACCTGCTCGACGGCAACGTCGACCTGCTGAACCGGGCGGGTGAGTTGCTCGCTGCCCGGCCGGCGCGGCGGCTCGACCTGAAGACGTCGCTCGGAGGTACGACGCTCACTGTAGCTGTCGATGCCCAAGGCCTCGATCGGGTCGATCTGTACGTCGACGACCGGCCGATCAGCTCGGAGGATGTCACGGGACCGCTCAGCATCGACATCCTCGATGTGACCGCCGGCCAAATGCTCCGCGCAGACGGGTACGAGACGGGCGCGCTCGTCGCGTCACGGCGGCAGTTGGTCTAGGAGGCGGACCGCCAGCACTCATCAATTGGCGCCGCGCCGGTCCTGCACCGCTCGCGGGACCGAGGAGTGGCGCATTGATGAGTGCTGCAGGTCCGCTACCGTCGGTTCATGCCGTTGCACCTGACCGCCGCCGAGGACCGCATGCTCAGCGGGCAGGACGGGGAGGGCGTTGCGCTCGCGATGCGCGTGGTGGTCGGGCAGGCGCGGATCTCCGGGGCGCCGCGGCTGGTCGAGATCACGTCCGCGCACGTCGACTCGTGTCTGTACCACGGCCAGGTCAGCCTCGACTTCGTCCACCGCCTCGTCGACCTGGGCGCGAAGGTCCGGGTGCCGACCACGTTGAACGTCGGCTCGACGGACCTCATCCACCCCGCCCTCGTCCGCGACCAGGAGCTCGCCGAGGCGGGGCGTGAGTTGATGACGGCGTACGCCGATCTCGGATGTGCGCAGACGTTCACCTGTGCGCCGTACCAGCTCCCGAACCGTCCCGCTCTGGGCGAGCACATCGCCTGGGCCGAGTCGAACGCGATCGTGTTCGCGAACTCGGTGCTCGGCGCCCGGACGGACCGGTACGGCGACTTCCTGGACGTGTGCGCCGCGATCACCGCACGCGCGCCGTACGCCGGCTTGCAGACGCCCGAGGCGCGCGTCGGGACGGTCGCCTTCGACTGCCGGCCGCTCGGCGACTTCCTGCACTCGGAGCTGGCGTATCCGTTGCTCGGTCACCACATCGGGTCGGTCGTCGGCGCCGGAATCCCTGTACTGGAAGGGATCCCGGTCGATGTGACCGAGGACGACCTGAAGGCTCTCGGCGCGGCGGCCGCATCTGCCGGGGGAGTGGCGCTGTTCCATGTGGTCGGTGTGACGCCCGAAGCGCCGACGTCGATCGATGGCCTGCCGGTTCACACGGTCGACCTGAAAACGCTTCAGGAGGTACGAAGTGCGCTGTCGAGCAACACCGAAGAACTGGACGCCGTGAGTGTCGGTACGCCACACGCGTCGTACGACGAATGTGTCCGCCTGGCGGAGCTGGTCGCGGGACCGCCGCTGCAACTCCCGTTCTACCTGTCGACCTCCCGCGCCACGCGGGATCGCCTTGGAGACCAGTTGCAGGTCCTGCAGCGCGCCGGCGTGACCGTTGTCGTCGACACCTGCACGTACGTCACGGCGATCCTGCAGCCGACCTGGAAACGCGTTATGACGAACTCGGGCAAGTGGGCGCACTACGCTCCCGGAAACCTCAACGTCAGCGCGGTTCTCGGCTCGCTCGCCGAATGTGTCGCGTCCGCCCGCGCCGGCCGAGTGGTCCTCGACACGTGATCCTCCACGGCCTGACACGGCATCCTGGTACGGCAACCGGCGTACCGATCCGGCTCACCGCGCCATTGTCGTTCTGGGGCGGCACCGATGCCGACGGGCGCATCGTCGACGCGCATCACCCGCAATGCGGAGCCGTCCTCACCGGCCGGATCCTGCTGATGGAGTCCGGCCGTGGTTCCAGTTCCGCGTCGAGCGTGCTCGCCGAACAGATCCGCGCCCGTACGGCCCCCGCCGCGATCGTCCTCGCCCGCTCCGACCCGATCATCCCGCTCGGCGCCCTGATCGCCGCCGAGCTCTACAACCTGTTCCTTCCTGTCGTCGTCGCGCCCTACGACACCATCCCCGACGCCACCGTTCTGCACGTTGACGCAGCCCCGGACCACGCAACGATCACGTGGTCCACATCCACTGCCTGAAACGCCGCTTGGAGCCTCCTCACCTACGCGACCGCATCAGTGCGGCGGTGGCGGCGAACAGGAATGCGCAGGCTGCGAAGGCGAGTGGGACGGTGGTGAGGCCGGCGATCGTGGAGACGGTCAGGCCGCAGACGATCTCGCCCAGGTACTCGAGCTGCGCGAGAAACGAGTGCGTGGTGGCGCGGACAGCGGTGGTGGTGCGGGCGTTGACCCAGATCGTGCTGATCACGCGGGTGAGCGGGGTGACGACGCCGTTCAGCAGTACGACCGCGATCGCGCCGGCGAGCGGGCCGCGGGCGAATGCGAGCAGCAACATGCTGAGGACGCCGACCAGGGCGGCCAGTGCGTAGTCGGTCGCGGCGTGCGTGCCGTTGATCCGTCGGGTGACCAGGCGAAGTACGACCGCACCGAGGACCAGGCCGAGGACGCCGAGCGCCGTGAACCAGATGATCGGGTCCGGGGCCGACGGGAGGCCTAGGTCGAGGAGACGCTTCTGGGTAAGGCGTCCGGCGGCGTCGGAAGCGCCGTTCACCAGGAACGTTGCGGCGAAGATCAGCAGGATCGCGCGGCTCTGCCGGACCAGGGCGAGGCCACGGCGGAACGTCGTCCAGGACGCCGACCAGCGGGCCGTCCGGGTCGGGACGAAGTTCTGCTCGGTGATGCGCAGGGCGACGTAGAACGCGAGCGCTGTCATCGCGGCACCGGTGATCACGATCGTGACGTCCCGCCGGGTGGCCCAGGCGAGCAGGCCGAGGACGACCAGGCCGGTCGCAGCGCCGGTCAGCTGGGCCCGCGCGGCGCGGACGAGGACAAGGTTGGTACGTACAGGGTCGTCCAGCTCGTCGGTGATCAGCGCGACGTCGGATCCGCTGGCGAACGTCCACGAAATGCCCCAGAGCACCTGGGTCGCGAGCAGTGCGGGGAACGAGGAGAACAGCCCGGTCGCGATCATGGCCGTACCCATCAGCACCTGCGAGATCACCAGCGACCACTTGCGGCTGATGGTGTCTGCGACCACGCCGGCCGGTACCTCGAAGACCAATGCGAACGCGCTCTGCACCGAGCCGATGAGCACCAGTTGCGCGGGGGAGAGGCCGGCGTCGACCACCAGGTAGACGCTCGCGACCAGCCACCAGCCGTTGTGCAGCACGGCCCGCATCCACGTCCACCGGATGAAGTTCGTCGCCATCCGAGCACCCTCCCGAGCGCTCCCGTCCGGGTCCACCGATTTAGACCCTGCCTGCAGCGATGTGAGTTGGTTCATGTTGTTCGCAACTATCAGCAGATTGCGATAACTTCGAAGGGTGCCGAGGATCACAGCGGAAAACGAATGACCGTTCTTGATCTGTGGGTGGCCGGAGGCGCAGGGTGAGAAGTCAGAGAACGAGCGTTCGGTTTGGGGTGGGGTCGGCGTGGCGCAGGTGATTCTGGATCGGGTGGGGCAACCGGCGCTCCCGGAACTCGACAAGAAGCTGGGCAAGAAGCAGCACGGGGGGATCTGGCGGATCGTCCGGGAGATTGCGCTGCTCGCGGCCCTGTTCGGCGTCTACAACCTCGGTCGCTTCCTGTCCGCGGAGCATTCGGGTTCGGCGTACGACCACGCGCACGAGCTGATCCGCTGGGAGTCGTGGCTCGGTCTGCCGAGCGAGGCCGCGCTCCAGCACCACGCGCTACAGGTCGACGGCGTCGCCCGCGCGGCGAACCTGTTCTACGCGAGCGTGCACTTCCCACTCACCGCGGTGGTGCTGCTCTGGCTGATGATCCGTCGTCCGGACGCGTACGGGAAAGCGCGCTGGGCGCTCGCCTCGCTGACCGGTCTGGCGTTGATCGGGCACATGTTCTTCCCGCTGGCCCCGCCGCGGATGATGCCGGGCTGGGTGGACACGGGCGTACTGCTCGGTCAGTCGGTGTACGGACCGAGCACGCACTCCGGCATCGCGAACCAGTTCGCCGCGATGCCGAGCCTGCACGTCGGCTGGGCGTTGATGGTCGCGGTCTTCATGATCCGCGCGACCCGGTCCCGGTGGCGCTGGTTGTGGATCGCACACCCGCTGCTCACCTTCACGGTCGTCCTGGTCACTGCGAACCACTACTGGCTGGACGGTTTGGTCGCGAGCACGCTCGCCGTACCGCTGCTCCTGATCTTCAACGGCTCCGCGTCCACCTCGACCGAGCCGCCGCGCGCGATGTGGCCGCGCCGCCAGTCCTCGATCGCCTCGTGAGCCGCGTGGTCGAGGTGGTCGGCGGCCAGCTCGACGCGAACCGCCGCGCCGGTCGGGATCGAACGCAACGTCCGCACGAGCGACGCGACCCCGAGGAAGACCAGCGCGCCCTGGATCCGTACGGTCCACACGCCATCCGCCTCGGTCGCGGTGACGGTCGCTCGGGCCAGCCGGTACAGCACGCGCACGACCGCCAGCGCCAGTCCGAGCAGGACTCCTTCGGCCAGTCCGAGTACGCCGACGCCGAGCGCGGTCACGACGTACACGAGCAACTCGTCGTGCCGTCGCAACGTGCGGATGTGGGCGAGCTGCACCAGGCGGAGCCCGGTCACGAGCAGTACGCCGGCCAACGCGGCCATCGGGATGAGCTCGAGCATCGAGCCGGCCGCGAGGACGAACGCAGCGATCCACAGGCCGTGCATTATCGAGGACAGCCGGGTGCGGGCGCCGGCCGCGACATTGGTGGAGGAGCGCACGATCACGCCCGTCACCGGCATCCCGCCGAGGGCGCCGGAGACCGCGTTCGCGGCGCCCTGGCCGATCAGTTCGCGATCGAGATTGCTCCGGGTGCCGCGGTGCAGCTTGTCGACGGCAACGGCCGACAGCAACGACTCGACGCTCGCCACCAAGGCGATCGTCAGTACGGCGGTGGCGATCTCCAGTGGCGTACCGGCCGGCATCGCAGGCAGGATCAGACTCTGCAACGGATTGTCCGGCAGGTCGACCCTTCGCACGTCCGGCATCGCGGCGGCCGCGAGTGCGGTGACCGCGACGACGGCGACAAGAGGCGCCGGAATTACTTTGGCTCTGGGGATTCTCGGCCAGGCCAGCACGACGGCAACCGTCAGTACGCCGGCCACAACCGAGTGACCGTGATGAGTGATGAGCTGTGCGGGAAGCCCGGCCACGTTGGCGATCAGCGAGCTCTGTGCCTGACCGCCGAGCACGACGTGCAACTGCTGGACGGCGATCGTGACGCCGATTCCGGCGAGCATGCCGTGGACGACGGCAGGGGAGAGAGACAGTGCCAGCCGGCCGATCCGGGTGACGCCCAGCAGGATCTGCAGGAACCCGGCGGCACAGGTGATGGCGGCGGTCGCGGCCCAGCCGAACTGATGGATGAGGTCCGCGACGACCACGGTCAGGCCGGCCGCCGGGCCGCTGACCTGGAGCGGGGAGCCGCCGAGCGCACCGGCGACGACACCGCCGATCACCGCGGCCACCAGGCCGGCGATCAGCGGAGCGCCGGAGGCGGCGGCGATCCCCAGAGAGAGTGGAACTGCGATCAGGAAGACCACCAGCGAAGCCGGGAGGTCATGATGGAGAAAACCCTTCCAGGACAGGCGTTCGCCGGCACTGGGAGGTGAATGAGAGGTGGTCGGCACGGGATTCCTCCGGCGTCGGTGCTCAGCGGGCATCAGGCGTCGAAACTGAGAGTGTCGATCTGATCACCGATCGTACTGGCCCGATCAAGCCCGCACCAGCGAAAGTTGCCCTTGGCCCCAAAGATGACGATTGCTCGGGGTTCGGTCCGTGCCGAAGGCTCTCAGTATTCCGTGCGTAGACTCGTCAGGTGCTGGACCGAGCAAACAGTTGAGGAGACACGTGGAGCTGGAACTGGCCGGGAAGACCGCTGTGGTCACCGGAGCGAGCAAGGGGATCGGACTGGCGTGTGTCGAGGCGCTGGCGCGGGAGGGCGCCGACGTCATCGGCATCTCCCGGGATGCGGGCAACCTCGCAAAGGCCCAGGCAGAACTCGCCGCGAAGGGTCTGAGCTTCCGGGTGGAGGCGGTCGACCTCACCGACGCCGAGGCGACGAGCTCCGCGTTCGCGCGGATCGGCGTACCGGACATCCTGATCAACTGTGCGGGCGCGGCCCGGCGGACGCCGCCCGCGGAGCTGGACAGCACGGCGCTGCACGCGGCGATGGAGGCGAAGTACTTCACGTACATGCACGCGACCGAGGCGGTCATCCGCGGGATGGCCGAGCGCGGCAGCGGTGCGGTCGTGAACGTCGTCGGCCAGGGCGGCCGTTCGGCCAACCCATTGCACATCGGGGGCGGCGCGGCGAACGCGGCGCTGATGCTCGCATCGGCCGGTTACGCGAAGGCGTACGCGAGCCAGGGCGTCCGGGTGAACGTGATCAACCCGGGGATGACGCGCACCGGCCGGGTCGACGAGGGTCTCGAGGCCGCGGTCCGCGCGACCGGAAAACCGAAGGACGAGCTGCTTCAGGAGATGGTCCGCGACATCCCGATGGGCCGCGCCGGCGAACCCAGCGAGGTCGCCGACGTCGCAGTCTTCCTCGCCTCGGCGCGCGCCAGCTACGTCACCGCTTCGATCATCACCATGGACGGCGCGTCGACGGCGGCTATCTGACGTTCCCATCGGTTGGCCGGCCGGGTTCGAGAACGGGGTGACCGGGCGTTCCTGGGGTACGTCGTCGATGGTGATGTCGACGTTCTCGCTGAAGAACGCGATGTGACCGGCGACCGGGAGCAGTGGCGCGGTCGGGAAGTCGTACGACCAGGCGACGTCGGGCACCGTGGCGACTGACCAGTAGGCGCTGGTGCGCCCCTTGTACGGGCAGGCGGTGACCGTGTCGCTCGGCGTCAGGTGCTCGAGGCGTACGGAGGTCCGTGGGAAGTAGTAGCGCGGCGGCAGCCCGGTCTCGAAGACGATCACTGTGGAGGTCGAATCGGCCAGGAGCTGGTTGGCGGCGGAGACTGTGACGTGGCGGGCGGACTTGACGGCGTCGACCCGGCTGTACGGGTTGCGCGGGTGGACGAACACTTCCTCGTCCTCCTCGAACCAGCTGTCCAGCGCCTCCCATTGGAAGCGGACGCGATCCTTGGCGACGCCCTCGTCGTACACCCAGGCGTGCCCCGATCCGACTGTGTGGACGCGTGCGACACCGTGCGCGAACTCCTTCGTCTCGCCGGTGGCGATCAGGACGCCGTCGGCGACGTCCGCAAGCGGTACGTAGTACTGCGGGTACGGCGGGAACTCCCACAGGTAGATCGCGTCGGAGGTGTCGAGGACGACGCGGTCGTCGAGCAATGCGCGGATCCGGCGCGGGACCGGTGCGGTACCGCCCGGCGGGATCAGTGGTTCTGGGTAGGCGCTCATGAATCTAGTAAAACGCGGGGCCGGCCCTGGTGGTGCCGGCCCCGCGGTCTTTGCTGGTTCAGACGGTGACCCAGTCGATGTCGGCGATGTAGCCGTTCGGGTTGCTGATCTTCAGGGAGTTTGATCCGGCGGTCAGCTTGACCGGGAGGTAGGTGACCTGTGGCGTGCCCCAGTCGTTGTCGCCGAGGCCGCTGTAGTTCACCCAGTAGTCGTCGCTGCCGTTGACGGTCAGCATGCTCTGCCGGCTGGTGTCGCCGTCGGTGTACGCGATCTTCACCAGGTACGTACCGGTCTTCGGGACGGTGATGCCGTTCAGCGTCACCGTCGCCCCGTACCCGATGTTGCCGATCTTCGCGCCGCCCGAGCACAGCGTGCAGTCCGAGACACCCGCGTCGCCGGTCCACGTACTCGTCGGCGCCTCGGCCTCGTACCGCACCGGTCCGCCTGAGCTCGCGGTGAGCATGGTCACCGGTGCGCTCGCTGTCGACGTACGGCCGCCCTTCACACCCTTGACCGTGAAGGTGTACTGCGTCTGCGGCTGCAGACCCGTCACCACCGTGGCCGGCTTGGAGCTCGTCGCCACCTGCTTGCCGTTGGCAAATACCCGGTACGAGGTGGCGCCGGCGCTCGGCCGCCAATCCAGCGACACCGTCGTACGGCTGACGTCAGTCGCCGTCACGTCGGCCGGAATGCTGACGGCGCCGCGTCCGTTCGGCCAGATCTTGTAGAGCTTCGAGCCGTGCGCCGGCAGGGTCGCGGAGACCTGGCCGGTCACGTTGCGGGTGTTCTGATTCGCCCAGATGTCGCGGACCGTGGCCTTGCCGTCGATGCCGAGCTGGTCGAACCGGCCGGTCACCGTCGCGGGCGCGTCGGCCAGGTTGAACAGTGCGACCGTCGTACTGCCGTCGGTGTTCTGTGCGTACCAGACCTGCTGCAGCTGGTCCTGGTTCAGCGGACGGGCCGGGTTGCCGGACTGGTCGATCGCGATGACCTCGCGGTTGGTCAGCAGCTTCAGGCCGTACGCGTCCAGCTTGGTCAGGTCGTCACCGGCGAACAAGGGCGCGGAGTTGATCGCCCAGAACGTCATGTACGACTGGCGTTCGGCGTCGGTCAGACCGTCCATCTCGCCGACACCGACGTTCAGTGCGTCCAGGTTGTTCCAGTGTCCCGGACCGGCGTCGTCGATCCACTGCGGCAGGTCCCACCAGCGGGCCTTCACCGAGCTGTCCCACTTGACGATCGTGTCGCAGTAGCACTCGACGTCGGTGTCGATCCGCCAGCCGTTCGAGTTCTGCTTCCAGACGTCGGCGTACCGGTGGCTGAGCGACCACGACAGCGTGTACTGCATCGGCCGGCCGGCGTTCTGGACGGCGCGCCACCACGCCTCGATGTCCGCGGTGTTGTTGTGGTTCGGGTCGTCCGGGGCGCCCTTCCAGGAGCCTGGTCCGACGCCGTCCATCTTGATGAAGTCGACGCCCCAGGACGCGAACACCTTCGCGATCGAGTCGGCGTACTTCTGCGCGCACGGGCTCGCGTAGTCGATCTTGTACGCCGCGTCCCAGCCGTTGGTCTTGCGCAGGTCCGGGTAGACGATGTCGCGGGTGAAACAGCCGGGCGCGTCGTAGATCGGCGTGTTGCCGTCGCGGTACACGTCCGTGCCGAGGCCGACGGTGGTGTAGATGCCGAACTTCAGCCCGAGCTTGTGGAGGTCGTCGCCGACCGCCTTCATCCCGCGCGGGAACCGCTTCGCCATCGCGACCGGGCGGCCGTACTCGTCGCCGCCGTCCTGCCAGCCGGCGTCGACGTTGATGTATTCGTATCCATAGGGCTTGAGCTTCGTGGCCAGGGCGTGCGCCTGGGCGAGGATGTTCTTCTCGCTGATGAAGCTGCCGGGGCCGTCGGGATTGACGCCGGGGTAGTTGGTGGACTGCAGACTCCAGCTGCTCCAGCCCAGATAGGGCTTGGCGGCAATCTGCGGCGAGCTTGGCTGCGGGTGGTCTTGGGCCGCATCGGCCGGGGCGGTTGCGGCCGCGGTCGACACCAGGGCGACGGCGGCGAGCAGGACGGACGTACGACGTCTCAAGGACATGGGAGCGTCCTCCGGGGGAGGAATGAGCGGACCCGTCGAGCCTAGGGCGGTTTAATTTACACAGTCAAGTATTGAGCGCCGGTGACTTCCTGTGACGGGACTGCCATCGAACCTTGATCAACTCCACCCCGCTGCCCGGTCGTCGTACCAGCAGTAGGCCGGCTCGTGAGGATGCCGGCCACGGGCAAGAGGGGGTTTCATCATCGTGAAGGCACACAGACTCGGCCGGGCGGTCCTCGCCGCAGCCGGGGCGGCCGGACTGGTCGCACTCGCGGCCACGGGCGCGTCGGCGGCCGCTGCGCGATCCGCCACAACCGGCGAACCGCCGCTGAAATTGGTTGCCGGAAGCATCGACGTCACGCTGGAGAACACGCAGGACTACGGCGTCGACCTCGACCTCGGTACGCATCTGGTGGCCGGTAACGCGCCGGTCGAGGTGCGGGCAACCAGGGCGTCCTACTCGTCGCAGGTGGTGGCGACGCAGTACGTCAAAGGCAAGCCGGTGCGGCAATTGCCGAAGGGGCTCGTCACGGACTTCGCCGGACTGGGGAAGTTCCTGCACATCACGGTCACCGATGCCAACGGCAAGAAGGTGCTGGAGAAGGACCAGACGGTCTGCCTGAACGGCGACGGGTCGCGGACCCGTCCGGACGCGCCGGCGACCTCGCCGTACCCGGACGACTGTGCGGCGAACCCGTTCACCCAAGGGGCGGTCTGGGGGCTGCAGACCGGGTGGTCGGCGCGGACGTACGGCAACTCGGCCGATCCGGTACAACTTGCCGCGGGCAAGTACAAGGCGATCGTAACGGTGAACAAGGCGTACCGGGACTTCTTCAAGATCCCGGCCGGGGAATCGTCGGTGCAGCTGAATCTGACCGTCCAGAAGGGCGAAACCTGCGTCCGCGGCTGTGTCGCAGCCAAGTCGCTGTCAGCGGGTCACGCGGCGCCCAGGCCGAATGCGGCCCGTCCGACGGGCAAGGCGAGCGTGCCGAAGGGTCCGAAGCCGGACCTGCGGGCGGTGCCGGCTTGGGGGATCGAGGTCGCGCCGGGCGACGAGGGAACGCCGGATGCGGGTAAGGACTTCCTGCAGTTCTCGGCGACCGTGTGGAACGCGGGGCCGTCACCGCTGGTGCTGGACGGTTTCCGCCGGCAGGGCAAGGACCTGATGGATGCGTACCAGTACTTCTACGACACGCACGGCAAGCAGGTCGGCTACCAGACCACGGGGACGATGGAGTGGGACGGTCGGGAGGGCCACCACCACTGGCACTTCACCGACTTCGCGCGCTACAGCCTGCTGAACGCGAAGCAGAGCGAGGTGGTCCGCAGTCAGAAGGAGGCGTTCTGCCTGGCCGCGACCGATGCCATCGACTACACCGTCAAGAACGCGAACTGGCACTCGGGCAACACCGACCTGCACACCGCATGCGGCGACCACGGCTCGCTGTCGGTCCGTGAGGTCCTGGACGTCGGCTCAGGCGACACGTACGTACAGACGTTGCCCGGCCAGTCGTTCGACATCACCAACCTGCCGAACGGCACGTACTACGTCCAGGTGACCGCCAACCCGGAACACCGGCTGTACGAGTCGAGTACGAAGAACAATGTGGCGCTCCGTCAGGTGGTCCTCGGCGGCACCGCGCACCATCGCACCGTCAAGGTGCCGGCGGTCGGCGTCATCAACGTTCCCTGATGGATACCTGGGGCAGGGCTGGGAAGGCAGCGCAGTCCTGCCCCAGGAGTCGTCAGTGGTGTTGCGGACGCCGGGCCCGTACGCGGCCCGTGTGGGAATCCATCCGGGCGTGTTGCCGGCGGCCGAGGGTGAACGGGCGGGACGTACGCGGGAGCGGTGTGCTCTTCGGGTTGGCCAACTGGATCTCGGTCTGCTGCAGGTTGAGCCGGATCGGGACCTGGTGCCAGGGCGAGCGCGTACGGACCAGTACGAGCCGGAACTGCCCGTCTCGCCGCAGACGGAGGCCGATGGCGACCGTGGCGATCGCCGGGACCAGGCCCGCGAGCAGTAGGGCCGTCCGCGCGCCGAAGTGCTGCGCGAGGAACCCGACCGTCGGACCGCCGATCGCGCCGCCCCCGATGAAGACCAGGTTGTAGATCCCGGACACGCGGCCGCGGAGGCCGTCCGGCGTGGTCAGCTGGACCATCGACTGGGCCGCGGTCAGGAACATCAGGGTCGCCATCCCCATCGACGCGAGCACCGGGATGAATGTCCACAGCGACGGCTGCAGCGCCGCCAGGACCTCGGTGACCGTGAGCAGGCAGGCGATGCCGATCAGGTTCCGCAGGCGGGTCGGGCGAACGCGGCGGGCCGAGAGCAGGGCGCCGGCCAGCGCGCCGAACGCGACGACCGAGTTCAGCACGCCGTACCCCGAGGCGCCGGTGTGGAAGACCCGGTCGGCGAACGCGGTCAGCGTCACCGGCAGGCTGATCGTGAACATGCCGTAGATCCCGACGAGCGCGATCGCCCAGCGGATGGCAGGCTCATGGAACGCGTACCGGACGCCGTCCCGCAGGCCGTCCCGGATCCGCATCCCGGCGCTCGCCTTGCGGGCCGCGTGCAGCCCGGGCATCTCGCTCTCCCGCATCCGCAGCAGTGCGCTGATCGACGCGAAGAACGTCAGCCCGTTGAGCGCGAACGCCCAGCCGGCCCCGATCGTGCCGAGCAGGACGCCACCCAGCGCCGGGCCGATCAGGCTGCCGAGCTGGAACGTCGACGACACCATGCTGATCGCGTTCCGGACGGTGTCGCGGGGGACGAGCTCGGTGACGAACGACTGCCGGGTCGGATTGTCGACCGCGGTCGCGAGACCGAGGAAGAACGCCATCGTGTAGACGTGCCAGACCTGGACGCTGCCGGTGAAGGCGGTCAGCGCGAGGATGCCGGCACAGGTGCCCATCGTCAGCTGGGTGACGAGCAGGATCTTCCGCTTCGGGAAGCGGTCCGCGATCACACCGCCGAACAGGCCGAGCACGAGCGTGGGGAGGAACTGCAGCGCGGTGGTGATGCCGACCGCGGTGGCGCTGCCGGTGAGGGTCAGCACCAGCCAGTCCTGTGCGATGCGCTGGATCCAGCCGCCGGTCGAGCTGACCAGCAGGCCGCTGACCAGGAGGCGGAAGTTGCGGACCCGCAGCGCGCTGAAGGTGTCCTTGAATCCGGGGCGGCGCGTCTGCGTCTCCCGGAGGTGGTTCGTGGTGTCGGTCGGGCGGTGGAGATGGAAGTCGGTGGACGGGACTGTACCGGTGGCCCGGGTGGTCAAGAGCGATCCCTACGCGATTGGACTGGTCAGGGGAGGACAGTTCTATCTTCAGGGTTCGGTACTGGATTCCCACAACGAATTACTCCTATTAGTCTTATAGCAGGACGTAATGGGAGGCGCTTCGATGTACGACCCGGACCAGCTACGCACGTTCCTCGCGGTGGCGCAGTCGCTGAGTTTCACCCAGGCGGCCGAGCGGCTGGGTATCCGGCAGCCCACGGTCAGTCAACATGTGCGCAAACTCGAGACGGCCGTCGGGCGACCACTGTTCGTCCGTGACACCCGTACTGTCACGCTGACCGCGGACGGCGAGGCGATGGCCGGGTTCGCGCGGACCATCTTGGCCGCGCACGAGGAGGCCGCCGGGTATTTCACCGGTTCCGAGCTCCGCGGCCGGCTGCGGTTCGGCGTCACCGACGACCTGGCGCTGACGCCGCTGCCGAAGATCCTTCGCGACTTCCGCCAGCTGTACCCGCGGATCGACCTCGAGCTGACCGTTGCCCAGAGCCCGAACCTGCTCCGCCGGGTCGAGTCCGGCCATCTCGATCTCGCCTACGTGAAGCACGGCGCCGGCGGCGGCTACGAGCCGAACGGCCGGCTGGTCCGCCGCGACCCGATGGTGTGGGCGGGGATCGCCGGGACCCGGATCGCGCCCGACGGGCCTGTGCCGTTGGTCACGTACCAGGCGCCGTCGCTGAGCCGGTCGCTCGGTGTGCAGTCCCTCGAGCAGGCCGGCCGGACCTGCCGGATCACCTGCATCGTCCGCGGCGTGAACGGCGTCCTCGCCGCGGTCCGCGCCGGGCTCGGCATCGCGATCTTCGCCCGGTCGCTGATGCCCGCCGACCTGGTCGAGCCGCCGCCGAGCGCCGGCCTGCCCGAGTTGCCGTCGATCGACCTCGTCCTGATCACCAACCCACGCGCCGCCAAAGAGCCGGCCGAGGCCCTGACGGCCGCCATCCTCGGCAGCAACGCCCCGCTGAAACCGGACGCCACCTAAGCCGCAGCCTTCCAGCACGCGTCCTGGCCCTTGCAGAACTTGAGCGCCTGCAGTTTCGCGTGCAGCGCGGTCCGCTGCGAGGCGGGGAGCGACGCCGCGATGTTGTTCAGCTGGAGCGGGTCCTTCGTCCGGTCGTAGTACTCGACCGCGCCGTCGGTGTACTCGACGTACGTCGAGGTTGCGGTTCGCAGTGCCTCGTACGTGGTGGGATTGCCGCTGCCCTTCTTCGGGTGGTCGGGGTCCGTCGGGTCCTTGTCCGGGCCGTGGTGCTCGACGAGGTTTGTCGTACGCCAGGTGGTCGGTGTCGTACCGCCGAGCAGAGGGGTCAGCGTGTGGCCGTCGACGTCCGGCGCGGGCGTGAGGCCGGCGAGGGTCTCGAAGGTGGGCGCGAGGTCGATGTTCTGCGCGGGTTGCTGCAGGGTGGTCCCGGCCTTGATCCCGGGCCCGGCGATCACCAGCGGCACGTGGATGTCGGTCTCGAACGCCGTCTGCTTGCCCGCGGTCAGCCGGTGCTCGCCGAGGTGGTACCCGTTGTCGGAGCTGAACACCACGACCGTGTTGTCCGCGACGCCGGCCTTGTCGAGCGTGTCCCGCAGTGAGCCGACCATGCGGTCCACCGATTGCACCGCTTGGGTCCGCTTGCGGTACGCCTTGTCGAGTGCCTTCTGCTGCTTCGCGGTCAAGGCCGGATGCTTCGCCAGCCACGCCGGCGCGTTCGTGGGCAACTTGTCGTACGACGCATCGCGCGGCGCCTTCAGCCCGGGGAACTTGTCCTTGTCCTGCGGCGCCGGCGTGTACGGGCCGTGCGGCGCGAACGTCGCGATCTCGAGGAAGAACGGCTGCTGCTTCGCGGCGGTGATGACGTCCTTGGCTTTCGCGGCGAGTACGTCGGTCAGGTAGTCGCTCGGCTCCTTGCCGTGCTTCTCGAGCTTGTGGTTCGCGTTCAGCGTGTAGTTGTACTCGGGGTACCCGTTGCCGGCGACGTACCAGTCGTTCCACCCCGGCGGTACGTAGTTGTCCTGCCCGTCGACGGTGCCGTCCGGCTGGTAGCCGTTCAGGTACTTGCCCATCATCGCGGTGTGGTAGCCGGCCTTCTGCAACGCGGTCGCGAACGTGGAGTCCTCGTTCTTGCGCTGGTGGAAGACCTTGAACCCGCCGTCGTCGCCGCCGTTCGTGAACACCCCGGTGTCGTGCGGGAACTTCCCGGTGAAGATCGACGAGCGCGACGGGCAGCAGAGCGAGTCGGTCACCGAGTAGTTCGCGAACGAGGCCCCGTCCTTGGCCAGCTGCTGGACCTGCGGCATGTGCTGCAGCAGGTTCATCGACAGGTCGTCGGTGAGGACGAACACGATGTTCGGGCGCTCGGACTTCACCGGTGCTTGCTGGACGATTGGCTGTTGAGTCTTCGAACAGCCGGCCAGGACGACCAGGAGCGCGAGTACGACGGCGATCGTTCGTCGGGAATGCATGCGTTCCACCGTAAGCACGGAACGACGGTCTGCACCTGAAGAGTCGCTGAAGGTCAGACGAGCGCGTCGCCGCGGAGCACCAGTGACACGATGCTGACTGCTGCGATTGCGATCGTGACCAGGAACGGCGCCTCGCGCCACAGCAGGATCGTGGCGAGCAGTACGGCTACGAGGGCGAGCGCGATCCAGCCGACCACTCCGATCGCGCCGGCCGGTGCGATCACGAGCAGACCGGTTGCCGCGGCCAACGGGAGCGGTGCGATCAGCCGGGCGAAGCGGCCGAGGCGTTGCGGCCAGCCGCGGACACCGGTGGCCAGGTCGTCGGCCAGGTCCGGTACGACGTTTGCCAGATGGGCACCGATTCCTAACAGGGCTCCTGCCGCGGTGGCCCACCACGGCGCCCAGACGTGCGCGGTCCCGAGCGTCACGAACGAGGGCAGCGCGCCGAACGCGACGGCGTACGGGAGCCACGAGATCACCGTCGACTTGAGGCCCAGGTTGTACGCCCAGGCGCAGGCGACGAAGAGCAGATGAACCAGTCCGGCCGCGAATCCGTTCGCGAGGGAGACGGGGATGGTGACCACCAGCATGACGCCGGCACCGATCGCGAGCGTCCGGCGACTCACCAGTCCACGCACCACGGGCTTGTCCCGGCGGTTCACAATGGTGTCGCGGGCGGCATCTATCGCGTCATTGCTCCAGCCGATCGAGAGGTGGCCGGTGAGGATCGTTGCTGCGACCAGGAGACATCCGGCGGGACTACGCCCGGCCGACCACGCCACGGCCGTGACCAGCGCCGTGACGGCAACGGTCGGGCCCGGGTGGCACGCGAGAGCCAGGCCTTTCAGTACGGTCCGCACCGACGTAACGATGCCACGATGACGCGGATCGCAGCGGTCCGGCCCGCGCTTCCGCCGTACCGGTATCCGCAGCAGGAGCTGACCGACGCGTTCGCGTCGATGTGTCTGCCGGAGGGCGCGGGAACGGCACTGTTGCGGCGGCTGCACGCGAACGCCGGCGTGTCCTACCGGCACCTGGCCTTGCCGCTGGAGGAGTACGCCGCGCTCAAGGACTTCGGTGCGGCGAACGACGCGTGGATCGCGGCCGCCGTGGACCTCGGCGCGGAGGCGGTCGCGGGCGCGGTCAAGGACGCGGGGCTGACGCTGGACGATGTCGACGTACTGATGTTCACGACGGTGACCGGGGTCGCGGCGCCGTCGATCGATGCGCGCGTCGCGATGCGGCTCGGGCTGCGGGAGGACGTGAAGCGGCTGCCGTTGTTCGGGCTCGGGTGTGTCGGGGGAGCGGCCGGGGTCGCGCGGCTGCACGACTATCTGACGGCCTGGCCGTCGCACGTTGCAGTACTGCTGTCGGTCGAGCTGTGCTCACTGACGCTGCAGCGCGACGACGCCTCCTTGCCGAACCTGGTGGGCGGTGCGTTGTTCGGGGACGGCGCCGCGGCGGTGGTGCTGACCGGTTCGGAGCATCCGGCCGCGGCAGGGCCTTCAGTACTGGCGACGCGGAGCCGGCTGTACCCGGACTCGGAGCGGGTGATGGGGTGGGACGTCGGGTCCGGTGGGTTCCGGATCGTGCTCGGGGCGGACGTACCGGAGGTGGTTCGGACGTATCTGGGCGGGGACGTGCGGGAGTTCCTGAGCTCCGTCGGGCTCACGGTGCCGGACATCAGGACGTGGGTCAGTCACCCGGGCGGGCCCAAGGTGCTGGAGGCGGTGTCGGAGACGCTGTCGTTGCGGCCGGGCGCCCTGGACCTGACGTGGAAGTCGCTCGATGCGGTGGGCAACTTGTCGTCGTCCTCGGTGCTGCACGTGCTCGGTGACACCCTTCGGATGGATCCTGCTCCGGAGGGCCCCGGCGTGCTGCTGGCGATGGGACCTGGTTTCTGTTCAGAACTCGTGCTCCTGGAGTGGTGATGTACGGCTGGTACCTGGGGTTGGTGCTCCTTGTCGCTGCTGAGCGCGTGGCGGAACTGGTGGTGTCGCTGCGGAACGCCAAGTGGAGCTTCGCGCAGGGCGGTGTGGAGTCGGGGCGCCGGCACTACCCGTTCATGGTGGCGCTGCACACGTTGCTGCTCGCGGCCTGCATGGTGGAGGCGTTGCACCGGCCGTTCGTACCGTGGCTGGGGTGGACGATGTTCGCGGTGGTGCTGCTGGCGCAGGGGCTGCGGTGGTGGTGCATCACCGTGCTCGGTCACCAGTGGAACACGCGGGTGATCGTCGTACCGGGGTTGCGGCTGGTAGCCCGTGGTCCGTACCGGTTCCTACGGCATCCGAACTACGTCGCGGTGGTTGCGGAGGGCATCGCGCTGCCGCTGGTGCACACCGCGTGGGTGACGGCGGTCGTGTTCACCGTACTGAACATCCCGCTGCTGGCTGTCCGCATCCGTTCCGAAGAGTCCGCGCTGAAGTCTGCACTGGTGACGTGATCGATCTTCTGGTCGCCGGGTGCGGTCCGGCCGGCGCGGCCACCGCGATCCGTGCGGCGCTGGCCGGTCTCTCGGTCGTAGTTGTCGAGCCGCGGTCTGCTCCGATCGACAAAGCCTGTGGCGAGGGGATCGCGCACGGTGCCGTTGGATACCTGCGGCGTTTGGGCGTGGAACTGACCGGGCGTGAGTTCCACGGGATCCGTTATCTCGACGCATCGCACTCCGTCGACGCACGGTTCGTTGCGGGACCTGGTCTCGGCGTACGACGTACGACGCTGCAGGCCGGTCTGATGAACCGCCTCAACGACCTCGACATCCCCGTCATCCGCGACCGCGTCGGCCCCATCACCCAGAACACCACCTCCGTAACAGCCGCCAACATCACCGCCCGCTACCTAGCCGCCGCCGACGGCCTCCACTCCCCAATCCGCCGCCAACTAGATCTGTGCGCAGAAGGTTCGGGTGAGGTACGGCGCGGACTTCGGCAGCACTTCTCTGTCTCGCCGTGGACGGATCTTGTGGAGGTTTACTGGTCCCAGCTCGGTGAGGCGTACGTGACGCCGGTGGCCGACGACCTCGTCGGTGTCGCGATCCTGACGTCCGCCCGCGGCACGTTCGACTCCCACCTGGACGCGTTCCCGCTCCTGAAACGCCGCCTGCGGGGAGCCCCAGCCGCGAGCGCGGTGCTAGGCGCCGGCCCACTACGCCAGCGGGTACGAGCACGGGTCTCCGGACGCGTCCTGCTTGTCGGCGACGCAGCCGGGTACGTCGACGCGCTCACCGGCGAGGGCATCGCCGTAGCGCTGCGTACCTCCGCCGAACTGGTCGACTGCCTGCGCGCCGACCGCCCACAGGACTATGAGACGGCGTACCGCCGGGTCTCCTGGGAGTGCCGCCTGCTCACCGCATCGTTGCTCTGGGCCCGTAACCGGCAGGTGATCGCGCCGCTGATCGTGCCGGCCGCCGCGCGGCTCCCGGGCGTCTACCGGACGATCGTCAACCGGTTGACCTAGGCAACTTCCAGCCTGGAAATGCCGCAGGCCCGGCGGTCGCTCAGACATCGCCGGGCCCACGGGTGGGGCCGAGCTTCCTGGTGAAAAGTTCGGACCCGCAGCCTTTCCGGCCTCCTGGTGAAAGGCCGGACCGGCTGACAAGGAAGACTCTGTCAGCCGGATGTTGCTCAACAGTTGCCGGAATGTGAAGCCTTGTTACACAGGCCTGTGGCGAAGGTCTCAGTGTTCGGTGCGGACGGCAGCGATCTGCAACTGCAACGCCAGCCGTTCCCGCGGCTCCGACAGATCCAGCTCCGCGATCTCGCCGATCCGCTTCATCCGGTGCCGCAGGGTGTTGGTGTGCAGGTGCAGTTCACGCGCCGCCCGTTGTGGCTGCCCGGGAAAGTTCAGCCAGGCCTGCAGCGTCTCCACGTACCCGGTGTCGTGCTCGATGTCGTGCCGGAGCAACGTCGCGAGCGGACCATCCATCTTGGTGGTATCAAGCGACGTCACGGCCCGATGCACCGTGAGCACGTGCCACGCCTCCTCCACGCGCAGCGCGGGCCCCGGAGCCACACCCCGCCGTACGAGACCTAGCAACTCGACAGCCTCCGCACGTGAGCTCGGCAGGTCCGCCGGACCGCGTGCGGGACCTCCTGCTGCGGCGTACGTACCGGGTGACTCGACGACGAGTTTCTGCAGCCAGTTCCACGAGCCGGGCCCGTCCGCGTCGGTGACGACAGCCAGCACCGTCCCGTCCAGGTCAGCCAGCTGCGGCTCGCTCCACCCGTGCCGGCGGCCGGTCGATTCCCACAGGTCCAGCTGCTGCGGTACGTCGTACCCGTCTGGTGAGCCGAGTGCGACCACCCGCCAGGGCTGCCGTGGTAGCCGTACGTCGACTGGGTTGTCGGGGGAGAACTGCCGTAGAACCGTCCGCAGCCGGTCGATCGCGCTCCTGCGCGCTACGTCGGCCTGTGCTCGCAGCCGCAGCAGGTGCAAGGCCAGCACGGACGCTGCGTTGCTGAGCTCGCTAGTGACCGCGTCACTCACCGGGCCGTCGACAACAGCCCAGATGGAGCCCAGCCACTCACCGCCGGCGCGGACCGGTACGACCAGACGCGGGCGGATGCCGTTCGGCCCGTCTGGTACCAGAAACGGCTCACTGGACCGGGCCAGTCGCCGGAAGATGCCCCGGGCCCGGTAGTGCGCGATGACCTCCGGCGGCACCCGGCGTCCAACGATCGTGGACACCCGCGTCGGGTCAGTGAGGTCCTGGCCGGAGGAGTACGCGAGTACGCGCGACTGGTTGTCCTCGATCGTCACGGGTGCGTCGACGATCGCTGCGGCAGCGTCAGCCAGTGCGAACAGCTCTTGGTGTACGCCGGCGTCGCCGGCGACGGGGGAGTCCGGTGCAGCGGCCCGGTCGAGTACGCCGCGGAGCAGCCACACCACATGGGCCCACGTGACGCTCGGCTGGAGCGCTACGAGTGTCATGACCTCCCGTTCGGCTGCAGCGACGACCTGCGGGTCGCGTGCCAAGGGCGTACGGAGAACGACTCCTGACGCGTTTCCGGCCACACAACGCTCCACCAGCTCCACAGCGTCCTCTGCGTCGCGCAGACCGAGTCCGAGAACCAGATCGCCCGGCTGGCCGGTCGCAGGCTCCTGGGGATCGGCCAGGAAGACGTCACGGACCTCGTTGTCGCCCTTGCCGGGCACCACGACCTCGAACAGCGCGGGACCGACGGCGACGATCAGGTCAGACGAGGAGATCATGAGGACAGTGTGCCGGGTTATTGTGCGATGAGCACAGTCATTGGTCCGAGTAATGGTGTGATCGCACCATGACAGCCGCTCGCGGCGGCCGCACCATCGATACATGACCACAGTTGGTTCTGCTTCCTTCGAGCGGCACATCGTCCCCGACCGCGTCGCCGTCGTCGGCGCGGGCATGGTCGGCCTGGCCACCGCCTGGTTCCTCCAGGAGGCCGGTGTCGAGGTGACCGTGCTCGACCGCGAGGGTGTCGCCGCGGGTGCGTCCTGGGGCAACGCCGGCTGGCTGACGCCCGGCCTGGCCACCCCGCTCCCGGAACCAGCGGTCCTCAAGTACGGCGTCCGTGCGGTGCTGAGCCCTGCCTCACCGGTGTACGTCCCACCGACCGCGAGCCCGCGGCTCCTCAAATTCCTCACCCGCTTCGCTCGCAACAGCACCGCCGGACGCTGGAAAACCGCGATGGAGGCCCTGGTCGGCGTCAACCGCCAGTCCCTGGACGCGTTCGACTTCCTGGCCAAGGCCGGTGTCGAGGCGCAGACGTACGAGGCCAAGTCGTTCCTGGCCGCGTACCGGACTGTCGAGGAGCGCAAGGTGCTGCTCGAGGAGATCGAGCAGATCCACGCCGCCGGCCAGGACATCGAGTTCGAGGCGATCAGCGGTGACGACGCCCGCGAGATCGAGCCGTCGCTGTCGGACGCGATCGGCGCGGCGATCCGGCTGCACGGGCAGCGCTTCATCAACCCCGGCGAGTACGTGAACCTGCTCGCCGACTCGGTGCAGGCACGTGGCGGCCAGATCATCAGCGGTGTCGACGTGTTGGACATCGTCGACGAGATCCGCGGCGTCCGGCTGATCACGGCCGACGGCGAGACCGATCCGTTCGACGCGGTCGTGATGGCGACCGGTGCCTGGCTCGGCGACCTGGCGCGGCAGTTCGGCGTTCGTACTGTCGTGCAGGCGGGACGCGGGTACAGCTTCAGCGTGCCGATGGCGCACGTACCGGCCGGTCCGGTGTACTTCCCGGCGCAACGGATCGCCTGCACGCCGCTCGGCGACCGGCTCCGGGTGGCCGGGATGATGGAGTTCCGCAAGCCCGACGCGAAGCTCGACCCGCGCCGGATCGACGCGATCGTCGACGCCGCGCGGCCGCTGCTGCGGGACGCCGACCTCGACGCGCGCACCTTCGAGTGGGTCGGCCCGCGGCCGTGCACCCCGGACGGCCTGCCGCTGATCGGCGCCACGTCCTCGCCGCGGGTGTTCGCCGCCGGCGGGCACGGGATGTGGGGCATCACGCTCGGCCCGATCACCGGTCAACTGCTGGCCGAGACCATCACCACCGGACGTACTCCGGAGGAACTGCGTCCCTTCAACCCACTGCGCTGACGACCTGGAGGGGTCCCAACGACGTGGCCCCTCCGTTCCGCTGACCGTCATCTCGAGCAGCCCCCTCGGTGAGCCTCCTCAGGGCAGCGCCTCATCTGCCCGCGCCTCTTCGGCCACCACGTAGCCGCTCCGGTCAGCCCCAAGAGCGGGCCCTGGCGATTTTCTCCTGCCCAGGGCCCGCTCTTTCTGTCTGCTCCGTTTTGTCGGTGGGTTGTGCCAGGGTGTCGCCATGGTGCTCAGGTGGTACACGACGGTCATCGACTGCCACGACGTCCAGGCGCAGGCGGCCTGGTGGGCGGAGGCGCTCGGCTGGAAGACGATCTACGCGACCGACCACGAATGCGTCAACGTCCCCGGCTGGGTGGACGAGGAGACACTGAAGGAGACCCCCTGGGAGCGGATCGGACCCGGCATGGTCTTCGTTCCTGTCCCGGAAGGCAAGACCGGCAAGAACCGTCTGCACTTCGACTTCGCGCCGCACACCAGCCAGGACCGCGACGCCGAGATCGCCCGTCTCGAATCCCTCGGCGCCCACCGCACCGACGTCGGCCAACCCGCCGACGCCTCGTTCACCGTCCTCACCGACCCCGAAGGCAACGAATTCTGCGTCCTCAGCTCCCGCAACTTCTGACCCGATGCTGACGGTTTCACGTACGTCGGGCTGCTCCTGGACGTGATCGTCGCTTCACCGACCAGGTCGGTTTGTCGCGGCTCATGCGTCGTACGACGGACGCACGCCTGACCAGCTGACCTGTTGCCGATAGCTGGCGGGGCAGGCACGATCAGCTGGACCCGTTGGCGGCGTACGGAGGAATGCGCAATGTCGGACGTGAACGGAAACCCAGCTCCGTCCGCGGACTCGCCCGTGTGGACCGTGCGCGCCCGGCCCGTGGTGGACGTCACCTCGCGCATCCTCTGCCTGCTGCTAGGCGCTGCGCTCCTGGTCGCCGGCCTCATCGGACTTTTCACCGGGGTTGGCGAGGGACCGTTGGTGACGGTGCTCGCGGCCGGCCTGCTGCTCATCGTGATGCCGTCCATCGTCGACCGGATCCGCACCCTGAAGCTGGGCAAGTTCGAGGTCGACCTGCTCCGCCAGATGGCCGTCTCGGCCCGGAAGACCGCGGACACCCTGCGCCGCCTGGGCATGGGCCCGGAACTGGAGGCGTACGCGGCGATCTACACCGAGTTGAACAGCCCCGATCTGAAGGCCGTCCGCGGCCAGGTCCTGGACCGGATCGTGGAGCGCGTCTCGCACGCCGCCGCCGTCGAGAAGTTCGACAAGGACGAGGTGAAGGAGCTCTTCCTGAACGGCTCGCCGGTCGTCCGGGTGCTCGCCCTCGGTCTGATGGAAGGCGATCTCTCTCTGATGGACAGCGAGGTCGTGCTGGACGCCATCGGCCGATCGCTGACGGGCAACGAGCTGTACCACGCGCTCAAGCTGTTCCGCGACGGCTGGACTCGATTCACGCCCGAAGAACGCGAACGACTGCTCGCAGCGATGGAGACCAACCCGCACACCGTCAGCGGTGTAAGCAAGACCAATGTGGCACAACAAATCCGGGAGCTCGCGGGGAGCTCCCGGATCGGTTGAACTGATCGTTCAGTTGGTCAGTGCGTGTGCGGCTCAGTGCCGTGTTCCGCCTCGTGGGCGGCGATCTGCGCCTTGACCTCTTCCATGTCGACCGCGCGCAGCTGCCCGATCAGGTCCTCCAGGCTCGCGGCCGGCAGTGCGCCCGCCTGCGAGTACAGGACGACGCCGTCGCGCACCGCCATCAGGGTCGGGATGGAGCTGATCTGGAACGCCTGGGCCAGCTCGCCCTGCGCCTCGGTGTCCACCTTGCCGAAGGTGATGTCACCGTGGTCCTCGGACGACTTCTCGTAAACCGGCCCGAACATTTTGCACGGGCCACACCACTCGGCCCAGAAATCCACCAGCACGAGACCGTCGCCACCGACCACCTCGTTGAAGTTGTCCTGGGTCAGCTCGACCGTTGCCACTACGACCTCCGAAAGTAGTTGAGTACGCCGTAGTCAACACCGCTTGCCCCGCGACTTGTTCCCGCACCCCGGCGCAGGGCACCGGCCGGTCTCGTACGCCGTACGGCTGACCGGAATGCGGAGTCTCGAATGTGACCTGGCCCACGCTGTCAGTCGTTTGTCAGATCGGCATGTCCACAAAGGGCGACGCGTAGTCCTGGACCTCGCCCAGGATCGATGCAGCGTCCTCAGGGGTGAGGTCGGCCCGCTCGCGCTCCGCAACAATCATCTGCTGCAGCAGCCGGGTCTCACCCGCGGTCGCCAGACCGGTGATCTCCGGATGCCCGTTGAGCAGCCATGCGGTCGCGGCGGTGATGTAGCGCTGCTCGTCGAACGGCCGGTACCAGGTGTCGTACGCCTTCTGCTCGCCGTCGGCCCAGTTCCGCCGGGCGATCATCTTGATCGTCATCAGCGCCGCGTCGGACGCCTTCACGGCCTCGACGAGGGCTGCGTAGTCGGCGGCGTACTGCGGGTCGGTCGAGAGCTTGTAGTTCAGCGGCGTCAGCACGCTGTCGAAGTCGAAGCGGCGCAGTCCCTCGGTGTGCACCGACGGCGCCTGTGCGGTGTGCCCGGTGATGCCGATCGCGCGCACCATGCCCTCGTCCTTGGCCCGGACCGCAGCCTCCAGCGAACCGCCCTTGCCGGTGACGAGATCGAGGTTCTCCAGATCGCAGACCGCGTGCATCTGAATCAGATCCACGTGATCGGTCTGCAGCCGCTCGAGCGACCGGTTGATCTCGCTCCAGGCCTCCTCGAAGGTCCGGCGGCCGGTCTTGGTGGCCAGGAAGATCCGGTCCCGGATCTCCGGCATCCGGGGGCCGAGGCGCAGTTCCGCCTCGCCGTAGTCGGCGGCCACGTCGAAGTGGTTGATTCCGGCGTCCAGCGCCTCCTGGATCGAGGCGTCGGCGCGGTCCTGGTCGACGCCGCCGAGGGACGCCGCTCCGTAGATCAGTACCGAGCTCTGATGGCCGAGTCTGCCCAGCCGGCGAGTTTCCATCCTGGTCCTCCAGGGGGTAGCAGGGATCACTCAGACCTTATGCCTGCGGCGCTTCCCGGCAAGCGGTTGTCCACAGGCGATTTTGACCCCCTCGCCACGGGAGAGTTTTCCACAGGCGGGCCGCTGGATCGGTTACTATGAGTGACCAGTTGATGCGTTCTTTACCATGTTGTTCGCACGGATTTTCGAACCTGTCCGCGGCGTGTGGCATGGTGTGCGCTGCCCGATCGACCTGAGCGGGCATGAGAGAGGAGCTATGACGACGGTACCGAAGGTGTCACTCTTGGCCGGTATGAGCGACGGTGAGGGTGACACTGCCCGCATGCGGGGTAACAGTATGGCTGCGGGGAGCGATGGAGCATCCGGATCCTGGGCTCAGGTCTCCCGGAGGTCGGTTGCTTGCCGTATCCTCCCGGCTACTGTCCGCGTAACTGCTGTCTGAGGGGCGGGTAGGGATGAGTTGGTGGCGAACAGTACTGAATCTGCCGCCAAAAGGTGAGCACTGGTCGGACCAGCGCCGGGAGAAGAAACCGGGCAAGGGACGACCGCAGAGCACCGCGCCGGAGTGGTGGGCCCACCCCGGCGGGCCGGTGTCACCTACCCCTCGCCAGGCGCAGGGGGTAGCCGCGCAGTACTCCGCGCCGCAGGGTCAGTCCGCGCCGAACCAGGGGCCGCCGAACGGTGGCGTCATGGCCCCGCCGCGTCGCCCCTCCGGCCGTACGCCTGACGTACCCCAGCAGGACCACCAGGGTCCCCAGGGACCTCAGGGCAACCGCCAGCCTGAACGCCTGAAGCAGCGCTCTCCGCACGGCACGCACGCCGCACCCGGTCCTGTCCGTGAGGTCCTGGAGCCGGGACAGACGCCGTGGTCGACCGAGCCCGAGTCGTCGTTCTCCACCTGGGCACGCCGGTTCTTCCGCGGCCTGGTCGTCGTCGTACTGCTGCTGGCCGCGATCAGCGGTATCCGCTCCTGGATCAGCCCGAACCGGACCCCCCAGACGGTGGTCAGTGGACAGAGCAGCTTCCCGTCCGAGGAGGCCCGCGCCGTCGCCACCCGGTACGCCGTCGCCTACCTGACCTGGGACGAGAACAACCCGGACGCCCGTCCCGCCCAGGTCGGCCTCGACCTCGCGTCCGGGCTGGACGCGCGCGCCGGCTGGAACGGCCGCGGCAAGCAGACCGCCGACGTGGCGTACCCGGGAGAGGTGAAGCCTGCCGACAACGGCATCACCGGTGTTGTCGACGTCCGCGTTCAGGTGCACAAGTTCAACCGGCAGGGCAGCAAGGGCTGGGCCGCCGCGGGGACCGCCTGGGAGCGCGTGTCGGTCCCGGTCGCGCGGACCTCGGCGCGGGTCGTGGTCAGTGGGCCGCCGACGTTCGTACCGGACGAGCGCGCACCGCTGCCCGCCAACATGCCGGACGCCGGCAAGCCAGACGACGACCTGACGGCAGCGACCGAGAAGGACGCGGAGGCGTTCTTCGGTGCGTACGCGGAGTCTGACAACAAGGTGTCCGCGGTGACCGCGCCGGGCTCGACGATCCGCAGCCTGAACGGTGCGGTGAAGTTCGGTGAACTCAAGGACTGGCAGGTCTACGCGGGCAACGACGACGAGCGGCGGGCGACCGCGGCCGTCACCTGGGACGGTGCGGGTGACACCACGCTGGACCAGACGTACACGCTCACGCTGAGGCGTACTGTCGCCACGGACGGAGCACAGCGATGGCAAGTGGCTGCCGTCGGATGAATCCAGCGACTGGCCATCGGATGACCGAGGCAACAAGGGAGACACCGCAATGACGACGCACGAACTGGCTGCGAGCGTGGTTCAGCTTGCCGTGCCCATGGCCGACCCCAATGTCCCCACGGGCGCCGACTTCAAGGACTGGGTCCTGGTCATCGCGGGGAACATCTTCATCGCCATCTTGGTGCTGCGGGCGATCGGCCACTACTTCAAGCGCGAGTGGGGCGAGCTGTTCGGCCACATCGCGGCCGGGGTGCTGGTCGGCGGCCTGATCTACGCCAACAACCAGACCATCAACGTGCTCAAGGGCTTCTGGGGACTGCTCTCCGGGGGTAATTGATGCGCGTCGGCCGTACCCTGACCCACCACTTCGAGATCGAGACCCGGCAGTACGACCTGCTCGGCATCGACCTCGGTGAAGGCGCGCGCCGCCGGATGATCATTTTCGGTGCGGTGATCATCCTGCTCTGGATCGCGCTGCTGTTCCCGTTCATCGGCGTACCGAAGAAGCCCACCGTCAGCCTGTACGTCGTGCCGCCGTTCGTGATCACCGCGTTCGGCTGGCGGCCGGGGAAGTTCCACGAACGCCGCCGCCGGGTCACCGAGTGGGCGCTGGCCGTCCGGTACGCCTTGCGTGCGCACCGGCCGATCATCGGCCTCGGCGCCCGGGCCGCGGACAAGTCGGAGTACCTGCCGTGGCGGGAGCGGATGTCGACCCGTAAGGTCGCCGACCTGGCGAAGGCGAGGGTCACGCCGGAGTGGGAGCGCGAGGCCGTCGTCGAGCTCGATCCGATGGTCCGTGCGGGCGCGGACATCACGGTCAACCAGCGGGCCCGCCTGCTGGGTTCCGAACACGTACAACGGGTGAGTCGCAGGACGTCGTCAGGAAGAGGCCTGAATGAAGATCGCTGACAAGCTCCTGAACCTGGTGGGGGTCGGTCGCGAGCGCGGCCTGCCACCGCCGCGGCTGGTCGCCATCGCCGACGGTCTGCTGGTGACCGAGCGCAGCGCCGAGGCGTGGTTCCTGATCTCGGTCGCGAACACGGACCTGGCCACCGAGGGCGAGCAGGACGCGGCCCTGGACGCGGCGGTCAGCGCGGCCGCGACCATCCTCGGCGACCGGCTCAGCCACCTGAAAGTGGTCTGGGGCCGTTCGACCGGCCAGGACTACATCGACTCGGTGAACGGCCATTACCGGCTCGGCGACCACGAGGGCTGGGCGCAGACCCGGGCCGACCGGATCGACGAGATGCGGATGCCGGAGCGGTACGTCGCTCTGGGCGTGCATTTGAGCGACCGGGACCCGCGGGCGACCGCACAGGTCCGCGGCTCGATCAGCGACGCCCTCGGTACGACGTCGTGGCGAGTGAGTGCGCGCGAGCTCGCGCACCTGGACGAGCGGGTGCGCAAGCTCGCTCGTCAACTCGGCTCGACCGTCTGGCGCGCCCACACCGCGCCGGCCGAGGTCATCTCCTGGCTGATCAGCCGCGAGATGCACCGTGGTGCCGTCGCCGCGCCGCGTCGCGGACTGATCACGGGCGCTTCGCTGGCCCGGCTCACGTCCGGCCGCGTCGTGCCGTACACAGATCATCTGCGGATCTACGACACCCGCGGCCAGATCGCCGCGTACACGACCGTTCTGGCGATGACCGACTTCCCCGAGGAGCTCGAGACCCCGGGCGCGGGGGAGTGGCTGCGGACGCTGTCGGAGATCAAGGCGATCGACGACGACGGCGACGAGATCGACGTGACCGTCGAGGCGTCCGTACGGTTCCGCGTGCTGACCAAGAAGACCGCGCGCCACCTCGTCGACGAGACCCGGAAGAGCGCGAAGGAGCAGCGCCGCTCGGCCGCGAAGGGTACTGCGGAGGAGACCGCCGACGAGATCGTCGAGACCGAGCGCGTAATGCGTGAGGTCAAGCGCGACATCAACCGCAGTGGCCTGACCCTGGTCGAGGACCACCCGCGGCTGCTGGTCAGCGCGGATACCCGCGAGGACCTCGAGGCGTACGTCGACGCAGTCATCGCGCACTACGCCGACCGCGGCATCACGGTCGCGGCCGGCGCCGACGAGCAGCGCGACCTGTGGCTGGAATCGCTGCCAGGCGACCAACTGCGCGTGCCGGACCTCGGACACGTCCGCGAGTCGACAGCCTTCTTCGGGTCCTGGTTTTGGGGCGGTGCTTCGATCGGTGACGCCACTGGCCCGGCCATTGGGTACCTGACCGGCTCCACGCCGGGTCTGGTGCGATTCGACGCCGCCGCCGGTTCGGCTCTCGGCGACGCGACGACGACGCTCTTCCTCGGCCGATCGGGCCGAGGCAAGACGACCGCCGCGATGATGGGCGGTCTGGATTCGGCCTTCGCGGGCGCCTGGGTGCCGCTGCTCGACCTGAAGGGCGACGCAGCGGGCGTATCCGCGGTCGCCGCCGAGTACGGCGTACCGACTGCTGTCATCGAGATCACGGCACAGTTCTCCGGAGCGGCGGACCTGCTGCGGGTGCTGCCCGTGGACGACGCGCTCCTGCAGGCGCCGTCGCAGCTCATGCTCCTGCTCCCGCCGCACCTGCGTGGTGCCGCGGAGGCACCGGTCATGGCGGCCACCCGCGCCGAGATCCAGTCGCCCGACCCCTCGTCGTGGGGCGTGATCCAGCGGCTCTGCGCCTCCGACTCGGAGACCGTCCGTACGGTCGGTTTCGCGCTCCGCGACCTGGTCGAGACCGGCCTCGGCTCGGTCGTCGCCGGCCCGCCGTCCGGCCTCTCCTCCCTGACCACGAACCCAGGCCTCTGGGTCGTCCAGATGCCCGGCCTCACGCTGCCGTCCCCCGAGTCGGCGCCGGAGTCCTGGTCGCCGATCGAACGCGTCGGCATGGCCTGCCTTCGCGGCTGCCTGGCCTGGATGATCCGTACCACCGGACGCCGCGAGTTCCGCGGCCGCTCGAAGGTCGTCATCGTCCCCGAGGTCCACCTGCTGACCAAGACCCCGGACGGCGCCTCCTTCCTCGACTACATCGCCCGCGTCGGCCGTGCCCTCGGCGCCTCCCTCGTCCTGGACACCCAGGACCCGGCCAGCATTTTGAAGCTGCCCGGCCTGGTGGAGCAGATCACCACCCTGTTCGCCTTCAGCCTCCGCTCCCGCGAACAGGTCGACTCGCTCCTGGAGCTGCTCGGCCGCCCACAAACCGCCCCGTACCAAACCCTGGTCCGCGGCATCAACACCGCCGCCAACGGCAAATCAATCCGCCACGGCCACTGCATCATGCGCGACCGCTGGGACGAAGTAGCCACCGTCCAAATCGACATCCCCAGCCAACGGGTCGCCGCCCTCCTCAGAACCACCCCCGAATCCGAACACACCCCCGAAACAATCAACCCCGTCACCGCCTCCCAGGTCGAAGAAGACCCCTTCGCCGAAGACGAGAACGAACTCCTGGAGCCGGCCGCCAACGTCACCTCCCAGGCCGACGCCCACAACCACCAGCCACCACCGCCCTACACAGACGCGGACCACTACCCCGTCACATACACCGACCCGCCCCAGAGCGGCCGCGCCCCATCTCCCAACGGCGGCGGCATGCCAAGGTCCAACGGCACGGCACCGTCGAGCGGTACACCGTCGTCCAACGGCATCGCACCGTCCGACGACGGTGTGCGTGGGCCGGCGTACGGCGGCGCGCCCGCAACTCCTAACGGCAGCAACGCCGGCGGCGGCGCGACCTCAGCACCAATCACCCCGCCGCCGGCGCCTGCGAACATCGCGACGCACCCCGCACCCAACTCAGCACCACAGCACCCCTCGACCGAGCCCTCAGCCCCCACCGCCCCAGCCACTCCCGGACCTCCTCCGGTCGACGCGCAAACCCGCCCCGTGCCCTCCCCGTCAGAACCCCCCGTCGCGCAACAAAACGGTCACCCATCCACACCCGCGAACGACCAACTCAACGGTCAATCCAACGGCGAGAGCACCAGCCAAGACCGCCACCAGCCCGTCCGCCACGAGTCCCCCATAGGCCCCGACGAGGTCTACGACCAAGAAGCAGACGAAGCCGCCTACAACGAAGCGATGTACCCGGCAGACGGCACCCCCACCTCCGACCCCGCAGCCAAAGACACCCCCCGCCCCACCGGCAACAAGGAGCACGTCGCATGAACTGGCAGCGACGAGCCCGCACCGCCGCCACCGTCCTAGCCTTCTCCTTCGTAATAACCGCCCAACTAGCCCTAGCCGCAGACCCCAACCAAGGCCCCACAAACCCCACCGGATTCGCCGACCTACTTCCAACACCCGACCTGACACACGGGGACGGTCGCACGCTATTTGAGCAGTACAGTCCGATGCTATACGGACTGGATTTCGACAAGAGTCTTCGCGATCCGATCGACACGGCGTTCAACGGCTACGCCAACATGATGATGATGTACATCGTGGTCGTTATGCGAGGAGCGATCTCGGTCGGATGGTGGTTGTTCTCATTCACAGATATCCAGCCAGTGAACAATGCTGCGTCCGGCGCCATTGGTGCGATCAATGGTCAGTTGGTAGGTTGGCTGCTCCCGTCTGCGTTGGCTTTTGGAGCGATTGCGGCCTACACCCAGCGACGGTCTACAGGTAGCGCAATGGGCCAACTCGTTTGGGTGCTTGCGGCTGGCATATTGGCGACGAGTTTCGCAGTGGCGCCGCGAACCTGGCTGAATGGCGTGGACGGCGCACGGCAGGTGGGTGCCCAGGCAGTTATGGAGCCGGCGAAAGATGCTTTGGGCAGTACTGTTCAATCGCCTATTCCGTGGCCGGAACCTGGCTTCACCGGTTCCACGAGCGACACCTTGTTGCGTAAGTCGGCCGATGCCACCTGGCGCGGATTCGTAGTCACACCTTGGTGTGTCGCTGACCTCGGCTCCATTGAGGCTTGCAAACGATACGGCAAGGCAATCCTGGACAAAGGAACTGACGGGGAAGCGCGGAAAGACTACATAGAAAAGGACATCCCGAAGGCGGAAGGGGGTGACGATGCCGGCACGTCGAAGTGGGCTAAGGGAGATAATCCGTTCGGCCGTATCGGTGTCCTGGCCCTGGCGGCCGTGGCCGCATCGATGTTTGCGTTCTTGAGTATCGGTCTTGCCTTTACGGCGCTGATGGCGTTTGTGGGATGTCTGCTGCTGCTGGTGGTCGGCGTCTTCTTTGCCTGTCTGTGGATCATTCCTGGACGGCCAAGGCAATGGGGTGTGAACTGGTTCGAGGCTCTGCTTGGACTAGTTCTGCAGTCGATCCTGGCAATGCTGGTCTTCAGTGCGACGTTGACACTCGTGACGGCCGTCTTCAGCCTGACCGGCAGTCTCGGATGGCTCCCGGTGAGCGGCCTCGCCATCGCCGTCCTGATGGCGGCGTTCAGGCTCAGGAGACTCCTTGAGAGCATGGCCGGCATGATGCGCCCGGGGGCGGGAAGTCTCGCCATGGGTGGAATGGCCCGTCGTGGGGCGATGACCGCCATGCGCCGCATCCTCGGAGCGGTTGGTGGTCGTGCAGCAAGTCCGACAGTCGCTGAGCGAAACAAAGAGCGGACAACGGCTCAGGAGAGATCGAGCACGCAGCGAGTCTCCTCGGTGCGTATTTTCCGGCAAGCCCCAGGGTATGGATCGCCCGGGGCGCAGGCTGCGAACGAATTCAGCGGACCATCGCAGCGACGCAGCCTGCCGGCAACCGGTTCTGCGGATGGCCGTCACTCGGGAGCCTCACGCTCGGGTGAGGCGTTGCAGCGTTCGCGGCTTGCGAACGCTCAAAGTCCTCGAGGCCTCGGGAGCCGGCGTCAGGGAGAGCAGGACGCAAAAGGCGATACCGGGCGTACTCTCAGCGTCAATGCTGCAGGGGTCATCAGCCCGGTCGGCAAGGGCGTGTCAAGCGCTGGAGGGGGCACGTCATCCCAGTCGAGAGTGAAGACAAGTTCCGACGGTGCGCGAGGACGTCACAGCCGACGAGCGCCTGTCGAAGCGGCAGGTAGCCGGTATGAACCACGAACGTATTCTCACTCGGCCAGTCTGCGGGACGGGCCGCCCAAGGGCCCTCGTGAGCGGCGCAGGCTGCCGTCGACCAAGCAGCGGAGATATCGCGACTACTCATCAGTGAGCAAGGACGGGGTCACGGTCCTTGTGCCCGGCCGCGGTCGTAGGTGACTCCAATGGCGGCACGGAAGCGGAAGGATTCGGTCGAGCGATCCGGTAGTCATTCTTCCGGACGTCAGGCTGAACAGCCTCGCCACGATGGACCTGAGCCTCCAGAGAATTGGCGTGATCTGGTACGGACCGATTACGAATATCCTGATGACTTTGGCGAGCTAGGTCGGCGGGATCGCCGCCGAGCGAAGAAGGCTTGGCGTCGCGAGGACCAGGGTCAACGCATGGCCTGGCTGCGTGATCGACGCAGGGCGGAGCCAGTGAGCCCGGCCAGTGTGCTCGTCGTCGTGGTCCTTCTTGTCATCATCATCTTGGGGATCGGTGGGGGGTTGCCGAGGCTCCTTGGGCGTGAAGAAGCAACTGGATCGCCGGTTGGCATCCTGACTCCGGCCGGGCCACTTCCCTTGCCGACCAGCGTGGATTCAACGCCCTTGCCGACGCCATCGGCTTCCGAGACTCGGGATACCACGCCGCCGCCTGTGATGCTACAGCCGAATCCGTCGGCAACGGCCAGCGCGAATGACGTGGTCGGCAGGTGGGCGAAACAGTTCTACACAAGGACGCCAGGTACGCGGACGTATGCAGACTTTGTAGAGGACGCAGCGCAGTACATGACCAGCGATCTCGTGACCAGCTTTATCGCGCAAGGTGATTCGACCTATGAAGCGTTGAAGGCACAAAAGGGCTCATCGAGGGTGTTTTCGGCGACCGTCGGAGCACCGAAACCGAATTCGGCTCCGGTGGATACTGCGGGACGGATCAGCAGATTTGTCACCGTCGTGGTCGACATCACAGGGAGCAAGCCCGGGCGCATAACGGTTCCGCTGTTGGTCACAGTGGTTGCGCAGGGAAACGGCTGGGTCATTAGTGATGTAGACGGTGGGACCGGACCATGATCAAGCGCGGAGGGTGACGTGTACGACGACAGCGATCTCTCCAGGGCTGTCGGTCTGGTTGCTCGCCGAAGTTGGGTGATCAAGGTCGGCGGAATCGTTGCACTGCTTGCCCTAGTGAGCCTACTGATGCTTGTTCCGTTTGGGACGAGCGGCAGCCAGGTGGTTGCAGCTTGCCCGCCGGGAGTTGGCATGGGTGACGATGGATCCGAAGGGAACGGATCGCTGCGCGCCAACCAGGTTGCCTTCGCAAAACTGATCGATGACGTCGCAAAGAAACGTGGATTACCTGGCCAAGCTACTTTGGTGGCTTTGATGACCGCATTGCAGGAGTCGCAGCTTCAGAACCTGACAGGGGGTGATCGAGATTCGTTGGGCCTGTTTCAGCAGCGGCCATCCACCGGGTGGGGGACTGCTGAGGACATCATGGATCCAACATATTCCGCTGACGCCTTCTTCGGGGGTTCTAACCCGCCTAGTCCGCCTGGATTGGTTGACATAGACGGATGGCCGTCTATGTCATACAACGACGCCGCCCAGGCGGTTCAGCGATCTGGTTACCCGTTTGCTTATGCGAAGCAGGAGACAGCCGCACGAACGATCGCAACACTTGCCGGGATCGACCTCACCCGGAGCGGTGATCCCTATGCGGGACGGGCCGGAGCAAAGCCAGGCGGCGATGAAGGCGTGGTCACATCCGACGATGCTGATGACTGCGGAGGTGGGCTTATTTCCGGAAAGCCGATCAATGGAGTCTGGCCACCAGAGGAAGCGACAGTGACGGACCCGAGCGGGACTGGTGGCCAGGTGACACCGCGCATGGCTGCGTGGATCAGCCAGGCGCGCGCCGCACTCGGTGCCCTCAGCATGGGTTGCTGGGACGCCCATGCTTGGAATCCGACGAGTGATCACCCGAAGGGAAGAGCGTGTGATGTCTTTGTGGGCACCGACGCCCGACAGTCGTCGCCTGCTCGTGCGAACGGCGATCGCATCGCGAACTGGGCGGTACAGAACGCTGCGCGAACCGGTGTGCATTATGTGATCTGGTACGGCAAGATCTGGTCAGCTCGCACGGGACAGTGGAAGGCATATGACGGTGGTGGCATCTACGACACGACAAGCGCGACCGGCGGCCACTACGACCATGTCCATGTCTCTGTCTACTAAGCGCACCGGCGCGGTTCGCGATGTGGTCTGTGCGATCTGTAGTTGCGGCTCTTCGGTCCGTCTGCGTGAAAGGAACGTTCGGTGAATAGTTCCGGCAGTGGTCCTCTGCCTGACCCACGCCGCAGAGCCGACGACGGCACTCCCGATCGTCGATCGCCGGAGGTGTCGAGCCACAGCAATCTTCCGGCAGGTCCGCGATCGCCGCATATGCATCGTCCGCGGCAGTTGCCTTCAGAGACCCCCGGGCGGACACCACTCACGCGGTACGCAGATCTGGTTCCGGCTCTCGGCTGGCTACTTCTCAGCTTCGCCTGTATCTATTGGGCCTGCGGGTTCTTCTTCGACCTCGAGGCAGGCACGTGGATTGCAGTGCTGGTCTGGCTGCTGTCAGGAGGGGTTGTCCTCTTGAGGCCTGTCGAAGACTTCCTGGCGAGGATTGCCTTCCGCCTACGTCGGCCAACGAATGTGGAAGAAGCCCGCCTCGGGCCGATTTGGAACGCCGTCGTGGCGCGCTTCGGTGTGGCAGACCGGCCGTTCGCATTGTGGATCCAAGAGGCCGCTGACATTACGGGCCCACCGACGGCTGGACACACGGTCGCAGTGACACACTGGTCGCTCTACACCCTTCCGCCGAGCCATCTCGAGGCGGTGCTGGCGCATGAGCTCACACACCATCTCAGAGGTCGAGCGTGGCTCAGTCTCCTTGGATTCTGGTACTCCTTACCTGCGCGCATGATCTTGGCGGTGCTCCGGCTGTTGGGAAAGCTGTTCCGGGCCGTGCCGGCTCTTGGATGCTTGATCGGCGGGATCCTCCTTCTCATGTATCTCGGGGTCTTCATCTCGATGCTCATCTTCCACGAGAGCATCGTCCAGCCGTCGTTGTACTTGCTGATTCTGCTGGCGATTCCGCTCATGGCTTGGCTGGGTAGGTGGACCGAACGGGAGGCAGATCGTGCTGCCGCAGAGTTTGGATACGGACCGAAATTGATCGAGGTCTTCTACGGATGGCAGGCAACTGAGGGTGGAAAAGGACTGACAGCAAACACCATCCGCAACGATTTACTGTCCGGGCAGCCCCGAGTCTCGGAGCGAATTCGCGCACTAGAGAAGTTGCAGAACCCGCGATAGCCGCGTCGACATCGACATCTGCTGTTCGTAGCCGTGATGGACCATCAGTCATCTGGGCACTTCGTGCGAGTGCGACGTCCATGTTCAAGGCCTTGGGCTGGACGTTGGCGGGCCGTGGGTGGGGGTTTTCCCTTGCGGGGTGAGGCGTCGCGGTTGGGTGCTTCACAGGGCGTGGGGGAGGGAACTAGGGTCCGGACTGGCTGTGATGGTTGGGTTACGTAGGATGAGATTGGGAGGGGTCTTATGGCCGGACGGCGCAAGGTGCTGTTGGGTGTTGTGGCTGGGGTGGCGACGGTTTCGATGGGGTTGTCGTTCACCAGTGCTGCGGGGGCTGCGCCGGAGGGGGTGCGGGGGGATCCGGACGGGCTGAAGCTGGTGAAGACGAAGACGTCGTTGCTTGGTACGCATTATTGGTATCAGCAGACGTTCAAGGGCTTGCCGGTTGTCAACGGGTACTACGCGAAGCATGTGGCCAAGGGTGGGGCCGTAGAGGTCGCGGACGGGCGGGATGCCGTGCCGGCGAATCTGGATGTGAGTGCGGCTACCACGCCCGCGGCTGCTACGCAGACTGCTAACGCGACGGTGACTGCTCGGGCGCGGCGGGCCGCGGGGCCGAACAAGAGTCTTGTACGGCAGCCGGCTGCGACCAGTGGTGCCGCGCAGCTCGCGGTGATCGGTGGGCCGAATGCTCGCCTGGTCTGGAACGTCACGAGCCGCTCGACCGAAGGTGTCAGCCGGTCGCTGGTGGATGCGAAGACCGGCAGTGTCGTCGAGTCGAAGGTGATCAGCGACAACATCGACGGCCGCGGATCGGTGTTCGACCCGAACCCGGTGGTCAGCGAGCAGAACGAGAAGCTGACCGACCAGAACGACAAGAACCAGGATGCGCTGTTCCTCGCCCAGAAGAACGTGATCCTGCGCAACCTGGACGGTTCCGGGAAGCTGAACGGCTCCTTCGTCAACATCAAGGAGGCGAAGGGCGGGATCGCCCAGAGCAAGACGAACACCTTCGTCTACCAGCGCGCGAACGAGAAGTTCGAGCAGGTGATGGTGTACTACCACATCAACCAGACGCAGGAGTACATCCAGAAGCTCGGGTTCACCGACGTCAACAACGAGTCGCAGGACTTCAGCGTGGATACGTATGCAGGCGACAACTCGTTCTACGACCCGTCGACGGACATGATCACCACCGGTGAGGGTGGGGTCGACGACGCCGAGGACGCCGAGGTGATCTGGCACGAGTACGGGCACGCGATCCAGGACGATGTCGTACCGGGCTTCGGCGAGTCCGAGCAGGCCGGCGCGATCGGTGAAGGCTTCGGCGACTACTGGGCCGTCACGAACTCGATCCCGGTCAGCAAGGGCTTCGAGCTGCCGTGCGTGATGGACTGGGACGCGACGTCGTACACGAGCGACGAGCCGCACTGCCTGCGCCGTACGGACGGCACCAAGACGACCGACGACATCGACGGTGAGGTGCACGACGACGGTGAGATCTGGTCGCGGGCGCTCTGGGACATCCACCAGTCGCTCGGCCGGACGAAGGCGAACAAGCTGATCCTCGAGGCGACGTTCTTCTACGACCCCGACACCTCGTTCGCCGGCGCGGCCCAGGACACCGTCCAGGCTGCTCGGCTGCTGTACGGCAAGGCTGCCGCGCAAACGGTGACCGACGCGTTCAAGGCCCGCAAGATCCTTCCGTAAGGTCAGCAACAACCAGGTCGTGCGCCCACCACTACTGTGGGCGCATGACCTGGAGTACGGCGGACATTCCCGACCTCACCGGACGACGGGCGCTCGTCACGGGTGCCACCAGCGGGCTCGGGTACGAGACCGCGCTGGAACTGCTCAGACACGGCGCCGACGTGATAGTTGCCGCGCGCAACCCCGAAAAGGCCGCGCAGGCAGCGGAAACGCTGACCCAGAGGGGTGGGCGGGCGCCGACGGTGCTGGAGCTGGACCTGGCCGACCTGGCCAGCGTGCAGCGCGCGGCCGACGAGGTCAGCGGGCAGTACGACGGCCTGGACCTGCTGATCAACAACGCCGGCGTGATGGCTCCGCCGTACCGGCAGACCGTCGACGGGTTCGAGCTCCAGCTCGGTACGAATCATCTCGGGCACTTCGCGCTCACCGGCCGATTGTTGCCGCTGCTGCTGAAGACGCCTTCGAGTCGCGTTGTGACAGTCAGCTCCTTTATGCACAGGACCGTTCGTGGCATCGGTGAAGGCGACCTGCGGCGGCCGGCCGGCAGCTACCGCAAGTGGGAGTCGTACGGGAAGTCGAAGCTGGCCAATCTGCTCTTCCTGTTCGAGCTCGACCGCCGCCTCCGGGCCGCGGGCGCGGACGTCATCAGCGTCGGCGCACACCCCGGGTACGCCTCGACCCACCTGCAGGCCGCTGGTCCCGAGCTCGCGGGTCGCGCCCTCCAGGCGCAGGCCTGGCGCCTTGCGACTCGGCTGGTGGCGCAGTCCGCCGCGGCCGGCGCGTGGCCGAGCCTGTATGCGGCGACGTACGCCGATCTGCCGCCCGGGTCGTTCGTCGGTCCGAGCTTCCTCGAGTACCGCGGTACGCCAACGCTCGTGTTGCCGAGCCGCGCCGCACAGGACCCTGAGCTCGCGCAGCGGCTGTGGGCGTGGTCGGTCGACGCAACCGGGGTTGATCCGGTACACACCGTGCCGAGGTAGTGACACAGGCGAAGGTTTGTGGTTACTCTCCGGTAGTTCCCGATGCCGGAGGTCTCCAGTGCGCCGACTTGCCGCCGCTCTTGCCGTTGCCCTGACTGTCGCGTTCGCTCTCGTGGCAGCAGGTCCACGGGCAGATGCCAGTCAGGTTGCCGCCGGCTTCAGTACGTCGTACGAGCGCATCCCCGGCGCCGACGGGATCGGGATCGGGGCGGTCGTCCTGACGCCGACCGGGCAGGGTGACGGGCCGTTCCCGCTTGTGGTGATGCCGTCGAGTTGGGGTGTGCCGAACGTCGAGTACGTCGGGCAGGGAGCGAAGCTCGCGACAGCCGGGTTCCAGGTGATCTCGTACTCCAGCCGTGGATTCTGGGACACCGGCGGCGGGATCGACATCGCCGGACCGCCGACGGTCGCCGATGTCAGCAAGGTCATCGACTGGGCCGCTCAGCACACGTCCGCCGACACCAGCCGGGTCGCGGCGGTGGGGATCTCGTACGGCGCCGGTACGTCACTGCTCGCGGCGGCGAAGGACCCGCGGATCAAGGCCGTCGGTGCGATGAGCGGCTGGGCGGACTTGATCCGCTCGCTGGACCCGAACGACACGGTCGCGCTCCAGGCCGTCGCCGGTCTGCTTGCCCTGGGCAACGTCACCGGGCGGCCCGGGCCAGAGATGGCGGCATTGCAGACGAAGTTCGTCACCGGTGACTTCGACGGCGCGATCGCGGAGGCCAAGCAGCTGTCGCCGGTGCGGTCGGCGGCGACGATGGTCGACAATCTGAACGCGAACAATCCGGCGGTGTTCCTGGCGAATGCGTTCGAGGACTCGATCTTCCCGCCCTCGCAGTACACGGACTTCTTCACCAGGCTGACCACACCGAAGCGGTTGCTGCTGGCGCACGGCGATCACGCCACGCCAGAGGCGAGCGGGGCGGTCGGGCTGCCGAACGAGACTTGGGACGAGCTCGCCGGCTGGTTGCGGCACTACCTCACCGGTGCGGACAATGGCGCTGATCGGGAGGCGCCGGTGCAGGTGAAGTCGCAGCGTGGCACGTGGCGCGGCTACTCGAGTTGGGCGGCGGTCGGCCAGGAGCACACGTCGTACCTGACCAAGGCGGGTGCGCTGCAGGGCAAGGAGCAGAGCGGATGGAGCCGGTCGATCGGCGCCGGCGTACCGACGGTCGCGGACAGCGGAGTCGCACTGGTCTCCGGTGCGCTGCAAGGATTGTTGACAATCCCGACCGGGGTGGTGACGCCGCTGGTGAGCAGGTCGTTCGCGGGAGTCTGGTCGGGGCCGGCCGTCGATCAGAAGACGGTCGTGAACGGTGCGCCGAAGTTGCACGTCACTGTGAAGCCCTCAGCGGCGAGTACGTCGCTGTTCGCGTACCTGTACGACGTCGACGCGCTCGGAGTCGGCTCGCTGATCACGCACAAGCCCTACACGTTGCGCGGCGCGACGCCCGGACGGGCGGTCCCGATTGACGTACAACTGGAGGCGACGAGCTGGGAGGTGCCGGCCGGGCACCATCTCGTACTCATTGTCGACACCGTGGATCCGCGCTACCTCGGACGGAGCGTGGTCGGCTCCACGGTGACCTTCAGCTCGCCGGCCGGCGATCCGGCGTGGGTCAGCGTCCCGGTGGCGGCGTGAGCCTGACCCGCCGGGCGCTCCTCGGCTTCAGTGCGGCGATCGTCCCGATCCACCACCGCATCACCCAGGAGCCCTTACGTCGTGAGGGATCAGGCGTGGGCGGCACGATGTATCTCGGGACGTACGGCGACGGCATCGGTATCGCGAGGTACGACGCCGAGGGCCGGATCACGAAGACCGGGACGATCGACGTACCGGACCCGTCCTTCGTGATCCGCGAGGGCAACTTCCTGTACGCGGTGAACGAGCAGGATGCCGGCGCCGTCACGGCGATCGACATCTCGGCGTCCCCGCGGATGCTGAATCGTCAACCCACCAAGGGATCCGGCCCCTGTCATCTCGCCAAGATCGGCGACCATCAACTGACCGCGAACTACGGATCCGGCGACATCGCGGTGCACCCGATCAACCCGGACGGTAGCCTCGGGCAACAAACTGATCTCGTGAAGCACGAGGGGTCCGCGCCGCACGCGCACCAGGTCGTACAGGCCGGTGAATACGTACTCGCGGTCGATCTCGGCACCGACTCGCTGTACGCGTACACGCTCGCAACCGGAAAGCTCACCCTGCAGCACCAGGCGAAACTCGCGACCGGCACCGGTCCGCGACATCTGGTCCTGCATCCGTCCGGGCAGTACGCATACGTCGCCGACGAACTGAACAGCACCGTGACGATCTGCGGGTACGCCGACGGCGTCCTCACGCCGCTCTCCACACTGCCCACGGCGCCGACCGGACCGCAGAACTACCCGGGTGAGGTACTGATGTCCGCGGACGGGCGGTTCGTGTACGTGACCAACCGCGGGCACAACAGCGTCGCGATCTTCAGGACCGACGGTGCCGGCCTCGAGCCGATCGGTACGCCGAGTTGCGGCGGCGACTGGCCGCGGCACGCCGCGTTCGACCCGACCGGTGGACTGCTGTTCGTCGCGAATCAGAAGTCGAACAACGTCACGACGTTCAGGGTGGATCGGACCACCGGTGCTCTGACGCAGACGGGCGACTTCAGTACGCCGAGCCCGGTCTGCGTCAATGTTTGATCGTGCGCGAGCTCTTGCGCTTTTGTGGTGAGAGCGTTGTCATGGGTGGGCCGTAGGCGAGCGTAGCGAGCCCACCAACGGCACCTTTCCGCCCCGAAAGGACATGCCCATGCTCAAGATCCTTGCGGCCGTGGCCCTGGTGGCTTCGGCCGCGGTCGTCCCCGCCGGCCAGGTCCAGGCAGCGCCGGACTGGCACGTCGGCACGCCGCCCTTGACGACGCCCTGGACCGCCGACGTCTCGCCGACGAACGCGCTTCCGGAGTACCCGCGACCACAGCTGACCCGCCCCGAATGGCGCAATCTCAACGGCCTCTGGGAATGGTCCGCCGCCGCGCCGGACGAGCAGCCGCCGATCGGCCGTACGCTCGGCGAGAAGGTCCTCGTCCCGTACCCGATCGAGTCGGCCCTGTCCGGTCTGCAGAAGCACGAGGACCGGATGTGGTACCGCCGCACCTTCGAGGTGCCGAACAACTGGAAGGGCAAGCAACTCCTGCTGCACTTCGGCGCGGTCGACTACGACGCGAAGGTGTGGGTGAACGGCCGCCAGGTCGCGACGCACCGCGGCGGGTACGACGGTTTCGACGTGGACGTGACGAGTGCCCTGCACGCGAAAGGCCCACAGGAGCTGATCGTCTGGGCCGAGGACCTGACCGACGAGACGTACCAGCCGATCGGCAAGCAGCGTGAGGTCGGCGACCACGGCATCTTCTACCAGGGCAGCTCGGGGATCTGGCGGACCGTCTGGATGGAGCCCGTGAACACGGCGTCGATCAGCCGCCTGCAGACGACACCGGACCTGCCGAACCAGACCCTGAAGGTGAACGCCACGACGACCGGGCCCGCGGGCAACGACGTCGAGGTCACGGCGTACGACAACAATCGGATTGTCGGCAAAGTACTGGGCAAGGCGAACACCGAACTGGGGTTGAAGATCCCGCACCCGAAGACCTGGTCCCCGGATCATCCGTTCCTGTACGACCTGAAGGTGCGGCTGCTCGATCGGGGCAAGGTGGTCGACCAGGTCGGTTCGTACGCGGGGATGCGCCAGGTCGGCCTGCAGAAAGGGGCCGACGGCAAGCTTCGGATGGCGCTCAACGGCAAGATCCTGTTCAACCTGTCGACGCTTGACCAGGGCTTCTGGCCGGACGGGCTGAACACCGCGCCGACCGACGCGGCGCTGCGCTTCGATCTCGAGCAGCACAAGGAACTCGGGTTCAACACGGTCCGCAAGCACATCAAGGTGGAGCCGGATCGCTGGTACTACTGGGCCGACAAGCTCGGTCTGATGGTCTGGCAGGACATGCCGGCGACCAAGACCGACGCGATGCCCGAGCCCTGGCGGACCCAGTGGAAGTCCGAGCTGCACGAGATGGTCGAGGAGCACAAGAGCTTCACCTCGATCACGGTTTGGGTCCCGTTCAACGAGGGCTGGGGTGAGTGGGACCGGACCGAGACCGGGCAGGTTGCGGACTCGGTGGCTGCGCAGGACCCGTCGCGGCTGGTGAACGCCCACAGTGGCGTGAACTGCTGCAACTCGCACGGCGACTCCGGGCGCGGCAACATCCTCGACTATCACGCGTACCTCGGACCGGCGACCACGATGCCGACCGGCGACAGGGCAGCCGTCGACGGCGAGCACGGTGGGTTCGGGCTGAAGGTCCCGGATCACATGTGGTTCGGCGACGGATCGGCGTACGAGATGGAGCCGGACTCGGCGACGCTCACCCGCCGGTACGTCGAGAACCAGACCGACGTACTGAGATCGGCGGCCCAGTGCGGGATCAGCGGCTCGGTCTACACCCAGATCACCGACGTCGAGGGGGAGCTGAACGGCTTCTTCACCTACGACCGCCGGGTGCCGAAGATGGACTTCGCCCAGGTGCGGACAATCAACAAGCAGATTGTTGACAATGCGAACGGCAGCGGGAGTGGGACGCCGGATCCGGGACCGGGGACACCGGGCGCGGACGGGATCCACTTCTATCCGCTGGACGGGACCGGGGAAGATGCCGTCGGCAACAATGACGCCACGCTCCAGGGCGGTGCGATCTTCGCCGAGGGCAAGAACGGTCAAGGCGTTGCGCTGAACGGATCAGGGCAGTACGTCGACACGGGTGCGGCGCTGCTCGATACCGGCAAGAATTACAGCGCCAGCGCCTGGGTGAAGCTGAACAAGGCGGACGGATCGTTCCAGACGTTCGTGAGCCAGGACGGCGACCGGGACAGCGCGTTCTTCCTGCAGTACTCGGGCCAGGACGAGCGGTTCGCGATGAGCTTCCCGGGTGTCCGCGCACTGGCGCCGACCAAGCCGAACCCGGGGCAGTGGTACCACGTGACCGGCGTCCGCGATGTGGTGAAGGGCGAGTTGAGGCTGTACGTCGACGGGCAACTCGTCGCGACCAAAGCGGCCTGCTCGCTGGACGCCGGCTCGACCGGTAACACGGTCATCGGTCGCGCCAAGTTCGGCGGCAACCCCGTCGACTACCTGGACGGGACGGTCGACCAGGTCCACCTGTACGACCGCGCGCTCACCGACGAGGAGGTCAAGACGCTCTACACCTCCGGCCGCTGACCTGCGGCCGCTGACCCCCAGCCGCTGGCACCCCAGCGGCTGGCACCTCAGCGGCCGACACCTCAGCCGCTGACCCCGGGACCGCTGACCCCCGGGACCCTGCCCCCGGACCGCTGCCCCCGGACCTCTGACGCCGGGTCGCTGAGGTACGGCCGCGCAGGTGCGGGGGCTGAGTTCGAGGTGCGAAGAAGGCGCCGAGCCGTGATCCTGGAGGTAGTCGACCTGCGGAGGTGAGTGCGATGGCTGCACCGAGCCACGTTCTCGCCCCGCGGTCGACGGTCCGGTTCCGCCCGCCGCGGTTCGGCCTCGGCGGCTCACATCTGGCCGAGCTGTCGGACGAGACCGCGATCGCCACGGTCGATGCGGCGTACCAGGCAGGCATCCGCTTCTTCGACACCTCACCGGCGTACAGCCCCTCGGAACAACGACTGGGTATGGCGCTACAGCCGCGGCCGCGAGGCGAGTTCCTGCTGTCGACCAAACTGGTGGGCGACGACCCGGAGGCCTCGATCCGCGCGAGCAGCGAACGGCTCGGGCTCGCGGTCGACCTGGTGTTCGCGCCGACGCATGACGAGACGGCGTACCCCGTACTCGACCGGATGCGCCGCGACGGTGTGATCAAGGTGGTCGGCGCAGTGTCCGACGACTGGCGTGAACTCGATCGGCTGATCCAGTACGTCGACCTGGACTGTGTACTGCTGACAAGCCAGTACTCGCTGCTCGACCAGCAAGCGCTCCCGCTCCTCGATCACTGCCTCGCGCGGGGCGTGTCCGCGATCGTGGCCGGCGTACTGGTGCTGCAGGCCGACACCGTGCAGGCGCGGCGGATCTCCGCGGTCTGCGAGCAGTACGGCGTCTCGTTGCCGCAGGCGGCCCTCGCCTTTCCCAGCAGGCATCCGGCGGTCACGTCCGTACTGATCGCGGCGTCCTCGCCGGCCGAGATCCGCGCCGACGCAGCGCTCGTCAGGCAGCCCGTCCCCGAACGGCTGTGGAAGGATCCCGGGCTCGTCCGGTTGCTATCCTCCATCTAGGAGCCCGTGCTTCGGCGGGTTCCCCGGACGAGCGGCGCCGTACCCGGACGGACAAGACGACGCCTTACCCTCCAGGAGGGGGCGTCCTCATGCATGCGCTCGATGTGCTCGAGATCGTTGGTGCGATCACCATTCTGATCGCGTTCGCGGCCGCTCAGGCCGGACGGCTGCACCAGCGTACGGTCACATACCAGGTCCTGAACCTGCTCGGATCGGGGGTGCTGGCAACGATCGCGGCCGTGCAGCTGTCCTGGGGCTTCCTGCTCCTCGAGGGCAGCTGGGCCGTCATCAGCCTGCTCGGCCTGATCGCTCTGGCCAGAACCAGGCAGCGCAACAGCCCGAGCACGCCCGGCAGCCCGGCGACGCCCTGAACAGCCCGAGCACGCCCGGCAGCCCCGCGACGCCCTGAACAGCCCCGCGACTTCCTGAACAGCCCTGCGGACGCGTTAGAACTTGTCGCCCGGATCGGTGGGCGTCGGCGGCGTGCCGGTCGGCGGCGTCTCGGTCGGGTTGATGGTGGTGGGCCTGGTGACCGTCGGTCCGACGGTGGTGGGGGAGCCCGACCCCGGCGGCGGAGTGGTCGGCGTGACTGTCACCGTCGTGGTGCCGCTCGGGGTCGGGATCACCGGCTCGGGCTCCAGCGGCGCGGCGTGCCGGAACAGCAACCAGGCCAGGAAGACCGCAAGCGCCATGATCACGGCCATCGTCAGCAGCGCCAGCGCCAGCGACCATCGGGACGCCGGTCGTAGCGCGCTCGGCCACGGCAGCGGCCAGATCCGGAACAGGCCGGGGCGCCGCCGGTTCTCCCAGTAGTGCCGGAAGTCGGGTCCGCGGAGCTTGCCGGTCTGCGGGATCCGGTCCATCAGGACCGCGGACAGGATCTCCTCGCCGCGGCGCTCCGCGATCAGCCGCTCGTCGGAGGCCGCGCTGGAGCCGTCGGCGGTCCGGATCGGCCCGATCGCGGCCCACAGCGCGAGATCGTCGTCGTCGGAGCCGTTGTGCGCCAGTACGGCGTCCACCGGCAGGTCGTCGACGGCGTTCACGAACCGTTCGCGGGCGGCCGCGTCGTCGGCGGAGCCCTCGGTCATCATCGCGACGATGGCGTCCCGGCCGTCCTCGGCGCTGGCGGTGTACAGGAAACCGGCCGCGTTCGCCCCGAGCCGGCCGCGGAGCCAGAACTCGCCGACCCGCGGCGGGTCCTCCGGCTGCAGCGGCAGGGCGTCCGGAATCTCCAGGGCAGGCCGGTCCTCCGGCTGCACCTCGGTCTGGGATTCGGTCGCGGTCATCACCCCAATCCCACCACATCCCCGGTAGCACTGTCGCCGCCGCTCCTGCTGAGCGACCTTGTGCACCAGATCCGTACGACGACGCACGCGCCGTACGGACCTCGTGCACAAAGTGCGACCGGCATCCGGCGCGGCGCGGGGGCGGCGCGCGGCGCGGCGCGGGGGCGCGGGATTTGGGGGCGGGGGGCAGGATGGGACGGGACCCTTGGGCCGCTGGACCCGGGGATCTGATGGAATGGCCGGTGTTGCGAAGTGGGGAATGACGGTGTTTGACATGGCTCGCGCGCGGGCCCCGGAAGGACAGGCATGACCGAAACCACGGTGCCGGCGGGAACGGTGGCCCAGCAGTCCCGGCTGATCGGCGAGGCCATCGGTGAGGTCAAGCGGGTGATCGTCGGCCAGGAGCACATGGTCGAGACCCTGATGGTGTCGCTGCTCGCGCAGGGTCACTGCCTGCTCGAGGGCGTCCCCGGCGTCGCGAAGACGCTCGCCGTCCGGACCTTCGCCTCCGTGGTCGGCGGTACGTTCGCCCGGATCCAGTTCACCCCGGACCTGGTCCCGTCCGACATCGTCGGCACCCGGATCTACCGGCAGACCCGCGAGACGTTCGACATCGAGCTCGGCCCGACCTTCGTGAACTTCGTGCTCGCCGACGAGGTGAACCGCGCGCCGGCCAAGGTGCAGTCCGCGATGCTGGAGCTGATGGCCGAGCGGCAGGTGTCGATCGGCGGTCAGACGTTCCCGATGCCGAAGCCGTTCATCGTGATCGCCACCCAGAACCCGATCGAGTCCGAGGGCGTCTACCCGCTGCCGGAGGCGCAGCGCGACCGCTTCCTGGTGAAGATCGACGTACCGCACCCGCGAGGGCACGAGGAGTTCGAGATCCTCCGCCGGATGAGCGTCGACCCGCCGGAGCCGCGCCAGGTGCTGAAGCCGGAGACCATCCTCGAGCTGCAGCGGTCCGCGGAGCAGGTGTTCGTCCACAACCTGGTCGCGGAGTACGCCGTCCGCCTGGTGATGGCGACCCGGACGCCGACCGACTTCCACCTGCCCGACCTGGAGCCGATCATCGAGCTCGGTGTCAGCCCGCGCGCGACCCTCGGTCTGATCGCCGCCGGCCGCGCCCTCGCGCTGATCCACGGCCGTGACTACCTGCTGCCGAGCGACATCCAGACAGTCGCGCTGGACGTCATGGGTCACCGTCTCGGCCTGACCTTCGACGCGGTCGCGGACAACATCGACCCGCGCGCCGTGATCGAACGCATCCTGGCCACCGTCCCACCGCCGCAGCCGGTCTGGCGCGACGGCAACGACGGCTCCGGCCGCCCGGAGTTCGTGTAGTGCCCAACCGACCGGATCCGCGGGCTGCGATGACGATCTCGCAGCTCGCTCCTGAGCGTGCGCTGCGGCGGCTGGAGCTGACCGTCGTACGGCGGCTCGAGGGCTACCTGCACGGCGAGCACCTCGGGCTGTTGCCGGGCCCCGGCACCGAGCTCGCGGAGGCGCGTGCGTACCAGGTGGGCGACGACGTACGGCGGATGGACTGGGCGGTCACCGCGCGGACCACGATGCCGCACGTCCGCGACCTGATCGCGGACCGTGAGCTGGAGACCTGGGCGCTCGTCGACCTGTCCGGCTCGATGGACTTCGGTACGTCGACGATCGAGAAGCGCGAGCTCGCGGTCGCGGCGGTCGCCACTGTCGGGTTCCTGACCCATCGCCTCGGTGACCGGTTCGGCGGGCTGATGCTCCGCGACTCGGCGCTGCGTCGCTGGCCGGCCCGGTCCGGACGCCTGGCGCTGTACGGGTTGCTCCGCGCGCTGCTCGCCGAGCAGTTCAGTGAGAGCGAGGAGGCGCATCGCAGCGACCTGGCGGCCGCGCTGGAGTCGATGGCCCGGACGCAGCGCAAGCGCGGCCTGCGGGTGGTCGTGTCCGACTTCCTCACCCCCGAGGACGGCGAGGTGGCGAGTCAGGTCGAGCCGTCCTGGGAGCGGGCGATGCGCAAGCTGACCGCCCAGCATCAAGTGCTCGCGGTCGAGATCGTCGACCCGCGCGAGCTGGAGCTGCCGAACATCGGCGTGGTCACGATCGGTGACCCGGAGACCGGTCAGGTCCGGGAGATCGACACCCGGCGCCGCAAGGTCCGGGAGGCGTTCGGAGTGGCCGCTCTCGCACAGCGGGAACGAACCCGGGCCGCCCTGCGTAGGGTAGGTGCGGGACATCTCGTGCTGCGGACCGACCGCGACTGGGTCGCCGACACCGTGCGGTTCGTACTCGCCTACCGGCGGGTCGCGCCCCGCCTGCACCAACCGCCGAAGGGAGTGGCTCGCTGATGGAGTTCCTGTCTCCGGCCAGACTGTGGTTCCTGCTGCTCATCCCGTTGATCCTCGCGGGCTACCTCTTTCTCCAGCACCGCCGCTCGCAGTACGCGCTGCGCTTCACCAACATCGCGCTGCTCGACCGGGTGGCCCCGCGGCGCCCGCAATGGCGCCGGCACGTCGCCGTCGGGCTGGCGCTGCTCGGCGCGCTGTCCTGCATCGTGGCGTTCGCGCAGCCCAAGGACAAGGTCAAGGTGCCGCGGGAACGGGCCACGATCGTGGTCGCGATCGACGTCTCGCTGTCGATGATGGCCACCGACATCGAGCCGAACCGGCTCGAGGCGGCGAAGGAGTCGGCGAAGGAGTTCGTCAACAACCTGCCGGCCAAGTTCAACGTGTCGCTGGTCAACTTCGCCGGCACGGCCTCGATCATCGTGCCGCCGACCACCGACCGCTCCACCGTGGACCGCTCGATCGACGGCCTGGAGCTGGCCGAGTCGACCGCGACCGGTGAGGGCATCTTCACCTCGCTGCAGGCGCTCACCCAAGTGCCCCCGGACCCCGCGCACCCGAACGACCCGGCCCCGGCGCGGATCGTGATGCTGTCGGACGGCAAGCGGACGGTCGGCCGTACCGCGCAGGAAGGTGCGCAGGAGGCGAAGGCCAAGAAGACCCCGGTCTACACGATCTGCTTCGGCACCGACTCCGGCTTCATCGAGATGGACGGCATCCGGCAGCGGGTACCACCGGACCGCGCCGAGCTGCGCAGCATCGCCGAGATCAGCGGTGGTGAGGCCTACACGGCCGAGTCCGCGGGCGAGCTGAAGGACGTCTACAAGGACATCGGCTCCTCGGTCGGCTACGACGAGGTCGACAAGGAGATCACCGCCCGGTACGCCGGCATCGCGATGCTCTTCACGCTCGCCGCCGCCGGCGCCTGCATCGCCCTCGCCACCCGCTTCCCGTAGGTCGCGACACGGCGGTGATGTCGACGGGATGTAGTTGACACGGCGAGGTTACTGGTGTTTACGGGGGTGGTGATGCAAGATGGACCAAAGTTTCGCGGGTCGTCTTGTGATGCCCTGAGGGACTGAACACACCGAGACCGACAAGATTGTTCGAGAACGCTGGGGAAGGCGCCCCTCGAGCACAGGAGGTCCCGGTGGCGACAACTCGTGGCGTTCTGTACGTCCACACGGTGCCGTCAGCGTTGTGCCCGCATGTCGAATGGGCCGCGGGCGGCATCCTTGGCGTGCCCGTGAAGCTGGACTGGACGCCGCAACCGGCGGCCCAGGGCACGTACCGGGCCGAGCTGTCCTGGCAGGCCGAGGCCGGCACCGCGGCCAAGCTGGCATCCGCCCTGCGCGGCTGGCAGAAGCTGCGGTTCGAGGTCACCGAGGAGCCGAGCAACGGCGCCGAAGGTGAGCGGTACTCGTTCACGCCCGAACTCGGCATCTACCACGCGACCACCGGCGTCCACGGCGACATCATGGTGCCGGAGGAGCGGCTGAAGGCGGCCATGCTGAAGGCGGCCGCCGGCGAGGCCGACCTGACCGAGGAGGTCGAGCGCCTCCTCGGCCGCCCCTGGGACGACGAACTCGAGCCCTTCCGCTACGCCGGCGACGGCGCCCCGGTCCGCTGGCTCCACCAGGTTGTCTAAGCATCTCCTGAGAAGTTCAGAAGAAACCTGTGAAAGCCAGGGACTTCCCCGAACTTTTCGATGAGACTGAGCATCAGACGTACTACAAGGGTGGGAGGGGCCGTGGCCGCTGGGCCACCGGGTGTCGGGACACCCCCGGTGGTTGTCAACAACAGCGGCCGCACCACGTGAAGGGCGCGAACCTCAGGGTTCGCGCCCTTCGTGTGTGTCCAGCGGTTTCAGAGCGGGATGTTGCCGTGGGCTCCGCGGATCGGGCCGTCGGCCGCGGCCAAGGCGGTGGCCAGCGCGGTGGCCAGGGCAGTACGGGTTCGGGTGGGTTCGACGATCTCGTCGACGACGCCGAGCTCGCGGGCGCGGTCGATGCCGCCGGCAATCTTCTCGTGTTCGGCGGCGAGCTCGGCCTCGACCTGCGGCCGTAGTTCGGGATCGACCTCGGCCAGCCGGCGCCGGTGCAGGACCCGTACGGCCGCCACCGCGCCCATCACGGCCACCTCGGCCCGCGGCCACGCGAAGACGCGGGTGGCGCCCAGTGAGCGCGCGTTCATGGCGATGTACGCGCCGCCGTACGTCTTGCGAGTCACCAGCGTCACGCGCGGTACGACGGCCTCGGCGAACGCGTGCAGCAGCTTCGCGCCGCGCCGTACGACACCGTCCCATTCCTGTCCGACGCCGGGCAGGTATCCGGGGACGTCGACCAGTACGACGAGCGGTACGCCGAACGCGTCGCACATCCGGACGAACCGGGACGCCTTCTCCGCGGAGAGTGCGTCGAGGCAACCACCCAGCCGGAGCGGATTGTTGGCGATCACGCCGACCGTCCGTCCGCCGAGCCGGCCGAGCGTGGTGACGATGTTCGGCGCCCAGCGCTGGTGCAGTTCGACCGGTGCAGACACAGCGTCGTCGTCGAGCACCCCGCCGACCAGCGGATGCACGTCGTACGCCCGTTTCGCCGACTCGGGCAGGAATCCGGACAGGTCGGTGTCCGGGAGGTCTGCGGACATCGACCCCTGGTTCGCGAGCAGGTCGGTCAGCCGGCGCGCCTGTTCGACCGCTGCCGCTTCGCTGTCCGTGGTGATGTGGACGACGCCGGAGCGCCGGCCGTGCGGCTCGGGTCCACCGAGCCGGAGCATGTCCACGTCCTCACCGGTGACCGAGCGGACCACGTCCGGTCCGGTGACGAAGATCCGGCCCTCAGGACCGAGGATGACGATGTCGGTGAGCGCCGGGCCGTACGCCGCACCGCCCGCCGCCGGGCCGAGCACGACGGACAGCTGCGGGATCTTCCCGGACGCCTGCGTCATCGCGTAGAAGATCTTGCCGACGGCGTGCAGGCTCAGTACGCCCTCGGCCAGCCGGGCGCCGCCGGAGTGCCACAAGCCGATGATCGGCACCTGATCCTGGCGTGCGACCTCGTACGCCTGCACGACGACGTCGCAGCCTTCGTCGCCCATCGCCCCACCCATCACGGTGGCGTCGGAGCAGAACGCGACCACGGAGGCCCCGGCGATCGTCCCACGAGCCGCGATCATCCCCGACAGGTTGTCAGGGGTGATCAGCTCGAGACTGCCGGGGTCGAGCAGGTTCGTCAGCCGGGTGACCGGATTCCGGGGGTCCTGCTCCCTCGGCAGTTTCGCGGGTTTCGCCGGGGCGATGGTCATCCGGCTACACCGACTTGAAGGCGATGGCGGCGTTGTGGCCGCCGAAGCCGAAGGAGTTGTTCAGGGCCGCGATGTCGCCGTCGGGCAGTTTGCGCTGCTCGGTAGCGACGTCCAGATCGATCTGGTCGTCGAGCTTGTCGACGTTGATGGTCGGCGGCGAGATCCGGTGGTGCACGGCGAGTACGGTGGCGACCGACTCGACCGCTCCGGCGCCGCCGAGCAGGTGACCGATCATCGACTTCGGCGCGGTGGCGATCGCGTGATCGGCCTCCTTGCCGAGCGCCTGCCGGATCGCGATCGACTCGGCGATGTCGCCCTGCGGCGTCGAGGTGGCGTGCGCGTTGACGTGGAAGATGTCCGCCGGGGTCAGGTCGCCCTCGGACAGCGCCCGCTCCATCGCGCGCCGCGCACCCGAACCGGTCGGGTCCGGCTGGGCGATGTCGTGCCCGTCCGCGGAGATACCCGCGCCGGCGAGCTCGGCGTAGATCTTCGCGCCGCGCGCCTTGGCGTGCTCGTACGACTCCAGGATCAGGATGCCCGCGCCCTCGCCGAGCAGGAAGCCGTCCCGGTCCACGTCCCACGGACGCGACGCCTTCTCCGGGTCGTCGTTGCGCTTGCTGAGCGCCTGCATCATCGCGAACGCAGCCAGCGGCAGCGCCATGATCGACCCCTCGGCGCCACCAGCGACGACCACGTCCGCGCGGCCGAGCCGGATCTGGTCCAGGCCGAGCCAGATCGCCTCGTTGCCGGAGGCACAGGCCGAGACCGGGGTGTGCACGCCGGCCTTCGCGCCGAACTCCAGGCTGACGTACGCGGCCGACGAGTTCGGCATCAGCATCGGGATCGCCAGCGGCGACACCCGGCGCGGGTTGGACTGCAGGGCGTCGTAGTTCGACAGGGTGGTGTGCAGGCCACCGATCCCGGAGGCCACCGCGACACCGAGCCGCTCCTTGTCCAGCCCGGAGTCCTCGAGGCCGGAGTCGGCCCAGGCCTCGCGGGCGGCGACCACGGCGAGTTGCGCCGTCCGGTCGAGGCGACGGGCCTTGACCCGCTCGATGACCTCGGTCGGCTCGACCGCGGCCGGTGCGGCGATCTGCACCGAGAGGTTCTGGGCCCACTCGTCGGTCAGCCGCCGGGCGCCGGAGCGACCTGCCAGCAGCCCTTCCCAGGAGCTGGCCACGTCGCCGCCGAGCGGGGTCGTGGCTCCGAGCCCAGTGATGACGACTCGGGTCTTCGACATGGTTACCTCATCCTTCACAGGAGCGTTGTGCGGTTGGGAGCGAGGGGTGGGTACTGCGGTTCGCCGGCGTGGTGCTCATCGGGGACGCGCCCCGACGAGCACCCTGGCCAGCACGGTGACGGAGGTCAGCCGTTCTGGGCGCGCTCGATGAACGCGACCGCGTCGCCGACGGTCTTCAGGTTCTTGACCTCGTCGTCGGGGATCTTCACGTCGAACTTCTCCTCGGCGGCCACCACGACCTCCACCATGGAGAGCGAGTCGACGTCGAGGTCGTCGGTGAAGGACTTGTCCAGCTGGACGTCCTCGACCGGGATGCCGGCGATCTCGTTCACGATCTCGGCGAGGCTGGAACGGATCTCTTCGGTGCTGGCCATTTCTTGGTTCCCTTTCGGATTTCTGCTGACTTACTGCCGGTTCGGCCACCTGAGCCGCCCCGGACAACTATGGACTACGGCAGCCGGATGACCTGGGCGGCGTAGACCAGCCCGGCCCCGAAGCCGATGATGAGCGCCAGGTCGCCGCTCTTGGCCTCGCCGTTGTCGCGCATCGCGGTGATCGCGAGCGGGATCGACGCGGCCGACGTGTTGCCCTGGCGCTCGATGTCGCGGGCAACCTTGACGTGGTCGGGCAGCTTGAGCGTCCGGCGCATGGCGTCGGTGATCCGCATGTTCGCCTGGTGCGGTACGAACAGGTCGAGCTGCTCGGCCTTCACACCGGCCACGTCCAGGGCCTGCTGCGCGGTCTTGGCCATCTCGAAGGAAGCCCACCGGAACACCGGGTTGCCGTCCATCGTGAGGTGCGGCCAGTTGAAGCTGCCGAACACCTCCTGCCAGGACTCCTTCTGGCTGATCACCTGGTGCTGCGTGCCGTCGGAGCCCCACACCACCGGGCCGATCCCCGGTTCGTCGGCCGGACCAACGATCGCGGCGCCGGCGCCGTCGGCGAAGATGAACGCGGTGCTGCGGTCCGTCCGGTCGGTGATGTCGCTGAGCCGCTCGACGCCGATCGCCAGCACGTACTTCGCGCTGCCGCCGCGGACCAGGTCGTTGGCCATCGCGACGCCGTAGCAGAACCCTGCGCAGGCGGCGGAGATGTCGAACGCGGCGGCGGTCGGGGCGCCCACCTCGACCGCGACCCGGGTCGCGATCGCGGGCGTCTGGTACAGGTGCGTGACGGTCGAGACGATCACGCAGCCGATGTCGGCCGGGTCGATGCCGGACTCGGCGATCGCGTCCTTGGCCGCGTTCACCGACATCATCAGGACCGTCTCGTCCTCGCCGGCCCAGCGCCGTTCCTTGATCCCGGAACGGGTCTGGATCCACTCGTCGCTGGAGTCGATCTGCTCCAGGATCTCCGAGTTCGGCACCACGCGCCGCGGCCGGTACGACCCGATCCCGAGGATGCCTGCGTACTGCGAACCGGTCGATGCGGTGATCATGTCAGTTGCCCTCTGTCGGGTGCAGACGCAGGAGAGGCTGGCCAGGGGCGACCGGGTCGCCTTCTTCGGCGAGCCATTCGACGACGATGCCGCCGTGCGGTGCGGTCACCTCGACCTCGTCGCGCAGGCTCGCGACCTTCGCCACGACCTCACCGGCCTCGACCGTCTCCCCGGTCTCGCGCCGTACGGCGACGGTGCGCGTGAAGGTGCCCTTGATCGGGGCGACGAGCAGTCGCCAGGTCGGCGAGGCGTCGATCTCGGACGGGCTGCCGTGCTTGTCGACGAAGGCGCGGGCATCGTCGAGCTGGTCCGGGGTCTTCAGCGCGAACGTCTCGACCCCCTTCAGCGCCCGGCGCGCGATCCCGGTCAGCGTGCCCGCCGGGGGCAGCTCCAGGATGCCGGTGACCTCGAGGTCGGACATGGTCTGCATGCACAGGTCCCAGCGAACCGGCGCGTTCACCTGGGTGACGAGCCGCTGCAGAACATCCTGGCCGTCGTGGACGACGTGACCGTCGCGGTTCGAGATCAGGCGGGTCCGCGGATCATGCGTGCTGACCGCGGTCGCGTACTTCGCCAGCGTCTGCACGGCCGGCTCCATGTGCCGCGTGTGGAACGCACCCGCGACCGACAGCGGAATCAGCCGCGCCTTCGCGGGCGGGTCGGCGGCCAGTGCGGCCAGTTCCTCGACGGTGCCTGCGGCAACGATCTGGCCGGGGCCGTTGTCGTTCGCCGGGGTCAGACCGTGCTCGGCAAGCTTCGCGAGGACCTCGTCCCGGTCGCCGCCCAGTACTGCGGTCATGGACGTCGGCGTCAGCGCAGCCGCGGCGGCCATCGCCTTGCCTCGCTCGCGGACCAGGACCATCGCCTGCTCGGCGGTCAGCACACCCGTACCGGCTGCGGCGGCGAGCTCACCGACGCTGTGGCCGGCGACCGCGCCGACCTTGGCGAAGGCGTCGGCCGGGTGCGGGAACACCGCCAGCGCGGCGAGCATGCTGGACGCGACGAGCAGCGGCTGCGCGATCGCGGTGTCCCGGATCGTGTCGGCGTCGGCTGCGGTGCCGTAGTGGGCGAGGTCGAGGCCGGCGACCGCGGAGAGCCAGTGCAGCCGGCTCTCGAACACGGGATCCGCCAGCCACGGCTCGAGGAATCCTGGAGTCTGGGCACCCTGACCGGGCGCGACGATGACGAGCACGAGACAACTCTCCCTCAGCAAGGCCCCTGCGGAGCCGCACGGCGAGCACGAATTCTACCGGCCCGCTTTTGTGGAGATCCTACAAAACGGAGCTGCTCGCGTCCGGAGTGAGCAGGCGGCCCAACGTCAGTGCGACACGCAGTGTGAAACTGTCGCGGGGGTTCAGCGGGTTGTAGCCCGTGAGGTCCGCCACACGCTTCAGCCGGTACCGGACGGTATTGGCGTGGACGTACAGCGCCCGGGCCGTCGCCTCGATCGAGCCGCCGGAGTCCAGGTACGCCGAAACGGTGTCGAGGAGGACCCCATCGCCCGCGGTGAGCGGTGAGTAGACCTCGTTGGCGAGTTGCCGGCGGGCATGGCCGTCTCCGGAGAGTGACCGTTCCGGGAGCAGTTCGTCGGCCTCGACGGGTCGCGGGGCGCGCGGCCAGGCCGCGACTGCGCGGAGCCCCGCGACGGCCGCGCGGGCCGAGGTGACCGCCGACATCAGGTCCTTCACGACTGGTCCGACGACGATCGGGCCGGGTCCGAACCAGCGAGCGAGCTTTTGTACGATCTCCACAGGTTTGCTTGTACCGCCCAGTACTACCACCAGGCGGTCGCCCTGGATCGCACACAGTGCGTCAGCACCGGCCTCGCGGGCGGCGTGCCGGACCATGTCCACGATGCTCGAGCTGCCGTTCGCGGGCGCCGGCGTCTCGGCCTCGGGCGCCCGTCCGACCACCACGGCGACCTCGGCCCCGCTCGGTGCGATAGAACCCGTCGTCCCGACGGCGCCGGTCCAGCCGAGAGCGGAGGCGCGGGACCGGACGGATTCGTCGGTCTCGCCGCGGATCACCGAGTCGACGAGCAGGGCCTCGAGGCGGGCGTCCCAGGCGCCGCGCATCTCGGCGGCCTGCGCGTAGACGGTGGCGGCGGCGAACGCGACCTCGCGCGCGTACCGCTGCATGGCCTCGTGGACGATCGGTACGTCGTCCGGCGGCAGCAGTGTGCCGATGGTGTTCTCGATGGTCTCGATCGTGGTCCGTACCAGGTCGACGGTCTGGTGCAGCGAGATCACCCGGGTGAACTCCCGTGGCGCGGAGCCGAAGATCCGGGTCGGCATCGAGGAGTGCGCCTCGGGGTCGCGGAACCACTCGACGAACGCGGAGATCCCGGACTGCGCGACCAGCCCGATCCAGGACCGGTCCTGCGCGGACAACTGCGCGAACCACGGCAGCTCGGCCTCCATCGCCGCCTGCGCCGCAGTCGCCAGCGCGCCCGTCGCCCCTTGCAGCCGGTCCGCCCGCGCCCGATGCCCGTCTCTCACCACGTCCCGACCATAGCCCGGCCCGTCCGACCCTCTCCCGCCCCATTTGCCTGGCAGACCCAGCAATTTGGTGGGTCTGCCAGGCAAATGGGGGGTTCTCGGCCGGTGTGCAGGGGGTGGAACCCCCGACCTGATGGGTCTGCCAGGCAAATTACTGGGTCTGCCAGGGAAATGGCGGAAGATGGGCGTATGACGGACAAAGCGGGCGTCGACGATGCGATCGCGGCGCTGCGGGCGATCGGGTACTACCTCGAGCGGGATCGGCAGCCGACGCATCGGGTGAACGCGTACCGGCGGGCTGCGGACACGATCGCCGCGTTGCCGGCCACCGAGGTCCGGGCGCGCCGGCGTGCGGGGACGCTGACCGAGCTGGCCGGCATCGGCCCGAAGACCGAGGCCGTGATCGTCGAGGCGATGGACGGCGCGACCCCGTCGTACCTGGTCAAGCTCGAGGAGGCGGCCACCGACCTGACCACGGCCGGCCAGCGGATGCGCGCCGAGCTGAAGGCCGATCTGCATCTGCATTCTGAGTGGTCGGACGGCGGCAGTCCGATCGAGGAGATGGCTCGGACGGCACACCGCCTCGGGCACTCCTACATGGCGCTCACCGATCACTCGCCCCGGCTGACGGTCGCCAACGGACTGTCCCGCGAGCGGCGGCTGCAGCAGCTCGAGGTCGTTGCCGAGCTCAACAAACTGCTGCAGGACGAGCTAGACGGGTTCACGATCCTGAACGGCATCGAGGTCGACATCAACGAGGACGGCTCGCTGGACTGCGATGTGGAGATCCTGGCCCGGCTCGACATCGTGGTGGCGAGCGTGCACTCGAAGCTGCGGATGGCGTCCGAGCCGATGACGGAACGCATGGTCCGCGCGATCGCCAACCCGCACGTCGACGTCCTCGGCCACTGCACCGGCCGGCTGATCACCGGCGGCCGCGGCACCCGTCCGGAGTCGGAGTTCGATGCCGAGGTGGTGTTCGAGGCCTGCCGTCAGTTCGGTACGGCGGTGGAGATCAACTCCCGCCCCGAACGCCTCGACCCGCCGAAACGCCTGCTCTCGATGGCGGTCGAGACGGGCTGCCTGTTCTCGATCGACACCGACGCGCACGCCCCCGGCCAGCTCGACTGGCAGGTGTACGGCTGCGAACGCGCCGAGGACTGCGGCGTCACTCCGGAGCGTGTCATCAACACCTGGGACCAGCAGGTCCTGGCGGATTGGACGGCATCATGAGCGATCTCGAGAAAGACCCGGCCGAGGTGATCGGCACCGGCGAATGCGACGGGCCGGCGCTGGAGCTGCTCGAGGCGCGCGAGGTGGTGCTGGGACGGACCACCAAAGTACGACGGCTCCTGCCGAACAAGAACCGCCGCATGGTCGGCGCCTGGTGTTTCGTGGACCACTACGGGCCCGACGACCTGACACAGCGCGTCGACCCGTACGACGCGCCGGGGGAGCGCGGCATGCTGGTCCCGCCGCATCCGCACACCAGCCTGCAGACCGTGAGCTGGCTGTTCGAGGGCGAGATCGAGCACCGCGACAGCGTCGGATCGCACGCGTTGGTCCGCCCCGGCGAGCTGAACATCATGACCGCCGGCAACGGGATCGCGCACTCCGAGGTCTCGACGCCGGACGCCCCGCCGATGTTGCACGGTGCCCAACTGTGGGTGGCGCTGCCGGACAGTGTGCGTACGACGACCCCGCCCGCCTTCAACGCGTACGCCGACCTGCCGCGGCTCGAGCTCGACGGCGCGTACGGGACCGTGATGATCGGGACCGTGGCCGGAGTCACCTCGCCGGCGCCGGCGTACACACCGCTCGTCGGCGCCGACGTCACGATCGACGCGGGCCGTACGCTGACACTGCCGCTGACGCCCTCCAACGAGTACGCCGTGCTCGTCGTCGACGGGGCGCTCTCGGTCGGGGACCTGACGCCCGGGTTCGGCGAGCTGGTCTACCTCGGCGCGAGCCGGGACTCGATCGAGCTCGTTGCCTCCGACAACGGGGTGCGCTTCCTGCTGCTCGGCGGCGAGCCGTTCGAGGAGGAGCTGGTGATGTGGTGGAACTTCATTGGCCGTACCCATGAAGAGATCGTCGCCGCACGGGATGCCTGGCAGGGCGCGATCGAGGCCGGCGGCAACGACCGCTTCGGGATGGTTCCCGGGTACGACGGGGCACCGCTGCCGGCCCCGCCGCTGCCCTCGGCCACGCTCAGACCGCGACCGCGAGCGCGCTGACCCGCCTGCGGTAGTACGCCCAGGTGACGACCAGCAGCGCCGGTCCCCAGAGGTTGAGCGGCAGGTAGCAGGCGAGCATCAGCGCCTTCCAGGCCGGGCTGCTGAACTGGATGAAGTCGTCGGTGAACACGTCCCGGAACGCGAACGTCCAGATCGCGATCAGGCACAGCGATCCCAGCACGGCCGGGACGATCGCCGCGTACGGATGCACGCGCCGGCCGCCGATGAACGGGATCCAGCGCGGCGCGATCTCGCCCCAGCGACTGACCAGCCCGAGCGCGGTCAGCGCGACCAGCTCGGAGAAGACCGTCAGGAAGATGACGTACAGCTTGCCGCCCGCGCCGCCGAGCGCGGCCGCCTGCCCGTTCGTGTCCAGCAGGCCCATCGAGGACCCGAAGACCAGGCCGAGCCGCCAGAGCCCGGAAGGTAGCGCGAGGAACGGGATCGCGTGCGCGAGACGGTAGGCCCAGCGAGGAACGGGACGCTCGGTAGTGGTCACGCTCCGATCATGACGGACACGGACCGTCGCCACCTCACCCATCGGAGTGATGTCGCTCCCTCCCTGGACCGATTCATCGATCCGCGGCGAGACCGTGGTCCAGTACGTCGAAGGCGTGGTCGATGACGGCGACCTGATCGTGCTGCACCTGCGCGATGTCGTCGCCGGCGATGATCCGGGCGACCGGGGTGTGGAAGATCGTGGTGATGGTCGCGGTCAGCAGGTTCGCGACCAGCCGGGCGCCGAACTCGTCGCCGGTCTCGTCGGTGAGTACGCCGGTCAGCATCTGCGCGATCTCGTGTTCCTGCTCGACCATGCGCGACATCAGGGCGGGGCTGGACTGCAGCACGGTCCAGAACCCGAGCACACCCTCGATCGCGCCGGACAGTGGATGCCGGGAGCTGAGCAGTTCGTGGTGGTACCGGCGCATCGCCATGGACACGGGCTCGCCGGACGGGCGGTCGCGGACGACGGCCTCGAGTTCGCGGAGCCGGTCGAGGTGGCGGTCCAGGTACAGATCCTCCTTGCGCGGGAAGTAGTTGAAGACGGTCATCTTGGACACGCCGGCCACCTCGGCGATCTCCGCCACCGTCACCGCGTCGAATCCGCGGTGCACGAACAGGTCGGTGGCGACGTTCGCGATCATCCGCCGGGTCGCCTGCTTCTTGCGTTCGCGCAGTCCTGGCTCGGGCATGGATGAGATTGTACTGGACCAAATTTTATACTCGGTCTAATATTTTACTCATGGACACCAAGGACGTAGTGATCTCCGGAGGCGGGCCGGCCGGCCTGATGCTCGCCTGTGAACTCCGGCTGGCCGGACTGGATGTACTGGTGGTCGAGCGGCTGCTCGAGATCGATCCGACGATCAAAGCCGGATCGGTGAACCTGCCGACCGCCGAGGCGTTCTACCGCCGCGGCCTGCTGCCGGCGCTGCAGGAGGCGCAGCGGCAGGCCTTCGAGCAGATGATGGCCTTCCGCGCCCAGCAATCCGGAGCCGGAGGACCTGGTCGAGCCGGAGGTTCGGGTGGAGCCGGAGGTTCGGGGAGGAAGGCGGGTGGTGCGCCGCCGGCCGGTCACTTCGCCGGGATCATGGTCAGCTCGGCGACGGTGGACTTCGAGGACCCGGAGTTCCGCGACGCGGGTCCGGCCAGGTCTGTGTTCGCCGTCGCTCAGCAGACGGTCGAGGCTGTCCTCGGCGCCTACGCCGCCGAACTCGGCGTCGAGCTCCGCCGCGGCGTGGAACTCACCAACTTCACCACCGACGACGAAGGCGTCACCGTCCACCTGAGCAACGCCCGTGTGAACGATCGGATTGTCGACAACCCGCTGGTCGACAACCCGCTGGTCGACAACCCGCTGGTCGACAACGCCGGTGGAGAGAGTGATGCGGGGAGTGTGCGGGCGGGGTGGTTGGTGGGGTGTGACGGTGGGCGGAGTCTGGTGCGGAAGATTGCGGGGTTCGACTTTCCGGGGACCGAGCCGGCGATCACCGGGCGGCAGGCGATCGTGGAGCTGGAAGGCGCCGAAGGGCTCCAGAGCAGCTGGAACTACACCTCCACCGGTGTCTACGCCCACGGCCCGGTGCCGGGGCGGGTGCTGACGGTCGAGTTCGACGGTCCGCCGGAGGATCGCGATGCACCGATCACCGCCGAGGAGATCCAGGGCAGCCTGCGCCGCGTCACCGGCGTCGACGTCACCGTCACGGCGGTGAAGTCGGCGACCAGGTTCACCGACAACGCCCGGCAGGTGACGTCGTACCGCAAGGGACGCGTGCTGCTCGCGGGCGACGCGGCGCATGTGCACTCACCGTTCGGCGGCCAGGGGCTGAACCTCAGCATCGGTGACGCCGTCAACCTCGGCTGGAAGCTGGCCGCGACGATCCAGGGCACCGCGCCGGAGGGGCTCCTCGACACCTACACCACCGAACGGCATCCGGTCGGGGAGTGGGTCCTGGACTGGACGCGCGCGCAGATCGCCTTGATGCGTACGGACTTCCGGACCGCGGCGCTGCGCAGCGTGGTCACGGACCTGCTCCGGACACCGAGCGGTTCGACGTACCTCGCGAAGAAGTTGTCGGGCGTCCTGCACCGGTACCCGATCGACGGCGAGCACGAGTTGACCGGTTCGGCCGCGCCCGACTTCGAGTTCGCGGACGGTACGCGCCTCGGCGAGCACCTGTCCGACGGCAAGCCGTTGCTCCTGGACCTCGCGGACTCCGCGGACCTGCGTGAGGTCGCTTCCGGGCGGGTCCGCGTGCTGACCACGAAGTACGCCGGGGAACTCACCGGCGTACTCGTCCGCCCCGACGGCTACGTAGCCTGGGCCGCGGACGACGGCACCGTGACCGGGCTGGACGTGGCGCTGTCGACCTGGGTGCCCGGGGTGCGTCAGGACTGACGGCGTGACGCGGCCCTGGAAGACGAACTGAAGCGTCAAGGGCTGGGTCAGAGCAGGTCGTGATCGCGGGCGTACGCGGCGGCCGCCGTTCGGGACGGCACCGACAGTTTCGTGAAGATGTTGGTGAGGTGCCGGGCGACGGTCTTGTCGCTCAGCACCAGCCGCCGGGCGATCTCGGTGTTGCTGTTGCCCGCAGCAACCAACCGGAGCACCTCCAGTTCGCGCCCGGTCAGCCCGCCGGCCGTGCTCCGGCCGATCAGCTTCTCGACCTCCAGCCGCGCCGGACCGGCACCGATCTCGGCGAAGGACCGGCAGGCGGCGGCGAATTCGGCCGCCGCCGAGTCCTCGTCGCCGAGCAGTCGCACGGCGCGCCCGACGAGCACCTTCGCGCGGGCCACTTCGTAGGGCGCGCGCAGTTCGCTCCACAACCGGGCCGCCAACCGCGCTTGCGGCAGCGCACGGTCCGGATCGTCGGCCGCCAAAGCCGCCAACGCGGAACAGTACGCAGCCGCCGCGCGCAGTCCCGGACAGCCGAATCCGGTCGCGATTGTTGACAATTCGACGGCCGCCGCCTCCGCCTCGGAGACCGCGTCCCCGGCGACCAGTACTTCGACCGCACCCGCGAGCAGTCGCGAGCGGTGCACCGGATCGCCGGCCTCCGCGAGCAACCGCCGAACGGCGGCGATCGCGGCCGGTACGCGTCCGCGCGCGATCATCAGCAGCGCCCGCCCCGGTTGCGCCTCGTACCCGAACCCGCTCGCTTCCTCGTACGACGCCTCCGCCGCGGGGAGGTCGCCACGGATCCGCAGTACGTCGCCGCGCTCGCCCATCGCGAGGCCGGCGGCGACGTCCATCCCGTTCGATGCGTACCGCCGGCATGCGTCCTCGAACTCCGACAACGCCTCCGGGTACGCCGCATGCAGGCGCAGGATCTGACCGCGGTGGACGGCGCACTGACCGGTGAACGGCACGAGGTCGGGTTGCGTGTCGCACCAGCGGGTCAGCGCCGCCGTCCATGCGGCGGCCCGGGCGAAGTCGAGGACCTCCTGGCAGCCCTCGATCATCGCGCAGTACACGGTGCCTGCGAAGATCGGCGAGAGTTCACCGGCCGCGACGCCGACCATCGCCTCGTCCATCAGCGCGAGTCCTTCGGGGACGCGGCCGGCGTACAGCAGGAGGCGGCCCTCGCACACCAGGCCCTGTGCGAGCAGATCCGGATCGCCGTGCCGGCGGGCCATCGCGACGATGTCGTCGCCGGCGGCCAGCGCACCGGCGAAGTCTTCGCTGTCCAGGCAGCGGAAGAAGTCGTGGATCCGCAGGTACCCGCGCTCGACGACATCCTCGGGCAGGCCGACCAGCAACCGCTGGCCGCGGGCCGCCCAGCCGCTGCCGACGGCCATTTCGCCTCGGCCGTTGAACACCCGGGCGAGCCAGAACGCGAACCGGATCGCGCCGAGCACGTCGCCCTCGTCGATCCGCAGCCGGTAACCGCGCTGCAGGGCCCGGATGCACGCATCGGGGTCGCCGAGCAGGAACGCCGCCGTGGCCAGCGTCATCAACTCGTCCGGCCCGAGGCCGTGACCCGGCTCGCGGTCGACGGCGGTCAGCCGCTCGTAGGCGACCGCCCAGTCCCGCCGCTCGAACGCGACCCGGGCTCGTTGTAGATCGTCGACAATCCCCATGTCATGCCCCCACTCGCGAGCATGCTCTGCGAGGTCAGGCGGCGGCAAGACTCCGGTCCGCACCGGCGCGGGCCGCGATCCGGCGGGCGACGTACGCCGCGTCCCGGCCGACGCCGGGCAGGACCATCGAACTGAAGGAGTACTGGAAGCACAGGCCGCAGAAGAACAGCCCGGGTGCGTCCGTCGCGACCCCGCGGTACTCGCGCGGCCAGCCGTCGGCGCCGGCCACCGGGACCTTGATCCAGTCGAAGACCTGCTGGAAACCGGTCGCCCAGACGACGTTCGCCACGTCCAGCATTCGTCCGTCGGCCAGCAGCGGCCGTCCGTCCTGGGCACCGACGACCCGGTCGGGCACCCGCTCGACCCCGCGGGCGAGCAGGTCGGCCCGCTTGACCCGGATCATCGGGCCGCCGTGGTGCCGCAGGTCCTCCATCGCCGCCTTCGCGATCGGCGACCGGCGGGTGACCACGTGCCGGCCGACGAACAGGAACACCGGCCAGAAGAGCTTCTGCCCAGGGCGTCCGGGCTTGAACGGCATCTGCCCGGGATCACGACCGGCCAGCACGGTCGGGTGTGTCTGCGCGACCTCGTACGCGATGTCGGTCCCGGAGTGCGAGCCGCCGACGACCAGTACCGGCCCCTCCTTCAGTTGCTCCGGGCGCTGGTACTCCGACGAATGCAGTTGCCGGATCGCCGGGTCCAGATCGACGGCACAGTCCGGGAGATACGGTGTCCGGCCGAACGTGCCGGTCGCGACGACGACGTTGTCGGCGGCAAGCTCCTCGCGCCCGGTGCCGACGATCCACCGGCCGTCGCGGCGTTCCAGCCGGTCGACCCGCGTGCTCGGCCGGATCGGCAGCCCGAAGTGATCCGCGTACGTCGACAGGTAGTCGGCGACCTCTTCCTTGCCCGGGTAATGCCACGGATCGCCGGGAAACTCCAGACCCGGCAGCCCGTCGTACTTCGCCGGCGAGTACAACCGCAGGCTGTCCCAGTGCGAGCGCCACTGGTCGCCCAGCTGCGCGTTCCCGTCCAGGATCGTGAACGACTCACCGAGTCGCTGTAGGTGATAACCGGTGGCAAGCCCGGCCTGCCCGGCCCCGATGATGATGGTGTTCATGCGAGTCTCCGCCCGATCTGTGACCATGCCGTCGCGCCGACCGCGCCCCGCCTGCGGTGGAATCGCAACCACCACAGCAACATCAGCGCGGACGTCACGACGTAGAAGCCGTGCAGGAACCAGATAGGTCCCGGCGGCAGGTGCACCACGTAGATGCAGTGGACGGCGTTGCCGACGTTCGCGAGCACGAGGTTGGCCGGGCTGTACGACTCCAGGTCGCGGGTCCGGATCGCCCTCAGCACCATCGGCAGCGCGCTCGACGCGAAGAGGATGGTGGACATCGTCCCCGCGAGTAGAGCAACGCTTGCGCCAGTCATGTCACCGACGGTAGGGACCGCGGCCCGGTTCCCGCGTCGGACGGAATGCGCAACCTCAAGCCGCCCGCGACTACGAGGTTTCTCGTAGTCCGGGCGTTGGCGGGCCCACAGGTCAGATCGTTGTGTACACCCCGTCCAGCGTGAGCTCCTCGGCGCGGTGACAGCGCGGTACGGTCGCCGGCTCGACCTGCGCGCACAGATCTACGGCGTACCGGCACCGAGGCTGGAAGCGGCAGCCGGTGAAGTCGTGCTCCGGTACGGCCACCTCACCGGCCGGCAGTACGACGTCGCTTCGCCGTAACCGCGGATCGGGACGGGGGACCGATCGGAGCAGGGCCTCGGTGTACGGGTGGCGGGGGCGCTCGAACAGGTCCTCCGTCTCGGCCTCCTCGACGATCCGGCCGAGGTACATCACGGCGACCCGGTCGCACAGGTGCTGGATGACCGAGAGGTCGTGCGAGATGAAGACGTACGTCAGTCCGAGCTCGTCCTGCAGGTCCTCCAGCAGGTTCAGGATCTGGCTGCGGACCGACACGTCGAGCGCACTCACCGCCTCGTCGGCGACCACCAGCCGCGGCTCGGTCACGAGCGCCCGCGCGATCCCGATCCGCTGACGTTCGCCGCCGGAGAAGGCGTGCGGGTAGCGCCGCATCAGCTCCGGACGCAGACCGCAGCGACGCAGCGTCTCGGCGACCCGGTCCTGGACCTCGCTGCCGTTCGCCAGATTGTTGACAATCAGCGGTTCCGCGACGATCTGCTGCACGGTCATCCGTGGGTTGAGCGACGAGTTCGGGTCCTGGAAGACGGTGCGGATCTCGGTGCGCAGTGGCCGGAGCCGTGCTCTGGACAGCGCGGCCAGGTCGACCTCGGAGCCGTCCAAGCGCCGGTACATCAGCCGCCCGGCAGTCGGCTTGTGTGCGCGCAGGATGCACCGCCCGAGCGTGGTCTTCCCGCAACCGGACTCGCCGACGAGTCCGAGCGTCTCGCCGCGTCGTACGACGAGGTCGACGTCGTCGACCGCCTGCACCGTCGACCGGTTCCGGCGGCCGAACAGCCCGGCCCCGGAGCTGAACCGCATCGACAGCCCTTCGATCCGAAGAATCTCCTTACGACCACCCGACCATCCTGCATCCGCTGTGCCCGGAACCGCCGTGGGTGGAGCGGGGGTGTGTGGAGGCGGAGGGTTCGTCGGGGGGTTTTGGCTGCTGTCATCCGGCATCGGCGATCGCCTCCTGGGGCTTGAGGTCGTGTCCGTTGCGCATGCTCTCGGCGGTCGGGTAGTGCACGCAGCGCACCTCGCGCGAGCCGTCGCCCACCAGTTCCGGGTTCACGGTGTCGCAGACACCCGGTACGACATGGTCGCAGCGGGTCCGGTACGGGCAGCCGCTCGGTCGTTGCTGTGGATGCGGGACCTGTCCGCGGATTGTCGGCAATCGACGACGGGCCCGCCGCTCGATCCGCGGGACCGATCGCAGCAGCGCCCGCGTGTACGGATGCCGCGGGTCGTGGAACAGCGAATCCACGTCGCACTCCTCGACCACGTTGCCGAGGTACATCACCGCGACCCGGTCCGCGAGCTCCGCGACCACCCCCAGGTCGTGGGTGATGAACAGGATCGCCATCCCGCGCTCCTCCTGGAGGGTGCGGAGCAGGCGCAGGATCTGCGCCTGCGTGGTGACGTCGAGCGCAGTCGTCGGCTCGTCCGCGACAAGCAGTTGCGGACGGCAAGCAAGCGCCATCGCGATCATCGCGCGCTGCCGCATGCCCCCGGACAGCTGGAACGAGTACGCGTCGATCCGATGCTCGGGTTGCGGGATGCCGACACTGCGCAGTTCCGCGATCGCCCGCTCGCGCGCCTCCACCTTGCCGAGCTGCTCGTGCAGCCGCAGGGTCTCGATCAGCTGCTGCCCGATCGTGTGCACCGGGCTGAGCGCGACCATCGGCTCCTGGAACACCATGCCGATCTCCTTGCCGCGGATCCGGCGCAGCTCCGGCCCGCCCGGATCCAGCGCAGCGAGGTCCACGACGGACCCGTCGTCCGTACCACCCGATCGGAACCTGATGCTGCCGGCAACGATCCGGCCGGGCGGATCGACCAACTGCAGGATCGACCGCGCGGTGACGCTCTTGCCGCACCCGGATTCACCGACGATGCACACGGTACTGCCCGGCTCGACCCGCAGACTGACGTCGTCGACGGCCCGCACCAGACCGTCCGCGGTGTCGAAGTGCGTGCTGAGCTTCTCGATCTCCAGCAGCGGCTCGGTCACAGGCCTCCTCAGGGTTCGGATCACGGTTCGCTTCATGATTCGCTTCATGATTCGTACGGGTCGGCGGCGTCCCGCAGACCGTCGCCGACGAAGTTGAGTGCCATCACCGCGATCACCACAGCGGCTCCGGAGGCCAACAGCCACGGCGCAGCGGTCAGCACCCGGATGCTCTGCGCGCCGCTGAGCAACACGCCCCAGCTCACCACCGGCGGCTGCAGGCCGAGTCCGAGGAACGACAGGGCGGTCTCGCCGAGGATCATCCCTGGCACGGCGAGCGTCAGCGACGCGATGATGTGGCTGGTGAAGGCCGGCAACATGTGCCGGCCGATCACCCGATGCCAGCGCGCGCCGTCGAGTTCCGCGGCCAGTACGAAGTCCTCGCCGCGGATCTGCAGGAACCGGCTGCGGATCACCCGCGCCAAACCGGTCCACCCGATCAGCGACAGGATCAGCGTGATCGCGAAGTACGTCTTCAGCGCACCCCACCCCGGCGGTACCGCGGCCGCGAGGCCGAGCCAGAGCGGCAACGTCGGGATCGACATGAAGAACTCGATCACGCGTTGCACGATGCCGTCGGTGAGACCACCGAAGTACCCGGAGACGCCGCCGAGCAGCAGACCGAGGACGAGCGCCGCGAGCACGCCGATCAGGCCGACCGACATCGAGATGCGCGTGCCGTAGATGACCCGCGAGAGGTTGTCGCGACCCTGGTCGTCGGTCCCGAGCAGATGGAACGGCGCGCCCGGCTGGCTCGGTCCGACGAGGTGCCGGTTGGACGGGATCAGCCCCCACAACTTGTAGTGATCACCCTTCGCGAACAAGCGCACGCCGTACCGCTGGGACCTGTCTGTGGTGTAGTCGCGCAGTAGCGTCTCGGGGTTGGGCGTCCCCTTGTAGCCGTTGACGAACACGTGCGGGCTCGACGTCAGCGAGATCTTCACCAGTTGCGGCGGTGCGTACGCGCGATCGGCCGCGTACGTCTCCTGGGTCTGCGGAGCGAGGAACTCGCAGAACGCCGCCGTGAAGTAGATCAGGCCGACGATCCACAGCGAGACGACAGCGAGCTTGTTGCGCTTGAAACGCCGCCAGATCAGGGTGCGCTGGGATGCCAGCGCGAGGGTCGGTTCGTCCACGACAGCGGTCATTTGCTGCTCCCGACGTACCCGATCCGGACGCGGGCGTCGACGACGGCGAGCAGCAGGTCGGAGATCAGTGTGCCGATCACGGTCAGCACGCACGCGATCAGGATGATGCCGCCGGCAAGGTACATGTCCTGGCTCTTCAGCGCGTTCAGCAACAGCGGACCGGTGGTCTCCAGGCCGAGGACGCTGGCGACCAGTACCTCGCCGTCGAAGAGCGCCGGGATCGTCCAGCCGATGGTCGCGATGAACGGGTTGAGCGCGACGCGGGTCGGGTAGCGCATCAGCAGCGTGCGTTCCGGCAGCCCACGCGCGCGGGCCGCGGTGACGTACGGCTTGTGCAGCTCGTCGAGCAGGTTGGCCCGCAGGACGCGGATCGTGCCCGCGATGCCCCCGGACGCCAGCACGAGCACCGGCAGCCACAGATGGTTGAGTACGTCGAGCAGCTTGCCGAGGTTCCACACCGCACCCTCGAACTCCGGCGACATGAGCCCCGACAACGTCTGCCCGAACAGCTTGAACTCCAGGTACACGACCGTGAGCGCGATCAGGAAGCCGGGAACCGCCAGGCCGAGGAACGTCAGCGCGGTGATCACGTAGTCGAGCTTCGAGTAGCGCCGCGCGGCGGAGTAGATCCCCGCCACCAGCGCCACTGTCCACCCGATCAGCCAGGTCGCGAGCCCGAGGCCCAGGGTGAGCGGCAGCCGCTCGGCGAGCAGCGTCGAGACCGGCTTGTTGTACTGGAACGACTGGCCGAAGTCACCGTGCAGCACGATGTTCGACATCCATTTCAGGTACTGCTCGAACGGTGACTTGTCGAGCGCGTACTGCGCCTTCAAGGCTGCCAACTGGTCGGCGCCGACCGTCTGACCCTGCTGCTGCAGCTTGGCGACCACGGTGGTGAGGAAGTCGCCGGGCGGCAGCTGGATGATCAGGAACGACACGAGCGAGATCAGCAGGACGGTGGGCAGCATCGCCAGCAGGCGACGGAGCAGGTAGCCGGCCATGAGATCCCTTCAGGAGTGCTTCTCCGGGTTGTCGAAGTACATCTGCTCGGGTGACGACGCGTTCTCGTAGTGGGTCCGGAAGCTGGCGATCGCGTCCGGCCGGACGTTCTTCAGGTCACCGGCCGAGATCAGCGGCTGGAACGGCGTACCGACGGTGCCGATGATCCAGACGTTCTGGTCGTGCAGCCGCAGGATCTGGTGCCCGAGCTCCAGCCGCTTGGCGTCGTCGGCGGTGATCACGAGCTCGTCGTACAGCGTCTGCAGCTTGCGGATGTCGCCGGTCGGTTCGAGCGCGAACTTGTCCTTGTGGTTGCCGTACCAGTTGCCGTACTTCGGCGCCCAGTACGTCAGGCCGGCCGTCGGGATGTACCAGAGCGAGTCGATGTCCCACAGGATCGTGGCCGGCGGGTACGCGACCAGGTCGTAGTCGCCGTGCGGGATCTCCTCGTACCAGAGCTCCGGCGTCATCGGCTTGGCGACCAGGTCGATGCCGACCGCCTTCCAGTACCGCTTGGCGTACTCCAGCACGCTGATCGCGTCGATGCCGACGCCGACCTCGAAGCACCGGCCGACCAGCTGCAGCTTCTTGCCGTCCGGGCGCAGTCGCATTCCGTCCGGGCCGCGCTTGGTCAGGCCCGCGGCGTCGAGCCGTTTGTTGGCCTCACCCACGTCGTACTCGATGAAGCGCTGTCCCATGCCCTTCTCCCAGTACTCGTCCTCGGGCTGGGCACAGGGATGCCGGACGAAACCCTGGCCGGCGAACAGCGCGTCGTTCATCTCCTTGCGGTTGATCGCGTGCGACAGGCCGGCGCGGAAGTCGAGCTTCTGGAACAGCTCGCGCAGCACCGGATCCGGGTGGCTCTGGTTCAGGTTGATCGAGGTGTTCGGCTCGGCCACCCAGCGATTCACCTTGTAGCCCTTGGACTGCTGATTCTTGATCAGCAGCGGGAGCTGTTCGGCCTGGATGTCGGTGACCTGCAGGTCCAGTTGGCCGTTCGCTGCGCGCAGGCCGAGCGTCTCCGAGGGCATCACCGTGTACTGCTGGCTGTCGATGTACGGCAGTTGCCGGCCCTGCTCGTCGACCTTCCAGTAGTACGGGTTCCGCTCCAGGCGGGCCGTCACGCCCGAGCCCTGCAGCGGCGCGACCAGCTTCCACGGGCCGAGTACCGGGATGTCGGCGTTCTTCCAGATGTCACGCCGGTTCTTGAAGAAGTCGGCCCAGGACGGCGCCGGGTACTTCTTCATCGCGGCCTGCAACTGCGCGGGCGTCGCGAAGTCCTTGTGGAACTGCTTCAGATAGTGCGCCGGCAGCAGCAGCGCGGACGACGAGCCGAAGCCGGTCAGCCCGATGAAGCACAGGTACTTCAGCAGCAGGCCGTGCGGTACCTCGAACTCCATCCGCAGCGTCCGGTCGTCGACCTTCACGAACTTGCCGGGCTTCCCGCCCGGGCTCAGCCAGCCGGGGAAGACCGGGTTCAGCTCCTTGTTCAGGAACTCCTTCTCGTAGGCGAACATCAGGTCGTCGGTGCTGAACGGCTTGCCGTCGGACCACTTCAGGCCCTCGCGCAGGTGGAAGACGTAGACCTTGCCGTCCTCCTGGATCTCCCACTTCTCGGCGAGTCCGGGGCCGACCTTGGCGGGCGTCGTCGGCGTCCACTCGAGCAGGCCGGCGAACTCGACGTACTGGTTCTGGGTGGCGTTCCGGTCGATCTGGCCGCGCTGCAGCACGCCGCCGTACTTCCCGGCGCTCTGGATCGGCTTGATCACCATCGGGTTCTTCGGCAGCCGCTGCTCGAGCGGCGGGAGCTTGCCGTCCTTGATCAGCTTGGTCAGGACGGGCGACTCCTTGGCGCCGGCGTCGGCGGCCGCCGAACTGGTGGACTTCTTGGCGTCTGTGGAGAAGAAGGAACAGCCCGCAACAGCTGACGCGGACAGCGAGAGCCCGGAGATCCGGAGGAACCTCCGGCGGCTCAGAGGATCGGACATGGCGGCTACCTCCACGCGGAGCACTCTCTTTCCGGGACAGTGACACGAAACGATGCATACTTCAAGATCTGAGATGCATTTTCATGATGCCGTATATACCTCTACTCGAAGACAGCTTCCGGTCCGGGCGCTACACTCCGATCATGGTGAGTGAGACAGCGGGGGACCGGTCGCCGTCACCGGCGGTCGCGCGGGCGCTGACCGTCCTGGAGACGCTGGTCGAGTCCGACGAGGAGCTCACGCTCACGGCGCTGGCGAAGAAGGCGAAGATCCCGCTCGCGACGTGCGCATCGATCGTCTACACGCTGGAGCAGCGCGACTACGCGACCCGGCGAGTGGTGGGGCGCAGCCATTTCTGGCGGCCGACCCTGCGGTTGTACGGGCTGGCCACGCAGCTGATCCGCAAGGTCGACCTGTCCTCGGTCGCCTCCCGGGAGATGCGCGAGCTGGCCGACCGGCTCGGGATGCCGGTGCACATCGGCGTCCTCACCGGGTCCTCGGTGGTCTACGTCGCGAAGGCGGCGATGCCCGGGTTCATCCAGTTCGACACGTACCCGGGCAAGGTCTCGCACTTCAATCTCACCGCGCTCGGCCGGGCGATCGCGGCGTACCTGCCCGAGGACGAGCTGAAGCCGCTGCTCACCCGGCTCGAGCCCGGGTACGGGCCGAAGGCGAAGCCGGCCGACGAGGCGAGCTTCCGCGCCGAGCTGGCCAAGGTCGCGAAACAGGGGTTCGCGGTCGAGGACCAGGAGGAACAGGCCGACATCGCCTGCGTCGCCGCGCCGTTCTTCACCGCCGGCGGTCAGGTGACCGGCGCCGTCGGCGTCACGTCGTTCGCGCGCGATCTCACCCGGGACAAGCGTAAGCAGGCGCAGACCGGCCTGGTGCAACTCGCCGCGACGATCTCCGAACGCCTCGGCGCGACGGAACTCTGAGGCTTGCCGCCGGTCCGCCGGCGACTTAGGGTTTTCTGAGATAGCGGAAGTGTTTTCGAAATCTCGAAAATCCTGAGGAGTGGTTCCGATGGCCACGCACGGTCCGTATCCCCTGCCCGCCGGCGGTATCAAGGCCACCCTGACCGGTGGCAACACGGTCGGTGCCGCCCTCCGCGAGCGGCAGCCGCGCGCGGACGGGTACCGGCACCTGGACACGCCGGCCCTGATCCGCCGGCTGCTCGACCTGAACGCGAACACCTACCTGTACTGCATCTGGGACTCCGCCACCGACTTCGACGACCTGCGTGACGAGTTCCTGCCGGCCGCCGCGGCGTACGGGATCGACGTGATCCCGTACATCGTGCCGCCGACCGAGACCTCGGAGCACGGCCGCGCGTCCCGCCCGTACCGGCTGGACTACGTCGGCTGGGCGACCGCGTTCGCCGAGCTCGCGGCGAAGTACCCGAACTTCCGCGCCTGGGCGATTGACGACTTCGAGTGCGGCGACAATGCGAAGCTGTTCACGCCGGAGTACATGCGCGAATTCCTGGACGCGGCCGCCGCGATCGCGCCGGACCTGCGGTTCTACACCTGCGCCTACTTCGGGATGGCGACCAGCCCGGAGTTCCTCGACAAGTACGCCGAGTTCGTGGACGGGATCATCTACCCGTTCCTCGACGGCCACCACGAGAACACCACGGTCGCGTCGTCGCTCGGCGCGTGCCTGGACGAGATCCTCGAGCTCACCGATCCGCGCGGGCTGGAGCTGATCCCGCTGTTGTACACGGGCCGCTTCCTCGACGCGCCGTTGCATGCGACCCCGGAGTACTGCACGGCTGCACTGGCCACGACGGCGGAGTACGTCGCCGCGGGCCGGATCCCGGGTGTGATCTCGTACGGCACACAGATCGACGACGGTCCGACGCCGTCCGCCGACAACAAGGCGCTGTACGGCGACGGTCGGCTCGCGCTGATCAACTCGAGGTCCCGGGCGGCTGCCGGTACGACGGCGTCCGCCACGCAGCGGGTGCCGGTCGATCCGCGGCTGCCGCGGTACGAAGTGTCGTTCTGGTACCACCGCTGGTTCCTCGCACCGGGGATCGAGCCCGGGCGGTACCAGCTGGAGTTGCTGATCGACGGTACCGTCGTGTGGACCATGGATCTGCACGAGCAGCGCTGGCCCGTGTGGACCAATGGCGACGGCATGGAAGGGCCGGTCGACGTCACGCAGTACGTTGCCGGACGCAACTTCGTGGCGCTGACGTTCCGGTTGCACGTGCTGAAGGAGACGGCGGGGCAGTACATCGACGTCGGGGTGGACCATGTCGAGTCCATCGGGCTCGGCGTCCGCAACGGCGGCTTCGAAGAGAACAGCGACTGGATCCTGGAGAGCAGTGGTCCACTCCTGTCGGTCTACGACCATTACCTCCGGGACCGTCCGGCGCGTATCTTCGCGGCCATCGCGCGCGCCTATCAAGGAGGCTGAGCATGGCAGAACACCTGAAGACGGGGTGGCCGCAGCAGGTCGAGCGGCAGCAGGACGTGATCGACACCGTCAGCCGGATCCTGTCCGAGGTCGAGCGTGAGGGCGGTCCGGCGATCCGGCGCTGGTCGGCACAGCTCGACAAGTGGGACCCAGACTCGTTCGTGGTCTCCGCCGCCGACATCGCGGCGGCCGCGAAGACCGTCGACGACGAGCTGGCCGCGCACCTGGAGTTCGCCCGTAGTCAGGTCCAGCAGTTCGCCGAGGCCCAGCGGGGCACGCTCACGGACCTCGAGCTGGAGACCATGCCGGGCGTGGTCCTCGGCCATCGGCACGTTCCGGTCGCGAAGGTCGGCTCGTACTCACCCGGCGGCCGCTACCCGCTCATCGCGTCCTCCATCATGACCGTGACCGTGCCGAAGGTCGCGGGCGTGGACACCGTCGTTGCGGCCGCCCCACCGCGGGATGCCGCCGGCATCTACGGTCCGCAGCTGTACACGATGGACCTCGCCGGCGCGGACGTGATCCTGTGTCTGGGTGGGGTTCAGGCGTTCGCGGCGCTTGCCTTCGGCATCGAAGACGTCCCGCCGGTGGATCTGGTCGTCGGGGCGGGCAACGCGTACGTCGCGGAGGCGAAGCGGCAACTGTTCGGCACCGTGGGCATCGACCTGCTCGCCGGGCCGACCGAGGTCGCGGTGATCGCCGACGAGACCGCCGACCCGCGCCTGGTCGCGGCCGACCTGCTCGGACAGGCCGAGCACGGTCCGAACAGCCCGGCGCTGCTCGTCACCACCTCCCGCGACTTCGGTACGGCGGTGATCGCCGAGGTCGAGCGCTGGCTCGCCGGGGAGTGGCCGACCGTCGAGGTCGCCGGCGCGGCGTGGCGGGAACACGGAACCGTCGTGGTCTGCGAGTCGCGCGAGGAGGCTGTGCAGGTGTCGGATGCGTACGCACCGGAGCATCTCGAGGTACAGACCGCCGCCGACGACTGGTACGCGGCGAACCTGCGGAACTACGGCTCGTTGTTCATCGGACCGGAGGCGACCGTCGCGTTCTCCGACAAGTCGATCGGCACCAATCACGTCCTCCCGACCGGCCGGGCCGGGCGTTACACGGGCGGTCTGTGGGTCGGCAAGTTCCTCAAGACCGTCACGTACCAGCGCCTGACCGCCGACGGCGCCCGCACCATCGCGCCCTCAACCGCCGCCATCGCCGACGCCGAACTGATGCACGGCCACGCCCTGACCGCCCGCCTCCGCAACCCCTGACCGCGCCTCCGCAACCTCTGGCCGCTGCCCCGCCCCGCGCCACCTGCCGCGCTTTTGCTCGCCTCGCGCCGCTGGGTCTGCGGGTCGGAGGGGTGCGTTCGAGGGGTGAACCTCGCGGCTTGTCCGTTCATCCGCTGCACGCGGCCGGCGAACGGGCGAGGTCAGAGGTTGACCCGCCTTTGTGTTGGCGGTTGTGCCTGCAATGCCAGTGGTGGGGATTGGGGCGGCAGCTCGACAGGACGTGTCTGGCGGTGCCTGGTACACCTGAGCGCGAACCTTGCGCCTGCGTACGGTGTATCGGGGTGTACTACCTGTCGAGCTGCCCGTCGCCGAGCCGTGCGGCGCCGTCGAAGGGCGGAACCACCGTGCCAGCAGTAGTGGCTGTGGACAGGAAATGGTGGGTGTGAGGCCAGGTGCAAAAAATGTTCCGGAACGGGGGGCTCAGGCGAGGTGTGGGAGGAAGTCGGCGAATTCTGTGAGGAGGCGGTCGACCATGCGGACTTCTTCGGCGTCGAGGCGGTGCGCGGGTTCGCGGCAGTAGGCGCTCGCGAACAGACCCCGGCGGACCGAGATCAGCTTCTCGGCGGCGATGATGCGCTCGGTGTCGAGCATCCAGTACGAGATGTACGGCAGCAGCCGGCGGTGCAGGTCGACGCCGTCCTCACCGTCCCCGGTGGTGAGGCGGCGCCAGATCTCGACGTACAGCTCGGTCACCGAGCAGCCCGGCTGCGTACCGACCGCACCGCGACGGATCGCGTCCGGGAGCTGGACGCCGGCGTACCCCTCGACGGCGGCGAGCGGCGGCGTACCCTCGGCGAGCTCGGCGATCAGCGGGCCGGGCGGGCTCGACTCCACCTTCACCAGCCGGAGGTTCGGGTGCTCGGTGGCGATCGCCCGGAGCAGGTCGGCGTCCAGGCTGGTGCCGGTCTCGGTGGGCGCGTACTGCAGCACCATCGGCACCGGGTCGATCGTCGTCAGTACGGTACGGACGTGCCGCTCCAGCGATCCCCGCGACGGCGAGAGGAAGTGCGGCGGCAGCAGGTTGATCAGGTCGGCGCCGGACTCCACCGACTCCTGCGCGCGACGGGCCGCCAGTTGCGTTGCGTGATCCTGTACGGCGATCACCGCGGCGACGTCCTCCCGCGTGCGGGTCTGCGCCAGCAGGATCTCGGTCAGCCGCCGGCGCTCGTCCTCGGACAGCTTGTGGAACTCGGACGCGAAGCCGGGGAACATCACGCTCGTGACGCCGGTGCCCAGCACGTACCGTACGACCCGGCCGAAGCCGTCGTAGTCCACCTCGCCCTCGGCGGTGAACGGTACCTCCAGGACCGGCGACACGCCGCGGACGAGCAGCGACGCGTCGGTAGGCCGTTCGGCTCCGAGCTCGGTGGTGACCATGTCTGCCTCCCGTTGTGTGGTCACGGTTGTCCCGCCGTCCGGTGCAACAGCCGGGCGAGATTGCCGCCGAACACCGCGGACTTCTGCTCCGCGTCGACCGGCCAGTCACGGATCCGGTCCACCTCGGCGAGCGGCACGGTGTACGGCGCATCGGTCGAGAACACCAGCCGCCCGGCGCCGATCCCCGGTTCGGCGAGGAATCCGGTCAGCACGGTGTCCCACGGTGCGTACGAGGTGTCGCCGTACAGGTTCGGTGCGTGCAGCAGCGCGGGGATCGCGTCGATCCAGAAGTCGGTCGCGCCGCTCTTGCCCATCACCACTGGGAGTTCGGGGCGGCGCCGGGCGAGGCTCGCGAGCGGCAACGGGAGCGCCGTGGCCGGCGTGCCGGTGCGGACGTACACGAACCAGCCGGCGGTCGCGGCGAAGTCGAGCAGCGGATCGAGCAGGCCGTCGAGGAGGTCGAAGCCTTGCAGCACCGAGTCCACGGCGAGCGCGACGGCGCCGGCGTCGCGGGCGCGGTCGAGTTCGTCGAGGGCGGCGCGGCCGCGCCACGGGTTCGCCACCGCGTACGCGAGCAGACGGCCATTTGACTGTTGCGCGGCCGCGGCGGTCGTTTCGTTGCCCTCGCGGTTGTCGTAGGCGATGCAGCGCTCGGACGGCGCGACGACGGCCTGGTCGATGCCGAGGGCATCCATCGTGGTCAGCAGGTCGGCGGGCTTCAGGCTCGCCTCGCGGCTGTCGCCGATCCGGACGTGGGCGTCGATGATCATGCAGGCACCTCCAGACCGAGGGCGCCGAGCGCGTCCGCGTGCACGACTTGGTCGACAATCTCGTCCGGAACCCGCGGGAACTTGGTGCCCTCGAGCATGTCGTTGACAGTCTGCAATCCGGCAATCGCCTCACCGGTGTTCGCGATCGGGTAGTCCGAGCCGAGCAGCAGCTTCCCGGTCGCGCCCCACTCGACCGCGTTGATCAGCGACTGGTACAGCACCCACGGGCGCAGGTAGATCGACGACACGTCCGCGTACACGTGCGGGTGCTTGCGGATCGTCACGACCGTCTCCCGGCTCCACGGGTGGCCCATGTGCGCCATCACGATCCGCAGCTCCGGGTACCGCAGGGCGATCTCGTCGGTGACCAGGGGATAGGTGTAGCGCAGCGGTGCGTGCCGCATCGGCGAGGCGCCCGAGTGGAACAGGATCGGCAGCCCGTGGCGCTGGCAGTAGTCGTAGAACGCGAGCGCCGGCTCATCGAGTGGGTCGAAGTTCTGGTAGTTCGGGCCGAGCTTCACGCCGACCAGGCCGAGCTCGCGGCAGCGGTCGGCCTCCTCGAGCGCACCGGGGAGGGTGGGATTCACCGACATGAACCCGATCCGCTTGGCCGGGTTGTCCTGCACGAACTCGGCGGTGGCGTCGTTGCAGCGCTCCGGCGGGTACGGCAGGCCGGTCAGCTCCAGCGGATTGTCGACAGCAATATTGAAGACAATCGACACGTCGGCCGCCGCCATCGCGGTGTCGAAGTCGCCCCACGAGTTGGCGGTCTCCACCGGGCGATCGTTGCGCCAGTTCGTGTAGATCTGACGCTCGCCCTCGGGGACGGCGTCGCGGTGCGTCGGTGTGTGCGCGTGAACGTCGACAATCATCGGAACTCCCGCAGCAGGTCGTCTCGCAAGGTCACTCCCAGGCCGGGCCCGTCGGTCAGCCGGACGTGCCGACCGTCGCTGTCCAGCGGCTTCGCCAGCACGTCCTCGGTGTAGTAGTGCGCGCCGATGATGTCGCTCGGGTACGCCGACAACCGCGCCAGCGCGGCGGCCACGTGCAGTTGGGCCGCAGCGCCGACGCCGAGCTCACCGTTCGATCCGATCAGTACGTCGATCCCGTGTGCGGCGGCGAGCTGCCCCATCCGCACAGCACGTCCCGGCCCAGCGCTCTTCCCGACGTACAGGCTGACGACGTCGGCCGCGCGAGCGTCGATCACCGTGAGCAGATCCTGCACGTCGAACACCGATTCGTCGGCGATCACGGGCAGCCCGAGCTGCCGTACCTCGCGGGCCCCTCGGACGTCGCGGGGCTCGAGCGGCTGCTCCAGAAAGGCCACGCCGGCCGCCTTCAGCTCGGGCACCGCGCGGAGTGCCTCGGCGCGGGTCCACCCACCGTTCGCATCGGTGCCGAGGAAGGCGTCACCGGCCAGCTCCCGCGCCCGGCGGACCCGATGGAGGTCGGCCTCGACGCCCAGACCGACCTTCACCTTGAACGCGCCGAACCCGGCGGCGGTCGCGGCGGTGTAGGCGCGCTCGAGTTCCTCGTCGGTGCCGGACAGCGAAAGCTTGATCGGGATCTGGTCGCGGTACGGACCACCGAGCGCGACCGCCAGCGGTACGTCGAGGGTGCGGGCGAACGCGTCCCACAACGCGATCGAGACGCCGGCCTTCGTGAACGGATTGCCCTGCAACGCCTTGTCCATCAGGTCTTCCGCCGCGCCGGCCGGCGTCAGTGGTGTGCCGACGAGTGCGGGGGAGAGCACGGTGCGGATGAAGTGGTCGGCCGACGTACCGTCCTCGCCGGACCAGATCGGGGTCGCACTGACCTCGCCGTACCCTTCGACGCCGTCGCTGGTGATGACGCGGACGAGCAGGAAGTCCGAGCGGTCGTGCGGGCCGCGGGCGCCGCGCACCAGCAACTCCGGCGCGGCACGCAGACTGACCCGCGCCGTCTGAATCGCCGCGACGGTCACCCCCAGGCGAGTGCCGCCAGGATAGGAGGCCGTCACGCGGGCTCCAGAAGCCGGCGCGGATTGTCGACGAGCATCGCGTGCCGCTGGGCGTCGGTGATGCCCCAGCCGTCGATCTCCTTGACCCGCGCGACCGCGTAGTCCTGGCTGGCCTTGTCGGACAGGCCGGCGTCGGTCCCGAAGATCACCTTGTGCGGCGGGGCCTCCTGCAGGATGCGGCGCGCGGCGTACGGCGGCGTACCGCAGATGCAGAGGTACAGGTTCTCGGTCTCCTGCGTCATGACGAGCGCCTCCCGCCAGAGGTCGTGGAGACCGCCGTGGCCGAGGACCACGCGCAGCTTCGGATGCCGACGGGCCAGCGCGGCGATCTGCCCGGCCGTTGAGTACGGCGGTGTGCCGTCGTGGCTGAGCAGGACGCCGCCGACGGACGTGATCACTTCGCAGATCGGGTCGAGCGACAGCTCGTGCATGCTGAAGCCCTGCAGCCACGGGTGCAGCTTCAGGCCACGGAGCCCGAGCTCGCCGACCATCCGCTCGGCCTCGTCGACGGCGGTCTTGCGGCGGACGGCGACCGTACCGAAGCCGGTCATCCGGTCCGGGTAGGCGCGGACGAACTCGGACAGCCTGTCGTTGGACTCCGGCGTCGGGTCGAACAGGCCGTCATGACTGAGGACGACGGCGTGCTCGATCCCGGCCGAGTCCATGAACGTCACGAACTCGTCGGCACCGAACGGCGTCCCGCCCAGCCAGGTCGCGGTCTCCCACGCCGGAGTGTGGGTATGGAAGTCGATCACAGAACCTCCGCCAGCTCGAGAAGGCGGTCGCCGAGCGCGGCCGCCACCTGGTCGAACCACTTCCGCCCGGTCGCCGGATCGGCCAACTCCGGCCGGTCCGTGTACCCGTCGATCCGCTGCCAGCTCTCCGCGGTGTGTAGCGTCACGTCGTCCACCACCGGACCGGTCGGCGGATCGGGTCGTTCTTTGCGCTCGGCAGCAAATGCCTCGTCCTGCGCAAGCATCAAGGCAGTCTCGAACTGCCCTGCATGACCGGGAACCGGCAGCGCGGCGTCCGGCATCAGCTGCCAGTAGTCGACATGGGCGACCTTCACGCCGTACCTCGTCGATGCTGCCGCGGCCGCCGCGTGACAGACCCCGATGTTCCCGCCGTGCCCGTTGAGGAGGACTAGCCGTCGGCCGCCGTCCGCGTTCAGGGACCGCGCCACGTCGAGCAGCACCGCAAGGAGCGTCTCCGGCGAGAGCGACAGCGTCCCGCCGAAGGGCAGGTGGTGATCCGAAGCGCCGAACGGTATCGCGGGCGCGAGGACGATCGGCCGCGCGGAGCGTTCGTGGACCAATCCCGCGGCTTCGGCGGCGACGGCTTCGGCGAGGATCCAGTCGGTGCCGGTCGCGAGATGCGGACCGTGCTGCTCGGTGGCTCCGACCGGCAGTACAACGATTGCCTCGGGCAACAGCCAGGCCAGTTGCGTGCGATTGCTGTGGTGCCATTTCGTCAAGGTCACAAGGCCCTCCCGGCGACAAGTTCGGCGGTGCGCAGCGCGGCGATCCCGTCGTCCAGTGACGGTTCGCCGGCCTTGCGCGTCCCGTCGTACAGCTCGACGAACCGTCGTACCTGAAGGTCGAAGCAGCGCGTCGTGCGATCGCCCGGGAACGTGACATCGTGGTCGCCGTCGGCGGTACTCAGCCGCAGGGCGAAGCTGAAGCCGTCCAGAGTCGCGAGCCCGCGGTCGCCGAGGAAGGTAAGCTCGCACCGGGGGAGCGCGGTGGTGAACCAGCCGAACTCGACCAACGCCTGGTGGCCGCGCGGATAGCTGAGCCGCGCGCCGACCAGGTTGGCCGCCGGGAGTTCTGGGCGGGTGGTGACCGACCACGCATCGTTCAGGCTTTTGGGCGGTCCGCCGAGCAGATGGCTCAGCCAGTCGAACAGATGCGCGCCCTCGTGGACCACTGGGCTGCCGTGCTCGAGGGTCGTGGTGATGCGCTGGCTGTGCTCGAAATCCCCGGCGTCGTGCGCTTCGTCGTAGATGTGGGCGCGGACGAGGATCGGCGTACCGAGGGTGCCGTCCTCGATCCAGGTCTTGAGCTGCTGGATCGCCGGGTCGTGGCGGTAGGTGAGACCGACCTGCACCCGTCGGCGCTGGTCGTGGTCGAGTTCGTCGTAGAGCTGCGCTGCCTCGACGGACGTGGCGACGGGCTTCTCCGCCAGAACGCACAGACCGGCCTGTGCATAGCGGACGGCAAGGTGTGGCGTGACCCAGGGCGGGGTCGCCAGGACTACGCCGTCCACAGCTTCCGGGGCGAGGTCGGGACTGGCCTTGATTCCCTGCCCTGCGGCGATTTCCCGGCGTTCGGGATCCGGGTCGACACACCGCACCAGCTCGACGGACGGGTGCCGGAGCAAGGCAGGCAGATGGGCGGACAGCCCGATCTCCCCGAGCCCCACGAGCGCCACCCGCATCTGTCCGCTCCTTCAGAATACCGGAATTAGTTTCTGCTATCCGAAGCTTAAGAGGTCGCTGGGACTGGTGCAATGGTTCGTCGAGCCGGAAGGACCGGCTGGATCAGAGCGTGATCCAGTAGCGGCGGGCGAGGCCCAGCCAGGTCTCGCGGACGTCTTCGAGTACGCCGCCGTTGCGCTCGATGGTCCGCGCGGACGCGATGTTGCCGTCGTCGCAGGTGATCAGCACCCGGTCGATGCCGCGCTCCCGCGCCCGGTCCAGCGCGGCTCCGAGCGCCCAGGTCGCGACACCACGCCCGCGCGCCGATGGACGGACGCCGTACCCGATGTGACCGCCGGCTTCGAGGAGTTTGTCGTTCAGGGCGTGCCGCAGCGAGATCGCGCCGAGGTACGTCCCGCCCTCGACGATCCACCAGTACGACGCCGGCACTCGATCGGGCGTGACCTCCTCGGCGGCGCTCTGCTCGCGCAACCGCTGCGTCCAGGCGGCGAACCCCTCGACCGTGCTCAGGTCGTCGGCCTCCCACAACCCGGCCCCGTCCTGATGCGCGCCGCGCCATTCACTCGTCGATTCCATCCAGGAGTCACGCAGGTCCACGGTCGGCGCGATCAACTCAGGCATGCACCGAGCGTAGGGCCGCGGCGGCCACGGGGCCCACCGAATATGCGAACGGGCCGCCCACCGGTGCGGTGAGCGGCCCGTTCGGACGGCGACTAGGCGCCGGCGCCTTCCTGCTTCACGCCGGCGACCGCGGTCGGGTCGTCGATGCGGTACTTGCGAGCGGCCTCCGCGGCCACCTCCGGCTTCACGTCACCGCGCTTGGCGAGGATCTCCAGCGTGGCGACCACGATCGACTCGGCGTCGACCTGGAAGTGCCGGCGAGCCGCGGCCCGGGTGTCGGCCAGGCCCCAGCCGTCGGTCCCGAGCGAGGTGTAGTCGTTCGGCACCCAGCGGGAGATCTGGTCCTGCACCGCGCGCATGAAGTCGCTGACGGCAACGACCGGACCCTTGCTGTCCTTCAGTTGCTCGGTGATGAACGCGACCTGCTCCGGCTCCTCCGGGTGCAGCAGGTTGTGCTGCTCGGCGGCGACGGCGTCCCGGCGCAACTCGTTCCACGAGGTCACGGACCAGACGTCCGCGGCCACCGAGTACTCGTCGGCGAGGATCTGCTGGGCCTTCTGCACCCACGGCAGCGCCACACCGGATCCGAGCAGCTGGACGCGTGGTGCGTCGTCGCCGTCGGCCACCTGACCCTCGTTGAAGCGGTACATGCCCTTGAGCAGGCCCGTGACGTCGAGGTTCTCCGGCTCGGCCGGCTGCGGGACCGGCTCGTTGTAGACGGTGAGGTAGTAGAACACGTCCTCGCCGTACGGCTTGGCCTCGTCGAGACCGTACCCGTACATCCTGCGCAGACCGTCCTGGACGATGTACCGGAGCTCGTACGCGAACGCGGGGTCGTAGTGCACCGCGGCCGGGTTGGTGGAGGCGAGCAGCGGCGAGTGTCCGTCCGCGTGCTGCAGTCCCTCACCGGTCAGGGTCGTACGGCCCGCGGTGGCGCCGATCAGGAAGCCGCGGCCGAGCTGGTCGCCGAGCGCCCACATCCAGTCGCCGGTGCGCTGGAACCCGAACATCGAGTAGAAGATGTAGAACGGGATCATCGGCTCGCCGTGCGTGGCGTACGACGTACTGGCCGCGAGCACCGAACCCATCGCGCCGGCCTCGCTGATGCCCTCGTGCAGCAGCTGGCCCGCCGTGGACTCCTTCCACGACAGCAGCAGGTTGCGGTCGACGGCGTCGTAGTTCTGACCGTGCGGCGAGTAGATCTTCGCGGTCGGGAACATCGAGTCCATGCCGAACGTGCGGTACTCGTCCGGGGCGATCGGGACGATCCGGTGCCCGATCTCCGGGTCCTTCATCAGGTCCCGGAACAGCCGCACGAGCGCCATCGTGGTCGCGACCGGCGCGTGCGAGCCCTTCGACAGCGGCTTGTACACGTCGTCGCCCGGCAGCTTGAGCGTCTTCGGCTGGACGCGGCGCTCCGGCAGCGAACCGCCGAGCTGCTTGCGCCGGTCCATCATGTACTGGTACTCCGGCGAGTCGGTGCCGGGGTGGAAGTACGGCGGGTTGTACGCGTCCTCGAGGTCCTTGTCCTCGATCGGCAGGTAGAGCCGGTCGCGGAACGCCTTCAGGTCGTCCGAGGTGAGCTTCTTCATCTGGTGGGTCGCGTTGCGGCCCTCGAGCGCCTCGATCGTCCAGCCCTTGATGGTCTGGGCGAGGATCACGGTCGGCTGGCCGACGTGCTCGGTCGCGCTCTTGAACGCGGCGTACACCTTGCGGTAGTCGTGACCGCCGCGGGGCAGCTTGCGCAGGTCCTCGTCGGACAGCCCGCTGACCATCTCGCGCAGCCGCGCGTCGCCGCCGAAGAAGTTCTCCCGGATGTACTCACCGGACTCGACGGAGTACGTCTGGAACTGGCCGTCCGGCGTGGTGTTCATCTTGTTCAGCAGGGCGCCGTCGTGGTCCTGGGCGAGCAGGTTGTCCCACTCGCGGCCCCAGATCACCTTGATGACGTTCCAGCCGGCACCGCGGAAGAACGCCTCCAGCTCCTGGATGACCTTGCCGTTGCCGCGGACCGGTCCGTCCAGCTGCTGCAGGTTGCAGTTGATCACGAAGGTGAGGTTGTCGAGCTCCTCGCGGGCGGCCAGGCCGATCGCGCCGAGCGACTCCGGCTCACCCATCTCGCCGTCACCGAGGAACGCCCAGACGTGCTGCTGGCTGGTGTCCTTGATGCCGCGGTTGTGCAGGTAGCGGTTGAACCGCGCCTGGTAGATCGAGTTCAGCGAGGCCAGACCCATCGAGACGGTCGGGAACTCCCAGAAGTCCGGCATCAACCGAGGGTGCGGGTACGACGACAGACCGTGGTGCGGGCCGCGGGAGACCTCCTGGCGGAACCCGTCCAGCGCGTCCGCGCTCAGCCGGCCCTCGAGGAAGGCGCGCGCGTACATGCCCGGGGAGGCGTGTCCCTGGATGAAGACCTGGTCGCCGCCGCCCGGGTGGTCCTTGCCGCGGAAGAAGTGGTTGAAACCGACCTCGTACAGGCTCGCGGCGGACTGGTAGGTGGCGATGTGACCGCCGACCTCCAGGCCCTTGCGGTTGGCCTTGCTCACCATCACCGCGGCGTTCCAGCGGATGAAGGCCCGGATCCGGCGCTCGATGTGCTCGTCGCCGGGGAACCACGGCTCGCGCTCGGGCGGGATCGAGTTGATGTAGTCGGTGCTCCGCAGGGCGGGCACCCCGACCTGTCGCTCCCGGGCCCGCTCGATCAGCTTGAGCATCAGGTAGCGCGCTCGCGCCTTGCCCCGTTCGTCCAGGACGGCGTCGAGCGATTCGACCCATTCACGCGTCTCGTCGGGGTCGATGTCGGGGAGCTGGGTGGGCATCCCCTCAGTAATAATGGCTGGTGGTTCGTGTCCGGAAGCCACGGTGTCCTGCCGTTCTCTCTGGTTGTCTTCACCGCAATCCTGTCACCTGTTCGGAATGCGTTCTACTTTGCCTTCCGATCCGGCCCGATTCGGGCTGGTCAGGCCAGATCTCAGCGGACACGCCTGGTACCCGCCACGCGGATACCGGACACGTCACGGAACCCTGGTGCATACTTGCGCGACGCGGTACGGCACGATGGACTACCGCTATTGACACCTACCCCCGGGCAAGCGGGGACCACGGAGGAGGACAAGTGAGCGCGACCGCGGATCACGCGGACGGCAAGGGCGGAGTGCCGAACATGGCGTCCCGGCTAGGCCTCGAGGCCGGCTGGGTAGTCCAGGAGATCGGCTACGACGACGACTGCGACGACGACCTGCGTGATGCCATCCGGGAGGTCACCGGGGAGGCCTTCGTCGGCGACGACACCGACGAGGTGGTGGACGCAGTCCTGCTCTGGTTCCGCGAGGACGACGGCGACCTGGTCGACGCGTTCTTCGACATCCTGACCGACCTGAAGGCCGGTGGAGTGGTCTGGCTGATGACTCCGAAGGTCGGTCGCGACGGGTACGTCGAGACCAGTGACATCACCGAGGCGGCGCCGGTCGCCGGCCTGGCCACGACGAGCACGCTGAGCGTGACCGACGACTGGTCTGCGACCAAACTGGTGGTCCCGAAGTCCGGTCGCAAGGGGTGACTGTCCCAGCTGCCGGCCCAGCTGCCGGCAGCCGGGCCCCCGACTTCCAGACCCAGAACCAGTACGGCGAACCGGTCCGGCTGAGCGATTACGCCGGCCGTCGGGACGTCGTGCTGGTCTTCTACCCGTACGCCTTCAGCCAGGTCTGTACGAGTGAGCTGACCGCCCTCCGCGACCGCCCCGACCTACTCGAGGCAGCGGAGTTCCTGGCGATCTCGTGCGACCCCATGTTCACCCTGCGGGCCTACGACGACGCACACCACTTGGGCTTCAGCCTGCTCTCCGACTTCTGGCCCCACGGCGCCGTCGCGACGGCGTACGGAGCGTTCGACCCCGACCGCGGCTGCGCCCGCCGAGCCACCTTCGTGGTGGACCGCACCGGCACCATCCGCTGGTCGGTCCTCAACCCCATGCCCGAAGCCCGCAACCCAGCCGACTACGCCGCCGCACTGGCAGAACTGGGTGCGGACCTCAGGTAGACTCCTTCGGTCGCTGCATCCGGGCGGATAGCTCAGTTGGTAGAGCGCTTCCCTTACAAGGAAGATGTCGGGGGTTCGAGTCCCTCTTCGCCCACCCCGAAAACCTTCGTGACCAGGCGTTCGAGGGCCGGCGGGAAGATTTCGAGGATGTTGGCTGCGGAGTCGCCCATGGTGATGGCGGCCGTGAGGGTCTTGGTGCCGTCGGGGTTGCTGTACATGAGGGCGCCGTAGCCGCCGGGGGCGCTGCCGTTGTGGTGGTAGAGGGTTTGAGTGCCGGTGTCTTGCTTGAAGAGGCCGAGGCCGTAGTTGAGCGGGCCGCTCTTCGGTTCCGGCGTACGCATCTCGGCGAGCAGGTCCGCGGGGAGCAGTTTGCCGCTCTGCAAGGCGGACATGAACACCTGCAGGTCGTTCGTGGTCGAGAGCATGCTGCCGGCCGCGAACAGCAGCGACGGGTTCTGCTCGGTGACGTCGGCGACCGTCCAGTCGTCGCCGTCCTGGTAGCGGAAGTACCCGTGCGAGTGCGGTCCGGGGATGTCCGTACGGTCGCCCGGCTCGACCGTGCCCGTGAGGCCGAGCGGCTTCACGATGCGGCTCTCCAGCTCCTCGGCGAGCGTACGGCCGGTGAGCGCCTCGATGAGCAGTGCGGCGACGGTGTAGTTGGTGTTCGAGTAGCTCCACTCGGCACCCGGTTCGAACCGCGCGGGCTTGCCCAACGCGAACTCGACCAGCTCGTCCGGCGCGTACCCGCGCAGCCGGTTGTCGGCCCACTCCTTGCCGGTCGCAGGCAGCCCCATCACGACGGTGCCGTCGGGGTAGTACTCGCCTGTGTAGTTGAACAATCCGCTGGTGTGGTTCAGCAGCATCCGCAGGGTGATCCGCGGGTCCAGGGCGAACCGTGCCAGCCGGTCGGCCACCGGACCGTCGAGCTCCAGCTTGCCCTCGGCCACCAGTTGCAGCGCCACCGTCGAGACGAACGTCTTCGTCACGCTGCCGACCCGGAACTGCCCGCCGACCGGCGGCTGCTCGGTCCGGCCCAGCTCGCGAATCCCGGCCGTGCCGACCCACTCACCGTGCTCGTCGTGCACCCGCAGTTCGAGCCCGCCGAACCCGGCGTCGACGAACTCCTGTGCGGCCTGCTGTAGTTCCGGACGGTCCTGTACGGACATTCGTGCTCCTCGGGTCAAGGCGATCTGGTGTACGCCGAGAACGTTCGCCGGGAGCCCTGACACGGAACCGCCACGACACCGCCACGACACCGCCACGACCCTGACGCGAGATGACACGGGGTGATCCGGCGTACTGGTGACCGGCTTTCGTACGGGGCGTATCGCGGGCCGCCGTCACTCGTTGGAACCATGTCGGCCGTCGTGGAGTTCTCACCGGATTCTTAACCATCGGCTGGTGAGAACGGGCTCCTCCAGAGCGGGTCGCGGCTGGTAGGGTTCACGGCTGTCGGTCGGCGCGATGACGCACCGGGTGAACCCGGTCACGGCATCGGTTCCGGCTGGTGGAAAACGGGGCTGCTGTCGGTGTGAAGTGAGGCGGGTCTGCCCAGAACCCGCTCCGTCCAGTTGGGGAGGCACGTGTCCGTGGGTCGCCAACCGGCCACGCTCCCCGGCGTACCAAGGTCCTCGCTGTCTCTGCTGGTGGTGGCATCGGCGTGAGAAGTGGTGCAGACCGGCCGGCGATCTCCACCGGGCCGGCGTTGATGATTCCCGCCGGGTACCCGCGTGACCTGCCGAGCGCGCTGCTCCGGGCAGCCCGTGACTTCGGCGGCGCCGGTGTGGTCGAGATCGGCGCGGACGGTCGCGAGACCAAGCTGGACTTCCCGACGCTGCTCGAGCTGGCTGCCCGGATACTGGCCGGACTGCGCGCGAACGGCGTCCGGGCCGGGGACCCGGCGGTCGTGCACTGCACTGAACCGGTCGGGTTCTTCGCCGCGTTCTGGGCCTGCACGCTCGGCGGCATCCGGCCGCTGCTGGTCGCACCGAACCCGGGCGGCGACCGTACCGAGGAGGGCCGCGAGCGGCTCCGCAAGATCACCGACCTGCTCGGCTGGACGGTGCTGATCGGCCGCCCGTCCGACCTGCCGAACGACCTCGGCCTCCCGGTCCTCGACCCGGACGCGATGGCGGGCCACGAGCCGACGTCCGACTTCCATCGCCCGGCCGCGGACGACGTCGCCGTACTGATGCTCTCCTCGGGCTCGACCGGTGCGCCGAAGATGGTGCAGCTGACGCACCGCGGGCTGGTGGAGTTCGCCGCCGGTACGCCCGCGATGCTGCCGATCCGCCCTGGCCAGACGACGCTGAACTGGCTGCCGCTGGACCGCAGCGGGGCGTTCCTGCTGTACCACCTGCTGCCCGTGTTCACCGGCTGCACGAACATCCACGTGAACACCGACTGGGTGCTCGCGAACCCGCTCCGCTGGTTCGACCTGATGGAGCAGCACCGCGTCAACCACTCCTGGTCGCCGAACTTCGGCTACCGGCTGGCGACCGCGGCCGTCGCGGGCGAACCGGACCGGCACTGGGACCTGTCGGCGCTCCGTAGCCTGGTCAGCGGCGGCGAGCAGATCACGGTGCCGGTGATGTCGGACTTCCTGCGCGTGACAAACCGGTTCGGCGTCGTACCGGAGACGTTCGTCGCGGCATGGGGGATGACCGAGACGGTCACCGGGATCACGTTCGCGCGGCCCGGCTTGACCCCGAACGTCCATCGCGTCCGGATCCCGCCGACCGGCGTCATCGAGTGGGTCGATCAGCGTCCGTCGTCCGGCAAGGTCGCGGTCGCGCGTCCCGGCGCGCCGCGGGTCGAGGCGCCCGGTGTGCTGTCGCTGGTGTCGGTGGGGGCTCCGGCGCCCGGTACGACCGTACGCATCGTCGCCCCGAACGGCGCCGTACTGCCGGAAGGCCGGATCGGTCAGCTGCAGGTCGCGTCGGCGCGCGTGACGCCCGGCTACCTCGGGAACCTCGAAGCCGACCGCCTGGCGTTCCCGGTCGGCAACTGGCCGGCGCGCAAGTGGCTCGCGACCGGCGACCAAGGCTTCATCACCGGCGGACAGGTGGTCGTCACCGGCCGGGACAGCGAACGCATCATCATGTCCGGCAAGCTGCACTGGGCCCACGACATCGAGTCCGTCGCCGCGACGGTCGTCGGCGCCGAACACGGCCTGGTCGCCGCCTGCGGTGTCGCAGACGAGCAGAGCGGCACCGACCGCCTGGTCGTGTTCTACGCGCTCACCGCGAACTCCGTGCCCGGCATGGACCAGGCCATCCGCAGCCTGATCCAGACCCGCCTCGGCCTCGCCGCCCAGGTCGTCGGCGTCCCGCGCCGCGACTTCCCGACCACCCCCGGCGGCAAGATCCTCCGCCCCCTCCTCAAACAGCGCTGGATCGACGGCACCCTGGAACCGGCCACCACCCCCCACGTAGAGCCGGCCGGGGCCACCCCCGTCTCCGGCCCCACCGGCCAGGGCCCGTCCACGGCCCCCGAGTCCACCCCGTACGCCGACGAGGACCCCTCCGAACGCACCACCGAACTCCCCGTCGTCCGCCTGGCCTGGCAACGCGAACTACAGCAATCCATCCCCACTCCACCCCAACGCCCGACCCTGGGCACGCCACCCTCCACACCGCCTCCGTCAGCTCCGGCCGAGTCCGAGCCGTCCTCGGCTTCCGGCGCCGCGCCGTCCGGCCCCGATGCGGATACGGATGCTTCCTCGCGCCGCGGCGTACCGCCGTCCCCGTTCGGCCCAACCGCGTCCTCCACAACGGACACGCCCTCAGCACCGGCCCGCTCGGAGCAGACCTCCAACGAGGCGTACGCCGCCCCGACCACCCAGGCGAGCACCGAGCAGACACCCGAGCACAACGCTGCCGCTGCAGCCGATCCGCAGCCGGCCGAAGATTCTGCGAACGAACACGCTGAGCCCGTCGACCCGACACCCCTCACGTCAGCAACCTCCGACCCGGCGACCGCCGAGGCGGACCCGTCTGCGAAGGAACTGTCCGACACCGCGACGACTGACGCCGAGTCGTCCGCGCAGGCACGGCCCGACACCGCGACCCCCGAGGCCGACCCGACGGAGCCAGCTACCTCCAGCCGTGTGACCACCGCCGAGCCGTCTGCAGAAACGCCCGACGACGCGAGGCCCGCCGACGACGAGCAAGCCGAGAAGACGGCGCCCGAGCTTCAGTCGCCCGAGCACCAGTCGCCCGAGCCCGTGACCATCGAGGACGAGGCGCCGGCAGAAGGATCCGCCGACACGGAGCCTGCTGAGGGTGAGCCGCTCGAGGAGACAGCGGCTGAGCCGGCCGAGGAACCGGTGACCCAGCGCCAGACATCCGAGATCGTGGGCTCCGACGAAGAGCCAACTGATCTCTCGGTTCCACAAGACGCCGCAGACGACGACGCCGCAGACGACGACGCGACGATCGAGCTCACCCGCATCACCGTCGACACCCCACCACCAACCACGCGTACGGCCACAGAGCAGGCGGACGCAGCAGACGCGACCGAAAACGCAACCAACGTCGCCTCCACCACGCCGCCCGCAACGCAGCCCACGCCCGCAACGCAGCTCACCATCAGTGCGCCGACCGCCTCCGCCACGCAGACCACCACCAACGCGCAGCCCACCGAGAAGACCGCACCCGACGCAGAGCCGTCCACCGAGACGCCAACGGACGCGCCGACCGTCGCGGACGAAACACCAAGCGCCGAACCCGCCGCGACCCCGCACCTTTCCCCGGACTCAACAGCCAACACAGCCAAGCCCGACGAGCCCGCAGCAGAAGCTGCTGTGGAGTTGGTGGCGGACACTGACGGAACCGCAGAGCCCGCACCCACCGCGGACGATGCTGCGGAGCCGGCCGCGGACAATGGAGTGGACGCGGACGCGGCGCCTGCCGCGGACGGCGCTACCGAGCCGGCCGATGCTGACGGAACCGCAGAGACCCCATCCACCGCGGACGATGCTGTGGAGCTGGCCGCGGACAATGGAGTGGACGCGGACGCGGCGCTCGCTGGGAATGGTGCTGCCGGGCCGGCGGATGCTAACGGAACCGCAGAGACCCCATCCGCCGCGGACGATGCTGTGGAGCTGGCCGCGGACAATGGAGTGGACGCGGACGCGGCGCTCGCTGGGGATGGTGCTGCCGGGCCGGCGGATGCTGACGGAACCGCAGAGATGGCATCCGCTGCAGACGATGCTGCGGAATTGGCGGGGAACGCTGATGTGGCTGCCGAGGCGGCGTCCTCCGCGGACGGTGTTGCGGAGTTGGTGGGGGACGCTGATGTGGCTGTGGAGGCGGCGCCCGCTGCGGACGATGTCGCCGAGGTTGCAGCGGACGCTCCTGCGGCCTCGGAGTCCGCGTCCGGTGTGGATGCGTCTGACGAGACGGGCGTTGGCGCGGACGATGCTGCCGAGTCGGCCGACGACCTGGAGCCTGCGGCGGGGACACCGGACGATGTAGAGGGTGCGGCAGGGACACCGGGCGGCGTGGAGCGTACGGCCGAGGCGCTAGACCACGAGGTGGGTGTCGGGAGCGCTGGTACGTCTGCGAACGACCAACGCCGTGACATGGAGGCGGGCGCGGGTGCGGAGCGTTCCGCAGAGCGTGCGCCTGTTGCCAACCCGGACCGCGTGACTGCGCAGGTTGCAAAGCTCACCGATGACGAGGACTCAGACAGCACGTCGAACGCTGCTGAGCTCGACGAAGACGAAGCATCCGAGCCCGCTGACGCAGAGTCCGAGGCGACGGAGGCCGCTGAGACTTCGGCGACCGTGGCGGAGAGTTCGGTCGAGTCAGGCGAGGTCTCCGACGACGCCCCGCTCACGGAACTCACAGGCCCGGAACCGATCGCGACCGCTCAGCAGGAACCTCACGCCCTTGCGACCGGCAAGCCCGCCGCTGCACAGCCCGCACCTGCACAGCCCGCTCCTGCGCAGCCTGTTGGTGATAGCACTACTGCCGACGAGAGCACGGCTACCGACAGCTCCCCGACCAACTCCGCAAGCACGACGATCCCGACGAAGACCCCGGACTCATCAGCAGGCGCGGGCTTCAGCGAGGAGATGAGCTCCGCCGCAGACAGCAGTCCTCACCAGATCGCGGACCTTCGTGAAGACACGGACGGGACCACAGCGCACGGGACCACTGCGGATGCGAGCACTGCGGATGCGAGCATGGCGGACGCGGGCTCTGCTGACGCGCCGGCGGAGGACGCGGCCACCACCAGTACGCGGACCGGGGACGCGACCGCCACGGATACGGCGACCGGGGATGAGACCGCCCGGGATGCGACTGCGACGGATGCGGCGACGGGTGATGGGACGACCGGGGATGCGGCGCCTGCGGGCGCGGCGCCTGAGGACGCGGCGACCGGGGATGCGACCGCGACGGATGCGGCGACCGGTGATGGGGCCACCGGGGATGCGGCGCCTGCGGGCGCGGCGGCCGGGGGTGCGGCGAACGCGGATGGGGCGACTGCTGAGGCTGACGAGAAGTCAGAGGCTCGTGTGTCGGCGACGTCGGGCGAAGAGGCGGAGTCCGGCGATGGAGTCGAGTCTCGTGAGGACGTGGAGTCCGTTGATCAGTTGAGTGCGGTCGACGCGACGGGGTCCTCTGAGGACGCGGATCAGTCGGAGCGGGCGGATTCGGGCGAGGCCGCGGAGTCGTCTGACGATGCGGAGCAGGTCGACAGCGCGGAGCCGGTGGGTAGCGCGGATCCGAGGGGCTCGGCGAGTGCTCGCGTGGAGGCCGAGTCGGCGAGTGCCGGGGTGGACGTCGAGTCCGCGGCGGGTGCGAACTCCGGCGGTCCGGTGCGGTCTGGTGAGGGTGCCGGCGATCCTGTGCGGTCTTCTGAGGACGTGGGGTTCGGTGGGAGCGCGGTCGATGAGGTCGTCGCTGAGGACGTGTCCGGTGCTGAGGGTGAGTCCGGTGCTGAGGGTGAGGCCGGTGCTGAGCCAGAGTCCGGTGCTGAGGAGTCCGACGCCTCCGAGGACTCCGGTGTCGAGGAGAACTCCAGTACCGATGGTGGGACGGTCGTCGACGAGGAGTCGGAGGACGAGAGCGACGACGAGGTTGACGTAGAGACCGGTGCTGAGCAGGAAGGCGCTGGTGAGCAGGACGCCGGTGGTGAGCGGGAGGCTGGTGGTGAGCGGGAGTCTGAGGTTGGTGAGGACTCTGGTGGTGGCGAGGGGGTCGGCACTGGCCTGGCGTCGGGGGCTGGTGAGCAGCCTGCTGTTGGCGAGGAGGCAGGTGCTGAGCAGGTTCGAGCTGAGCAGGTTCGAGCTGAGCAGGTTGGGGTTGAGCCGGTTGAGGTAGAGCAGGTCGGGGCAGGGCCGCTTGAGGTTGAGGCGGTTGGGGTTGAGCGGGGTGGGGTTTTGCGTGGTGGGGCTCGGGATGGTGGGGCTCAGGTGGGTGGGGTTGTTGAGCCGGTGGCTGTTGTGGGGGTGGCTGGGCGGTTCCCGGGGGCTGAGACGCTCGAGGGGTTCTGGGAGAACCTTGTGGGCGGGGTGGAGAGTGTTCGGCGCGGGATGCCGGATACGGGGGACGGGGTTGTTGCGGTCAGTGGTGTGCTGGAGCATGTGGAGTCGTTCGACGCCAAGTTTTTCGGGTTGAGCGATCGCGAAGCCGAGTTGATGGAGCCGGCGCAGCGGTTGTTCCTCGAGGTGTGTCATCAGGCGCTGGAGCACGGCGGATACGCCGGTACGTCGAGCCGCGTCGGTGTTTTCGCGGGCTCCGGCATGAACTTGTACAACCGCCAGCACCAGTCCCGCGACTCGATCGCCACCCGCGTCGCGTACCGGCTCGGCCTCACGGGCCCGGCGATCGGCGTCCAGTCGGCGTCCTCGTCGTCGCTCGTCGCGGTGCATCTCGCGTGTCAGGCGCTCAGGTCCGGCGACGCGGATCTGGCCCTGGCCGGCGCTGCCGCAGTGCAGGTGCCTCAGGCAACGACGTACCAGCCGACTCCGAACTCGATCCTCTCGCCGAGCGGCCACGTGCGCGCGTTCGACGCCGAGGCCGACGGTACGGTCGGCGGCAACGGGGTCGCCGCGGTGCTCCTGAAGCGACTCGACCAGGCGCTCGCCGACGGCGACACGGTGTACGCCGTGATCCGCGGCACCGCGGTCAGCAACGCGGACGCGCCGGCCGCGCATCAGGCCGAGCTGATCGAGCGCGCGCTCGAGCGGGCCGGGTTCGACGCTGATTCGCTCAGCTACCTCGAGGCGAACGGGATCGGCAGCCGGGCCGCGGATGCCGCCGAGGTGAAGGCGCTGACCGCCGCGCTGCGCCGGCACACCGACAAGGTCGGGTTCTGCACGCTCGGATCGGTGAAACCGAACATCGGCCACCTGGACAGCGCCGCGGGCATGGCCGGCCTGATCAAGACGATCCTGATGCTGCAGCACCGTACGCTCGTGCCGACCATCAACTTCACCGCGCCGAACCCGGCGCTCGCGCTCGACAGCAGCCCGTTCGTGATCGGCACCGACGCACGCGAGTGGACCGTGCCGTTGCAGTCCGGCAGTACGACCCTGCGCGCCGGCGTCAGCGCCCTCGACCCGAGCGGCACGAACGCACACGTCATCCTCGAGGAGGCGCCGCGCCAGATCCGCCGCGGCGACGACGGTCCGGTCGTGCTGCCGCTGTCCGCCCCGGACCCGGATGCGCTCGCCGATCTCGTCGAGCTGTACCGCACGGACCTCGGCCACGGCACGGGCCACCGCCTCATCGACCTTGCCGGTACGGCGGCGCTCGGCCGGCCCGCGCACCGGCACCGGATCGCGGTCGCGGGCAGTACGGAAGCGGAGCTCGTCGACGCACTCGCCTCCGCACAGCCGACCGAGGTGCCGCGCGGCGGACCCGGACCGCTCGGGTACGCATTCACCGGACAGGGCGCTGCGCGACGCGGGATGGCGGCCGGCCTTGCCGCACGGTTCCCGGTGTTCCGCTCGGTCCTCGACGAGTGCGATCGCGTCTACCACGAGGAGACCGGCGGCAGCCTCAACGAGCTGCTCCTGACCCCTGCCGGTACGGCGGAAGGCGTGTGGCCGACCGAGACCGCGCAGCCGGCGTTGTTCGCGTTCGAGGTCGCACTTGCGCGACTTTGGCAGTCGTTCGGCGTGCAGCCCGCGCTGGTCGTCGGTCACAGCGTCGGCGAGTACGCGGCGTTGTGCGTCGCCGGCGCGCTGTCGCTCGCGGACGGCGTCCGGCTGACTGCCAAGCGCGGCGAACTCATGCAGCGCGGCACCGTCCCGGGCGCGATGGTGTCGGTACGCGCCGACGCGGACCGGGTGCGCGAGATCGCCCGTACCGCAGGCGTTGAGGTTGCCGCGGGCAACGGTCCGCAGTCGTTCGTACTGACCGGGTCCGAGGTGATCGTCGGGCAGCTCGCGGCGCAGCTCGACCAGTTGCAGGTCGCGTGGCAGCGGCTGGACGTCGATCGGGCGTTCCACAGCTCGTTGGTGGACCCAATACTGTCGGACTTTGCGGAGATCGTTCGCGAGATCACGCTGAAGCCGCTGCGGACGCCGATGGTGTCGAGCTGGTCCGGTGACCTGCTCGAGTCCGGGACCGTGCTGGACAGCGACTACCTGGTCGGCCAGTTGCGCCAGCCGGTGCTGTTCGGGGATGCGGTCGAGGCCGTGACAGCGGCGGGTTGCCGTCGGTTCCTGGAGCTTGGGCCGGATGCCGTACTGAGCCCTGCCGGCCGGCGGATCGCGCCGAACAGCACGTGGATCCCGGCGCAGCGCCTCGGACAGGACCCGGTGCTCGCGACGATGAACGGTCTCGCCGAGCTGTACGAGCAGGGCACCGAGATCGCGTGGGCCAAGGTCTACGCGGACGGCGGCCGGGTTCCGTTGCCGACGTACCCGTTCCGTCGCGTGCACCACCCGGTCGACCCGTCGGTGACGGTGCTCGCCGGTCCTGGTACGGCCGTTGCCGGGGACAACGTTGCGCCGCGGCTGAACGCGTTCGAACGGGCCGCGCGGGCGCAGGCCGTGGTGTTCGAGCCGCCGTCGAGTGCGGCCGTGAAGCGAATCCCGTTGGACCCGCCGAGTGCGCCGGATCCGGTGGCGGACGACGAGTCCGAGACTGGCGAGGCGGGTGAGGAGCGGTCGCCGTTCGCGCTGCCTGCGGAGACACATCAGCTCGACGCTGACTACCTTGCGCAGGCCGGGTCGTTGCCGGGCGACGAGGTGTCGGCGGAGCGGTACCGGGAGTCGCTCGATGTCGTACTCGACCAGACCTGTGAGCTGCACGGGCTGGATCCGTACGACCTGACGGTGGACCACACGTTCGCCGAGCTCGGGGCGACGCCGGCATCGATGGCGCCGGTGATCGACGAGATCAACAGCCGGTTCGAGGTGCAGCTGGCGCCGGACGATCTGTTCCTCACGTACACGACCCCGCACAAGCTCGCGACGGCGGTCGCAGTCCAGGCCGCCGAGTCGGTCGAGGCCGTCGAGACAGCCCAGTCAGTCGAGCCGAGCGAGTCGGGCGAGCTGAGTGAGGCAGCGGGGTCAGCTGAGGCGGCCGAGTCGGCTGAGGTCGAGGCGGCCGGCGATGGCGTGGCTGCGGCGGTTGTCACCGGGGAGAGCGCTCGGGAGGGCGTGGCCGAGAGTGCCGCGGAGTCTTCGGCGCATGATCCGCGGGCAGCGCTGGCGGTTCTGGGGTCGGGGCTCGCGGAGCTGGCTGCGAAGGTGGACGAGGCTGCGGCGGCGACCAGCGAGGCCGAGCTGCCGGGGAGCGGGATGGCTGCGCTGATGTCTCAGCAGCTTCGCGTCGCCGGTCAGCTGGTCGACGGCGTCACCAAGCTGATGCGCGAGCAACTCGCCCTCCTCGCCGAACCGCCCGCGCAACTTACCCCCACCGAACCGACCACCACCGAACCGACCTCCACCGAACCGAGCCCCACCGAACCGACCTCCACCGAACCGACCCCGGCCCAGGAGCCCGTGCCGTCCACGACGGATGCCAGCGAAGAGCTGTCGGCAACCCCCGAGCAGCAAGCCCCCGAGACAAGCAGCACGTCCGACGCCGGCGCACGTGCAACGTCTGACGGCGACGCGGAGGGTCTCCCGCTGACGTCCGACGATTCGTGGGCTGTCAGCGACACAGCTTCGGACGTTGCGGGTGAGGAGGTGCAGCGGCGGGATCTGAGCTACTGGGATCACGTGCTCACCGGGGCAGAGCCGTTGGTGTTGCCGGCGGACCGGGTGCGGGTGGCCGGTGATGACGCGGTGGCGTCGGTCAAGCAGGAGCTGGACGAGGAGCTCGGCGACGCGGTGTTCGCGTACAGCCGGGACCGCAAGCTCAGCCCGGTGATGACGATGCTCGCGGCGGCAGCGACCGTACTGGGCCGGTTCGCCGCGCAGGAGGACGTGACGATCGGCTCCGCGCTGATCCGTCCCAAGGGCGACACCTCGACCGATCCCCGGCGCCCGCTGCCGTTGCGCATCGACCTGTCCGGTGAGCCGGATCTCGGCGAGCTGACCGAGCGGATCCGCGACGTGACGGCCGCCGCATTCGACCACGCCGGTGCGGACCTGGCGATCCTCCAGCGTGACCCGCTGTTCCAGATCCTTGTCGACTTCGAGGACGGCGACGACGAGCTGCCGGCGGCGGTCGACCTGCGGCTCAGGCTGACGTACCACGGCGCCGGCATCACCTGTACGGCGGACTACCGGACCGGGCTGTTCGAGCAGCGCACGATCGAGCGCCTGCTCGACTACCTCGCCGAAGTGTTGCGCAGGGCAACGACCAGCCCGGGCCTGCGGCTGCCCGAGCTGACCCTGCCGATCGAGTCCGACGTCGAGCTGCTCCGCGAGCTGGAGTCCGACGCCGACCCGGTCGGTCCGATCGGCCGCGTACGCCGGGCCGCTGTCGTCGCCGGTGAACTCAGCGGACTGCACACCTTGTTCGAGCAGCAGGTCGCCCGTACACCGGACGCAATCGCTGTGATACAAGGCGATCGGGAGCTCACGTACGCCGAACTCGACCGCCGGTCCAACGCTGTCGCCTGGCAGCTCGCGGACCTCGGCGTGAAGTCCGGCGAGCTGGTCGCCGTACGAGTTGCCCGCGGCACCGAAATGGTCGTCGCCGTACTCGCGGTGCTCAAGTCCGGTGCCGCGTACCTCCCTCTTGATCCGGGCGTACCGGAGTCGCGCTGGGCGTTCATGGTGCACGACTCCGCAGCGGTCGCCCTGGTCGGCGACGATGCGGCACTGGCCGATCGCCTCGGCCTGCGGCTGGTCCCGGTCGCGGCGGTCGACGGCGACCCGCGCGCCCGGCAGGCGCCGCCGGGGCGCGCCGCGGCCGACGACATCGCGTACTGCATCTATACGTCCGGCTCGACCGGCAACCCGAAGGGCGTCGTGGTCCCGCACCGCGGCCCGGTGAACCTGGTCCGCCACTACCTGCGGACCCGCCGGTCGCTGCGTACGTTGCAGTGGACGTCGTTCGGGTTCGACGTCCACGTACAGGAGATGTTCACGACGCTGGCGTCCGGCGCCGCGCTCGTCCTGATCGGCGAGGACGACCGGTACGACCCGGATGCGGTCGTCGCGGCGCTCCGCGATCACGACGTACAGCGACTGTTCATGGCGTTCAGCCCGCTGACCGCGCTGCTGGCCACGATGCGCCGGCTGCCCGAGCTGCCTGCCCTGCGGGAGATCGTGGCGGGTGGCGAGGCGATGGTGCTGACGCACAAGGTGCGGGACTTCCTGGACGCGCATCCGCGGTGCCGGCTGTTCAACGAGTACGGTCCGACCGAGGCGTCGATCGTGACCACGATCCACGCGGTCGACCCCGCCGAGGACCGGCCCTCGATCGGGCGCCCGATCGAGGGTGTCGTCGTACGGCTGCTGGACGCCGCACTGCGGCCGGCGCCGGTCGGTGCGGTCGGCGAGATCCATCTCGGCGGCGCCGCGGTTGCCCAGGGCTACATCGGCCGGCCGGAGGAGACCGAGCGCGCGTTCGTCGCCGACCCAGGCCACCCGGGCGCGCGGCTGTACCGCAGTCGCGACCTCGGCCGCTGGCGGGTCGACGGCACGCTGGAGTACCTCGGCCGTGCGGACGACCAGGTGAAGATCCGCGGCCATCGGGTGGAGCCGGGCGAGACCGAGCACGTCCTGGCAGATCAGCCCGGCGTGGTCGACGCGGTCGTGGTCGCGCAGCAGGACCCGGGTGGTGACACCTGTCTGATCGGGTACGTCGTCCTCGAGGACAGCGATCCCGCCGTACTGGCACGGCTGATGCTTGACCTCGGCAAGGAGCTGCCGATCTACCTGGTGCCGGCGGACCTGATCCCGATCGAGGAGCTGCCGCTCGACGACAACGGCCGCCTGGACCGCGCGCGCCTTCCCGAGCCGGAGTGGCTCAAGCCGTAACAGCGAGCAGTTGCAACGCCACAGCCGTGGGCGTCCCGTTCTGCACCGTGGACGGGGTCAGGCCGGTGGCCGCGCTCCCGCAACCACTGTCAGCCGTTCACGGTGCAGAACCCGCGTTCGATCCCATCCCTCCTGAGGATCGATCGCGCACGAACCGGTCGGACGTTGCCGAAGGCATGCTGGTTCCCGGCCGTGGGTCGCACGCTTGCGGCGGGGGAGTCGCCTCACCCGCCGCTCACGTGTTCCGGTCGATCCAAGGCCCCCCTCGATCTCCCGTGGACCGCCCGGTCCGAGCCCCCTCGACCGGGCGTGGATGACGGTGCCCCCACCCCATCCATCCGTAGCATCGCTGCGCGTAGGGCTGTTGTTACACGGATTCGCAAGATTCGTAAAAATTGCGCAAAGGTGTGCGGGAGAACCTTTACCGCACCACGGTGACTGTCCGCTTCAGGAGAGCGCGGCCCACGCCTGGTGGGCGGCCCCGAGCAGGCCTGCGTTGTCCAGCTGAGCCGGCACCACGGTGAGGTCCGTGACGAACGGCAGTTGCGCGAGCCGCTTCACCCACGCCTGCACCGGGTCGAACAGCACCGGGCCGGCCTTCGCGACCCCGCCGCCGATCACGACGGTGGTCAGATCGACGGTCACGGCCGTCGCCACGATGCCCGCGGCCAGCGCCTGCGCCCCGTCGTCGAACGCGGCCACTGCAAGCGCGTCCCCGGCAGCGGCGTCGGCAGCCAGTACTTCGGCATCCACGTCCTCGTCCGCGCGCCAGCCGTTCCGCTGCGCGCGGGCGACCATCCGCGGGCCACTCGCGTACGCCTCCACGCACCCGAACGATCCGCAGGCGCACGCCTCGCCGTCCTGGTCGACGACCACGTGCCCGATGTGGGCCGCGTTGCCCGACTGGCCGACGAGCGGCTTGCCGTTGACGACCAGACCGCCGCCGACACCGGTCGAGACCACGATCCCGAGCAGGGTGTGCGCCTCGCGTCCCGCACCGCTCCAGTACTCGCCGAGCGCGAAGCAGTGCCCGTCGAGGCCGAGCGCCACCGGTACGTCGCCGGTCAGCGCCCGGACCTGGTCGACGAGCGGGAAGTTGCGCCAGCCGGGGATGTTCACCGGCGAAACCAGGCCGTGCTGCTGGTCGAGCGGGCCGGCGGAACCGATGCCGACGGCGAGCGGCGCGGCCCCGGGCGCCTGAGCGCGCACGCGACCGATCAGCTCGCCGAGCGCGGCGAACACCTGGTCGGCGCCGCCGGACGGGGTCCGGATCCGGTCGCCGGTGAGAATGGTGCCGTCCGCGGACACCAAAGCGGCGGCCATCTTCGTGCCGCCGATGTCGATTCCCAGCACGGTCTGCCGTGCCACCCCGGTGTCATCCACTGTGTCGTCGCTCATCGTCCCCCCGTCAGGGCGGTCAAGGTCGAGAGACAACGTTATCCGTAGTCGGCCCGAACAGACAGGGGTGATTCCTGATAATCACGGAAAACCCGCAGGAAGACGGCAGTTAACTGCCATGACAGCCCTTGACAACGATAGCCCTGAGGAACGATTGGGCTGCCGAATGTCAGCACCCGGTGACGGCGTGACACCCGGCTGGCGCGTGGACCGGGGGTGCGGGAGGGTTGGGGGATGAGTGATGAATTGGAGCGGGACGCGGCGGGGTCGTTGGTGGTCGGGTTTACCGGGACGTCGGCTCCGGACGAGCTGCGGCGGGCCGTGGCGGGTGGGCTCGGGGCGGTCATCCTGTTCACCCGGAACGTCGCGGACGCCGACCAGGTGGCTGCCCTCACCGCCGATCTGCGAGCCGAACGGCCGGATCTGATTGTCGCGATCGACCACGAGGGCGGCGAGTTCAGCCATCTCGCGCCGGCCAACCCGTGGCCGCTCGCGTCCCCGCGGCTGCTCGGCGACCTGGACGACGTCGACCTGACCCGCGCCGCCGCCCGTGACGCGGCTGCCACCCTGGCGTCGCTCGGCATCGACCTGATGCTCGCGCCGTCGGTCGACGTGAACAGCAACCCGGCGAACCCGATCATCTCCACCCGCTCGTTCGGCCGGACCGCGGAGGTCGTCTCCCGGCACGGCGTCGCGTTCGTCGAGGGCGTACACGAGGCCGGGATCGCCGCCTGCCCGAAGCACTTCCCGGGCCACGGAGACGTCTCGGTCGACTCGCACACCGACCTGCCGCGCGTCGACCGCTCGATCGACGAGGTCCAGGCCGTCGAGCTGGCGCCGTTCCGCGCGACCATCGCCGCCGGCGCCGACGTCGTGATGAGCGCGCACATCATCTTCTCGGCGTACGACGATCAGCCCGCCACGCTCTCACACCGGCTGCTCACCGGACTCCTGCGCGAAGAGCTCGGGTTCGCCGGCGTCGTCACCACCGACGCCCTCGAGATGCAGGCGATCACCAAGAACCGCTCGATCGAGGACGCCGCCGTCGCGTCGATCGGTGCCGGCGCGGACCTGGCGATGATCGCGGTCGGTACGGCGGACCCGCAGGCGCTGACCGCCCGCGTGGTCGAGGCCGTACGTACCGGCGTACTCCCGGCTGAACGCGTCGCTGATGCCGCGGCCCGCGTGCGTACGTTGGCCGCGTCGCTCGGGCAGCGCACCCGGCAGCCCGGTCTGGACGGCGCCCCGATCCGCGAGGTCGCGGCCCGGGTGGTGGCCAGGCAGACCTTCCCACAGCTCGGCGCGGCGCCGTACGTCATCGATCTGACGCAGGGTTTGCATCCGGCCTGGAACCCCTACTTCTCAGGCCTCCCGGAGATCTTCACCCGAGTCGCGCCGGCCGCGGCCGGTGTCGTGCTCCGCGGCGAGCACCACCTGACCGCGAACGCGGAACCCGAGAACGACGCGATCGCCCGCGCCGCCAAGGCCGCTCAGGGCCGTCCGCTGGTGATCGCGGTCCAGGACGCCGGTCGTACGCCGTGGATGCGCGCAGCCCTCACGCACCTCGTTGAGGGTCACCCAGACAACGTCTTCGTCCTCTGCACCGGCATCCCCGAGGACCAGGCCCTCGTCCCAGCCGGAGTCCCCTCCGCCACCACCTCCGGCCGCAACAAGATCGTCCTGGAAGCCATCGCCCGCCAACTCACCCGCTAGCCGCCAACCCCGCTCCGCCAACCCCGCCCACGCCGTTTCAGAGGTTAACCAGCGAAGTTGCCCCTCCACCCCTCGCATGCGTGGGATGAAGGGGCGTTTCAAGGGGTTAACCGGCTCTCCAGTCGGATGTGTGGGTGGACCGACGGCGGACGGGCGTGACGATTCCGGGACGGAACTGGAGGGCTGGCACAGGTAACGACCTATCCACGACGCACGCTGCCGGTCCACCCCCACCACTGCTTGTCCGAACCCACCACTGCTTGTCCGAACCCACCATTGCCTGTCCGAACCCTCCGCCACCGCCCTCGCACGCCGCCCAGTTCACCAGCCAACCGACCAACCGACCGGGCCGGGCCGGGCTGGGCCGGGACATTTCGACAGGTAGTGCACCCCGAGACACCGTACGCGCAACGCACTTTCACGCTCAGGTGCACTACCCACCGGCCAGACACCGACCGACATGTCCTGTCGAACTGTCCGCCCCGCCCGCCGCCCCATCCCGCTGCCCCATCCTGCTGCCCGATCCCGGTGCACGGCTCAGTGAGGGAGTGGTCGGCACCCACACATCGGACACAATGGTTACGTGGGGCGGCAGGTGAGTTCCAGGTCGAGGGCGTGCTGCTCGACATAGTTGAGGGCGTGGCGGACGGCGCCGACCGAGACGATCGCGTCGCCGAGGGACGAGACGGCGACGCGCGGGGGAGTGCTGGTGTAGTGGGCCAGTTGTTCCTCGAGGTCGGGGAGCAGCGCGGCGGCAGCTTCCGCGACCGCGCCGCCGAGGACGACGAGCTCGGGGTTGAAGAGTGTGCCGAGGGTGGCGACCACCCGGGCCGTACGTCCGGCGATGTCGTGAAGGATGCCCTGGGCAACCTTGTCGCCGTCCGCCGCCGCGCGGAACACCTGCTCGGCGGTCACTTCACCGCCGGTGGCGAGTGATCGCAACGACGTGTCCACGCTCGGGTCCGCGGCCGCTGCCGTCCCGCTCTCACGGGCGATCCGGGCGATACCGTGGGTGTCGCCAACGCCTTCGATCAGTTTCAGGAACACCATCTCACCGGCACCGCCACGGCTGCCGTGCAGCAACCGCCCGGAGTCCATCAGCCCGGAGCCGAACCGCTCACCGGCGAGCAGGACGACGAGATCGTCGACGTTGCGGGCCTCGCCGCGCCAGCGCTCGCCGAGGGTCGCGAGGTTCGCGTCGTTCTCGAGCAGGACCGGCCAGCCGTGCAGGTCGGTGAGCCGCGTCGAGAGCCCGGTGTCGAACCGCCGCCAGAACTCGTCGTCGACCAGGATGTTCCCCTCCCGATCGACCGGAGCGGCCACGCCGGCACCCGCGGCGAGGACCTGAGCGTCCGACACGCCTGCGGACCCGAGCGCCTCGAGCACCGTCTCGTGCACGATCCCGGTCCGCTCGCCCGGCGTCTTCACACCGGCCGCGGACCGCCCGGCCTTCGCGACCGTCTCGCCGCGCAGGTCCGAGACCAGCACAGTGGTCTTGGCGGCACCGATGTCGATCCCAAGTACGTACCCGGCCTGGCTGTTGAACTCGAACCGCCTCGACGGCCGCCCGACCGTGGTCCGGCCGGGGTCTAGCTCGACCACCCAGCCCATCGAGATGAGGTCGTTGCAGACCGCGTGCACGGTGGCGCGGGTGAGGCCGGTGGCCTCGATCAGGCCCGTTCCGGTCATCACCCGGGCGCGGGTGAGCACGCCGAGTACCTTGCCCGCGTTCACCCGCCGCAACATCGTCGGCGTGGCCGTTGGCGGGGTTGCCGGTGGTTTCGCCATGAATGCCCCTTGACCTCGTCGTCGTACCGACCGCAGAATACATGCAGATTCTAAATTTAGAGCCTATATATAAACCCCGGGTGACCAACAGATTCCGAGTGAGGCGATCGTGACGAGTCCGCAGACGACCCAAACGGGCCAGACGACTCAGGCCGACTGGTGGCGGCAGGCCGTCGTGTACCAGATCTATCCGCGCAGCTTCGCCGACGCGAACGGCGACGGCGTGGGTGATCTGCCGGGCATCATCAGTCGAGTCCCGTACCTGGTGGCGCTGGGCATCGACGCGGTCTGGCTGAGCCCGTTCTACCCGTCCGCACTGGCCGACGGCGGGTACGACGTCGACGACTACCGCAACGTCGACCCGCGGCTCGGCACGCTGGCGGACTTCGACGAGCTGATCGGCGCGCTGCACGACGCGGGCATCAAGCTGATCGTCGACATCGTCCCGAACCACACCTCGAACCGGCACGAGTGGTTCGTCGAGGCGCTCGAGGCGGCCAAGGGGCACCCGGCCCGGGACCGCTACATCTTCCGCGACGGTCCGGAGGGTGGCGCTCCCGACCAGCCGCCGTCGGACTGGGACTCGGTGTTCGGCGGGTCGGCCTGGGCACAGACCGACGATGGCCAGTGGTACCTGCACCTGTTCGCGGCCGAGCAGCCGGACCTCAACTGGGAGCACCCCGAGGTCCGCGCGGACTTCCTGGAGACGCTGAAGTTCTGGTCGGATCGCGGCGTGGACGGCTTCCGGGTCGATGTCGCGCATGCGCTCGTGAAGAACCTGTCCGAGCCGTTCCCGTCCAAGACCACGCTGCCCCGGCAGTCGGAGTCCAACGGTCAGCACCCGCTGTGGGACCAGGACGGCGTCCACGAGATCTACAAGGACTGGCGCAAGCTGCTGAACAGCTACGACCCGCCGCGGTCCGCGGTCGCCGAGGCGTTCGTGCCGGCCGCTCGCCGGGCGCGGTACGCGAGCGCCGACGGGCTCGGGCAGGCGTTCAACTTCGACCTGCTGCAGGCCGACTTCGAGTACGAGAAGTTCCGGCGGGTGATCGAGGAGAACCTCGCGTTCGCGGAGCAGAACGGGTCCTCGTCGACGTGGGTGTTCTCGAACCACGACGTCGTCCGGCACGCCACCCGGTACGGCCTGCCGAAGAACCCTAAGGGCGGCTGGCAGGACGGCAAGGACTGGCTGCTGAGCAACGGCACCGAGCCAACCGTCGACGTCGCGCTCGGCCTGCGCCGGGCCCGCGCCGCGACCCTGCTGATGCTGGCACTGCCCGGCTCGGCGTACCTGTACCAGGGTGAGGAGCTCGGCCTCCAGGAGGTAGGCGAGCTCCCGGCCGCGAACCTGCAGGACCCGGCGTACTTCCGTTCCAAGGGCGCCGAGAAGGGCCGCGACGGGTGCCGCGTACCGCTCCCATGGACCGTTGGCGGGCTGTCGTTCGGCTTCGGTACGGGCGGAGCGCACCTGCTGCAGCCGAAGTGGTTCGGGGCGTACTCCGTCGAAGCGCAGCAGGACGACACGGAGTCGACGCTGAGCCTGTACCGCAAGGCTCTGGCCGTACGCCGAGGCCTGCGCACCGGGAGCGCGCTGACCTGGGTCGACGAGAGCGACGACGTCCTGCACTTCGTCCGCGCCGGCGGCTGGCAGTGCGTGACGAACTTCGGCGCCGCGCCGATCGAGCTGCCCGACGCCGCGGTCGTCCTGTCCAGCGGTCCGCTCGACGGCGACAAGCTGCCGGGCGACACCACCGCCTGGCTGATCTAGGGCGTGTCTCCCTAGACCTCAGACTCGCTCCGGTCGAGCCGTCCCGAGACGGCCCTCCCCCTGTGGCCGGGGCGAAACCCGCCGGTACGGGTGTTGTGGTGGATGCGGCGGGGCGGCCGCACCTCCACGCCGTCACCGGTACCGGCGGCCCAAGGTTCTGTCTGGCGATCCATCGCCGGACAGAACCTCGTCGTGGCGGGGGCACCGGGCGGTTGCCCCCGTCACGGTCCATGCGGTCGCGCGAATGTCAGGATAAGCGCGTGACGACGCTTGCGGACGTGCTCGCTGTACTCGATCGGCTCTACAACCCTGCCTGGGCGGAGTCCTGGGACGCGGTCGGCCTGGTGACCGGCGACCCGGAGCAGGAGGTACGGCGGATCCTGTTCGCGGTCGATCCGATGCGGGCCGTGATCGACGAGGCGATCGACGGTGGTTTCGATCTGCTCGTCACGCATCACCCGCTGCTGCTCCGCGGGGTGAACAGCGTGGCCGCGACGACGCCGAAGGGCCGCGTGATCCACGACCTGATCCGCGCCGGCGTCGCACTGCACGTCTGTCATACCAACGCCGACAACGCGAACCTGGGTGTCAGCGACGCCCTGGCCGCCGCGATCGGGCTGCGCGACACCCGCCCGCTGAAGGCGATGCCGGCCGAGCCGATGGACAAGGTCGTCGTCGGCGTACCGGTCGCGGAGACGCAGGCGATGCTCGACGCTTTGGCGAAGGCCGGTGCCGGACAGGTCGGCAACTACGAGCGTGCCGCCTGGAGCGTGACCGGCGAAGGGACGTTCCGGCCGCTCGAGGGCGCCAACCCGACGATCGGGAGCATCGGCGACATCGAGGTCGTCCGCGAGGACCGGATCGAGATGATCCTGCCGCGCCACAAGCGCCGGGCGGTTGCCGAGGCTCTGCTCGCGGCGCATTCCTACGAGGAGCCGGCGTACGACTTCTACGAGCTGGCCGAGCTGCCGAGCGAGCGTGGTGGCGGGCGGGTCGGTGTCCTCGCGGAGCCGCTGCCGCTGGCGGACTTCGCGCGGCTGGTCGCGGAGAGCCTGCCGCGGACCGAGCACGGCGTCCGGGTGTCGGGGGATCCGGACCGGACGATCGAGACCGTTGCGGTGGTCGGGGGAGCAGGCGATTCCGAGTTCGACCGGGTCCGGTCGGCGGGCGTCGACGCGTACCTGACCGCGGACCTGCGGCACCATCCGGCCACCGAGGCCCGGGCGTACGGCGACCCGGCGCTCGTCGACGTCGCACACTGGGCGAGCGAGTGGCCGTGGCTCGCGGACGCGGAGCGCCTCCTGCGCGAGGCGCTCGCGGCCGCAGGCAGTACCGTGGACTCCCACATCTCAACTCTCTGCACGGACGCATGGACCCTGCGGATCTGAGTACGCCGCCAACGATTTGAAGGAGCCGACTCTGAACGCCGAGCCCGCCGTCCAACGCCGGTTGCTGGACCTGCAGGATCTCGACCTGCAGCTGGATCAGGTCGCGCACAAACGCGCGTCGTTGCCCGAGCACCAGGCGCTCAAGGAGCTGACCGCCGAGAAGTCCGTCGTCGACCGCGAGCTGGTTACCGCCGACACTGAGGTCAGCGACCTGCAGCGTGAGCAGAAGAAGGCCGACAGCGACGTCGAGCAGGTCCGGCAGCGCCGGTCCCGCAACCAGCAGCGGCTCGACTCCGGTCAGGTCACCTCGCCCCGCGACCTGGAGAACCTGCAGCACGAGATCGGTTCGCTGGACCGGCGGATCTCCGACCTGGAGGACTCCGAGCTCGAGGTGATGGAGAAGCTCGAGGCAGCCGAGGTCGTGCAGGCCGACCTGCGGTCCCGCGCCGAGGCGTTCGCCGGCCGGCAGTCCGAGCTGGAGACGTCCCGCGACACCGTCCTCAAGGAGCTCGACGAGCAGCGCGCCGGCCTCGCCGACAAGCGTGCGGGCGTCGCGGCCGAGCTGCCCGAGCAGCTCATCGCGCAGTACCAGCGGCTGCGCGACCACAACGGCGGCATCGGCGCGGCGCCGCTCGTCGGCAAGCGCTGCATGGGCTGCCGGATGGAGCTCGCACCGTCCGACCTGAACGCGATCAAGGCGGCTGCCCCCGATGCCGTCCTGCGCTGTGAGGAGTGCGGCCGCATCCTCGTACGCACGGCGGACAGCGCGGCATGACCTACACCCACGTCATCGTCGAGGCTGATGGGGGGTCCCGGGGGAATCCGGGGCCTGCTGCGTACGGTGCGCTCGTCCGTGACCCGGTGAGCGGGAAGGTGATCGCGCAGCAGGGCAAGACGCTCGGCATCGCCACCAACAACGTCGCGGAGTACTCCGGTCTGGTCGCGGGCCTCGAGCTCGCCGCCGAGTACGCGCCGGACGCGTCCATCGAGGTACGGATGGACTCCAAACTGGTCATCGAGCAGATGGCCGGCCGCTGGAAGATCAAGCACCCGGACCTGCAGCCGCTGGCGATCAAGGCGCAGGGGCTGGCGCCGTTCGGGACCGAGTGGACCTGGGTGCCGCGCGCCCAGAACTCCGCCGCGGACGCGCTCGCGAACAACGCGCTCGACAACGTACCGATCCCGCTGCAGCCCGCGGACGTACCGGTGGCGGCCAAGCCGGCCGCGGAGCCCTCCGATCTCGAGAAGTCGGTGCGCGGGTGGGGCCCGGTGGCCGAGCCGCCGACGCGGCTGATCTTCCTGCGGCACGGCGAGACCCCGCATACCGCGGAGAAGCGGTTCTCCGGTTCCGGTGGTGACAACCCGGGGCTGAGCGAGACCGGCCGTACGCAGGCGCTGGCTGCAGCCGAGTACCTGTCGCGGGTCGGCGAGGTGGACGCGCTGGTGGTGTCGCCGATGCGCCGGACCCAGGAGACCGCGGCGGCGGTCGCCGCGAAGCTCGGCCTCGAGCCGGTCGTGGACGACGGCTGGCGGGAGGTCGCGTTCGGCGACTGGGACGGGCACACGTTCGCGGAGATCCAGGAGAAGTGGCCGGACGCGCTGAACGCGTGGCTGGAGTCGACGAGCGTCGCGCCGCCCGGTGGCGAATCGTTCGACACCTGCGCCCGGCGCGCACGCTCGGCGCGGGACGGGCTGCTGGCGCGGTACCCGGGCAAGACGGTCGTCGTGGTCACGCACGTGACGCCGATCAAGCTGATGGTGCGATCGGTGCTGCAGGCCCCGATGTCCTCGCTCTTCCGGATGGAGCTGCGCCCGGCAACGATCACCGAGGCGCACTGGTACGCCGACGGCCTCGCGTCCCTTCGCTCCTTCAATGTCGTGCCCTGACGAGCCTTGCGTCCGAAGATCCGAGGGCGATGCACCACGGATCTTCGGACACAACGTCTAGTCTGACCCCATGCCGCTGCAGAGGGTTCGTTTCGCTGAGGATGTGCCGGAGGTCTTTCGCGCATCGTTGCAGGACATCCGCCGGGAGCAGGAGGTGCCCGCGGAGTTCCCGCCCGAGGTGACGGCCGCCGCCGTGGCCGCGGCGCAGAACGCGCGGCTGCCGGAGCTCGACCGTACGGACCTCGAGTTCGTCACGATCGACCCGCCGGACTCGATGGATCTCGACCAGGCGCTGCACATCGAGCGCACCGGCGACGGCTTCACGGTGCACTACGCGATCGCTGACGTGGCCGCGTTCGTACAGGCCGGCGACCCGATCGACACCGAGGCGCGTCGCCGCGGCGAGACCCTGTACGCGCCCGACAAGCGGACCCCGCTGCACCCACCGGAGCTCTCCGAGGGCGCCGCGTCGCTGCTGCCCGACCAGGTCCGTCCCGCCCTGTTGTGGACGGTCGCGCTCGACGCAGCCGGTCAGATCACCGGCGTCACCTGCGAGCGCGCTCTGGTCAAGTCACGTGCGAAGCTCAACTACGCGGGCGTACAGCAGGACCTCGATGCCGGTACGGCGTCCGAATCGCTGCAGCTGCTCCGCGAGGTCGGGAAGCTCCGCGAGCAGTGCGAGCTGGAGCGCGGTGGTGTGAACCTGCCGATCCCGGACCAGGAGGTCGTCACGTCGGACAGCGGCTGGGGCCTGGAGTTCCGCGCGCCGTTGCCGGTCGAGGGCTGGAACGCGCAGATCTCGCTGCTCACCGGCATGGCCGCCGCGCAGTTGATGATGAAGGGCAAGATCGGCATCCTGCGGACGCTGCCCGAGTCGCACGACGATCTGCGCCGCAAGCTCGGCAACACCGCGAAGGCGCTCGGCATCGAGTGGCCGGACAGCCTGTCGTACGCCGAATTCATCCACGGGCTCGACCCGAAGGTCCCCGCCCACGCGGCGATGCTGGCGGCCTGCACGGTGCTGTTCCGTGGCGCCGGGTACTCGGCCTTCGACGGCAGCGTCCCGGAGAATCCGCAGCACGCCGCGATGAAGGCGGAGTACGCCCACGTCACCGCGCCGCTGCGGCGGTTGGTGGACCGTTGGGCGGGGGAGATCTGCGTCGCGCTCTCGGCCGGTGCGGAGGTGCCGGCCTGGGTCCGCGAGTCGATGGAGGAGATCCCGAAGATCATGGATGACGCGGACCGGCGCGCGCACGCGTACGAACGGTCGATCGTCAGCATGGTCGAGGCGGGTCTGGTCGCCGACCAGATCGGCGCGGTCTTCGACGGCGTCATCACGGACGTCGACGACAAGGACGACAACCGCGGCATCGTCGCGCTGACCAAGCTCGCCATCGAGGGCCGCGTCACCGGCACCGCCCTGCCCCTCGGCCAGCAGACCCGCGTCAAGCTCGTCGAGGCCGACATCGCCAAACGCACCGTCGCCTTCGAGCTGGCGTAGCCGCTTGCGTCCGAAGAACTGTGGTGCAGGAGCCCTCGGATCTTCGGACGCTAGCTCTGGTTGAGATAGTCCTCGACGGCGGCGGTGGTGCGGTCGAGGTCGGCGGTGGCGAGAAGGTCGATCAGGGCGCCGCGGAGGATGGCCAGGACGGCGGTGCGGCGGGCCGCGGACTGGTTGGGTTCGCTCGCCTCGAGGAGCTGGAGCCAGTCGTCGACCGTGGAGCGGGCGAAGTCGGCCCACGGGCCGTCGGGCGCGACGAGTGAGCGGCCGTACGCCTCCACCCAGAACGTCATCAGCGGGCGGCGTTCCGGTGCGGCGAGCCAGGTCCAGAGCTCGCGGGCGATGACGGTCAGGCCGGGCGGGTCGTCGTAGCGCTGCTCGGTCCGGCGGAGCAGCTCGAGTTGGTCGGCGCGGCCGCGGGCGAGCAGGGCGCGGATCAGGCCGTCCTTGCTGCCGAACAGGAACAGCAGCACGCGCGGGCTGGAGCCGATCGCGGTCGCCAGCGGGCGCAGCGACAGGTCGCCCAGCCCGTGGGTGAGTGAGTAGGCGTACGCACGTTCCAGCAGTTCCTGCTGGCGCGCGGAGGGCGCTTCCCTTGTCGTCGGCACAGGGCTAGTATCGCCTACTGAAACACTCGTGTCAGTAGGACGGTGGGCTGGGGATGACGAAACTGATCAGGAAGTTGGGACAGCCTGGAGATCTCGGCTGGGTTGTGCAGTCGCATGCGGAGATCTATGCGGCCGAGTACGGCTGGGGCGCGGCGTACGAGACGCTGATCGCGCAGATCGTGTCCGCGTACGCCTCCGACCACGACGACGACCGCGAGGCCGCATGGATCGCCGAGGTGGACGGGGAGCGGGCCGGCAGCATCTTCTGCGTCCGCGGGCCGGATGCGACGACAGCACAGCTGCGGTTGCTGCTCGTGACGCCGGCCGCGCGTGGTCTCAAGCTCGGTGCTGAGCTGGTCGACACGTGCCTGGCGTTCGCGCGCTCGGCCGGCTACAAGCGCATGGTGCTGTGGACGAACGAACCACTGGTTGCGGCGCGGCACATCTATCTCGCGCGGGGCTTCCGGTTGGTGAGTTCAGAAGTACATCAGATGTGGGGCGACAGCCTGCACGGACAGACGTACGAGCTGGATCTCTAGCTCTTGCAGACCGGTGCGCCGGGGGCCGCGGTCTTGTAGATCGCGTGCGAGAGGAAGGTGTTGAGGTAGCCGCTCGTTACGGTGAGGGCGTGCCGCGGGCCTGTACTGCCGAGTGGGAGGAAGCGGCGTAGCGGGTACGCGAGGTAGTAGACGCCGTAGTCGGTGAAGTTGAAGTGTTTGGTGCCGGGGACCGTGGCGCACCACGACGTACCGGTGCTTGCCTTGAGCAACGAGAGGGCGCGGTCGCGGCCGGTGTCGTTCTTGGCGTCCGGTCCGCAGACGCTGGTGATGCAGGAGTCGTCGGCGCCGAGCAGCATGACCGGCGCCTTCACGCCCTTCTTCACCACGTCGCCGAACTGGATGCCGTCCACGTCGACCGCGGCCGCGCACCGCTGGTCCAGCCGGCAGGCCTCCAGCGAGGCGGCGCCGCCGAACGAGTGCCCGATGTACGACGCGCCGACCGCCGGCTCGACCGAGCCCGGGAGCTGCTTGGCGACCATGCCGGCCGCGAACCGGGCGTCGGCTGCCCAGATGCCGACGAGGTGGTCGCCGGTCTGCTGGGAGCCCTCGCTGCTGTCGCCGAGGTTCGGCGGGTTCGCGGCGGGTTTGCTCTCGACGGTCTGGCCGCCGAGGACGGTGAGGTTCGCGCTGTACGTCGGCGTGACGCCGGCGACCAGGTAACCGTGACTGGCGAGGTCCTCGGCGAGGGCGGCGTACATCGGCGCCGACAGGCCCATCCCCGGCATCAGCACGACGACCGGGAACTTGCCCGGGGCGATCAGGACGCGGTCGAGAGCGCGATCCTGGAGGGTGTCGAACGGGCCTTGGAACACCGAGATCGGGGACTTCAGGTGCAGACCGCTCCACTCGCCAGGGGCGTACTGCACGTGCTGGCCGGTGGTGTCCTTCGCCACCGGGTACCAGAGCCAGACCGCGAGCCGCCGCGGGCCGTCCGTGTACGGGTCGCGGCGCGGACTGTCGGTCCATTCGAACGTCCGCCGACCGACCTGGAACCCACCGGTCGTCTCCGGCAACGAGACCGGTTCAGACCGCTGTACGAGGACCCAGCCCACGTACCCGGCCCCGCCCAGGAGCACGACCAGCAGCAAGATCACGACGCTGGTCCGCACCCGCCTACGCATACCCCCAGCTTCTCACTCACCCCGGGTCGCCCGCCGGACCAACATCCCCTCCGCAACCGCAAACACCCCATCCAAGACCTAGCGTGGGATGTCGAACCGGCGGGGTTGGTTCCGACGTACCGGGTGTTCTGTTGGGTGAAGGAGGACTGGGATGAGTTTGCCGGATGTGGTCGGGCGGGACGAGTGGGTGCTGGCGCGGCAGGAGCTGCTGGCCGCGGAGAAGGCGTTCACCAAGGAGCGAGACGCGCTGAACGCACGGCGCCGCGAGTTGCCGATGGTGCTCGTGGACAAGCCGTACGCGTTCACGGGCGCGACCGGCGAGGCGAGCCTGCTGCAGTTGTTCGAGGGACGTTCGCAGTTGGTGGTGTACCACTTCATGTTCCAGCCGGAGTGGGATGCCGGTTGCCCGAACTGCACCGGTTTCGTCGACGAGATCGGGTCGGTGGACGCGATGCACGACCTGAACACCACGTTCGCGCTGGTGTCGAGGGCACCGTACGAGAAGCTGGACGCGTACCGCACCGCCCGCGGCTGGCAGTTCCCGTGGTACTCGTCGTACGGGAGTGACTTCAACTACGACTACCACGTCACGCTGGACGAGTCCGTCGTGCCGTTCGAGTACAACTATCGCAGCAAGGCCGAGTGGGACGCCCGAGCGAACAACGAGCACACGCAGGGCGAGCAGCCGTTCGATCTGCACGGGTTGAGTTGCTTTCTGCGCGTGGGGGAGCAGGTTCACCACACATACTCGACGTACGGCCGGGGGCCCGATTCGATGACGTTCACGATCACGGCGCTCGACTTCACCGCACTCGGCCGCCAGGAACCGTGGGAGAAGCCGGCCGGCCGCAGTGTCCCGTCGACCACGGACTCGGACGAGCACTGCCACTGACGAGCACCCGCGTCGGCGCAGCGCTGGCACCGAGGTGAGTCGGCGGGCGCGCTTGGGTGCGCGTCCGCCGGCTCAACGGGCGAAGTCGGCGATCAGCCCAGGTACTGCGCTGTCGAACCCGGACACGTCGAGCATGCCCGGATCCGACGGATCGGCGATCGTGTTCCACGTGGCGGTCATCGCGACGACGACGAGCCGCGCATCGATCCCTATCACCCGACGGTACTGCTGCAGCGCCTGGTGCGGATGTACGCCGCCGTACCACGTCTCGTTGTCCGTGTAGACGACGAACGTGTCGATCGCGAGCTTCCGCCGCAGCGCGTACTGCATCGGCAGCGAGCAGTCCGTCGCCCCGAACGACAGCCCCGACACCGTACGGATCGCATCGTCCAGCCGCTGCCGCGGGCTGATCGCGAGTCGGGTGAGCTCGGTGTCGCCGAACGCCCGCTTGCTGGTGAAGCCAACGATCTCGTACGACGCCTCGGTCGCGGCCGTCACAAGTGCGAGCGCGGCCGACGCCTCGCGGCACGTGATCGGCAGGCCCGAAACCGGCGACCCCATCGATCCCGACACGTCCAGCGCCAGCAGCGTCCGCTTCCCGGTCGGCTCGACCGCGTCGTACGCACGGTAGAACGCCGCATCGAGCGCATCCACGATCGGCCGCGACGGTGTCCAGGTCTGATCACTCCGAGCACCGCGACCGGCGGAATAGGTGCGCTGAGCAACGAGTACGTTGACCGGGTGCACGCGCGCCTTCCGCAGCCGTACGGTATCCGTGAGCTGGTCCGCGACCACACGCGCCCACGTACCGTACGGCTCGAGCAGCCCCAGCCGGGTGAGCCGGGGGAGCTGCCGAAGCAGCGCGGTCTGCGGGAGCCCGTTCGCGAGCAGCGACTCCCAGATCCGCGGCTCGTTCAGGAACTGGTCCGGGACCATCTCCCAGGACAGGGCGCGGTTGAGTGCCAGTACGTCCGCGACCTCGGTGACGTCGCTCGTCGCCTGGATCCGCTCGAACGCAGCGAGCAGCGGTAGCGCCGAGAGGTCCGCCGTACGTCCGTGGATCCAGTCGAACAGCTCCCGCCGTACGGGCTCCGTCGTCTTCGGGTGCGACAGCCGCAGCAGGTCGCCGTGCGTCCAGCCGTTGCGCTGCCGATACTTGAGCACCTGGTACGCGACAGTGTCCACGGTGCGCTCGGGATCGACGTACCAGTTGCCGATCGCCCGGCGCGTACCGCGACCCCAGCCACCGAACTGCTCCAGGTAGCCGGCGAACGTGAACAGGTGCGTGCCAGTGCGAGCCACCAGCGGTACAGCGGCCAGCGCGGCGCGGCGGCCCTCGTTGTCACCCAGCTTGGCTGCGGCGGCGAGCGCGAACAGGGCCTGGTTCGGCTTCGGCGCGTGGCCGGAAACGGAGATGTCCAGTACGGCGGTCACTACTGCGGCCGTCTGCGTCCGGGCGAGCTCGACAACCAGTGCGGCGTTCTCCTGCGTCAGGTCGCGTACGGAGGCGTAGTACGTGCCGCCGGTCGTACCGAGTGTCAGGAACCGCTGTAGCTGCGCGAGGTTGTCCTGGACGAACGTGTACCCACCGGCGCGGTTCTTCTGCTGACGCGGGTCGGCCTGCTCGTCCTGGCGGGTCTGCCGGGTGCTGATCTGAGCCAGCGGGTCTGTGGACATTTCCTTTCTCCCCTGTCGGTTCCGGACATGACAAGACGAGCCCGGGTGGACGTGGTGCGTCGACCGGAAAGATGCTCTAGCCAGCTGAGCTACATCGGCGAACCGATGGCAGGACTCGAACCTGCGACACTCCACTTATGAGGTGATAACCGATCAACTCCGGCCCACCCGGGCTCGTCTTCTGCCCACAACTCTAGGGCCGCGCCCGCCGTGGTCGCCACGCAATTATTTCGTGGCCCTGGGCAACTGTATGGGTGCCTGTGGACGAGCCGATCGCCTGTGGATAACTTTTCGGGCGAATCGTCTTGAAAATAAGGGCTTCTGGCGTTGGAAAACTGTCGGAGGGCGTGTCTAGAGTTGTGGGCATGGAGATCCTCGGCGCGCGGCCCGTCTGGTCGATGAGTGACAGCGAAGCGCTGTCGGCTCTCGACGCGGCCGTCGCCGAGGAGGCCCGCTTCAGGACGCTCAGGTGGCAGCTGACGGCGAGGCTGGACGCGTCCGGCTATGCGCAGGACCTGGGCGCCGGCGACACCGCCCGCCTGCTGGCCACCCGCTATCGCCAAGACCTCCGCGACACCCGCCGCGAGGTCCGCATCGCCAACCGCCTGACCACCTACCCCGCCACCAGCGAGGCTCTCCCTGACCCGCAGACCCCGTTCCACAACCCCGCACAAGCCACCCCTGCCGACGGTGAGGGTGCTGCCGAGGGCGAGGCTCCTGTCGGCGAAGGGGCTGCCGGGTCCCAGACGGACAGCCAATCAGTGGAAGGTCAACCTGACGCCGGGCGCGGCTGGCGGGTGAGTCCAGCGCAAGCCGCAGCAATCATCGGAGTCCTGGACCAGGTTCCGGACACCGTCCCCCTCGACAACCTCGCCGTCGCGGAGCAAGAGCTGATCGGCCTCGCCGCCACCCACACCCCCGCAGAACTGCGCCGCGCCGGCCGCCTGATCCGCGACCGCCTGGACCCCGACGGTCCAGAGCCCAACGAGAAGGACGCCTACACCCGCGAACGACTGACCCTCAAACCAGCCGACCGCGGCCTGACCTTCGAGGGCTACCTGGCGAACGAGAACGCCGAACTCTTCCGCACTCTCATCCACGCCAACTCCCGCCCGCACAAAACCACCGACGGCGAACCGGACCCCCGCCCCCTCACCAAGCGCCAAGCCGACGCCCTGACCGCCCTCCTCAACACCCCAAGCCAAACCCCCACCGCGCAGCGCCCTACCACCAAGCAGAACGCAGAAGACACGAACAGCGCCGAGCAGCCTGACCTGATGGCTGATGTGCGGGATGCCGAGGGACCTGACCTGGAGGCCGCTGCAGACACTCGCGGCAGCACGGTGCCTGAGGTTGTGCCCGGTCATGGTCCGAAACCGCACATCAGCATCACGATCGACTTCAACGACCTCGCGTCCGCGACCACCGACGCCACCGGCGCCCTGATCTTCGGCGACAACCTGTCAGCCGCGACCGTACGCCGCCTCGCCTGCGACGCCGAGGTACTCCCGATCGTCCTCGGCTCCAAATCGCAACCGCTCGACGTAGGCACCACCCAACGCCTGGTCACCCGCCACATGCGCCGAGTCCTCAACGCCAGAGACAAGGGCTGCGTGGTCTGCGGAGCCCCACCCTCGCACTGCGAAGCCCACCACATCATCCACTGGGCAGACGGCGGAATCACCGCCGTCTCCAACCTCGCCCTGCTCTGCAAACGCCACCACATCGACCTGCACTCCGGCCACTGGCAGATCCGAATCCTCAACGGCACAGTCCAGGTAACCCGCCCCACCTGGTCCACCCCCACCCAGATCCCACCCAACAAATACCAACCACCCACAGCCCAACTAGTCCACCAACCCCCACCGCCCACCCCACCACCGTCCCTCTCCGGCCCCGCACCCGACCCATGGGGCGATGCAGACCTGTCTCCGCAACAGGGCCAACCCTCAACAGCACCGCGTACCGCGCATGACCCGTGGGGCGACGGCGACCTGCCCACGTCGCGTGGCGGCTCGCCGCTGACGGTTGTGGATCCTGCACGCGATCCCTGGGGTGACGAGATGCCGGCGCCTCGGATCACAATGAAGTCGGCGCAACCGACGGCGCCCTGGGCCGATGACGAACTACCCATGTCGCGCGCCGGCGCGGAGTCGTCGATCCCGAAAGCCCCATGGGCCGATGAGCCACTCCCGACCAGGCGTACCTCGCTCCCAGTGGATCCGTGGGGTGATGCTGCAGCGCCGACGCCGGCCGTCGCGCTCAAGGTCGTGCCCGATCCATCGAACGACAGCAAAGAACCATCCGCTGTTCCCGCGCCATCGACCACACGCCCAGATCCGCCGAGCACAGACGCCAGCACCAGCACCAGCACCCGCACTAGGTACGCATCAAACTGACACCCCGCCACCAGCCGTCCAACAGGACGACCATCCCACGGAGCCGGCCGCCGCACGTCGACCCGTCCGCCGAGTCGTGGCAGTTGGCTGCCCCCGCCCCCGCCGGGTCGTGGATTTCGGTTGCCGACACGCCGATCCGACCAACCAAGATCCACGACCCGACGGCGGCAAGGGGACTGTCAAACGAACGGTGTAACTCGGGTTGAAGAGGGTTAGTTGCGTCCGGTGGTGAGGCGGCCGTCGAAGGCGATCTCGAAGGCGTTGA